>NZ_JBEHZE010000001.1:0-1387512 GCF_041058985.1 Hyphococcus lacteus | reverse complement strand
CTGAATGACGCGCTCCTTCATCCCGCTCGCATCAATCTTATCGCTGCCAGCACCACCATCAACACGTTCAACGCTTGAAGCAGCCATGTCGATGGAAATCCCATCTGTCCCCTGAGTGATCACGCGATCCCTGCCATCGCCGCCGAATACAGTATCTTGGGAATCGGCGTATATTATATCATTCCCATCGCCGCCATAGAGGGTGTCCGCGCCACCCCGGCCATTGATAACATCGTTACCGCCATTGCCGTAAATTGTGTCTTGTCCAGCTTCACCGTAAAGTCGGTCATTCCTTTCCGTACCAGTAATTGTGTTGGTCTCGTCAACATCCGCAACACTAACCGTAATCAACTGTTCCGTAGAGGCCCCATCAGCACCGACAGCTTTGACCGTAATCTGATGCTCGCTCTGATTTTCATAATCTAACGATGCGCCGGGTTTTAACTTCAACTGATCTCCGACAATTTCAAATTTTCCCGACGCGTCATCTGAAATCACGAATTCAGTGACATTTCCGCCTGTTTGTGGGTCGCTAGCGCTCAGTGTTCCCACCGTTGCGCCATTTTGATTTTCGGTAACGGTCGGAACACCGTAAGCAATTCCACCCTCAATCTGCGCCCCATTCTTAAGCTGCAAATGATCAACGCCGACAAGATCCTCAACAACACCATCTGTGTCATTCATGATCCAGTTATTTACAAGACCGGGTTCCGTTTCAGGGTCATCAATTTGACGACCGGCATGATCGGAAATTTCATCCTCACTTCTTGCATAGTCGAATATTCTTACTTCGGAAATTTGTCCCTCAAAAACTTGGGAAGTATCGAAGCGCCCACCCTCGGCGTCCTGTTCCTGACCGAAGACCAACGTACCATCAGAAACTAGATCTCGTATCTCAATGCTTTGGGAAAAACTGAGCTCTCCATCAACGTAAACCTTTAGGTCATTCGATGACTGATCCCAACTAAATGAAATCTGGTGCTGCTCGCCGTCCAATAAGCTCGAATTAGAAATTCCAGTGTCAAAGCTTTTGTTAGCAAGAAAAATACTAACGCGGCCAGATGACCCATTCAGCCAGATCAACGCTTCATTATGCCCACCATTGCTCGCAGCATATGAGAACAACGGAACACCATTGCCAACATCCGTTTGAGATGAGGCAAAACTAACCTCAACAGTTAGCGCATCATTCGGAAAACCTTCAAGATTCGAGGCGATAGCGTAATCGTCGTTACCGCCGCGCTGATTAAGTGACAGCACACCATTACTTTGGTTAGGGGTAATGGAAACATCAACTGGGGCTTCGTTGACATCTGCAACGTCAATCGTGACTGTCTCAAGATAGCTATTCCCCGCACTGTCCGTCACTTCAACCGTTACATCATGTGACGCTTCACTTTCACGATCAAGCGTAACGCCATCTTTGAGTTTTAACTGATCCCCGACAATCTCAAACTGACCTGAATTATCTTCGCTTATGGTGTATGTGAGACTCTCATTTTGATCGGGGTCAGATGAACTTAACGTTGCAACAACCGCACCCGCTTCATTCTCACTAACACTGTTATCAGAAAGATAAAGATCGGTCGGTGTTTCGTTTATATCTGAGACATCAACCGTCACGGTCTTTTCAAATTGAGCGCCGTTTTGATCTGTCACTGAAATTGTTATATCAAAACTCGGTTGCGCTTCATGATCCAATGAAACCCCATCTTTTAGCTTCAACCGATTACCGGTAATCTCAAAGTTATCAGATAAGTCAGAAACAATAGCGAAAGATGCAACATCACCAACATCCGGATCTAACGCAGTCAAAGTTGATATGATCGCCCCTGCGTTATTTTCGTCCACTGACAATTCTGAGAACTGAATATCAACAGGTGCCTCGTTGACGTCGTTCACGTTGACTGTAAATCGTTCAATAGTTTCGAAGCCTTCACTATCGGTCGCTGTAATTTCTAACGTGATCGCATTCGCAGTTTCGGCATCTAAACTAATACCACTTTTAAGTTTCAACTGCCCGGCAACCACCTCGAAACGTTCATCTGATACACTATAATTTAAAGCGTCGCCAAAATCCGGATCAAAAGCCGAAACGTCACCTATGATCGCACCTGTTGCATTTTCGTTTACACCGCTACCAGATAATGTAAGCGCTGTCGGCGCTTCATTCACATCATTTACATCAAGCGTTACTGTTTGAAAAAAACCGGCACCATCTTCATCGGTAACCTGAATTGTCACGACATACGAATTTTGTGTTTCGAAATCTAATGAAATCCCCTCTCGAAGTTTCAACTGATTTCCAACAACTTCGAACAGGCCAGATTCATCTTCTGAAAGAGAAAATGAAACTATATCATTTTTATCAGGATCAAATGCACTCAGTTCAGCAACAACAATACCGGGCGCGTTCTCAGCAACAGCCTGAGACGAAAGCACTAGATCTGACGGTGCATTATTTGGCACCCCCCTTAATGTAGACACCGAAGCCGTTTCGCTCGGCGATTGCTCGCCAATGTCAACATTTTGAACTTGCGGATCGGCACCAGACGAAAATTCTGGTGCGCTAGGCATCCGCCAATTCTCAGGCGTAAAAGATGCGGTATGAACCTGTGCTTCCTCAGGCGATACGGCCTGATCTACAAAACGAGTTTCTGTAGATTTTCCAGCTGATTGCGCCGGCACAGAAGAAACCTCTGTGCTTCCATTTAGTTCATAGAGGTCGGATGCCGCAGAGAATTCGCCACCGTCGGTTCTACCTGAACTAGAACCTTCAGCCAAATCATCTTCAGCGTTTTGTGCCCCGTAATGAAAGTTCTCTCGGCCCTCAAAGCCATCCCCACCCGTTATTTCTTCAGGCGACGTCTCTCTGGCATTCTTAAGCGCCTCTTGCTCCGATTGTAACTCAAGATCTTCACGTTCAACTGCTGAATCACTGTTTGTGTGTACGGGCTTGCCAGATTCCGGAGCAACCTGATTGCCTGAACGAGGGTTTGAATTTTGAGCCATTTGAATGCCTTCTGTTGATACACAACTGAGGGCACCCTAGCCAAATGTAATTAATCAGGAACTTATCAAGCTAGTTAATCAAACGTAAATCGAACAGTTTTTTTGACTGAAATTATTATTCCGAAAGGATTTAACCATAAACAGGGCCTGAACAATTTCGTAACGAGTAAAATTAATCTATGTTACAGAATGCACGAGCATTGCTAACCGGGCTTCGTCCTGCACCAGACCCTGCAGTGCGCGGACTGCCAGAACCAGCACTCAATAAAACCACATATATTGCATCAGCCATAATCAATCTGCTCGGGCTAGCATTGCCGCTAACGGTCTTACAAATTTATGACCGTGTATTGCCCAATGCCGCCTATAGCACTTTGTCCGCTCTCATCTTGATGTTAATCTGTGTCGTGATTATTGATGGTCTGTTAAAGTACTTTCGCGCGTCAGTCATCAACTGGGCAGCCGCATCTTATACTCATCGACTAACCACAAAAGCGCTAGCATCTATGCTCGCAACACGTCCATCAAAATTCAAGCGGACCACTGCTAGCGAACATCTCGAACGCCTCAATGCGATCTCCGGTTTAGGAGGGTTCATTGGCGGACAGTCCCGTGTTGTAGCAGTCGACGTGTTTTTCATACCTATTTTTGCTTCTGTCATCGTTCTTATAGGCGGGTGGGTATTTTGCGTGGTGCTAACACTATTTGCAGGCTTTGGATATCTGGCCGCTCGTCGTACCCAATCTCTAAATTCAGCGGTTGCGGAACGAGAAGCACATGAATCACGGAAACAGGACTTTTTGATTGAAGTGCTTCGCTCAATGCAAACCATTAAATCTATAGCAATGGAGCCGTTGATGATGAGACGGTTCGAGCGACTTCAATCAGCGGCGAGCGTTATCACGCAAAAGATCATACAATTAAGCAGCACGGCTCAAGCATATAATGCAATTTATGCCTCACTATCAGTCATCGCGATTGTTGGCGTTGGTGCGTTAATGGTATTAGACGGGCGTTTAACACTCGGTGCGTTAGCGTGCTGCATGTTGCTATCATCTCAGCTTCTACAACCATTGTTACGATCACTGACCAGTCTAAATGATATCCAGCTGGCGAACCACCGTCGTGAACGAATAGGGTTGCTGTTTTCCAGCTGTGACTCCGAAATACTTCGCCCCAGAAAACTACCCAACAAGATCACGCCAAAGAGTATCACTTTTGAATTCGCCACAATTCAGCACGAAAATTCGAAGCCTATTTTTTCCGACTTGAGTTTTAAAATTAATGCCGGCGAAATTGTTGCGCTTAAGGGCGACGACGGAAGTGGACGCTCTTCTTTGCTTCGCTCAATCATGGGGGACACTCCGATCACCAGCGGGGCCATCTACCTCGGAACCGATTCAATCTCTTCAGATATTGGATCAGAGAATATGCGCAAATCCGTTCGATATGTCGGTCAAAATCCAACGCTGTTTCGCGGCAGCATTCTGGAAAATCTAACCATGTTCGGCGAGTACTCGACGAAAACGGCGCTTACAGCATCACGGATCGTGGGACTTGATACCGAAGTCGTTCGAATGCCCCTCGGCTATGATACACTACTGAAAAGTGCCGCTGGACGCGACATTCCTTCACCGACAGCGCAACGTATTTGTATCGCCCGCGCAATCGCGGCGCATCCTTCTGTTCTGATACTTGATGAAGCGAACACACTTCTTGACCTCTCCGGTGAACAACGTCTGGTCGAAGCACTTATGCGATTACGAGGAAGAATAACCATTATTATTTCGACCCATCGGCCGTCACTAATCAAACTTGCCGATACTACTTTTCAAGTTCAACACGGTTCGATTGCGCCAATTTCCGGAAATGCGGCCCCACAACGGGCGCAGGCATCATGATAAAACAGGTTAGTCAGAGAACACCCTTTGCAGAAAGTCCACGCCAATCCGCTGGCCCAAGCAAAACGCATCCCGTTCATCAAATGCAACAGAAATTGCGTGCGACATTTTCTGGAAAGAAAAATTTTCAAGGCGCAGCAAATAGCGATTGCATTGCAACGATCAATCGCTTTTTTAAGCTGATCGGCTGGTCTGGTGGTCAGCGGAGGATTTTTGAATCCATGCCGCACGCGGATAACATTACGTCGGTCGCTTCGTTTCGGTCCGTGCTTTTCCGTCTCGGATTTTCATCTACCGTCGAACCCGCTTCGAGCAAAAATTTGCGTAATGAATTCCTGCCCTGCTTTATCCGGTTTTCGGATGGCCGCGTTAATCTTGCAGAACAAGCAGAAGAACTTGGTTCAGTTCGGTTGTTTAATCCCGTGACCGGTGAAACCACTGAGCGTAAAATTAATTCTCTAAATGCTTTAGCAATTTTTCCAGAACAAATAGAAAGCACTCAAGCGGCACCCGGAATGACACCCCCATGGTCACGTGGCGTTTTCAAAGCATTTCGTCCCGTTATAATTCAAATCTTTCTGATCAGTTTTGCCGTCAATTTATTGGCCCTTGCGCCGCCCGTATATGTAATGTCCGTCTACGACAAAGCAGTTGGCGCAAAATCGACAGATGTTTTGATCGGTCTCACGATAGGAATTGGCCTGATCATCGCGGCTGATTTTATTCTGCGGCAAGTTCGCGTAAGACTGCAGGCTTATCTCGGCGCGCGACTTGATGAACAATTGAATGAAACAGCATTTCGGCACTTGCTGCATCTAGCGCTAGCGCATACCGAAGATGCGCCGATTGGGTCGCAATTGACACGACTTCGTCAAATGACATCTTTGAGCGAAGCCTTTACCGGTCCTCTTGCTGGTGCTCTTTTTGACCTCCCATTCGTTCTACTTTTCTTAGCTGTGATTGCAATTATTGGCGGCCCGTTGGTTTGGGTACCTATATCCTTGGTCGCGCTTTATGCTGTTATCGCATCTTATGCGATACCAAAAACAAATGAGCTTATCCGCAAAGCCGGTGATAAGCGCGCCCAGTTAAACAACCTGACGGTAGAGGCTGTATCCGCTCAAATGGCCATCCATGATTTGGGAGCGGAGCATATTTGGCTAAAACGCCAACGCAAGCTTTCGGCTGAAGCGAGCTATGCGAATATGAAATCCCGTCAGTTGAATTTCATCATTCAAACATTCTCTCAGTCGATGGTTGCGGTAGCAGGTGCCGCGGTTCTAGCAATCGGTACGAGCCAAGTCATTGAAGGCACTTTGAGCGCTGGGGCGCTTATCGCCGTTATGGCTTTGTCATGGCGAGTGCTCGGACCAATTCGCAGCATGTTTCTTAGTGGCTTAACACTTGGCCAAACACTTCAGAGCATTCAACAAGTTGACCGTTTGGTTCAAATTCCACTCGAACGTGAACCAAACACAGGGCCAACCATTCCCAGAACATTCAAAGGCCGGATTGTTTTTGACAAAGTAACATTTCGTTATCCGAGTCAAAAAGAACCCTCCCTCCGTGGTGTATCCTTTGATGTAAACCCCGGCCAAATACTATGCCTATACGGACAGAGCGGATCAGGAACATCTACGGCTTTACGAGTGTTACTAGGTCTACATCAACAACAGGCCGGATCAATCTTCATCGACGGGCTCGACCTTCGTCAATTAGACAAAGGAGAATGGCGTCATGCCATTGGTGTCGGGCTTTCTTCCCCAGATCTGTTCCACGGGACTGTTGCGCAAAATATCCGTCTAGCTAGGCCAGATGCGACCTGTGATAAAGTCATGGAGGTCGCAACAAAGTTGGGCATAGACAAATATTTTGGATCAGCGCTGGATGAAGGTATGGATACGCGTTGCACGGCGATGGCGCTTTCGACCTGGCCCGATGCACTACTGAGCCAAATTTCGCTCGCGCGTGCGTTCATTAAAGATGCCCCAATCTATCTTCTCGATGAACCAGCAGCGACCTTGGATGTATATGGAGAGCGTGCATTACTTTCGATACTCGAGGAAAAGCGCCGCAAAAGTGCAGTTATTATGACCACTCAGCGCCCAAGCCATATGCGTCTCGCTGACATTGTCGTCTGGATGGATCGCGGCATCGTTCGTGAGGTTGGATCACCCGAACAAATCGTACCGAAAATTATTGCGGCATAATCAAAAAATGAGCAAGACGATGACCGATACTAAACAAAAACCACACGCAGAACATTTACACGCCGGCGAACGTCACGGACTCGCGCTTCCAATAGAACTAGAAGAGGGAGCCCCTCCCGCCCTCGCTAACGCAGCTATGGCCGTAGTCAGTGGTCTAATAATTTTGCTTCTCGTATGGGCTAACATCGCACATGTGCGTGAGCTATCCGTGGCTCCGGGCACAATCGCAGCATACGGTTCGTCGCGCGCCGCCGCCCATCTCGAAGGCGGCATCGTGGAAGAAGTGCTCGTTTCTCCGGGTGATGTCGTTGCAAAAGGCCAAGCGCTAATTGTGATGAATTCGGAAAGCGGCGGCGGAGAATTTAACCGGATGAATGCGCGCTATGCGAGCTTGGGTATACGCTCCGAACGTCTGTCGGCACAGGCGGAAAACCGCAATCCTGACTTCTCTTCAATGAGTACGGAATGGCAAAACGCAATCACCGAGCAACAAACGATTTTTGATGCTGCGGTCGAGCAGCACCGCGCAACTATTGCAACATTGCAAGCAAAAGAAGAATCCGCGCAATCTGAAGTCAACCGAGCAAAAGCAGAACGAGATGCTGAGGTCGAACTTTTGGGTTACGCGACAGAGCAACTCGAGATTCAAGAAAGCTTGATTGAAGAGGGGTACACGTCAAAACAGTCATACCTCAAAGCAAAATCAGCGGCAGCGTCTGCCAAAGCTAGTAGCGCTGCGGCACGATCAAGATTAGAGCAAGCACATCGCGCCTATGCCAGTGCTAAAGCCGAACGCGAGCGTTCATTAGCTGAATATCATAACCGTATTGCCGAGGAGCGCGCCGACGTTATTGGCGAATTGGCGGAACTTAAGGAACCCATGGCTTCACTTAAGGACCGATCAAATCGACTAACCGTACGGGCACCAATTGCAGGAATCGTAAATGATGTATTGGTATTTGGCGAAGGTGATGTCGTTCGACCCGGCGGCACCGTGGCGGAAATCACCCCAACGGACGCTGAACTTATGGCAGAAGTAAGAGTGAACCCAAAAGATATCGGCCATGTTTTTGCTGGGCTCAAAACCGATGTTTCGGTTACGACTTTTGATCCAAATAGATACGGCAAAATTCCTGGGGCGGTATCTCATATATCCGCAGATACGTTTACCGATGAACGCTCCGGAGAACCATATTACATCGCCTATATCGCGTTAGAGCAGCAGATTATCGGCAAAGGTCGACAACAACGGCCAATATCGCCGGGTATGCAAGTACGAGCAGAAATCGTCACCCAATCGCGTAGCTTTATGCGATATATTCTTAAGCCCGTTGCTAGGTCCGTTGATCGTGCGTTTACAGAACGATAAAATCACGTCGAAAAGAATTTGGCAGAAGTCGCTTAACCCGTTAAGCCAAAGTGACGAGTTACTTATTTCGCGGAATTAGGACTGATGAGAACGTATAAAAGGGGTGATCCGATTGCCGTAATGGGCATGTCCGGCGTTGGAAAAACGCGGATTGCTTCGATTCTACGAAGTCAGGATCGCTGGTTTCACTACTCTATCGATTACCGGATTGGTACTCGATATATGGATGAAGCAATCGTCGATAACTTTAAAAGAGAAGCAACAAAAGTCCCGCTTCTGCGCGAACTACTACTTACCGATTCGATTTACATCTCGTCAAATATTACATTCGACAATCTCGACCCACTCTCGACCTATTTAGGAAAACCAGGCGACCCCAGCAAGGGAGGCATCCCGTTTGACGAATATATTCGACGTCAACGCGAGCACCAAGACGCAGAAATTCGAGCACTGATGGATACGCCGCTTTTTGTCGAGAAAGCACGGAGCATCTACGGCTATGACCGATTTATTTGCGATACTGGCGGATCAATCTGCGAGGTCGTAGACCCAGAAGATGAAAATGATCCTGTATTACGGACCCTGAGCCAGACCTGCCTGCTTGTATATATAGCTGGCGATGATTCTCATGCCGGCGCACTAAAAACACGTTTTGATAAAAATCCGAAACCAATGTTCTACAATGAAACTTTTCTTCGCGATGTCTGGGCAGACTACCTTTCAGAAACAGGTTGCGCAGAAGAAAATGTTGATCCTGACCATTTTATTCGATGGGGTTTTGCGCGATTAATTGAGTGGCGACGCCCACGCTATCAAGCAATGGCAGATGGGTGGGGCATCACTATCCCTGCGAATAAAATCGAAAAAGTAAGAACACCTGAAGATTTTCTCGACTTAGTTGATTCTGCTCGTAGCGAAAGCTGATCTAATTCGATTTTTTTACAAACTCAGTCAGAATTACAATCTGCTGTGAATTAACTCTTCCCTCAATATGCTTCGCGTTGTTAGGCGATAACGAGATGTTTCGCACCACTGTCCCTCGTTTCGCCGTAAAACCAGCCCCCTTCACATTCAGATCCTTTATAAGGACAACAGAATCGCCAACAGCGAGCTCCGTACCATTCGAATCTATGTGCCGAATTCCGACCTCGTCGGACGCTTCAATACCTGATTGCGCCCAAGCCGCTGTAGCATCGTCAAGATAGAGAATTTCCAACAAATCCCGGGCCCATGCTTCATCTCGAAGGCGCGACAACATCCGCCACGCCACCACTTGAACTGCAGGGATTTGACTCCACGCACTGTCGTTCAAATTTCTCCAATGATGTACATCAATATCTGCGTTTTCCATGATCTGACCCGTACAGGTTGCGCAGGCAAGTATAGATTTATCGACAGCTCCATCATTATGTGGAGGTACGAAGTATACAGATAGATTTTCCGAATTTGCACAAAGTTCGCACTTTTTACCGGCTCGTTCACGCAAAATATTTTCGATGGCCATTACTAAAATGATTTCCAAATTCTTTTGCCACTGCCTGGCAAGCCGAGTTTTGACCACAATTTGTCAACGCGATTTATAACGCCCTCAGACATTCTGATTTCTTCGCCCCATTCCCTTTTGGATTCGGGCGGCAATTTGTCGGTCGCATCCAAACCTATTTTGGACCCAAGGCTTGGCTCTGAGCTAGCAAAGTCAAGGTAATCTATGGGTGTATTTTCGATAACAGTAATATCACGTGCTGGATCCATTTTTGTCGAAACAGCCCACATGACGTCTTTCCAATCACGGGCGTTGATATCATCATCAACAACAATGATCCATTTGGTGTACATGAACTGGCGCAAATACGACCACGCGCCCATCATCACGCGCTTCGCATGGCCGGGATACGCTTTCTTCATAGAAATTACAGCTATTCGATATGAACACCCTTCAGGCGGCAACCAGAAATCTGTAATTTCCGGGAATTGCTGTTGTATTAGAGGGATAAAAACTTCGTTCAACGCTTCACCCAATACACTCGGCTCATCCGGCGGACGCCCCGTAAATGTAGAGAGATAAATAGGATCTTTTCTATGGGTGATCCCAGTTATTGTGAATGTTGGGAATCTCTCAACCGAGTTATAATATCCAGTATGATCGCCATACGGACCTTCATCAGCATACTCGTCAAGCGAAACATATCCTTCAAGAATTATTTCCGCATGGGCCGGCACTTTTAGTGGCTGCGTCTTGCAATCAACAAGATCAACTTTTTTCCCGCGCAACAGTCCTGCAAAATGATATTCAGAAAGCGTATCGGGGACTGGCGTTACTGCCGCCAGTATCGTTCCTGGATCTGCGCCAATCACCACCGCCGCTGGTAATGGCTCATTATGCACTTTCGACCAACGCTGATGGTGCTGGGCGCCACCGCGATGCTTTAGCCATCGCATAATAGTTTTGTTTGGTCCCATCTTCTGCATACGGTAGATGCCAAGGTTATAGTCATCCTCCCGCTTTTCTGATGGCCCTTTGGTTACAATTAATGGCCAAGTGATCAGTGGTGCTGGCTCCCCCGGCCAACAAATTTGAATAGGGAATTCGTCTAGGTTTATCTCGTCGCCGGTCTTGACTACCTCTTGGCAAGGCGCACCCCAATCACGACTCGCAGGCTTCATTGCCATAACTGTCTTGGCCAATGGCAACATTGCCACCGCGTCTTTTAATCCACCCGGTGGCTCTGGTTGACGTAAGAAAGCCAAAAGCTCCCCGACCTCCCGCAACTCTTCGCCTGTGGTTCGCTCCTTGCCCTCAAGCGTCACCCCCATGGCTACGCGCTTCACCGTGCCGAACAAATTGACCAGAACTGGCATTGACGATTCTGAACCGTCTTCCATCACAGGGCGCTCAAAAATTACCGCAGGGCCGCCTTCGGCGAGCAACCGTGTTTGAATTTCAGTCATTTCAAGGTCAACAGATACGGGTTCAGAAACCCGGATCAATTCACCCGCTTTTTCCAACTTTTCGATAAAGTCTCGGAGAGATTGATAAGACATTTTTCGAGATTACCTTGCCGATTTGAAACTTCCTATGCGTCGCGAACGCGCGGTGCCATTCCTATATGATTTCTGAATACAATGGGAATGAACGGATTTAGCCTATATTTCACCATTCCCCTTTACGGTAGCTATAGTGGCGCATAGTTTATTTCGACGGCGTTTGCCGTAGTTTTCTTTTTTGCGGGAGCGTTTTCGGCATGTTGCCGATCATTCATCAGTTTTTTGGTGCAACTTTGATTGTTGCGGGGCTCATTGTACTGCCCTTGCCGCTTCCTTTTGGCCTCATCATGATAACATTGGGATGCGCCTTATTGGCCCCTTACGTGCCCATGGTGCAGCGGTTAATCCGCCACATGCGGTCCAGGTGGCCAGCTCTCGATGAAAAACTCCGCCGCTATCAACATCGATTTCCACCGGTGATTAAAAACACAATAGATAAGACCCATCCGGCCGAGTAACATCAACCAAGATTGGAAAAGTCTGGCTTTCGCTTTTGCATAAATGCCATACCCGCCTCACGAAACTCCGCCGATTGAAGTTGGCTTGCGAACAAGCTGCCCTCCTCTTTCATCCGCGCAAGGACCGGTGAGAGATCGCCCTTCATCAATTTCTTAGTCAACCGAACTGCTGCCGGGGCTTTTGCCGCGATTGCCTCGGCTTCTCTTGTGGCCGTCGCAGCCAAATCGCCCGCCCCTACAATCTCGTTCACGAAACCAAACTCACACGCACGAACCGCATCAATTTTTTTGCCTGCTATCAACATTTCTGCGGCTAATTGATGGCCAATATTTGCGGGCATCAATAGGCTGGATGCGGCCTCCGGCACTAATCCAAGATCCACAAAAGGCGTATGGAAGGTGGCGCTCTCAGCGGCAAAAACCAGATCGCAGTGAAGCAACATGGTCACCCCAACCCCAACTGCACCGCCCTGCACCGCGGCGATCAAGGGTTTCTCCGCCAAAGCAACCGCCTCCAAAAATCGTACTACCGGGGGAAGATCATGAGTATCAGTTGGGTTCGAATTACCCGACATGAAATCAGCGATGTCGTTCCCTGCGGTGAAAATATCGCCCGTTGATTCAAAAAGCACGACACGAATGGCTGGGTCTTGATTAGCTGCGGCTAATCCATCAGCCAAGGCACCGTACATTTCAGCAGTAATCGCATTGCGCTTTTCAGGACGATTAAATCCCAAGCGCATAATCGCACCCTCCTGCTTCACGGAAATATGTTCGCTCATGGGCCATTCCTTTATCATAGTCTTGATTTCTGACTTGACGCGATGACCGGCTAGGGATCAAGAACTTGGTACAGATAAGAGGCTAGAAAATGCACATTTGCATCCTTGTGACGGGTGAACCGCCGGAACCACTAAAAGGCCAATTTGGTGATTATCCCTCAATGTTTGAGCGGTTAATTAGCCCACATGCACCCCAGTTTTCATTTTCGACGGCAAACGCGCTCACTAACGAGGGGCTCCCGCCTGTCAGCAGTTTTGATGGACTCTTGATTACCGGCTCGCCCGCAGGTGTCTATGAGGAGCACAAGTGGATCGCCCCGTGTGAAGTTTTAATCAAGGAAACCGCCACGGCTGGTAAGCCACAAGTGGGTATTTGTTTTGGACACCAATTAATGGCACAGGCTTTTGGTGGAAAAGCGATTAAATCAGAACGCGGCTGGGGCGTCGGCGTGCATCGCTATAACATCAGCAATAAAGCTTCGTGGATGGTACCCGCTGCCAACCAAATTGCTTGCGCAGTTTCTCATCAGGACCAAGTGATCGAAGCACCCTCAGGCGCACGGACGCTCGGCGGGTCGGAATTTTGCCCGGCGGGCATTCTTGAATATGCGCAAGGACCAGCAATTTCGTTTCAACAGCACCCGGAATTTGGTCATGACTACGGGTTATCACTCTTGAAACTGCGCGAAGATCGAATACCACCAGATCGATTTGGTGTTGGCGTAGACAGCTATCAAAATAGAACGGATCGCGATCTCATGGGACAGTGGATCGCGAATTTCTTCACTCAAAACGCGAGTTAAAACCATGCCGGAAATTAAATTGACCATAGGTGATAAGAACCTCTCTTCTTGGTCGTTACGCCCGTGGTTTTTAATGAAGTATGCCGGCATTCCGTTTACAGAAGAAAATATCAAACTAGACCGCCCGGAAAGCCGGGCTGAATTAAATAAAAAGTCTCCCTCAGGCCTTGTGCCATTCCTCCAGCACGGAGAAGCCGCGGTTTGGGATTCATTGGCCATTTCAGAATACCTCAATGACCAATTCCCCGAGAAAAACCTTTGGCCAGAGGCTGCGCTAGCACGCGCCACAGCCAGGGCAGTCTCTGCTGAAATGCATTCTGGCTTTTCCGCACTACGAACCGTTTGGCCGATGCAGGTCACCCACCGCGACTTGAAACACGTCACATCTGGGGGTGTTCAGCGGGATATCGACCGAATCAATACGCTCTGGACGATGTGTCGCCGCGACTATGGAAAGGGCGGCGACTTTCTCTTTGGTCAGTTTTCAATCGCAGACGCCATGTACGCACCAGTTGTCTCGCGGCTTACCACCTATGGCCCTGTAGCACTTTCTGCTGAAGCAAGCGCATATCGCGACATGATAATCGACCTACCCGTCATGAAGGAATGGGAGGATGGCGCGCGAGCAGAAATCGGCATTTCTTAAGCGTTCCCCCCAGTTCATAACTTGCGAAGCGCCGCGCAAGCCTTTATCTCCGCGCCATGCAAAGTAAAACAGCACAAGATATTTTAGCGGCACTCATCGCCGATGCCACCGCCGCAGGCGCAGAAGCCGCCGATGCCGTCTTATATCATTCGGTTTCTCATGGCGTTTCCTGGCGCATGGGAAACTTGGAGGACGTCGAGCGCTCAGAAGGCGCTGATCTAGGGCTTCGGGTGATGGTCGGCAAGCGGCAGGCCTCGGTTTCCACAACCGATCACTCAAGACAATCACTCAAGGATCTCGCCCAACGCTGCACCGACATGGCCAAAGCAGCCCCCGAAGATCCATATTGCGGGCTCGCCCCCAAGGAACGGCTAGCATCCGAACCATTCAAAGAGCTTGATCTCGGCGATTATGCAGAGCCGAACACCGAGGCCCTCAAAGAACGCGCAGCCGAATGTGAAGCCGCAGCGCTCGCTGTCGAAGGTGTCGTCAATTCATCCGGCGCCGGCGCAAGTTATAGCGAAGGCCAAAAATGGCTGATGACCAGCCACGGGTTCTTTGGCCAATCCGGCGGATCAAATCACTCAGTTTCTGTTAGCGTTCTCGCGCAAGACGACAACGGTATGGAACGCGATTATGATTACGATTCAAAAACCCATATAGCCGACCTCCTGACGGCCAATATCATTGGCACAAATGCCGGAGAACGATCCGTCCGGCGCCTAAGCCCACGAAAAATAAAAAGCCAGACAGCGCCCGTCATCTTTGATAATCGCTTATCACGGTCATTGCTTTCGCATCTCGTCGGCGCGGTAAACGGCGGCGCGATTTCGCGCGGGGTTAGTTTTCTTAAAGACAAAATGGGCGAAAGGGTTTTCGGTGATAACATTAACATCATCGATGATCCGCATATCCGTCGCGGTGCCGGGTCACGGCCATTCGATGGCGAAGGCATATCGAACTCACGAATCGATCTCATTAAAAATGGCGAACTGACGTCATGGTTTATGAATACCGCACAAGCCGCCCAGTTGGGACTAGAAACCAACGGCCGCGCCACGCGAGGCGTCGGCGGTGGCCCCGGATCAGGTTCAACCAATCTCTACCTAGAAACCGGATCGTCAACATTCAGCGACCTAATTAATCAAGCCAACAACGGCCTTTTGGTTACAGACATGTTTGGCCCACAGGTTAATCCGAATACGGGTGATTATTCTGTTGGGTGTTCGGGATTTTGGTTCGAGGACGGCAATATTGCCTATCCCGTTAGCGAAATCACAATCGCTGGGAATATTCTCGAAATGTATGCCGGGTTAATCCCCGCAGATGACCTTGAATTCCGCGGTGCCATCAACGCACCAAGCGTTCTTCTGCCTGCGATGACTATCGCTGGCGATTAATTTTATCCTAATCGGAGTAATTCCATGTCTGACAAACAGCTACTTCATCTCGTCTTTGGTGGAGAACTAGAAAATCTCGAAGAGGTAAGCTTCCGCGATCTCAATGATCTCGACATTGTGGGTGTCTTTCCTGACTATGAATCAGCGTCGAAGGCTTGGCGTTCAAAAGCCCAATCAACGGTCGATAACGCTCATATGCGGTATTTCATTGTTCACATGCACAAATTGCTTGATCCAGACGGCGACGGGAAATTCTAAGCTGACCCATGGCAACGCCACTCACCCGTGATGAGTTTCTAACTTCCGCAGGGCGCAAGCGCGCTTGGCGGGAGTTAATGCTCGGCGATCACGGTGTGTTGCGCAAAATCTATGACAATACCCATGAGGTTTCCGCTGAAAAGCTATGGCGGACTTACCAGCCCTCTCCGCGCGATCTCGCGGATTGGAAAAAACGCGGTATTCGGACGGTCATCAACCTTCGCGGTGACAAGCCCAACGGCATCCTTTTTCTCGAAGAAGAAGCCTGTAAAAGGCTGGAGTTAAACCTCATAAATTTTCGCGTCTATTCCCGTGATGCACCGTCGAAAGAAATACTCCGCAACGCGCGGAAAATGTTTTCCAAGATAGAATACCCAGCGATTATGCACTGCAAATCCGGGGCAGATCGAGCTGGACTAATGGCCACGCTTTTTTTGTTCCTGCACGAAGGTGAAGCACTAGATCGTGCGCTAGATCAGCTCACCTTCAAATATGGCCACGTCAAGCACGGTAAAACCGGCGTGATTGACTTTGCTTTTGATCGCTACATTGCATACGCAAAAGACAACAATATTTCGCTTTCGGACGTTGACGCTTTTTTTGATTGGGTCGAAACAGAATACGATCCGGAGCAAACGAAAAAAGAGTTTCAACCGACGCCCATCGGCACTCTGTTAACGGATATAATTCTTAGACGAGAATAGCCTAAGAAAACTGGAGCGCTGCTTGCTTAGCGTAGGCACCGTTTTTTTCTATTAACGCATCATGAGTGCCTGTTTCAATAATCCGACCACCATCCATTACGACAATAATGTCTGCATCTTTTACAGTCGCTAAGCGGTGTGCGATCACCAGAGTTGTTCGGTCTTTGGTCAACCGCTTAAGTGCGGCGTTGATTTGCGCCTCTGACTCAGCATCAAGAGCCGATGTCGCTTCATCTAACAACAGGATTGGAGCGTTTTTTAGAAACGCTCTGGCAAGCGCAATGCGTTGCCGCTGACCACCGGACAAATTCGCCCCGCCCTCACCCAGCGGTGTATCATATCCGTTAGGCAAAGCCGCAATAAAATCATTTGCAGACGCATCAATTGCTGCGCGTATAATATCACCGCGGTCCGCTTCGGGCCGGCCAAATGCAATATTTTCAAGCGCCGACATGTTAAATAGCACAGCATCTTGCGCGACGAGCGCCATTTGACTTCGCAACGATCGCAACGTCACATCACGAATATCATTGCCGTCTACTAGAATGCGCCCGTCTGTTGGTTCATATAAACGCGGCAATAAATTGATTAGCGTGGACTTGCCGGCACCTGAGGCCCCAACCAACGCAACCATAGATCCGGCAGCAATCTCTAAATCAATCCCGTTAAGCGCACTGCCGCCATCACCATAGCCGAAATGAACATTTTCAAATTGAACGGTTCCCACGCCACGCGTCAATTCCGTAGCGTTCGACTTAGTGGTGATTTCAGGCACCTGATCAACCAAGGACAGCATGCGCTCAAATGCACCGAAGCCCTCTTGTACCACTGCATTTAATGTTCCTAAACCGCGCGCAGGCGCAGATAACAACATAAGAGCGGTCATAAACCCGGTGAACTCCGAAAACTCAATCGCACCTGATGAAATACGCATTGCCACTGCCGCGATCACCAAAGAAATCGCCATAGAACCGGCCACAAAAATGATTGGCTCATTCATTGCGCGGGTATAAGCCATCTTTTTCATTAACCGCAGACGTTCATCAAACGCCGCATTCGCGCGCGCTCGCTCCAGCGGTTCGATTTGATAGGTCTTGACCATCCTTGCGCCGGCTACAGTTTCGCCGATCAAAGATGTTACATCACCGGCTTGGTCCTGGGCACGACGAGACGCAGTGCGCAACATTTTTCCGATATAGCCAACAAACAATCCGACCCCAGCGTAAACAATAATAACGATCAGAAACAGAACTGCATCGAACCAAAGCATTGCTGCGCAAAGTCCGCCAAATGTCAGCAGGTCACGAACACCGCTAGCCACGCGATTTAATGTCTCCCGCAGAACAGTGACGTCATTCGTGAAACGGGATATAAATTGGCCCGAAGCTTCTTTACGGGTTTGCGCAAAGTCGAGCGCCGTCAACTTTGAAAACATATCGTTTTGCAGATCACGCAGCGCCGACAACGACGCCCCGGCATTCAGCCGATTAATCGCATAAAGTGACCCCGCATAAATAAGCCCCAACCCAATGATCACCACGGGCCCGAAGATGCTAATTTGGGATAGTGCCGGTACGTCTTCGCCGGACGCACCAGAAAGACCCGAAAATATCCACTCTACGCCAAAAGCGATTGCCGCATTTGCACCTGAATATATCGCCATAAATCCCAATGACATGGCGAGACGTGGCCAATAGCGCGATAAATGCTCACGCCAAAGGCGGCGCGCAAGCAACCAAGTGGATGCAAATGACGTTGGGGGTTGGGCGCTCACATTTACTCCTATATCCAGTCAGTCGCGGTATTGTTGCCAGCGCCGCGATCAGACGCAAGCTATTGACCCGTTGCAGGAATTGGGGAACCCCCTTTTGACATGCTGAAACGCCTCGCCAGAAGCTCAATCATACTTGCGCTCGCCAGTTTTGCGATCGGGTCATATATCCGTCTGGTTTACAGGACGACGCGCTGGACCTTGCTGGGCCGGGAGCATTTCCAATCTGCCGCTGACGGCGGTAAAGGCGTCATCATCACCTTCTGGCATGGGCGTTTGCTAATGGGGGCTGCAATCCGGCGCGAAACAGGCTTGCCGGTCTATATGTTAATATCAGCCCACCGAGACGGCGAAATCGTTGCACGCGGGGTGAAAGGCTTTGGTATTGAGTTCATCCGCGGCTCAGCGAGTAATCCCAAAAAGGCCGGTAAAAATAAACACGGCGCATCAGCGATTGGCCAAATGATCGCCGCTCTGGAAAAAGGGTCCGTCGTTGGCTTCACGCCTGACGGCCCACGCGGCCCCGCAAAAACGGTCAAGCCTGGCGTCATCAAATTAGCGCAGATGAGCGGCGCGCCGATTGTTCCCGCTGCCTATTCGGTCACCCGGGGTAAGCATATGTCCAGTTGGGACAGGTTCTTATTGGCAGCTCCGTTCTCTAAGGGGTATTACCTTGCCGGAAAGCCGATCACCGTCCCCCATGACGCAAGCGCAGCGGATCTTGAGAATTTCAGGCTCGATCTTGAAACCGCGTTAAAGGACGTCACTCATAAAGTTGACGCCCTTGCGGGACGATGCGACGCAGAGAAAGAATGACACCGTTGGATATGAATACGGAATTGCGAGAACCGCTAGGCCTAAAATTATACCGCTCGATCAGTCGGGCCGGTGAGCCTATCGCATCCTTTGCTTTACAGCGCCGATTGAAAGCCGGAAAAGAAGATCCGTCGCGAATAGACGAGCGTAAAGGCAAGGCTGGCTGTGCCCGGCCAAACGGTCCGCTTATCTGGATTCACGGTGCAAGTGTCGGTGAATCACTTTCGGTAATCCCACTGGTTAAACAGTTGCGACGCCTACGACCCGACTATCAATTCCTTGTCACGACCGGAACCGTAACTTCTGCTAACCTGATGCAAGCTCGGTTGCCCGAAGGTGCCTTTCATCAGTTCATCCCGCTCGACCACCCGGACTATGTTTCCAGCTTTTTGGAACATTGGCGACCAGACGCAGCGATTTTCGTTGAATCTGAATTTTGGCCAAACCTTATTCTAGCGGCGCGCCAACATGCGAAATTCATGGCACTGGTGAATGGGCGTATTTCACCGCGTTCATTTGATGATTGGAAACGTCAGCCCAACGCAATTAAATTTATCCTATCATCGTTTGACACCATCGTGGCACAAGACCAACAAAACGCCGAACGCCTGACAATGCTCTCTGGTCGCGACGTAGAAACGCTCGGAAATCTGAAATACGCTGCGCCGGCTCTACCCGGAGACGACCAAGCCCTTGAGAACATCAAACGTGAAATTGGCGACAGGCCATTGTGGTTGGCAGCAAGCACCCACCCCGGCGAAGAAGAGAGCATTTTCGCTGCGGCCAAGATCCTAAAAGCGGAATTTCCCAACCTTCTTACAATCGTTACGCCACGTCATCCCGGGCGCGGGGACAATGTTGCGGAACTAAGCACCGAGAACGGACTTCGCTTTGCACAACGGTCGAAAGATCAGCCGATCACGCCGGAAACGGATGTGTATATCGCCGATACGTTGGGCGAACTTGGTGTGTTTTATCGGCTTTGTGATGTCAGCTTTGTTGGTGGTAGCCTAACCGCAAAAGGTGGCCATAACCCGCTTGAGCCAGCCCGCCTCGGTGCTGCGATCCTACATGGCCCACATATTTTTAATTTTGTCGAAACCTATGCCAGCATGCGTATTGGCGGCGGCGCGGCGTTAGTGCGCAATGATCGCGAAATAGCTTCGGCTGTGCGCCGATTATTCGCTGACGACAAAACACGCAGCGCTATGACAGATGCAGCCCGCAAGGCCGCAGAAAACGATGCTGAACGAATTCTGAACGACGTATGCGCCGTATTAGAACCAAACCTGCCCAACGCGGAAAAAACCAATGATGCGTGAGCCATGGTTTTGGCAAAGCCCCAGCATGACCGCAAAGGCAATAACAACGGCGCTTCGGCCCGCAGCCTTCGCATATCAATACGCCCATAAATTACGGTGCGCGATGACTGCCAGTCACCATGCGTCTGTCCCGGTGATATGTATTGGCAACGCAACTTTGGGCGGGGTCGGCAAAACACCTCTTGCTTTACGCATTCATGAATTCCTTTTAGAAGACGGTATAAAGAGCTGTTTTCTGACACGTGGTTTTGGCGGGTCATTCACTGGTCCGACCCTTGTAGACCGCGACCATCACGACGCTGATCAAGTAGGTGATGAAGCCCTCTTGCTTGCGGCGCGCGGAAACACGATTATATCCCGTTTCCGCCCTGCGGGGGCTGCGCTGGCCGTTGAGCATGGTGCACAAGCAATTCTAATGGATGATGGTTATCAAAATCCGACGCTTCACAAGGACATTTCAATTTTACTGGTCGACAAAAAAAGCACCAGTGACAATCCGCTAACTTTCCCCGCTGGGCCTTTTCGCGAAACACTGGCCTCAGCGAAAAAACGTGCTGATCTCGTGATTGCTGTCGGA
This sequence comes from Hyphococcus lacteus, assembly GCF_041058985.1. Classification (NCBI taxonomy): domain Bacteria; kingdom Pseudomonadati; phylum Pseudomonadota; class Alphaproteobacteria; order Parvularculales; family Parvularculaceae; genus Hyphococcus; species Hyphococcus lacteus. The sequence continues at coordinate 1,366,438 of NZ_JBEHZE010000001.1, read as the reverse complement.
GACACTCAAGCAGAAGCGCAGTCTATCACGGGCACAGATTTTCATGCTTGGCTTGAGCCTGTAGGAAGGGTATCGCCCCAAAAAGTTATCGCTTTTGCAGGGATCGGCCGCCCAAAGAAATTTTTTGACCTTCTTTCCCGACAAGGTTTTGACGTCGAAAAGGCTATTGGCTTTCCAGATCACCATCAGTTTTCACAGGCCGAACTTGACGTTTTATTGCGCGATGCGACCAAAGAAAACGCCCAGCTAATGACAACGGAAAAAGACTTTGTCCGATTGCCGGAAGATTTCAAAAAACACGTAATGCCTTTACGTGTCGCTATGCACATCAATGATGCGGATGGATTAAAACAGCAGGTTTTGGCAAAGTTGAAAAAGATTGAAAATATCCACGCCGCCAGTTCATCATGAAAAAACACACTGACGATATTCCATTACCCGAACGCCGACCAGATCGGCCGGTCACCGTCATGCATCGCATTGAGCTTGGGCTTGTCTTGATGTTGAGCGGTTTTTTTAAAATTCTCGGTCTCAATGGCGCATCGTTCGTTTCGGGTAAATTCCTGCGCATCGTCGGCCCTCTTATTCGGTCTGTCTCTATGCGCGCGGAAAATAATCTACGCAAAGCCTTCCCCGATTGGTCGGATAAGCAAATTAATGCCACAACAAAAAAAGTCTGGGAAAATTTAGGTCGAACAGCCGCCGAGTTTACCCACCTGGAACAGCTAAAACCGAACCTTCCCAACGGCCGCGTCACGATCACAGGGAAAGACAAGCTTGATGACCTGGTCACGGATGGCCATTTTGCGATCTTTTTTTCAGGCCATTTTGCAAATTGGGAAGTCATTCCAACAGCTTTCGAATCATTAGGCGTTGATCAAAGCTTCGTTTATCGCGCTGCCAACAATCCGCTTACCGATGAATATATCATCAATCGACGGGGAAAGGTAATGTCACGATACCAAATCCCGAAAGGGAAACGTGGTAGTCGCGCGCTGCTTGACACCCTCAATAAAAAACGCTCGCTTTTAATGCTAACGGATCAAAAACTAAATAGCGGGATTTCTGTACCATTTATGGGCATCCCTGCCATGACGCTAAATGCGGCGGCGCGGTTGGCATTGAAGTATAAAATCCCGCTCGCACCCGTCAGTATAGAGCGATTAAACGGCGCACGGTTCAATATTCAATTCCACGACCCACTAGCGTTCACACCAAGCGGAGATCTAAATAAAGATATCTACGACCTGACGGCATTGATGAATTTAGCTATAGAAAAAGACATTCGCGCGCGACCAGGTCAGTGGCTTTGGTTCCACCGACGCTGGCCAAAAGGCGCTTGACTATTCTTTGCAAACGCCTTCGCTCGCAACACTAACCCCTTTGCTCGCAGCAGAGCACGCACTGGGATAGGTGTTGCCATCGCAACCACAGACTGGACGATATTCCATCGTGCAAATCTGAGGTTTGTTCGTACATTTCCCCGCGACGTCGGCGATCTGATGGCAAGTGCCGGCTTGAAAGCGGCAATAATCATCATCCGCCTGACATGCTGTACCAGCAAAACCACCGCACATACCGCCGGTTTCACCGAATGTTGGGCCTTCATCATTGGGCACTGCCATACACGACGCCGCAAACATTGCGACGACAACGACACCAAATGATTTAAGCCAAATCACCTTATTCGCCCGCAGACATCTGCGACTGTAGGTAATTTTGCTCGCCAACACGGTCCATCAATTCAAGCTGTGTTTCGAGATGGTCAATATGCTCTTCTTCGGATTCGAGGATTTCAACCAACAATTCACGGCTAACATAATCTTTTACTGTCTCGAAGTAAGCGATCGCATCTTTGTACAGCGGATGCGCACGTTGTTCGGCACGCAAATCACATTCCAATGCCTCGCGAACATTTTCGCCGATATAAACCTTGTCGAGGTCCTGCACATTAGGCAGCCCGTCAAGAAATAGAATGCGTTCAATCAATTTGTCCGCATGCTTCATTTCGTCAATAGATTCGTCATATTCAACTTTTGCGAGCCGATCAAAGCCCCAGTTTTTGAACATGCGTGCATGCAAGAAATACTGATTGACCGTTGTCAGCTCCAGCCTCAACGCTTTGTTGAGAAATTCAATTACTTTCTGATCACCTTTCACGGAATCAACTCTCCTTTTCATTGGTTACACGCAAGGTACTCATTTGTTCCCGCAGACAAAGCTTTATCTTTGCAAGCGAGAAGCAATAGCGCAGAAAGTTTTGTGAAACCGATTTACGAATAGTAAAATCGCTTATTCAGCAGCGAGTTTACAAATTCCGTTTTGCTGTTCGCGTGAATTCTCGATCAACTTTGCAACATCGGGAAGGCACTTTCCGCATTGTGGACGGCGCCCACAGCGACGAAAAACCTCAGCAACATTGCGCGCATCATTACTCGCAGCAGCGAGTTCCCGATCTTTTAGCGCGTTGCAAATGCACACATACATGTGAGCTTACCATCTGTTGACCTGCCCAAATGGGCCTACATCTAAAGATGGTGCAAATGATAATGATTGTCAATTACAAAACGCTTAACGAGGAAGCAATTAATCGCCGGCGGGTGTCGATACTTTCTTCAGCGGCATCGCACCAACCGTAAGCTGGGGATCCACCAACATCCCGGCCCATTTCATGCTCCAATGAAGGTGCGGCCCTGTCACGCGGCCCGTGGCCCCTACAGCGCCGATAACATCACCTTTTTCGACGCGCTGTCCCGGTTCTACATCAATACGCGACATATGCAGGAACGCTGATTCGAGCCAGTGCCCGTGATCCAGCAAAACCAGCCCGCCTTCAAAATACATGTCATCCTCTGCGAGACGGACGATCCCCGGCGCTGGGGCCAGAATCGGTGTGCCGGTCGGGGCCGCAACGTCTACGCCTGAATGCGGGTTTTTCGGCTCGCCGTTCAAAATTCTCTGAGAACCGAAAACGCCACTGATCCGACCTGTCACCGGCCATTCAAATCCGACCGACCAATCCGCAAGTTGCTGCGTATCTTTGCGCGCAGCCAACTTCTTCTTACGGTCCACTGCGATTTTCGCTAATTGCGCTTCGGTGAAGCCAGATACCTTGGACTGATCAAGACCATCAATTCTATCGACGGGAAATTCGCGATCTTCGATCTCAATGGCGCGACGCTCGACCGTACCGTCCGGCAAGGCAACAACCATCAATGCGGAAAGCGCACTATCACGACCGAAACCAACCAAGAACCGTCCATCGTCATCAACCATAACACTATCGCCATCAAGGGTGACGGTGGCACCGCGTTCAGTCTGGCCGAACAAAATCCCGCCTTGGGCGAAACTGCCGTCAATGGTGAAATGTTCCGGCGCACCCGTAAACACTTCTTGGCGCTCAGAAACATCGTTCATAGCTTCGGCAAAATTCGCACGACGAGCGAGGTCAACCTTCTCGCCTTCTGTTTTTATGTTTTTGACTTTCTTTCCCGCTTCGATCAACGCATTATCGCTGACGGGAATGTCATCAGTATGCTTAGCATCTTGCGCAATAGCGGCACCGGCCAACATGGCTGAAACGCCAAAGCCAAAAGCAAATTTAGCCCGAAACGATAATTTACGCATTCCCGCCCCCTTTAAGGTTCATTCCTTTGGTCGCCGCAGCGGCATCAACATATGGCTCCTGCAGGTCAACGCTCCAATACCGCAACGCCTTTAGCGGAATTTTTGTCCCGGTCACGGCGCAGATCACATAGGAACCTGGCCGGACAATATGAAAATCTCCGTCATCATACTCAATGACGGCCTCTTCGCCGCTGCCGAGGGTTTCAAAGCTGTTCATGATATGCGCATTGCCTCTTGTCTTTGTTTCGCATCAATACCGCGCCCAACGGGCGCTAGTCAAAGCGCGAAATCAATCAAATAATCCCTGCTGCTTGGGCTTCACGTTGGATCGTTTCTCATCTTTATCGGTTTTGGGTGCTGCTTTTACAGGCTTTTTTTGGCTTTTCGATGGCACAGTACTGCCGTCGAACACAAAATCGCGTGTCCCATCAACAAATTGGATCTGCCCGCCCGGCACTGAAGCCGTATCGCCTGTGCGGCGTAATAATTGCCCGTCGGTCCCGCGCACCAGCGCAAAACCGCGCTCAAGCACACTTTGATATGAAACTGCCGCCAGCACCCGCGCCGACGAGGTCAGCCGAGAGTGACGGTCCCGCACAATTCGGTCCGTGCGGTCAGAAATGCGCGACCACATTTGCGCAATAGTATTTTCACGCTTCGCAAAGCCGCCAGCCAACAAATTCGGCGTCAATCGTCCACCCACGCGTGCAACCTGCGTCAGTGCATTATCAAGCCGAGCGCGCAATCCCGAGCGAAGTCCGTCCGATGCACGATCGAGCCGTTGCGTCGCGGCACCAAGAATATCTTCGGGTCGGCCCAACCCGCGCGCCGCCGACATGAGGGCCGTACGGCGCTGTTCAATAGTGCGCGTGGCCGCGCCGACAAAACGACGCTCCTTGTTTAAGACTTCACTCAGTAATTCCGAACGTACAGGAACCGCAAACTCTGCCGCCGCAGTCGGTGTCGGCGCACGACGATCAGAGACGTAATCAATCAACGTCGTATCGGTTTCATGCCCCACAGCAGAGATCAATGGAATCTCACTTGCAGCAGCAGCACGAACGACGACCTCTTCATTAAAGCACCAAAGGTCCTCGAGCGATCCACCGCCCCGCGCGACGATTAAAACATCCGGTCGCGGAACAGTGCTATTAGGTGTCAGCGCGTTAAAACCTTTTATTGCGTCGGCGATTTTCACTTCCGCGCCGCGCCCTTGGACCAATGTTGGCCAAACGATGACATGTCGCGGAAAGCGTTCGCGCAAGCGATGAAGGATATCACGAATGACCGCGCCCGATGGCGAGGTAACAACACCGATCACCTGGGGCAGGAACGGCAGCGAGCGTTTTCGCTCGGGCGCGAAAAGCCCTTCGGCAGCAAATTTCTTTTTGCGCTCTTCCAAAAGCGCCATCAGCGCGCCAACACCCGCCGGTTCCAGCGAATCAATCACCAGCTGATAGCGTGACTGACCCGGAAAAGTCGTCATCCGGCCCATGGCAATCACTTCCATCCCTTGTTCAGGGTTGATCGAAAGCCGGGCCGCCATGCCTTTCCACATAACGCTTGAAATCACCGATTTCTCGTCTTTTAGATCGAGATACATGTGCCCTGACGCCGCGCGCGTCACCCGACCCAATTCACCACGCACACGAACGAGACCGAAGGTATCTTCGATGGTGCGCTTTACGGCCCCCGAAAGCTCGGTGACTGTATATTCGTGGACATTGCCGATTTTTTGTTCCGTCATTTTCGTGTTAGACCATATTTCACTGGCGCAGATAACCGCTTTGAGGGGGTTGGGCAAAATTTGCGAGCACATACGGTTTGTATGCACAGACATTATGTAATCTAACGTCGTGTAATCTAAGAAAAACTGCACGACCATCAGTGGCGTTTTTGTTTTTACTAAAAAGATGAATTTTTGGCATGTGGTAACGGTCTTGTTTCAGGCCACTGCAACAGACCGGTTTTAGGGGAGAATTGAGATGAAAACCAAATTTTTGATGGGCGTGGCTGCGGCCGGTCTTGTGCTTGGCGGCGTCACCATATCCACAACAATCACCAACCAACAAAATGCCGAAACCGCTGTACCGTTTATGCATCCCCTGATGATGGCACGCGCTGTTTGCGGCAAACAAACCGATGAACTGGCCCAACGCCGCGCGTTCTTCGTTTCTGCCGCGACCGCCTATGCCGCTGCCAATGGTGAAAATGTTCCAAGCGAGGCGATGCTTCAAAGCAATCTTGGTGAAATCAGCTATGCTATCACAACCGCCAAACCCGAAGCGCAAGCTTGGTTCAATCAAGGTCTGGCGCACACATATAACTTCAATCATGGCGAAGCCGTAAAAGCGTTTAAGCAAGCACAAGACATCGACCCTGAATGCGCCATGTGTTTCTGGGGCGAGGCATTTGCACTTGGCCCTAATATTAACGCACCAATGGGGGACGAGGCGGTTGCCCCTGCATGGGCAGCGATTACCAAAGCCCTCGCCCTTCGCCCCGGTGCCAACGCAAAAGAACGTGAGCTGATTAATGCACTGGGCTACCGTTACGAAGCCCAACCAATAGATGACCGCGCAAAACTCGACAACGCCTTCGCCGATGCGATGGATGCGGTTGCCGTAAAATATCCGGATGATGACTTCATCGCCTCTTTGGCCGCTGAAGCCAATATGGACACGCAAGCGTGGGATTATTGGGAAGACGACGCCCGCACCCCCAAGGGACGCACAGCGCGAACAGTTTCTTTGATTGAGGCTGTTCTTAGTCGCAATCCAAATTATACGGCGGCGATCCACCTTTACATTCACATCACCGAGGCATCGCAAAACCCCTACCGCGCCGCCGATCACGCTGATCGGCTGGCCGCATTGACGCCCGGCCTTGGCCATCTGGTCCACATGCCGTCGCATACCTATTTCCGGATAGGTCGTTTTCAACAAGCCCTCGACCACAATATTAACGCTGTCGCTATTGACGAAGCCTATCTTGCCAATGCGGACGCGAGCCCGATTTATGAATATGGCTACTTCACCCACAATGTTCATTTCGCCATGACTGCGGCCCAAATGGCTGGCGATGGTGAAACGGCGCTTGTGATGGCTGACAAGCTGAACGCAAAACTGCCCGCTGAAATGGCGACCGCCGCGCCGTGGGTTCAGCCCATCAAAGCGGCACCTTTTTTTGCAATGGTTCAGTTCTCTGACCCCAGTGACATTCTGTCTACGGAAGACCCGGGTGATGATTTGGCGTTTCTGAAAGGCGCATGGCATTATGCACGCGGCGAAGCCCTTGCTCAAAATGGCGATGCGGAAGGGGCCATGAAAGAAGCCGAAGCGATTAGCGCGCTTATTGCCAACGCAGACTTTTCCGCACTCATGACCGGCAGTCTTCCTGCGCTCGATATCATGCGGATCGCACAAATGACGGTTACCGGGCGCGCCGCCATGGTGGATGGTGACCTTGGAACCGCGATCGAGGCCATGGAAGAAGCAACTGCGCTTCAAGAATCTCTGCCTTATACTGAGCCAGCATATTGGTATTACCCATCCAAACAGACCTTGGCGGCGATGGTGTTGCAGGCCGGACAGGTAGAGCGCGCCGAACAATTGTTCCTCGAAACGCTGACCGAGTCGCCCAATAACGCGTGGGTTCTTTATGGTCTGGCCGAAACTTATCGCGCCCAAGGCGATAAGGACGCAGCCAAATATGCTGAGCGGTTGTTTAAGCAAGCATGGTCGGGTCCCAAGAAATCGCGTCCCACCCTGACGCAGCTTTAAGTCGCACTCACAATTTGCCGAGCCCGCTTCGCAAGAATGGAAAAACCGCCCACTATATTTTCTACAAACAGGAGCAGTTTTTCTATGCGCACTATCAATCGACGAGCCATGATGACCGGATCGGGCGCGGCTGCCTTTAGCGCCGCCTTCGGTTTGCCCATTCCTTTTGGGCGGTATTTGCCGGACGGATTGAAACCGATCCTCTCGGCCGAAGCCGTGGCGCAAGCATTGGATACGTCGATTGATGGTAAGTCGGGATTGTCGGTTTTGAGTGACCGTCCTCTCAACGCGGAAACGCCGCCGCAACTTCTCGATGAAGCCGTCACCAGCGCCCAACACATGTTCGTGCGCAATAACGGCCTGACGCCGAATTTCTCGGACGAAAATATCGCTAATTGGCGTCTGGTTATCGATGGCGAGGTTGAAACACCGCTTGATCTGTCGATTGACGACCTCCGCAATGACTTCGACCCGGTCACACTGCAATTGCAAATCGAATGTGGCGGCAATGGTCGCCGGTTCATGACCCCTGCGGCACGGGGCAACCAGTGGTCGTTTGGGGCGATATCCTGCGCCGAATGGACCGGCGTTCGGCTTGCGGATGTGCTGGCAAAAGCTGGTCTGAAAGACACGGCTGTTTACACCGGCCATTACGGCGCTGATCCGCATCTTTCTGGCGACCCGGATAAAACCCCAATCTCGCGCGGGGTGCCGATTCAAAAAGCGCTTGAACCCCACACCATCATTGCGTTCGCCATGAACGGTCAGGACATTCCACTGCTTAACGGTCATCCGCTTCGCCTGATTGCGTCGGGGTGGCCGGGATCGTGTTCGCAAAAATGGCTGACCCGGATATGGGTCCGGGATCAAGTCCATGATGGCCCGAAAATGACCGGGCAGTCTTATCGCGTACCGAAATTCCCCGTCGCACCCGGCGTCGAAGTCGCCGACGAGGACATGAAAATTATCGAATCCATGCCGGTTCGTTCCGTAATTACCGCGCCGACCACCGCCTCTCGCTTTGCGCCCGGCGTACCATTTACGGTGCGCGGTCACGCGTGGGCGGGCGATCGCGCCGTAAGCGCCATGGATATCTCGATCGATTTTGGCGCGAGCTGGCAGCGCGCAACCCTTGATGCGCCAGTCAACCGTTTTGCGTGGCAACACTGGCGCACCAACGTGACCCTGCCCGAAGCGGGCTATTTCGAAGTTTGGGCGCGCGCCACCGATGATGCGGGCATCATGCAGCCCGCCACCCAACCGGGATGGAACCCACGGGGGTATCTGAACAACCTTCAGCATCGCATTGCTATGTTTGCGGTGTGATCAATATGCGAGATCATTTGACCCGGATCGCCGTCATTGTTGGAATGTTTATCATTGTATCCATACTGATAAACCTGACATCGCACCAAGACCCCGTGGAAATCGCCACCGCCGATACCCACACTAACCCGGTTGCCGTTATGGCTGATACGGCGGATGCGATAATCAATTACACGCCTGCTTATGCGGCGCTTAATCCCTATCAAACCACAACAGAGCAAACCGCGAACGCACAATTTGATCCGAGTGATGATTATTGGGGCTTGCCCCGCTCGCCGGGACACGAAGAAACCGCAGCCTACTGCGCCGCGTGTCACACACTTCAGATCGTCATGCAGCAGCAGCAAACTGCTGAGGGCTGGGATTATCTTTTGAATTGGATGGTCAGTAAACAAGGCATGGCCGAGCCACCCGCAGATGCCCGCGCGTTGATCCACGATTATCTCACGCGTGAATTTGGCACAGACCAAGCGCCAGAATAAAAATACTGTCAGCACGAAAACCCTTTGTGACTAAATCTCGTCACGCAGTATGGGGCCGTCCCGACAGGCGGGGATAAAATTTAATAAAAAATATTTGGCGGAGAATTTATCCCCGCCTTTTCGTTCCGTGGTATCCTAGGCCTTAGGCGCTAGCGCTTCGTTTGCCAAGTTTTCGCGATTGGCAAGCGCGCTACGCAAAATCCAATAGCCACACGCCAGTCCAATTACGGCGGAGGCAACAAACGTTCCCTCAAGAGCAATTTTGCCCAAATGCATCAACGCGCTAATGGTCCAAAGCACAGCCTCGGAAAATGCAAAACTTTCAGATGCGATCAGAATAACAAGCGCGGCCAAACCTATTTTTTCCAACATAATGACTCTCTCCACATGAATAGACTTGACTTGGGTATTGGATTTTGACTTCGCAAGCGTATTTTTTAATGTACCCAAAATTTAATCTAGTTATTTTCTGCTTCTTCAAGCTGGCGTTTTAATTCGTCAATCTCTTTTTGGGTCAGCCCATCATCATCAGGCAATGTCCATGACGGTTCAAATGGCTTCGGCCCGATACCCGGACGATTGCCTTCGACACCGCGCATAAGGTTGTCATCAGCACTGTCGGCCAAACCATTCACATCACCACCCGGCCGACGAAGATCTTCAAGATCTCGCTGCAACCGATCCGCCTCTAGCTGGCGCGCCGTTGCAGGCCCGACAACTTTGTCGAGATCTGGCCCGGTTCTACCGGCTTCCCGCTCACGCTTTAAGAGTTCGGTGGCACGGCTCCAATCTTCACCACTCGCACCGGGACGCCAGCCAGAGCGAATTTCCCGCCGCCCTGCGCATTCCTCAGCTTTATCGTCATTTTCAAATTCTTCAGGACAGAATATTGCCACGACACCGGACGAACCGGGCGCAATCGCACCCTCACCTTCTGGCAATGGCGCACTGAAATCGACCTGCGGCAACGCCACCCGAGGCCGCATGAATGTGCGGCGACCAAAGACCGGCTCTTCGTCAAACATGTCGTCGCCTGATGGCTGAGCCTCCTCAACTTCTGGCAAAGGTGCTTCAGAAACCACTGGTGCTTCGAGTTCATCGGGGTTGGTAGCAGCGTCTGTGGCCTCGTCCTCGCCACTCGTGTCCTCATCACCCAATATCTCATCAAGGCCGACTTCGGGATCAGACTGCGGGTCTTCCGATACTAATGGCTCAGGCGCTTCCTCGGTCGGGATTTGCGGCTCGGGCTCTGGCGTGGGTGAGACCAGTTCGTCCTCTACCGACGGCGAAGGTTCAGGGATCAATGGCTCTGGCGCATCGGCTGGCGGTGCCACCTGCGGATCAAGGTCGAGATTAATCTCTGGGATTTCAGATTCTGACTCTGGTTCCGGCTCTGGTTCCGGTTCAACTTCCAATTCCGGCTCTGGCTCTGGCGTCGCAGGCTCTTCAGGGGTTGGATCAGGAAGTGGCTCTGGTTCAGGTTCAATTTCCGGCTCTTCGACAATTTCGGGCTCCGGTTCGGGTTCTGGCTCAGGCTCGGGCTCGGCAACTTCCGGCTCTGGCTCAGGTTCGGGCGACAGTTCTGGGTCGCGCAACGGCAAATCGAACGGAAGCGTTTCGACCAACGTCACACTAATCGTGTCGCTGGGCGCATTCGGGATCCAAATCCGGACCCGCGCGAATGTAGACATCAACGTCAACACAACCAGATTAATCGATAACGCCAAAATAAATGCCGAACGCCCTTGGCGCGTTTCGTTCTGCGTTACGAAATTAAGGACACGCGCGCTTACCCGCCCCCAAGGCCGCCAAAGCTTGCGGCCAAAATTTGACGCCGCGCACGCCCCCGGAATCCCGGACACAACCTTGCTGAGCGCGCCTTTTTCACTTTTAGGCGACGTTTTTTTGCTTCCGACCGGAGAATCCGGCTTGGTCTCGTCATTCGTCATGCGGCGCGACATTGATCGCAGCGCATTAGACGCTTAAACGCGGAGAAAGAAAAAGGGAGACGGCCCAAGTGAAAATCCTGTTAGTTGGTGGCGGCGGTAGGGAGCATGCGCTCGGATGGAAAATTGCGCAAAGCCCAACCTTGTCAAAGCTATATCTGGTGCCTGGGAACCCCGGGCTCAATCATCTTGGTGAAAATTTGCCTCTCGCAGATGGTGATATTGAGGCGATTGCGGATTTTGCGGCTGAAAGCAAGGTTGACCTCGTTGTTGTCGGCCCGGAAGCCCCATTGGCAGCAGGATTAGGTGATCTACTTCGTGATAAGGGCATAGCATGTTTTGGCCCGGATCGCGCGGCCGCGCAGTTAGAAGCGTCAAAAAGCTTCATGAAAGATGTCTCCCAAGCGGCGGGTGCGCCGACAGCCGCTTATGGCAAATTCACCAAAGCGCCGCCAGCCAAGGAATTCCTACGCCAGCAAACAGCCCCTTATGTCATCAAAGCTGACGGTTTGGCCGCCGGTAAAGGAGTTGTGATCGCCGAAACCCTGGCCGATGCAGATGCGGCCGTGGATGACATGCTCGCCGGTCAGTTCGGCGCAGCCAGCGCATCCATCGTGATCGAAGAGTTCATGCATGGCGAGGAAGCCAGTTTTTTTGCGATCACGGATGGCAAGACCATTGTGCCGATGCTTGATGCACAAGACCACAAACGCGCCTTTGACGGTGACGAAGGACCGAATACGGGCGGTATGGGCGCATATAGCCCCGCCCCGGTTTTCACATCCGCCGTATATGAACGGACCATGCGCGAGATCATCGAGCCCGTTGTTGCCGAAATGGCAAAGCGCGGCACGCCCTATGTTGGCGTTCTTTATGCGGGTTTAATGATCGAAAACGAACGGCCACGCCTTGTTGAGTTTAATGCACGCTTCGGCGATCCGGAGTGTCAGATTTTAATGCGCCGCCTACGGAGCGATATTTTGCCCGTGCTTTACAAAGCTGCGACCAACGCACTTAATGACACCACGCTTGATTGGAGCGACGAAGCCGCCGCAATCGTGGTGATGGCCGCCGATGGATATCCCGGCAGCTATGAAAAAGGTTCGGTCATCGGCGGTATAGAAACGGCCAATACACTGCCGGGCGTCGTTGTTTTTCACGCAGGAACCAAGTCTAATGCCAATGAAATTGTTGCCAATGGCGGGCGCGTATTAAACATCTCAGCTACGGGCAAAAATATCGATGAGGCCGTATCGCGCGCCTATGCCGGGGTCGCCATAATTGATTGGCCGCAAGGTTTCTATCGCAAAGATATCGCATGGCGGGCACTGGAGAAACGTTGATGAAAAATGTCGAAACTTGGCGCAACGATGCACAGAGTTTCGAGGCTAATGGCGCACGCATCGCCTATTGGACATCATCCAACCAATCTCACGACAAACCCTGGCTTTTGCTGATTCATGGTTACCCTACATCCTCTTGGGATTGGACGGGCATATGGGAGCGCCTATCGGAAAAGTTCAATCTGGCGGCAATGGACATGTTGGGGTTTGGACTTTCTGATAAGCCAACAAACACACATTACAAAATTGTGTCTCAAGCCGATCTACAAGAAGCCGTTCTTGAAAATCTCGGCGTTGGTGAGGCCCATATATTCGCTCATGATTACGGCAATAGTGTCGGGCAAGAATTGCTGGCCCGCCACAATGAAGGCACGCTTAGCTTTGCCATTAAATCTATGTGCTTTTTGAATGGCGGGCTATTCCCGGAACAACACCGAGCATTGACAATTCAAAAAATTGGCTTATCCCCCCTTGGGCCGCTGCTCGGCGCGATGTTAACGCGCGATAAGCTACAAAATACCTTTAACAGTATTTTTGGACCCCAGACGAAACCGAATGATACAGAAATTGACGCGCATTGGGCGTTTCTTACTGAGCAAAATGGTCGAAAAGTCTTTCACAAGCTTTTACAATATATTCCGCAACGCAAAGCAAATCGCGCTCGCTGGGTGGGAGCATTGAAAGAAACACATTTACCGCTTTGCCTAATCAATGGCGGGGCCGATCCGATTTCTGGAAAACATCTCTATGACTATTTTTGCGAACAAATACCAAAGGCTACGGCCTATTTACTCGAAGATCTCGGTCATTATCCGCAGACGGAATCTTCGGACCGAACACTAGATGCTTTTCTTTCGTTTCATCGTAATTCAGGAACCCAATTTCAATGACCGCCTTTTTAAGTGTTTTCATTACCGTTTTTCTTGCCGAGTTGGGGGATAAAACCCAACTCGCGACCGTTCTTTTTGCGAGCGAAGATGGAAAATCAAAATGGATGGTCTTCTTTGCGGCCGCCGCTGCGCTTACTCTGTCTACCGCGGCGGCTGTCCTCGCGGGTGCTGCTGCCGACCGCTTTGTCAGCGCGCTACCGCTCAAACTTATTGCTGGTGCCGGTTTTATCCTGATTGGCACCTTGATGGTTATCGAACATTTTCGTGCAGTATAAAGGAGCCTGACCCATGGCTGATAATTCGGACCCAGACTTTACCGGCCTTGGTGCCACACCAGATCATTTGAAGATCGATGAGGCCGCGCTCACCCGCTATATGTCGGCGCATGTTTCCGGCTTTGAAGGCCCCGTTGATATTCAAAAATTCAAAGGTGGGCAGTCAAACCCAACCTATTTGGTTTCTACCCCTTCAAAGCAATATGTAGTTCGGCGCAAGCCGCCCGGAAAGCTATTGCCATCTGCCCACGCGATCGAGCGCGAATACAAAGTGATGACCGCACTTGGCGCACAGGGCTTTCCGGTTCCGAAAACCTATACTCTTTGCGAAGATGCCTCGATCATCGGCACGCCATTCTTTGTTATGGATTTCCTAGAGGGGCGCATTTTTTGGGATGCGGGCCTGCCAGAAGCCCAAAAAGAAGAACGCGCACCACTTTATCATGCGCTCGTGGATACGCTCGCCGATCTGCACAATATTGACTACAAAGCAGCCGGTCTTGGCGATTACGGCAAGCCCGGCAACTATTTCGAACGACAAATTGGCCGCTGGTCAAAACAATATGAAGCCGCTGAGACAGAACAAATAGACGAAATGAATTCGTTGATGAAATGGCTGCCGACCGCCCTCCCCAGCGATGATGCGACCAGTGTCGTTCACGGTGATTTTCGCTTCGATAATGCGATTATGCACCCCACCGAACCCAAAGTCCTCGCAGTGCTTGATTGGGAACTATCGACGCTAGGCCACCCACTCGCGGACTTCACCTATTTTTTGATGTTGTGGCATTTCCCGCCAACCGTACGCGGCGGGTTGATGGGTCTCGATATAGACGCGCTTGGTATTCCATCAATGGACGATGCAGTGAAACGATACTCTGATCACACAGGGCGCGGCGAGATAACGGATCTAAACTTCTGCCTCGCTTATAATATGTTCCGTCTAGGGTCGATTGTTCAGGGCGTTTATGCACGTGCGCTGCAAGGGAATGCATCTTCCCCCGAAGCTTTGAACATGGGCACACAGGCCCGCATGCTGGCGACTTTGGCATGGTCATACGCGCAAAAGGCCGGCGCATAAGCGCCGACTCACTTCCAGTCCAACAACTGATCTAAATTATCAAACTATAAACGCAAAAAAGCCGGCCAAAAGGCCGGCTTTTTCAGATCGCGTTCGGTGAACGCTAAATCAATTAAGCAGATTTCTTACGGCGTGATGCAAAGCCAAGGCCTGCAAGACCAGAAATCAGAAGCGGAAGTGCTGCTGGAACTGGAACGTCGCTTACGTCGAACTGAGCGATGGTGAAACCAGCGCCATCTGTGATTGGCTCAAAGCGGAACACAGAACCGAAGAACGTGTCAGCAAGGAGGTCAACAGCAGTGATCGTCGCGAAGAAAACGTTGTCGATGTAAAGATTGAAGTCACCGCATGGACCTTCTGATCCTGGGTTTGAACAATCTGTATCGTTACCAGCGTTAAATTCGATGTTTGAAAGGAACACTGAATCTGTGAATGTGAATTCAACTGATTCTGCAGCGCTGAACTGGATTTGGTCTTGAGTCTGATCATCTTCAGAAATCGCACCGAGACCTGAATTGTCTGGGAAGATATCTTGGATCAGTGTTGTTGGGTTGCCGTTTGCGTATGCAACAGCAGTAAACTCAATACCGTCTTTAGAGTAGTCAAAGCCCTCTGCGTCATTGTCAGAACAGAAGTCAGTGCCGATTGTGCCGCAATCTTTGACGATATTTGCAGCATTGGTTGGATCATCTCTGAACGCAGCGCCAGATTTGAAGATAAATGTTGTCGCGCTCGCCGGCGCCGCCATCATGCCAGCTGCAAACGCTGCTACGGCTAGGTAACGAAGGGTTTTCATGTGGTATTCCCCCACTCAAACTAATAAATGAATCCGGGAACGCCGGACGTCGCGCCGTTAATAAATCTTTAACAGCGCGCGTAAAATCCCAACTGTTGACCCAAATGTCAACGGAATTTCGGCTTAAAAACGGAAAAAACTGCTGCAATGCAACAGGGCAGATTAGTTTCCTATATCACTCCCGCATAACGGGTATTTTAACCAAAACCTAGCCCTATTTTTGCCCAGTTTTCG
Source organism: Hyphococcus lacteus (assembly GCF_041058985.1). NCBI lineage: Bacteria > Pseudomonadati > Pseudomonadota > Alphaproteobacteria > Parvularculales > Parvularculaceae > Hyphococcus > Hyphococcus lacteus. The sequence goes on along the minus strand of NZ_JBEHZE010000001.1, from coordinate 1,350,656 downwards.
CCTTTATTGGTAAACTGAAATGGTTGTTTTCCACAAGGGGTTCGGTGATCTTAACGCTAACTATTTCACTTTACTGGCGTTAACCAATATCGCTAACCACAATATTTAGATTTCAACCAAAAACCGGAGGCGACAATGGCGCTATCAACAAAGAATTTCAGACTTTTTAGCGCCAGTTTTTTTGCTCTCTTGTCGACCGCCTGCTCAAACGATGCTGAGCCGAATTCGACAACACAACAGCCCGCAGTCACGATCTTTACGGGCGGGCCGATCTATACCGGCGTCGAGAACGCACCAACAGTAGAAGCCGTCGCTGTATCCGAGGGCAATATCCTTGCTGTGGGGACACGCGAAATCATTATCGACAGCGCAGGGCCAGACCCCAAGATCGTCGATCTTGCTGGCGCTGCTTTATATCCCGGTTTTACTGATGCCCACGCCCATCTATTGGGAATAGGCATGCGAGAGCTTACCTTCAATCTAGAGGGTACCGAATCGATCGCCGCATTGGTCGAAGCGCTCAGCGAAGCCGTAAAGCAAGCCGACAATCCCAAAAGCATTATTGGCGTAGGCTGGATTGAAACAGGCTGGCCCGAAGGCCGAATGCCCAATCGTTACGATCTCGATCCGGTCAGTGACGACATTCCCGTGCTGCTCATACGTGCTGACGGTCATGCTCTCGTGGCCAATTCTGCGGCCCTGATTGCGAGCAATATTGACGACGCCACCCCAGACCCTGCTGGCGGCAAAATCGAACGCGATGAAAACGGCGTCGCTACCGGAATTCTGATCGACAATGCAATGACGCTGGTACAAGCCTTATGGGACGCGCCAAACGAGGCGCGAAAACGCGAGGCATATTCAAAAGCCGCAGAGGTTTATTCAAGCCACGGGTGGACCGGCCTTCACAATATGTCTGTCGCGCCAGAGAATATCGCAATCATCGAAGAGATGTCAGACCAGAAGGATTTCGCGATTCGCGTTTACAACTCGATTGATGTCGCAGGTCTAGATGCCTTAGCCGAGGCAACGCCACGCACAAACAAAAACAATCACGTCATCACCCGCGCCATTAAACTTTATATCGACGGCGCACTTGGGTCGCGCGGCGCGGCTCTGACCGAGCCTTATTCTGACCGGCCAGAAAACGCTGGCCTGCTTTTAATGACCCCAGACGAAGCAAGACCGATCTTGGAACGCGCCATCAGTGCAGACATACAGGTGAACACCCACGCCATTGGCGATCGCGGCAATAGCCTGTTGCTCGATTGGTATGAACAAACTTTCGCGCGCCATCCCGACAAGACTGATATACGGTGGCGGATTGAGCACGCGCAAATTCTTCATACAGAAGATATTCCGCGCTTTGCGGAATTAGGGGTAATAGCCTCTATGCAACCATCGCACGCGATTGGCGATATGTTTTTTGCCAAAGATCGCCTTGGTGCTGATCGTCTCGAAGGGGCATATGCTTGGCGTGCACTCATCGACGCCGGTGCTGTTGTGGCTGGTGGCTCTGACGCGCCGGTTGAACGCGGCGATCCGTTAATAGAATTCTATGCGGCTGTGGCGCGTAAAGGATTGAACGGCTACAGCGATGAATATTGGCACCCTGAACAAGCCGTCACCCGCGACGAAGCCTTAAAAATGCTTACGTTGTGGCCAGCCTATGCGTCATTCCAAGAAAATGCGCTCGGCACGATTGAACCGGGAAAAAGAGCGGACTTCACCGTGTTTTCGAAAGATATCATGACCATAGCTGAGGATGACATTTTGACCGCAAAGCCGGTGATGACTGTGGTTTCAGGAGAAATCATTTTTCAGGCCAAAAAATAAGCACACTGGCCACAAACCCAATTTGCCGAAACACAGGGGCGGATAATTGCACACGGCCAACCGGCTCCCCATATAATCACCGTGATGACCTTTTGGCAGTTTTTGATAATTTTCGCGCTTGTGGTCTTCGTGCTCTGGAATATGTGGGTCGCCATTCGTTCAATCGGCGATCCGGATGACGAATGCTAACAAGACGAACAAGGTTGATGTCTTAACCGCTTCAGTAATATGGCGCGGATGAGAGCCGTTGCGAAATCCACCAAATATTTCCCGCTATATCTTTTACCCCGCCTTGGCGATCCCCATACGGCATATCGGCAACGTCCATGATTTTCGTCATGTCGCCTGTGATTGCTTTTTCAAAAGCAGTATTTGCGTTCTCGACATAGAGATAAAGCGCAAGGGATGATGGTGGAAAGCCCTGCCCCGCTTCACTCACCATTATTGACGCTGAACCAATCCGGACCTGACCATTCGCAAGCTTTCCATCATCATTCAGTGTACGGCCAAGCTCTAGGCCATCCAATGCCTGAACAAGGTGGTCCATATAAGCCAATGCGTCATCCGCAAAAATATAAGGCGTGATTTGCGAAAACCCGTCCGGAATATGCATATCACCCCCTGATTGTTAGGCTGCAAAAAGCTGATCAATCTGCTGAAGGCATTTAAACTCAAGGGCATTGCCCGCAGGGTCCAAGAGGAAAAATGTCCCTTGCTCGCCCGGCTCGCCCTTAAACCGAATGCCTGGCTCAATGATAAACTCAGTGCCCGCTGCCTGAAGCCGAGCGGCCAGCGCCTCCCAATCCTTAGGGTCGAGTACAACACCAAAGTGTTTCACCGGTACATTCTTACCGTCAACAGGGCCAGTGCTGGCGCGCCCACACTCGTCCGGCGCTAAATGCGTCACCAATTGATGTCCGAAAAAGTTGAAATCTATCCAACGATCTGAACGGCGCCCACGGTCACAACCAAACAGGTCGCCGTAAAACGCCTCCGCCGCAGCAAGGTCATCAACGGGAATAGCAAGGTGAAAAATTGAACCTGATTGCTGTGATCCAGAATTATCTGACATTTTGCGCTCCTCGCTCGTCATAGCTTGCGTAATTGAATCTGACGCGCGAAACCATATGTAAGTGCTTGAGGTTTGCCTAGGGTAAGCCACCCGAATTGAGCCAAGCATGCGTATTTCTTCAGGAGTGAGCCGTTGCCAGAAAAGTTTATCCGTCTGACGGACCAATATTATGTCTCGCCACAGATATCACTTGATGATGTCGCAATCGCAGCAGATCAAGGCTTTACCTTGATCGTCAGCAACCGACCTGATGGCGAAATGCCGGGCCAGCCGCCGTCAACCGAAATGGAAGCCGCCGCGAAAGCGGCCAATATCCAATACGCGCATATCCCTATTGATGGGCGGGGCCTTTCCATGAGCCATATTTCGGCCTTGAAATCGGCGTTAAATGAAGTGAAAAACGGAAAGGCATTGGCCTTTTGTGCGTCTGGTACGCGGTCGGTTATCCTGCGTTCCTACAGCGAGGCGACCGACGGCCGGTCGAGCGAAGACATCATCGCCGAGGCCGCAGCCGCCGGTTTTAACATCAGCCCGCACGCACAGGCACTTGAGAGCCTCGCCGCGCGCACTGAAGAGGACGAATAATAGACGATGAGTTTGTTTGTTTTGTTGCTTACCGGGCTACAGGCCATTGACCCATATGCCCCGCCTGAAATTCGCAAAGTTCCATCGTGTACTTGCCCCGAAATAGCTGAGTCTGGCGCAATTACCTTTGAGGGTTATGTGATCGATGCTGAGATGACCCTCGCGCCAGGTGGGCTAAACACCAATGATCGAATGGCGACAATTTTTGATGTGAAATCATCCAACGACCCAACCATCATTGGGCGCACTCGGGTATGGCACGAAACCACAGAAGACAAATGCGGCATCACTTTTGACTATGGCAAAAAGTATTCTGTTTCTGTCAGGGTCATCGAAGACGACCTATTAGAGACCGATAGCTGTTTGACTACTCGCTGATGAGCTCAATAATGAATGATGATCCGTGCACTTGATGCTGCCGCAGGAATGACAATCGTTTCGGTCAGCGTAACCCCACACCGAAGGACCGCCATGTCGCGCCCATCAGCATCGGTTGCACGACCATCTTGACCTTCGCCGCAATCGAGAAAGCTACCGCGCTCTTTTTCGACCACATATAGATAATTCGGCGGTGCCGCCACATAGGCGCGGTCGGTTATGCCGCCGGTGCTGTCACCCATAGAAATACTGCCCGCCGTGCCGGCAAACGCAGGTGCGATATAGAGCGCCAAGGTTAAGATAACCGTGAAAAATATAACGGCGCGGCGGTTAAAATGTTTTGCTTCGGTACACATGCGCGGCTCGTCGCAATATCCGCGCCGACTATCGACTCATCACAATTTAGAGCCTCACCAAAGCTTTATTTCCTTGTCTTGAGCAGAAAAGCCATGTTGATTGCGATACGGCGAACGGGCCGGCGGAGACCCCATGTCTATTTTTGGCGATTTCAAAATTAACAATAATCAGCTGGTTGCGACCGAAACCGGGGCGCAAATTCCGTTGAACCGCGACTTTGCATTAGACGCATGGCGAATGGCGAGTTTTGTGTGGGTAATAAACGCTGTCCGCGCAACACGAAAAATGCGCGGACGCGAACCACGCGCGCGGATTTCGTTCTTTCCAAAAAAACCACGATCCTATTATGCCATATGGCCCGTTTGCCAATTAGCCGACGTCAAGATCGTCGATGACCCCGCTGAGGCGGACATACATTTCTATTTTGAAGATCGCGAATTTTTAACTGCACCGCGCCGGGCACCGTCCCAAAAACCAACATTGAATATCGGTTGCTTTGATATCCGCAAAAGCGTCGTGGCCCGGACTTTTGAAGAAATCTTTGGATATAGCTTGACGATTGATCCCACGACCTTTGTCGGCACAGCCGTCGAAAAGTCCGAAGCCAATGGTAAGCATGACGGCAAAAAAATTGAATGTCCCATCGCGACCCCGAAACCGGGCCACGTATATCAACAAGTCATTGAAAACACATTTGATGGTATTGAGCACATAGACATTCGTACACCAATCGTTGGCGGTAAAACGACCCCATATGTTTTCTTAAAACGTAGAACGTGCGAATTACGTTTTACCAATGATAACCATCGTGTTGATCTCGCGCCGATTGAGGTAATGCTCTCTACAGACGAGTGTGAAAAAATTGCCGCTTTCGCTCAATCAATGCGGCTCGATTTTGGTGGCTTAGACGTTTTGCGCAATCGCAATGATGGCCGTATTTATATCGTCGATGCCAACAAAACTGATATGGGTCCCCCATCGGCCATGCGTGCCCAAGACAAACTAACGGCGATGCGCGGCTTGGCCAAAGCCTTTGCCGCTATGGTCGATGAAAAATTGAAGGCAGAATAAATTGGCCGCAATTCCCTTTGTAAAAGATATCCACTTCACCCCCGGTGTGCCTGACCTCGTGCGTCCGGGCGTCCGGCGGGTGATTGCAGACAATCCTGGCCCTTTTACTTATACTGGTAGCGGGACTTATATCATCGGCACCGGCGAGGTTGCTGTCATTGACCCTGGCCCCGACGACGAAGCGCATCTGGCGGCATTGTTGGAGGTTCTTTCCGGTGAAACGGTCACTCATATTCTCGTGACCCACACGCACTGCGATCATTGTGGTCTTGCGCGTAAATTCGCTGATGCGACCGGTGCACCTATTTATGGCTTTAGCGCACATCCGGTACGAGACGCTAAAATCGACGCGCCGGCACTCGATGAAGGCGCTGATTATGATTACGCGCCCGACGAGTTGATTGCTCATGGGGCGGTCCTGACCGGCCGTGATTGGACGCTTGAGGTCATCCATACACCCGGCCATTTATCGAACCATTTGTGCTTTTCCATGCCCGCCCAGAAAGCGCTTTTCACCGGCGACCACATAATGGGCTGGGCCACAACTGTTGTTGCACCGCCCGATGGCGACATGACCGCCTATCTTGATAGCTTATCGGTTTTGCTGGAGCGCGACGACGAAATATATTTCCCGACCCATGGTGCACCGATCGAAACGCCGCAGCGCTTTGTCCGCGCCGTCAGAACGCACCGCCTTATGCGCGATGCGCAAATTATTGATCAAATCAAAAAAGGTCGTACCGGGATTAAAGAAATTGTCTCTGCTATGTATGCGGACGTTGACAAGCGCTTGCATGGCGCGGCGGCGCTAAATGTCCTTGCACATTTGATCCGACTCGAGCGGATCGGCACAATAGAGTGCGACGGCGAGCCGGGTATGAAATCGGAATACCGACCCGCCGCGCAATAATACTATTTATTCGCCTTGTCGTAGGCTTTGCTAAATTTCTGCCACTCTTTGACAACTTTAGTTTCTGATTCAACGGTCGCGTTGTAGTCTTTTAGCGCTTGCTTGCGAACATCAATTTCAAGTTCTTCATTGTCTGAAATCATCGTGACACATTCGCGATATTCACCAAGAACGGCTTGATATTCTTTGATCGCTGCGATGGTCGCCGCGCGTTCTTCGGCAGTGGCAGTTTTCGGATCGGGCATCGCAGGCGCTTCAGCCTCAAGCACACAATCATCGGCCATAGCCACACCGCTGGTCAACACAAACGCCGCGACAGCCCCTAAAATTGTTTTCATCATCAATAATTCCTTCCCTAAGACATTCGCAAACCACGAAACCCTACACAAAAAACTGTAAGCTTCGCAAATTACACTACGGATATAGGCGCTCAGTTTTCCAGTCGCTTTTCCCGTCAGGCCGAATGTAGCGAAGCCGGTCATGTAACCGGAACGGGCGATTGACCCAAAATTCAATCTCTAGTGGTAACAATCTGTAACCAGACCAATGCTCCGGGCGCGGCACGTCGCGGCCCTTGAGTTCATTATCAAGCTTATCAATATCACGCTTCAGCCGTTTCGGTTCTTCTAATATGCGAGATTGCGCAGATGCATGTGCCCCAAGCTGTGCGCCACGCGCGCGTTTTGCAAAATAGCTATCGGCCTCGACTTTTGTTACTGGAGAAACGGTGCCGCGAAAACGAACCTGCCGACGAATCGATTTCCAATGAAAGCAAATTGCCGCATTCGGCGTTGCCGCAAGCTGCTCACCCTTCGCACTTTCCGTATTGGTAAAAAAAGTTAACCCACATGCGTCAAAATCTTTGAGCAGAACCATGCGCACATCTGGCATACCTGACTTATCCACCGTGGCCAGCGCCATTGCGTTAGGGTCGTTCATCTCGTTTTCGCGCGCCAAGCCCAGCCATTCCGCGAATAATGCCGTGGGATCGCTGATCGAGAAGACGTCACCTTGGTCCGCTTCGGCGCTATAGGCTTCGGTTGACGGGCTTGGCGGAATAAGATCGGACATTGACGGTTCCTTTGCCGCTCCCGATAAGAGAGGGAATTATGAAGAAAATGCCTTTAGGGCTATAACTCGCCCATCAAGGGCCACGGCATAATACGGATCAAGCATGTCTTTCAACAGTTTTGGCAAAGCATTTCGCTTCACAACATGGGGCGAATCACACGGACCTGCTCTCGGGGTCGTCATTGATGGATGCCCACCGGGCCTGCTGTTGCGGGCGGAGGATATTCAAGAAGCCCTCGATAAGCGCAAACCCGGCACCTCAAAATTTGTGACACAACGCAAAGAACCGGACGCCGTCAAAATTCTGTCGGGCGTATTTGAAGACGACCGAACCGACGGCCCGCGCACGACCGGAACACCAATTAGCCTGATGATCGAAAATATGGATCAACGGTCAAAGGACTATTCCGAGATCCGTGACAAATACCGTCCCGGCCACGCTGATTTCACCTATGACGCGAAATATGGCTTTCGCGATTACCGCGGCGGCGGTCGATCATCGGCCCGAGAAACGGCCGCGCGTGTCGCCGCCGGCGTGGTCGCCGAAAAAGCTCTCGCCGCAGTCCTCGATGCGCCAGTCAATATCCGTGCCTGTATGGTGCAAATGGGCGCTGACAAAATTGACCGCAACAATTTCGATTGGATGGAAGTCGATAACAATCCGTTCTGGTGTCCCGACGCAAAAGCGGCCACCCGCTGGGCCGAACAGCTCGATGCGGCGCGGAAATCCGGCTCCTCTATGGGGGCGGTGATCGAAGTCGTTGCCGCCGGCGTTCCGGCGGGCCTTGGCGCGCCGGTTTATTCAAAACTGGACGCAGATCTTGCCAGCGCGATGATGTCAATCAATGCCGTAAAGGGCGTTGAGATTGGTGCCGGGTTCGACGCCGCAGCACTTTCCGGTGAAGAAAACGCAGATGAAATTCGTATGCGGAGCGGCGCACCCGATTTTCAGTCAAACAAAGCAGGCGGTATTTTGGGCGGTATTTCAAGCGGTCAAGATATTGTCGTCCGTTTCGCCGTAAAGCCGACGTCATCAATCCTTACACCGCGCGATACAATTACCTCACAAGGCGAAGAAACAACCGTTCAAACCAAGGGCCGTCATGACCCATGTGTCGGTATTCGCGGCGTTCCCGTTGGCGCAGCGATGATGGCGCTGGTGCTGGCCGATCACGCCCTCCTCCACCGCGCGCAGTGTGGGCGCTGAGAAATTCGTTCCCAACACATAATATAGCGGCTACGATCCGCGCATGAGAAAATTCGCGCTATTTGTTCTGCCCATCGTCGCCATTTTTGGGGTTTTGGTTTTATTACGCACACCGGATACCGACCCGCTTGCGATGGCCGAAAAATACACCAATGCCGAATCGCAATTCGCCGATAATGGCGCAGGGCTACGGGTACATTATCACGACCAAGGCAACCCCGATGGCATCCCGATTGTTTTGGTCCACGGTACATCAGCGTCACTTCATAATTGGGAACCACTTGTGGCGCTGCTGGGTGATGAATATCGCGTCATCACCTATACCCAACCGGGACATGGCTTGACCGGTCCGCATCCGGATGATGACTATCAATTTTCTGGCATGGCTGATGCGCTCGACCTATTGGTCGAGACACTTGACCTTGACCAATTCGTTTTGGGCGGCAATTCCATGGGCGGTTGGGTTTCGTGGCGTTACGCCCTCGCCAATCCCGACAAAGTAAGCGCGCTTATCCTGCTTGATGCATCTGGCATGCCGTTACGCGAAGGCGAAGAAAATCCGCCACTGAATATCGGTTTCAAATTGCTTGGCACACCAATTGGCCGGTTCCTAATGCAACAATACACCCCACGAAGCCTCGTGAAAAAATCAGCGATGGAAACTGTTTCAGTGAAATCAATCATCACCGATGAAATGGTTGATCGCTACTGGGAGTTACTGCGCCTGCCCGGTAACCGGCGGGCGGCAGCCCTGAGGGCATTAGCGGACAGGGAAACACATTACGCAGATGAAATTCATGAACTCACCATGCCGATCTTGCTTATTTGGGGCGAAGACGACCAGTTGATTTATGTGAGCGCTGTTAAAAGCTTCCAAGAACGACTCCCCCACGCCGAAGCCGTTGTCTATGACGGCATCGGGCACTTACCGATGGAAGAAGCACCCGCAAAAACCGCCGCTGATATCGAAAAGTTCCTGCAACAATCTTTCGTGGAAAAACCCAACTAAACGAGTTTTTCAAACATTGAAATCTTGGAGAGAAACGCCACGGTCTCGTCTATCTTTGTCAGGCCTTCCGCATCCATCAACGCAGAAAGATCAGTCCGGCAATAGCTATCATAATAAGGTTCATGAAATCCGCGTGGGAAGTTTTCTAGCAGAATATCAAAACCCGACTCATCGCCATACTGAATGGTATCGACAATAATCATTTTTCCGCCGGGCTTTAATAACCGCGCGCATTCGGCAACTACGTCTTGGCGAATGGCTGGCGGTAGCTCATGAAACAAATATACAGCAGTAATCACATCATATGATTGCGCGGCTAATTGCGTATCCTCGGCTTTCCCTTGAACAAATGTCACATCACGAAATCGGCCAAGGCGGGTCTGGGCCTTAGTTAGATAAGCAGGAGACAGATCAAGTGCCGTTACCGGCAACACCGGCCAGTTATCCTTGACGCTCTCCAGAAATCGACCAACCCCACATCCGATGTCCAACAAACTTGCGTCCGTCATATCACGCCCAGAAAGCGCATGCCGTATCCTCGGCAATGCCTGGCGTCGCATCGCGTCGGCGGACCCCGTAAATAATGTTTCAACCTGCATATCATAGCGCTCGGCGGAACTCTCCGTCAGCCAACCATCTGTCTGATAGTGAAAATTTTGGAGATAATAACGCGGATATTTCGCTCGCTGGGCCTCTGTCAGGACCTCAGAATGACCACGCGTATGCTTTCGACGTGCAACGTTTTGTGCATCACTTAAATAATCCCGACTCTCACGCAACATACGCCGAAACGACGGCATTCGCCGCGATTCTTTCGGCAATTTATATTCGCCCGCTTCGATATTTTTCCAATCGCGATGGAATAATTCTTTGAATGATGATTTTAGTCGATCTCGATCAAGCGGCCCAAATTCTTCCGCATAGGGTGCTTCTCCGGGTTCGGTCAGCGGCCCCATAAGACGCCGACCATAGGCATAATGCCCAGTGTACCATAATACCCTTGCGGCCTGCGAAGCACCATATGCCGCTCGCTTCGCGCCATTCGCAATCATCGTATTTAACGGAGCCATGGGTCAGCCTTTTCGAAAAACCCCAACCAGTTCAACATGGGCAGCATAGACGAATTGGTCAACGGGCGTCACATGCGACAGCTCGTAGCCGCCCTCACGCAAAATCGCTGCATCGCGCGCAAAACTCGTTGGATTGCACGAAACCCCAATAATTATGGGCACATTGCTCTTTGCGAGCTGTGCCGACTGCGCCTGTGCACCGGCGCGGGGCGGATCAAAAATCACTGCGCCATAGCTATTTAGCTCTGCGGGTAACAACGGGCGGTCGAACAAATTGCGCCGATGCGCTTTTGTAGGGTGGCGAAGGTTTGATCGCCGTGCCGCAATCTCTAATGCTTCGATAGCCGGCCCTGCGATGTCGAACGCATCCACATGCGCGTCAACGGCAAATGAAAATGTTCCGCAGCCGGAAAACAAATCCGCGACCCGCTTGGCCGCAGCCAAATACGGAACAACAAGGTCAATCAATCGTTGCTCTCCTTCGCGACTGGCCTGAAGAAATACGCCGGGCGGTATCGAAACGTCTACCGCCCCAAAACGTACAACCGGTTCTGAAAATACAACCACGGGCGCATCATCAATCGAAAGACGAATGAAATTGTTTTCGCGCGCAACCTCCACCAACGTTGCCAAAGACGCGCCAAGATCGTCCTCGTCTGCATCCCCACCGGTAATCGAAACGTCAATTCCATTATCACAAAGCGTAGCCATCATATCGAATTTTCGCCATTGCGACGGCGTCGCTGTCGCTATGGCCTTTAGCCCGTGGATAGCCGCATCAAGTTCGGGTGCCAGAACAATACATTCGGAAATTTCTGTCAGCGCCGATGAACCACGCTCATTAAACCCAAACAAAACAGTATCTTTTGTTTTTCTGATCGCGAATTGCGCCCGACGCCTCGAAGCGGGAGTGCAGTGCTGTAATGGCACAATGACATCTTCATCGAAACCTTCTCGGCGCAGAGCCGACACCACAATATCCCGTTTCCACCCCATATATAATTGTTCACTGACGTGCTGCATCAGGCAGCCACCGCACGTTCCGTAATAGTTACATGGCGCTGTGACACGGTCAGGCCCCGCGTTCAAAATACTACGGACCGTCCCCCGCTCTCCGCGAAAGCTAATTTCGACTTTGTCGTTCGGCACAGTGTACGGAATATATATGGGTTTTCCATCCACCATGGCCAGTCCATCGCCGCGCGCACCAAGTTTTTCAATCATGACGGTCGCGTGTCGTTCTGGCGCAGTTTTTTTAGAACGCGTTTTTCGTCTATTTCGATTTCGTTGCGCCAAGTAAAAATTCCTTATTGCCGTCGCCACCGACGATCGGGCTATCGATGACATCAATCACGGACCATCCGGCCATAGCGTTCATCCATGCAGTCAGATCTTCCACCACTGGTCCGGCAAGTCCCGGCTTAACAATGCCGCCCTTCCCTAATCCAGCTTTGCCGACTTCGAATTGAGGTTTGATCAGTGCAACCATGTTTGCGTCCACTGCCGCCAGTGACATCGCGAACGGCAACGCCTTTTTTAACCCAATAAAACTAACATCGCACACAATTAGCGCAATTTTTTCGGGCACTAGCGTACCGTTCAGATCTTTCGCATGAGTTTTTTCAAGATTAATCACCCGTTCGTCGCGAACAATTTTTTCATGCAGCTGCCCTTGTCCAACATCGACGGCATAAATTCGCGTCGCCCCACGTCGCAACAACACATCACAAAATCCGCCAGTAGACGCACCAAGATCGAGGCAAATTTGTCCGCTCGGATCAAACCCAAAATGGTCGAGCGCCGCTTCGAGCTTTAACCCGCCGCGCGATACATAGGGGTGGACTGCGCCCTCAATAGTGACGCTCGCATCATCAGCGACTTTTTGTGCGGGCTTTATCGCGGTTATGCCGTTTATACGCACCAACCCTGCGGTGACCGCTTCTTGCGCACGGGCACGACTTTCAAAAAGGCCGTGTTGGGTCAGGTAATGATCAAGACGCATTGATTGGTTTTCGGGTCACTACGGAAAAACCCTGTTTAGCGCCCCCAGACCGAAACGAACAGAGCACCACATGAATTCCTCGTCCTCGCCCTTCATAACGTTCATGTGAATGATCGGAACAACGTTCTTAGCTTTGTGTTGGGCATTTGTGTCATCCGGACACAAAAGATAGAAAGAGGAGATTTTATGAGTAAGCTTGAGAACAAAAAGATCGCGATTATTGCCACCGATGGCTTTGAGCAATCCGAATTGTTTTCGCCACTCGAAGCATTGAAAAAAGCCGGTGCCAAAGTCGATATCATTTCCCTAAAGCCCGGCGAAATTCAGGGCGTTGAACACGGAGAAAAGGGTAAGTCCGCGAAGGTCGATCAGGAGATTGAACACGCCGATATTGGCGAATTCTCCGGTATTTTGATCCCCGGCGGCCTCTATAACCCCGACGCCCTTCGTCAAAACGAACGAGTTCTTTCATTTGTTCGGGGCGCGTTTGAGCGCAAATTGCCTGTCGCCTCAATCTGTCACGGGCCACAGGTTCTAATCAGCGCAGGCGTAGTGACGGGCCGCAAAATGACCGGCTATCCATCGATACAAAAAGATCTTGAAAATGCAGGTGCCACCGTCAGCGATGAAGAAGTTGTTGTTGACCAAGGGTTGGTCACCAGCCGCAGCCCAGATGACCTAGAGGCGTTTAACAAAAAGATTGTCGAGGAGTTTTGTGAAGGCAAACACGACCGACAAGCAAAATCGATCGCAGCGTAATCAAAAAAAAGCCCCGCTTAATGCGGGGCTTTTTTAAAAGCTTAACCGCGTAAATTTACAACGTTTGACGAAACACCAAGCGCCTGTCGCGCACGTTCAACAATTTGTGCGGCATTTAACTGAGCCAAGTCATACATCTTGGCGGGGCTATCTTGATCTTGGAACAGATCCGGCAATGTCATTGTACGGATCTTTAACCCGGTATCGAGAACACCCTGATCAGAAAGGTAATGAAGGACAAACGCACCAAAACCACCGCGCGAGCCTTCTTCGATTGTGATCAACACTTCATGATTGCGAACAAGCTGCATGATCAAATCATGATCAAGCGGCTTTGCAAATCGCGCATCCGCCACAGTCGTAGAAATGCCCTGAGTCTCTAGGGTGTCAGCCGCTTTTAGCGCCTCGGATAAACGTCCACCAAGTGCCAAAAGCGCGACTTTGGTACCCTCGCGCACAATCCGGCCTTTGCCGATTTCAAGGATTTTGCCGCGTTCTGGCAGGTCAATGCCAACCCCCTCACCGCGCGGATAGCGGAATGCGATTGGCCCCTCATCATATGCCGCGGCAGTAGCCGTCATATGCATTAACTCGGCTTCGTCACCCGCCGCCATCAAAACCATATTTGGCAAACACCCAAGATAGGCGATGTCGAATGAACCCGCATGGGTTGATCCATCAGCACCAACCAAGCCCGCCCGGTCCATCGGGAACCGAACCGGTAGGTTCTGAATAGCCACATCATGCACAACCGAATCATAAGCGCGCTGAAGGAATGTTGAATAAATTGCCGCGAAAGGCCGCATCCCATCGGCTGCGAGCCCGGCCGCGAACGTCACGGCATGTTGCTCGGCGATGCCAACATCATAACAACGGTCGGGGTAAACATCAGCGAACATATCAAGGCTAGTGCCCGATGGCATCGCCGCAGTAATGCCCACGATTTTGTCGTCGGTTTCTGCTTCTTTGATCAGCGCCTTTGCAAATACCTTTTGATAGGCTGGTGCGTTCGGGGTGCCTTTTTGTTGTTTACCAGAAACAACATCAAACTTCGCAACACCGTGATATTTATCGTACGATTCTTCCGCAGGCGGATAACCCGCACCTTTACGCGTTACCACATGAACGAGGACAGGCCCCTCTTTCATATCACGGACATTTTCGAGCACCGGCACAAGTTGATCGAGATTGTGCCCATCGATGGGACCGACGTAATAAAACCCAAGCTCTTCAAACAATGTGCCGCCAGACACCATCCCGCGGCCATATTCTTCAGCTTTGGCAAGTTGTTTATAGATCGCTTTTGGCAGGCGTTTTGCGAGCTGCTTACCGAATGAGCGGAACCCCTGATACACCCCTGATGAGGACGCTCGTGCGAGATATGCGCTCATGGCACCAACAGGCGGCGCAATCGACATATCATTGTCGTTGAGGATAACGACAAGCTTTGAACCAAGATGTCCAGCGTTATTGAGGCCCTCATAGGCCATACCGCCCGACATTGAACCGTCGCCGATAACGGCAATAGAAGTCGTTTCTTTTTCAAGGTGTCGCGACGCTTCGGCAAATCCAGTCGCAGCAGAGATCGATGTCGCAGCATGTGCCGCGCCAAACGGATCATACTCGCTTTCAGATCGCTTGGTGAAACCAGAAAGCCCACCCGGCTGGCGCAATGTCCGTATACGGTCGCGACGGCCCGTTAAAATCTTATGTGGGTAGCATTGGTGACCAACGTCCCAGACCAAACGGTCATCGGGCGTATTGAAGACGTAATGAATTGCCGTTGTCAGTTCGACAACCCCCAAACCGGACCCGAGATGGCCGCCAGTCACGGAGACCGCATCAATCATTTCCGCGCGCAATTCATCGGCGAGCTGACGCAATTGTGATTTCTCAAGCTTGCGCAAATCCACCGGGAATTTGACGGTGTCTAGAAGCGGCGTTTCAACGGCCATGATCGTACCTCTTTATTATCATTCTTCTCATCAATTCGGCTTTCAGGGCGATACTCAATGAAGGCGTCAAAAATGAGACGACCGTTCTAGCGCTTTGCCAATATTTCTCTACCCCTTTTTGTCCGAAACCACTGTGACCTAACCGTGATTTGACCGCGATTGTTGCCAAAGGGTCGCGGCAAGTCGAAATGGTGCTGCCATTCCCCATTGCCCACATAGCAACGACAACGCATCTTGAGTTTCTTAGCCCTTGCTGTGAGCGCTCAAATGACCCAAAAGCCCGAAAAATCCTGCGTCGTGATAGGTGCTGGCGATGATACCGGCGCGGCAATCGCGCGGGCATTTGCCCGCGAAGGGTTTAGCGCCTGCCTTAGCCGACGCCCACGTCACGCAGAAGCGCTAGAGACACTGGCGCAATCGATTCGCGCCGACGGAGGAGACGCGCACGCACTGCCGATGGATGCGCGAGATGAGAGCGCAATGATTGCGCTTTTCGATAAGATTGAGCGCGATATCGCACCGGTCGAGGTCGCAGTTTTTAATATTGGGGCGAATGTGAACTTCGCGATCGAAGAGACAACGACGCAAGTTTATAAAAAGGTTTGGGAAATGGCCTGCTTTGCCGGTTTCCTCATGGGGCGCGAAGCCGCAAAAGTCATGACGAAGCGCGGTCATGGAACGATTATCTTTACCGGCGCAACCGCCAGCATAAGAGGTGGTATCGGCTATGCCGCTTTTGCCGGGGCGAAACATGGCCTAAGGGCGCTAGCACAATCAATGGCGCGGGAGTTAGGGCCAAAGAATATTCACGTGGCGCATGTAATCATTGACGGCGCGATTGATTCTGACTTTATCCGAAAGATGCATCCGGACCCCGACACAGCGCGCAGGGAAGACACGATTCTATCGCCCGATGCCATCGCACAGAATTATGTCTGGCTTCACAATCAACCGCGCAGCGCATGGACCCACGAGTTGGACCTGCGGCCATGGAAAGAAAAATGGTAGGTATAAAGATGAAAAAGACAATCGAGTTTATCTATGATTTCGGCAGTCCAAATGCTTATCTCGCATACAAATTGTTGCCGGACATTGCAGCCAACCTAAATGCTGCGGTCACGCTCAATCCGTGTCTGCTTGGAGGAATTTTCAAAGCCACCAACAACCAATCGCCTTTTTATGCTTACGCCCCGATCAAAGGAAAGTTGGCCTATGAGCAGTTAGAAATGAAACGGTTCATAGAAAAACACGACATTCCTTTCGAATTTAATCCGAACTTTCCAATCAATACCTTGCTAATTATGCGCGGTGCCATGGTCGCAAAACGTGACGGAATTCTCGACGGCTATACCGACGCAGTCTTTGATTTGATGTGGAAGCAACCACGAAAAATGGACGACCCCGAAATAGTGAAAACCGCATTGACCGAGGCGGGTTTTGACGGCGCAGCAATCGTTGACGCAACAAAAGACCCCGCGATCAAATCCACCCTTATCAGCGAGACCGAAGCCGTTGTGGAGCGAGGCGTTTTTGGAATGCCTACATTTTTTGTGGGCGAGGAGATGTTTTACGGGAAAGACCGGCTAGATCAGGTCGCCGAAGCGGTCAGTCGGGGCTAACCCTATTCAAAGCTTGCCGATTCGGTTTTTGGCTTGCCGTCGGCACCCACAACAATCTTCTCAATTTTTTCCTGAGCAGCCTTAAGTGTAGTCTCACAATGCGCCTTTAGCGCGGCTCCGCGCTCATAAAGCGCGATTGAATCCTCAAGGGCTGCCTGCCCGCTTTCGAGCTTTTGAACAATCGATTCAAGCTCCGCGAGGGCATTTTCAAAAGATAGGGTCGAGATATCATCGGGTTTCTTAGCCATAAAGATGGTTTAGCGGCGGCGACCGACCAATGGCAAGCCCGAATTTGCCCCGATCCCTGCGCCACAAAGATTGACCCGGCTCAATAACTCAATAAGACCCACGGCTATGAGCAAAATTTCCCAAGCAGAATATGACGTCGCGATAATCGGAGCCGGTGCCGCAGGCATGATGGCCGCTATTGAGGCTGGCCGCAGAGGGCGCAGCGTTCTTTTGATCGACCATGCCGACACGCCGGGCGAGAAAATTCGCATCTCCGGCGGTGGACGTTGCAATTTCACCAACACCCGAACCACACATGCCAATTTTATTTCCCAAAATCCGCATTTCTGTAAGTCGGCCCTAACGCGATACACCCCGACCGATTTTATAAAATGGGTCAATGCCAAAAATATTGCCTGGCACGAAAAAACGCTAGGGCAATTATTCTGCGACGGACCTTCGATTCAGATCATCAATATGCTGACTGAACACTGCGAGCATGCGAACGTTGAGACATGCCTTTCGACCTCTGTCGAGCGCGTTGAAAAAACCGACGACCGCTTTCGCTTACTGACTAGCGAAGGCCCAGTTGTGACTTCGTCGCTTGTGATCGCGACGGGCGGCAAATCGATCCCCAAAATGGGCGCAACAGACTTTGCGTATCGCATCGCCGACCAATTCGGACTTAACATCGTCACCACTCGGCCAGCCTTGGTTCCGTTCACATTTGGGACTGAATTGTTGGAGCAAACCAAACCCCTCAGCGGTATTAGCGCCGACGCCGAAATCCGCTGTAACGGAACCTCATTCCGCGAAGCTTTACTCTTTACGCATCGCGGCATTTCCGGGCCGAGCATTCTTCAAATTTCCTCCTATTGGCGCGAAGGCGACGAAATCGAAATAAACCTGACACCAGACATCAATCTCTATGAGGATTTAAAAGCGGGCCGCCAGAAAAACGGCAAACTCGCGCCCCATACAGTGATGGCAACACACCTGCCCAAACGCCTTGCGGAATGGGTCACAAAACGCGCCCATGTTCCAGAAAAGTTTGGCGACCTATCTGACAAACATCTCAAAGCGTTAGCGGGAGGTGCACAGCAATGGCGGGTTAAGCCCGTCGGTAGCGAAGGGTATCGCACAGCCGAGGTGACGCTGGGCGGCATCGACACCAACGATCTATCCTCCAAGACAATGGAGGCAAAATCAGTGAGCGGACTTTATTTCATTGGCGAAGCCGTGGACGTCACTGGCTGGCTGGGCGGATATAATTTTCAATGGGCGTGGTCTAGTGGTTGGGCCGCAGGGCAGGTAATTTAGCCTGCCCACCGGACCACGAATTTATTCCGCTGCTGCGTGCGCTCCCACCTCGTTCTTCACACCTGGTGGTTGGTAGATACGCCAAGACCAGTAATCATGGCCACCCTGGTGTTCTGTACACGTCCAACCATTCTTGCGCAGATGACGACCGATCATCCAATTGAGATAACCATGCGCACAAAGTAGAACGTCGCCATCTTCCGCGTGGGCTTCGAGGTTTTTGGTGATTTTCTCCACGCGTTGCCACGTAGCGCCATTGCTCTCTACGCCCTCCGGCGTATGTCCCATCATCCAAAAAATGCGCGAAAGCACGCCCCAAAGCCTTGGTTGTAGTCGAAGAAATTTAGGCACAGGTGGTGGCGGCAAAGGTGCCTCAACATAGATCGAATCTGCAGGGACGTCACGACTGCCTTTCGTCGCCATAGATGCTGTTTCAATAGCGCGCGGCAATGTCGACGAAATGACCGTTTTTGCGCCGGCGGCCAGCCGCACCAAACTTTCGGGCGGTGCCTCACCAGGAGCGAGACCGCTCTCGTCATATCGCGCCCACCAGTCCCCATACTCACGAGCAGTGATCTTAACGTCTCGCGACAAGTCAGGGCGCCCGTGGCGTGCGGTAATTATGCGTCCAATCATGAGACCTTCAAATTACTGATTAGCTCTTATGGCGTGTTTTTTACATTACCATCAAGGCTTTGACATGGGCAGAGGCGCTGGCTGCGAGTGCAGGCAAATCATAGCCCCCTTCGAGAATAGAAATCAGCCGCCCCTGCGCCTTATCCTTGGCAATTGCCCCAATTTCAGCAGTTATCCAAGCGAAATCTTCCTCCACTAACGCCAATCCACCCAATGGATCGGCCCTATGGGCGTCAAAACCCGCTGAAATCACGATCATTTCCGGTGCAAAATCTGAAAGAGCAGGCAAAAGGATTTCTCCCCAGGTTCGCCGAAAAGCCTCGCTATCCGCACCTGTGGGCAGAGGTGCATTGGCAATATTATCAAATGCACCGCGATCACTCGCCCGCCCCGTGCCAGGATATTGAGGCCATTCGTGGGACGACGCATAAAATGCGTGTTCGTCGTGCCAAAAAGCGGCCTCGGTACCGTTTCCATGGTGCACATCAAAATCAACGACGGCGATGCGGCGGGCACCATGAACAGCACGCGCATGCTGCGCGGCAATCGCAGAGCCATTAAAGAGACAAAACCCCATTGCCCGGTCTGGCTCAGCGTGGTGACCCGGCGGTCGCGCCGCAATAAAAGCGTTACGCGCGTGTCCTTTGTAAAGCGCATCAATCGCGTCGATTGCGCCACCGGCTGCGCGCAAACTCGCATCCAACGACGACGGTCCCGCAAAAGTATCAGCGTCCAGTTGCGTTAGTCCCTGCTCGGGTACGTTTTCAGTAATTCGTTCACGAAACACACGTGGATGTACACGTTCAATTTGTTCTGGCGTGGCGCGTGGCGGCTCACGCCGGTCGAGTTCTGCGAACTCTTCAGCATTCAACGCTTTGTCAACGGCTTTGTAGCGCCCCGCGTGTTCCACATGGCCGGGCGGAACTTCGTGACGACCAAAAGAAGGATGAGTGTACAATAAAGTTGTCATGATGCGCCCCTCATCAGCAATCGTTGTCATAGCACAACGCGACACGGTAAAACACACTCAAATGCGAACCGAAAACAAACAAGGATTCAACAATGCCGCAATTTGACATGATCGTCATTGACCCGAAACGGGCCAAAGGACAAAACATCGAAGCGCATGAAGCAGGCAAACCACTGCGCCAAGGCGGAGGCGATGAAACCTATCGTTGTGGTGGCTGCAAAACCAAATTGCTCGTCAACGTGGATCACCATGATGCTCATGGTGCGGTCATTAAATGTGGCAAATGCGGTAAAGTGAATACCGAACCGCACCACCACTAAGCCAGCGGCCATCCATTTTCTCGCCGCTCCAAAACCTTTACGGAATCACCAACATTAATGCGGCCCTGTTTAATGACAGCAGCGTTCCAACCAAATAACGCGCCTTGTAAATCAGGATGCGTTGAACGCCGTATCCGCCCGAGCGTTCTTAAGGGGGCTCGCCCTTTGACCTCGCCCGTTCGTTGATCTTTGGTCGTCACAAGACATCGGGCGCAGGGCTTAACCAGTTCTATTGTGACGTCACCGATTTCAAGCAAGGACCAGTAATCTTCAGCCCAAGGGTCAGAACCTTCAATCACAATGTTAGGCCGAAAACGTTCCATCCCAACGGATTCGCCAGCGCCTTTTGTTATCTCATTATTCAGATCACTGAGTGATGACGTCGAAGTAACCAACAATGGAAACCCATCGGCAAAACTAACAGGCGTTTTCGCACCCCATTTACCGGGCGTATTGCGATCCGCATCATCATCCATAAACAACAAACGCGCAGGACGCCCTGCGATAGCGGACACCCACAAATCCGCCACGGTCCCTGCAGGTAGGGCAAGCACAGTATCTTTCCAGACCACCACAGCTTCCCGCACCTTCGTTGACGGAAACGCAATATCGATAGCGTCACCACCATCGGTCGATAACGTGACACCGATGTCCGTCGGCGTCGCGATTATCCGTGCTAGCGCGCCGCACTCTCTTTGGGTCAGAAAACGATTATTCTCGTCGGTAATAATCCACCGACGATCCCTTGCGAGCCCGCGCGGGCGCAGATGAGCCTGATCAAGGCTTATGCTTCGACCACTTTTGACTGGATAAATATGAAGCGAGGTAACGCGCATAAGCGCTACCCTAGCATACCCTCCATCAAAGTCTCTGCGACTCCTGGTGGCGGGGTTGCATCATCCGGAACAAAGAAATCTGGCGCGAGCTTTTTCGAAGCATCAACACGATATTGTTCGAAATCTTTGACACCATTTTCATAAAGAAAGGTGTCATCGATGATGAAGTTACCGCTAAATTCACGTGATGGTTTGGTGAAAATCAGATGAGCAGAATCCGAAAGAATATCGACCGTACGCGAGGCCTGCATCATTGCCTCTCCGCCCAAGGCAAACTTTACCGCCGCCGTCGCAATAGCCGTACGTGGCCAGAGCGCATTAAAAGCAATGCCCGCGTTTCTATATTCTTCCGCCATACCGAGTACACACATCGACATGCCAAATTTTGCCATAGTGTAAGCGACATGCCCGCCAAACCATTTTGGACTCATGTCGAGTGGTGGCGACAACGTCAAAACATGCGGGTTTTCAGCTTTTTTTAGATAAGGAATGCACGTTTTAGACGTTAAAAACGTACCGCGCGCATTGATTTGGTGCATCAAATCCCAACGCTTCATGTCAGTTGCTTCTGTACCAGTAAGAGAAATTGCCGAAGCGTTGTTCACGCAGATATCTATGCCACCGAACTTCTCAGCTGTTGCATCGACGGCCGCCTGAACTTGATCTTCGTACCGAATATCACACACAAGCGGCAAGGCTTTGCCACCTGCCGCTTCGATTTCTTCCGCAGCCGTATAAATCGTACCCGGTAGATGCTTGTGTGGCTCTGCTGATTTTGCCGCAATCGCGATATTCGCGCCATCTTTTGCAGCGCGCAGCGCGATAGCGAGTCCAATCCCCCGCGATGCACCGGTAATGAATAATGTCTTGCCTTTGAGATCGCCCATAGCTGAACCCTTCCCGAATGAATTGCTACATCACTCAATAGAGCTCTGTGGCTTGGGGGTCCAGAATTCTTGGCAGTTATGGGATCGATTTTGCGGCGCAGTGCCCCACCCGAGCATTATTCGAATTAGATATGCGGGACTATCAACCTTCGCCAATAGGCAAATCGTATGATAGCCCCACAAATAGCTATTAGAATTTGCGCTTGCGGCGACCTTTTTCAACCTCTTCCCAAACGCGAAGAGCATTGCCTCCTAGAATCTTTTCAATCGCTGCCTCGTCATAGTCACGCTCCAGCAGGCCATCGACCAACACTGGGAACGACGTCACGTCCTTGAGGTCTGTTGGAAGACTGTCACCAACACCATCATAGTCAGTACCAAGACCAACATGATCAATTCCAGCAACCTCTACGGCCCGATCAATGTGATCAAGAACATCGTCAAGCGTAGCAAATGGATAAGGGTTATCTTTGGACCAGACTTCCCTAAATGCACCGATCTCGTCACGGGTCATAGCGCGACCGAGCTTTTCTTCTTCGGCGGTCTGCGCTGCCGTACGCATATCGGAATATTTATTGGCTTCCTCAGTCAGAAATGACGAGCCGTAATTGATCATGATCACGCCGCCATTTTCACTGATTTTTTTAGCAAGCTCATCCGATAAGTTGCGCTCGAACCCTGGCGTAAAATGTCGCATGGAAGAGTGCGAAGCAATCACCGGCACACGCACGACATCAAGTACATCCTCAATTGCGCCGTCGGACAAATGACTGACATCAACCATAATACCAAGGTCGTTCATCGCTTCTACCATTTGAAAACCGAAGGGAGAAAGCCCACCCCACCGCTTGTTCGAATCGTAAGACGAATCTGAGATATGATTTGATTTGGAATGTGCCAATGTGATGTAGCGAATTCCGCGATCATAAAAATGCTTGAGGTTTTTGAGGTCGCCTTCGATCGGGGAACCGTTTTCCATTCCCATGGGCAGCGCTACTTTGCCCGCTTTAAAAATGCGGCGTACATCTTTGGGCGAATATGCGATTTCATATTTGTCGGGGAATTGTGCTGCGACGCCTTCCATAAGGCCAATAAGAATATCCGCCCGCGCTTTCGCACCGCCTGATTCTTCATATGTTGCGGCTACATAGATCGACATAAAAGGCGCATCAAGACCGCCGGTCTTTGCACGATCAAAGTCGAACTCAGCTGTGTTCTCACCGGTTGAAAGATCGGCACCGCTCGTGACCACATGCATCGGCGCATCAATATGCCCGTCAATCGTAATATATTTATGGGCGATTTCGATAGCACGCTCAGACGGCGCAGCCATCGCCGACACCGGCAAAACGCCAGATGCAATGATCAGGGGAAGAACAGGCAGCAAGTTTCGCATCAAATCCACTTTCCTAAATAAAGGCGTTTCACGCCAAAACTATTCGATAGTGCAATTTGTGCCGGAAGCAGAAATCAAATCAACCCGAAAACAGCGAGAGAGCAACGTTTTCGTCTATTCAGGGGTATAATTAAGAATTGGCCCCAGCCAACGTTCGGCTTTACTCAACGGCCAGCCTTTCCGATTGGCATAATCTTCCACTTGGTCTTTTTCGATCTTGCCAACAGCAAAATAGACTGACTGCGGATGGGCGAAATAAAGACCCGAAACACTCGCGGGCGGCGTCATGGCACAGCTCGACGTTAGCTCAACCCCGGCGCGTTTTTCCGCCTCCAACAACCGGAATAAAGTTTCCTTTTCCGTATGGTCAGGCTGTGACGGATAGCCTGGCGCAGGACGAATACCATCATATTTCTCTTCGATCAGTGCTTCCCGATCGAGATTTTCATCTGGCGCATAGCCCCATAATTCGCGGCGCGCCCGGGCGTGGAGTAATTCTGCGAACCCTTCCGCAAAACGGTCTGCAAGTGCTTTGACAATTATCGAAGAATAGTCGTCATTCGCTTTGCGGAATGCTTCCGACCGTTCCGCTTCGCCATGACCAGCCGTTACACAGAATCCGCCAACCCAGTCATCGCCTATTGATGTGGGTCTAACGAAATCCGAAAGCGCCATATTGGTATGTTCGAATTCTTTCTTCATCTGTTGACGAATCGTATGAAACCGCGCGCGCTCGCTGGAGCGCCCTTCATCGGACCACACGATGACGTCGTCACCATCTGTATTGGCAGGCCAGAACCCGACGCTGCCCGTTAAGGTCAACCATTTTTCAGCGACCATGCGTTCAAGTATAGCTTGCGCATCACGCCATAGGCCGCGTGCGGCCTCTCCCCGTTTGTCATCGTCCAAAATCTGCGGGTACCGTCCCTTCAGATCCCAGCTCATGAAGAATGGCGTCCAGTCCATATACGGCAATACGTCTTCAAGAGAGACGTCATCAACAGTCTCCACACCGATGAATGATGGCTTGGGCGCAGGTTGTGACCAATCAAGTTTCAATGACTGCTCACGCGCGTCTGCAATGGCCAATCGTTCTTTGCGCGCACCGCCGGAACGAGACTGGCGGATTTTTTCGTACTTTTCCTTTGTTTCTTCCCAAACACGCGGGCGGTCATCATCAGAAAGCAGCGACGAAACCACGCCGACAGCGCGGCTAGCGTCAGTGACGTGAAGCGTTGGCGCATTCTTATAGCCTGGTTCAATTTTCACTGCCGTATGCGCCGGCGATGTCGTCGCGCCACCAATCAACAAAGGAAGGTTCATGTTCTGGCGCTGCATTTCAGCACCCACAAAAACCATTTCATCAAGCGATGGTGTAATCAATCCCGAGAGACCAATAATATCCACTTCGTTCTTTTTGGCTTCTTCCAGAATAGTTTCTGCAGGAACCATCACACCTAGATCTATGACCTCGTAGCCATTACATTGAAGCACCACACCGACGATATTCTTACCGATATCGTGGACATCGCCCTTCACTGTCGCCATCAAGATTTTGCCATTTGACTTGTCAGCAGTCCCAAGGCGGACTTTTTCCTCTTCCATAAACGGAAGAAGATGCGCCACGGCTTGCTTCATTACGCGGGCCGATTTCACGACCTGCGGCAGGAACATTTTGCCATCACCAAATAAGTCGCCAACGATCCCCATGCCGTCCATCAATGGGCCTTCGATCACATGAAGCGGTCGGTTAGCTGCAAGACGAGCTTCCTCGGTGTCTTCGATAATGTATTCGGTGATGCCGTGAACCAACGCATGGGATAGCCGTTCCTTAACGTCGCCTTCACGCCATGAAAGATCTTTCTCTTGAACGGCGCCCTTTTGTCCGCGAAACTTCTCTGCGATATCCAGCAGGCGGTCGGTCGCGTCATCACGCCGATTGAGAATTACGTCTTCAACACGCTCACGTAAGTCAGGCTCAATGTCGTCATAGATATCAAGCTGGCCCGCATTGACGATTGCCATATCCATGCCCGCTTTAATCGCATGATATAGGAACACCGAATGCATGGCACGTCGTACCGGCTCGTTCCCGCGAAACGAGAACGAAACATTCGACAATCCGCCAGACACATGCGCACCGGGCAATTCTTTCCGTATACGTTTGACAGCGTCAATAAAAGCGCGCGAATAATCGTTATGCTCTTCGATGCCTGTTGCCACAGCGAAGATGTTCGGATCAAAAATAATATCTTCGGGCGGAAAGCCAACCTCATCAACCAAAAGCCGGTATGCCCGCGTACAGATGCGCACTTTCTCGTCAGCCGTTTCCGCTTGGCCCTTTTCGTCAAAGGCCATAACTACGGTGGCTGCGCCATAACTACGGACGATACGCGCCTGTTTTAGAAACGGCTCCTCACCCTCTTTGAGCGAGATCGAGTTTACGACGGCTTTTCCCTGCACACATTTAAGGCCCGCTTCGATCACTTCCCACTTCGAGGAATCAATCATAATTGGCACCCGCGCGATGTCCGGTTCCGCGGCTAATAGATTAAGGAATGTTTGCATAGCCTCAACGCCATCCAACATTCCTTCATCCATATTGACGTCTATTATTTGCGCCCCGTTTTCAACTTGCTGGCGTGCGACCTCGACCGCATCCGCATAGCGTCCCTCGGTGATCATGCGACGAAAAACGGCAGAACCGGTGATATTCGTCCGTTCACCGATATTAACAAAATTAGCAGTTTGGTTGGTCATTACTTTTTTCTTATGCAAGTTCAAATGGCTCTAGCCCGGCTAATCGCATGGCGCGCGGGCGTTCCGAAATTTGGCGCGGAGCGACGCCATCCGCAGCCGCAGCAATCGCCGAAATATGATCTGGTGTCGTACCGCAGCATCCACCAAGCATGTTCACAAGGCCAGATTCGGCCCACTCTTTTAGCATTGCCGAAGTTTGCTCGGGGGTTTCTTCATACTCGCCAAATGCGTTGGGTAGGCCCGCATTTGGGTACGCCGCAACCAACGTGTCGGAAACGCGCGCAAGATCAGCAATATGTGGCCGCATGAGCGATGCCCCAAGCGCACAATTAAGCCCGATGGCGAATGGTTTTGAATGACGAACCGAATTCCAGAAGGCTTCAACTGTTTGCCCCGACAAAGTCCGGCCAGAACGGTCAGTGATCGTACCCGAAATCCAAATCGGCAGCTTGTCCATACCTTCGGCTTCAAGATCGCTGATCGCTTTCAACGCAGCCTTACAATTTAATGTATCCGTGATGGTTTCAATCAAATAAAGGTCAACACCGCCTTCGTTTAGGGCCCGGATCTGCATCACATAAGCATCGTAAACTTCGTCAAACGTCACGGACCTGGCACCGGGGTCATTCACATCGGACGACATCGACAACATCTTGTTGAGCGGCCCAATAGACCCGGCAACAAAGCGCGGTTTCTCTGGCGTCTTTTTTGTCCACTCGGCTGCGGCTTCCCGCGCGATTTTTGCGCCTTCGAAATTTATGTCCTGAACATCTTTTGCGCCGAGCGAATAATCATCTTGGGCAATCACTGTGGACGAAAATGTATTCGTCTCGGAAATATCAGCACCGGCAGCGTAATATTCGCCATGAAGCTCCCGAATAACATCAGGCCGTGTCAGGCAAAGAATGTCGTTATTACCTTTTAGCGCTGAATTGTGCGTGGCGAACCGACTGCCGCGAAAGTCTTCTTCTTCAAGACCCTTGCGTTGGATCATCGCGCCCCACGCACCGTCAAGAATAAGAATTCGTTCTTTCGCGGCTTCCCTTAGGGCTTTTACTCGTTCTAGCCTACTCATTACGCGGCCTCTTTATTCGGGTTTACACCCAACAAACGACATGTGGACAGCGCAAGGTTAGCGCGGTTCATGGTATAGAAATGAAAATTCGAAACGCCTTCGTCGCGAAGCTTATTGCACAGTTCCGCAACAAGGTGCGCTGTGACCAACTCGCGCGTCTGCGGGTCTTTTTCCAACCCGTCATAGAGTTCAGCTATTCGTTGCGGAATAGCGGTTCCGCACATTTTTGCCATCCGCGCAAGACCAGTGAAATTTGATTGCAACATGATTCCCGGCACAATCGGTTTTTCAACACCCGCATCTCGGGCGGCATCCACAAACCGCAGAAACGTTTCAGGCTCAAAAAAGAACTGTGTGATCGCACGATCCGCACCCGCATCAAATTTGCGTTTTAGTGTTTCCAATTCATGCTTAAGGTCTTTGGCTTCGGGGTGGCATTCCGGATAACATCCAACGGAAATATCAAACGGCCCGATCTTGCGAGCGCCCTCGATCAGATCAGACGCATAGGCATACCCATTTTCATGGGGCGTATAGGCAGCGCCGACCCCTTCGAGTGGGTCACCACGAAGCGCAACAATGCT
This sequence comes from Hyphococcus lacteus, assembly GCF_041058985.1. Classification (NCBI taxonomy): domain Bacteria; kingdom Pseudomonadati; phylum Pseudomonadota; class Alphaproteobacteria; order Parvularculales; family Parvularculaceae; genus Hyphococcus; species Hyphococcus lacteus. The sequence continues at coordinate 1,322,743 of NZ_JBEHZE010000001.1, read as the reverse complement.
ACGAACACCGGAATTCCAATAATGTTGGAGGACGTTGTCTACCTCTGATTGCGATGCACCGACACAAGTAATGTGGCCCGCCGACCGAACCTGACCCGCCTTTGCTATCCGCTCAACAACATCATGCGTGCGTTCTCTGGTGGAACCACCTGCGCCGTATGTCACCGAAATAAAAGCCGGATCAAGCGCCGATAGTCGCTCAACGCTGTCCCACAACCGCATTTCCATTTCTGGATTTTTGGGCGGGAACATTTCAAATGAAATTGAGAGGTCACCCATGAGATAGGCCTAACATATTGAAATTCCGTAATAAGTAATAAATGCGCAGCATCAAACCGCGCCCAAAGCGCAATATAATGATATAAACATATCCTTATATGAATGAAAAGAGTTAATTCGGCACGGCAGCTCAAATGGGTACGACCCGCCAATAGCTATGCGAATAGGCCAAAGCTAAGATTGAGCGATCAGCGCTTTAATAGGCGTGACGAAATCTGCCGCCACAATGTTGCTTCGACGCCGGCGGGCCGCCCCTCCGCAAACCAAACACCAAGTAGCCCGGTGGAGTAGAACCCAGCCCCCAAAACGACGTCGGTGATAAATCGCGGCAATAACGGTAGCGCGTCAATCGCCGGTAGCGTTGGCCGAAGACAAAAGAAATAGGCGGCCATTACAGCAACGCCGACAAAACTGCGCCGGACTCGCCAAATCAATTCGTAAAATGGGCGACCGCTAATGCGGCTGAAAAGCGAAAGGTTTAATACCATATGAAGCATACCGCCCCCCGCCGTCGACAGCACCGCGCCCATCATACCATAAGTTGCGCTGGCCCAGATAAAAATTGGCATACGAATTATAAAGTAGAATAGCTCCCGAAAAAAAATCAACCGGGTGCGCCCACACGCCATCGCATAACCTTGCGTCGCGGAGAATAAAACCATCAACCCCGCAACCGGCGTGAAGTATCTGACCATCGGCACAGCCAAATCCCATTGATCACCTAGCAACAATGCAACCAGGTCGGCAGCAACAAACGATGTTCCAAATGCCGCTGGCATAGCGATAAGGCCCAAAACTTCAACACCGCGCAAATAGGCCTCACGCATATTTTCCGGCTTCGATTGCAACTCTGACAGGCCGGGATAAATCGCCCGTGCTATTGGCGTCGCGACCTCTTGCGACGGTAGCGCCGCAACGCTATCGCCAAGATAATACGCCCCGGCATTCGCTGGCCCAATCATTTTAGTCAAAAACAACATATCGAGCTTGTTGTTTAGGGCCGCCATAAAACTAACCCCCGTCAACCACCCGGTAAAACCAAACAGCTCTTTGAATGACGCCAGTGTAAAACGCGGCAGGTATGGCCGAACAATGTAAGAAAGGATCATCTGCGTAAACGCGCTGACGATAAGCCCCATCAATATTGCCAGATAACTACGAAAGACCAATGCGATTGTAATTGAAAATGCGATCCCCAAAAACTTGTTAAACGCCGTGGTCATGAACTCTTTTGAAAAATCGAGATCCCGTTCGAATTCAAAGTAACGCGGGTTAAGAAGCGCATGAAACAACGGCACCACACTAACGCATACGAACACTACAACCGCACGCGGATCATCATAAAAGTGCCCTGCAATAGGCGCAGCGATAAGCAAAAGCGAACTCACCACCGCACCGCGTATCGCCGACATTGTGAAAAGCGTATCAAACGTTACGCGGTCAGCATTGCGGAATTTAACCACCGTTTGCGAAACACCAATGTCAGATACATTCTGAAGAAGTTGCATCAACGCAAGACCAACGGCCACAATCCCAAAATCCGCCGGCACGAGTAATCGCGCTAACACAAGGGTGTTGATCAACCCAAGCGAGCGAATAACAAAACGCGCCAAGACGATCCACGCCGCGCCACGGGCCACACGCTCGCTCAATGATCGCTGGACAGGTTCTGTGGGATCTGGGGCAAAACTCATCAGGTGCCCTGATCTTTGGATGCCACAGGAAACTTTTCGTTAAACCAACCAGAAAGGCACGACAATAATTTATCCTGCCCTGCAAGCTCTGTGTAAGTATGATCAAATTCAGGAAAGACATCGACCGAAATCGCATGTTTGAAATCGAACGATTTGAAGGTTGAAAAAAACTGTGACGCCCGCGTGATCTGGTTTTTTACAAAGCCGGTATAAATGATATAAATTTTTGTACCGCCGTCGCATAGCTTTTCGAGATCTGCACCAAACTCTTCTAACGGCGGAATGGGCCTTGCTTGGTCATCGTCATCGGCTGTTGCCGGGACCGCTTTTGGTTTTTCAAGCCCAGCCATTTTTTTCGCCTTACGTGCCCAACGGTCAACATCAGTGACACGCGAAATCATACTCTCGAACGCCGCGGCAGAATTATCATAGGCGTAGGGGTCAAGCAGGATAATACCCTTTATCCGAGGGTCACTCAGCGCCGCCCGATAGGAATTATCAGCACCGGAACACATACCAATAGCAACGAACTGATCGCCGCCTATTTCACTGATCACACAATCCATAGCCTGCGTGATGTCCATAACGGCTTGCTCTTCAAACCCGCGCCCTGCTGGGGCGGCGGCGCTGTCACCTAGACCACTAAGATCAAACCGCAAACTGCTAAATCCGTGACTGGCTAGGTGCCGCGCAATTTTTACGTTCAAACGATGTGCGCCAATGCGATGAACAATTCCGGCATTAAAAAGAATGATGTTGGGTCCATTTCCTCCTACTTGGTTAAGAATACCATGCAATCGATTGCCTTCACCGAATTGAACTACGCGCTCGCTCATTGTTCTCCGCCTATCGACGCAACTATTTTATCGAGCGTTTTCACTGGCACCATATAGGCATTAAGCGCCTCGTCCGAATTCCATGAATTCGCATCTTCTTCTTTATGAAGATCGATTGAACGGCCCGCATCGCCGATACGGCACGCCAAGTCTTCTTGCACGTCCCTCCCTGCACCTACTATCGACAGCTTGCGCGCTGTCGGTATTGATGCCGTCAACAAATCGATTGCGCTGATTTCGGTTTTCAGCTCCGGGCTAAGCGTAAAACCAAGCGCCTCGCCCAACTGAGATGGATTGGCAAAATCTCGGGCTTGCACTTTTGCGACATCTTGCTCCAGAAACTGCGCACGCATCTTTACATGCGAGCGGAGCAGCATATCCAAATAATCTGTTCCGCTGATCGCCGGGTCCCACATCACAAGTCCAGCTAACGCGGGACGCACCTCTAGCGCAGCTAAATACGCCGCACTAGCACCGAGCCCAAGACCAGCCCACACACATCGTTGCTTGGCACTAAGGTCGATTAACTCATCATGGGCGGTTAAAATATCTTCGCGCATTCCCGCCACAGAAAACTCAGAACATTCACCGGCAGAGTCACCAGTTCCGAAATAATCAAACCGCAATACGGGCGAACCCGCCCGCGCTAGCCGCTCGGCCAAAACACGAAAAATGCGGAACGACCGTATAGCCTCTTCGCCAAACGGATTACAAAGCAACACTGCCGGCGCGCGCGGTGTCCGCTGTTCAGGATGATGATACACGCCGAACATTGTTCGCTCGCTAGCGCCGAAATGAAACGGCGTCACCGCCATGATCGTCCTCCGGACGTTTCTTTCGAAACAGTGCGTTCTGGCAGAATCGCATTCCGCTAATGGTCATTAACCAATCCGACCTATGCTAATTCGCGCATCTTTATAAGGTTTAGTTTTTCGCGCACCATATAGATGCGTTCAGACGAAATGACTGCAATAAAGGTGCCGCAACAAATTACCAGGGCTTGCTGATGTCCGAGATCATTTTAAAATGCCTGGAACCGCGCCCAATGGCTATAGCGCGGTTAATGCTCATTCCATTCGCGGGGGGCGGCGCATCGGTTTTCCGGCATTGGGCCAAGGCATTTCCCGCACATATCGAAGTCTTTGCACTTCAGCTACCCGGACGTGAAGACCGTATCAACACACCGCCATTTACTGATTGGACTGAAATGATCGGTTCATGCCACGCGGCGATGGCACGTTGGCCAAAGTTACCTATTGCATTTTATGGTCATAGCCTGGGTGCAGTTATAGCATTGGAACTCGCGCGAACCGTCGCAACTGAAAGCCCAGAGCGCTTGCAACATCTTTTTTGCGCCGCGCGCCCGTGGCCCGGAAAATCATATCCGATAGAGCAACCCGACATCGACTCGCTTGATGATGATGAATTTTTGAGCGTCATGAATGAACGTTATGGCACATTGCATCCGTCATTCGAGATTGATGAAATACGCGAACTAACACTTCCAAGCCTGCGTTCAGATTTGAAACTATTGAACTCGTACAATTATAATCGAAATCAACCACTGCCGAGCCCCTTAACCGTCTATTCGGGCGTTGCGGACCCCATAACGTCAATCGCGCCGTTGAACGATTGGCAGTCCGAAACCACGAGCAACTTTACCAGCCGTTCATTCAGTGGCGGACATTTTTTTCTTGAGACGTGCCGCGATGAATTACTGCACGACATGGTACAGAAATTGACGCAATCATAACTGTGGTGCCGCACCCTCGACCAGTTGTTCAAGCGTTTCGAAAATAACTGCCCGGGGGGTTATGAAAAGGCCCATTTTCTCGCGCACTCGCACCACCATTTGCGCAACTTGAAGCGACTGCCCCCCTAATTCGAAAAAATTATCCGTAACAGAGATATCCGGTGCTTTAAGCAGATCGGCCCAAATGGCGGCCATAGCCTGTTCGGCTTCTGTGCGCGGTGCCACGCGGGCGACACGCGCCACATCACCGGAAGGCGCTGGCAACGCTTTGCGATCAACTTTGTTGTTGTTCGTCAAAGGTAACGCAGAAAGTGGCGTGAAAAACTGCGGGATCATATATTGCGGCAGACTGCGTCGTAGCCATTTCCGCAACTCACTTCCCGTTGCACGGTCACCCTCCTTGAAAACGACATACCCAACCAAAGACGCCTCGCCATCGGGGTCTGTATGTATCGCTGCGGCGGCCTGCGCTAGGGCTTCGTGGTTTGAGAGCGCGGTTTCAATTTCGCCAAGTTCAATCCGGTATCCCCTCAGCTTGACCTGGTCATCATCACGCCCAAGTATTTCTAACTTGCCGTCTTGTCGCCAACGTGCCCGATCCCCAGTATTGTAGATTCTATCTGTGGACGAATTTTTTATGAACTGAAATTTGTCTGCCGTAATATCAGGGCGCTTATGATAACCAATGGCGACACCATCACCGCCAATCCATAAATCACCCACCACACCAATCGGGACTGGCTTGCTGTATTGATCGAGAACATAGGTTTTCGTGTTCGCAATCGGACGCCCTACATTTATATCATCAGCAGATTCGATTTTCTCACAGGTAGACCAGATTGTCGTTTCTGTCGGGCCATACATATTCCAAAGCGATGCGACACGCGGCAGAAGCGCGCTCGCGAGCACAGCCGGTAATGGTTCACCGCCGCACAACGCCTTTAATTTTGGCGCGCCCTGCCAATCAGCATCAAGCAATAACCGCCATGTCGCAGGCGTCGCCTGCATGATCGTGATATTTTGATGATCAATTAAATCACTAAGGTAGATTCCATCAACGACGTCATCCGCTGTCGCCACGATCAGCGTCGCACCAACTGAAAGCGGAAGAAAAATCTCTAAAATTGATATATCGAAAGATATCGTTGTTACTGCCAACAGACGGTCATCGCGACTAATTCCCGGCGTCTTGACCATAGCTTCCAGAAAGTTACACAGCGCACGATGTGAATTGACGACACCCTTCGGATTCCCCGTAGATCCCGACGTATAGATAATATAGGCCGGATTTTCAGTATCCCAATTTGTCAGCGCTACATCATCACCAGAAACCGCATTAATCTCTTCTTTATCTACCTCAAGATCAATTATCCGCACATCAATTTCTGAATAAAAAGCCTGTGTGTCACCAGCCGTCACGACGGCCTTGGCGCCAGCATCAGACAACATATAAGTTATTCGGGTTTCGGGAAACGAGGGGTCCAACGGAAGGTATGCTGCGCCACTTTTCCATACACCCAACATGACCGCCACCATATCAATCGAACGGTCAAGGAAAATACCAACAAAATCACCCGGCCCAATGCCAATTTCCTTAAGGTAATTGGCGATTTTATTTGATCGAACGCGTAGCGCCTCAAAACTTATCGAATTTCCCGCACACTGTATCGCGGTCTTTTCCGGATCCTCGTGAGCACAGCGGTCAAAATAATCGCATGCCAGAACATCACGATTGTATGGTGCCTCTGTCTTATTCCATTCCTTATTGATTTTATTGTTATCCGCTAACGATAGAATTTCTAAATCAGCAATCCTGTTTTCAGAACTCTCTAACGCCGATAATAAAAATACCTGGAAACAATCCGAAAGATGGTTGATGGTCCTTTCTTCGAACAACGACGTACAATAAATTAGTTCTCCATGAATCTGGTCGTCGCTCTCCATGATGCCTAGCTCTAAATCGACTGGTGTTGCACCAGGGCTGATAAAATATTGCGTAAGCGTCAAAGCCCCAACTGACTTAGGTCGCCTATTCACATGTTGATGCGTAAACATAGTCTGAAATATCGGCGTACGTGATGGATCACGTTGGTCAATCAAATGCTCCGCAAGCATGTCTACGGGGGCATCCTGATATTCATAAGCGCGAACAAAAAAATCATTCGACTCCGATAGCATCTCTGCAAAACTTGCATCAGCCCGCACTTTTTGGCGCAAACATAATGTATTCACGAAACAACCGATAACATCTGAGACCGCTGGTTGATGTCGCGCCTGGACTGGTACACCGACGACAATATCCGTCTGCCCCGTAATCCGCATCAAAAAGCATTGCCATGCACTTAGAAGTACCGCAAAATGCGTACAATGATGTTTTTCTGCAAAAGCCCTTATCTTCTTACAAAGCGCGGAATCCAACTCAAATTCAACGCAATCCCCGGCATGATTAAACAATGCTGGACGAGGATTATCGAGCGGCAGCGCAAGCGGCGGCGTATCTGTCGATAGGTTCTCTGTCCAAAAGCTTAGCTCGCGCTCTAAAAATGCGGTACCTAACCAGTCTCGATGCCATTGGGCATAATCGACATATTGGAATTCGAGCGCAGGCAACGGTGCTTCTATACCCTCGCACTCGACATTATACAGCGCGGACAGATCACGCAAGAAAATATCAAAACACCAACCATCCCAAACCAAATGATGCGGCATAAAGAAAAATAGATGGTTATCGCTTGATATACGGAATAAATGTGTTCGAAAATTTTGACCCTCAGTAAGATTTAATGGTGTATCGCGTAATGACAATACTTGGCGGCGTAGTTCGTCGTCGATTTTATCGGCCACCGTTTCTGACAAATCCGTTATCGGAATCGCGAATTCTTCATGGTCAACAAACTGTTGAACAGGCGATCCATCAATGGTCGAAAACCGGCTACGTAGAATTTCATGTCGTATAACAGCCTTGTTCAAAGCGCGATTCAACGTGCCTATTTCAAGCGGACCATCCAACCGCCAAGCGGCCGGAAGTTGATATAAAATCGTATCGGGCTGCATCTGCTCATGAGCCCAAATTCGTTGCTGCACATAGCCAAGCTGATGCTGGTCGCTACGTTCAACACGGGATATTTTTGCAATGCCCGGCCCGCCATCATTCTCGAGCACTTCAAGTATATCAGCCTTTAATGCCCGAATTTTTTCTGCGGCAGCGGCGTCAATCATGCCTTTGGGCGCAGATACTTTTAGGCCGCCTTCATGCAACGAAAACTCGACACCCTTTCGTGCCCATTCGTCCATAAAGATGTGGATTTTATCACTGGTTTTCCTAGACGCGATCAAAACAATAACTCCTCTCGGTCGTCATCGTTTTTCTTCGGTGCTAAATTATCAATTTCCGATGCTAACGCGGCAATGTCTATCGCTTCAAATATCATCCGTAAGCTAATTTTTGACGAAAGCGATTTTCGTAAAGTAGACAATACACGCATCGCTAAAATTGAATGTCCACCAAGTTCAAAAAAATTCGCATTTATGCTAATCTCTTCTATACCGAAAACGTCTGAAAAAGTTTGAGCAATGCATTCTTCGGTAGGTGTTGACGGCGCTTTGTAATTTTCTGAAACGACCTCAGTATATTCCGGCTCAGGCAATGCGCGGCGGTCAATTTTTCCATTCGGTGTCATGGGGAAATTATCAACCACCACAAAATGTTGCGGGATCATATAGTTGGGCAGGTAATCACGCAAAAACGCACGCAATGCACCGACATCAATATCGCTTGCCTTTATATAGGCAACAAGACGCGTATCACCCGGTTTTGGCTCTACGACTTTACAAACTGATTGTTTGACATCCGAAAACCCCGTAATCGCGCTTTCAACGTCGCCAAGTTCAACCCTAAATCCGCGAATTTTTACCTGCGCATCTGCACGCTCTCGATATTCGAGCAATCCATTGGTAAGATACCGCCCGAAATCACCGGTGCGATACATTCGCGCGCCTTCTGTTCCGGAAAATGGATCGGGCAAAAATTTCTCTGCCGTCAAATCTTCACGATTCAAATATCCGCGCGCGACGCCGGCCCCGCCGATATAGATTTCACCTGGTATTCCCGGTGGTGTTTTTCTACCTGCTTTGTCTAAAACGTATATTGGAGTGTTGGCGATAGGTACACCGATTAATACGGGTGTTCCCCCTTTTGGTAGATGATAACAAGACGACCAGATTGTTGTTTCTGTTGGTCCATACATGTTCCATAGTGCATCGCATTGTGCGGATAGCGCCTGTGCCAAATCAACCGGTAATGCTTCCCCTCCACAAAACGCCTTAAAGCCAATACCTCCGCGCCAGTCGGCCTCTAGCAGAAGTCGCCAAGTCGATGGAGTCGCCTGTATGACGCTCACTTTATGCCGAGAGATCAGGTCTTTTAATCGTTCGCCATCAACCACGTCATCGCGCTCAGCAATAATCACTGTACCGCCCATGATCAGCGGCAAAAATAACTCAAGCCCAGCAATATCGAATGAAAGCGTCGTCACCGCCAAAAGCCTATCCGCGGCTGTAAACCCCGGCTCTTGCGCCATACTGAGAAGGAAGTTGACGACATTTCGGTGCTCGACCGCAACACCTTTTGGCAACCCTGTTGATCCTGACGTATAAAGAACATAGGCAAGATCATCTGGCCGGATTGGTGCACGGGTCACAGAACCATCAGTGACCCCTTCCACGAACAAAAACTCAAACGAACCCTTCAGCCCTATATCAGCGATCGAAGATTGGCTAACGACCAATCGCGTGCCGCAATCATCAATCATATGCTGTAAACGTTGCGCAGGGAATTCCGGATCAAGCGGAACATAGGCCGCCCCACAATGCATAATTGCCAAAACGCTAGCCACCATGTCGAATGATCGCTCAAGCAACACACCGACAAAATTACCCGCGACCACTTCGCGTTCAGAAAGCGCCGCCGCAATAGCCTCTACGCGTAAGTTGAGTTGACGATAGGTATAAGGTTTATCGTCAACAATGACTGCGACATCATCTGGGCGTTTCTGCGCGCGGTCAGTGACCAAGACATCAACGCAAGTTTCCAGCTGTTCTATATCGACCGTTACCGTCATCGTGTGTTCCCGAACCGTTACCCGTTTGGCCCTACGGATAGAATATCTGCGCTGCCCTCGGGAACGATTAACGACAAATCACCAATTCGTTTTTTTGGATGACGCACAATATCCGATAGCAACGCAATATAATGATCAATCCAGCGACTGATTGTTTCCTCATCAAACAAATCCGCCGCATAATCCCAATCGATAACCAAACACTCGCCGGCATCCACAATATTGAAAAATAGATCGTGATAGACCGCAAATCGGCGATTCTCGCGTGCGGTAAGTGTGCACCCCGGCATTGACACGCCCGAGAAATATCGACTGAAATTAAACACCGTTTCTATCAGCGCTAGCCGGCTTGGGTCGCGAGGAATTTTGAGCCGATTCATAAGGTCGCTTATAGAAAGGTTTTGATTGTCGAAAGCATCAAAGGTTGCTTTTTGAAGCCCCTTGGCAAAATCGGAAAATTCATCCTCAAATCCAGGGTTAGTCCGTACCGGCAATATGTTTACGCAATACCCAATTGCATCAATGTTTTCGCGCGCTTGCCCAGCCGTTGGAACACCGATCACCATATCTTCTTGGCTCGTCAACCGCGAGAGCAACGCCGAATAGGCGGAGAGCAAAAGCGCAAACTGGCTAACGCCCAACTGCTTAGCGGCTTCTTTTACACCTAAACACAATTTCTGCGGCAACTCTCGATGAACAGTATTGCCATTATACTGACGTTTTGCACCTCGCGGTCGGTCGGTAGGAAGATCTAACGGCTCCGGGTGATCCTCTGCGAAAACCTTTAACCAGTAGGTTGGAATTTCGTTGCCAGCATTTTCCATTCTCTCCGCATATATACCAAACGGAATAAGATCAGAATTTTCGCGTACGCCACCGCTCACCTTAGCCGCATACCGATCGGTAATTTCTTGGATCATTAACTCCGCTGAATAACCGTCAAAAATGATATGATGACAATAGATCACGAAAACATGCTTCGACGCCTCTAGACAGAACAAATTCGCCCGAACCAGCGGTCCTTTTTCAAGATCAAATGCCGTAAGCGCGAGCTTCTCTAGCTGCGCGGCAAGTTGTTGACGCGCGCCATCTGCCCCCAAACTACTGAGATCCGTCAATGAAAGCTCGATAGGTAGTGATCCGGCAGTCGATTGAAACTCTCCCCCCGCGTCAAACCTCAACCGAAACGCTTCGTTTTGGTTTAATGTATCCTCAACCGCACTTCGAAACGCGTTTAGATCAAGATCACCATCGATCTCAAACGAATCGGATTCGTTAAATGCACAAGATTCCATCTCGCCCATCTGCGATGCGATCCACACCTCCTTTTGGGCGTTGGTCAGGCCTATTTTTTTTGACCACCCAGCGATCACGCCGGAATCGCTCTCTGGGCTTTCTAAAATGCCATCAGACTGCATTTCATAGATGCTGTCTTTTGCTGCGGCAATAATTCTATCGACGTCTTCGTCCGTATGCGCCGCAGTCATGTATGATGGAAAATGTTCCAAAACATGAATCCCACGATCGCGCATATGATAGAAGAAAAGTGTCGCAAGATCACTTTGCTCATTTACGCGAATGAACATTTGCGACGCGAAATGCGCAACAAAAATATCCACGCCACGTTCATCAAAAAATTCATTCAGTTCAGTTGCCAAACGAGTTGCGAGCTTATTGACGCGCTCCTGCAAACCAGGTCCGGCATTTTGCAAATATTGCAATGACGCATAGGCCGCAGCGATTGCCATAGGATGACGGACAAAAGTACCCGCAAAGAATGTAACCCCCGCAGATGGAATACTATCATCACCATATTGCCACATGCCGCCGTCAAACGTGTCCATGAATTCTGAACGACCCGCAACAACACCAATGGGCATTCCCCCGCCAATAATTTTACCATAGGTGGCAAGGTCCGCTTTTATCCCAAAGTACTCTTGCGCCCCGCCGGGTCGAATTCTGAAACCGGTAATGACTTCGTCAAAGACCAGAACGATGCCTTCTTTTTGGGTCAAAGCACGTAGTTCATGAAGGAATTCACGCGGCTGAAACTCTGGCCGCCGGCTTTGTACAGGTTCGACAAGAACCGCCGCAATTTCAGACGCATGTTTTTGAATAGTCTCAAGCGCAGACGGCTCGCCATAATCAACGACAATAACATTGTCTACGGACTGAAATGGTATTCCAGGTGCCAGCGGCAATGTTCGACCCTCGCCCTTTGCCGTGGTCACGCCGCGTACCAACACTTCGTCAAAATTACCGTGATAATCGCCTTTAAAGACAACAATTTTATCGCGCCCCGTCACCGTACGAGAGATTCGGATAGCAGCTTGCACAGCTTCGGAACCTGTATTAACCCAACTAACTCGGTCCATCCCGGTTAACTCACAAAGCAACTTTGCCGCGTCTCCGGCACGCGGCGTCTGTGGCCCGACTTCATACCCGCTATCGAGTTGTGCTTTTAACGCATCAGTGATGAAGGGTGCACGATGTCCAAAAAAATTCGGGCCAAAACCGTTTAAAATATCAATATACTGATTATCATCCACATCCCATAAATGCGCACCCAAAGATTTTTTAACGACGATGGGGTAAACCATCTCTTTCCAGAGTGGGTTGAATCCTGCGGCGGTACGCGGGTCGGCATGATGCGCCCGATCCGCCTGCGTTTGGGCCTTTGATCCCTCGGTACGTTTGTTATAACGCGCGACCAGCCGGTCGATATGGGCTTGCTGGGAGAGCGTAAGTACGTCCTTATCGCTCGCGCCAGCGTCAACTTTTGGTCCAAACCCCGTAGGCACAGAAGGCTTTGTTTCAGCTCGGTCAGCCGTCGGTTTCACTGCGACCGCTTTGGCAACATCAGTGATCGGAGTCGGGATTGTTGGCACCGTCGTTTTTGACGCGCGCAACAATTCTAGCTGCTTTGCCATCAGTGAAACTTGTTCAGCAAAGATTGCTGCCAAGCCATCAGTGTTCACATTCTGGGGACCGGTATTTAATGTTGGTGCAATTTCGTCAGGCGACCCAATCGGCACACTCGAAGGTTCTGGTTCCGGTGCAACGTGCGCAACAGGTTCTTCCGCCAATGCCTCTTGCGGAAGCGATTGGTCAAGAAAACCTAAGATCGCATTCAAAGTGGGGTATTCGCTGATCAATTGGCGGAAAGTGATTTTGACGTTGAACTCTTTTTGAAAAGAAGTCGCGAGCTGCGTCATAAACAGCGAGTCAAAGCCTAGTTCCAAAAATGTCTGGTCCGGCGAAAGGTCAGTTACGTCAAACCCAGAAAGTTCCGCCGCGAGTTCGGTCAGGCGCGTTAAAATGCGCCCTGCTCTGTTTCCACTTGTTTGTTCTGTCATGATATTCCCCGCCACGTCGTTCACACCCAAATTGGGCACTTAGTTCTGTTTCAAGATATTGAGTTGGTCCGAGATAAGCCCCAACTGTTGTTGAATAAGATCTTCAACTTCGGTTTGCTGCGTCATCGGTGCCTTGTTCGTTGATGTCTGGTCCTGCGCCGCCGATTGGCCCGCAGATTGTGTCGTCTTGCGCCGCATCGGCTCTACCCAATGCCGTTTTCGTTCAAACGGATATGTCGGTAGCGGAACACGTCTGCGGGCACCAACTGTAAACGCTGACCAATCCGGTAATCCACCAGCAACCCATATACGCCCAACCGCCGCCAATGCGTTTTCGACATCACACCCCGGCGCATTAACCGGGCCGAGCGTCGGTGTCACAACCCGTTTCAAATCACCGGTTAGCGTTTGCTTCGACAATGCACTGAGCGTTTGACCGGGACCGACTTCGATAAAAATGCGATGCGCGTTTTGCACAGCCGCCGCGCTTATCGCATCAGCGAACAAAACCGGATTCATTAATTGCTCGCCCCAATATATCGGATCGCAAAACAAATTCGGGTCAACAACACCGCCGCGTTCGGTCGAAATAATTTCTACTGACGCGGGGCTCCGCTGCATATCATTGACCAACGCCTCTAGCGGGGCACGAGCCTTAGTCATCATCCTCGAATGAAATGCGTGAGATGTTTGAAGCGGTTTGGCCATCATACCCATGGCCTCAAGTTTCGTCTGAAAACCCGTGATCTCAGCCGCAGGGCCGCTAACAACCGTCGCGCCGGGCGCATTGATCGCCGCAATTGAAATATTGTTCGGCAACAAGGGTTCAACCTCATCGCGAGGTCCCATCACCGCAAGCATTCGCCCGGTTGGTTGGGCCTGCATCAACCGACCGCGTGCGGCCACGAGTTTCGTCGCATCCGCTAGGGTGAAAACCCCGGCAATAACTGCGCTAGCGAACTCGCCCACGCTATGACCGATGGTGGCAGCCGGCGAGATACCCCAACTTTGAAGAAGGCGTGCCATTGCGACCTCGACCGCAAATATCGTGGGCTGAGCAATTTTCGTTTGCGCTAACTCAGTCGCCAAAGTTTCACGGTTTTCAGTTTGTTCATCAGACCAAAGAAGATATCGACGTATATCAATACCAAATTCGGGAATTCCAATAAGCGTCGTCGCAATCGCATCAATCGTATCGCGATAGACGGTCTCGCTCTCATAAAGCGCGCGCCCCATCCCTGGATATTGCGCACCCTGCCCCGGGAACATGAACACATATTCGGGGTTGGTAGAAGTCGCGACCCCCGCTGTTCCTGGCACCGCCGCTGTGCGCAATTTAACAATCGCATCGTCACGACTAGAAACTGAAATTGCACGACGATGCTCAAATTCGCGCCGCCCAACCTGTAAAGTATAGGCAATATCAGCAAGCGAAGTCTCAGTGTCGGCTTCGAGATGAGAGGCCATTTGTTCCGCTTGTGCAGTCAACGCGTCTTTTGAGCGGGCGGAAAGTAACAATAATTCGGATTTACGAAAATTGTTGTCAGCCGTGAATACCGGTGGCTCTTCCACCACCACATGCGCGTTAGTGCCGCCTACGCCGAAAGACGAAACCCCGGCACGCCGTGGCCATTCGCTCGCGGTCCATGGTTGCAGTTTGGTGTTGACGAAAAATGGAGAGTTTTCAAAATCAATTTTCGGGTTTGGATTTTCAAAATTGATCATTGGCGGCAGAATTTTTTCTTGTAACGACAATGATGTTTTGATCAACCCAATCGCACCAGACGCCACATCAAGATGACCCAAATTTGCTTTGACCGACCCAATCGCACAATACTGATTGTCATTCGTCATTGTACGGTAGGCCGTCGTGAGACCCGCCACTTCGATAGGATCCCCCAAAGGCGTCGCGGTACCATGAGCCTCCACATATCCAATGCTGCGCGCGTCAATATCGGCCATCCCCAGGGCCAAAGAAATGACTTCTGCTTGGCCCTCAACGCTTGGCGCGGTGTAACTGACTTTGTCACCCCCATCATTATTCGTAGCATACCCGCGAATGACGCCATAAATCGTGTCGCCATCGGCGATCGCGTCTTCGACACGCTTTAATAAAACAACGGCTGCGCCATGGCTGAAAACAGTTCCCGCAGCGTTTGAATCAAATGTACGGCAATGGCCATCGGGCGAGAGCATTCCGCCCTCTTTATAAAAGTACCCTTTTTTCTGAGGCAGAATAATTGTAACACCACCCGCCAGCGCCATATCGCATTGATAGGCTTCAATACTTTGACAAGCCGTTGCAATCGCAACCAGCGATGTTGAACATGCGGTTTGCAATGTCATCGCCGGGCCCCGCAATCCGAGCTTATAGGCCACGCGCGTCGCTAAATAATCTTTATCATTGCCTAATTCAGTCTGAAGTGAGCCAACTTGAATTGATTCAACAAGGCGTTCACGAAAGTTTTCATCCGAACACAGATTCCATAGTAAATAGGTATCCATGTAACATCCGCCATAGACACCTACCGAACCGGAGTAACGATGAGCGTCATAGCCCGCATTTTCCATCGCCTCCCAGCATATCTCTAAGAAGATCCGATGTTGTGGGTCCATCACTTCGGCTTCACGCGGAAGATAACCAAAGAACCGCGCGTCAAACATATCAATATCGTCTAACATACCCTTCGCGCAGACATAATCGCCCGCGTCTTTGTCGTGACCGGATGGATCGCTAATCTCTAGTTCGTCCGGCGAGAAATGGGTGATGGACTCAACGCCATTTTTGATATTGCGCCAAAACGCATCGACATTCTTTGCGCCGGGAAAGCGTCCGGACATACCAACAATAGCAATGCCTTCTGTCGGGGACGCATCACCATCACTTATATTCTCGATATGCAGGTTGTTCGTCGTCATGCCGTTTCTCTCCGACTCATGCGGCGGCGATTATGAGTACGCGCAGTTTTCATTTTCGCAGCACGATCCGAAGCTCGTGCGTCAACTTTTGTCGTGCCGCCTACATTGTCACCAATCCGAACGGCTAATTGTTTGACCGTAGAAACCGCGAAAAGAGTCACAAGATCAAGCGCATATCCAAAGCGTTCAGCCATAAGGCTATGTATACGGACGAGATGAATCGACTTTCCGCCTAGATCCTGAAAATCATCGCCGACACCAATGGGTGTGACGTTCAAGACCTCCTCCCATATAGCCGATAAATTTCTCTCGATATTCGTAGAGGGGGCCATAAAAGGAATACCGAGTTCTGGGCGCGCACGCCGCCCCGCAGAAAAAGCCCCCACAATCGCCGCACCCGTCGTTAGCTTATCGGCAATGAACTGATAGGCGTCGGCAAAATTCTTTTTGTCAGAGGTCACATTTTTTGGGACAGGCATCGAAAGCGCCGTCTCGGTCGGTTCAAACGTAAGGTCTGCAAGAACCGACGGGTCCGTTGACGGTAACTGACCAGACATCACAGACCGCGAAAACGAAGCTTCAAGAAAGTATTTAGCGGGCTGGTTTCGTGGCCCCTCGGTATAATCGACAATTAGTTCAGTACATCCAAAACCAAGCGCACGAGCACCAAGATGCGCCAGCATTTTGTGTTCCACACCCTTACCCAATGCACGGCAGCTTAGAAGGAACAAATCCACCTTATAGACACTGTTATCTACGTGGCCAGACATGGCACCAACGATGCCATAATCGCCAAATCTATCTCGGACACTAACAGAATACACTTCTTCGGGCGCGTGGCGTAGGTCATCAACGCTCAATCGCTTTAGATTAATATTGAATTGATTTGTACGCTGCGTAAGTTGTGAAACACGGTCAATGCTATCCTTGTTCACACAATGAATATCTATTTCCAACTCTAGGCCAGCAAGAAAATCCGCAAATGAAACTGCCGCATTTTGCGAGTCATTACGCGCCACATTTTCCTGATACATTTGTATCCGTTTGCGGTCTTCGTGCGTTGTAGCGGTATGGTCAAGCACCCAGAGATTATCGACAAAACTGGGCAAATTTTCACGGTTTTTCGGTATTTCAATGGTTTGAACCGCCGGCAACCGGCTGCGCATCTCTGCACATTCAATCGGATTGTCATCCAAAAATGCAATCGCGTCATGACCAACCGCATACTTCGCCGCCAATGCCGATAGGTTTTCGGCTTTGCTCTGCCAGTTTACGGTGCGATCAAGAATATGCTCCGGTCTTAGTCGCATATCGGCGCGCGTTGAAAATACTGTGTCCACATCGGCAGCTTGGTTTTTGCTCAACAATGCTATGATCACGCCCGCTTCTGCGAGCGCAGCCAATCGCGCCTGAAGCGCTATTGCACCATCATCAATAACAATGCCTTCTGCGCCATCTTCGCCGACGACACCGCTCCACAACGTATTGTCGCAATCGACAGCGACCATTTTCAATGGTGTTCGAGAGTGCGCGTGATACTGACGTAAAAGCCAAGTTCCGATTGCTGCGAATGCTTCGGCTGTGTACGGAATGTGTCCAGTTTTATCACCGCGTTGATCGTATGGCTGGTCAACGCCATAGGCGTCAAAAACTGAGCTAGCAAAAATCAGCTGAACATTTTTAACATTGCGCAAAGCAGTTTCGAGATGGGCCGTTGCCGACTGAGCGAATGCCGCCATATCATGTTGCGGACAGATCAACACTGTGCACGGCACTGTATGTGCAAACCCGGTCAACGCCGCCGCAATTTCACGGGCCGCGTTTACATAATCAGTTTCAGTCGATGCGTGCTGAACAAGATCTATCCATCGAATGCAAACCACATTCGCGGATTTGTTGTTCTGCCTAAGAACGCTCATGGGGTCGAGGAGTTGTTGAAAGACCTGACCATAGGGTGCAATCGTAAAACCCGCAGGCACACCGACGTCATGCGCCAGAAAATTGGCGACATCATTCAACAGATCAGCGGTAAAAGTCGCTGAAACCACAAGCCTGTCGGTCGCGCCTGACGTCACTCTCTCCCCCATGAATCGGGCAACTCGAATTGATCATACTCGATCATAATAATGTGCAACTATGGAATTAGACTAAAATTCCTACGTAATTATGCACTATTCGGGCCGCGATGACTCGGCCAAATAAAAGCATAATTTCGGATCCGGAATATTGCTGGCAATGGCTGCCAAATAGCCCGGCGCAGGGCGAAAACTCGCCATCGACCAATCGGCAGCAACGACCGCCTCAGCCCGAGCACCCAATATGCGGGCGGGGGCATCAGGGTCAATCGCGACATCGAAACAATCAAGCGGTATCAAGAGCCCTTCGCCGATGGCTTTGACCACAGCCTCTTTTCGGGTCCAACAGGCAAAAAAACCATTGAACCACTGCTCCCCGCTGAGATCATCAAGGGCGCGCCGTTCCGCATCCGAAAAATGCGCGCGCGCCACATAGGGTAGATCATCGGTCTGACGGATTTGTTCAATATCCGCGCCCAAAATGCCTTTGTGGGAAACAGCCAACAGCCCCCAATCACCTGACCGCGAATAATTGAAGGAAAAAGGCTCATCCGATAGCCTTGGCTTTCCCGCCGCACTCTTTTCTATAACTACCACCGAAGGGGTTTGGCCTAAATACGCCCCAAGAATTCGGCGTTGCCAGACGCGCCCTGCGCAAAATCGATTTCGGTCTTTTTCAAAGTGAAATCGCGCCGCTCGGTTTCGCTCTTCATCATCGAGGGTTTCCTCATCCGCCACCGCCGCAGAAACGGGAACTAACCAACAATGAACCTCGCCCGCCAATAAGGTCGGCGCACCATGGTTAAGGTCACAATGGGTGTAATCTGGCGGTAACGTCCCCACGCGTATTCCCAATCATATTGTTGATTTCATTGGACTCTGTCTTTTGTTACGGTCAAACCAGTAGCGTTTGCAATAATGCGTGTAATATTCGGTCGTATTTCCGAGTACAGCCCCATAATCACACGCTTTTTCTCGTTTGTAGCATCAGTACATTCTTCCAAAAACTTGACAGGAAATATTTTTCCTATAAGAATTTTTTGGAGTTTAATAGAAATTCTTTGCTTTAACTAAAGGCAGCACATTGATCTCTTGGCGCGGGGCTGGGCCCGAGTGACCTTTCGGAGAAAAATGTCTGTTTTCAACCATATGGACACCGGAATGCTTGCTCAACCAGCCAACACAAAAGCCATTGAGACGCGAAAAGACGTTTGCGCGATCTTCGATCAGCTGAATGTGCCCCTTACCGATTTTCTCGGCAACAATCTGATCAAAACGTCGCCAGGCGACGGCGATGTTCTTTGTTCGCTTGCAACCACTTCGGAAGATCAATTCGAAAAAACTGTAGATCAAGCACAAAGCGCTTTTTTGAAGTGGCGCACAGTTCCGGCACCTCTGCGGGGCGAACTCGTCCGGCGTTTTTGTGAAAAAGTGCGCACGCACAAAGAAGCGCTTGCGACGATCGTAACCCTTGATTGCGGCAAGACCCGCGAAGAGGCGCTCGGTGAGGTTCAAGAGGTCATCGACATTTGCGATTTCGCCGTGGGCCTATCACGCCAGCTTTACGGCCTAACGATTGCGACGGAACGCCCAAATCACCGCATGGCCGAAACGTGGCACCCTCTTGGTGTTTTTGGTCAAATCACCGCTTTCAATTTCCCGGTCGCTGTTTGGTCATGGGGCGCAATGATCGCACTGGTTTGCGGCGATAGCGTAATCTGGAAACCGTCCGAAAAAACACCGCTTACGGCATTGTCACTAAATGGTCTGCTGACACAAACCATTGCCGAATATGATCAGGCTCCGGATGGTTTAGCCCAAGTTGTTATTGGCGGTGCCGACCTTGGGCAGGCTTTAGCGTCAAACAAACGAATTCAGATTGTAAGCGCCACCGGCAGCACCCGCATGGGTGAGCAAGTCAGCGCAACAGTGGGTGCGCGCCTTGGCCGCGCTATCCTTGAACTTGGTGGTAATAACGCAGCAATCGTTACACCAGAAGCCGATATGGAACTTGCAATTCGCGGTGTTGTTTTCGCCGCTGTCGGCACGACCGGCCAACGTTGTACGTCAATGCGCCGTCTGATTATTCACAAATCCGTCGCAGATGATTTCTGCGAGCGCCTAAAGAATGCCTATAGCCAGTTACGCATCGGGCAACCGCAAGACGCCGGTGTTCACGTCGGCCCATTAATCGATCAAGCTGCGTATTCTGGTATGGCCAAGAGCCTAGACATTGCCAAATCTGAGGGTGGCACAGTTTCAGGTGGCGAACGGGTTATGCAAGATCAATTCCCCAACGCCTATTACGTGAAGCCCGCGATTGTCCGTATGCCAGCACAAACTGATATCGTAAAACACGAGACTTTTGCGCCGATCTTATATGTGATGACTTACGAAACCCTCGAAGAAGCCATTGCGCTTCAAAATGGTGTTACCCAAGGGCTTTCATCTGCGATCTTCACAAACAATATGCGCGAAGCCGAATTCTTCCTCTCCGCAGCGGGGAGTGATTGCGGCATCGCGAATGTAAATATTGGTACCAGCGGCGCTGAAATCGGCGGTGCCTTTGGCGGCGAGAAAAACACTGGTGGCGGCCGCGCCGCTGGATCGGACACATGGAAAAATTTCATGCGCCGCGCAACCAACACAATAAACTATTCCGCAGAACTGCCACTCGCCCAAGGCGTAGAGTTCGGCGCTTAAAATAACGGGAAGGAAACAACGAATGAAACGACTATTACTTATTTCTATTGCCCAAGCGGTTTTGATAACTGCTTGCGCCGCGCCGGAAAATAAAGATGCGGAGACCGCAACAAAAGCTCAAAAAGTGCAGCAAGAACCAGAAGCGATGTCGCTATTGGGTGAACCACTTTATGCGGGTGAGCCATCAGCCGACGGTCTTGCCAAGCTTGCCGCCGCGAAAGCTGAATATGACGCCAACCCAGGCGATGCTGATGCATTGATCTGGTTTGGTCGCCGCATCGCCTATCTTGGACGTTACCAAGAAGCCATCGACATTTTCACAGTCGGCATTGAGAAACACCCGGAAGATGCCCGGATGCTTCGTCATCGTGGTCACCGATACATCTCGACACGACAGTTTGACAAAGCGATTGCAGACCTGAGTAAAGCTGCTGATTTGATCGTCGGCAAAGCCGATCAGATCGAACCCGATGGTCTGCCAAACGCAATGAATATTCCGTTGACGTCACTTCATGGCAATATTCGCTATCATCTTGGCCTTGCGTACTATCTCAAGCATGATTGGGAAAATGCTCGCCGCGTTTACGCTGAAGATTTTGATCTCGCGGAAAATGACGACGGCGTCGTCGCATCTGGTCATTGGTTGTATATGATTTTGCGCCGCATGGGACGCGATGAGGAAGCCGCGCAAGTGCTTGAACGAATCGACGCGGATATGGAAATCATTGAAAACACGTACTATCATCGTGCTGGCCTGTTTTATAAAGGCGAACTTTCATATGATGAGGCGATGCCCGACGAAGTCGCCAGCATCGGTGCCGCAGGTATCGTATATGGTATCGCAAATTGGTACCTCTACAATGACGAACCAGAAAAAGCCTATGCGATCATGAACCAACTGGTTGATGGCCCAAGCTGGGCAGCGTTTGGATACATCGCCGCTGAGAAAGACCTCGCCGCAGCGAACGCGCGGGTCAAAAATTAGACCCGACAAAACGATTCGAAAAAAAACCTGCTGGAAACAGCAGGTTTTTTTATATCCAAATTTTCAATTTATTGCAGCCTTACTTGTCGTTCTTCATCCGCATTAACTCGACCTCAGCTGGCCAATATCCCAGCGCATTGTCTTTTACGATAGCGCGCAACACTTTTTCAGAGGCTTTGCGATCACCATCAAATTCATGCTTCATTCCCAGTGCAAATTTAGAAAGGCTGTCACCCTTTTCTATCGCTTCCTTTGCGGAAATACGGCCCTGCAGAACTTTGACCGCCTTATGGTAAAAATGGTTCTCGATCAGATCGAGTTTCTCAGGAATTTGCGCAAGATGCGCTTCGGCGTCGGCATCATGGCCAAGTTTTTTCATGGCAATATACTGCCAAAACACAACCGCCACGTCATGGTCGCGTATAGGCAGCGCGATGGGTGATTGCGTTGATCGTTCTAGTTGGTCGATCATTTGCTGGTAGTCGCCAAGCGCAAAACTGGTTTGGCCAAAGTAATAATGCAGATTGCTACGATAAGTCGAAATCGTAAGCCCGATAGAATTCGGCGCACCGTCCGGCTCGAACGAGTCGGGCGTACCGTCCATTTTGGCTAGACCGGCCTTATAGTCAGCGATTGCCCCTTCGAAGTCGCGGTTTCTCGCCCGATGGCGTCCGCGAAAACGATGGAGTTTGTAACTATGCGGAAATTTATCAATTCCTTGGGTGAATATCTCGATGGCCTCCGCATTACGCCCCAAATATCCATAGCGACGCCCAAGCCAAATATAAGAACCTTCACGGTCGGGCGCGACATCAAATGCTGCGCGCGCAATTTCCAAATCGAGTTCCAGTTTCTGCCGATAATCGGCGGGCCAAGATGGCGCGCGCAACGGATCACCAAGGAGGGTTTTTTGCTCAGATAAAGGCTCCGCCGTTACCGGTGCCATTGAGAGGGATACCACAAAAAACAAGGCAACGGCGGAAAGGAAAGATCGCGACGCAATCTGGCAATCTGATCTGTATACTGATTTGAATAACATATCTTCTCGCCTTTGAGTTGGGAGCAAATTGATTCCGCCCCGATCCGCCCTAAATTCTTACAAAAAAGGGCCGGTCAAAACTACGTTTCACCGGCCCCCCTTCATTATCGTTTGCGCTTAAAAATTATAGGTTGCGCGTGCGTAGTAATAGCCGCCACTGGTACCAAAGACGCTGTGGTTATCATAGATGATACCGAGGAAATCGAGACCACGTCCGGGAGGGAATTTGTTGCCCACATTTCGTGCACCGGCTGCAAGTGTAATGTTATCAAAGCCTGTATATTCAATTTCAACGTCAGCCAAGACTGCTGTATCACGTTGAAGGCCACCAGACCGCAACCACGGCCCATAAAGAACACCGCGAGCCATAAAGCGGAAATCACCGACATATTGGTTGAGCGTCAAGTTTCCGCGCCAAGCGGGAATACCATCTTCGTACTCAATCACTTTGTTCGCCGGAATGATGCCGCCTGGGTTAGCCCGAAGGATCTGCTCATTGTAGGCCACAGACGTGCTGATATTTGTCCGTGCACCATTGTTCCAATCGAGATCATAGGAAGCAACAAAGTCAAAACCACGAACCCGTGTATCAACCGCGTTTCGGAAATAGCGAACCTCTTCAACTGCCGCACCATTAGGGTATCCCAACGCCGCAAGTTGCGCTTGCTGAGCTGGTGTCACCACAATTGAGTCAGTCAGCAAGAGACGGTCATCAACGTCGATCTGATAGAAATCGAGTGTTGCGTTGAAATTGCTCGCTGGGGTGAACACGACACCAGCAGAGAGACTGAATGAAGTTTCAGGTACCAGCGGTGTCGAACCAAAAAGCTGTGCCGCATCCGAACCAGGAACCAGAACAGCGTCAAGAATAAAGTCCTGACCATTCAACTGAGACGTTTGGCTTTGTCCAAAAAGCTGGCCCGCAGCCGGAGCACGGAAGCCCGTGCTGACTGCCCCGCGGACCGCAAACGCTTCGGCAAAGTCATAACGCGTGGCAACTTTGTAGCTGAAATTATCGCCAAATGCTTCGTAGTCTTCGTATCGACCAGCCGCAGAAAGCGTCCACGCATCTGTGATGTTGGTTTCAGCCTCAAGATATACCGCGTAACTACTGGTTACAAACGTACCCGCTGTATCGGGGCTGTAACCTTGGAAGCCATTTGCACCAACAGGCAGGTCGAGAAGCGGCCCAATCGCATAGGACGCCTTGTCACCAGCAGTAATGGTGTAAGATTCGTTCCGGTAAGATGCACCACCGAAGAAGAAGATATCATCAGCAAACATCTCTGTTGGCAAGCTGTAAGACAGCTCCGCATCGACCTGAATTTCACGTTGCGCCAAACCACCAGGCTTGAATGTCGTCGGTGAGTTCACACCAAGTGATGCGTTAATTGATTCTGACAATGTATAGTCAACTGAGTTATTGCCGTAACGGAATGAAACGTCGTAACCAAATCGGCTCTCGCCATCGCTACGTACACCAACAACAGATGAGAAATCAGACTGCTCGCCACCAAATTTTGGTGTGTACCCGCCTGGATACGTGGCCTGAAGGTCAAAATCTTCCGGGTGCGTGGCCGTGCCTTCATAGATTGAATCGGCGAAGGTCGCGTGTTGGCTTAGGCCGCCGGCATCTTGTGATTGGCGATAGGAAAAACCAATCAACGAATCTGACCACGCATAGTTACCAAACAAATATGCTGAAGCGCCCCCACCAAGGTCTAGCTCACTGTTCCATACAGTTTTGATTGCCTCGTATTGTGGGTCACCAGTATTGATTGGTGGATTTGGAATACCCGTAATTCCCATCTCCGCCAGCGCCACGGCACCATCATGAGGGCCAGAGCGGTTAGTCCCGGCTTCATTGACATATTGCGCACTGACATTGAGGAAACCGGCATCAGTCAGACCAAAACCCATATTCGCTTGAATGTCATAAGTCTCGCCATCGCCTGCGTAATATTGGCCAACATGCGCAGAGATCGATCCGCCTTCGCGGGCATTTTTAAGCGAGAGATTCACAACACCAGCAATGGCGTCAGACCCATATTGCGCGGATGCGCCATCGCGCAGAACCTCGACAGATTGAAATGCGATTGGCGGAATTAGGTTAAAGTCTTGGCCCTGAGAACCAGAAGTCGTTGCGTGACCAGTACCGATTTGAACCGTCGCAGAACGGTGACGACGTTTGCCATTCAACAACAGCAATACGTGGTCAGCTGGCGAGCTACGCAGTGTAATCGGGCGCACAAATGACGCACCGTCATTAAGCGGCAAGCGACGCGCGTTAAACGCAGGCACCAATGTCCGCAAGCTATCGTTCAAATCTACATAACCAGAAGCTTTAATAAGCTCCGGGCCGACGACATCAATTGGAATGACACTTTCCGTGTCTGTACGACCTTTGCGTCGCGTACCAATCGATACAATTACGTCAGTTGATTCAGCGCGTGCTTCCGCCGCGTCGTTGCCTTGCGCAAACGCTGTCGGTGCCCCGATCATTAATGCCAGTGGCGACGCAGCCGCCATAATACCCAGCAGTTTCTTCATGAAATCGCCTCCCTAAATTATTACCCGCGTAGCCCCGGTCTTATACACGGGTCGCTAATATTTTTCCTATCATAAATATTTTTCACTTGTAAAGGGTTTCTTCACAAGCCTGTCATGTGCCGAAGTGTTGAAAATACAGTTTGCAATCGCAATGAAGCCCAATTTTACATTGAAATTTCATGCGATTACGCGATTGTGGTTATGAACTGTGATCCGGCGCAAAAGTTACCCCTTCAAATGTTGCGCTTTGATCGCGCAAATAAATGTCGTATCCTATCGCCACTTTCAGCGGACTTATCCAAGATTGAGACCCCATTAAATGTCGGAATTAAAAGCCAGCCCAACAGATATCCTGCAATCCGCCGTTAGACCGGCAAAAGAAAGCCAGCCGCGCCCCTCCATTCAACTTGGCAAGAAAATTCGCGAATTGCGCCGCTCTAAAGGCTGGACGCTTGAGGATGTTGCCGCCGCAACGGGCCTCGCCGCCTCGACCCTCTCGAAGATTGAAAATGACCGAATGTCGCCGACATTTGACGTTGTACAAAAGGTCGCCCATGGCTTTTCGATTGATATCACTGATCTTTTTGCCTCAACGGCAACGACGCCGCCACAAGCGCGCAGAAGCGTTGTTCGCCAGGGCCAAGGCCGCTTGCTCGATGCCCAAGTCTATAGTCACCAGTTGCTAGCGGCTGAACTAAAGCGCAAACAAATCTTGCCCTTCCTCACAACCGTCAAAGCACGCTCAATCGACGAGTTCAAAGAATGGGGCAGCCATGACGGCGAAGAATTCATGTTTGTACTCGAAGGTTCAGTCCGGTTTTACACCGAACATTACGAGCCTGCCGAACTCGAAGCGGGTGATGGCGTCTATATAGACAGCGCCATGCGCCACGCCTGTATCTCCACCAGCAAGAAAGATGCACGCGTTCTTTGGATCAATACCGGCTAAGCTTGAAATCATTATTCCAATCAGCTAATTTTTGCTTATTGGAAAATATTTTGAGGAACGCCCTATGATTGACCGCAGGAACTTTTTGGCAGGGGTCTCTGCGACCGCTGCTCTTTCCGCCACAAGTGCCCATGCGCAAAGCACCCCAAAAGGATCACTGATCTTTGACGCCATGGGCGAATTACGCACCACCTATGACGTAGCGCTACTGAAAGAAATGAGCGCGAGCGGCCTGAACGCCATCACGGTTACGCTCACGGATCCAAAAGTTTTTGAAGAGCAAGCCTACGAAGAAGGTCGCGCGGCCGTTGTTGAACACGATGAATATATTGCACAGCACCCTGATCTTTTGATCAAAGCGACAAAAACGTCTGACCTGGATCGCGCCATGCGCGAAAACAAAATCGCTGTTTATTATCTTTTCCAGACCTCGACCCAATTCGGTCGCGATATCAATCGCATCCAAGAATTCTATGATGCGGGTGTCCGCAGCAGCCAACTGACCTACAATTACCAAAACTGGGTCGGCGCGGGTTGTAAAGAACTACGTGGATCCGGCGTCACCGTCTACGGCGAAGAAGTTATCGCCAAGATGAATGAAATTGGCATGCTGATCGACTTATCACATGCAAACGAACGGACAATGCTTGATGCGATCGAAATGTCGTCAAAACCGCTCGTCATCTCGCACACAAGCTGTCAGGCTGTTTATGAAAATATTCGCAACACAAGCGATAAAGTCCTAAAGGCGATGGCCGCAAAAGGCGGCGTTGTCGGTATTTGCCAAATGCGCCCATTCCTAACTGATGCGCGGCCTGATGTGGCACTGCCCGCCTATTTCGATCACATCAATCATGCGGTAAACACCATTGGTATTGAACATGTGTCCATCGGCAGTGATCGTGACCACCGCGTTATCACCATGACCGACGAATACATCGCGGAGCTAGCCGCCGAAGAGGGCGACAATTTCCATATCGAAGATTGGCCGTTATTCATTGACGCGCTTAATGGTCCGCGCCGGATGGAAGTCATCTGGGATGGCTTGAAGAAACGCAAATACAGCCACCGTGATATCGAGAAAATTATGGGCACAAACCTAAAGCGCCTATACAAAGAAACCATCGGATAAATTCTCCCCCATTTGTCCAATGGAAAAATCCGCGATCAATAACGGTCGCGGATTTTTTATTTTAGCATTGCGTAGGCAACAATCCCGACAAAAAGCAATAATCCTGTCACAAAAATCATACGCTCATGCTTTTTCAGCAATGCATTCGCGCGTCGTCCAATCAACATCACAATGCCCGCAAGTGCTAAATAACGTATCCCCCGCGACAACGACACCGCGAATAAAAACACCGGAATCAGTACCCCGACAGCCCCCGCAGCGGCCGCCCCTACTTGAAATGGAATCGGCGTAATTCCGACCGTAAAAAGTGCTATAAACGCATTCTCTTTTAGTGACGCACTCGCCTTTTCAAAGTCTTGTTGCATATCCAAACTAGACATTAGGGGCTCAACAACAGGCTCAAGCAACAACGCGCCAAGCCCATACATAAGAACAGCGCCAGCAACATTTCCAATAACCATCCACAATGCCAAAACCCAAGCACGCTTGTGCTCGGCCGCCATCATCGGAATGAAAAGCGGCTCCATGGGAAATGGCACAAAAGAACCTTCAAGAAACCCAAGAATAGCAGCGTTCGGCCCCATCCACTTTCGGTTCTCACTCAACGATTTCAGTAGCTTCGCCACAATTACCCAGTCTGACTGTTTTCATTAAAACATAACAATCCAAGCAACAATTTTTTGCCAGCGTTGTTCCCTAATTGACAACATAGGAGGAATAGATGCCAGCACAATCGAAAGCACAACAACAAGCCGCAGGTGCCGCCCTTTCCGCAAAACGCGGCGAGGCAAATAAATCTGATCTGAAAGGTGCGTCAAAAGAAATGTATGAATCAATGACCGAAGAGGAGCTAGAAGATATAGCTTCAACCGAGCATGAAAACCTTCCGGAGAAGAAAAATTAATCCGTACCCAGATTCATATCCAATGCTATACCAGTGGGCCGGCATTCGTAAAGTAATCCGTCACCCACCCATTGAAAACTAAGTATAGCCCCGCCGTCGCGATCACAGCCAATAGACCACCGAACACGAACTGCAATCTGACCTCAGTTTCATCCGGCTCTTTAAACGTACTTATTGCGATGCCAATATAAATCACCGAGGCAATCGCCATGAAGATGACTGCACCTGAAACTGCCTTTTCATAAAGGTATGACGCCGCTACGAAGCCGCGCCCGGCCACATTAAACAGAGCAAAAACGGCACCGAAAACACCACACATCGCCATTGCAAAGAAACCAGTGAAAACCGGATGCGAAAACAAAAAATCGGGCAGTGCCCCTAGCCGCCCAACCGCCTTAAACAGTGGTTTTTCCTTGATTGACATCTAAATAACCCCTTATTTTTTAGGCTTGCCTCCACCCTAACAACTTTTATGCCAGAAGCCGATCCAGCAAAACATTTTACCTAACCTTTGTAGTGGCCTCTTTTGTAGGCCTATGCCGCCGAGCGATCTTCATCAGTTTTCGAAAGTTGTCGCATTCAAGGTGATTTTCTTCCGGACATTGCGAGGTATGCCGAATAATTTTTGAAAGCGCCCGCATTTGCGTCGCACGCGCCTCAACTTCGTCAGCCTTTTGAACGAGTTGCGCCTTATCAATAGCAACCCTCCCATCTCGCCCAAACCAGTCACCGATTTCGTCAAGCGTAAAACCGGCCCATCGAGACAGGCTGATGATATCCAATCGCTCCAGGACGGATGGATTAAAAAGCCGTTTTAATCCTCGCCGCCCGGACGACTCTATGAGCCCCAAACTTTCATAGTAACGCAACGTTGATGCTGGCAGCCCACTTCGTTTTACCACTTCAGAAATTTCCAGCGATTTCATACTTGACCTCAAGTTGGCTTTAAGTGGCACGTTACCGCAACAATCCCAACACAGGAACTAAAAATGACAATCTTAGAAACGACATTACGGGTCGCCGCCATTGGGGTGATTGCGACATTAATATTGGATATATTCAATTTGGCGCGAGCAAAATTCGCGAATGTACCGTCACTCAATTTTGCGCTTGTGGGGCGCTGGGTGCTCTGGATGCCTAAAGGAAAGTTTTTACACCAGACAATTTTGGACAGCCCTGCGATGCGCTTTGAAGCAATCGTCGGATGGACTATCCACTATGCAATCGGCATCGCCTTCGCTGCCTGCTTACTGCCGTTCCCCGGTCGGTGGCTTGAAACAGTCACGGTCATTCCTTCGCTAATCGTCGGTATCGGAGGCGTGGTTGCGCCCTTCTTTATAATGCAGCCATCATTCGGATTTGGATTTGCAGCCTCGAAAATGCCGGCACCGTGGACCGCGAGGCAGCGCAGCGTCGTTTCCCACTTTGTATTTGGCCTGGGTCTCTATTGTGCCGGAAGCGTTGTCGCCCAGTTTTAAGCCATAGCAATACAGGCGCACCGAAGCGGCTGTGTAGCGCTCTCAAATGTTTTGTAACCGACCTAAACTGCCATTCTGCCACTTCGGCACTAAGAAAGGTACGCCCTTGTGAGCCACTCTAAGCACCGTCATCACTTCTAAATCCGGCTGGGCGACCTTAAAATGGGCAATAAGCCCTCAAAACCCGCATGAAATGGGCCATTGGGCGCTTGACGCCCCCGGCTGTGCGGGCTAGACAGCGCGCTCATTTAACAACCGGGCACAAGAAACCGGGGTGAAAAAGGACTTGAGCGCGCCAGAGAGCGACGCTGACAGGAGTCGAATATGTACGCAGTCGTTAAGACTGGCGGTAAGCAATACCGCGTTTCCAAAGATGATATCCTAAAGGTTGAGCGCCTGCCCGGTGAGGCTGGTGATGTCGTGACGCTCGACGAGATCCTGATGGTTGGCAATGGTGGCGAAGTCACTGTTGGCGCACCAATGGTAGATGGTGCAGCCGTCGCCGCAGAGATCCTTGAGCAAAAGCGCGACAAGAAAATTATCGTTTTCAAAAAGCGTCGTCGTCAGAACTATCGCCGCAAAGCTGGCCACCGTCAGCATTTGACAGTTCTTCGTGTCACCGAAATTCTAACCGGTGGCGCAAAGGCGAAACCTGCGACGAAAAAGGCAGCCCCGAAGGCAGCACCAAAAGCAGCCGCTGGTGGTGACGATCTTAAACAACTTTCAGGTGTTGGTCCGGTTCTTGAGACCAAGCTTCATGATGCTGGCGTAACCACATTCGCCCAGATCGCCGCTTGGGGCCCTGAAGACATCGCAAAATATGACGAATTGCTGAGCTTTAAAGGCCGCATCGAACGCGAAGGCTGGGTTGAGCAAGCTAAAAAACTCGCTAAAGGCGAAAAGGAGTAAGAGATGGCGCATAAAAAAGCAGGTGGTTCATCCCGCAACGGGCGCGACTCGGCTGGTCGCCGGCTCGGCGTGAAAAAGTTTGGTGGCGAAGACGTCATTCCAGGCAACATCCTTGTCCGTCAGCGCGGCACCAAATTCCACCCAGGCGACAATGTCGGTATGGGCAAAGATCATACGCTTTTCGCTTTGATCTCTGGTCGGGTTAAGTTTGCTGAAAAGCGCGGCAAAAAGAATTTCGTCTCGATCATTCCGGGCGAATAGTAATTTCTCGGCGCTTTCGCGCTGGCATAGACTGAATAGAGGGAAGGCGTTTTGCGCCTTCCCTTTTTTCGTTTCGGGAATAGCAGTTGGAATGCTCAACCTTTGCTAAGGGAGGTGCTAGTCTCACCGAAAGCAACGAGAGGGCGTTATGACCACGATCACCGAGTTCATCGTCGATAAGAAAAACCTTGGCCAAACCCGCACAGTCGAACGCAACGTCTCGAGCCTGAACAATGGTGAGGTATTGGCAAAGGTTGATCGCTTTGCATTAACCGCAAACAACGTGACCTATGGCGTTGTCGGTGAACGTATCGGATATTGGAAATTCTTTCCCGTGGAGAAAGATGATGAAGGCATTATTCCGGTTTGGGGGTTTGCCGATATCATCGAGTCGAACCACCCCAAGGTCCCCGTGGGGGATCGTCTCTATGGCTATTGGCCCATGGCTAGCCATTTGGTGATGGCCCCCACCCGCATTAGCGAACACCGAATGTTTGATGGCGCAGCCCACAGAGCCGACTTGCCACCCGTTTACAACAGTTATAGCCGCGTCAAGGCGGAGCCCGGTTATGATGACGCATTTGACGATGATCGAATGGTATTATTTCCACTCTATGCAACGTCGTTTTGTCTCTATGACTTTCTAAAAGACAATAATTGGTTTGGCGCATCACAGGTCGTCATTCCTAGCGCATCAAGCAAAACAGCAATTGGCACTGCATATGCGATCAACAATGATGCGAACGCACCTAAACTCGTGGGCCTAACTTCCCCGCGAAGTAAGAACACCGTTCAGGCGTTGGATTTATATGACAGCGTGCTCACCTATGACGATATTGCAAGCATCGACAGCGATAAGCCATCTGTGATTATTGATATGTCCGGAAACGGATCAATTCTAAATGCGTTGCACAAAGCACTCGGCGACAACATGAAATATACCTCCAATGTTGGCGCAACACATTACGAAGAAAATTCAATGGGCCCCGATTTTATTCGTGACCGGAGTCAAATGTTCTTTGCACCCGGTCATATTCAAAAACGCACAAAAGATTGGGGGCCCGGCATATTCGAACAAAAGGCTCTGGCCTTTTGGAAAGAAGCGGCGCTGAAAACCCGAAATTGGCTAACAATTAAACGTGAAACCGGCCCCACCGCTGTTGAAGCCGCGTGGCAGGACGTCTACCAAGGCAAGACGCCCCCAAATGCCGCATGGGTCGTTAGCTTTTAAAACGGATTAAGGGTATACCCGTCGCGCTGTAAAACGGCATGTGCAGTCATCGCCGATAGAGCCATTTCAACACCAGGCAACAAATCAGTTTTGGTGACATTTTGATGCGCAGCGCTTTGACCACAAACGATAATGCGCACCCCCTGTTCGATAAGCGCAGCTACGAGTGTACGGTTCACATTGTCACCGCCTATCTCATCCTCATATTTTAGAGGATTAGTCACATCAAGCACAGCCTTGCCGTGAACTACAATTGCAACGTCTATATCATCGAGGGGAGCGCTCGCACGCGCATGCATGTTCACGAACCGCGCGGCGCTTACTAATGTTCTGTTGTGCTCACCTTCGTTAGCCCCCTTTGCCACATCAAAGCTGACACGAAACTGCGTTCCCGTTGGAATTTCAAAATCGGTTTCCACATCTGCAACCTGTCCAAATTTTTCAAAAACAGGCCCCATTGAAAATACCGGCGTTTCAGCATTTGCCAACATCGGAAACATCAATAAAATTGCCGTAAACACTGTAAATCGCATTGAAAACTCCCTCTATTAAAAACAACGTATAGTGATCGAAAAATCACCTAGCGGTAAATTGATAATTCGACAGCTCAACTTACACATATAACACCTATATGCTAACATCAGAGGCAAAATTGCTCCAAATTCGCGCACGTCATTAGCGACAATAAAGGTACCGCATGTCAGAAACTGATCGCCCCCGTATTTTAGTAGACATCGTTTCTGACCCTGTTTGCCCATGGTGTTATGTAGGATTGAAATCATTTTTCATGGCGCGTGAACGCCTAAAGGATGAATTTATCGTGCTGCCGCGCGTTCGCGCTTATCAACTCAATCCCGATACACCGATTGAGGGCGTTGATCGCCAAGCGTATTACGAAAAGAAATTCCCTGACGAGCAACAACGAACTGAAATGGCGCATCAGTTAAAAGCAGCGGCCATCGGTGCTGGGTTTGCCTTTGATCCGTCAAAGCCCACATTTCTGCCCAACACCCTAAAGGCCCATCAGCTTATCCGGCTTGCGCATTTTGACGGTGCGCAGGAACGTCTGGCCCTCGCACTCTATGGCGCTTATTGGAACGACGGCGCGAATATTGGCGATGATGATACGCTCGTGCAAATTGCGATAGACGCAGGTCTAGACGGTGAAAACGCACTACGTGACCTAAAAAACCCCACGAGCGCGAAAGAAGTAAAGGCTGAAGCCGACGCTTTTCGGCAAGCCGGCGTGACCGGTGTGCCGACTTTTATTGTCAATGAACGCACTGGCTTTTCCGGGGCGCTGCCGCCGGCGCGTCTAGCCGATACTTTACGCGAAGCGCTTAAAGCGCCGAGCCAACCCTGAATTTAGTAAAATTTGGCAATTTCTCCGCTATAATCAACGCATGAGAAATTTTCTTACCCTGGTCATAATTTGCGTTATCTCCATCTCATCGGCATCAGCTGATATTTTGGTCGATAGCGCCCAGAAGTTGAAACTCGCTGTCGAACGCGCCGCAAGCGGTGAGACAATCACGATCGCCCCGGGGCGGTATAACATCACAGACCTAAAGCTAAGACACGATCTAGAAATTATTGGAAATGGCACAGTGACGCTTTGGTCGTCATCACCCGTCGCCAAAGGTATTTTAAATTCTCAACCAAATACGAATATTCGTATAGAGAATATTTTATTTGATGGGGCACACTCTCCCGACAAGAATGGTGCCGGTATTCGGCATGACGGCGCAGATCTTACCGTTGTGAATTGCCGTTTCATTGGAAATGAGAACGGCATATTAGCGACCGGTGACGAGCATAGTGCAATCACCATTGACGATAGCACCTTCAACGGCAATGGATTTGGTGACGGATATTCACATGGGATCTATGTGGTTAGGGCAAAAAGCGTTCGAATTACCAGCAGCGACTTTATTGGCACAAAAATCGGGCATCATGTTAAATCGCTTGCTGCTACAACTTCGATTAAAAATTCCAAACTCGACGACGCCGACGGAAGAACGAGTTACGCCATTGATACCTCTAAGGGCGGAGATGTCACCATTTCAGGAAACCGGTTTATCCAAGCCGCCAATGCGGATAATCCGACCCTAATCAATTATGATCTATCGCGCGGTGGCGAAGCGACTACCCTCATCATAACCGAAAACCAAATTACCAACAGAAAACAAAACGGAAAATTGCTTAGGAACGCAACCGACCTTCTTCCGGTTGTTACCAAGAATATTGTCCGTGATGAAACCGGAGGTACGTTTGAGTATAAAGAAACCGCAGCTCCCGCGATAAAAACACCAATCACTTATCCCACGGCTGATGGCCTTACGCTCGAACAACGTGCGCCGCGGAACATCAAAAAGTCAGGCACCGTAAAAGCTGTTGATTTCACCGAAATCGCGGGGGCAATCGCGCAAATTAAACTACAAAACAATTGGAATGAACGAACAAACGCGCCTCTTACTTTCGGTATGGTCTTTCCTGAAGGCGCTGTCTCGGCCAACCAAGCGATCACCGCGAAAACGCATGACGCCTCTATCCCGACACAGATTGATGTGAAGGCGTTCCACCGCGACGGAACGATAAGACATGCAGCAATCACGATTGAGCCGCCAGTGCTTGACCCTGATGACATTATAGACATTTCGCTTTGGCCCATTGAGGCTACGGAAGATGCGCCTTTTGATGGTCGCCAAATTATCGAAGATGAGTATTCCTTCCCCGTCTCTATATCGCTTTATTCCGAAACCGCTCCGACGAAAGAAATATCGCTCAACGCAAGAGACTTGCTTCTCGATGAAAATGTTCAGCCAGAGTGGCTGTCAGGGACATTGGCCCAAGAATTCCGCGTCGAGAAGGAAGTCGCTGCGCATTTGCGGGTGCAATTTGATGTACGCATCTACCGCAATGGAAATATTCGCACCGCTGTCATCTTTGACAGTAGCAAAACATTTTCACCTGGAATTCGGCACAATGTCTACGATGTCGTAATCGGCGACAAGAAATCCCCGGCATTTACAGCATCCGAAATCGGTCATCACCGTTCATCGAATTGGCACCGTGTGTTTTGGTCATCACCGCACACATCCGCTCACGTTATATATGAACTTGAATATCTAGTTGCCGCAAGCGCTGTTCTACCACTCGACCCAACCATGGGCGTTAATGCCGAAACAATTGCAGATGCGGATAGGCAGCTTGCTGCTCTGCCCCCAATGGCACAAGCCGAAATCACAAAATATTTTCCGTCAACCGGTGGGCGTGATGACATCGGGATTTATCCGCGCTGGGTTTCTAATTATTTGATCACCCAAAGCGAAGCCGCACGCCGAGTTATGATGACCAATGCCGACGCGGGCGGCGCAGTACCGTGGCATTACATTGACGAACGCACTGGCGCACCTATCTCGATCGAAATTCGGCCAAAGTTTTGGGCCGATGAACGCGGATTAGAAGAACGCTATAGGCCCGATCAACCAAACCCCGATATTTTCGCATCAAGTGACGGTGGCTGGTCGCCTGACCATTCACACAAACCCGATTTATTCTATATCCCTTATCTAGTTTCCGCAGATCATTACTATGCTGATGAACTGGCAATGCAAGCGGCCTGGGCAATTTTCGGCCGGTGGCCAGCCTTACGGATGGGCGGTCTAAAGGCAATCGACGTTGAACAGGTTCGTGCCTCAGCATGGTCGTTGCGCGATATTTCAAACGCGGCTTGGGCATTGCCCGATACACATCCGTCAAAAAAATATCTGGAGCGGGCGCTCACTCAAAACCTTACTCTTATGAAAGAAAAATACGTTGATCGCCGAGAGTTTTCTGGCGCGGGTGAGCTCGAAGGCTATTTCGAAGAATCCGTTTATGGTGAACCAGAGCGGATCTCCCCTTGGCAAAATGATTATGTGGTTCTCGCATTATGGCTCGAAGCTAGGCGCGACAATAAAACTGCTACAGAATTAATGGCATGGACCGAGAATTTTCACACAGGCCGTTATCTCGAGTTTCGCGAAGACTACGCCAATGCCTATCGTTTTCCAGCCAAAGATCCGGACGGAGAGACCATGGTAACCCAATGGTCAGTGCTCGCAGATAAAATAAAGAATGGCCCCGATGCCAATGACGAAGGTACAGCGGGATATGCGGGTCTCGCATATGGATATGTTTCATCTGCTCAGGCTGCGTTAATGGCGCTCGCTTCTACCTCCGCCTCTCCACGCAGCCTTGAAGCACTGGCAATTTCACTAAAAAGAAATCGCCACACCAGAATTTGGGAGCCATATGCACCGGGAAGCGTAAAAAGATATAATAATTTTTTCTTTACACTGAGCGATGAAAACAAATCGATGATTGATCGCGCCCATATTTCTTTTGGCAAAAATGGCGACGAAAAATCAAACTTCATTGTTGGAAAAGCCGGAAATGACTCCCTGAGTGGGGGCAACGGTAACGACTATATTATTGGCTTGGACGGTGACGACACACTAGAAGGCAACGCAGGCAATGACCGATTGGTTGTGGGAAGCGGCGACGACAACCTGTCTGGCGGGCCCGGTGAGGATGTTTTTGCATTCGCATATCGAGCGCATTCTAGCCAACTAGGGAACAAAGAAATAACCGATTTTAATTCTTCAGAAGACCGCTTACATTTTTCTTCTGAAATATTTCCAAGCTTTAAGGCGTTGCAATCAGCCATACAAAATGGACCTCATGGGGCCATAATAGAATTGCCTCGAAACACTGGCCAGATAACGCTTAAAGGTGTTTCTGCAGATGAGATTTCACCCCGGCAAATCTTGATCGCGCAGTAATTAACACTACGGATGCACACAGCGCACAGTCTTGACGAGTCCCGATAGCTGTATTCTAAATTACATGCGACTCTGTTTTGCCCGACCTTTACCTGCCTGCCTACGGCCGAAAGATAAGATCCCAAGACATGGTTGCCCACCCAAACCGTACAGTGATGTGCGGACGACGCCATGAATAGGAGATCGAATATGGCTACAGGCGCTGTCAAATGGTTCAACGCCACTAAAGGATACGGATTTATCGCCCCTGATGATGGCGGTAAAGACGTCTTTGTACATATTTCTGCTGTGAAGGATGCTGGAATGCCCGACCTACAAGAAGGTCAACGGGTATCCTATGAGTTGACAGATCAGCGCGGAAAAACATCGGCTGGTAACCTAAAGCCGGCGTAAAAGTCATGTAAGAGTAAATAAAAACGCCGCCTAAAGGGCGGCGTTTTTTTGCTTCAAAAGATCTCAGTATGGCACTTTTTAGCTCGCCCAATCCTTTTTTAACCGAGGCGCCGTCAACAAGAACAAACCCGCCGCGATAAAGTAAAACACAGTTCCACATAAAATTGCATAACGTAACGACTCGTCGCCATAGGCGTTCTTTAACCCATCAGAAATCGCACCGATCGCCAGGTTTCCAAGACCGATACCAATCAAATTATTGACGAACAAAAACACAGCCGAAGCAGTCGCTCGCATATTCGGTTGCACGAGCTGTTGGAATGCGGTCAACACCGGCCCTAACCAAACCAGGCTTAATGCCTGCAACACCAAAAATGCCGGAAAGGCAATCCAAAGGGACGTCGCCATTACACCAACGACGAAAAATGGAACAGTTGTTAAAAACGCAATAGCCGGGACAACAGCGTAAGTTGATTTCTTTTCGGGACCATATTTGTCGGCCATTACGCCACCAAGCCAAATGCCCGCAATGCCGCCAACCAACAAAATAGTCGCGTAGAAATAGGAAGCGAACAAAAGTGGTGTAGCGTTATCCGGCATTAAAAATGCTGGCATCCAAGCGAAGAATTCTGGCAAGGCCTCGCCAAAGCTACGAACAAAGAACGACGGAAGCCAGAAGATCAAGCCATACCCCATCATTGAGGAACTGGCAGCACCAAATGAAAGCCCCCAAAAACTTGATTTACGGACTAGTGTCGCGACCACTTCATTCAATTTTGCCGGGGTCGTTACTGCACCTTCGCCATCTAGACCACCACGTTTGGGCTCACGCAATGTCAGCCGAAATATGGGAGCGATCGCCAAACCTGCCAACCCAACAATGACGAACGCCGACCGCCACCCCAGATAGCTTGTCAGAACACCACCCAGTAAAATTCCTAGTGCGGACCCAACAGGAATACCGAACGAATAGATTGATAATGCTCGGGCACGTTTTTCCGGCGGAAAATAATCGGAAATAAGCGAATAGGCCGGCGCGACCCCTCCGGCCTCGCCCACACCAACACCTAACCGCGCCAGAAATAATTGCAGAAAGTTTTGCGCAAAACCGCACGCTGCCGTCATTGCACTCCAAATTGCAAGCGCCGCCGTCATCACCCATGTTCGAGACGAACGGTCCGCCAACATCGCGATTGGAATACCTAAAAATGTATAGAAGAGTGCAAATGCGAGGCCGCCCATTAGGCTCAATTGCGTGTCGCTTAAGGCCAATTCTGATTTAATCGGCACCGCCAAAATACCGACAATTTGACGGTCGATAAAATTAAAGGTGTAAACCACCACCAGAATAAAGAGGACATAGCCACGATACAGCGGAGATGCTTCCTTCATTTAAGGTGCTTCCGTTTGATTTTCGTCCAATAGGGATTTTATAAACTCCGCTGCGTCAGCGACTGTCTGCTCTGGCGACTCTTCTTGCGCCGCATGCCCGACACCGGGGTAGGTCAACAACGTTGCGTTTGGCATCACTTTTTTCAACATTGCGCCATGTGCAATCGGAATCAGAATGTCACCCTCACCCCACATAATTAGCGTCGGCGTTCGGACATTCGATAAGTCAGCGGTCGGATCCGGCAACGTAAACTCCTCCAAGGATTTGATCATGGCCGATCCATTTTCGCCAAAACGAATCATATCGCCCATGACCTTCACGCGCTCATCCGTGATTTTGGAATCGTCAGCGTAAATCAATTCCGCACTTGCCCGGACACCCGCCTCTGGTGCAGTCAATAAATACGCCTTCATCATGGGCGGAATAGGCGCTGGCTCGTCGCCGACCTCACCAAACGGATAC
Source organism: Hyphococcus lacteus (assembly GCF_041058985.1). Classification (NCBI taxonomy): domain Bacteria; kingdom Pseudomonadati; phylum Pseudomonadota; class Alphaproteobacteria; order Parvularculales; family Parvularculaceae; genus Hyphococcus; species Hyphococcus lacteus. Next base: position 1,283,496 of record NZ_JBEHZE010000001.1, on the reverse strand, counting down.
GCGCCCGGCGAAATTAGGATGAGACCGTCAAGGCGCTCAGAATGAGTGGCCGCGAAACGCCAAGCCGCTAACCCGCCAAGGGAGTTCCCCGCGATAAATGCATGGTCAATTTTCAATGCATCCATAACATCACCAATAAAAGAAGCCCGCTCAACTGGTGAATATCGCTCCTGCGGGTCTGGTCCTGTTAGTCCGTGACCCAACAAATCATAGCGGATGACCCGGAAATCAGGCTTGAGTGCTTCCGCCCAGCCATCCCAGGTTTCAAGACTGTGTGTGAAGCCGTGAATCAACAGAATCACTGGCGCATCAACCGGCCCCTCTTCACGAACCCGAACTTTCGCGCCAGCTATTTCGACAATACGATCAGCCGGCTTCAGGTAAGTATCGGATGTCGTGATGTCCGCATCTGCGTTGAAATTCTCTAAGAAATAATACCCGCCTGCGCCTGCCGCCAAAAGGACAAGCAAAACAATCAGCTTTTTCATATACAAACCTTAAATCGATGGCACCGAAGGCGATCCTAAGACCGCCTTCGTCAAATGTAATGCGTTAAGTTTTATTAGAACGCCACTTCGATTGTACCAAAGACTTGGCGTGGGTTTCCGTAGAACGATGTCAGAACACCTGTCGTACCTAGCGCCGAGTTCCCGAATTCTGGGAATGTAGTGACAAAGTCATATCCAGCGACGATGTACTCTTTATCAGTCAGGTTTGTGCCGTGGACTGATATTTTCAACCGACCGTCTTCGGAGACCCAATTCAAGCCCGCGTTCAACAACGCAAATTCTGGCTGATCGAGCTGTGGTGAAGGATAGCCAAATTGATGAGTAAGACTGCGGTATGAACCGGAAGTATAAACACTTATATCACCGCCGCGTCCAAATAGGCTCATTGGCTTTGTGTAGGTCAGCTGGCTAAAGGCCGTGACCTTTGGCGTATTTTGGAATTTCGCAAGATCCGAAATATCCGTACCCGTCCGCCCTTGATAGCTATCGAACTCGGTATGAATGTAACCTAGCGAGAACTGATACCCTAACGAATCACCGTTATGGAACATATCTTCCGCGAGAATTGCATTCCCTTCGAATTCGAGGCCATACATAGTTGCTTCAGCTGCGTTGGTGGTTACCCCCGCAAAGGTTTCAGCAATCCCATCGTCGTCAGCGTCAATACCGATAGAACCTGGCACCTGAACATCACTGTAATCACTATAAAACAAAGCTAGGCTGGAGCGGAAACGCCCATCAAATAAGTTGTTTTTCCAGCCGCCTTCATAGGTCGAGATGTTTTCTGGATCGAAGCTGCAAAACTCAATCTGATCATCTGGGTCGGCCGCACCGGATAAGCCGTCGCCATCAAGATCCGGTGCCGCATTAGCACCACAACGCGGATCGAAACTGCCGCCTTTAAAGCCCTGCGAATAAGATACATAGAAGGTATGTTCATCCGTAGGCTGCCAAGTAATGGAAGCACGTGGGCTAAAATCTGTAAAATCAGCCGTCGCGTCTAGGTCGGCATCAATTAACGTAGGTGCTCGATCAGGCCCACCAAATGTCGGCGAGAAACCAGCCGTGAAGTAACGCGCGCGGTCAAGTGACATAGACCGTTTGTCAGAAGTGTAGCGACCACCAGCGGAAATCGCGATCGTATCTGTTACGTCAAAGGTAAAGTCACCAAAGATTGACCATGTTTTGGTGCCGACATCACTTGACGTATACGCATTAATACCTGGCAAAAGCAGAAGTGCGGCAGTTTCGTCAAGGATCACATCAAATTGTGTCAACGCGTCCGCATCAAGATAATAGAACCCCACCAAACCATTCAGGCGATCACTGGAGTAAAGAATTTGAAACTCTTCGCTGAATTGTGAGTTTCCATAAAAACTAGGGACATCGAGATCCGCCAATGGCAGGCTGTCAAAATCGATCGGCGAATATGTATCATCTTCACGATAAGCCAGAATGTTTTTTAGTGTGAAGTTTTCGTTCATCGCCCATTCTGCAACGCCCGAAATGCCTTTCGCCGTTACCTTTTGTTCTGGCGTATTCAACCCGGCACGAGTATCGAAAACGTTGTCAAGAATGGGTGCGCCAGGAATTGCGACCAAGCGATGTCCTTGCTTTGGGTCTGAATTATCTTCAGTCCAGTCACCAGCGATACGGAATGAAACGCTGTCTGATGGCTCCCATTCAACGCTCACACGCGCCGATAAAAGATCTTTGTTGTAGTTTTCTAGATCTGTGAGGTTGAGGTTATCACCAAAACCATTCCGACGAAGATAGGCAACACCGCCCCCAAGTCTTAAATCGCCAATCGATGAATCATTCGCCAACGGCAGGCTAAATGAGCCAACACCTTCGAACTGGCCAAAGGTACCGCCAGTTAGACGTAACCGCGCTTCAGGTTCATCGCTTAGTTTTTTGGTGACATATTTCAGCGCACCGCCGATTGTGTTACGACCATACAGCGTGCCTTGCGGCCCACGCAAAACCTCAATTCGCTCAACATCATAAACGTCCAGAAGCGCCGCCTGCGGACGATTGAGATAAACATCATCAAGATAAATACCAACGCCAGCCTCGAAACCGGCAACAGGGTCCTGCTGTCCGACACCACGAATAAATGCAGTCAATGTCGAATTGGTGCTACGAGAGGTTTCAAGCGTTACGTTTGGGGTAATCGCTTCGATATCAGTTAGATCAGAAACACCCAACGCAGAAAGCTGATCGCCTGAGAACGCTGATACCGCAACCGGTACGTCCTGCAATGATTCATCGCGGCGACGCGCTGAGACGACAATGACATCATCACCCGCAGTCGACGCAGTATCTTGTGCCGAAGCGGCACCAGCACCTGCGGTTAGAGATAAGGTCGAACAAAAAGCAAAGAGCCCTGCTTTGCTCGCATAAGAAAAAATCTTGGACTGATTTTGAACAGCCATAGGTCGCCTCCCAATGTTATTACGTGTTATTTTTTCAGCAACGCTATGCGGTCCTATACCTTCACGTAATGACGCCTTGGCTCAACAAAAATGTACATTTTCGCTCAATTTTATTTCGGTCTTTCAAAATTTTCTTGTTTTTCAATCGCTTATGCGACCACCCAATTCGCGGAGAAACGCCTTAGGGGTAAGTCCGTTCCAATCCCGAAATGCCCGATTGAATGCACGAAACTCTGAAAAGCCCAGCGCATCGGATACGTCAGCAACGGCACGACCACTGAGCAAAAGCCTTTGCGCAGTGTCGTTCAAAACCTCCCTGCGCAGTTCTCGAAAATTTGTCCCTTCCTCACTCAGCCGTCTCCGCAACGTCGCAACACTGATGTTCATCTGCGCTGACACGTCAGTCTGCTCGACAACTCCACGTGACAAAGCGTCCCGTACTAACGATGAAGCGGATTTAATCGCCTTACCGCCGCCGCCCCTTTGGGAAATTGCGGATGTGATTTTTTGATAAACAGCATTCGAGCTAAGCGATTCTGCTGGCGGAATAACGATCGGGTTAAATGCGACCTCTGGATCGATCGATATTCGATAGGCATCGGCACCAAATTTTATTGGTGCCTCCCAATAACCAAGGTGCGCGCAATCTCCGCCAGGCGTTGGGCGGCGGACTTGAATGTTCTTCACCGCGTTTGTTGCCAAGGGTGATACAATCATCAACATACAGTGCCAAAAAACCAAAATGCACTCTATCGAAAAGAATATATACTCTTTTGACTGATCATTTGAGTAGGGAAAATCTTTATCGTCAATGACATAATCAACAGAAGACCGCCGCTTTACAACGGAGTTGTATTGACCACCATGAAGTAAATTATACGAACGAGCGATTACACGCATAACCTCAAATAGGTTTTTACAATCATGAACATGTTGCAAAACAAAATCGGTGCTCCCCGGAAGCAACTGACGAGTCGACAAATGCAAAGTCTCGTCCCCAAACAGAATACTCAACCGGTTCTGTAGCCGATAATAATCGGCTAGGGACACGCGCTCATTCGGCGTCAATGTTAGCAATGACGGTGATAAGTCCAGCGATGAAAGCAACTCTAAAACATCAACATTGGCGCTACGCGCTTGTGCGATTAGCGGCTCAAGGCGACTTGATGAAACGGAAATCTGATCGGTCACCCGAACCTCGCCGCATGAAGAGATGAATCATTTCACTGCCATCTAGTACACCGCGCGCAGCAATATTTCCATGCTCGGTGCTACATAATTGTGCAGTTAGGATGTGCAAATGCCCTTGAGGCGACATAACTGGACACGGACGCTCCGGCGCGGCCAACGCGTCGCCGTCCGGTGGAACTTGATCGAAGGCATGACTAGCCGACTTAGTTTGGAGGTATATTTGTAATCAACCTCACCAATAATCACTGATGCACCTTCATCAATTAATGTTGAGGTTGATAATTTCGTATACGGTGTCCCGGGGATGTACGGGATATTGCCCGCATTGTCGCGGCTCCAATGAACAACATTGTTACCACGACTATCTTTAATCACGCTCACGAGCTTAATCGAAACGACCCCACCATTTGGCGCAGCAATCTGTTCGATGCCGTCAAAAAGGTCTTCGGCATCGGAAATCAGCAACTCATTTTCTTGCGAAACTAAATCTGCCAACGTATTGACCGCAAGCGAGACCTGACGGCTCCGCGACAATGCATCTGAGCCTTCAATCACGCCGAACAACAAAACAAGTAACACCGGACCAACAAGCGCAAACTCAATCGCAGCAATCCCCGAGCGACACGCCGTAAATGCCTGCCCATTAGCTTTTAGAAATTTCTTGAATGCCCCCAACATTTTCACATACTCGCAAAAGGTTCATTACGAAAAATCGAAACAGAAACTAACTTGCGATCACCATGTTTGGTTTTTGCAAGGTTTAATCCCAATGCTGGCGTTATTGGTTTGTAGAGAAAACACACACGCACACGGACAATTTCTTCACTATCGCCATAATCGCCAGCACCAAATTGCGCTCCCTCGATCGCCGGATCGTCTTTGTCACGGCACACAGGGTCAGAAAGGTCGGCGGAAAGATCAGCGAAACTGTCGTAGTTTGCGATATCAATCGTCAATTTTTCTTCGCAGGATCCAAACGAATCTACCACGCCACAAATCTCATTGAAAAACGCTTCTTTGGTCAGCGCCGATGATTGGGCTTGCCCCGTACGGATCAACCGGGCGGCGTTTGCGTTGGCCTGCTGGACGGAGGTGGATACAAAATAAAACCACCCTGCCTCAAAAATTGAAAATATTAACGCGAAAAACATAGGCGCGATCATCGCGAACTCAACCGCTGTTGAACCGCTCCGGTTCCTAACCAGTGCGCGAACAAAACCAAGCCGCCTTATCATATACCCGCGCACCATTTCTTGTTGCTAACGTAAGGGGATACCTAGCCAATTACCGAAACACGTCATTGTTAAGAGTAAAGTTTTATCAATTCCCGGTTAAGGAATGGTCAGGAAACATCGTTAACAAAAAAGGGCACTCAAAATGAGCGCCCTTTCCACGATAAAAACCAAACGCGAGTTTAGTCGAGTTTGTTTTGGATCTTGTTCCGCGGAGCGGTTTCATCTTTCAAGAGTTGGCTGATAATTTCAGCGCCTTCTTCAAACCCGATCTGATGACGCTCGGCACCCGATTTCACTTCGCCAGTAACGCCGCCGAAATGCTCAAGCGCTTTTCTGTTTAGATGACCCGACGCCAGGTCATCAGCGTATCCGTCAAGACTGACGGTTTGATGAGCGTCAGCCAATTCGCTGGCGAACATTTCAGTCAGACCAATGAAATTTACCAAAGACGAAGCAATGTTTCCGCGTGGAATGCCATAATCGGCGATATCGTAACGGCTGACATAAGCCACACCCTCACCGTCAACGCCGGTTGTTCCAAATGGATAACGAACATTAAAGGCCTGTACCGTTTGCGGGTTGGCGCTCGAATCTGAGAAAAATGTGACTGCCTGCATCCCGGAACAGCCGGTGTCTTTACAGACGGTGAAAAACAGCACGAACTGCAATGACCCACTCGCCGCATGAATGTATTGGGTTCCAGTATCTAATTGTTTGACCTGCCAAGGCATGCCCAGTTCATTCAGAACTGGTCCCACGGTCTGGACACTAAAACTCCGGACCACGTTGGACGGATTTTGTAGGCCGCCCTCTGATCCCATCTGATTTTGCGCATTCGCGCCAGTAAGCCCACCGAACGTCAGAATGGCAGCAGTACTAATTACAGCAAAAGTCGATTTCATGACCCCTCTCTTCCCCTAATACTCAGTCGGGCAATGCGCCGACCAGATCAAAACACTATGCGAAAACCGCTTTGACTGCCAGATGCGATATTTTTAAGCGTTTTTCGGGTGACTTTCGGTTGCAGGCGTGGTTTAGCGCTCTGAATGAGCGAAAAATCAAAATCCGACCGCCCCAACCGCCCCCGTTCTAGCGCCGATAGACCACGCGGCCCCCGTGATGGTGGTGCCAAATTTGGCGACCGCAAACCTCGGGAGGCCCGCGAGGGAAGACCGCCTAGGCAAGGCTCGGACGACCGTGCCCCCCGCGCGCGTGATAGTGACACACGCCCACCTCGGGACCGAGAAGAGGTCACCCGCAAGCCACTCCCCGCTGGGCTTGAAAGCCGATATGCGGCCCTTGAGATTCTTGACCGAGTCCACGAAGGAGCAACCCTTGAAGACGCGTTGGCGCGGACACGACCCTTTGACAATCTTGAAGGATCAGATCGCGGCTTTGCCCGTGCGCTGGCTAGTGAAACACTGCGGCGTCGCGGCTCGCTTGACCATATTATCGGCGGCTATCTTGACCGCCCGTTGCCAAAAAAATCTGCGCGCGTGATGGATATACTTCGCATTGCTGCGGCGCAGTCATTGTTAATGGATACGCCGCCGCACGCAGCCGTTTCGACATCCGTAGACCTTGCAAATGATCGTGGCGAAACTGGCGGTTATGCCTCGCTTATCAACGCAATCGCTCGGAAAATCGCAAAAGACGGCCCTGCGATGTTGAAAAAGCTCCCTGCACGGACAGATACACCATCTTGGATGTGGCGCGGCTGGGAACGCGCCTATGGGCCAAATGGCGCAAAAGCTATCGCGGAGGCCCACCGCCGCACAGCAGCATTAGATCTGAGCTTCAAGCCGAATGAAGACTTGGATGCATGGCGCGATAAACTATCGCAAGAGGGTAACGAAGCCCGGATAATGCCGAATGGTACGATCCGCATGAAGCGGATCAGCGATGTTTCCTCGCTACCCGGATATGATGACGGCGCTTGGTGGATTCAGGATTTAGCTGCCAGCTTGCCCGCAAAATTGCTCGGCGATGTTTCCGGCAAAAATGTATTCGATCTTTGCTCTGCACCGGGCGGCAAAACGCTACAGCTGGCCGCAGCGGGCGCGAAGGTCACGTCGCTCGATAAGTCAGGCGCACGCCTTGAGCGCGTTGTTACCAATCTGACACGATCAAAATTGACGGCATTTCTCGTGGAAGAAGACGTCCTGCGTTTCCGGCCAGATGAAAAAGCTGACGCGGTCTTACTTGATGCACCGTGCACCGCCACAGGCACCATCCGTCGCCACCCGGATATTCCGTGGAACAAAGGCGAGACCACACTAACAGCCCTCGCCGAGTTGCAAGGAAAAATGATCGACCATGCGATTTCGCTGCTGAAGCCGGGCGGGACGTTAGTTTACTGTGTTTGCTCACTTCAACGCGAAGAGGGCGAAGCACAGGCCAAGGCGGCGCTAAAACGTAATCCGTCCATTTCCCGCGTTCCGGCCACCGCCGAAGAGCTAGGCGGCATGGAAACGCTGATTAATCGCGATGGCGATTTGCGGACCTTGCCGTCAATGTTAACGGCTGAAGGCGGTCTTGATGGCTTCTTTGCTGTCCGGTTCAAACTCGCGGATTAACCCAAATAGAGAAAATTCTGCGATTTTAAGGCGTTAACTTTCCTGCGGCCCGTCAAAAATCGACATTCGGAGCGTCGATACCTCTTGATCCGGCCCTCCACGCCAACGATATTAGAGGCTGAAATCTAGCGGGGCCAAATGCGCCCCGCCTTTTGGCGAATGGAAAGGACTACTTTTTATGAACGAACCCCGCAGAAATTATGGCGGCTCAGTCGCGCAAACCGGCGGAGTCGCGATTGATCAGGGCCTGCGCCAGTACATGCTCGGCGTCTATAACTATATGGCGCTAGGCATCGCCGCGACCGGCGTTTTCTCGATGTTGATTTCTAGCAATGTCGAATTGATGCGCCTGATCGCTGGTACACCGCTCAAATGGGTAGGATTCATCGGCATCATCGGCATCGGCATGATGGCACCAAAAATCATCTTCTCTGGTTCTAAAGTCGCGGCGCACGCTATGTTCTGGACCTATGCAGCGCTCTGGGGCTTGATGATTGCGCCAATGCTTTACGCCTTCACCCAAGCCGGCGCAGCGATTGAAATTTATCGCGCATTCTTCATTACCGCTTCGGTTTTTGGCGCGCTTAGTCTTTGGGGTTACACCACCAAAAAAGACCTTTCGGGTATGGCGGTATTTCTTGGGATGGCCGGCATTGGTCTCTTGATCGCAATCGTCGTCAATGCACTGATCTTTAAGAGCACCATGGGTAGCCTTGCGATTTCATCGCTGGTGGTTGTTTTTGTGGCCGGTGTCACTGCCTATGAAACCCAGCAGATCAAATCCATGTATCGCGAAGGTAGCTCTATGAATGACCGCGCTGCCATCTTTGGCGCGTTCGCGCTTTATGGTTCGTTCGTGACGCTCTTTGTACATATCCTCAATATTCTTGGGATCATGCGCGACTAACAGCTTTTTATTTTTCTAAAAACCCCGCCGCGAGCGGGGTTTTTTATTGTTACTAAACAAGCCGTGACCGAACGTCAGTAATCGCTATTTGCCGAGGCCGCGCAGCAACCTTTATGGTATGTCCATGCGAGATTGTTTTGACCTTCCTCTTACAAATATGTCGGCCAGCACTGTGCGGGCTTATGATCATTTCACGCGCGAGCTTCTTGCCTACGGCCCAAATATTCGCGCGCTCTTCGCAGCCGCAGATGACGCCCCAAACGCACCGCTCATAAACGCCCATGCAGCCGCAGTTCACCTTGCTTTTGAAGGTGCCGAAGGTTGGCAAGCGGCAAAGCCCTATCTCGCTCGAATGCACGCGACAGAACGCCAAGCCACAGAACGTGAACAATTATTTTGTGCGGCGGTTCACGCTTGGGCAGGCATGCAGTATCGCAAGGCATTGGCGCTACTTGATGAGTTGACGGTGCGCTGGCCCGCAGACCTTTGCGCGCTAAAATGGGCGCAGTATCACGCATTCAATCTCGGCGATCAGGAAGCGCTGTTACGTTTGGGCCAACGCGCCGCAATCATCCATGAAGATACGCCCTATGTTCACGGCATGCACGCCTTTGCGTTAGAACAAAACCACCGGATACGCGAAGCCGAAGACGAGGGTATGCGCGCTACTGAAATTGCCCTTGACGATGCCTGGGCACATCATGCTGTCGCCCATGTCATGGAAACCGAAGGCCGGCCACAAGACGGCGCCCGTTGGTTAGATCATTGTGCCCACACTTGGGATGGCAAAGGCATATTCATCCGTATCCATAATTGGTGGCATGCTGCGCTGTTCCGGCTTTCCTTGGGCCGCGAAACCGAGGCTTTAGAGATATTTGACAACCGCCTATGGGGCGAATGGCCGGAATTCCCGCAAGAAAAAATCGGCGCGGCATCAATGCTCTGGCGATTAGAGCTGCGCGGTATGAATGTCGGTAATCGCTGGGCACCCATAGCCGAACAAGCCGAAAAACGAATTGGCGAACATCTATTTCCGTTTCACGATCTTCATTACCTTATCGCACTCACGCGACACGGCAATGACGCTGCAGCAGCTGAACTTTTGTCTTCGCTAGAGAAAAAAGCCGCAGGAGCGACCGGTGATGACGCACTTATATGGGGCGAAATTTGCTTACCCACCGCGCGAGCACTAACGGCTTTTACGCGTGACGATCATCCGATGTCCGCTGAAATCCTCGCGCCCGTACTTCAGAACCTGCACCGGATCGGCGGCAGCCACGCTCAGCGGCACATATTTGTTGAGACATTTGAGGCATGCAAAGCGCCGAGTAAAGCAGCCATGAATTAAGTGGTGAGTTTCAATTTCTGACGGTCAAACCATTTAAGGACCTGCCCTAAATCTTGGCCACGTTTCAGCACTTCACCGCTCATAGAAACGACCGAATAGGCACCCTGTTTTTTTGCTAGCTTCGGACGTTTTTCAATTCGATACACCGGCATTTCCGAAGCCCGGCGGAAGATAGAAAAAATCGCCATCTCATTCAGGGAATCAATCGCGTAATCGCGCCATTCCCCTGCCGCTACGAAATAGCCATACACCGTCAAGATCCGGCCTAGCTCTGCCCGATCAAACGCCACCGGCTCTGGCCGCTTTGGTGACGGCGCAGAATCTGGAACGAATTGGGCAACTTTACCGGACATATCCAAAGTTTCGCCCGTAAGGGCCGGTTGAGCAAGCCCCAAAGCCTATCAGCATCCTTAATATGGCCTTAATTGATCCCTTTCTGCGCCCCAATCCCCGCGCATATTAGTTAGGCCGGGCGGTCGGTAGGGTCGGAATTTCCGGTTTTAACCATCGCCCCCAGCCCCCGGGAGATCAGGCTTTCTCTCCGCCCGGCATATTACCTCTAAAGACGTGGACCTTGACGCGAGCCTCAAGCCTTGTGAGACCGTGCGGCTTTAACCGCACAAGTCAAAATCAATGAACCCTGTCTTTTCCGTCGCCCTTCCCGTTTTCGGTATTATTGCCGCTGGCTTAATCGCTGGCCGGTACAAGCTGATGAATGCCGAAGACAGCACAGCCTTAAACAAGTTTGTTTTTCGGTTTGCAATGCCTGCGGCATTGTTCGGGTTAACTGCGGGTACAACACCGCCGAGCCAAGAAGATCTGGCTCTCGGGCTCTCCTATGGAATTGCCAGCCTCGCCGTTCTGTTCGGTACTTATCACCTTTCACGAGTGGTTTTTCATATCACTAAGCAAGAAGCTGGTGCCCACGCACTCACCTCGACCTTGGGTAATGCAGTCTTTCTCGGCTTGCCGATTGCACTGTCAATCAACGGATGGGCGAGGCCCTTCGTTACGCTGATGTTGATCGAAGGTACACTGATTATTGCATTGTCAAGCGCGCTCATGGCACCACGCCGCGACACCGGCACGAGCCTTGGTCGTATGTTCAATTATGTGCGCGGGCCATTACGCAATCCGTTGGTTATCGCGATGGTGGCAGGTTTTCTTTATTCAGCAATTGGTCTTCCCTATGAAGGGCCTGCTGAGACGTTCTTTGGGTTGCTCGGCCGCGCCGCTGGACCAACAGCGTTATTCTCGCTTGGTCTTTTTCTTGCGACCCATAGCTTCCCGCCGTTTAAAACAGTGGCGGGCCGCGTAACCATGATTGCAGCGGCAAAAATGGCCGCACTTCCATTCATTGCCTTATTATCCGCACAGTTTTTAGGCTTGGACGATCCGCATTATCGCGGTGCGTTGGCACTTTTTGTATTTGTACCTTCAGCTGTTGGATCATTCATCATGGCCAGCCAATACGGCCATTACAAAAGTGAAAGCGCCGCCGCCGTCAGCTTCACCACTCTGCTATCGGTCGTCACTGTTTCAGCAGTTCTATTGATCTTTATTTAGCGGCGTCGCGCCAATGTACTTTTTACGGCTTCGACAAGATTAGCTCGCGGAACAGAGAACTGTGCTGGTTGCTCTTCGCGCCATTCAGTATTGTCTTCGATCTTTTTTGATAATTCCGAGCCAAGAACCAAATCTTTAATCGTAATTTCGTTCTTCTGGCGCTCGTCCTCTCCTTGGATGATCGCAACGGGCGCTGTGCGCTTATCCGCATACTTCAACTGCTTCGCGAAATTCGAACCACCCAGATAGACTTCACTACGAATTCCAGCAATGCGGAGTTCTGCGGCCATCGTTTGATAGGACGCCATCTGATCTTTTTCCAGCGCCAATACAATCACCGGGCCCGCCGGGTTTGCCTTTGCACCCTGTTGTAATTCAAGCGCTGCAAGCAATCGCGAAACGCCAACTGAAAAACCAACTGCAGGAACCTCTACGCCCTTGAACCGCTTCACCAACCCGTCATAACGACCACCGCCGCCAACGGAACCGATCTGAACCGGGCGGCCTTTTGCGTCTTCGATGGTTGAAGTGAGTTCGGCCTCAAATACTGGGCCAGTATAATATTCCAAGCCACGAATAACCGAACAATCGAAAATGATAGATCGGCTATCAAAATCCGGGATAGCGTTTTTGATGCCCGTCAATTCATCTAAGCCAGCTTCGCCACTTTTGGTATCGCCGAGAATTTGCGCAATCGCCCCCAGCGGGTCATCAGCTTGTCCGGAATTCAAGAACGAAAGAACGGCTTCTATGTTAGCGGGATCAAGATTCGCGCCATCGGTGAAATCACCAGAGTCGTCTTTGCGCCCTTTCCCCAACAGAAGGGAAACACCCTGATCACCCAGCCGGTCAAACTTATCCATCGACCGCATCACCGTCATACGCATCTCTGCGCTTTCGTCACCATCAAGGCCGATCTTTTCAAAAAGGCCATCAACGATTTTACGGTTACTGATACGAACGAAATAGTCGCCCTTTTGGATGCCAGCGGCTTCGATAACATCACAAAACATCGCGCACATCTCTGCGTCTGCATAGGGCGCTGGCGCACCGACTGTGTCGGCATCGCATTGTGTGAACTGGCGAAACCGTCCGGGGCCGGGCTTTTCATTCCGCCAAACGGGGCCAACTTGATAACGCCGAAATGGTTTAGGCAGACCATCATAATTTTCAGCCACATATCGGGCCAAAGGTGCGGTCAGGTCATATCGCAGGCTCATCCATTGCTGATCGTCATCTTGGATCGAAAAGACGCCCTGATTGGGGCGGTCCACATCCGGCAAAAACTTGCCTAGCGCGTCCGTGAATTCGAAGGCTGGTGTTTCCAACGGATCAAACCCGTGGGATTCATAAACGGCGCTAATACGCGCCAGCATTTCCCTCTCAGCAACGATCTCTGCGCCAAGTCGATCACGGAATCCGCGCGGTACACGCGCTTTGGGTCGGAATGTTTTCTGTTTTTTCGCCATAATGCGCGGAATATCCGATTACGCCCTTATGAGCAATGTTCACGGACGCGCATAAACAATATGCCTCAATCCGCCTCAGGCCATTCAATCGGGTCTATCCGGTTGATAAAAATCGGATCAATTGGAACTTCAGCGTCAAAATGGCCGCCAGCGCCGGTCGAAACACTGCCGATAGCATCCACAACGTCCATACCTTCAACGACGCGCCCGAAAACCGTATAACCATAAATCGGGCCAAGATCAGTCACCCGATGATTGAGTTTTTCATTATCCCGCAGATTGATAAACCATTGAGCTTGCGCGCTGTCGGGTTTGTCGCTTCTCGCCATAGCAATAGTGCCGCGTTCATTGAGAAGGCCATTCTCACCTTCATAAGCGATTGGGTCACGCGTATTTCGCTCAGTGAACAATCGCGAATACCCGCCCCCTTGAATGACATAGCCATGAACGACGCGATGGATCAGCGTGCGGTCATAGTGGCCTTTGGTGGCGTATTGCAGAAAGTTCTCGACCGTTACTGGTGCTTTTTCACGATTTAACTCGACGATTACATCGCCCATAGAGGTTTGGATTTTTGCGTATTGCCGATCACTGCCCTCAGCGAACGCGCTCGTTAAAACTGTCAAGCCTGCAATGCAGATCGCAATAATTTTTCGCATGTTGGACCTCTTATGGTTTCGCGCGCTGCCGTAGGTCATTTATCCGATCAATTAGGCCATTTGTTGACGCATCGTGCGATGTCGCCGAAGGTTTTTCTTCGGACAAGTTGGACAATTCCGGAAGTATGGATTTTGCCAACACTTTCCCTAACTCGACCCCCCACTGGTCAAAGGAATTGATGCCCCAAATGACGCCCTGACAGAAAATTTTGTGCTCATAGAGTGCGATCAACGCGCCCAGCGTTTCCGGGGTCAACTTCCCCATAAGAATTGAATTACTGGGCCGATCACCAGGAAATGCTTTATGTGGCGCAAGAGCTGTAATCTCAGGCTTCGTCAGACCGTCCGCACGCAATTCATCACGAACTTCCTGGTCGGCCTTCCCCCGCATCAGGGCCTCAGTCTGCGCCAAAAAATTCGAAAGCAATTTCGGATGGTGATCCCCCAATTCCGAATGGCTAATCGCAGGCGCAATGAAGTCAGCAGAAATTAAATCAGTACCCTGATGTAGAAGTTGATAGAACGCATGTTGCCCATTGGTACCCGGTTCACCAAAGATGATAGGGCCAGTCTTGTTTTCCAACACGGCACCATCTTTGCCAATACGTTTGCCGTTTGACTCCATATCTGCTTGCTGAAGGTAGGCCGGCAACCGGTGAAGATGTTGATCATAGGGCAAGACCGCATGCGCCGATGCGCCAAGGAAATTCCGGTTCCAAACCCCAACAAGGGCAAGTAAAACAGGCATGTTTCGGCGTAACGAGGCACTACGGAAATGCTCATCCATTAAATGAGCGCCCTTAAGCAGGTTTTCAAAATTCGCAAAACCAACTTGAAGTGCGATTGAAAGACCAATCGCCGACCACAGCGAATAACGTCCACCGACCCAGTCCCAAAACTGGAACATATTTTCGGGATCAATACCAAACGCCTCTACTGCGTGACGGTTTGTGGAAAGGGCGACAAAGTGTTTCGCCACATCTTTCCCGCCGCGATCAAGAAACCATTTGCGCGCGCTTTCAGCGTTTGTCATGGTTTCTTGTGTTGTAAAGGTCTTTGACGCAATCACGAACAAGGTCGTTTCCAGGTTGATTTGAGCAAGAGTATCGGCAAGTTGCTGCCCATCGACGTTGGAGACGAAAAAACTCCGCCGACCGTCCAGCCAATACGGACGCAAGGCTTCGACCACCATTTGTGGCCCGAGGTCAGATCCGCCTATCCCAATATTCACAACGGTATCGAGTGTTTTTCCGGAATAACCTTTTGCGGCACCGCTATGAATAGATTGTGCGAAAGCTGCTATTCGCTTTAACTCAGTGCGAATTTTTGGCGATACATTTTCGCCATCTACATGATAATCTCGAAGCGAAAAATCACGGAGCGCTGTATGAAGCACAGCGCGATTTTCAGTTGTGTTGATCGGCTCGCCCGCGAACATTCGCGATCGCGTTCCTTCGAGATCTACAGCGTTTGCCAACGCAATAAGATGATCAAACGCATCTTCAGATATCTTATTTTTTGAAAAATCAAGGAATAATCCCGCCGCTTCCAACGAATAACGCTCAAACCGATCCGGGTCGTCAGCGAACAAAGTTCGCATATTTGTGCTGGCCAGCGCTTCGGCATCCGCCGAAAGCGATTTCCATTCCGGTGTCTTTGTAACCTCGACCATCGACTACGGCACCTTTCTAGCAACGACTTGGTAAACTTCTGAAAGTAATACGGATTTTAAATGTCATCCTCAACGCGTTTTAAGGAAAACCCGGTAAACAACCGCTTATGGAAAACACGACCAATTCAACATTATCCATCAAAACACGATTGCTCAAACGCGCCCTTACAAGCGTCATTGCCTTATCTGCTGTTACTTTTATTTTTGGTGCAAAAGCCTATGAACTAGAGCAACGGGCCGCAGCCGCGGCTATTGATGCTCCACGTCTCGCTCATGCACCATCATCGGCGCGCTAGACCTACCGCAGCCCTAACGGCATTCTTGGTTAATGGCTGCGGAACAATTGTTGGGTCATCTCCCACCGGATAGGCCACATAAAGCGGAACCCCACTCGCACCAAAGGATTCCAATGCCGCAGTAATCTCCGGATCGCGAACTGTCCAATCGGCGACCATAAAGATCACGCCGGCCTCGGCGAAATCAGCGCCCAATTGCTCATCTGAGAAAACTGTCAGTTTATTGAATTGGCAAGTCACGCACCATGCAGCAGTAAAATCGATAAAAACCGGCACGCCAGCGACCCGATAACCATCAAGCGCCTCGCGGCTATAGGGTTCTGAACGCATCGCCCCATAAGCCTCCCCTACAACTTCAACTTGCGTCTTTGTATTCGCATCAAGGTTTGTTATCGGCACAATAGCAGCCACGGTCACAACCGCTGAAAGAACGCGCAACACCATGCCGCGCCGATCTTCGGATTTACTTTTTTCAAATAGCCATGCGGCAAGCGCGATAGCGACAGCACTCGCCAAAACTGTGGCCAACCCAACACCAGTAGACTGTTGCGCAAGCACCCAGAGAAAATAAGCAGCTGCACCGAACACCGGGAAAGCTAGCAACTGCTTAAATGTCGCCATCCAAACCCCAGGTTTTGGCAAGAAACGACCCAACCCCGGCGCAAGAGAAAGGGCCAAATATGGCAGAGCAAGCCCAAGACCGAGCGCCGCAAAAATTGCCATCCCCGCGCTAGGGGGGAGTAATAGAGCCGCGCCCATAGGGGCACTTAGTAACGGACCAATACACGGGGCCGCAACAATGACCGCTAACACCCCAGTGAAAAATGCACCAAGCGCGCCATCTTTGCGCGCCAGCCCTTCACCGACACCGGCAACGCTTTGTCCGACCGTAAATAGACCAGCCAAATTGAGACCAACCAAAAGTAAGACTAGTGCGGAAAAAGCGACAACAATTGGAGACTGAAGATGAAACCCCCAACCAAATTGTTCACCACCAGCGCGCAACACCAAAAGAATGCCGCCCATCACGAGGAATGTCGTGATGACACCGCCCGTATATAACAATCCGTGGCGACGAACGATGCCTGGCTGGTCTTGGGCGCTTTTCATAAAGGACGCAGCCTTGATGAAAACGATAGGGAAAACACAAGGCATGATATTCAAAATCACCCCGCCCAGCAGCGCCAACAAAAGTAATATTCCGATATTGGCCCCGTCCGGCTGAACCGTCGGGTCAGCGCTTAACGTCACTGGCTCTATGGGCGCGGGGAGCATCGCCGACAACGCAAAACCTTTTGGACCACTAGCAGTGCTATCAAATACCAATATCCCCTTGAGGGATTTTTCTTCAAAACGCTCAAGCCAACCCGGTTTGAACGACAGACGCAACGTATCATCCGTAATCGAAAACGCTTGCTCCGCTGAAGGTTCAATCAAGCCTTCAGGTTCAGCAAAGAAAAATGCTTCACTAATCTTTTCGCCCTGAAAACCTGACAAGACAAGCTGGTAACGGTCTCCCTCTGCTACAAAGCTTGCGTTGCCAGCATAGTTTTCGGGCAGCTTTGAGCGAGCATCCGAAAATACATCTGCATGCGCAACATTAACTTTCGAAGTGCGCTTGACCGGGAACTCAAAAGAAAACTGTCCGCTTTCAGGAACACAAATTTCTTCGCAAGTCTGCCAAGACGCATTTATTGTAACGCCAATTACATCGCCGATAGTTGCATTATCCGGAACACGAACAGGCACCAGAAAAACTGGTTCACCCTCATGAGCATAACTCGCGAGCGGGCCCACAGGGATGTATTCGGGTATGGGCTGGAGAATATCACCAACCGCAAACCCTTCGGGCAATGTCCAATCTAATTCTAATGGTAACCCGGCGTCCCCTGGATTTGTCCAAAACACATGCCAGCCATCGCGTAATTCCTGCCGCAGTGCGAACCAAGTGGTTTCACCAGGAACGAACGCATCCGTTTCCGCAATGATTTCGGATTGGGTGTATTCATTAACAATGGACGTTTGGGCGTGGGCCGCACTGAACGTCGCCAACGCAATAAAAATAGCCGAGAAAAGGCCCATGAAACGGTTGATAATCATGGATCATAGGTAGCGAAACCGATCACCAGTGCCAAACTAATTCGCAAGCCTGATCGCCGCACTCGTAGAAATGTGATCAAAAAAAAATGGCAGGACCCATCTTCTTGGGTCCTGCCATCGAAAAGTCGTTTTGCGCCGCCTTAATTTACGGCAGGTTTGAAGATGTCAGCCTCAGAGAGGTTGAAACGTTTAGCACGACGCTGCAACAACGTACGCCAATTCCCCATGGACATCAGAAGCGCGTAAGCCAAAGGAAGCGTGCCATTACGACGAAGCTCCGTGGCCTTTTCGTCTGATAATTCGTTCAGGCGTGTTTCATCAATGCCGAAATACTGGGCAAACGAAACTTGTTCAGTTGCCCCCTGCGGCGTGTACTGACCAGTCTGCGGTTGAATAAGCTCAAGATCGGAAAGCACTTTTGCAAACTGTTCCGTCATGTGACGATCGCGTTCGTAATTCTTGCAAAAATCTACGGCCGCCTGGGTTTGTTCAGCTAACTCACCATTGTTGAAAAGGGGAACTTCACCATCTGCACCCAAACCATCATATGCACGATCAACGACAATCGCCATGCGGTCGCTGCCTGTTTCAGAAGCAAGACCAAATGGGTAACGGCGCAGATAACCAGGAATATACCGGTGCTCTTCCCACTTGCCTTCTTCGTCGACATACAGGTTCACGTCATCGTATAGACCTGTAACCGCCAATAATTGCGGCTGTTCTTTCGACATAAAGATCAACGGATAATCTTTCATTGCCGAAGGCACTTCGCTCATTGTCACTGGAACAGCGCGCGCTTTCGCGGCAAATCCAAATGGCCGATCAACAGGCTTCAGGCTAAGATTGCCATGCTCTTCTTTGGTCAAAAGCTCCGGACGTTCATATAGGAACATCTGCCCGGTAACTTGCGGAGCTGCTTGCGCCTCGCTCATCGTATCCCTTTCTTCTCAATACCTTGCCAGAAGCACCCACGCTCTGGCGGCCCCTCACGGAGAACTTAGGGCGAACGCTTAGCAAAAAGCCAGCGAGGCTCCAACCCTCGTCCACCGTAATTGCCATTTCGAGCAAACATTTTCCCTCAATCCGGACTATTTGCGCAAAAAAGCGGCCATTTCATCTGGTTGTTCCATAGGGGCAAGGTGACTAACGCCTTGGCCAATTTCAACATTTGCCACAAGCCGTGAAAGCCGCGTCCGCGCTAATGGTGAAACCGTAGAGGTGGTATGGCTAGCGGCAAAGACAGAAATATTGTCCGCGAACGCTGCAACCGCCGGCCAAAAGCGATTGGCCTGCGCCCCAAATGTTGCCGCCTCCCATGCCGGCGAACATGCGAGGGCGACACCCGTTGGGCTCTCCTCTAGCCCATCCTCAAGATAATCAGAAAGAACCCCCGGGGCCCATCCGCGAAACAATGATTTTCTCTCGTAGGAGGAGAGAACAGCCTCTCGATTTTCCCAATGACTGCGACGTTTAGCAGCCTTTTGGACCATAGACATGTGATCTTTAAGCAGCGCCCAGATCGGCGTCCGTGCCGCTAAATTCATAATTGATGGCACTGCCACAGGTTCGATCAACCGCAGCGAAGACACATCACTTCGCCCCTCTGACGCCATAACTGCCGTAACGGCCCCCATTGAATGGCCGGCGATGGTCCAGCCCACGGTATTTATATTATCTAAGAAAGCCGCAATATCATTTGCATAAATATGCCATGACTTCAGTTTTTTAGGTGCCGTCGGAAGGTCCGTCTTTCCGTGCCCTCTTAAATCAATCGCATAAACATCGAATTGATCCGAAAGCTGCCCAAGCATTTGTTTATACGTCGATGCGCAAAAACCTGTCGCATGACAAAAAAGGAGTGGCGGTTTGGCTGGGTTTGCCCAGTGCAGCCCGGCAAGCGACCCTTGTTCAACGGCTATACGAAAACGTACCGGAGTGGATGTATTCAATCTCATGAGCTGAATGTGCCGAAGACGAGCACAAAATCAATTGTCAGATGCAGCCAGCGCATGAAGCGCGCGCATGTGGAGCACATCAGGGATTGCCCGATGTTTCCGCGGCGCGTCTTTATCTACCTGTCCAATAAATTCGCGCATTTCATCGTCAGAAACCGTTTGAAATAAAGAATACAGGTCCCGTAAAACAAATTGCTGACGAATGCGCGCAGCCTGAAAAAGACGATATAACCAAAACCCATCCCAATCCGGCGCATCAGAATAAACAGCCTTACCCGCAAGTTCAGCGTTCAAGACGTCACAAACGTCACTCAACTTATCGCCTTTGGACAACAGCTTTTTATAGGAAACACCATGCAACGCTTCAGCGCCAGTATCCCAATCATCCAATGACCAATCATCAGCGGGACGAATTAGTTTGGCGCTTGGTTGGCCTTCTCGAAAACACCATCCAACTTCGATGGGCCATGACCTAGCGGACAGCCCAGAAGCCTCAAGGTCGATGAATGCAATTTCTTCCAAAACCAACGCACTTTAAATCTGAATGGAGCATAATACTTTCATCGGAGTATGGCTTGTTCTACCCCTCGCTGCAAAATAAATGTCGCCGAAAATCGGGAAATTAAATCAAAGCGTTATATTATGTCATCAATCATCTCAGTGCGAACCCGCGGGCATTCCGTAACTGAAATTACGCCTCAGGTTGAAAATGAAGTTGCGAAATCCGGAATGGACAAGGGCCTCGTCCATTTGTTCATTCAACACACGTCAGCTTCTTTGACCATTCAAGAGAATGCGGACCCTGACGTAACGCATGATTTGATCTCTTGGCTTGACCAGACCGTGCCCGAAAGTGGCCCATATCGCCACACCGCTGAGGGGCCAGATGATATGCCCGCACATATAAAATCGATGATTACAAATACATCGTTGATAATTCCGTTTGCAAACGGACAATTACTGACAGGTACGTGGCAAGGAATATTTGTACTTGAACATCGCCGTGCTGATCATCAACGTCGCATTGTCGTAACGCTTATGAACGAAGCTTAACCGCGGTTCGCGTTTTTTGGTTTATAAACGCCGCTATTCGGGTCTTGTTCATAGTCAAGGACGGTACCTTGCTCACTGCCGCGCGCTGTTTTTTTCATTTCAGAAAAGGCGGCGCGGAGTGGCTGTGATCGCCTATCAACAAATTTATAGAGCGCGACCGCACCGGCCGCTGCTGCGACTGTAACCGCCAATGTTCCAACTGCGCTCATGGCCAATCCCTTCGTTTACAATCCGTACCGCGCCCAAAGAGCACGTCGCTCGCCTGCCGCTATCAACTCTTCTGCGTCGATTAAAGATGACAGACCGACCGATTGAGCAGTGTCGCTGGAAAGCAGTTTTTTAATAAGCGAGCCACTTTCTGGCGCAATACGCTTGACCTTAACATCTTTGCCGAAGCGAGTCCGCAGAAATTCGCCGAGTTGAGCGGTTCCGTCGATCAAACCATTTTCAGCTGCCTGCGGGCCTGTCCAAACGGCACCAGTAAAAAGATCAGCGTCTCCGCGCAATTTATCGCCGCGCCGGCCCTTTACCAAATCAATGAACTGCTCATGCAGCGCCAAAAGAATTCCCTCAAGCCGGGCAATATCTGCAGGATCTTCCGGTTTGAAGGGGTCCAACATCGATTTATTCTCGCCAGCCGTATAGACGCGGCGTTCAACACCTACGCGTTTTAACGCTTCATGGAAGCCAAAGCCGCCTGAAATCACCCCAATAGACCCAACGATTGAGCTGTCATCAGCATAGATTTCATCACCGGCAAGCGCCAGAATATACCCGCCAGAGGCCCCTACATCTTCGATAAAGGCAAGCACTGGCACTTCTTTTTCAGTGGCCATCCTGCGAATAGCGCTTAAAATCAGTCGCGATTGTACGGGCGAACCACCCGGCGAATTAATCGCTAGCGCCACCGCTTTCAGGCTGCTTGGCTTAAACGCAGCTTCGAGCGATTTTTCGAGACGCTTGAGCGTAAGACCTTTTCTCCCCGCGCCAGCCTCGCCGATAACGCCCTCAAGCTCTATCACACTTACGAGAGGCTTTGCGTCACCTACAAATGGCAAGGCACGCCAGATTTTGCTCAATTTCTCAGATAAACTTGTCATGTTGGGCAATTAGGGTAGGTCCTTTGAGAATTCAATGAGACGAAGTGTTGAGTTCATCCTATAAGAGCGATGATTCGCCGCTGAATTGAGGGGGTTGGTACGCTTGACCGCGCCGCTGCCAACGACCAAATTGCGGGCGCAAGCAAGAAGTCAGGAAGACGACATCGTGGGATTGGCCGCAACAGCAAGCGAAATGATCGCCACAAAACGCGAGCCCGATTTCACATCGGCCGTGAATCGTCTACGCGCATTGACTGAAGACGACCTTGAAGCAGTCAATGTCGAAATCCTCAGCCGAATGCAATCACCAGTTTCGATGATCCCTGACCTGGCCGGACACTTGATCAAAGCAGGCGGAAAAAGGCTTCGTCCGATGCTCACGCTCGCCTCGGCACGCCTATTTGGATACTCGGAAACAGATCATATCAAACTAGCTGCCGCTGTCGAACTTATCCATGGCGCAACATTATTGCATGACGATGTTGTTGACGATTCTGCGCTGCGACGCGGGGCCAGCACAGCGAATATCATTTGGGGCAATAAGGAAAGCGTTCTCGTTGGGGATTTTATTTTCTCAAGGGCGTTTGAATTGATGGTTGAGGCCAAAGATCTGCGAGTACTCAAGGTCCTCTCCCATGCCTCTAGCGTAATTGCCGAAGGCGAAGTTCTACAGCTTACAACACAAAAAAATATTGCAGCGACCTTCGAGACCTATCTCAATGTTGTCCATGCAAAAACTGCGGCCCTTTTTGCAGCGGCCTCTGAGGTCGGTGTTCTTATCGCGAAACGCAGCGCGAACGAAGAAGCCGCAATGCATCGGTTCGGCGATAATTTTGGCGTTGCCTATCAGCTTATTGATGATGCGCTTGATTACGCCGGTTTTGAAAATGCTCTCGGCAAAACCATCGGTGACGATTTTCGTGAAGGGAAAATGACAGCCCCAGTGGTCTTTGCGATCGCATCAGCGCGCGATGACGAAAAAGCGTTCTGGCAGCGCGTCATTGGAAAAGGTCATCAAGAAGCAGGTGATTTTGAACGAGCGTGCGAATTGATGGCCCGCGACGGCATCATCGAAAAAACCACTGAATGCGCCAATGAATACACACGCAAAGCACTGGACGCGTTAGAAGAAGCCCCCAAGAACCAGTTCGCAGATGCCTTAAGTGATCTTGTCATTACCGCGACAATGCGTGGCGCGTAGCCTATTCTGCTGGTTGGGTTGCGCCTTCGGGATTCAATGACCGCTGTTGCGCCAATAATCCTTGTTCATACGCTTTTTTGTAAATAACCGTAGCGCCCACTGCGAAACAGATAGCTGTCATCGCTGGGACAAGCCAATGCAGCGATGTCGGCAACGCAAGCATTAGAATTGCTGCCGCAGAGGCCAAGCTTACGAGGCTCATATAGATAATTGCCACATTCGCATGAGAGACACCGCTACGAATTAGCAGTTGATACAGATGTTCCCGGTGCGCTCTCAATATATTCTGTTTACGTATCAATCGTGATACCAGTGTCCAACCTACATCAAAAACAAGCGGCGAGAAAATAATCGGCACGAACAACATACTTAACCGGGACTCAGTCCAGTTTGCACCAAGAATTGCGAATGCTGCGATCAAAAAGCCAACGACCTGGCTGCCATTGTCACCCATGAAAAGCCTGCCACGGCGTAAATTCTCTGGAAGAAATCCGGTCGCACTAAGCGCTAACAACAACGCGGCTGCGCCTAAAATAGGGGCTCCCGCAAAGCTCGCCATGATGCTAATCCAAGCGAGACCGACAACCGCTGTCCCTGCTGCTAAACCATTCGCTCCATCCATGAAGTTGTAGATATTCATGAATGCAACAATCCAAAAAATGGATATTACGACCCCTAATAACGGCGCAAGCTCGACTTGCCCAACATAGGGCAAGGGAAAGCCTTTTAGAGGGCCAAACAGAACCACAAAGATTGTCGCAACGGCAATTTGACCGACCAATTTCCATACCGGTGCCAACTCGATTTGATCATCAGCATAACCGACGCCAAGCGCCGCAAGCGCAGCAACAGCCATAAAACCAAGGTCTCTCGCCAATACGCCGCTTTCGGAAAAAACAGCAACGACAAAAATGCCCGCAACCCATGCGGTAAAGATTGCAATGCCCCCGGTGCGCGGTGTGGCCACCGTATGGCTAGACCGCTCATTTGGATGATCAAGCACCCCACCAACGCGCGCAGCAAATAGGCTTGCACAATAGGCAACGCAAATGGACAAGGCCGCAGCGACAGCGAGAATGAAGGGTTCGATCAACATTGGAACTCGAAAAATGGTTTTAAACCTGAAAGAACCTACCGCACATGGAGTCGTGAAGCCAAGGCCCACCAGCCAAATGAATGGGCCCGCTGAGACGCGCGTTCGGCACTCATTTTCGAACTGAAAAGAGCAAAACAAGTTGCCCCACTTCCGGACATCCGCGAGATTAGCGCGCCGGGCATCCCGGCCAACATATCCACGACATTGCCAATCACTGGCGCATGTTTTTGCGCAAACGGTTCAAGGTCGTTCCGCGCTGATTTCAATCCGCTGTGTAACAAATTGTAATTGGTCGTTGCCAATGGAATCAAATCCGCTGCGGGCGGGTTCTTATGGGCACGGTCAAACGCTTGAAAAATTGGCCCCGTGGGCATTTCAACCCGTGGATTGACTAAACAAGCCCACAGGGGCGGCAGCATAGGTCCTTTGGTTAGCACCTCGCCGGCCCCAGAAACATTGACTGGCGCTCGCGCTAAGCAAGCCGGAATGTCCGCACCAAGCGTAAATGCAATAGAAGCAAGCGACGCATCGCTAATGTCTAAATGCCATAACTTAACAAGCGCCCGAAGGGTTGCCGCTGCGTCTGCCGATCCACCTCCGATACCTGCCGCAATAGGAAGGTTTTTTCCCAGAGTAATTTTCGCGCCATGCTCCGTCCCCGTATGAGCTGCTAGCGCTCGTGCCGCACGCAACACCAGGTTGTTCTCTGGCGGTAGATCCTTCAATAGATGTGAGAATGGCCCGGAGATTTTAAGCGATAAAGACCGACTGTTTTCAACCCGGATCACATCACCTTTTTCAGTAAAGGCAAAAAGGCTGGCAAGGTCGTGAAGTCCGTCAGACCGAACCGGCCCTATATGAAGATACAAATTTATTTTGGCAGGTGCGTTTTCAACAATCATTCCGCGGAGTCCGGAAGGCCTTTTTTCAACTTCTCTTCGATAGAGTTTCGCAATTTATCATCCGGCTCTAACTCTAATACATGTTTCCATTGGTAGCGCGCCTCAATCTTGCGGCCCAACATCCAGTAAACATCACCTAAGTGATCCGTCACAGTTGGGTCGCTTGGTTCTAACGAGGCAGCGTGCTCAAGGTGACCGACAGCATCCTCATAGTCTCCCTGCTGATAATGCGCCCAGCCGAGACTGTCGATAAACGCTCCCGAATTCGGTTCTAATGAAACCGCCTTCTCTATGAGGGCAAAAGCCTCTTCAAGGTTTTCACCTCGTTCGGCCCACGAATATCCAAGATAATTCAGCGCAGTCGCTTCATTCGGCGCAATCACCACTGCGCGTTCAAGATCCGCTTCGGCGTCCGGCCAATTATCCAACGCCATATAAGACGCTGCGCGCGCGACGAAAAACCGCCACGCATCTTCCGTTGGCTCCGCCGAAAGGCCGTCGATCAGTTTCGTATAGGCCGCAACAGCATCTTGGTGACGTTCTTCGCCCGCCAACAAGTTTCCGTACGAAAATTGTGCTTCAATGGCACCATCTGCGCGTGCTGCCTTGCGCAACACCGATAGCGCCTCATCCCGTTGATCCAAACCGATCAAGCCGCCGGCAATTTCAATTTGCGCCTGTTCATAAAACGCAGATGTAGACGGAATTCCACGCAACATTGAGATCGCGCTTTGATTATCGCCATAAGAATTCAAAATCGAGCCGGCTAAACGTTGCGCATGATCAAAATCTGGCGCGAGATATAATGCGATCTGCACAAAAGCCAGCGGCATATCATAATTTGCGTCACCAACGCGAAACCCTGCTTTTTGCGCCGCACTACGCTGATCAAACGATTGCTGCAAAATTGTTGCACCGAACGAATAGAGCGCGACAGCCGCTCCTTTTTCGGGGGGCACAGACGTCCACACGCGATCCATTTTTCCTGCATCGAGCCGCGCAAGGCCATGCATCGCAATTTGCCGATCCGGTCCACGGTATTGCGAAAGCAACTCATAATGTTCACGTGCGGCGTCCACATCGCCCGTCCGTTCAAGAAATGATCCGTAAGCATCTCTTCCAACGGCACCGCCATATGTCATCAGCGCTAACTGATAGGCTGTCCGCGCCTCATCATTCAGGCCCGCACGCTCAAACAAAAATGCCTGATGCAAAGGATGAAAGCCCCGAAAGGTATCCTCATCATTTGACGCCAAAGCGCGTAATGCAGGTTCCGGCCCTTCTTGGCCGGCCAACGCCCACGCATCGATGATCGTCATTACCGGACGAAAATAATCGATCTCCGCACCTGACTTCAGCGCTTCACGCGCACCGGTAAAGTTGCCCGCCTTTAAATCACGCGCCGCAAGCGCCAATTCTGCGAGATCGTCGTCTTCTGGATCATCATTTTCGAGAATTTTTTCCGCAAACCCGGCCGCGGCTTCAATGTCACCGGCAGCAATTTGATAGAAAAATGCGCTGCGAACCACTTCATCCGAGGTTCCTGTCTCCGATCGCGCCCCTTCAAAAGCTGTCGCAGCCGCGTCAATCGCATTACTACGCGCGGCCAACCGCCCCGAAAGGTAATCCCCGACACGAGAATCATTTTGCGGTGTGGTCGCGCAAGCGCCGACAAGACCGAACAGAGTTGAGACAAGCAGAATATTTTTTAAACGCAACGCAAAGCGCTCCTTACATATTCGGATAATTGGGTCCACCACCGCCTTCAGGCGTTGTCCAGACAATATTTTGTGACGGATCTTTGATGTCACAAGTTTTACAGTGCACGCAGTTTTGCGCATTGATTTGAAAGCGCGGATCAGCACCACCATCTTCTGTCACCACTTCATACACACCAGCGGGGCAATATCGCTGTGCTGGTTCGGCATATCTTGGGAGATTAACGTCGATCGGTATTGACGGATCCTTAAGCAACAAGTGCGCGGGCTGGTCTTCTTCGTGATTAGTCGCTGAAAAAGCCACATTCGTCAGACGATCGAAGGTCAAAGCCCCATCAGCCCGAGGATAGTCAATTGGTTTATGCTTTGACGCCGGTTCCGTTGCGGCCGCGTCCGTCTTACCGTGGTGAAGCGTGCCCAGAAATGAAAACCCTGAAAGTGCTGTGTTCGTCCATAAATCGATGCCCCCAAGAGCAATCGCCCCAATACGTGTGCCGAATTTTGACCAGAGCGGCTTAACGTTCCGCGCTTTGTACAACTCAGCCTTCACTGGCGATTCGTCATACGCGGCCTGATAGGCGCTTAGCTCATCACCCTCGCGCCCAGCAATTACCGCGTCGAACGCAGCGTTCGCAGCCATAATACCTGTGAGCATCGCATTATGATTGCCTTTGATGCGCGGAACATTCACAAAACCGGCAGAACAACCAATCAAAGCACCACCCTTAAAAGTAAGCTTCGGCACTGACTGATACCCACCTTCGGTGATGGCGCGCGACCCATAAGCAATGCGTTTGCCGCCCTCAAGAAGCTCCGCAATTTCCGGATGGGTTTTGAATTTCTGAAACTCACCATACGGATAAAGGTAAGGGTTTTTGTAATTTAGATGAACGACAAACCCCAGCGCAATAGTATTGTCACTATAGTGATAAAGGAACGACCCACCGCCAGTGTCGTCATTTAACGGCCAGCCGAATGTATGCTGAACATGCCCCGGTCGGCTTTTCTCTGGCGCAATTTCCCAGAGTTCTTTGAGGCCAATACCAAATTTCTGTGGGTCGCAATCATCACCCAATCCGAAACGTTCAATCAATTGTTTAGCGAGCGAACCGCGAACGCCCTCGCCGATCAACACATATTTGCCGACCAATTCCATGCCCGGCTCATAGCTATCCCGTTTTTCGCCGTCCTTGCCGATACCCATCTCGCCAACGACCACACCGCGAACAGAACCGTCTTCACGATACAACACCTGAGACGCCGCCATGCCAGGATAAATTTCAACCCCCGCCGCTTCAGCCTGTTCCGCCAACCAGCGGCAAACATTGCCCATAGAAACCACATAACAGCCGTGGTTTTTGACCATTTCTGGCATTCCCCACACGGGGAGAGGGAACGATCCTGCCGCCCCAAGAATCTTGAAACTCTCTGATTGGACCGGCGTGTCAATCGGCGCACCCATATTGCGCCAATCAGGCAGCAACGCATCCAATCCACTAGGGTCAAGAACTGCGCCCGACAGAATATGAGCGCCGACCTCAGAGCCTTTTTCGACCACGACGACGTTGATTTCTCTACCAGTCTCTTGAGCACATTGCTTTAACCGTATTGCAGCGGACAGTCCGGCAGGCCCCGCGCCAACGATCACAACGTCAAATTCCATAGATTCCCGTTCGGGCACTTGATCATTCATTGCATCGTCTCTTTCTGCGTCTTCGCTTGATGTCAAAAGCTGTGATCTGTGTTTCTGGCAAAAATCATCAGAAAAAGCCATGTTGCTAAACACGCAATTCTAAAGAGGCCACCAGAGTCTCGATATTGGAGTGAAACACCCATGTCTCAAAATATATTCATCATCGTCTGTATAATATTTGTGGGTCTTTTGATCATCGCCGAATACCGAGCCGCCAAACGGCTCGACTCAGGCTTTCTCAAATGGGTTGCAAAACCCGCAGCATCACTAGCTTTCGTGCTGGTCGCACTCACTGGTGGTGCGCTCGATACCACTTATGGGTGTTGGATTCTGATTGGGTTAGTCTTCTGTTTATTGGGCGATGTATTTCTAATCCCGACCGGCGCACGTACTTTTCTCGCCGGCATGGGCGCATTTGCCATAGGACATTTAGCCTATGTAGGAGCATTTCTGAGCACAGGTCCTGAAATTTCCGGGCTGTTTTTGATTGGCAGCGCCGGGATGGCTGGTTTTGCGATACTCGCGCTCAGATGGCTTTGGCCAAATCTGGCGGAATTTAAATGGCCTGTGACCGTCTATTCCGCGATCATTGCCATAATGGTGGCAACCAGCTTTTTAGCCGCGCCGGGGCAATCTAGCGCACCAAATTGGGTAGTTATCGCTGGCGCGCTCGGGTTTGCGATCTCAGATATTGCTGTTTCACGTGATAAATTCATAACTCACCAGTTTTTCAATAAATCGTGGGGGCTACCCCTCTATTTTGGTGCGCAATTGCTTTTAGCGTCTTCTGTTTAAGGGGCTGCTTCTGCTACAAGTTCGGCGTGATGGAAATTTCCGATGAACAGGCCGCCCAAGCCCTTCTGCGCTGGTATGCGGAGATGGGCGTAGACGAAGCAGTCGCCCCGCAAGCGGCTGATCTTTATAGCTGGACAGCCACCAAACCGACCCCGATCGCACAAACACGAACTTTAGCCAGGCCAGCCCCAAACCAGGCAGCGCCCCAAACGCAGCCAGTAACTACTGAAGAAACGCAAAGCACCGACGCGGCCATAGCCGCTGCCGAAAAAATCGCTGCGGCATGCGACACCTATGAAGCCTTAGAAGCCGCAGTAAAATCATTCGAAGGCTGCCCACTAAAATCTGGTGCCAAAAACACGGTCTTTACCGACGGTGTCGTCGGCGCAGATTTGTTGGTTATTGGCGAGGCACCGGGTCGGGACGAGGACCAAGCCGGGAAACCTTTCATCGGTCGCGCGGGGCAATTGCTAGATCGTATGCTTGCGAGCATTGGCCGAACGCGGACGGAAAATACGCTAATCTCAAACATCGTTTTCTGGCGCCCTCCGGCAAATCGAAACCCCACACCGCTTGAGACCGCTGTATGTCGGCCTTTTGTGGACCGATTAATCGAACTCTCTACGCCAAAAGTAATCTTAATCGCAGGCGGTGCTCCACTACAGGCATTGTTGGGCATCACCGGTATTATGCGTGCTCGCGGCGTTTGGCGGGAGATAGAAACAGCAAATGGCACCAAAGTGCCTACTCTTCCGACCTACCATCCAGCATTTTTATTACGGCAGCCCGCCGGAAAACGGCTTGCATGGGCCGACCTTCAATCCCTCGCCGAGAGGTTAAAGGACCATTAACCGACCTTACGATAGTCTTAGCCGTTGGGCATCGGTCGCGTATATACTGAGTGTCCGAGCCAGCTCTTGGGGACAACACTTCATCATTGATCCAAGATTGACGTGAATTTCATCGCGCTTTTCGCGATTAGGGAAACCAATATGCCGCTACGCCAAACGCTCTTTGCCTTCGCTTCTGTATCAGCATTGATTGTTGCCCCACACGGTTGGGCCGCAAAAACAGAAGAGGCAGTTGTTTCGGCCAGCCCGTCACCAGAGAGCCAACCTCTGAGCGTGTTAAGCACGGAAGACGCTTCGCTGTACCAACAGATTTTTGCGCTGCAAAAAAGCGGAAATTGGCGTGATGCAGATCAGTTGATCAATCAACTCGATAACAAAGTTCTCATGGGTTATGTCCAGTTCCAGCGTTATATGCACCCAACTGCGTATCGCTCTTCGTTTAGTGAGCTGAAACGCTGGCTCGCTTACTACGCTGACCATCCGGAGGCTGACAAAATTTATTCGCTAGCGCGGAAACGCCAGCCGCGCGGTCAATCATCCCCACTCCGGCCTATAACTCGCAAATGGCGTCAGCCACCGGCAAAACAGCTCCACCCTGACCTGGTTGCTGATGCTGACAATATGAGCGCGTCACGGTTACGCCAAATTGAAGGGCGCGTCCGATTTCTTTCGAACAAAGAACGAGCACTCGACGCATTAAAAGAAATAGAAAACCATCATCGCCGCGGCACTATTTCTACACGACAGTTTGACCGTATGCGGTCATGGATTGCAGCCAGCCTTTATTACCAAGGATATGTCGATACAGCCCAGAAGATTGCTGAAGAGGCCGCAGCACGAAACGGTGAAAGCGCCGTTTTGGCGCAATGGATTGCCGGGTTAACCTCCTTCCGTGAGGGGAATATTTCGAGTGCGCACAATCATTTCAAAGCAATGGCCGCCGTCCCTTACCAAGAAGATAGCCTACGTGCAGCAGCTGCATTCTGGGCGGCACGCACAGCGCTTGCGGGCGGTAACCCCGCTGACGTAACCCCTAACCTTGAAATCGGGGCGGCGTTCCCTTTTACGTTTTACGGACAATTATCGTTGGCACAATTAGGCCGGGACCACAGCTATAACTGGTCTGCTCCAGAACTTGCGAATGACGATGTCTCAGATCTTATGGGGAAAGAACCGCGCATCAAACGTGCGATTGCACTCAGCCAAGCCGGTCGCACCTCCGATGCTGACGTCGAACTTCGTTGGGCGAATGGCGCGATCGAGGCCGAAGATGCGCCGACACTCCTCGCTGTGGCGATTGCACTTGATCTACCTGCTGCGCAAATCGACATTGCGCTATCTGATGACAATCCAGCGCTACAAGCGGGACTGTTTCCGATTCCGGATTTTACCCCCGAAAGTGGCTTCAAGGTTGATCGCGCGCTTCTATTTGCGCTGATGCGCCAAGAATCAAAGTTCAAAACCGACGCTACCAGCCGCGTCGGTGCCCGCGGCCTCATGCAATTAATGCCCCGCACTGCCAGCTATATCGCTGGCGACCGGAGTTTAATCTATAAAAGCGGACGAGAACGCCTGTACGATCCATCATTCAACATGGAACTGGGACAAAACTATGTTGATCATTTAATGACCAAAGCCGTCGATGGCGATCTATTCCATTTGGCCGCAGCCTATAATGGCGGGCCCGGAAATCTACGCCGTTGGAAACGAGATGTCGCAATTGACGATCCGCTCCTCTTTATCGAGAGCATTCCAAATCGTGAAAGTCGTGATTTTGTTGAGAAGGTTCTTACCAATTTTTGGATCTACCGCGCACGCTTAGGGCAACCCGCGCCATCGCGCGAAAAAGTCGCCGCTGGCGAACTTCCCTTATACGAAGCAATCGATCAAATTGCTTCGCAATAAAAGCTACACTAGTGGTTTTAGATTTGAATTAGTCGAGATTCATGACCTGCATGATAGCAGGGCCAAGAATTACAGCGAACAATACCGGCAAGAAAAAACCAATCATTGGAACAGTCAACTTTGGTGGCAAGGCAGCTGCTTTTTTCTCGGCCTCCTGCATGCGCAAATCACGGCTTTCTTTAGCCATAACCCGCAAAGACTGACCAAGCGGCGTACCATACTTCTCTGATTGTATCAGCGCAGTTGCAACGCCACGAACTGAATCTAGGCCCGTCCGTTCCGCAAGATTCGCATATGCCTGTTTGCGCTCTTGCAGATAGGATAGTTCTGCGGTTGTTAGGCCCAATTCCTCAGCCAACTCAGGACAACTCGGACCAACTTCTTCACCAACCTTTTGAAAGGCAGCTTCAATCGACATACCGGCTTCCACACAGATTAGAAGAAGGTCAAGCGAGTCAGGCCAAGCTTCACGGATTTTTTGCTGTCGTTTTGTCACGATATTCGTGATGTAAATATTTGGCAGATAAAAACCGCTCAAAAACCCGCCAATAGTCGCCAAAAGGCGGCCAAATGGATCAAGCTCAAAACCATTGAGCAGATAGACATAAATGCCAACAATGATCGCAACAACGAATGGCAAGGTAAGACGAGCCGTCATGAAGGTGAAAACCGGACCTTGCCCACGGAAACCAGCCATCATCAATTTTTTGCGTGCTGCCTCTTCGTCAAAAACCTCGAGCAATTTCAAACTCTCGACCAATTCTTTGACCATGCCTTGCGGAGAGCGATTACGAAGCGACGTATTCGTCTTTTTCGCCAACATTTCACGCTGTTGTTTGCGAAGATTGTCGCGATAACTTCCGACCGTTTTCATTCGCTCTTCAAACTTGTCTTTGACAAGCAGCGGTTCAAGAATTGTAAACACAGCCCCGATCGCCGCAAGCGAGACAAGCGCTGCAATCTGTATTGAAGGATCCGTAACTGCGTTGATCATCGCTTCCATTGCGCGCGTCCTAAACCTTGATCTGAGTCATTTTTTTCATCACGAGAATACCGGTCATCATCCACACACCCGCACCGATGAGAATGAAATTCCCAACTTTTGTGGAGAACAACGGAACCAAATAATCAGGTGATGATAGTTGCACCGCGCCCATAACCAGAAATGGCAATGAACCAATGATGTATGCTGATGCTTTCGCTTCTGAGGAAAGGGCCTTAATTTTTCCTTCCATCAGCTTCCGTGAGCGCAAAACATTTGCGAGGTTACCCAACGCTTCTGCTAAGTTACCACCTGTTTTTTGCTGGATGAGCAAGACGATACTAAAAAAATTGACTTCCTGAAGGGGCATACGCTCTTGCATTCGTTCCAGCGCCTGCTCCATGGAAAGACCAACGCGAATACCCTCCGTAAGCATATGAAACTCATCGCTAACGGGGCGTGGCGCTTCACGGCCAATGATCTTCAGGCATTCGTTTACCGGAAGGCCAGATTTTACACCTCGTACGATCACATCAATGGCGTTTGAAAATTCAGTAACGAATTTTTTCTGTCTGCGTTTGCGCAGAAAATTTAAAGACCAACGTGGAAAGCCAAGCCCCCCGACAACAAGCAATAAACCACTGATCCATGGTTGTTGCCCGGAAACAACGCCGATCAAACCAAACGTCAATGCTGATACAACGGAACCGATGTAAAAGTGCTGGCGCTTAATGGTGAGGCCAGCCTGTTCTAACATCTGGTCCATAGACAGACGTTTTTTCTTTTTGAGATCCTTGGTTTTATTTTCAAGCGCCGCGAGCGATTCAGACAGTTTCTTCCGACGTTCTTTATTCTGCGCTTCCGCGTTGGGACCGCCCCCACGTTTTACTGTCTTCGCGGCATTTAGCGCGGTTACCCGCTGATTGGTTTTGTCTTTCTGACTAGGAGCCAGCAACACAAACGCCAACGCTGCAAAGCAAACGATGCCCAATACGCCAACAATGAGGATCTGCTGATCCATAGTTTTACTCCGAAGCTGCGTCTAATGCGGATGCCAGCTCCGCCTCTTTGCCGTAATAGCGTGCACGATCCCAGAATGCTGGGCGTGCGATACCTGTCGACTTATGCTTACCGACGATGTTCCCGTCCACATCCTCACCATCCATATCGTAGACAAAGAGGTCTTGCGTGATGATTGTATCACCCTCAGTACCAAGAACTTCCGTAATATGGGTGATACGACGCGAGCCATCGCGCAAACGCGCCGCTTGCACGACAACATCGATAGAGCCAACAATCATTTCCTTGATCGTTTTCGACGGAAGGTTGTAACCACCCATCGTAATCATTGATTCAATACGCTGAAGCGCTTCGCGAGGACTATTGGCGTGTAGCGTACCCATAGATCCGTCGTGACCGGTGTTCATAGCCTGCAACAGGTCAAACGCTTCTGGTCCACGAACCTCACCCACGATAATCCGCTCAGGGCGCATACGTAGGCAGTTTTTCACGAGATCACGCATCGTGACCTCACCTTGCCCCTCAAGGTTGGGCGGTCGTGTTTCAAGTCGAACAGTGTGCGGCTGCTGGAGTTGCAGCTCGGCTGCGTCTTCCGCGGTAATAACGCGCTCATCATGTTCGATAAAACCCGTCAGACAGTTTAGCAGGGTCGTTTTACCCGAGCCTGTACCGCCGGAAATCAGCGTGTTGATCCGGCAATGACCAATGATTTCGAGAACTTTTGCGCCTTCTGGGGAGATTGATCCAAAATTGACCAAATCTTGGATACGCAGCTTATCTTTTTTAAATTTCCGGATCGTCAGTGCAGCACCATCGATCGACAACGGTGGTGCAATGACGTTTACACGCGAGCCATCAGGCAGACGCGCGTCACATATTGGGCTTGCTTCATCAACTCGGCGGCCAACCTGGCTCACAATACGCTGACAAATATTCATCAACTGAGCATTATCGCGGAAGCGAACATTGGTAAGTTGGATTTTACCGCCGACTTCAATAAAAACGCGGCTCGCTCCATTGACCATGATATCGGCGATATCATCACGGGCGAGCAATGGCTCAAGCGGACCATAACCAAGAACATCATTACAAATATCTTGCAAAAGCGCTTCTTGCTCCGCGATCGACATCTGAACATTCTTGATAGAAATGATTTCATTGACGATATCACGAATCTCTTCAGCAGCAGCTTCTGTATCAAGCTGAGCGAGCTGCGAAAGATCGATAGTATCGATCAGCGCATTAAAGATTGTCGTCTTTGTACGAAAATATTCATCCGACCGGTTTCCAATTTCAACCGTCTCGGTTGTCGCTTTCGGTGGCGGAGACACACGTGGAGGCGCAGCTGGCGCTGCCTTAGCGCCCGCCTTTTCGGGCTTGGTCGCCTTTGACGCTACCTTCGCCGGAGCCGCAGCCGGTTTCTTTTCTGCTGGCGCAGCTTTTTTCGCTGCGGACGCATCTACTGGAGCCGTTCTCCGTCCGAACATGGATTTACCCTATCGTTTTTTCTTAAACATCCCAGCCAAGCTGAACTTCGGCCGCGCGATATTCGTTTCATTCCGCCCAAGCATTTGAGCAGCAAGATCACGAATGGATTGTGCCGTTTTCGACTTGCCACCCACTTCTGTAACTGGTGACGCGTTCGTCGCCGCAGCACCAAATAATTGTGGATCCCAATTAATCACTTGCGCGGGCTTAATACCTACATGCTCTGCAAACTGAGCTGCCTGTACAGCCGAAGTTTTTGGATCAAATTGATTTATAACCAGCGTAGGCGAAGAATCATTTGGCCGTGCGGCACCCAAAATATCTATCAGATTTTTCGTGTTCCTAAATGATGCCAAATCTGGTGTCGCTGTAATGACAATTTCATCCGCCGTCATCAGGATGCGCTTTGACCACGATGTCCATAAATGCGGTACATCAACAACAATCGTTGGTGCCGTACCACGAACAACATCAAGCACTGTTTCAAACGCCTGATCATCAAGATCAAAGTCACGGTCCAACATACTCGGTGCAGTGAAAAGACTCAGCCGGTCCGTATGCTTCTGCAACAGACGATCAAGCAAAACATCGTCCAGACGCTCCGGCGAAGCGAGCGCTTCCACCAAACCGGCGGAGGCCTCTTCATCAAAATCGAGACTTACGGTACCGAAAGGTAAATCCAAATCCAGAATTACAGTGTCACTATGGAATTCCTCGGCGGAACACCACCCCACATTGTGCGCCAATGTCGAAGAACCAACACCACCGCGCGCACCAACAAATGCAATCGTTTTACCAATAGGCGGTGCAGAAGGGTCAACATAAAGATCAGCAATCGTCTTAATAATCTGCAATGGGGAATTCGGACGAACGATATATTCGCTGACCCCTTGCTTAATAAGCTCTCGATACAGAATAATATCATTTACCCGGCCAATAATGATCACTTTCGTTGACGGATCACATACTTCCGCCAGTTCAGCAAGCTTGGCAAAAATTTCTGCTCCACCGGCCATCGTTTCCAAAATAATCAGATTTGGCGTCGAGGCAGTCTGGAAATGATCAATGGCCTTATTAATCCCCCCCATATGAATGGTGAGGTGCGCCTTTGACAACCGACGGTCAACCGATGCTTTTTCTAACAGCGTAGTCGTATCTGGTGCTTCGCAAAAAGCATGGATAGAAATACGCGGAACCGGGCGGTGATCAATCTCTTCTTCGCCATAACCACTTACATCAATATCCGACGTGCTTTCTTCGATATCTTGGCCAGCGATAGCGGCCGTCGCGGCGACCAATGCACCTTGCGAAATTTCTTCTTCTGTCTCTACGGAAACGTTTTCATCGGGCTCCGCAACTTCTTCTGACAATTCTGTGTCATCAAAAGCGTCATCGAACGAGAAATCCTCATCGGAAGGAAGATTATCTTCAGCAACCGGGTCGGTCGCATTCAAGGCTGCACTGACGGTCGCGGCTGGAGCGTCTTCTGCGGTGAAATCCTCCTCGGAGAAGATATCATCACCAAAATCTTCTTCGCCGAGTGCAGCAAGCTCTTCATCTGACAACTCTTCACTAAGCCACGAGTCATCGTCGTCAAACGCTTCTAATTCACTTTCGAACGCATCATCATCCGCTTCTGCAGGAACAGTCGCAACTGGACCACCGTCCGCACCGAGGCTGGCAGCACCTTCAGCTACGCCTTCCTCATCTTCAGTCGGCTGGTAAGTCGTTTCAGCAGCGTTTTTCATTCTTATCTCCCTCGAGCATCTCTTCTAAGAGGCAACTCAAATCTTAATTCCCGGAAGTCTCAGCATCTATATTGCCGTCAACGGCGGAGGCGGTAACCTGGCCTTCGCGAAATAGCTTCATTGCCCGAACAACCGATGTACCATCACGCGGATCGACCTCGGCAGGAGCAATAAGGTCATGCGGGTCGGCAATCATTGCTGCGTAATTATTCATAGTTGCGCAACCCATATTCGGTGTACGAAGGTTTCGGTACTCACGTTCCCGCATCCCCTTCCAAACCCCGCACGGGCTCGCACTCGCGACATAACGAGTGAAGGAAAGAACAATTTCCTCGCCATTACCGGAACCGGCACGGTAGGTTGCACCATGCATCGCAGACCATGAAACGCCCGCATCGTTCAGTGTTTTTCGCACATCCGCGGCCGCTTCATGTCCGTCATTATCGTTGCCCGCCCCGGATGGAGCAGTCACAGTAACAACACCATGGCCATTCGTAAGATACGAATCTGCAAAAGAGCGAAGCCGAGCCTTATCAACATTTGATAAATCGGAAGTTGTCGGATCGACATTTAGCGTCAACGTTACAACCTGGCTATCAACAGAAACAGGATGCGTTTCAGCCACTGTGAGGCCATGTTGCGGCCCGTTAAACGGACCACCAGAGCATCCGACGACCAGCAAGGATGCCGCAGAAAGAAGAGCAATTTTTGTCTTATTAGCGTTCATTACCACGTTCCCTTAATCGAGGATGAAACCCATTGGACCCTGTAGCGCGGCCTCATTTACACCAGCGCCAGCTAAGCCATAGGTTGATACAATTTTTCCGAGCAATATGGTTTGCGCATCACTTGCCGGCACAAAACCTTCAGCAGGGTCAAGAAGCGCAGATTCATGCGTAGATTTAACGAGGTATGGCGTTACAA
This sequence comes from Hyphococcus lacteus, assembly GCF_041058985.1. NCBI lineage: Bacteria > Pseudomonadati > Pseudomonadota > Alphaproteobacteria > Parvularculales > Parvularculaceae > Hyphococcus > Hyphococcus lacteus. The sequence goes on along the minus strand of NZ_JBEHZE010000001.1, from coordinate 1,245,102 downwards.
TGATCACCAATTCAGTTTCATTGTTTGCATAATTCCGGCTACGGAAAAGCTGCCCCAAAAGCGGAACATCTTTTACGCCCGGCACACCCTCTATTGTCGAGCGCATATCTTCCTGAAGTAGACCTGCCATTACCAAGCTACCGCCGGAAGGCATTTCGACCACAGTATTAGCGCGACGAACTGACAAACCTGGAATAGATAAACCGGCAGTCGTCGTGAGGTTACCTGCATCATCCACAGTAGTGGCACCAGGAACAAAGAACGCATTCTCAGTTGTGATTTCACTGACTTCTGTCGAAATTTTCAAATTAATGCGGCCTTTGCTCATCACCAATGGCGTGAACCCAAGCCCGACACCGAACTCTTTAAACTCAATGGAGATGACGCCATCATCCTGCCCCACAGGGACCGGGAACTCACCACCAGCAAGGAAGCGTGCAGATTCTCCTGATACTGCCGTCAAGTTTGGTTCAGCCAAGATGCGTACGAGGCCATTCGACTCGAAGGCCTGAAAAGAAGCATCAAGGTCTCGTAGTGTGCCGGTGGAATTTGGACGATTTCCTGTCAAACCCAATCCACCATTCGTCGCAATAGAGTTGGCTGCGGCAAAGGTGAAATTCGAGTTTGAGATAGGAATTGAACCGCTTACCGAAACACCAAGCTGTTTCAATAACTGCCGCTGCATTTCAACGATACGCACTTTAAGCATGACCTGCTCTGGGTCACGTACGCGCAACATATTGACGACGTTATTTTCATTTCCAACAAAACGGCCTGCCAATTCCGAAGCATTGGCCGCCTCACTCGCTGACTGAACCACCCCTCGCAGGATAACGTTGTCATTGACAGATTCGACTTCTATGCGGGCTTCCGGCAACACGCGGCCAATCAGCTCACTGAGCGCATCCATATCGCGCTCAACCTGTATCTCCAAGTTGAGAATTTGACGCCCACGCGAGTCAAAGAAAAATGCATTTGTCTGGCCCGTGGATAGACCAAGCAAATAAACACGCCGTGGTGAACGAACGACGGCCTCAACCACACCTGGCTGAGAAACCAAAACGTCCGCTGCTGCTTCAGGCAATTCGACGATAGCCGCCTTATTCAGTGGCAGGATTATACTTTTTGAAACTGCACTTTCACCGCCCATATCGATTTTCACAGGGTAAGCACCCCGTTGCGCCAATGCGCTTTCGGTAGGTGAAAGAACCGCGCCACCAGCAAGTATTGCCAGCGACAAACCCATCACAGATTTCGCAGCAATCTTTCTAACTGCTTTCAACGGATCCTTAAGGACAGCCATATCAACCCCCTGGGATTTTTTGTTCTTACGAGCGGCCATAACGAATCACACTCACATTGGATGACCGTCGCTCAGTAGCGAGCAGCTCACCTTCGGGTTTAAAGATACTACGCAGAACCAGGCTCAATGAGCCGGAAGACCGTGCAGAAATAAATGTTTCAGAATCGAGTGGCGCAAGTTCGAGCGTGACATTCACGCTATCGATATGCGCAGCTTCTGTGTTTTCAGAGAAAACTGTATTCACCGCAAGAACACGAACATCTTCGAACATCGTGCGTGCAAGCCCGCCATCACGGCTGTCGCGTCCACCACCTGTAAAAAGAATATCAACACGGTCGCCAGGAAGAATAAAACCGCCAGAAGCCGTTTCAGGTGATACACGTAATGTGACGGCACGCATTCCAGGCGAAATGATCGCAGCCATAAGCCCCGAAGACTCTGCGTGAACGACTTTCTCATTCACGATAGGCTCCCCAGCAACAATTAGAGAGCGCGCGACAGCGCTTTCTAGACTTTCTCGCGCTTCCGGGTTTTCATCGGTGATAAAAGTTGGCCGAACCGCTTTCTTGGGCCATGCGATCCATGAGGTTCCCTCCAACGTTAGGCGTTCCCCACGTTGGATGTTTTGACTGGCAACAAGAACGCGGACGCTCTCTTCCTTGACAGGCTCAACAATTTGAATTGGCGCAATCGTTTTATTCTGACCCAACATCAGAACAAAAGCACCAGCCCCTGCGACAACAGCCACACCTAAAATTGCAATTCGACTTACGTTCATTTCGATTCCGCCTGACTTTTACGCTTTCCATACAGAACGTCGTTTTTGTATGTTGAGCGAAACTCCTCAAAACTCTGTTAACTGACCTTGTTAACCGCCAATGACTAATTGGAAGTATGGTGTTTGTGAAAAACTAAGGAGTGCACCAGCGCCAATTGCGACTGCATAGGGCAAATCCTTTTTTCGTTCATGAAGCCGCATTAACCACGGCGCGTGAGCATAAACCGGCAAAATGGGTAGCTTGCGGAACATCGTCATAACAATCGCGAGAAATAACCCCGAAACACCGACATAGAATAGAAACATCCCAAGACTGCCGAGACCTAACCACGGCGCAGTAGCCGCAAAGAGCTTTGCATCCCCGCCACCTATGATTTTAAATGCAAAAAGCCCGAAACTAACGGTCAACGCGGCCGCACCAATCAAAAGCCCCTCAACAATCAGTTGCGGGCTCGCACCCACCGCAAGTCCAGCGGCGGGATAGGCGGCTATCAAAACAATCGAAATCCAGTTTGGAATTTTAAATTCGTATATATCGTTGGCAGCCGCAATTAGGAGCGCCGCAGGAAATACCGATAGTAAAAGATAGGCGACCACTGTCCGTCTCCAGATAAATTCAAACCATTTATCTACGCGTCTGGTCTTAATGTTCCGTTAGACATAAACAAAAAAGGAGATCCAATGGATCTCCTTTTCCGTCTCAGTACGCTTCAGCGGCAACAATACGCCGAGTAGCGCCAATTCCTAAGATGCGTCCAATTCAGTCTGGACGTCGCCGAATGTACCACTAAGTGAAGTACCAACAGCTTTAACCGCACCAATGATGGCAACAGCAATTAGGGCAGCAATTAGGCCATATTCGATAGCCGTTGCACCAGATTCGTCATTCTTAAAACGATTAATTAGAGTTTTCATTTGTCGACTCCTGCTTACTCTTTACTTGCACCGCTGAAGAAGGTCTCCCCCTTCAGACATGACCATAATGATCAACATCAGTAAAAAATTTATAAACAGAATTTTTTATCTGTGTACTAATTATGGTTAAATGTAATTAACCAAATGTAAAACCACTGCTTTACTAGCGCGCAAGGGTATTTAAGCGCGACATATCGTTAATAATCAGCCCCGGATAATCTCGCTGCGCAATTCCATCTTGAATAAGAGACGCCACGGCACTCGCCGCACATGCCTCTTCAACCTTCGCACGCTCTGCTAATTCCCGATGCTTCGGCATTCTCTCAATGCGCCATGTGCCACTGAGCGCATCTCGCTCAACACATTCTATAAGTGCAGCATATATGCGTTGTTCTTCTGCGATTTGAGTAGACATCGCACCGAACCGCTTGGAAATAAGATGCTCTGCGAGGAACCCCGCAATATTTCGCATCAATGATGGCCGCCCGACTGCGAGGGTTCTGAATTCAGCAGCATCAATAACAATTAGGTCCGTATCCGCCTCAGCCGTGACCGAAATAGACTGAAATAAGGTCGGATCGGGCTCTGAAATCGCAATCTCAAGCCCAAAAACTCCGTGCGGTAGTATATCTTCTATCATCATTCCGCCAGCTGCCGCGTCAGCAACCGAGACGCGGAGACCGCCAGAAAGGACAATGGCAAATTCTGCCCCATCATATTGTCCCATTGAAAAAACAGTCTCACCCGCATCGTATCGGCGACGCTCGCTTTGGTCACACACCAGCGAAAGAACGGCCGTAGGAAGACCATGGAACGGTGATATACGCGAAAGCATCTCAACTACATCAGACTCAGTCGAGATAGGTTTAGTCATAATTGCAGTCATAATGCTCTCCACCAGCTATCCTTTCGTATCAACGGAAATTTAAGCTCGGGTAAAATTTCTCTTACGAAATCATTGCACTACTGCGATAGATTGGAATGAATGCCCATAATCGCTTTAAACATTCCTTGACTCATAAGGCCTAAGGTCTCGTCAGGTTTATAGAGGACGATCCAATGCGCAGTATTTTCACCGCACTTGTTATACTCACGGCAACAACTCAGGTTGCCGCAGCTGAGCAATTATGGCTGACCATGGATCAGGTACGCCCTTACAAGCTTGAGAACCCAGCACAAAGCATTGTTGTCGGGAATCCATCCATCGCGGATGTCACCGTCCAAGATAACTCGAACGTATTATTATTCGGCAAGGCCCCCGGCCTGACAAATATTTATATTTTCAATGAAGACGGTGAGGCTGTAAAAAATCTTATTATTCGTGTACGGACGCCTAGTGCAGACATGATGACAGTTCACCGTGGCATTGCACGTACCACGTATAATTGTACAACAAATTGTGAAGCGACTGTGACGGTCGGAGATTCAGATACCGTCTTTAACAACGTCGCCGCGCAAGTACAAAGCAAATTCGGCCAGGCATCAAGCCTCTCTAAAGGCGGAAACGAAAACTAATTTCCATATTCCGAATGCGCTGGTTTCAAAATCAATCAGCGCATCAAGGCGCTTCAAAATTATAAATCTGTGGTCGCTCTTGCTGACGTAAGTTTGCTCGGCACCATGTATCGATATCGCGCGCCGTACGCTCATTTGGCTGAACTTTTTCAGACAACACAATATGGGCTACAAGACGACTGGCTCCATCGCTTCGGCGACCCACAACGATTTCGCATTCTTTTATGTGAGGATGAGAGCGCAGAGCATTCGACACAACGTCCGGAAATACATTTACTGCACCAATCTGAACCGCGCCATCACGGCGTCCCGAAAGGGCAAAACTCCGCTCACCGTCCCATTGCAAGATGTCCATTGGTTCGACCAACTCTTCAGTACTGTCAGGCATAATACGCATCAAATCATCACCAGCCTTACGCCAGTGATCAAACAACGCAAACGCTTCGCCGGGCGTATCGCGCCACCCAATCAGGCCTGTTTCTGTCGAGCCATATAATTCGCGCAACACACCAAAACCGCTTTTTCGCATCTCGACAGCGAGTTCAGGCGTCATCGGTTCGCCGAAGCTGACCGCAAGGGTATTATCCGGTGCCTTCAATTTTTCTTGCATCATGTAACGCCACAAGGTCGGTGTTGCGACGAGCACATCACCAAAGAGCAAGCTTTTGGACAAAACATCAGGCGTCATACCGCGCGCATCAACGGACTCAACACCCAATAAATTCGGTGTCAGAATAGATAGCTCGATCCCCAAAAGACTATGTGGTGCCACAAAAGACAGCAAACGGCGGCGACCATATAATACATTTGCAGCGGCTGCTGCATCCTGAAAGATTGCGTCCGCGCGGTGCTGATAAGCGATATCCTGATTGCTACGCGCGGCTGGCTTAAAAGAAAATGAAACTAGCTTCGATGCCAATGCATTGGAGAGTGATCGTGCCCAATCTGAAATTTTGTCCGCTGGTTCTTGTTTTAAAAAATCAGGAGCAAAGCCGAACATAGTTGCCGCCCGCTCAGCACACGCTGTTTTTTCTGCGGCGGTTAAGGCCATGCCGCCACGTTCCAACTTCGTGTCTTGCGTCCATGAAGCGATTGTCAGGAAGTCAATATGCCGATTAAACCGGCGCGCCAATTCATCAGCCGACGCCGCCCCAATCACCCGAGAGATTTGCTCTTCTTTGAAGGCAAACGATTTCAATGACCTGCTCGCAACTTTAGATCCTTCTCAATTTCACTTTCGTAACATGATTTGAGTTTTTCGAAGATGCTATATGCAGATTGTGAAATAGTGCCATTTTTCAATGTTGCCAATCGCAACCCGATAAGGCTGTTGGTCAATATAATCGCCGATTTTTTCAGCTCGTGACGCTCTATTTCGGCCTCGACGATAACCAATCCGGCCTCATTTCCCGATTGTAAAACAATATTTCGAACCACACCGGGAAGTGCACCTTCCCTCACCGGCGGCGTCACCACTTCGCCATCGCCACGAATAATGAACACATTCGCCGCGGATGCACATGCTACGCGTCCGGCATGGTTTAGCATCACCGCGTCCTCGAGCTTGGCAGCGCTCGCTTCCTCGCGGGCCATTACATTATCAATGTAGTTCAATGTTTTATACTTTGCCGAAACACTACGCTCGGCACGACACGCCCGGCTGACGAGAACATTTGCGGGTTCAATGTGAGAAATACGGTCATACGCATTTACTGTAATCAGAAGTGTTGGTTCATTCGCACCTTCAATAGAAAGCCCGCGCCGTCCCGCCCCACGCGTTAACGTAACACGCGCCGATCCAGTTTGCTTTTCGATGCGATTTTTGACGGCAAGCTCAGAAATTCGCTTGGTGATATCAATCTCATCAAACTTTATATCTATGCCCAGTGCGACGGCACCGGCAGTCAAACGTGCCATATGCGCACCCAAAAAAACCGGTACGCCATCACGTAATAAGATGGTTTCAAAAATTCCGTCGCCCAACAATAATCCACGATCTGCGATATCGACGGAGACGGGGTCTTCCCCGTATTCACCATTCTTCGAATATACAGCCATTAGCTCCCCACATACTTATAAACAAAATTCTCAATTACTTTTCGCCCTATCCGGCTTAGCAGCGATTCTGGATGGAATTGAACGCCAAACCATGGTCGCTCAACATGCTCTACAGCCATGACCTCTCCTTCGCTACTCCATGCCGTCACACGCAGCTCTTTGTTTTCGTCGGCCAAGCTCGAAACTAACGAATGATATCGGCCCACACTCATCGGTGAAGATATATCTTGGAATATACCGCCCTCTTCATGCAGGATTTCGCTTGCCTCACCATGAAGTGGGTGTTTGGCCCTCTTCGTGCGACCTCCACAGAATTCCACAAGGCATTGATGACCAAGACAGACGCCCAACACGGGTAAACTTGGGTCAATTACATCAAGCAATTCAGCGCAAAGCAATGCATTAGAGGGACGCCCCGGTCCGGGAGAGAGAATGATCGCATCGGCAGACATAGCCATACATTCAGACGCACTCACCTCGTCATTTCTAATAATGAGGGTTTCATGCCCCGCCTCACGGACATAGCGGGCAAGGTTATGAACGAAAGAATCGTAGTTATCGATTACGAGGATCATCGAATATCTGCCGCCGCCATACCAATAGACGACAAAACACCTTTCGCTTTGTCCAGTGTCTCACGGTATTCTTTTTCCGGATCAGACCGAAGCGTTATCCCTCCGCCCACCGGTATGCTCAATGATCGTTCAGAAACCAGCATAATACGAATTGCAACTGAAAAGTCTGCGCGTCCGTGATCTGAAAAATACCCAATCGCCCCACAATACGGACCGCGCCCTATTTTCTCGGTTCGCGCGATCGTACGCATAGCTTCAACTTTTGGCGCGCCGGTTATCGAGCCACAAGGAAACAGCGCACGTAAAATTTCTGAGAAAGTTACGTCTTGACGCAAAGCTCCACTAATTTTGGAAACCAGATGAAACACATTTTTTAGCGTCATCAGTTCACAAATTGCATCTTCACGAATTGAAAAATCATCACATACTCGAGACAGGTCATTTCTCAAAAGATCTGCAATCATAATATTCTCTGCACGGTCTTTTGGATCGCTTAACAGATCTCCCGCCAATAAAATATCTTCGTCATTATCTTTGCCTCTTGGTCGAGTTCCTTTGATAGGCTCTGTAAGAATACGCCTGTTACCATGCTGATCGCATTCGATCTGAAAGAAGCGCTCGGGGGACGCAGATACGACTTGACCTTGAGCAAATTGCAAAAAAGCACCAAACCTAGAATTGTTTTCTGATAGAACACTGCGCGCAATCGAATATACATCCAATTCGCTTTCAGCCTGTGCCGTTATTCGATGTGAAAAATTTACCTGATAAAAATCCCCATCAAGAATATTTTCTATCGCTGAGTTTACAGCATTTTTATATTCAGTAGCAGAAAAGTTTGAGCCCAACTGAAATGACGGAAGAGGCGATTGTGTCACCGCCCGCTTCGTGGCTAACACGTCACAAAGCGCCTTGCACGCCACTTCGGTTCGCCCAACCACAAACATTCTTTTTAACTTAACCGAAAAAAGTGCGGCCGCATCGTAAATGCCAAAACTGATATCCGGTAAAAGATAAGGCGAGGCAGGGATTTTCAAACTGGGCTCGAATAATGATGCGGCCTCATACCCGATATACCCCAAAACACCACCACAGAATGGAAAATCCATTTCTTCGGTCACCGGAGCGCCTCTCCGCTGCTGAAGGATCTCGTCTAGCCTCTGTAGCGATTTGTTAGTCGCACCTTCGATGACCTCCACTGGGGCGGCGACCAATATAGACCACTCCGCATCATTCGCCCCATCACCAGCATGTAATAGGTGCGCGTGCGGAACGCCCGCGAACGGCGCAAAGGCATCTATTGGGTTTTGCCATTCTATTTCAATCGAGACCATTAGCGCTGTTTAGCGAGAACGCCCCCAGAGGGAAAGCAGATCTTTAAAGACTTGGGCCAACGCGCAAATTGTCCTATTTCCTATGAAAACAGGAGATCTGATATGCCCGATTCCGACGGACAAAGCGTTGCAAAGACATTTTACGGCATCGCCATAGCCGTCCTCATTGGCTTTATCGCTTATATCGGGCGTGGCGTCATCATACCGCTGGTCGTCGCCATATTCCTTTGTTTTCTAATATACACCCTTAAGGAAAATATCCGTCGCGCCCCGTATATTGGTCGGTTTATGCCCGATTGGGTTGGATACATGGTCGCATTCATTCTCATCGGTGGCGGCATGGTGCTCTTTGTTGAAATTATCCGGTCAAATGTCGAAACCCTACTTGAGACTTGGCCCAGCTATGAACAAAGACTGCGCGGATTGGCAGGAGATGCAATCGCATATTTCCGGACGGTTGATTTCCTACCTCAAGACCTATTAGGCGGCGTCGAGCAAATTCAAAAATCTGCCCTCGACCTTATCAAACCAGTGCTCTCCCAAGCCGCAGGCAGCCTGCGTTCGCTTAGTTCCAACTTTCTTACTTTTATCACCGTCTTTCTGTATCTTATTTTTATGCTGATAGAACGGGGGCGTTTGCTGAAAAAAATAGAACTACTAGGCGCTGACGATCGGCAACGACGCGTAATCAATGAAACTTTATCAGATATAGGTGTCATGGTCCGGCAGTATATAACTGTCAAAACCCTGTCGAACCTCGTGACCGCAACGATTAGTTATATCATTATGCTGATTATTGGGGTGCAGTTCGCTGGATTTTGGGCTCTACTGATTTTTGTTCTAAATTACATTCCTATTTTCGGTGCCGCATCAGCAATCACTCTACCTGTCCTATTGTCCTTAGTTCAGCCAGACGGAGGTGGAGTGCGAATGGCAATGATCGCGGCCGTGAGCCTTATCGGTGCCGAACAAGTCATGAGCAATGGCATTGAACCGAGGATTGTGGGGCGCTCCCTAAACCTAAGCCCACTCGTGATCTTGTTCTCCCTCGGCGTGTGGGGGTCCCTGTGGGGGTTTGCTGGCTTACTTTTAAGCGTACCCATCACCGTGACCGTTATGATCGTTCTTTCGCAATTTCATTCAACTCGCGGGATTGCAGTCATGCTTTCTGATAATGGAAAAATCGCCGACATAAAACATGGCAATCTAGAGTAAGAACGCGCCTAAGAATAAATTGCATCTTTTAAGGTTGCTGCGAGCGCCAATGCCTCTTCTTTGCGACCCGATCCGTGCCGCCACGCAACACCAATACGACGCACAGGCGCAGGCTTAGCAAACGGAATTGTAACCAAACCAACTCCCTTCGCTAGACCTTCCCGCACAGCCATTTCAGGTAGCAAAGTCGCGCCCAATCCCGAACGCGCCATTTGGGCCAATGTAAACAGGCTAGTTCCACCAAAAGCTGCCGCAGCGTCACGGTCCCGCAATTCACATGCGTCAATCGCATGATCCCGAAGACAATGCCCATCTTCTAACAGCAACAATTCGCAACCATTGAGGTCGTCTTGGGAAACGGTTTTTTTCTCCGCAAGCGGATGCCCCTTTGCACATGCAAACCAAAATGGATCTTCCCCGATCTCGATAACGTCCATTCCGTGAAGCTCATAAGGGAACGCGAGAACCGCTGCGTCGATCAACCCGGCAGACAAACGCTCGGCCAAGGTCGCCGTCAAATCCTCTCGCAGATACAGATCGAGATTTGGGTATGCCTTCTTCAATATCTTGGCGGCTTTGGGTAAAATAAACGGCGCAATGGTAGGAATGACACCCAACGTGAAGGGCCCTTCCAAGGGCCGCCGACCGCTGGCTGCGCGGACCAAATCTTCTGCACCAGCCAATAATGCCGGTGCGCGTGACGCAACCTCGTCGCCCGCCGGAGTCAGCGCAAAAGCGCGAGTAGATCGATCAACCAATTGCTGATCCATCAATACTTCCATTTCTTTTATGGCCGAAGAAAGCGTCGACTGTGACACCAAACAATCTTCAGCGGCTTTGGAAAAAGAAGCGCGACGCACAAGCGCCATAAAAAATTGCAACTGCCTTAAGGTCGGAAGTGGCGTCATTACTGGCCCTCACTCATTATCGGTTAATTCGATTGTATAGAGCAATATAATCTATTTGATTAATTATCCAATGGGCCTATGTGTGTTTCATCGCTCCAACAGGGGCGTCGGAATTCACTTAATAAGATAAAGGAGACCTACATGTTAGGCGTCGGTGATAAACTTCCAGATTTTAAAGTTGTAGGCGTAAAGCCAGGCTTCAACGCGCACGAAGAGAATGGAAACTCTGCGTTTGAAGATATCACGCAAGACAGCTTTTCTGGTAAATGGAAAGTCATCTACTTCTATCCAAAAGATTTCACATTCATTTGCCCAACCGAAATTGCTGAATTCGGTCGCCTTGCAAAAGAATTCGAAGACCGTGATGCCGTTGTCATGGGCGGTAGCTCTGATAACGAATTCTGCAAACTTGCTTGGCGTCGCGACCACCCGGATCTCGATAAGCACCCAGCTTACCAGTTTGCCGATACAACAGGCTCACTAATTGATGGCCTTGGCATTCGCGCACCAGAAGGTGTTGCTCTTCGCGCAACGTTTGTTGTCGATCCGCACAATGTCATCCAGCACGTCTATGTGAACGGCCTGAATGTCGGTCGTAACCCACAAGATACATTACGCGTTCTTGATGCGCTGCAGACAGATGAGCTTTGCCCATGTAACCGTCCGATCGGTGGCGACACACTTTAAAAACTTTAAATTAGGGCGCGCGCGAGCAATTCATGCGTCGCCGCGCCCTTTTTTTATCAAAAATTAAGGACACAACACCATGAGCATCGACAACCTTCGGGAACAAATTCCAGATTACGCGAAAGACATTCGCTTAAACCTTGGCACCCTTGCGTCAGAAACGACGTTGACGGATCAACAAAAGTGGGGTGCGTTTTTAGCGTCCGCTCTGGCGTCAGGCAACGCCACTGTAATCAAAGCGGTCAACGCAGAGGTCGAGGGAAAGCTTTCGCCCGAGGCCCTGACAGCGACTAAAGCTGCCGCAGCAATCATGGGAATGAATAATATTTATTACCGTTCTACCCATCTTATGTCTGCGAAAGATTACGGCACTATGCCCGCCAAATTGCGGATGAATGTCATCGGCAAACCAGGTGTCGAAAAGGTAGATTTTGAGTTGTGGTCACTCGCGGTATCTGCGGTGAACGGCTGCGGAATGTGCCTCGACTCGCACGAAAAGGTAGTGCGTGAGGGTGGACTTTCTACAGAGCAGGTCCAAACAGCGCTACGCATCGCCGCGACTATCCACGCCGCGGCCGCTGTTTTAACCGGCGAAGAAGCCTTGGCTTGATGAAGTAAGCCTTCCAGACTGGTGTCCTTCAATGGGCAGCGCTAAGCTGTCCATTGAACAATTTTGTTGTTGGAGGCTTTGAATGAACAAGCAGTTTCTAAGTGTGAGCGCCGTCGCACTAACTCTACTCGTCCCGAACGTAACATTCGCACAGGAAATGAACCCGATCGATAACTGCCGCGAAAATACTGACGGTAAGAAAGATCGCATCGCGTGCCTCGAGGCTGCATTGCGTACATATATCGGGGACACTAACTCGATCGCGACCGCAGACAGCTCTGATCAAGTCACCGCGATGCCAAACAAAGACCAACCCACTGGACTAGGTGCGGAACAGGTCGTTGCCCGTAACCAGACAATCTCCGAAACAGACGCCAAAAACAGTGAGAAAGACGTCATAGCATCGCTCACGGATTTTGCTGTTACCCGATCCGGTACCTATGTTTTCTTTCTCGATAACGGACAAATCTGGAAACAAAAGCCTGCCGATTCAAACCGCTTTCGCTTATCCAAAAAGCGGGATTACACAGTTAAAGTTTCCCAAGGCGCACTCAGCGGCTACCGCCTAGAGATTGAAGAGATGCGCCGCTCTATGCTTGTTGAACGCATCAAATAAGCCAGCCTAACAAGCCCCCACCCAATCAGCTTACTGAGTTTTAAAAATAGAGAACAAAAAAAACGGCGGCCCAAAGGCCGCCGTTTTCTCTAACTATCGAGTGATAATTAGAATGTCGCTTTGATGCTTACTGAGTAAACACGGCCAAGCACGTCATAGAGGCTTGGGAATGTGTTGCCTGAGTTAAACGTCGTTGTACCAGTATCGTTGCCGATAATAGGTGGAGTTTTGTTCGCGAGGTTTTTCACGAGACCACCAATACGGACGCTTTCTGTAACCTGGTAACCAACTGAGAGGTCGAAGTAATTATGAGCAGAAATTTGCTCAAAATCATCGAACAAGTCGCCTGGATCGCCACGGAAGTCCATGCCGCCAATACGACGCCATAGGATCGAAGCTTCAAGAGGACCATTTTCCCAAGTTGCACGCGTTACTGAACGCCATGTTGGAACAGGATCACATGCGTTTGAGTAACCACCGTTACAATCAACAACCGGAGACGTCGCTGCAGATTGGAACTCGTTCTTCAGGTAATAGTTGGCGTTAAAGGCAAATGATAGGAAGCCCATATTGCCAATGTCATAACCAGTGTTCAGACCAAATTCCAAACCAGAGGCTTTAAAGTACTCTAGGTTTTGAATGAAGGCCGGAATACCTGTACCCGCTGTCGTCACGAGACCACTCGCGGAACGAACGATACCGGCACAAGTGTCAGCATCACCCAATGTGTAGCAAAGGTCGAAGACCTCATCACCAGCAAGTGTGTCGATGTAATCATCGATGGTGATGCTGTAGTAATCAACAGAGAACGTCGTCGCACCAACACCAGAACCAACACTGCTCATGTCAGGAGTGATAACGATACCAGCTGTACGTGTACGAGCCGTCTCAGCACCTGGCAACGCCGCAGGGTTAGTACCTGTAAAGACGTTAACCTGACCACTAACGATGTCATTAATCGTACCTGTCTGACCAGCCGGAACACCTGTTGATTCGCAAAGCGCGATAAGGTCTGGCGTGATCGGATTCGGATTACCGACTGAACATGGATCGAAGTCAGCGTTGTCTAGGCCCGTCGTGATTGGTGAACCGATTTCTGAAACGTTCGGTGCACGAACAGCTTTCTGCTCCATGTAACGGAAACGCAGTGCTGGAGTAACCTGCCAGTTAACACCGGCTTTCCATGCACTTGTGTCTTCGGTTGGAGAGAAGTCTGAGTAACGGTAACCAGCTTCAATGCTGAGATTTTCAAAGAAAGGCTGACCTTCTACGACAGGAATAATCCCCTCGACGAAACCTTCCCATGTGCCATAGCTCGCTTTAATTGGGAGCAAGTTACCACCTGCACCACCTTGGCAGCTCACTGGCGGCAATTTCAAGCATTCATCTGGCTCAAGCGCGCCAGTTTCTTCACGGTGCTCAAAACCAAGAGCAAGGTTCAACGGTGTTTCAGCCCAAGGCGATTTGAAGCCTTCAACTGGACCAGAAATTGATGCTTGCACAACCATCTGAGTTGCTTCCTGAGTCTGGAAAGCAATCGCTTGGTTGTAGACAGCCGCTTCTGGTGAAATCGAACCAAAGCCACCAAAGATGTTGATAGGCACACAACCTGCGGTAACCGAGCCATCAGGTGTTTCACACTGAGTTTCGCTAACGGTGTTCAACGCAGTCGCGATGTTTGCAACATTAGTGTAACCACCACGAACCGTTGTACGGTCTGTTTCAGCATACTGGAATGAAAGATCGTAGTTCCAGTCTGGTGAAACCCAATCCAACGAACCACGGAAACCAGTTACAATCTGGAAGAGATTGTTGTTGAAGTCTTCCGAACGTGTACCAAGCTCGAGTGTACGGCGACGAACTGGAACGATGATAGAATCGTCCACATCGAAAACGCCATTAGAGTTCAAGTCCTGAACACCAGTCGTTGCGAATGTGCCCGACGTACCTGTTCCACCAAAAGCGGGTGAAAGGTTGCCATTCACATTATCGAGGATCGCTTGACGTGCTTGCGCACCCAAGAATGGGTTCTGAAGCGGAATTTCAAACTCGTTCCCGAATACACCTGATGGTGCAACCTGCTGGCGAACGTTAATGCCAGAGAATGTACCACGAGCATAAAACTCAATAGAGTCGTTGATCTGGTAGTTACCGATTGCGGTAATACCAAAACGCTCTTGAGGAGTTTGGTAATAGTTGAACGGGTTGAAGTTAAACACCGAACAACGGTCGCCAAGTGTACCGTCATTGCGGAACTGAAGCGTGCCGCCAGGAAGGTCGAGCGCGCCAGGCATAGCCGTCGTTGAACCACCAACAGCGACTGAACCAGGAGCATCACACTCAGCAGGAGCAGGAACAATGTTACCATCAGCACCAGCACCAGATTCAGAATCAACGCCAACAAGACCGTATGGACGGGCACCAAGAAGTACACCTGAACGAGATGTATAGTTGAGGCTCATTGTTACGTTACCGCGACCGTCAGCAAAATTTGAGCCGAGCAATGCGCTGATATCGTATGTATCGCCGTCACCTTCTTCAGAGAGGGTATAGTTCGCCCCTACTTCAACGCCTTCAAAGTTTTTGCGCGTTACGAAGTTAACCGCACCTGACATAGCGTCAGAACCATAAACAGCAGAAGCACCACCTGTGATGATGTCAACGCGTTCAATCAGGTTAAGTGGAATGGTGTTTACGTCAACAATACCGCTTTGGTTGTAAGGAACGAGGCGTTTGCCGTCGATCATAACCAATGAACGTTCTGGGCCGAGGCCGCGAAGGTCGATTGTCGCTGCACCAGCAGAACCGTTGTTCACGTTCTGGCCGTCACCAGGGATGGTGATTGGCAGATCGCGGAAAACGCGTTCGATATTTGGTTCGAATTTACGTGATAGCTCTTCCTGACCGATTGAATTGACCGGGCTGGCCGCAACAATATTCGGGTCTTGGATGCGCGTACCGGTTACGATGACAACATCATCGCCATCAGCATCCTGAGCGAATGCCCCGGTTGCAGATGCTGCAAAAGCACCAGCTAGCACGGTTGTGCAGAGCAGGCGCTCTGCCAAACGTTTCTTTAACATTATGGTATCCCTCCAACTTTCAATCATAATTCCCATTTTGGGAGCTATGGGCGTCACAGCAGTGATATGCGCAATTCTCCGAATGCCTGCGCAAATCATGTCCAAGAATTAGACATTGGCGGCAAGCTAAGTCTCGACACTCATTTTGGTCAATAAACAAACACCGCTGGTTAAGTGGTAAACATCGCGTTGTGGCAAATTCGTCACAAAATCTCTTAACCAACTCTTAATTTGCACATGCAATAAATTGTTAGGACTTATTACCAAAGCTTTAACAAGCACTTAGCGCATATGCGTCACTCAGCAGAATGCTGTTTGATTGCACTTGTTTGAAACAGAAAAGGCTAAGACAGTGACCAAATTCGAGACAAATGACTGGCGGAGCTTTTCCGTTGTGATCTCACCAGAAGTTACTATCCGTGGTCGGCACTATTCCGGCGGCGACAAGCCTGCTGCGATCTGTATTCCCGGTCTCACTCGCAATGCGCGTGACTTTGAAGAACTAGCCCCGGAAATCGCGAAAACCGGTAGAGACGTATACGTGCTTTCTCTGAGGGGGCGCGGAAACTCAGACTATGATTCGCAATATTTGAATTATTTTCCGACGACATACCGAGACGATGTTCTGTTGACGCTTGATAGCCTGAAACTAGACGCCGCGACTTTCATCGGAACCTCGCTTGGCGGAATCACGACAATGCTCGCCAATGAGCTGGCCCCTGATCGTGTAAAAGCCGCCATCATCAATGATGTGGGCCCAGAATTAGCACCAGAGGGTATCGCTCGAATTTCCAGTTACGTGGGTGGGTCCTTAGGGCCCGCAAAAGACCTTAGCGAAGCCGCAAAAAGAATTAAGGCAATAAACGAAGTAGCTTTTCCCGACGCGACTAAAGAAGAATGGCAAGCCTTTGCGCGCCGTACCTATCGGCAACTTGAAACCGGCGAATGGATACTCGATTACGACCCAAACATCGCCAAAGCACTGGTTGAGAGCGGCCCTGCACCCGATTTATGGCCCGCCTTCAAGAGCCTGCAAAATACGCCGACACTTCTCATTCGGGGCGGTATTAGCGACCTGCTTTCGCCGGAAATCGTCGAACAAATGCGCGCCGTTCATCCGAATTTTGAATATGCTGAGGTTCCTCGCGTCGGTCATGCGCCAATGCTTACCGAACCAGAAGCGCTCAATGCCATCACGGTATTTCTTGCAAGCATTGATTAACCGATACCGTGAATTCCACATTCGGTCTTTGCCGCCCCCCTCCATCGACCAGCCCGCACATCATCATCCGCTCGCGCGGGATGCGTGCAAGGCCAGCATCCGATGGATGGATAACCCTGTGTCGTTAGTGGGTGCGCCGGCAAATCGTTTTCAGTGAAATAATCGCCTATCGCTTCTTTCGACCAACGGATCAGCGGATTGACTTTGATATGAGTCTCAGACGCTTCAAATGCCGGCAAGTTTATACGACCGCCACCATGAAATTGTTTACGCCCCGTAATCCACGCATCGAACTCCTCCAAAGCGGCCCCAAGCGGTTCAACTTTGCGTAGGGTGCAGCACGCATCTGCATCGCGTTTCCAAAGATCGCCTTGCGGATCACGAGAACCAAGCACAGCAGCATCAGGTGCAATGTCCCTTACATTCGTAAGCCCCAAATTTGCGGCCAGCTTTTTACGGTAGCTCACTGTTTGCGCAAAGTGCTTGCCCGTTTCAAGAAATACGACGGGAATGTCTTTATCTATCAGCGCAACCAGATGAAGGAGCGCCGCGGATTCAGCGCCAAAAGATGATACGAGCGCGATTTTTCCGCTAAATTCCTCTTTGATGGCAACACGGAGGATTTCGAGCGCATCCGCGCTCGAGTGTTGCATCGCAAGACGTCTCGCCCGAGCACTTAACGCTGTGTCAGAAGGCGCAGCAACAGGGGAGCCAGTATCGAGATTTGAAGCGATTGCACTCATGACCAATCCCTATGCTGCCGCGGCACGCGATAAGCGTTTACGCCAAACCGGCGCTTCGTTATCCGCCCCAGGCTGATAGGCAAATGAGAACTCTCGCAACGCCTTATCCGCGCCAGAGACATCCTCACCAGAAAACTCAAACGCATTAAAGCCGCACCGGACCATGTATGAAATTTGATCGCGCAGCACATCACCACGCGCGCGAATTTCACCGGTATATCCGTAGCGATCACGCAATAATCGGGCCTGACTATACGCACGACCATCCTGAAACTTCGGGAAGTTTAGAATGACAACACTAAACCCGCTTAAATCAGAAGCGATGTCACTAAGTGGAATATCGTTATCAACGACTAATGCGGTAGCGCCGGCGTTCCCCGAAGGGTTTTCCCGCCAATCAGTCAATGTCACCTCTTCCAACGGCTCCGAAAGCGTCGGCAAAAGGCGTTCATGTGAAAACTTAAGCAGCGTCATATAGCGCCTCCTTAAACGGCTGGGCACCGAGGCGCCTATATGTGTCAAGAAATCGCTCTTTATCCTGACGGTTGTTTTTATAGTAATCCACAAGCTTCTCGACAGCGTCGACAACTTGATCAGAAGAAAAACCACGACCTGCAATTTCACCGATCGCCGCGTCTTCCGCGCCAGATCCACCAAGCGTGATTTGATAAAACTCTTCGCCCTTTTTATCGACGCCAAGAATTCCGATATGTCCCGCGTGGTGATGACCACAAGCGTTTATACAGCCGGAAATTTTGATCTTTAATTCGCCCAGGTCTTCTTGTTTTTGAAAATCGCTAAAGCGCTCGGCAATGCGCTGCGCGATTGGAATGGAACGCGTATTCGCAAGCGAGCAATAATCGAGACCGGGGCAAGCGATGATGTCACTGACGAGCCCAATATTCGCTGTTGCGAGATCGACCGCTTTGAGTGCAGACCACACCGCAAAAAGATCGTCTTTTTTAACGTGCGGAAGAACAAGGTTTTGCTCATGGGTTACACACATCTCATCAAACGAAAAACGTTCAGCGATATCCGCCACCGCCTCCATCTGAATATCAGAGATATCACCCGGAATGCCGCCGATTGGCTTTACGGAAATATTGACGATTGAATAGCCAGAAGTTTTGTGTTCAGCCAAATTGGTCCTGGCCCAACGCGCAAATTCTTTGTCCTCAGCAATTTTAGCCTTATGAGTTTTGCTTTCTCCTGAAAGGTTTTCAAATTTTGGAGACGCAAAATATGCATGAATACGGTCAATTTCTTCGCGCGGTAAATCAACGCCAGAATTTTTGATTTGATTCCACTCAGTTTCGACTAAATTCGCAAAGCCATCAACGCCCTCAGAATTAACAAGGATTTTTATCCGGGCTTTAAATTTATTGTCACGCCGGCCTTGCTGATTATATACGCGCAGAATCGCCTCTAGGTATGAAAGCAGATATTCTTTTGGCAAAAACTCGCGGATAGTTGGGCCGACAAACGGCGTTCGCCCAAGGCCTCCACCTACATATACTTCGAACCCAACTTCACCCGCGTCATTCTTATGAATGCGTAATCCAATATCATGAAATTTCACGGCCGCTCTATCGCGATCCGCTGCCGTCACTGCAATTTTAAATTTACGCGGCAGATATGAAAACTCCGGATGAAACGTCGACCACTGACGGATCATTTCTGCGTATGGGCGCGGGTCCTCGACCTCTTCGGCAGTGGCACCCGCATATTGATCAGACGTGGTGTTACGGATGCAGTTTCCAGACGTTTGAATGGCATGCATTTCAACTTCTGCAAGCTCATCTAATATGTCCGGCACATCGACCAACGCAGGCCAATTAAATTGAATATTCTGCCGTGTTGTTAAATGCCCATACCCTTTGTCGTATTTACGCGCGATATGTGCGAGTTTGCGCATCTTCTGCGAGGTCAACGTTCCATAGGGTATGGCGACGCGCAGCATATACGCATGTAACTGAAGATAGACACCGTTCATTAAACGAAGCGGTTTGAATTGGTCCTCGGTCAATTCACCAGACAGGCGTCTATTCACCTGACCGCGAAATTGCGCGACCCGTTCTGCGACCAGCGTCGCATCAAATTCATCGTAACGATACATTATGCACCTGCCTGATAGCCGAGATCGAGACGGACAGTCGGTCCCGCCTTGCGGATAGATTCACGCAACGTTTCACGACCGGTCAAAGCACCCGCATCATCAACATCAATCAAATAAAGGTCAGCGATTTCCTCAACACGCAGTTGCGCATCTGCAAATGCCGTTTTCGCGGCATCATCCGCAAAATTCGCCGCGCGCTCTAGGGCAGGTGTCCACTGCCCGTCGCTACCGAGAAAGACGACCAATCCGTCCGACAGGCGATTTCCTGTGATAATTTTCACGCCACTAACCTTTCTTGCTGAGCGATCGACAACAGCGTTTCACCATCGGCAAGCGCCGCCACTTCACCGATCACCAATAGCGCCGGCCCGTCGACTGATCCTGCTTCGATCAACTGCCCAAGCTCATCGAGCGATCCCTTGATGATTTTTTGATCTGGGCACGTTCCTTTTTCGATTACTGCAACGGGCGTTGATCGCGCACGTCCATGGCCGATAAGACGGTTTGCGATCGAAGATGCTTTTGAAACACCCATGTAAACCACAAGTGTACTTTTAAGCGTCGCCAACGCCGCCCAATCAAGATCAGGCTCGCCCTCGTCTTTTGCATGTCCAGTCACAAAAGTGACTGCTTGGGAATATCCACGATGAGTGAGAGCCATATTCGCCGAAGCAGCGCACCCCGCGGCTGCCGTAATTCCGGGCGTGGTAAAAACGGAAATTCCTGCTGCCCGCACTGTCTCAAGCTCTTCGCCGCCGCGACCAAAAATGAATGGGTCACCGCCTTTTAGACGCACGACCATTTTTCCGTCGCGTGCAAACGCAACTAACCTAGCTTCGATTTCATCTTGTGGAACTGCGTGGTTCGCTTTGGCCTTACCGACATAAAAGCGTTCCGCATCACGTCTCGCGAGAGACAGAATTTCATCACTAACCAGCCGGTCGTACAATATTACGTCAGCATGCTGTAAAAGCCGCAATGCCTTGACCGTAAGCAAATCCGGGTCACCTGGTCCAGCACCAACAATATGGACAACCCCAGTTTTTTCTTTTTCTCGCGGACGGTTAATCAGCGCCACCATTGCTTCGTGCGCCCGAACCTCATCGCCTGCAAGCACTTGCGCTGCTACCGGCCCATCAAAAAAGTGCTCCCAAAATAAGCGCCGGTCATGCTCAGAAAACTTGGCCTTCACCGCATCGCGATAGCGATCAGCAAACTCGGCGAGCGACCCTACGTTTTGTGGTAACAAGGCCTCGATGTCGGCCCGCACCTTGCGGCCTAGGACAGGGGCTGCGCCATTAGTAGTGATCGCGACAGTTACCTGCCCCCGGTCAATGATCGAAGGCGTGATGAAATCGCAAAATTCTGGGCGATCAACGACATTAACCAGCGCGCCGGCCATCTGCGCGATCTCAACCCACCGCTCTATCTGGCTGTCTCGACCATCAGCAATGAAAACAAGAACCGAAGCCTCGATATCGCCAACGACGGGCGCACGCTCAATTAACCGGGCCACGCCAGCGAGTGCAGCTCTTGTTTCAGAGTCTATTTTCTCAGCAATCACCGTGAGCGATGCTTGCGCGGCTGTCATTAGCCGCGCCTTTGCCAACGCGCTGGGGCCACCACCGATAATAAGCACCGGCCGATTTTCGAGGGCGATATAGGCGGGGAATCTATTCATATAGTTTTTCTAATCTATGCGTTTTGTATAGCGCAGCATGGAGCTACCGTTTCAGGGGAAACTATGCACACCAGCATGGTAGCTCAATCGAATATTTCTGGCTCAAACATTAGGTATTCTGCGTTATGTGCCCGCAATCCGCGCAAACCCTAAGAGTTTAGGTAAACTATCGAAAAACTCACATCATGGTGATGTTGAGATTAGCGCTTGATTTATTAGTCTTTCTAATGAAATATCCCGCCATATCGGGAAAGAAAGCCTATATCATGAAACAATTACCGCCATTAAACGCACTAAAAGTGTTTGAGGCCGCAGCGAGACACTTAAGTTTCACTAAAGCTGCAGAAGAGTTACACGTAACTCCGGGCGCGGTGAGCCAGCAAATCAAGGCATTAGAAGATTTTCTACAAACCCCGGTATTTCGACGCCATAAACGCGCCCTGCTTCTTACCGATGAAGCACAAGCGAGCCTGCCGATTTTGCGTGAAGGCTTTGACAAGCTCATGGAAGCTGGTGACATCCTTGCGAAGAAAGCCGATGCTGGACGCCTAACCGTTTCTGTCGCCCCATCTTTTGCGTCGAAATGGTTGGTCCCCCGTCTTGATCGCTTTCAGGAAGAACACCCCGATATCGACGTTTGGGTATCTGCCGACATGAATGTGGTCGATTTTGCCGTAGATGATGTGGACGTCGCGATTCGGTATGGTCCTGGCGGATATACCGGCTTGGTGACAGAGCACCTGATGGCGGAAAAAATCGTGCCTGTCGCCAGCCCACAGCTGTTGACCGGCGACAATTCTTTGAAAAACCCAAGCGACCTCATCAACCACACGCTGCTTCACGATTCGAGCACCGAAAAAGACCCCGGCTGCCCAACGTGGCCGATGTGGCTCAAAGCGGCGGGGGTCTCCCACAAAGAGGGAGAACGCGGCCTAAAGTTCAATCAATCAAGTCTCGTAATCGAGGCCGCAGTCGCCGGCAAAGGTGTCGCACTAGCCAAGGCTGCACTTGCCCTTGCCGATCTAGAGGCGGCGCGACTGGTCATTCCGTTCGACCTGACGACACCATCTGAGTTTTCATATTACGTGGTGCATCCGCCGTCGAAATCGTCTTCTCCGGCGGTCAAAGCATTTAAGGCTTGGGTGTTAAAGGAAGCGCTGGAAAGCGCTGAAGCCAGCGACACTCAAGAAGCAGCTGCGTAATGGAAATTGGTGCCTGCGTCATGGGGGAACAACACAGGCACCTTTCAAGCGACTCCAGGTTGGGGGAGAGAAAGTGGAGCCGCCCTGATACAACTCGAAGATGAGCCTTAGCGCCAAAGAATCAAGATTACCTAAGATGACAAAGCCGTTAGTGTCTTGTGAGGATGCGCGCAAAACGCTGACGACTTATTTTCGCCGTTAAAAGCACAGCACTATCTTTCTGATATTTGATCCAAACACGCGCAAACCGCTTCAAAGATGAGCAATGTTGACGCATGTCGTTGTGGATAATCCCGGATCGGCATCAACAATGCGAGATCGTCCCAGCGATCAGATGAAGGGGCAGAGCCGTCATCCTTCAACATTGCGCGCATTTGATCGCGGAGATCATATAGCTCTTGAACGGTCGCCCCTATAATGTTGCGCGCGACAATCGAGGCCGAAGCTTGCCCCAGAGCACACGCCTTCGCCTCCATGCCGAATGCGATCACGACTCCATCCTTCACCGAAAGATCGACAGTCACCTCGGAACCGCACACCCGACTTACTTTTGTGGATGTGGCCTGTGGTGCTTCGAGACGCTGCACCGGCGGAATATCCGCTGCAGCGTCAAGAATTCCGCCACTATAAAGATCACTAATCATACCTCTTATGTGGCGCCTTTTTATGCCAAATCAAACAATAGAATTTCACTATCGGCCATTGCCGTAAATTCGATCTTCGACTCGTCTGAGATTTTGGCACCGTCGCCAGCATGCATGATCGTACCGTCGCTCAGCTCAACACCCCCTTTTGCGACTTGCAGCCAACCATATCGGCCCGAAGCAAATCGATGAGACAACGCTTCGCCTTCAGCCACGACGGACGCGTAGAGATCAGCGTCCTGCCTAATCCCAAATGAACCATCACGACCATCACCGGATGCGATGAGCTTTAACGAACCATCACGACCATCACCTATGATCCGCTCCTCATATCGTGGCGCTGCACCAGTTTCATTTGGCTCGATCCAAATTTGATAGAGATGCAATGGTTCAGTATCAGACGCATTAAATTCGCTATGTGTAACACCACTACCTGCTGACATATATTGAACCATGCCAGGGCGAATGGTGCCACCGCCGCCTGTGGAGTCTTTGTGAGCAACCTCACCTTCAAGGACATAGGTGATGATTTCCATGTCGCGGTGTGGATGCGGTGGAAAACCAGCACCCGGATTTACACGGTCTTCGTTCATGACCCGCAACGACCTAAATCCCATATGCTCTGGGTGATAGTAATTGGCGAATGAAAACGTGTGACGAGCATCAAGCCAACCATGGTTTGCATGGCCGCGATCAGCATTTTTACGGATCAAAATCATAAAACCTCCTTGCGGCACACCTTTTGGCGGCAGCATAAAGCAACAAATTGTCGAGTGATGCCGTCAATATGGGACACGTTTTATCGGTTTAAATAGATGGGTCGTATGTGCTCGATCACGTGTTTGAGAGGCTATCTCAGTCGCCTGCACCTGGCACATCAGGCATGGATCCGGTTGGTGCCAGTAAGATTATAGCGACTAGCCCGGCAAGCATCACACCCAAGATTAGCATGTTGAGTCGCGCAGCGTGCCCCGCCTGCTTCTTTTCTAGCCAAGTTCTAGGCCGAATATCTTTATAAAAATAAACGCCCTGCGCCGCGATCATAATACAGACGACATTCACGGTGAGCAGTAAGATCGACCGCCCAAACAAACCGAATTCACCGGCACCAAAGAAAATGCCGGCAGCGGCAGCAGGCGGCAATAGCGCCACCGCGACCATCACCCCGACGAGCGCCGCAGAAATACCAGTCACGATGGATAACGCCGCCGCAACACCCGCAGCAAGAGCTAAGACCAAAGAATCAATCCCTGCAACAGTTCTGCTCATCAGCTCGTGGCTTTCGTAATTCACACCGAGCCATAACCCCATAAGCCCCGATGTAAATACACCCAAAGCCAACCCTACGATTGCATTTCGCCCTGCGCGCGATAGCAGCTTAAAATCACCGAGTGCAATAGCGAGCGTAACTGCCAGAATTGGCCCAAGTAGCGGTGCAATAACCATCGCACCGATTACCGCAGCCACGTTATCGGCATACAGACCTAATGCCGCCACAATTGTAGAAACAAATGTAAGAACAAAAAAATCAGAACTCAGCGACGCACCAGAGGAAACATCTTGGTAGATTTCCTCCCGCAGCGCCCGCTTTTCTTTTTTCCGCTTTTCTTCTTTTAGCTCATCGTCATCATCAATTTGCGGCGCAGTCGCCTCGACTGGCAGCACCAAAATGCGCCAATCATCACCATTTTCGCAAATATCCTGCAATTCGTCCACAAGGGATTGCGCACCATTCACAGCGAAAAAGGCACGCAACACGACTAAATTATCATCACCTTTTTCCGAAAACCGCCAATGCGCTGGTTCACAATCTTCGACAGCTGACTTTACCTTTTCGATTTTTTCTGCCGGGAAAGTCGCTTCGATCAAACGCATAATTTATTCTTTTCGCCAAGTGGCTCCTTGCGGTCCATCCTCAATGACGATCCCCTTTGCGGCAAGCGTATCACGAATTTCATCGGCTCGTGCGAAGTTTTTTGACGTACGTGCCTCTAAACGCTCTTGTAACAATGCTTCGATCTCATCCGCAGACGGTCCATCAGTTGCGACACCTCTAAACCACTGCGCCGGATCGGCATTCAAAAAGCCCATCAATCGTCCGGCATTTCGCAACCGGATAATCGCATTTTCGCGCGCGGCACCATCTAGCTGACTTGAAATATCCCGAAGCTCATGCAGACCCGCAAATGCTTCCGGGGTATTAAGGTCATCTTCAAGTGCAAGCGCAACACTTTCAGGTGCGTCCCCGATATCTTCGGTGAAGGCCACCTCCTCTATCAATCGATAGAACCGGTCGAGCTGTTTTTTCGATTGCCGCAGTAATTCTTCGGTCCATTCTAGTGGCTGACGATAATGTGCCGAAAGCAATGCCCAGCGAATGACCTCGCCCGGCCAATCCTTTAACAAGTCATGAGCCAGAACAACGTTTCCTAAGGATTTTGACATTTTGTCACTTCCCATACGGAGAAAACCGTTATGCATCCAATAACGGGCTAGGGGCGCTCCTTTATGGGCGCACACTGATTGCGCGATTTCATTCTCGTGATGCGGAAAACGTAGATCCTGCCCGCCTCCATGAATATCTATAGTCTCTGCTAATTCATGACGGATCATCACTGAACATTCCAGATGCCACCCCGGACGACCTCGCCCCCACGGCGACTCCCAGCCTGGTTCAGCATCGCTGGACGGTTTCCATAAAACAAAATCCGCAGGATTCTTCTTATAGGGTGCCACCTCAACACGAGCGCCGGCTAACATCTCATCCCTGTCTACACCAGAAAGCTTTCCGTAGGCATCATAACTATCAATCGAAAAGAGAACGTGCCCATCGGCTGCGTATGCCGCCCCCAACTCAATGAGAGACTTAACCATCGCGATCATGCCATCTATGTGATCAGTGGCCGCGGGCTCAGCATTGGGGGCGAGTACACCCAACGCGCCCATATCATCACGATAGATTTGCGCGAATTTGCGCGTGATATCTCCAATCGGTTCGCCCGTACTCAGTGAGGCTTTGATGATTTTGTCATCAATATCGGTGATATTGCGCGCATAGACGACATGGTCAGCGCCGTAACGATTTCGCAAAACCCGAAACAAGAGGTCAAAAGCAACCGCGGCCCGCGCGTTACCAATATGAGCATAATTATAGACTGTCGGGCCACAGACATAGAGCGTAACCCGGTTCGGATCAGCCGGCTCAAAGACCCGTTTCTCCCGTGTCATGCTATCATATATTTTCAACGCCATATTCCCGCTCTCTCCGTCTTCTTTGTTTGCTAGCCGGAGCGCGGCAACGACGCAAGATTGTTAACCGGCACTGAAAATGGCTTTTCGCAGGCGTCAACATCGCTATGCTGCGAAAATGACCGATAAAAGCAAATTCAAAACCCGCGAAAACCTTTCCGAAAAGATCGAAGAATCTCATAGCTTCGTTCCAAAATTCGATGAAGTTGGCCTTATTCCCGCTGTGGTCAGCGACGCTACCAATGGCGATCTACTAATGGTCGCTTATATGAATGCCGAAGCCCTGCACAGAACCATCGAAACAGGCCAAGCTTGGTATTGGTCGCGATCGCGCAAAGAGTTCTGGCGCAAGGGTGCCACGTCTGGGAATACACAGCAGGTCGTCGAAATTCGAACTGATTGCGATCAAGATGTGATTCAATTAATCGTCCAACAGACTGGACCCGCGTGTCACACTGATCGTCGATCGTGCTTTTATAGGATCGTTGAGAAAAACGGCGAATACCGCCTGGCCTTTGACGAGAGCTAGCCCATCCCGCCCACGCCCTCTCGAGGGTTATGTTTTTTGTGATCCTGAATATGCGTCCAAAGGGCTAACAACACCCACGAGCCGTGGAAAATTACCCCGAAGCTAAAAATCATAGCACCATCAAATGGACCGATCGCCATTCGATTGACGAATTCGGAAAAAGTACTTAGCGGCGTCGGGTGAATGATAATT
Organism: Hyphococcus lacteus; assembly: GCF_041058985.1. Taxonomy (NCBI): domain Bacteria; kingdom Pseudomonadati; phylum Pseudomonadota; class Alphaproteobacteria; order Parvularculales; family Parvularculaceae; genus Hyphococcus; species Hyphococcus lacteus. The sequence goes on along the minus strand of NZ_JBEHZE010000001.1, from coordinate 1,217,927 downwards.
TTGCCGCAGTATGACACTGCCTGAAAACTAAAAATCCACATGTAATTTCTGCGCAACCGACGCCCCATCGCCCGCCAAAACCCGATATGGTATTGTGGCGTCATATAGTCTTGCGCCAATACATCTTGCCATTCGCCCGGTTTTGGCCGCGTTGAACTGAACAACATTGGCGCATAAAAGTTGGTTTCTATCCAACGACAGCGCGCGCGCCAAACATTGAAAAAGCGATAGCGTCGGGACTCGAGAATAAGAAACATGCAAATCAGAATGCCGACCAACAAAAGCGGTAGAGGCGAAGCATTCGGCGATGCGTAGGTAACTGACAGCGCGATCCCGAGCGTAACCACCGACCAATTGGTCGTATTATCAAGGCGCGTACGCCAAATGGTAGAGCGATAAACTTCGCCACGATAGAGATGCGCCAGAGCACCAATCTCCGCACTGTCGAATTCATTGCCGGTGCCGCCAGGGGGCGACTGCCACTGATCCCATTCTTCTCTCACCAGTCTATTGTTCACGGTTTCATCATTGCCAGCAAGGGCCCAGGAAAATCAAAGCAGCGTTATGGTCACGTCGTGATCTACACTATAGAGAGGCACGATGAATCGAATGTCCGCTGATATTTCCTATCGTACTATTTTGCGACTTGCATGGCCTGCATCTGTCGCCGCATCCGTCACGCCGCTTTTAGGCGCTGTAGACGTCTGGGCGTTAGCGCAATCATCAAGGCCGCTTGACATAGCAGCCGTCGGGCTTGGGTCGGTTATTTTCTCGCTTGCCTACTGGACATTCGGCTTCATCCGCATGAGCGTCGCCGGGTTGACCGCACAAGCCGCTGGCGCAGAAGATGAAGCGGAAACGCGCGCTGCACTCATCCGTGGTGGTGTCGTTGGGGGTGCCGTCGGGCTTATTTTGACGGTTCTACAATTCCCCATCGGCAACCTTGCCTTCACGCTTTTGGGCACCGGCTCAGAAGCCAGCAGCACAACGCTGAATGCCGGGCGAGAATATTTCGACATCCGCATCTGGGGCGCGCCCTTCGCGTTGGCATCCTATGCGGCATTCGGATGGCTCACCGCCCGTGGCCGGACAGATTTCTTGATGATTGCCAGCGTTTTTATGACGCTAATCAATATCATCCTCGATTACTGGTTCGTTGTGGGCCTCGATTGGGGGGCATCCGGCGTTGCAGCAGGCACTTTAATCGCGGAAATATCCGGCTTTTTTGTTGCCGCCGGGCTGGTTCTAATGGTCATGAGGGAACATGGCGGAATTTTAGCCCATTGGTCTAAAAAAGACATCTGGAATCCTGTGCGCCTTAAACGTACGGTCGCAATCAATTTCGACATCTTTATCCGTACACTGCTGCTCGCTTTTTCATTTGCATGGTTTGTGCAGCGTGGTGGCGCATTTGGCGATGTCACTCTCGCGGCCAATCAAGTGATGCTACAACTGTTTTTATTCACAGGATTGGCGCTAGATGGCACAGCAATCGCAGCGGAAACACTGGTTGGCCAAGCCATGGGGGCCCGTGACAAAACCACTGCGCAACGGCGTTATTACGTATCTGTACGAAAGACATTTATTCTAGCGAGCGCGGCCGCAATCGCATTTGTTATTTTTTACGCTGTCGGTGGAGATGCGATTATCGCGCTTTTGACCCCAGAAGGACAAATTCGCACGGCGACACAATTCTTCATGCCGTGGGTCATAATTAGCCCATTAATCGTCGTGACCGGATTTCAACTAGACGGTATTTTTATTGGCGCAACGCGGTCAAAAGAAATGCGCGACTCGATGATAATCTCTACGCTGGTTTTTCTACCCGCTTCGCTCTGGCTCGCCGGAAAATTCGGCAATCATGGTCTTTGGGCTGCCTTCTCAGTTTATTTCTTATTACGCGCCGCTACACTCGCCGTATGGCTTCCGCGAATTGGTCGCTCTTTCGTAGCTCAGCGGTGACCAGCGCCAACCGCCTCTTTGATGGTCCTAAACCCGTCTGCATCGAGATATCCGATCAAGTCATCCAGAATCTGTGGAACCAGCGCCGGACCTTCATAAATCAACGCCGTATAAAGCTGCACCAAACTAGCACCGCTTAAAACCTTCTCGTAGGCATCCCGTGCCGATGAAATGCCGCCAACGCCGATCAACGGAATCGCATCACCAATTTCTTGATAGAACTCGCGAAGTAACGCAGTCGACGATGCGAATAATGGCCTGCCAGAAAGGCCACCAGCTTCGGGCGCAGAATGACTACGCAAAGATGCCGAGCGCCGAATTGTCGTATTCGAAATTATCAACGCATCCAACGATAATTGTTGTGCAATCGTCGCAATGTCGACCTTGTCTTCATCTGCGAGGTCGGGGGCAATTTTTAAAAACACAGGCGTCTTTTCGGCAGACTGATCACGTGCCGAGAGAACACGCGACAAAAGATCAGTCAGCGCAGATTTATCTTGCAATGTCCGCAAACCCGGTGTGTTCGGCGAGGATATATTGACCGTATAGAAATCAACGCACCCAGCGAGCGCATGGACACCCTTTACATAATCTTCTGTTCGGTCGTTGCTGTCTTTGTTTGCACCAAGATTGATCCCGACAATACCATGGCGGTCTCTGGTGCGCAGACGGTCGCCGATAACGTTGAGGCCGTCATTATTGAAACCATACCGATTGATAACAGCCGCATCTTCGCGCAGACGAAACACACGCGGACGTGCGTTCCCTAACTGCGGGCGCGGTGTCACGGCCCCGACCTCTACGAACCCGAACCCCAAGTCGAGCATGGCGTCCGGTGCTTCAGCATTTTTATCAAAACCGGCGGCCAACCCCAACGGATTTGAAAAAGGCAATCCGGCAATTTCGGTGGCCAAACGCGGCGTTTCCTTAGCCGCCCGAGGTCCAAGACCAGTTTTGAGCATTTTAACCGTCAGACGGTGAGCCGTTTCAGGGTCCAGAAGGCTCATTGCCTGCGCACCTAGTCCTGCAAATATCATTGGCACTTTCACAAAGGCTCTCCGAACTCAAATCCGTTACCGGTTTCAATCAGCCTAACGGCGCGCTCAACGTCGGTTACCCGAAGCGAGCTATAGAGATGAGGGAAAGCGTCACCGCGCTTTGGTGCTAACTCATACTTAAGGAACTTCGCAATTGGTGCCGCGGGAATTTCAAGCAGCAGCAAATCTTTAACACCCTTAAAGTGGATATTCGCAGTCTCAAGCGCCTGATCGCGGGTCGACAAATGCATGTAACCATCCCGCGTATCGATTTCGCGTTCCGGAACCAAACCATTCACTTGAGCGCTGTTCCACTCATCCAAGGTCGCGAGACGAAAAACCGGGGCTGTTGCTTGATTATGAACCATGCCCATGCCCCTACCCCGCAGCGCGCCTCGGGTCTAGTGGGGCGGAGACAATGCTGTGCATTTGCGAAAAGCTGCAATACTGGCAATCGCCAAAACAATTCGGTCGTTCTTCTAGCTAGACAGCATTATGCGATTCCGGCAGATGTTCTTGATGAGAACATATAGAATTTTGCTGGGCGTGATTATCGCTCTTGCGGCGGGGTTTACTTCTTACAGTTTTGGATTACCGCGCGAAATGGTAGCAACAATCGCTATCACCGCGTTAACCGCCGCTTGGTGGGTGACCGAAGCTTTACCGATTCCTGCCACATCCTTAGTGCCTTTTGCCCTCTTCCCGCTGGCGGGCGTCATGGATCAACGCGAAGCCGCAGCATCGCTCGGTAGTTATGTCATTGTACTCCTGATGGCGTCATTCATGCTCTCAAAAGCTCTAGAAAAGTCACGCGTGCATGAACGTCTGGCGCTATACATGATCAAATTTGTGGGTACCTCAGGCCGTAGATTGGTTTTGGGCTTCATGATCGCCGCAGCGCTATTGTCTATGTGGATATCCAATACGGCGACCACTTTAATGCTCGCGACCATGGCGCTCGCGATCCTCTCTCAGACTGACAATCCAAAATTAGCAACACCGCTCTTATTGGGCATTGCTTATGCTGCCTCTTTTGGCGGCACCGCAACATTAATCGGAACGCCGCCAAACCTCATCTTTGCTGATGCCTATTTTAAGGCCACTGGCACAGAATTATCATTCCTGAGCTGGATGAAGATCGGTGTGCCCATTGTTGTGATTGGTGTCCCTATCATGGGGTTATGGCTGACCCGTTCCATGAGCGGTGTAAAAACACCCGAACTCACAGAACCAGGCCCTTGGCGAAGCGAAGAAAAGCGCACGCTTATTATTTTTGCGATTGCTATTTTTCTTTGGATAACGCGCATCGAACCTTTCGGTGGCTGGGCGGGTCTTCTGGGGATGGAAGGCGCTGGCGATTCAACTGTTGCGATATTCGCTGTCGTGCTCATGTTTTTGGTGCCTAACGGAAAAGGCGGTGCCGTACTCGACTGGAAATACGCAGTAGATATCCCTTGGGGTATGTTGTTGTTATTTGCGGGTGGCATTTGTATTGCCGCTGGCTTCCGTGCCAGTGGGCTAGATATACTGATCGGTGAACAGCTCACGGGGCTGACCAATGCTCCCATATTCATTATGATGCTGGGTCTATGCTTGGCCGTGACTTTCCTCACCGAAATCACGTCGAACACAGCAACTGCAAATCTATTGATGCCGCTTTTGGCAGCAGTCGCGATGGGGTCGGGCATGAGGCCCGAATTGCTGATGATACCCGCAGCGATATCTTGTTCTTGCGCCTTCATGCTTCCAGTGGCGACAGCGCCGAACGCTATCATTTATGGAACAGGAAAGATTTCAATTGCGAGCATGGCGCGCGAAGGCGCAATGCTCAATGTGATTGTAGCCTTTATTGTAGCAAGTGTTTGTTGGTTCGCCTTAACCTAGGCTCCAGCGTCATTTGCAGTCATATGCCGCGCGCGCGCCGCGTGGTCTATAGCTTGCGCACCTTCATCAGTGACCTTTAGCGCATTGCGGATCAACTCGAGCACGCGAATCTCTGTCAGATCGAGATTTTCATCCGCAGTAATTACCTCGACCGCGGCTGCGTAGGCAGTTTCGGTCAGATGCTTTGGCAATGCGCTCGCCGCGGCTTCAAGCACCTTATGTAGGCCACCATCTGATGACATCAGCGCACCACAAGCCTCCGCAGTCTTGACCAGACCGCTCTCATCCTCGTCTGAAAAGAGCGGAAATGACCGAACCACACGACCGATTGTGCGTAATTCAACATCCGTAATCATCCCGTCTGAGGCGGAAGCCATAACCATCAGATAGATGACGGCTTCTTGCGGTGTTAAGGCTGCAGGGCCTGTTGCCATAAAAACGCTCCTAAAATGCGGTGGCTATGGCATCAATTGATGCCGATCTGGCGCGAAGCTAGCCGTGGAACCCGCAAACGGCAACCTCGAAGAGCGCAATGTGGGTGGAGGAGAATTGACGCAGCGCGAGCGAACGTTAAACCTCCGGCTTTAAACACCTAGAAAGTAAAATCATGACCGCCCAGTACATCAAGAATTTCACCGCCGAAGAGGCTCTGAGCGCCAAATCATGGCCGTTTCAGGAAGCAAGAAACCTCATAAAGCGTCTTGATAAGCTAAAAAAGGACGGTCCTGTTGTTTTTGAAACGGGTTATGGTCCTTCTGGCCCTCCCCACATTGGTACTTTTGGCGAAGTTGCGCGCACAACCATGGTTCGCCGCGCCTTTGAATTGCTCACCGGGCGCGAAACCCGTTTGATTTCCATCTCTGATGATATGGACGGCATGCGCAAAGTTCCGCCACAACTGCCAAATCAAGAACTCTTGACGGACTTCCTACAAAAGCCTTTGACCGATGTGCCTGACCCATGGGGTACACATCAGAGTTTTGCGCATCATAACAATGCAAAGCTCCGTGATTTTCTTGATCAATTCGGTTTCGACTATGAATTTAAGTCGTCTACAGATTGCTATCGTTCTGGCGAATTCGATTCAACATTGATCCGTGTACTCGAATGCTATGACGCGGTTATGGACATTATTCTTCCGACCTTGGGCGAAGAACGTCGCGCGAGCTATTCTCCGATCCTGCCAATTTCCCCGAGCACTGGCCGCGTGCTTTATGTCCCTATGCTCGAAATCGATGCCAAAAAGGGAGAAGTCGTATTCGAGGACGAGGACGGCACAAAAATCCGCACGAGCGTCGGCGGCGGAAACACCAAACTTCAGTGGAAAGTTGATTGGGCCGGACGGTGGTTTGCATTCGGCGTTGACTATGAAATGTCGGGCGAAGATCTAACCGAATCGGTCCGCCTCTCAAATCGGGTCGTCAAAGCATTGGGCGGTGAACCACCCGCCGGTTTCAATTACCAACTCTTCCTTGATGAGGAAGGTAAGAAAATTTCAAAGACCAAAGGCAATGGTATTTCGATCGAAGAATGGCTGACTTACGCATCACCCGAGAGCCTTTCTCTTTACATGTTCCAAAGCCCGAAATCTGCCAAAAAGCTTTATTTCGACATCATCCCAAAGGTGGCCGACGAATATTGGTCGCATCTTGAGAAATATGGACAACTAGAAGGAGCAAAGGCGCTCGATAATCCAGCCTGGCACATCCATGAAGGCAAACCGCCCGCCCTTATGCCGCCAGTAAACTTTGCGATGCTTCTCAATTTGGTCAATGCGGCTGGTGCAGGCGACGAGGATGTGCTGCGCGGTTTCATCAAAAAATACCGCCCCGATGCCAGCGGCAAAGAATTGGCAGCAGCCAATGCTATGATCACTTTCGCAGGCCGTTATTACGATGCCTTTATCAAGCCCAACAAAAAATACCGGGCACCGACCGAAAATGAGCGTGCGGCACTCGAAATGCTGTCCGCACGCTTCAAAGAAATCGGCGATGAGGGTGCCGAAGGCGATTACCAAACGGCGGTATTTGACGCTGGCAAAGCCAACGGATTCGAGAATATTCGTGACTGGTTCAAAGGACTCTACGAAGTAGTATTTGGCCAAGAGCAAGGACCACGGATGGGACCTTTCGCTAAGATATATGGTGCGAAAGCGACCGCACAACTCATCGACGAAGCGCTGGCACGTTAGTTGAACCAAAACTGAGATTGAGTGTTTGCTATAAATGCGAACACTCATTTTTACTCTGATTACGGTCCTTTTTTGTCTTCAACCGCTCGTGTTAGCGCAGAGCGAAATCGACCCCGATCCCGTTATTAACGCCGCCCCGCCCGACGCAAGTGATAAAGAGATCACTAAGCGCATCGCAGAAATTTTTGCGCAGATCGAAACACTCAGCCAAGTAGAGGCGACCGTCTCCGCAGGCGTCGTTACCCTAAATGGACAAACCGCGAGTAGTGACGCCGCAGAACGCGCAGAGGCAATAGCGTCGCGGATCGACGGCGTCGTCACCGTCGAAAACAAAATCGAACGAGACGTTTCTGTTTCTACACGTATTACCCCGGCTGTCTCTCAGTTAGAAAGTGTTGTTCAAGACTCGATTCGCACCGCTCCTCTTATTGCACTTGCCATATTAGCGCTTGTCGTCATTGCATTCACTGGGTGGATTCTAAGCCGGTGGCGCTGGTTATGGGATCGCGTTACACCCAATAGCTTTATTGCCGAATTGGTAACCACGACGACGCGTTCCGTTTTCTTTTTGATTGCCCTTGTTGTCGCCCTTAGTATTCTTGATGCCACAGCGCTGTTAGGCGCATTCTTAGGCGCGGCCGGTGTTCTCGGATTAGCGATCGGTTTTGCCGTAAGGGACACGATTGAAAACTATATTGCATCTATCATGCTTTCTTTGCGTCAACCGTTTCGCCCCAACGAGCACGTAGTTATTGATGGAAACGAAGGCCATGTAATTCGACTAACGTCGCGAGCGACTATCCTAATGACAGTGGACGGCAACCATCTTCGAATTCCAAATGCGTCAGTATTCAAGGCTGTTATTCTGAACTACACAAGAAACCCCGAACGTCGTTTCGAATTTGAACTTGGTATCGATGCCGACGATGATCCATTAGCAGCGATCGAAACCGGATTAGCGGCGATTTCAGGTCTCGCGTTTGTTTTGGATGCGCCAAAACCTATAGCGTTTATTCAAAATGTGGGTGATTCAAATATAGTGATCGACTTTGCAGCTTGGATTGATCAAAGCACCGCAAATTTTCAAAAGTCGCGTTCAATCGCGCTTTCGTCCGCAAAAAATGCATTGGAATCAGCCGGTTTTGCTCTTCCGGAACCGATTTACCGCTTACGATTTGACGACAATATTCTCCCTGACGCTGCTACTTTCGCAAATGCCGAAAGAAAAGAAGAAGTACCAGCGGCGGCGTCCGTCAAGAAAACCCATGTATCGCACGAGCAGCGCCAAGAAGCGCTGGACGTCACCCCAGACAAACACATTGTAGAAAAAATTGAAGACGAGCGTCGTGAGAACGCAGACGACGATTTACTCTCTCAATCCGCACCGGTGGAATAAAGCGTTCTCCAACCTCCCGAGTTGTAAACACTCATTGTTGATTGGTTAATTTTTTAGCAGCCGCTGAATGAAAGCGCTAACGACGACAATTCCGCACCATACTCATGGCCATTTCTTGGCAGAACCTTCCAATCCAACATTACAACCCCATACCAGAATCAATTCAGGCAGGAATCAATTGAGGCGAAATTTGGGCCGGGTTCGGAGTAATTAAACTATCGCACTTTGAATGAAATGGTGTTATATTGTTTAAGCACAAGTCACCAATACGAAACGAATTATTAGGAGCCTTTCGGTTAACCTAGAATTGCGCGCCCTATGGCGACGCATACGGGGTGGGATTTTATCGAATTCGGGCGAAGGAAGAAACTGAAAGCAGATTAGGAACATCGATATGATGCGCATTGCTCACGAAGAAGGGATTAAACTGATTGTTGATCAGCCTTGCTTCGCTACCAACAAGCGCCATATCTTTTATATGAAACAGTTAAGTACCATCGTCGAAGAAATAGTTTTCCGACATGAATTGCAGGATGGCTTTATAGAATGAGTGGGGGCGCTGGTTAGACCAGCGCCTTTTTTGTTTCCAACAGCGGAAGGACCGCAATCGAACGAGTGAAAAGTGAGCGTGTGATTATGACCAACGAATCCCTCGATGTCTTTGACAAGTTTTCTGAAGGCTATACGAAGATGAAACAAGAGGCGATGAGCCTCAGAGATTATCTTCTTGCCGCTCGTGATGATGAAATGCTCTATGCCTCCCCTGCGGAGCGAATGGTCAAAGCTATAGGCGAACCGGAACTGGTCGATACGTCGAAAGACCCACGGTTAGCGCGAATTTTTTCCAATAGGACGATACGCCATTACAAAGCCTTTGACGGCTTTTTCGGGATGGAAGACACGATCGAACGGATTGTTTCTTTCTTCCGGTATGCTGCGCAAGGGCTCGAAGAAAAGCGCCAGATTCTCTACCTTTTAGGGCCGGTCGGCGGCGGTAAATCTTCGCTTGCGGAACGTCTAAAAGACATGATGGAAACATATCCGATCTACGTCCTCAAAGCTGGCGATGAAATTTCACCGGTCTTTGAAAGCCCGCTTGGATTGTTTCAATCCGACGAATTAAAAAGTTTACTCGAAGAAAAATACGGAATCGAAAAACGCCGGCTTTCCGGTTTAATGAGTCCGTGGGCCGTAAAGCGATTAGACGAATTTGGCGGTGACATTTCTAAATTCGAAGTGGTTCGACTTTTCCCCTCGAAAATGCGCCAAACCGCTCTCGCTAAAACCGAACCGGGCGACGAAAACAATCAAGATATTTCGACCCTCGTCGGTAAAGTCGACATCAGAAAGCTTGAACACTTTAGTCAAGATGATACGGACGCTTATTCCTATTCAGGCGGGCTTTGCCGGGCGAACCAAGGACTTCTTGAATTTGTTGAGATGTTCAAAGCCCCAATTAAAGTGTTGCACCCGCTGCTGACCGCAACGCAGGAATCCAATTACATTGGCACGGAAGCGCTTGGCCCGATTCCATTCCAAGGCGTTATTCTTGCGCACTCAAACGAAAGTGAATGGCAACAGTTTCGCGCCAACAAAAATAATGAAGCTTTCCTTGACCGCATCAATGTTATCAAGGTTCCATATTGCCTGCGCGTGACGGAAGAACAAAAAATTTACGAAAAGTTGCTCGCCCATTCAGAGCTTTCCGCAGCACCATGCGCGCCCGAAACTTTAGACCTCCTGGCACGGTTCTCAGTTCTAACGCGCCTAAGAGAGCACGAAAACTCAAACCTTTATTCCAAACTTCGTGTTTATGATGGCGAAAAACTAAAAGACACAGATCCGAAAGCAAAGACACAACAAGAGTATAAAGACGCCGCCGGCATCGACGAAGGCATGGACGGGATCTCCACTCGGTTTGCCTATAAGGTTCTCTCGGAGACATTCAATTTTGATACAGACGAAGTTGCGGCTGATCCAGTTCACCTGATGTATGTGCTCGAAACTGCGATAAAGCGTGAACAATACCCAGATGAAACCGAGAAACAGTATCTCGACTTCATCAAATCAGAGCTTTCTGCGCGATATGCCGATTTCATTGGCAAGGAAATTCAAAAAGCCTATCTCGAAAGCTATGCTGAATACGGTCAAAACCTCTTTGACCGCTATATATCCTTTGCTGACGCATGGATTGAAGACCAAGACTACAAAGACCCCGACACCGGACAACTGCTTGATCGCGCGACGTTAGATCAAGAACTTTCAAAAATTGAAAAACCGGCAGGAATCGCAAACCCCAAAGACTTCCGAAATGAAGTCGTCAAGTTTTCCTTACGGGCACGCGCTAATAATGACGGCATGAATCCCAAATGGACTTCCTACGAAAAACTTCGCAATGTGATCGAAAAACGCATGTTCTCGCAGGTTGAAGATTTGCTGCCAGTAATTTCTTTTGATTCCAAAAAAGATAGTGACACGGAACAAAAACACGAAAACTTTGTCAGTCGAATGACCGAGCGCGGATACACCGCGCGTCAGGTAAGGCGCCTTGTCGAATGGTATATGCGTGTAAACAAAGCGGGTTAAACGAAAGGCGCGGCAACGCGTAGTCATGAGCGGGTATCCCCCCTTCATAACGCCGCCCGCCGCGAATATGCAGTGGACTCATTTCACTTTATCGATCGTCGTAAAAACCCAAAGGGCAAATCGCTTGGCAATCGTCAGCGTTTTTTGAAGCGCGCGCGCACCCAAATCAAAGAGGCCGTGAATAAATCATTGCGGGATCGTTCGGTCAAAGAACTCGATAAGGGTGAGAAAATTTCAATCCCTTCGAAATCAACAGCGGAACCTCGCTTTACCCATGACCGTGAAAAAGGCGCGCGCGAAGCTGTCCACCCCGGCAACAAAGAGTTTAACGCCGGCGACCGCCTCAAAAAGCCACCGAAAGGCGGTGGTCGCGGACGCGGAAAAGACGCAAGTGATTCTGGCGAGGGTGAAGATGAATTTCAGTTCACCCTGACGCAAGAAGAGTTTCTCGACATATTTTTTGAGGACCTTGAATTACCAAATTTGGTCAAAAGGTCCCTCAAAGAGATTAAAGCCTACGCGTTTAAGCGCGCTGGCATCACGGTTTCTGGCGCACCCACCAATATGAATCTAGTCCGTACGATGCGGAATGCCCATGGGCGACGGTTGGCATTAAAGCGCCCCTCCACCAAAGCCATGAACGCGCTAAAAGAGCGACTTTTTCAACTTGAGCGTATTGCGCAACCGACCAACGAAGAAATAGCTGAAAAGAAAAGCGTCATTGCCGAACTTGAAGAAATGGAACGTCGCCGGCGTTTCACGCCGTTCATCGACCCCCTTGATTTACGTTTTAATTCCTATGAGCCAACACCAGTCGAGACAACAGCGGCGGTTATGTTTTGCCTGATGGATGTTTCAGGATCGATGGGTGAACGCGAAAAAGACCTCGCTAAACGATTCTATATGTTGCTCTATCTATTTCTCAAACGTCGTTATGAACGCGTAGAAGTTGTTTTCATTCGCCACACACATCATGCTGAGGAGGTCGATGAAGAGACGTTTTTCTATTCACGACAATCAGGCGGGACCGTCGTTTCAACCGCACTAGAGAAAATGTTGGAAGTCCAAAAAGAGAGATTTCCAGCACACGAATGGAATATCTATGTGGCGCAAGCGTCTGATGGATTCACCCAAAGCGGTGACGCAAAACGTTGCGTTGAAATGCTCAACGATGATGTAATGCCGATCTCTCAGTACTATGCGTACATAGAAATTCTCGACGAGCGAGAGTTGGAAGTTTTCTCTAACGCCGATTCCGGTGCCGAGCTTTGGCGGGCCTACCGTAACCTCGCGCCCGCTTGGCCAAATTTTGCCCAAACCCGCATTGCGCGACCCCAAGACATTTTCCCTGTCTTCCGTGAATTGTTCGCTCGGAACAGCAAGGAGGCTGCGTGAACGAAACCGCCACCTCTCTTCTTTATGCAGATTCTGAATGGAACTTTGATCGGCTGAAGACGGCCTATGACGCGATCGAAGATATCGCGTTGAATGACCTTGGTCTCAACGTTTATCCTAATCAAATCGAGATTATATCGTCTGAACAAATGCTTGATGCGTATTCATCGCATGGCATGCCGCTGATGTATAAACATTGGTCATTTGGCAAACATTTCGCGCGCGACCAGATGAGCTATCAAAAAGGTTGGTCGGGCCTTGCCTATGAAATCGTAATTAATTCCGATCCATGCATCGCCTATTTGATGGAAGAAAATACGATGACCATGCAATCTCTGGTCATGGCACATGCCTCTTTTGGTCATAATCATTTCTTCAAGAACAATTATTTATTCCGGCAGTGGACCGATGCGGAAGCCATTCTGCCCTATTTAGATTTTTCAAAAAAATACATTGCCAAATGCGAAGATGAGTTTGGTCTTGAAGAAGTGGAGGCGGTTCTTGATGCCGCGCATGCATTAATGGATCAAGGGGTATTCCGATATAATCGCCCCCCGCGTTTATCAGAAGCCGACAGAATAGAAAAAATAGCAGCGCGGATCAGGCACGAAGAAACCAATTTCAATGACATATGGCGTACTCTTCCGAATACCGAAGAAAACGAAAACGAAAAAGAAGAACGACAAGCAGAAATCCGCGACATCAAGCTACCTGAAGAAAACCTTCTCTATTTTATAGAAAAAGCCAGCCCCATTTTGCGGCCGTGGCAACGAGAGTTAGTGCGTATCGTTCGAAATATTGCACAATATTTTTATCCGCAAAAGCAAACTAAGGTAATGAACGAAGGCTGCGCAACTTTTGTGCACCACTACATCATGAACGAGCTATATAATCGCGGCCAAATTAACGAAGGCTCCATCATGGAATTTTTGCACTCTCATGCATCCGTAGTATTCCAGCCAGAATTTGACGACCCTCGCTATTCAGGCATTAATCCCTACGCACTTGGTTTCGCTATGATGGAAGACATCAAACGAATTTGCGAAGATCCGAAATCCGAGGACCACGAATGGTTTCCCGACATTGCAGGTTCGAATGACTGGAGATCCGTTCTAAAAGATGCCTGGTCAGATTACCGAGATGAGAGCTTTATTTTGCAATATCTATCGCCGACTGTGATGCGTAATATGCGCATGTTTGCCCTTGGTGACGTCGCAGAAGATTCTCATGTTGAAATCGCGGCCATTCACAACGAGCACGGATTTCGTCGTGTGCGACAAACACTTTCAACAATGTATGATCTAGGTATGAACGAGACAAATATTCAAGTGATTGGTGCCGATTTAGATGGCGACCGTACGCTTCATTTACGTCATACTGTTCACAACAATAAATTGCTCAAAGAAGATACTAGCGAGTCTGTTTTAACCCACATAGAAAGCCTGTGGGGCTATGATGTGATCATGGATGAACAGCCTGCTTAGCTATATATTCCGTATAGTTATCGTTCCTTTTGCGGTGCAATATTTACAAAATTGATCCAATGTGAAAATCTATCCTCTTACTGGGGTGAGGTCGGATCCTTTATTCTATCAAAAACGGGGGCTTTCTTTCAGAAAGCAACCAAAACCTCATCATGCACCAAGGCCTGAAAGCCTTTTAGTTGCGTATCTCCGAAACTTATACAGTCAATGATGGGAGTGTTACGCCATGAATACGGTTAAAACGATTCTATTCTGTTTATTCTCCACACTAACCTTTACTTCCTTTGCTCATTCACAAGATGCGGACGAGCGAAAAATGAGCATGATCACAATATTCGAGATCGAACCGGCAAAGACGGAGCAGTTCAAAGCTGCATGGGAAACCATTCGCGACACAGCCGAAGCGAATGATTATCCCTATACTGATATGGTTGGATCTTGGCGTAATACGCATTGGATGGTTACGCCGCTCAAAAATTTCGCTGATGTTGACTCTCTGATGGCCGCCCGGGATGCTGTCGAAGAGGCTGGCGGAAAGCGATTTATAAAGGCCGTAGATAATTTCGTCGGGTCAATGACAAACTCGCATACATTCTTTGTTATGAATGATTCAGAACTATCCTACTGGCCAGATGGTGCCGAGGCGGGGCCTTTTATGGAAATTGACACATTCCATTATAAATATGGGGCCAAAGACGAAATGCGCACCATTCTATCCGAATACAAAGCGCTTATGGCCGAAATGGAAAGCCCGTATCCTTATCAAGTGAGTTGGGACGGTATTGGTACGGAGGGAAATTCGGTCACTATCGTCTCCTATTCAAAAGACGCTGTGGCACTTGCCCAAGCAAATGCCGCTATGGGTGAAATGATGGACGGAAACAAAAAATCCGAAGCGTTGTTTGATCGCTATCGAAAAATCTCTACCGGTTCCGAAACCATGTATGGCAAATACAATGCGGAAGCATCTATCAATCCGCCCAATATGGAATAACCAGACCATCCGGAGAGGGAGTTAGTCTTCCTCTCCGGTATCGCCTGATTGATCGCGGCCAAAATTCGGAACATCCGTTTCTTGCCCGGCATCGACAATTGCTCGGCGCAAACTACGGCCACGCGAAAACGCCTCAAACAACACATCAGCATCTCCCCAACGAATAGCACGCTGCATCACCGCAAGTTCCTCTGAGAACCGCCCTAAAACCTCCAAAACCGCTTCACGATTATTGAGGAACACGTCGCGCCACATAACCGGGTCTGACGCGGCGATTCGCGTAAAATCGCGGAACCCCCCTGCCGAATACTTGACCACTTCGCCCGGTGCCACCGATTCGATATCATCAGCAGCACCAACAAGCGTGAATGCGATTAAATGCGGAATATGGCTCGTGACAGCTAGCGCGAGGTCATGATGCGCCGCATCCATGATCTCGACCTCCGCACCAATGGCTGTCCATAACACAGACGCTTGCTTCACTGCATCAAGATAAGCATCGTCACTTCGTTCGAGCGGCGTTAGAATACACCAACGGTTTTCGAACAACGTCGCAAAGCCAGCTTCAGGGCCCGATTGCTCTGTACCCGCAACGGGGTGACACGGCACAAAATGAATTCTATCCGGTAATGATTTTGCCGCTTCAGCCACGACCCCCTTGACCGACCCTACATCAACAATAAGCACACCATCGGGCGCGCACTCAGCGAGCGTTGTACAAATCTCAGTCAATGCCCCGACCGGCGTTGAGAGAATAATCAGATCAACGTTTTCGACCCCTGCTTTAAGATCAGAAAAGCCATCATCAATAACATCAATTTTTCTGGCTCGCGCCAGAATTTCTGGGTCACTATCAACCCCAACAATTCGATCAACAACGCCTCGTTCGCGCAAAGCCCGGGCGATAGATGATCCGATAAGACCTACACCAACGATTACGGCGCGTTTAAATTTTAGTGGATTACTATTTTTCACAGTCAAACTTCTCAGAAAGCAAATCAATTAACTTACGGTTTCCCGCCTTGGTGCCGATGCTGATGCGCAAATATTCACTGAGTTGGTAGCTTCCCATCTCACGCACAATCACACCATTTTCCTTTAGATAAGTATGAATATCGGCGGCCCGGCGGCCATTCTGGTCTGGAAACTTTACCAACACGAAATTCCCATAACTTCGAACAAAAGAAAGTCCCATGCCGCCTAATTGTTGTTCCAAGAAGTTTCGTTCTTCGCGGTTGTGATCTCGGTTTCGCTGAATAAATGCCTGATCATCAAGCGCGGCTATACCAGCCGCTTGGGCAGCCATCGTGATGTTAAATGGGCCACGAATACGATTTAGCACATCGGCAATAGCTTCCGGGCAATACCCCCAACCAAGCCGAACCGCAGCCAAGCCATAAATTTTTGAAAATGTCCGCGTCATGACGACATTGTCAAATTCTTCAACCAAGGCTTCGCCCGCGATATAATCTGGTTCTTCAACAAATTCTGCATAAGCAGAATCAATCACCAACAAGACGTCTTCTCTCAATTCCTCGCGAAGACGTCGCAATTCATCTTCAGTAATGTAAGTGCCCGTGGGGTTGTTCGGGTTAGCGATAAACACAACCCGTGTGCGCTCATCCACTTCAGCCAACAACGCATCCACATTAGTCGTCAGGTTTTCTTCGGCCGCAAAACGAGCGGTCGCGCCACAACTTTGAGCGGCAATCGCGTACACCAAAAACCCATGCTTACTCTGAACAATGTTGTCGCCCTCACCCACATAGGCATTGGTCAGAAGTTGCAAAATTTCGTCAGATCCCGCACCACAAACGACACGCGCTGGATCGATATTATGAACCTCACCGATTTTTGCGCGCAATGCGGTTGAACCACCGTCTGGATATAGAAAAAGAGATCCCGCAACATCGCCATAGGCAGCGATAGCCTTTTCGCTAGCGCCGAGCGCAGACTCGTTTGACGACATCTTAAAAATCTCAGACGCGCCCGGTGCTGCCGATGCGCCCGGCACATAAGCTTCAATATCAAGGATGCCTGGGCGGGGCCTCGGAAGAGCCATCGAAAATTCCTTACAAATTACGTGCCCGGTCTATAGCGACCTCTATCCCTGACTTGCAAGTTATGTGTGGTTATCGCGTCGGGATTGGTGGCGAAGCGGCTGCGGCGCTGCGATAGCTGGTCGAATAGCGCGCACGCCAGCTCGGCTAGCAAGGCCAACCGGGGTCAGCATATCCTTTTCGGCCTCAACCATGACCACCCCCCCAAGGCCGGGCCAAAGCATAGCGCCTGCCCGTTCCCAGGTTTTCGCGACCCGCACCAATAGCTTTCCGCTTACGGGCGGGAAAAACAATGCGCTATCCCACGCAGTCGGCCGCAAAATCGAATCCCGCAACAACCCCTCTAACCGCCGCCTGAGGTAAGGTCGTCCCGCGGCGAATGGCGTTGTATCAATTACCGACCAAAGACCGCGCCGGTGTGAAGCCACGATAATGACACGCCCGTCATCCTTCAACACACGCCACACCTCGCGCATCAAACGCTGGGGTGCTGGTGCCTCTTCAAGACCATGCACAATCAAGACCCGGTCGAGGCTAGCATCAGCAATTGGCCATTCATATTCGCGGACAAGACATGCAGCATTTGCCTTTCCGTGCGGCCAGCGAATAACACCTTGACCACCTGGTGCCAGTGCAAACCGCGCTGTGGCTTCGTCTAACGCCTCAAGATAAGGGTTGGTATAGCCAAAACCTGCGATTTTAAGGCCAGTGCCCTTGCCCCAAGCCGCAGCGATGCGGTTCACGATAAAATCCCGCGCAACGCCCCCAAGCGGCGAGCGGTAAAAATCGTGAATGTCGAGAATATCTGTCCGCATTCTACACCTATCGGTACGCCTTTTAGCTTCTTTGCAACGCCCCATGGCGTTCGCTATGCTGGGTGTCGACATCAGCCGCCCATAATGGACACCGACCTAGTTAATAGGAAATTACCCATGCCGATAGAGATACGCCAAATCCCCTGTCTTTCCGATAATTATGGCTATCTCGTACGCGATGCGACCAGCGGACTTGTTGCATCAATCGACACC
This sequence comes from Hyphococcus lacteus, assembly GCF_041058985.1. Lineage (NCBI taxonomy): Bacteria > Pseudomonadati > Pseudomonadota > Alphaproteobacteria > Parvularculales > Parvularculaceae > Hyphococcus > Hyphococcus lacteus. The sequence continues at coordinate 1,199,910 of NZ_JBEHZE010000001.1, read as the reverse complement.
CCCGATCCAGAAGCGATTAATCAGGCACTGGAAAGCGCCGGATGGAAGCTAACCCACATTCTCAACACACATCACCATTATGACCATGCAGGCGGAAATTTAGCCCTGAAAGAAAAATGGTCCTGTGAGATTATCGGCCCGCGCGGTGAGCAGGAGAAAATTCCGGGTATTGACCGTGCTGTCGGTAATGGCGACACCGTAGCGCTAGGGCCAACCACCGCATCCGTTCTCGACACACCGGGTCATACGGCGGGCCATGTCATCTATCATTTCAAGGGTGATGATGTGGCTTTCGTTGGTGATACAATTTTCGCGATGGGGTGTGGTCGCTTGTTCGAGGGAACACCGGATCAGATGTGGGCATCACTTCAGAAAATCTCCACCATGCCGCCCGAAACCAAACTATATTGCGCACACGAATATACCAAGGCCAATGCCGCTTTCGCCCTTAGCGTCGACCCTGACAACACGGCGCTACAACACCGTGCGGCCGAAGTTGACGCCATGCGCGAAAAAAACATTCCCACCGTTCCCACAACGGTCGGACAGGAACTTGCAACAAATCCTTTTCTGCGCCCCGACGATGGCGCCCTGCAGGCCACAATCGGGTTATTGGGGGCATCAACCGTTGATGTTTTTGCAAAAACGCGCGCCCTAAAGGACTCGTTTTAATCTGCTCACACCGCAATTTTTTCTTCGATCAAAGTCGCATCAAAATATCCACGCTTTGGCAAAGAGAATTTTTTACAAAACCGCAAAAGAGTTTCGACTTCTGTTCCACCAATAGAAGAGTGTTCGTCTCCCATTGAAACCAAAGTAACACAGGCAACAACCTGATCATTTATCGAGAAAATCGGGGCGGCAATGCTTTGACGATCCTGCACCAGCGCACTTGAATAACATGCTACCTTGTCTCGGCGAACCTCTTTTAATTTTGGCTGAACTTGCCGCGAAAATTCAGCGATTCGTTTTGCATCCCCACCGGCCTCCCGTGCGATCATCTTCGCGAGCAACGTATCACTAACAAAAGAAGCGAATGCCAAACCCGTAGCTGATGCGAATATTGGAAATGACACACCAGGGCCGATCATCGCAATGGCTGGCGTTTTGGAACGTTCACAACGCACAACCGTAGGGCCCAATTCACTCCAAACCGCTATAAAAGCATCCACATCAAGCCGTTCAACAAGATCCGTAAGCGCATCACCTGCGCGATTAATAACATCGACACGATTTACCGCTGCAAGCCCCAGCCTCATGGTTGCAACACCAAGATCATAAGTGCCGGATTTAAACGCCTGGCTCAAAAGCCCGCAGCGACAAAGGCTTTGCAGATAGCGATGTGCTTTACTGGGGCTGACGCCCGCTTTTACACCAATTTCCTTTAGCGAAATCGGCCCATCATGCTTGGCAACGACATCCAAAATTGTAAACGCGCTACTGACTGATTTAATACAAGATCCGGCATCTGCGGTCTCGGTATTCATTAGTTCCCCTTTCTCAAAATGCATGCTCGTGGCAAATATTGATGCAACCGGATGATTCCGGATCGCCATCAAATACAGCCCAAACATTCTGAGTGGGGCCCATTCTTCTGAAAGGGGGTCCACAAATTACAACAAACGGCTCTAAACAAACTCTTAACGCGTCCGTATCAGCCTATTCAACCAAGACGGCGTGGTCGCATTTGGCCCCGTTGACGCGAAAATCACCCTCGCCCAAACCGATCCCCAACGCTTCCAACAGTTGGTCAATAATATCGCCGACAGGCGACACGATCTTACCCAAGGAATTGGGTACAACGGTCCTCGTCAGCGTCCCTGTCCCTAAACCTAATCCGAGCGCATTCACATCAAGCTCTAGGTCATCAACCAGATTTTCCACCATGCGCGCCGTCACATCATCTGTGCGCGTTGTTTTAATTGACCCACTCACAATGTCATTCCATCCAAAATCGAGCACGCTTCCATACCCGGCCTCGGTTCCGACATGGGCCTTACCGTAGACCTTTAACGCCGGTGTCCTAATAATTTTTGCCCGATCAACATGACGGCTCATTTTATTTCTTGAAACATCAACATCGCCAATCCAGGCGTCAATCAATGATGATGCACCGCGAAGCCGAACGGTAACATTTTCGATCCGCCCACCGGGGCATTCGACGCCTACCAATTCCCCACTAGCCCGTGCAAGCTCAAGATAAAGTGGCAACCGCACGGTTGCACTCGACAACAAACCTTCTCCACCAATCGCTGCTTCAATAAACATACGCGCCTGAACGTTCGATGCGACCTGACCACCTTGACCAACAGAAAGCCATGGTGAACTTTGAATCGGCTCCCCAAGGTCAAGCGTCACATCAACCGACGTGAGGCCCGGTACTGAAGCTGATAGATCAAGCTCAATGATGCCGTCGCCATTCGTAACGATAGCGTTTGCCATCACCATATCGAAGATTGAAATGTAAGCTGGAAAGCCTGGCCCCACAGGCTCGCCCAGCGAAATTGTACCGGCTGGCCCCAAGTCTATCACTTTGCGTAGATCAATTTCTCCACCAATATTTCCGACGGATGCGGATAGCGTGTTCAACGCCATCGCAGCATCACTATCACCATTCACCGCAATGATCGCATTGATAATTTCATCAAGCCTCGGTTCGCTGTTCAGTACATCAGCATATGAACCTGTGCCGATGTCCATTTCGAGAGCAAGGGCATTCACAAAACTGAACACTTCAATATCGGCTATTTGCATATTTTTGTAATCAAGAGCCGTCATCGAGATATTCGTACCGATCAGACCACCGAGTAATTGATTGAGCAATCCGTCATCAATCGATGCTAGCCGAGAGCCGACAGAGAACGCTGCAAGTGCGCGTCGACTGGCTGTCGCACGTACCGAAATGTCTGGTGCAGTCGCGACCTTATCCAGAAAATTATATTTCGATTTCTTACGAATAGTAACGCGCGCTGCGTTGTAAGGTGTTTGGCCGACAACAAAACGAGCTTTATAATGCAAATCTGGATTCGGCACATAACGCCCTGGCTCAACTTGAATTTGGGTTTTTGTTTTTACGGCTTTTTCGCGCTCATCGTCTTCCATCTGGCCTAATTCGACCTCGCTGACCGTATCATATCCATTGATACTTAGTATTTCACGAGCCGCCCGTTCAGGATTGGTTGGGTCTTGCGCCGCAATGATCGCAGCAATATCGACGATACCTTGCGCTTTGCGTTTTTCAGTAAATAGCAGCATTAAATCGACGCCAAACCCAATGCAGAACACGCAAATTGGCAACACCGCAGCAAAAATAAAATAGATTGAACCAGACCGATCACTGGAAAAATGCTTTACCGTCCCATGAATTTTTTTCATGCCCCGAATCCTCCATTCTGGATCGACGCACGGCCTTTTATCTCCCGCGTTGGAAACGGGAGGAAGCCCGCAATATTCCAAACAGGTAATTCATCCGCATAGAAAATTATCTCTACATTAAACTGATTGGCTACCGCATCACTATCATTGACGATAATCTTTAATTTATCCGACCTGAGAAAAACATAACTACCCACATTGGCCTTCATATAAGCCTTTGCGATATACGTTCGCTCTGCTTCATCTGCTCCCGCGATGGTGGCGCGCGCAACATCCGATGTGAGCTGACGCACCGAATGAACCGCACCAAGATAAATACCACCACTCAACATTCCGAGGATCATCATCAAAAACACTGGTGCAACGATTGCGAATTCGACCGCCGCTGCACCACCGCTTGATCTAAAAAATTTCTGACAAATATACCTGATGTAACACATAGCACTCTCCCGCTGCTGCATGTCGCGACCATGAACATCCGGCACTGAAGATTTTATTTAGATTATCGGTAAGCGGATTAATAATGTAAAACGCCGATTTTCCGATAACTTTCCCTAAACCGAAATAGATTTCAGCTTTCAAAATAGTCGCAGCGCCGCACGTCCCCAAAATCTTTTTGAGTTCACTTGGGCGAAATATCATCCGCAATTTCTGGACAGTTTTCCGAATAACGGAACACCAATCGGAACTATGTTCAAAAACGCTGACCTGAACTTCTATCGATGGAGCGGGTGAAGGGAATCGAACCCTCGTCGTAAGCTTGGGAAGCTTCTGCTCTACCATTGAGCTACACCCGCCAAAGGCCAGATCCGGACCTAAAGCCACCAAATCATGCGGTCTTTGAGCACCTAACGTGTCGCCTTCGGAACCGAAAAGGTCAAGACAGTGTTTTTTAGGCCGATACGGAGCCGAAAGGGTCTCGACGTGGCGAGCAAATCTCACCAAGAATTCATGTTCGGATCGCGTCATTGCCATCTTTCGGTCAGCGCGAACACTATTATGTATATGCCGCAATAGCGGATTCTGACCGAGCGCGCCGTCGCGCGCTGGTTGGCTTATGAAAGGAGGCCAGTAATGACGACATGGCTGGTGAAGGCACAAGTTTTGAGAATTTTTAGCGCGATCATGGCCGCGGTTATGGTGACGCTGGTCCCGGCAAACGCCAAACCAAAGGCACAAAAAGCCGAAGAGCTTATCGTCAAGGCTGCCGATACGGTAACCTATTTTGCAAATGACAGCGCCTATGAACCCCTTTGGGGCGCGGCCGACGATGCCAAAGCAATGGTCATCATCCCCCGCTCGCTTCGTGGCGGTTTTATCGTCGGCGCTTCGGGCGGCAACGCAGTGATGCTGGCGCGCAATCCGGACGGTAGCTGGTCGGAACCAACTTTCTTTACCATCGGGTCCCTTTCCTTTGGTTTTCAGGCCGGTGTCGAAGGGTCCGAAACTGTTCTTTTGGTCATGACCCAGCGTGGCATGGAGCACCTGCTCTCGACCACGGTAAAGCTCGGGGCTGACCTTTCCGTTGCTGCGGGGCCTATTGGTGCCGGCGCAAAAGCACAGACCGTTGACGTTCTGGCGTTCTCCCGCTCGCGCGGCCTTTATGGCGGCATCAGCCTTGAGGGTGCTGTGTTGAAATCGCGCGGTAGCTGGAATCGCGAGTATTATCAGGCCAACGTCACCCCGGCCGATATCATCTATCGTGAGCAAGTTTCTCAGCCCCATTCGCGTATTCTGCAGAACGCCGTTTGGGCGTTGGCGCATCGCGATCAGCCCGGCGCACAACCAACAATGATGGCACCAGTTCAACCGGCACGCGTTGACCCGGTGACAGGCGAACCATTGCCGGAAAGCCCCCAATATGAAGACGATGCGATTTACGGCGCACCGTTGGCCCCAATCGAAGACAACTAAAATAGTTTGGCCCTTAACGCCGAATTGATCCGCAAATGAGCGCCCGTCAGTTGATACTGGCGGGCGTTTTCGCGCATGGTGGCGTTCTATTTTTCCTTGAAGGTAATGATGACAACACAAGCGGAGCAAAAATTTCAGCATCCTGATAAAACCGCTGATGGAAAACTGCGTGCTCAGGTTGCATTCACCGGTCTCGAAACTTTGTGGGTCAATACCGGTACGCTCTGCAACGTCGAATGCGCCCATTGCTATATCGAATCTTCGCCACAAAATGATCGCCTTACCTATATCACGGCTACTGAACTCGAACCCTTTCTCAACGAAGCTCATGCCATGGGCGCAAACGAAATTGGGTTTACTGGCGGTGAGCCATTCATGAACCCCCACATGGTCGAGATGACCGAGATCGCGTTGGAACGCGGGTTTCAGGTTTTGATTCTGACCAATGCCATGCGCCCGATGATGCGCCCCCGAACCACAGAGCGATTGCCCGTGCTGCAAAAGCGCTTTGGAAACGCTCTTGCTATGCGGGTCAGTGTCGATCATTACACGCGCCAAGGCCACGATACCGAGCGAGGCACAGGCTCTTTTGACGCCGCTCTAATAGGAATCAAATGGCTGACAAAACACGGCTTTTCGATCTCTATCGCTGGACGCGGGTTGAGCAGAGAGGACGAAACACAGTTGCGCGCCGGTTTCGCCGCCATGTTTCGCGAACATGCGATTGCGCTTGATGCAAACGATCCCGCATCACTTATTCTGTTCCCGGAAATGGACGAAGAAAGCGACGTTCCGGAAATCACCACTGATTGCTGGGGCATTTTAGAAAAATCCCCCACGGCGGTTATGTGCGCTTCTTCGCGGATGCTGGTAAAACGCAAAGGCGCATCTTCGCCCGTGGTTCTGTCTTGCACTTTGCTGCCCTATGATCGGCAATTTGAAATGGGCGACACACTTGGCGAAGCGGCAAAGCCCGTAAAACTCAACCACCCCTTTTGCGCCCAATTTTGCGTCCTTGGTGATGCAAGCTGTTCCGGATAAGGATTATCATGACGAATAAACAAACCCCTTTTGAAACCGCCCTCGAAAATCGTGACAGTGATGGCACGAAGCTTTTTTCGCCATCGACCGCCCGAAACCGGGACCCAATACGCAAAACCTTTCTTGAGACGATGCCACACACCGGCAAAATTCTCGAAGTGGGCGCAGGTACCGGTGAACACGCCGTCCACATTGCCAGCGCACTTCCCGACGTAACGTGGCACACTGGGGACCCCGACCCATCTGCGCGCGCGTCTATTATGGCTTGGTTGCGCGATGCGGCCTTGCCTAACCTTTCGGGACCACACGCAATTGATGTGAGCACGGAAGAATGGGGCATCGAGGCCGATGGCCCGTTTGATGGCCTGCTTTCCATCAACATGATCCACATCGCCCCTTTCGCCGCAGCTCAGGGGCTGTTCGCAGGTGCAGAGAGAATTCTCGCACCTGCGGGAAAACTTTTTCTGTATGGGCCTTTTTCTAAAGACGGTATTCATATATCGCCCTCTAATGAAACGTTTGATCGAAGCCTAAAATCGCGCAATCCGCATTGGGGCATTCGCGATATTGACGCCGATTTACTGCCCTTGGCCGAAAAAAATGGGCTTAGCCTTGAGCGCATTGTATCAATGCCCGCGAATAACCTCTCTCTGATCCTCAGGAAAAACTGACAAGCAACTGAATCCACTGCCGAGTTTTTCCCCTCAATTCCTGTGCGGATTTTGTGGAAAATTATGATTCGACGTCACCTGTAAAATTTGTATCCTGAATATGTTCCGCGGTCCTATCGACAAATCGCAGCGCTTACCTAGAGGCGGGTTGGACGGACAGAACGGAAGGATGCGCGACCGGATGCTACGCTCAGTTGAAATTCGGTCAACAAAGCAAAGGTGAGCTTTGTGACATCAGCCGGGCCTGAGCGGTCCGTCTCTGCACGGAGGGTTGAAAAATTTTCCGCAAGCAGAGAACCGATATCACCGTGTGTAGCGGGCCAGCTGCAAACCGGTGAGCGACATTAACGCCTTGTGACGGCGCGAGCCTGATACGAGGAAGAAGTGGCGCTGGCTCCAATGACGTGAAACTACGGACGTGGCAAAACACGAATGTCGGCAGCCACGACCCGAGATTTACGCCCAAAGAGTCTAGCGGATGAAGACGAGAGCGGAAACGGTTTTGTTTAACACTCGCGCTGGAGAGCATTCGAATTCTCACTGGATTGGGGTGTGCTTCAGATTTTTTCGCGAAAGCGGAAAGAAAGGGCGTCGCGCAAGCGTCGCCCTTTTTCGTATTGGCTTCGACTGTCTTGGCACCGGCTGACGTTGAACTCTTTAGCGCAACGTTTCGCCGCGACCCTAACTCACCGTGAACAGCTTTAGCCCAACAATCCCCGCAACGATGAGCGCGACACAAAGCAATCGAGCGATATCGGCTTGCTCCGCAAAAAACACGATCCCAAAAATGACGGTCCCGATCGTTCCGATCCCGGTCCACACCGCGTATGCGGTCCCAAGTGGCAAGTTGCGCACTGCAAGCCCGAGCAGAGTCATACTGATCACCATGGCCGTCACCGTGCCGACTGTTGGCCAAAGACGGGTGAAACCTTCGGTATATTTGAGCCCCACCGCCCAGCCGACTTCGAACAACCCTGCCAAAATTAGAATAAACCAAGCCACGCCCTATCTCCTGCGTTAGCGATAGGGTCGTCCCCATCAAAATGTTGGAAAACCGCCGGGTCGTCCCGACAACACCAAGAATGGCGTTCGTCCATGGATTTTTCAAGACAAAACAATCGTTGGTGATTTCTGAATTTTGAGACGTTACGACCATTTGATTACTCCTCGAACACACCAGAGGATAAGGCCAACAGTATGGAGTGTGGATAGTTTTCCCATTCGACAGACAGCCAAAGCGCTTTCACCCGGCAAATGGTTGTAACTGCGCCAATTATGTGTACTGCCTTAGGGTGCCCGCGCCCCCCGATGTTACGCGCGGCGACACAACGAGGTGGCCTTTCGATGGGCAAGGTAATCCGTATTCTTTCGGCATTATTGATCGCATCATTCTTTCTGATTGCCGGGAATGGACTCCAAGGCACACTACTTTCCGTACGTGGCGACCTCGAAGGGTTTTCGCTTCTTCTGATTGGTATGTTGATGTCCGCCTACTATGTGGGCTTTATCGCAGGATGCCATTTCGCCCCGCGTATGGTGAAACGCGCCGGACATATCCGAACCTTTACCGCGTTGGCGTCAATCGCGTCCGCTGCTGCGATTGCTTATGCACTGGCCGCAGAACCTATTTTCTGGATTGGCCTACGGGTCATCACGGGGTGTGCGCTGGCCGGGCTTTATATGATCATCGAAAGCTGGATCAACGAAACCGCATCAAATGATAATCGCGGGCGCATTCTTGCCGTGTATCGAATGGTTGACCTCGGGGCACTAACGATCGGCCAAGCGCTTTTGGCCGCCGCAGATCCGGCGGCTTTTACGCTGTTTGCACTGGTATCAATCTTAATTTCCCTGGCGCTGGTACCGGTCGCGATGACAACGACAAGCCAGCCAAAACCAATCGCAAATACAGAACTCAATTTACCGAAACTCTTTCGTATATCTCCGCTCGCGGCATCGGGGTGCTTATCCGCCGGTGCTGCAAACGGTGCGTTTTGGGCAGTAGGTGCCGTCTATGTTCAGCATATTGGATATAGCGTTGACACCGTTGCGGTTTTTATGGCGACCGTCGTCATTGCCGGTGCCGTATCACAATGGCCAATCGGTCTGTTATCAGATCAAATTGACCGACGCCTTGTCATTATCACAGTTTCGATCGCCTGCGCGGCAAGCGGGATTCTTTTAGCCATAACCGGCACCAGTTCGATGCAGGCACTACTCATTGGCGGCATGTGTTTCGGTCTTAGCGGAATGCCAATTTTTGGTCTTTCCGTCGCCCATGCCAATGACCGCGCGGAACCTCATGAATATGTCACGCTCGCCGCTGGCTTACTTTTGCTTTATGGGGTTGGTGCCGTTGCTGGCCCGCTCATCGCAACGTCTGTCATGAGTCAATTCGGTGCGCAAACATTGTTTGGGCATACATCGGTAATATACATTGCGCTTGCTTTGTTCGGGCTGTTCCGTCTATTGGTTAGCGATCGCCCATCAAGAAAACAACGCGAGGACTTTGTCGCAGTACCGCGCACATCGCCAATGGTGTTTGAAATTGATCCACGCGGTGAGGACGAAGAAGAAACTAGTCAATAATACTTACACTAAGTATTTATGACCGAAAATGTTTCGATAGTTTCAACCCCTGCCCCTGATAGTTCGACTTCACCGCCGCACCATAAAGGTTTTGTGGACGCTCGGCCATGCGCTCATAGACCAGTCTCGCAACCAACTGACCATCCTCAAGAACAAATGGTGCATCATGGCTGCGGACTTCCAAAACCCCGCGCGAGCCATTGGTGCCCTTTTCCGACCAGCCGAAACCGGGATCAAAAAACCCAGCATAGTGCACCCGGAATTCGCCAAGACCGGGACTTATGGGCGTCATTTCAGCGGCATAATCAGGCGGAATTGCTAGCGCTTCTTTCGACGCCAGAATATAGAACTCATCCGGATCAAGAATGATAAACCCAGAAGAGGGCTGATTAATCGGTTCGAAAAAATCGTTTGGGTCAAGCCCGCCAACTTTGTCCACATCAATCAACGCAGAATGTCGCCGCGCACGCCAGCCAATCATACCGTCATCAGCGCTCAGTGCGACCGACAGACCAAGCCCATCCATAATATCCGCATCATCATCAACTAGCGGCGCTTGTTTGTGCAAATCCGCGAGGGCCTGATCGTCAAGCAAACAATCCCCCACCTTTAGTCGTAGCTGATTGAGGCTTGAGCCTTGTCGTGCTAAGATTGAAAACGTTCGTGGGCTGATCTCTGCGTAAAGCGGGCCATTATAACCCACGGGGATTTCATCGAACGCTGTGCCATAATCCGTCACCAAACGCACAAAGACATCAATTCGCCCGGTTGAGCTTTTGGGATTTGCCGCACCTTCAACCGTTGGTGGCAATGCAAGGCGTTCATTAAGCTCAACGAGGTAAACACAACCGCGCTCAAACACTGCGCCATCCGCAAGGTCAATCGCCTGCATGGCGAGGCCATCATCAATTCTCGCCTTTACCGTGCGAACGCGCGAGGGAAGAAAAGATGCGCGGACACGCCACGCGCGTGCACCCAGCGTTAAATCTAGACTAGCAGGTTGAAGCCGCGCACTGTCACCGCCCGTAATCACGCCCGCTTCCATAAGCTGTGCGATCATTTCTGCGGGCAATACGCCGTCACGAAGGGTCATGCCATCCACCATGATTGTTCGTTTGCCCGCACTAGCGCCCCTTGGCAAGAGGTGACGCCGCTACGTGTAGCAAAAGACAGCTTTTCCCCGTGGCGTTGAATATGCGTTCTGTCTCTGGCGCAATGAAACGATGCAGCTTAGATTGAACAAAAAAGAGGACTGCGAGAATGGAATTGCAAGGTGGCGCAATGGCGAGGGGAGATCGCGGCGGCATAGATTATGAGCGCGTAACGCGGGGCATTCGCGTTAGCGTAAGCCCACGCTATCTGGATGATCAATCCGATCCAGAAGAGCCGCGCTATGTCTGGGCTTATACCATACGAATCAACAACGAGTCCGAACAGTCAATTCAGCTACGGACCCGCTATTGGCGTATTACTGATTCGCGCGGCGTCACCGATATCGTGGCAGGCGACGGCGTCGTTGGCGAACAGCCAGTGATTCGCCCCGGCGAAGGTTTTGAATACACCTCGGGTGCGCCGCTTACGACGCCATCAGGCATGATGGTTGGCGCATACGGCATGGAAACCACCGATGGTGAGGTGTTCGACGTGGATATCCCTGCGTTCTCCCTCGATAGTCCCCATGAAATGCGCCAAATCCATTAACGGGTGTTTGCTAAGACGGCGTGTGGTATTGACCCCCACGCGCAATAGCAAAGGCTGACGAGCGCAATACATGCTGAATTTCCGTCCCATCTTTTTGGTTATGGGTGTGCTGGTCGCAGCGCTGGGTGTGTTCATGCTCATCCCCATGACCGCAGACCTGTTGTCGCCAGATCCGCTTCACCGTGCTGACTGGTCGGCTTTTGCCATTGGCGCCGTCGCGTCCATCATGATCGGTGGCGGTGCGGCCGCCGCAAGTTGGGGCAATATCGAAACCATGAGCCTACGTGATGGTTTTTTGCTGACCACCGCAACATGGGTCGCACTTGTGACGTTCTCTGCGATCCCGCTCGCATTGGGCGGACTTGAGCTGAATTATGTGGATGCCTTTTTCGAAGCAATGTCGGGCCTCACCACCACCGGATCGACAGTGGTGATCGGATTGGACGATGCCCCGCCCGGCGCTTTGTTGTGGCGGTCGATGCTACAATGGCTTGGCGGTGTCGGTATTATCATCATGGCCTTTGCAGTGATGCCAGCGCTTAAAATCGGCGGGATGCAGCTTTTCAAAAACGAAGCGTGGGACACATCTGAAAAATTCATCGCCAATGCGACGAACTATTCGATCTCGCTTACCATGATCTATATTTTCTTCACTGCGCTTTGTTTTTTGATGTTGTGGGCATTCGGCATGAGCCCGTTTGACGCGATCAATCACGCTCTGACCACCATCTCGACTGGCGGTTTTTCCACCAAAGACGCATCGCTGGGTGCATTCCTGACCCAAGGCCGCGCGCCACTTGATCTGGTGGTGACGGTCTTCATGTTGATTGGCTCGCTACCATTCGGGATCTTCCTTGCGGCGATCTTGCGAGGCGCATGGAAGCGGCTTTTCACCGATAGCCAGATCCAGTTTTTCGCGGTGATGGTAACGGTTCTGACCCTGACGGTGATGTTGATCGTCACCAATGTCTATGATCACCTAAGTCTGTTTACGGCGTTCCGTCTCGCCATTTTCAACGTCACCTCGATCATGACCGGCACTGGTTTTTCATCGACCGATTATGATGTGTGGGGGCCGTTCGCCATCGCATTTTTCTTTTGCATTATGTTTATTGGTGGCTGTGCTGGTTCAACCTCCTGCGGAATGAAGGTCTTTCGTCTTCAAGTCGCGTTTGCGGCGCTATCAGTCTATGCCCGGCGCCTTGCTCACCCCAATGGCGTTTTCGTTGCGCGATACAATCATCGTCCGTTAACAGATGATATTTTTGTCTCGGTCCTTAGTTTCTTTTTTGTGTATTTCGCAATCTTCGCCACGCTGTCACTGGTGCTGGCGGGATTGGGGCTTGATACCCTGACGGCGATTTCATCAGCCGGCACCGCCGTCGCCAATGTCGGACCGGGTCTTGGGTCGATTGTCGGCCCGGCGGGCAATTTCGCCACCCTGCCCGACGCCGCAAAGCTCGCCCTTTCTGCCGGGATGCTGATGGGCCGCCTCGAATTCTTTACGGTCCTCGTCCTACTCTCCCCCAGCTTTTGGCGGGGTTGACCCCTCACAAACTCCCGGCACTGAACGTATCGCAGCGGTTCACATCGCCATTGCGATAGCCGATGGTGAACCAGTCTTGGCGTTGTTGTGATGTGCCGTGGGTAAAGCTTTCGGGTGTGACGCGGCGGCCCGCATTGCGCTGAAGGGTGTCATCGCCAATGGCGTTTGCGGCGCGAAGGCCCTCTTCTATGTCGCCAGCATCAAGAATCTTGCTGGTGCGGTCGGCATAATGGGCCCAAACCCCCGCATAGCAATCGGCCTGTAGTTCCATTTTCACCTGAAGGGCGTTTGCTTCAACCTCGTTTCCGGCGCGCTGTTGGGCCGAACGGACCTGGTTTGAAATGCCGGTTACGGTTTGAATGTGGTGGCCGACTTCGTGAGCGATCACATAGGCAGCTGCGAAGTCACCGGGCGCGCCAAAGCGTTCGGCCAGTTCGTTGAAAAACGACGTATCAAGATAAAGCTTTTTGTCGCCAGGGCAGTAAAACGGCCCAGACGCCGCCGACGCATAACCGCAGGCCGATGTCACACTGCCCGAGAACATCACCAAGGTTGGTTCGGGGTAGTCATTGGAGCCGAACAGTGTTGACCACACGTCTTCGGTCTCGGCCAAAATCACGCGGACAAAACGGGATGTATTGTCATCGGCGGGCGCGGCCTGTTGTGTGCTGGCTGATTGCCCCTGAAGCAACGAAACCGGGTTCACCCCGACCATATAAAGCCCAAGGCCAACCACCCCGAGGATCATCACCCCGCGAATGCCGAACCGGCCAATGATAAAGCGCAGCAACATGATAATGACGCCCGCGCCGCCCGCCGCCGCTGCGCCGCGCCGATCCTCTACATTGGCGCTTTCCCGCCGGCCCTGCCATTTCACCATGTCTCGGTCTCCTGTGATTAACCATGAATAAGCCGCAAAACGCCCGTCCTGTCGAGGGTCGAAGGCCCAAGGGGGCAACCGCTTGACTCTGTTGGGCCGGCATAGGACTTTCGGGCCGTAGGGTACTTGATCGGGGGATCACATATGTTCGGCTCTGGAGACGCCACAAGGCTTGCGGCTGGGGTATTGACCGCCGCCCTTTTTGGCGCGGCCATCGCTTGGCCCACCGCCGGAACCCGCGTGGTTGAGCGCGCCGGGGCGATCGCCGCCGATACGCTTTCGCGCGCCGATGGTGGCCCGATGGCCGAGCGGTTATGCGCGATTGGCGAACCCGCATTTTCTGGCCCGTTCGCCAATATCGATGACGTTCTCAGTATCTCTCCGCTTGGTGGTGTAACCGCCCCCGGCGAGGTCCTGCCCGCGCCCTATATCCGTATCAACACACGGTCGGGCGACAAAGCGTTTGAGCGCCGCAGCACCCAGGCCCTCGCGCCGGCCAAAGCCGATATCGTCGCGATTGAGCGGCGCATTTTACGCGACCCATATGGCCGCGCTTTGGGGCCGTCATGGACGGTACATTTCCGGTCGTGCGAAAAGATTTCGTTCTATTATGACCGGCTCGACCAAATTGATGACAGCATTCTCGCGCGGGTTGGCGGCCTTAGGGCGTTCACGGAATTTGGCACGCCGGATCACATGGCGATTAAAACCATTGCGCGCGTAAACACCGGCGACATTATCGGAACCAGCGATGGATTTGATGTTGGCTTGCATGACCTAAGCGCAACACCAGTGGCCCTCGCGCGGCCAGAGCGCTATCGCACCGATGCTTTTGCGCGCGCTGCGGTTTTTGACGCTGCGCCGGACCTGATGGCCGCGATCAATATGGACACATCGCGGGCGCGCTGTGCGATTGATTATCTACCGCGCGACACCAAAGACAGCTGGGCGGAAAAGCTGGGGGATAGCTGGGGCATTCGTCGCGCCAAAGGCGACAACGCTTGCCGCACGGCACTGGTGGACACCCCCGGCACCGCCCAAGGGGCTTGGTTCACGGACGCGGCCCATAACGCCGCGACCACCAAGGTTAGCGCGATCGCGCTTTCGCCCGATGCGATTGACCCGGATCGTTTGATTTTTGCGTTGCACGGAAAATTGGCCTCGCTCACGACAAACTTGCTCTATCCGCCCAAATCTATGGGTAATGATGTGGCCGATAAAACGCCAACTGACTTTTTGTCGTTTTCCAAGGGTGATGGCCGGATCAATATTCCTTTTGCGGAGGTCAATGATACCGCACCCTATTGCTATCAACGAGTTCGTTCAAACTTTATCGGACCACTGATGAATGGCGTGATCGTCTTGCAGCGGCAGGAAAACAAAAACGGTCAAGAGCTATTAAAGATCGAAGCGCGCGGTGACGTTACGTCTTGTATTGACCTTAAAGAGCCATGGTCATTTACCGGTAACGAGACTGTCTTTTACCGATAACAGGTCATCCAACAAAAAAGGGCGGCGCATTTCACGGCACCGCCCTTGACAGGTTTTAGTTTTAATTACGCCTCAAAGGGCGCGGCTTTTAATTGAGCGTTTCCTCTTAAAACTTAACCTGTGCTTGTACCCATAGCGTACGCCCTTGACTAAAGAATGAATAATTACTCTTTGCGCCAAAGGTTGAACCCGCAAGCGGTAGGTCACCGCCATACTGAAGGACCTGTTTATCCGTAAGGTTCTTGGCAAGGAAAGCGAGATCCCAACCACCATTTTCAGGACCGATACCGATACGCATATTTAGCGTCGCATAGGCGTCCTGTACCAATGCCGGATCATAGGTCGATGACGCGTCATATTCGCTCGTATAGAACATATCGGTCACGTATGACAGCTCGTACCCATTAAAGACGGGGTAGTGTAGATCAGCCGTTAATACCCCCTGGAACTCTGAAACGAGCTGGTTTGAATTGCCCGTATAGTCACAAAGTTCAGGAATGCCGTCGCCGGTCAAATCCACGTCTGGCACACGACCAAAATAACACTGACCATTCAGGAAGTCGGTGAATTCAAAGTCCGTATACGCAGCACTACCAGAAAGCGTGAAGAAATCAGTCACGGCCCAGCGGCCATCGACCTCTACGCCAAGGATTTCAGCAGCGGCGGCGTTTCCGACATTAAACCCAAGCACACCGTCAAAGATTGAAATCTGAAGGTCTTGGAACTTGGTATAGAATGCTGCGAAATTTATTTCCGCAGAACTACCGAGGCTCAGCTTACCGCCAATTTCATAGTTGGTTGCCTGCTCATCACCGAACTGGAACGCATCGTTCAATGTCGGTGAAACAAGTTTGTTGTTGGCGCGGAAGTCAAAACCACCACTCTTATAACCGCGTGCCCAACTTGCGTATAAAAGCAGGTCATCGGTCGCATCAAACACAAGCTTAACATCAGGTGAGAAACGGGTCTCTTTCAACGAACCAGCGACTGGAAGCTCACCAAGTGTTGAAAGGAAGAATGCACCCGTTGGCCCGAGACTAGAAAGGTTCGTCGACGTAATGCCAAAGAGGTTTGCATAGACCAATGGTGCACCGAATTACGCCATTGAAAGCGGCTGGAAATCAAGGTCGAGGATGGAGAGCGTCCGTGTCCCGGATTTCTTTTCATAGCTTAACCGGCCACCAAGCTGAAGCTCGATACGGTCCATCGGGCGAAGGTTAACCTGGGCAAACGCCGAATAAATATCACCGTCGGTCGTCGCTTCGCGCGCAGCCTGTGTTGCGGGAACAAGATTACCCGCCCCCGGTGAAACCGCGTTGATCGCGGGCACAAGAACAGAATTCGCCGGGACCGCGATTTGGTCAAAATAATCGTGATCGCTTGTTTGCCAATAAAGACCGGCAACGAAATCATACCGGTCATAAACCGGCGATGTGACCCGAAGCTCAGAACTCCATTGCGTATACTCCTCTTGGAGAAGAGCATCGAACACAACCGCACCGGTGAAATCGCAATCACACAATTCGTTGTATTCAAAATTCTGATAGGCCGTCGTTGAACGGATTTCATATCCACCCGCATCCCATGTCAGCGCAGCGCTATAGGTTGTGGTGTCATTAAAGCTGAAATCGCCATTCGAGCTGCGCTTACCATCAAAGGTCGTGTTCAGCACTGTTGGCGACGCGCCAAATGCACCTGCGAGGATTTGACCATAGGTAAGGCCGTTAAGTGGTCCCGGCGCAACAGAAGGTTTCTCGCCAATCACCTCGATATGGCGACCCGTTACGTCAAACTCGCCGATCTCGGCTTTGAATAGAGCTTGGAAATTTTCCGCCAAATCAATTTCGACCTGACCGCGAATAAGCCAGTCTTCGCGCTGTGGTTCCATCCGGCCAAGCGTTAAATTTTCGACATAGCCATTGGCATCGCGATAACGACCGGAAAGTCTTGCGCGGATACGATCCGTGATCGGACCAGAAACCGCCCCTTCGAGCACGTATTCCTCGTCCATGAATTCATAAGCGCCAGAGAAATAACCCTCGAACTCATCGGTTGGCTTGGCTGTGGTTATATTCAACGCACCGGCGACAGCATTTTTGCCAAACAAAATTGCCTGCGGGCCGCGCAACACTTCGACGCGTTCTAAATCCAGAAATGGTGAACGCGTTTGTTGCGCACGCGGATAATGAACGCCATCAATATAGGTCGCAACGGATTGTTCAAATGCCTGATTAATACCGGAGCCAATACCGCGAATGAAAAGATTGGTTGCAATACCTGTTTCCGTCATGGTGAAGTTTGGCACCAAGAACTGCAAGTCTTCCGCTTTCTGAATACCCGTTTCAGCCAACTTTTCAGCCGGCAAAGCAGTAATAGAAATTGGCGTATCTTGCAGGCCCTTTGCCCGCGACTGGGCGGTAACAACAATTTGGTCAAGCTGCGCCATTGCCGGCGCAACGGCTTGCGCCAGAACTGCACCGCCGATCAAAGATGTGGATACAAGTAGACGCTTTGCGAAATTCGACTTCGCCATGTGGTAACCCTCCCTGTGGACGCCATATTTACGGCGTTTCCGATTAGCCAGATGCTTTTGGTGCACCCATTAGTTTTCTAACACTAACGCAAATTGACCAAGGTCGCACCGCAAAAGGGAGTTTTTTCAAATGTCAGACACGATTGATCCGTAACTGGATCATTTTCGCAACGCTCGGATTTATATGGCAACGCAACAACAAACTTTCGAATGTTTGTTCAAAGACGTTTATACGCTTGCTCAAACATACTCAGTGTAGGCGAAAATTGCGCTGCATTAGCCGGAACACCAATCGCCCTTTTTGCCCGCGAAAGCGAAGCCCGCATCAACCATCGCATTTCCAAGATCGAGCCCCCCAACCTCTATCCGTGCCACAACTCGGCCCGCATATTTTCCGCGCTCTATATCTCTCAAATCAGCTTCACCGTCTGTAAGAAATGTTTCAGCGAACGCTTTTGCCCGCCGCGCAAGCTGCCGTTCTGCGTCGCATTTTGGGCGGAATAATTCTGGTGCATCAATATTCGCGACACGTACCGAGATTAGCACTTCCTGATCCAGCCAAATCGCGACGCGCATTTTGACCGTGTCGCCATCAATGACACGATCGACGGTGCCGCGCGCCGAACCGACAAAGTCAGCCGCCAAAGAGGACGGTATAACCAAGCCAAAACCAAACACAATTATAAGTTGTGTAACCACCTTCATACACCACCTATACAATGTTGCTAATTTGTTCTCAAGCAGTTTAAGTATGAATCTGAACTATTCAATAACGGCACCCCGTATCGGGATCATAGCATCTCGCCCGATTATACCGTTTTTGCTGCGTTGGTTTGGCTTAGTTGATTTGGTTGCGATGGGTTTTGGATAATCACGGAACGTCCGGCGTTCATCATGCCCTCATCCTAACAAATCAGAAATCGACCGCGCGCCCGCCCTTTTCCCAATCGCCATAGCGGGTCGGCTCTTCGCCTTTGCGGCCATTAATCTCCGTTGGAAGCGTCTGCGCCTTCGCCGTCTTTCGCCGTTCTTCAGCCTCAGCAAGCGCACGTTGCGCCGCTGGCGGCAGGTCCTGTCGCGAAGCCGTAGGTTCATTTTCTGTGTCGTCGTTCATATTGAATGCCATCTTTACAAAACACATATAGGTCGCGCCCGCTAATTTATCCAGCCATAGGAAAAAGGACCTGCCATCAATGAATACGTTTCGGACCGGCATGCTGCTTGCGGCGCTCACCGCGCTCTTTATGGGGCTTGGCTATATGCTCGGTGGCGGCATCGGGGTTGTGATCGCATTTCTCTTTGCGGCGGGGACCAATCTGTTTGCCTACTGGAATTCGGATAAAATGGTTCTCAAGATGTATCGCGCCCAAGAGGTCGATGAGAATCACGGCTCTGGCGCGGTTCGCCGTTACGCCACAATGGTCCGCCAACTGGCCATGAACGCCGAAATCCCCCAGCCCAAAGTCTACATCATTGAAAACCCGCAGCCGAACGCCTTTGCCACGGGACGCAACCCGCAAAACGCCGCTGTCGCCGCGACGACCGGGTTATTGCGGATTTTGAACGAGCGCGAATTAGCAGGCGTCATGGCGCACGAACTGGCGCATGTTAAGAACCGCGACACCCTAACGATGACGGTGACCGCTACGATCGCCGGTGCCATTACCATGCTCGCCAATTTTGCATTATTTTTTGGCGGCAATCGCAACAATGCTGGCGGTATCATCGGGGCAATCGCCATTATGATCTTTGCACCGATGGCTGCGGCGCTTGTTCAAATGGCAATCAGTCGCGGACGCGAATACGAAGCGGATCGTATTGGCGCAGAGATTTGTGGACACCCCGAATGGCTGGCATCTGCATTGGCAAAAATATCTGCCGGGGCTGCACAAATTCCGAACGACACCGCAGAACGACATCCGGAAACCGGACAATTGATGATCATTAATCCGTTGACGACTGGCGGACGAGACAAGCTGTTCTCGACCCATCCCGATACGCAAAACCGCATTGATGCATTGATGGCGATGACCAGCGGGTATGACCGCGTCAAACTCGACCCTGACGGGCCGTCACCATTTGAAACAACCCGCAAAGGACCGTGGGGCTAACCGCCAACGCGGGATTTAAGGGCACTTAATTCATCGCGAATTTTTTGCGCAGGAAACCGTCTTCTGGCCGTCGATTTATCTGCGTCAATCGCATATTCGATTTTTCGGACTCGCTCTAACGTCAGCTCTAAAAGCTGGCGATTATACGCCACAAGATCGGCGACAAGTGCAAACATCGAAGAGATTGCACCCATTAACATCAAGACACCGCCGATGATCAACGACTGAATCATACCAGCCCCATCACCGCTAAGATAATGGATTAAAAACCGCACAACGGGGATGGCACCCGCGAGCATCAAAACAATGCCAAGCCCCGCAAAAATCCGAAGCGGCTCAAACATCGCATAGGCGCGCAACATCGTCCGCCCTGTACGCACAAGAAAATGCGGTATAGACCGAAACAGTCTTGATGGACGCTCAACCTTATTTGTCCGTACAGGTACTGATGCGATGCGCATACGCCGCCGTCCGGCCTGTATCAATGTCTCTGTTGTATATGAAAAGCTTGACCGTACTGTAAGGCCAAGCGCCGCTTCACGTGAGATCGCCCGAAAACCGCTAACCGCATCGGCGATTTCCGCATTCGCAAGATTACTAACGAATTGGCTGCCTACACGCTGAAGGTGTTTCTTCACAGGCGAGAAATGGGCGATGGCTTCGGTCTGTCGGTCGCCAACAACAATGTCAGCACGGTTTTCAAGAATTGGCTTAACTAACGCGGCCACATCAGTCCCATTATACTGATTATCGCCATCAGTATTAACGATGATATCCGCCCCCAAGCGCAACGAGGCATCAATGCCGCGTGCAAAGCTTTGAGCCAGTCCGCGATTAACACCATTCGAGATCACGTGGGTCGCGCCCGCAGCCTTCGCCACTGCAACGGTTTCATCCGTAGAGCCATCATCTATGATCAAGATATCAATTTGATCGACACCGTCGATGGTCTGCGGCAGGTCCGCAATCGTCTGCGCGATGGTCTCTGCCTCATTGAGGCAAGGGATTTGAATAATTAATCGTGTCATGGCGGCGACCATGACCGAAAATACTTAAGGATTTACGGCGTTTCAAAACGAAATCGGCGAAATTCTTAACGGCACATAAACCATGCCCATTGCACAAATACGCCATGAAAATTGCGGTGATTGGCCCTGTTCCACCCTTCCGCAGCGGCATCGCCAGACACACGGCGGCGCTGGCCGACGCCCTGCGCGCCCATGGCGACGTAAAAGTCTATTCATTTGCGCGGCAATACCCGAAATTTCTATTCCCCGGTGAAAGCGACAAAGACACAAGCGCGCCAACATCCGATGCCGATTACTGCATCGACACGGTGAACCCGTTCAGCTGGCACAAAGCCGTCAAAACGATCATGGGCGATGCGCCGGATATCGCGATTGTCCCCGCATGGACTTTCTTTGTCGCGCCCTGCCTCAGCCTAATTGCGGCTGCGCTGCGTCGTCGCGGCGTTCGCATAGTTTCAGTCGTTCACAATGCGGCTGATCATGAAGGCGCCCCATGGAAAACATGGCTATTGCAACAACAAATTGCGCAAGCAAGTGGAATTATCACCCACACAGACACCCTCGCGAATGCATGCCGAAAGCTTAATCGCGCAGCTAAGATCGCTGTCTCGCCGCACCCATTGTTCACTTACCCGCCAGCCTCAGGTACATTAAAGCGCCGCGCGAGTTTAGAGCTTTTGATGTTCGGCTTAGTGCGGCCCTATAAAGGCGCAGACATTCTCGTTGACGCTTTAGCGCGGTGTAAGAATGTTGACCTGCATCTCTCAATCGTTGGTGAATTTTGGTCCGGCGAGCGTGAATTGCGCGCCTTGATTAAATCGCACCACCTAGAAGATCGTATCGAAATCATTCCGCGCTATGTGGCCGATGATGAGGCCGCAGAATATTTTGATCGCGCTGACATTGTGGTTCTTCCTTACCATAATGTCACCGGGTCCGGCGTGGTGCCCGTGGCGTTCCATTACCGGAAAGCCGTTTTGGCCTCAGACCTAGAGGGGTTCCGCGACCTCGTGCGCGAAAACATCACCGGATGGCGCGTAGCGCCGGGCGACCCCGACGCACTCGCCAATGCAATCAAAGCACGCTCGGCCAATAATGATGCCCATAGCCTGACGGACGGAATTGATGCGGCTTGCGAAACACTTTCATGGCCCACATTCGCACGCCGTGTCGTCGGCGCGGCTGCAGCAATGTCATTCTCGAATACAAAATCTGAATTTTTCAACATTAATCAAGCCACTTAATTGACCTCTAGATCTTCCTTTTTAAAGGACAAAATAATTCATGACCAAAAACTTCGTTTTCATTGTTTCCGGCGGGCGAACTGGCACCAACTTCTTTGGCACAACGTTGGGACAGGTCATAACAGATTGCTTTTCTGTTCATGAACCTGATGCACTCGTCGATCCACGAAAGTTCGGTTGGAAGAAGACAATAAGTCAGTTTCAAACCTTTGGTGTACGACACATGATCATAGACCGGGTTTTAAAAAAATCAGGTATCCGAAATTTGGCCCAGCAGTTTTTGAACGGCGATTATAATGACGATAATTCCATCCTAATACAAAATATTAGAGCCCACCGAGAAAAATATCATGCCTCGATATCTGAAAGCCTTATCGTTGAAAGTTATTTCCAATGGTTCGGCCTGCTACCAGTATTAAGAAGTGTGTATCCGCAAGCGAAGGTTGTCGGTGTAATCCGCGATCCGCGAACTTGGGTTCAATCGCGGATCAACTATCGTGGGCAACATGATAAAAGTGACTGGATAAAACTACTTGGCCAATCCAGGCTAACGCCAGCGATGGTGAACGATCACGAATACGCGAACGAATGGAACTCGATGACTGTGTTCCAAAAGTTATGTTGGGATTGGAAAATTACTTACGAACTCATCGAGAGTTTTGCGAAGGCAGATCCTTTGTGCAGCCTCTATAAATTCGAAGATTTGTTTGAATCTGGCTCCACAAAAGAACGGCTAGATCTGTTTAAATTTATAACTGAGCATGGACATAAAACTTATAAATATGACCTCGAAGCAGACGTGTTTTCTACCCGCCACAATACCAGCAAAGGTAACAGCAATATTTGGCAAAATTGGAGCGACGAGGATATTGCATTCTTGAAAAATTTATGTGGACCAATTATGGAAAAACATGGCTACGGACTTGAACCACAATGGATCGAACGCTCCAATCAAAGCAGCTCTCCAATGCAAATTGCGGTTTAGAAATGAAGACTTCTGTAACGATAAATTCGTTGCTCAACAATCCGCTTTTCTTACGGATACTACTGAATAAATCTGCGCTAAAAAATATAGTTTTTAGCATTGCCGCAATCATATTCATTGGCGGCATTATTTATTCATGGGAAAATCTTAACTTATCCGCAAACAAATTAAATGTTCTTCCAGTAGTTATTTTAATTACATTTGCAATCCCAGTTAGTATATTTTTAAACAGCTGTGAAACCTGGTTGACCGCTAGGCTGGCGAACAAAAGGTTTGGATTTTTAGAATCCCTCCGACTTACAATCATCGCAATAGCTTCAAATTCTTTGCCTATACCAGGCGCTACCATCGTCCGTTTATCCAGCCTAAAAAAGAGCGGAGCCAGCACCACAACGAGCATAATGATTACTCTCACGCTTATTGCCATTTGGGCTGGTGTTTCTTTTTTGTTTTCCGGAATATATTTATTGCAAATCATATCCTGGCTGGGGGGGGCATCATTAGCTGTCGGAACCACCCTACTCCTAGGAGGAGTTATTGGTCTTCACCGTACCAATAAAAACTGGCCACTCATCATTTACAGTATTGCATTAAAAATATTTCTCACGGCCACCATCATTCTTCGTATGGGGCTTTGTCTGTACGCCGTGGGGATTGAAGCCTCCATTGCACAATTATCTATTTTCGCTATCGGTGGATTATTAGGATCCGCCAGCTCAATCGTTCCTGCCGGTCTCGGGTTACGAGAATTAGCTTCTGCGGTGCTAGCACCAATCTCGGGTATTGCGGCAAGCGCAGCGTTCGTTGCAACAGCTCTAAATAGGGTCATTTCCTTGTTGCTATCCTTGCTTATCTACAGCGTAATTCATTTCTGCAGACAACAAAATGAACAAACATATTAACGTCTTTACGCCTCGTTAACCACACCTTCAGGGATCGCGGGTATGCCTGATATCTGCGCATTTGGGGCAAAGCATGAAAACAATCGACACAAGGAATTCGATTTTTCTTGGACTATTCGTGGTCTTCGCGCTTTTCGTTGTGATCGCCCCGACGACGCCGTTTACCATTGACGATACCATCTACATAGCCATGGCCGAGGCTATGGCCGAGCGCGGAAGCCTGTATTCGAATGACCCGCTGGCCATTTTGAACGCGCCAGCAATGCTCGAATCCTCGGATCTCATTCACCGCATAGATGGCAATGCGGTACCGCAATACCCAGGTGGATACGCATTATTAGCCGCGCCATTCTTTATGCTCTTTGGCGTAAAAGGCCTTATCTTGATGAATGCGTTATCTGGCGCGGCTTCGTTATGGCTCACCCATCTTATTGCTATACGGCTATACAACGATCGTACGGTTGCGCGAAATGCGGTTCTAATCCTTGGGTTCGCAACGTTTTTTTCCGGTTATGTGTTTTCAATCTGGCCACACGTCACATCTCTCGCGCTTACGCTTGGCGGGAGTTATTTGACGCTAAAAATTATAGGCGAACGCCATCGGATTTGGTTTGCGCTCGCGGCGGGTCTGCTTTTTGGTGCCAGTGTAAACATTCGTATCGACGGAATTATACCCGCGATAGCAGCATTCTTTTGGCTACGGCTTTTTGCACGTCCGAGTGATCGGTTAAGCGCAATCGCACTATTGGCAGGGTTAGCACCGGGGTTGCTCCTCGCGGCCCTCATGAATTTTGAAAAGTTCGGCGTGTTTCAGCCATTCTTTTATGGCCAAACAAGCGGGCTAGCGGCGGCAAGCCGATATATTCCCATCGCGATAGCGGGAACTATCGCGCTTATGGGCGCGCTGGCGATTGATGTCTCGCATCAACGGATGAAGAGGTTGCTGAACCTTCGGTCAACCACATTAGCATTAGGCGTAGCGGGCATTTTTCTTGTTGGGTTTATTGTCGCCGACGCATTTATTTTGGGTCTGGCCCACGGCACTTATAATCTCGTTGTCGACATGCAGGCGTTTGACCCGAGTAAAATTCGGCCCGGCATCATCAAAGATGAATTTGGCTATTGGTCATTTTGGGGGATTCCGAAAAAGGCACTATTACAGAGCCTACCCTTTGCGACGCTATTGACCTTGCCGATTATTGACTTCTTCCGTGGAAAGAATGTTTCAGCGAACGGTTTTTCATTACTTATGATCGCTGGCGTTATCGCATTTTTTTCCATGAATGCATGGCATGGCGGCATGACCTTTAATATGCGCTATTTCATTCCTGCACTTCCGTTCATTGCAATTCTCTCCGCAACGTCATTAAGCGCGCTGTTGGCGACAATCGAAAAACCCGGGGATACGTTGTTGAGAAGCGTCATCGCAGGAGCCACTAGCGCAATGGTGTTTTATTTTGTGGTGCCAGCCTTCTCTGTCGCATGGGCAACGCCTGCTCAGCTCTATCCGCAGCTGATATTATCGCTTTTACTCGCCATCGGGCTTATCGTTTTTCAGCTAAAAAAGACGTCTTCGTTCCTGCCACTCATTCTTGCCGGAATGTCTTTTGGGTATGCCGGGATATTAAGTGCGGCGGACACCGCAGGCGAATTGGGCTTGCGCTATGTCAAAGCCCCGTATGACAAAGCCTATGCTGGCGCTATCCCACCCGGTTCTTTGGTGGTAACCGTTGCCGAAGACCATTTGATACATGCAAGTTTAAACGGTGTTGTATTGGCCCGCGCACAGGAAAAAGAGCGGGAGGTCATTCGCGAAGCTATGAAAATTTACGAGGCCGAAGGTCGATGTGTTTATATCCATACGCCCGCCGCAATGACCATTATCAATGACCCGCGTTTTATCACCCTGACCGTACCTGGTGTCCCAACCCATCAAGGGAATATTCTTGATTTATATGGCTTGCCGGGACAACGGGCGACCTGTGATCCTCAATAAATTACAGGCGATTGCGCCCGTCGCGCCGAACAATATCAACCAGATGACCGGGACCAATATGGCGCTCCCCCCAACATAAGGCGACAACGGAACAAACCACACCGCAACCAACAATGCTTGTGTCCATAATGACAAGTTTTGGCGTTCCGCAAAAAACAACAACACCGCAAAAGCAACAAAAACCCAATCATAGACCCAAAAATAAGGTGCGGTGACCGCCGTAAGGATCATCGCCAAAGCCGCGAGCATTCGTATAGAGACGCCGGCGCGCTGAGCCCAAACGATAAGCCCGCCGCCAATCCCTACGCTAAACAAGGTTGTCAATGTGGTCGAAACGTTCATCCATCCGAGAATACGGAAAGTGTCTGCAAGCGTTATCCGCCCTGCATGACCGGACGAAACGATAAAATCCGTATGGGTTGCTGTTAGCGATCCGAAAAAGGCTGACCACGAAACCATTCCAAACGCAGCGACCGACATCATCGCAAGTACGATTGCGCATACAGACGCCGACATCATCGCTCGCCACGAGCCGGTACAAAGCAAAAAAATCGGGACGAGCAACCCGAATTGTGGCTTTAACGTCAGAAGACCGAAACAAATACCAGCAAGAATTGGCCGAGCTTTCGCATTTAGAAAACCCGCTAACGCGAGGCACGCAAAAAACACACTGAGCTGCCCCGTGAACAACACGGTAAAAGCAGCCGGTGAAATCATTGCCGCCAATGTTAAATAAGCATTGCGATTTGAAATCCGGTAGGCAGCTATCGCCAACAACACACAGCTCGCAATGACCCAAACTGTTTTGGCAGCGCCATAAGTAACCAACCCAAACGGAAACAAGACCAACAACATCGTGGGCGGGTATAGCCACAACATGCCCCTGTCTTCACGAAACAGACTCGCAAATGTCTCCGCATCATAAAGCCCAGGCACGCTCACGGTGCCGCTCTCGGCTGCGACCTTCGCCGCAGCATGAAAAGCAAAAAAGTCCTGTACCGGCGCTATATCCCGAGTGGCAGCGATCCCGGCGATGGTTCCAATATTGACCACAAAGAAGACCGCCGTGATCAAACTGATGATCATGCCGCGACGCAGCAATCCGCCCGTCAACAGGGCAAAATCTCGACGAAGACGGTCCATACCGAAAATTGCGAATACTGAAGTCATAGCCGGAATTTTACATTCAAGATCGCTAACCGACGTTTAACCATAGGGAAAACAGGGGCGCAAAACGCTGAGTCGAGGTCGCTTCTTAGCTTTTCTGTAAATTCAAATTACAGGTTTCTGACAAAATTCCTCTGCGCTCGGCCAATCTATACTCATATATATTGAGTTTTATACTTGCCTCTGAACTCGCCCGAGATATGGTCTATCCAATAATAGGGGCATTAGTGGGGGCTTTTCCATGCGTACGATCCGGGCGTGCTTGGTTTTAGCGGCAATTTTTTGCGCACTAGGTTTGTTTTTACTTAGCGGTGCGTGGGCACAAAACGCGAGACCCGAAATCGCGAACTACACCCACCAACCTTACGCAACCCCCGCTTCGCTTTCGCCGGATGGTGATGTCATTGCCTATGTGCAATATCCCGATGATCCCGATAGCGGCAACCTAGCATTTTATTCGATCACTCGTGGGCTGCTGAGCCGTATCCCCATGGGAAAGGCCAAGGTTCGGGATCTAAGATGGGTTGCCGATGACCGAGTGATTTTGACTATCACCACAACCGCCGAATATGGGCGCAGCGACGAAGCCGTTGAGTTTTCACGGATCATGTCCATCGATGTTAACGCGACAGAACCGGTCTGGTTGTTCAGCAAAGAAAAGAAATTTAACGCAGTTATTTCTGCACCGCGCTTCGTACACCCCCTACCTGATGACGCCGACAATGTTTTGATGGCGCAGTGGGACCCATATGCGACCGGCTCTAACCTCGGAACTTCCGTAAAGGGCACGGCCTTTGGCGATGAGTGGCACCTAAACCTATATCGCGTAAATATTCGAACTGGTCGTGTAGCAACAATCGAAAAAGGCAATCGATACACAATCAGATGGCATGCCGGTCCGAACGGTCAAACACTCGCACGGATCGATTATAAAGATGCTGACGATGAAGAAGAGGTTCACTATCTTGCCCCCGGTGAAAATCGCTTTTCACTGCTCGATACATATGAACGCACAGATACATACATGGGCGATTACTCAATTATTGGGTTCGGGGAAACCGCGACTAAGGGCTATGCGGTTTCAGTTGGCGACAACAACCTTACAAAAGTTCATAATTACGACTTCCAGACCGGTAGTTTGGGCGAAATCATTTGGTCAAATCCAGATTACGAATATGGCGGTAACCTTCGTGATGAATATTCGCATCAAATTCTCGCGATTGGCCATACTGATGACTTTTACCAACAAACCTTCTTGGACACCCGTCTTGGTGCAATTCACAAGGCACTGAAAGGCGCTCTTTCTGCCTACCAAGCAGTCAGCATCGAATCCACGTCTAGAGATCACACGAAGATTTTATTGCGTGTTACCGCTACTGGCAGCCCCAGCAAAGTTTTTCATTTTGATAAGGCGACTGGTCAGCTTACTGAAGTAATGAGCGATTATCCGCACATCAATCCCGGTCAACTGGGTGCCGTTGAACGCTACGACTACGTGACCTCAGATAATCTAAAAATACCCGGTTATCTACATAAACCAGCCGGTAAGCCGAGCGTGGGGCTACCGCTGATAGTGCTACCTCATGGCGGACCGTCATCGCGGGATGACATGCATTTTGATTGGGAAGCTCAATATTACGCAGCGATGGGATACGCGGTCTATCAACCAAATTTCCGGGGCTCGGATGGTTATGGCGCGGCCTTTGAAAATGACGGCCACGGCGAATGGGGCGGAAAGATGCAAGACGACGTCACCGAGGGCGTTCGCAAGTTGATCGCAGATGGTATCGCAGATCCTGATCGTATTTGTATTGTTGGGGGTAGCTATGGCGGCTATGCGGCATTGGCGGGTGGTGCGATGACTCCAGACCTATACAAATGCGTGATCTCTTACGCCGGTATCTCTGGCCTGAACGAGTTTTTTGCGTGGCAAGATAACCGTGTCGGGCGCACTTCCGAAACCGCACAATATTGGCGCCTCTCTATCGGCAATCCACATCAAAACCGCGAGAAATTGCGGCAACGATCACCAGTCAATCTCGCGGAAAACTTTGCCGCTCCTGTTTTATTGATCCATGGCCGCGATGACACGGTCGTCCATATTGACCAAAGCCGCGCGATGGAAACAGCGCTCAACCGTGCAGGCAATCCGGTAACATTCGTTGAGCTTGACGGCGAGGATCATTGGTTGAGTACGTCATCAACCCGCACACAATATCTGACCGAAACATCAAAGTTTCTCGAAATTCATTTAGGTCGCTAGAGGACGAGGCGTTAATGCGCCTCGCCCCAGTTGCTACCCGGACGCGCATCAACGACAAGCGGCACACTTAGCGTGATCGCTGGCTGCGGTGCGCCAATCATGATTTTTGAAACAACGTCACAAACTTTCTCTGCTTCGTTTTTGGGGCATTCAAAAATCAATTCGTCATGAACCTGCAATAGCATTTTTGCACTCAGCCCGGCATCAAGTAATGCCTGTGGCATACGGATCATTGCCCGGCGAATAACATCCGCTGCCGCGCCTTGGATCGGCGCATTAATCGCCTGTCGTTCGGAATAACCACGCATGGCCGGATTTTTTTCATTAATGCCGCCCACATAGGTGCGCCGCCCGAAAATCGTTTCCACATAGCCATGATCTTTTGCAAACGCGATTGTCTCATCCATGTAATGACGAATGCCGGGGAATTTCTTAAAATACGCGTCGATGTAATCCTTTGCTTCACTGCGGCTAATGCCCAACTGATTGGCCAAACCAAACGCAGAAATCCCATAGATGATCCCGAAATTAATCGCCTTGGCGCGCCGACGCACCATCGGATCCATCCCTTCGACGGGTTCACCAAACATTTCAGACGCCGTCATTGCGTGAATATCAACGCCATCCGAAAATGCCTGTTTCATCGATTTGAGATCAGCAATATGCGCCAATAACCGCAATTCAATCTGGCTATAATCAGCCGCGACCAAAACATTGCCTTTTTCATGAACAAACGCTGTTCGAATTTTCCGGCCATCTTCCGTTCTGATCGGAATGTTTTGTAAGTTCGGATCGTTTGACGAAAGGCGCCCGGTCGTGGTCGATGCCAGCGAATAGGATGTATGTATCCGCCCCGTCTCTGGGTGGATATCTTCTGGCAAAGCATCTGTATAGGTACTTTTTAACTTGGAAAGGCTACGCCAATCAAGAATAACTCGCGGTAAGTCATGACCCGCCGCCGCTAATTCCTCAAGTACGTCAGCGTTGGTCGACCACGCGCCTTTCGCCGTTTTCCGCCCACCGAGCAAACCAAGTTTTTCAAACAGAATTTCAGAGATTTGCTTTGGCGATCCAAGCTTGAACTCTTCACCAGCCAACTGATACGCCTCAGCCTCAGACGCCGCCATTCTCTGTGTGAAGTCGGCAGATAGCTCAGCCAACACTGATTTATCGACTTTTACGCCCTCGCGCTCCATCGCAACGATGATCGCCGCGAGCGGACGCTCCAATGTTTCGTAAACGGTTGTTTTCCCCTCAGCGGCAAGGCGTGGTTTTAACGCTTGGTACAACCGCAAAGTAATATCAGCATCCTCGGCGGCGTATTTCGCGGCTTCTTTAATTTGGATCTGATCAAAGGTTTTTGCTTTCTTGCCGGTGCCCGCGATGTCAGAAAACTTGATCGTATCATAATCAAGATGACGCTTTGCTAGTTCATCCATACCGTGACCGCCGCGACCGCAATCAAGCGAATAAGAAATCAACATCGTATCATCGAAGGGGCCAATATTTACGTCGTAACGTGATAATACTAACGCATCATATTTCATGTTTTGCCCGACCTTCAGAACTGCCGGGTCCTCTAGCATCGGCTTCAACAATTCGAGTGCCCGCGCGATGGGTATTTGTTTGCTAGCCTCCTCATCATCGAGAGCTAACCCGTCGCCACCATGCTGCAAAGGTAGATAACACCCCCGCCCCGGCGCAACGGACATTGATACACCAACCAAATTCGCCCGCATGGCATTTAGGCTATCGGTTTCCGTATCGACAGCAATAACACCACGCTCATAGGCAGCATCAATCCAAGTTTGTAATGCTGCCTCTTCGAAAATGGTTTCATATTCTGGGGTCTCGGCACCGCCGGTCATGGTGCTCCCTTCAGCA
The DNA here is from genome assembly GCF_041058985.1 of Hyphococcus lacteus. Lineage (NCBI taxonomy): Bacteria > Pseudomonadati > Pseudomonadota > Alphaproteobacteria > Parvularculales > Parvularculaceae > Hyphococcus > Hyphococcus lacteus. The sequence continues at coordinate 1,168,589 of NZ_JBEHZE010000001.1, read as the reverse complement.
ACAACACTACGGTCATCACCAAAGTCACGCTTTATGCGTTCAATCAGTTGATTAAACTCCATCTCTTCGAGAAATGGCATCAATAGATCAAGATCAATAGATCGGATCGCCAGAGAATCCACATCGTCCTCAAGCGGAACATCTATGCATAGCTCTACCAATTTTTTAGATATTCGCGCTTGCTCCGCAAATTCGATCAAATTTTCGCGGCGCTTGTTTTGTTTAATCTCTGACGCACGGTCAAGTAACGTCTCTAGATCACCATATTCCTCAATTAATTGCGCTGCTGTTTTAATGCCAATACCCGGTACGCCAGGAACATTATCTGATGAATCCCCAGCCAACGCCTGAATATCGGTCACGTTTTCTGGCGGTAGTCCAAACTTTTCGATTACTTCTTCACGACCAATTTTTTTGTTCTTCATCGGATCGAACATAGAAATTTTATCGCTGACTAATTGCATCAAATCTTTATCCGAAGAAATGATGACCACCTCATCACCATTGGCTTCAGCGGTTCTGGCATAAGTCGCAATAATGTCGTCGGCCTCAAATCCTGGCGTTTCAATACATGGCACGTTAAATGCGCGGGTGGCGTCGCGCACCAATGGAAATTGCGGGATCAAATCTTCCGGTGCATCAGGGCGATTTCCCTTATAGTCTTCATAGATATCATTTCGAAAAGTCTTTCCTGAATGATCAAAAATAACCGCAAGATGCGTCGGGTCATGCTCGTCCTGCATATCCGTGAGCAATTTGTTGAGCATGTTGGAAAAACCGAGCACCGCACCAACTGGCAATCCGTCTGATTTTCGGGTCAATCCTTGGCGGCTGCGCGCCATGGCAAAATATGCCCGAAACAGATATCCCGAACCATCAACGAGATAGAGGCGCTTTGCGGTTTTGGTTTTTGTGGCCATGTGTCGTAGCTTCCCGATTCAATCTATCGCCCCTTGCATAGGAGAGGACGCATGAAAGTTCTAGGGATCAGATTCTGTAAAGTCGCCAAAGCCGAGGACGCACAGGCTATTGCAGCGGTACTTGGGGAAAACGGCCTTGGGTTAAAAACAACCAATATGGGCCAAAGCGAGGTTTTTAACGGCGCTGTCTTTCCCGTCGGTGACGCGCCACTTGGCGAAGGTAGCTGGATCGAATTGTGGCCCACCGACGAAAACATGCCAGAAATGACCATGCTTCAGATCGTTGTTGACGATTCTGACGCATTTGCCGAACGTGCCAAAGAAAAGGGTGTCGATGTCAAAGGCCCTGACGACGCCCATGGCGAGCGAATTTACTACATCGCTGGCGCAGGCGGCTTCCCTATCGCTTTTGTCTCTAAAGTAAAATGATGCCTATTCAGCAGCAATCTGCGCTGGTGGACGTTTGGTAAATTCACCTGCTGCATTGATAATGAATTTTGCAACACGGGGCTGAATTTCATTACGCCAGCGCGAACCATTGAATACGCCATAATGGCCGACGCTTGGCTGAATATAATCAATCTTCATCGCATCGGGAAGGTTTGCACAAAGATCATGTGCTGCCTGTGTTTGACCAATACCCGAAATATCGTCTTTTTCACCCTCAACAGTCATCAGCGGGATGTCAGTGATAGCTTTCGGATTGATTAACCGGCCACGATGAACCGCAACGCCTCTGGCCAGCGAATTTTCCTGGAACACTTCGCGAATTGTTTGAAGATAGAACTCTTCGGTCAAATCCAAAACGGACAGATATTCGTCATAAAAATTGCGGTGCTTATCGGCACCGTCTCCGTCGCCCTCAACTAGGTGCTGAAAATATTCATATTGCGCATTCATATGCCGATCAGAGTTCATCGACATAAATGACGCAAGCTGAACAAACCCGGGATACACGCGGCGCATCACGCCCGCGTAGGGCGCAGGCACCGTATAAATCATGTTCTGTTCAAACCATTCATACGGCCGTTCTTCCGACAGTTTATTCGGCACAGTCGGCGAAAGGCGTGTATCAATAGGGCTTCCCATAATCGTCATAGATGCCGGGCGGCAAACATCACCGTCTTCGGCCATGATCGCAGCCGCAGAAAGTAACGCAGGCCCCGGCTGGCATACAGCCATGGTGTGAGTCGCCGGACCGATCGTTTGTAAAAACTCGATCAGGTAATCAATATAATCATTGAGATCAAAACGCCCCGCCGTTAGCGGTATGTGGCGGGCGTCGGTCCAATCTGTGACGTACACGTCATGACCGGGCAACATCGCTTCGACCGTACCGCGCAACAATGTTGCGTAGTGTCCAGAAAGCGGTGCAACAATCAAAACTGTTGGATCAGGTTCATTCGATTTTTTGGCTTTTTTTAAAGCGGACTCATCACGAGCAAAATGAAGCAACGTACAGAAATCTTTCCGAAGTGCTGTCTCAATCCTTATCGGAACCTCGACATCGCCCACGAGCGTAGAGTCCAACCCCCATTCCGGCTTCGGATAACGACGGGTAGCATTTTCAAAAACATCAAACGCAGCGGCAGCTGAACGACCAAACCAGCTCTCAGCCGCGGGGTTTAGCGGCGAGCGCCAAAACTTCGCACCGACACCGGCAGCGATGCGGGCTGGTGTGAAGGCGCTATAGGCAAGCTCATAAGCCGAATACAACATGAAATATGACGTCCTTACGCTACCGATAATATATGCTGCATAGCACAAAAAGAGCGCTAAACATTTAAGAGCGTGGACTATGAGCCTAATCGGTGGGCAGAATCAATCATCTATGACGGCTGCGCAACAAACCGAACACCCACCGAATTAGCGTAAACCATTGTATTTTATTGAGTTTTCAAAGAGTCAGTATTATTGTGAAATGTTGCGTCGCACCAATTCAGCTAGCTCTACGGGGCTGACACCACCGACCACACCATAATTCGGCTGGCCGTTTCGGTCCGTGAGGTAAAAAAAGCGACCATGGTTCATGGTGTAACCGAGCGCGCTACCCGGAAGCTCTTCTTTTTGTGCATAAAGCTTGAACCCCTCACGGGCCTTTGCTGCGGCTTCCATTGAGCCCGTAAGCGCAATTATACGGTCATCAAAACCAAAATAATCACGCAATGCATCCGGGCTATCACGTTCGGGATCTACTGAAATAAAGATCGGCGCGACTTCACTTGCCTCATCACCCAGCACGTTCAACGTGGCGCTCATCACGCCCACATCACCGGGGCAGACATCGGGGCAATTTGTAAAGCCAAAATAGACCAACATCACTTTGCCTTCGAAATCTTCGTCAGTTACCGGCGCGCCATTCTCGTCAATAAGGTCAAAATCGCCCGTAAATTGCTCGGAAAGGCTGACCACGCCTTGCGTCGGGATATCGGTCGTGGTTCCGGTCTCGGCCCCACCACAAGCCACAACCCCAACAGAAATCATAGCCACCAATAGCGCGCGCATTGCCTTCTCCTTCAAAGATCGAAACCTTGCTTCTTCTAAACATCTTCCCTTTGCAAGGACAGTCAGGCTAATACCGCGCAATGTCGCATGCACTCGCAGATAGTCAGGGCGCTATGAATGCGCTGCGCGGTCCGGTTCGCTTACGCACACTGACGGCGCTTCGGTGGTTAGCCGTTGTGGGTCAGACCGCCGCAATTGTGGTGGTTCATTTCGCCCTCGGTTTCCCGACCCCGTTAGGATTGTGTCTCGGCGCAATCGCGGCCAGCGCGTGGCTGAACCTGTTCACAATTTTGCGATTTTCGCCCCAACGGTTTTTGAGTGATCGCGAAGCGGCGGCATTCATCGCTTTTGACATCATACAACTATGCTCGCTTTTATATTTCACCGGCGGACTACATAACCCATTCTCTGCACTGATTATTGCGCCCGTTACCATTGCAGCTAGCGTTCTGCCGTTGCGCTATACGGCGGCGATCACTGCGCTTGCGGTTTTTGGGGTCAGCGTTCTTTCGCTCAATCATATGCCGATACCGTGGCATCCCGGCGAAACCCTGGAGTTTGAAACCATATACAAAGCTGGCGTTTGGGCCGCGCTTTCATTTTCGGTGATCTTCTTTGCCGTTTACGCCCACCGCATCGCAGCTGAGTCGGTTCAAATGCGATCAGCCCTTGCGGCAACGCAGCTTGTGCTCGCCCGCGAAGAAAGACTAGCCGCGCTGGGTGGCCTCGCCGCCGCCGCCGCACATGAGCTTGGCACACCGCTTGCGACCATCCAGCTTACAGCCAAGGAAATGCAGCGCGAAATCGAACGTACCTTTTCTGAGGAAGAGGACTTAATTGACGATGCAGCGCTTTTGGTCAGTCAGGCGGAACGATGTCGCGACATTCTGGGGCGCCTCTCGCGGCATGGTGATGCGGGTGATGCGGTTCACGACAAGCTTTCTGTTGATGCATTAATGCGCGAAGCAGCTGCGCCGTTTATTGATCAGCCCAATGGCCCATCCATCCGTATCGAAACAAAAAGCCTTGATGGATTGCCGATACCGATCCTGAAACGACGGCCAGAAATGATTTTCGGATTGCGCAATTTCATCGAAAACGCCGCTGGCTTTGCCCGCAAAGATGTTCTTGTACTCGCCACCTGGGACACCGAAAAATTAACAGTAATGGTGCAAGACGACGGCCCCGGCTTCACGCCCGATATATTATTACGGCTCGGCGAGCCCTATGTGAGCACCCGCGCCGGCCATCGCGGACAACCATTGCCGAGTAGCGAAAAAAGCGGCCTCGGGCTTGGGTTTTTCATCGCTAAAACCTTACTCGAAGCCACCGGCGCAACCGTAGAGTTTGAGAATCGGCGTTGGCAGGAACCCGATGAAGCCAAAACTGGCGCATGGGTGGGGGCATCATGGGTAATATCGGCCGGTTCTTCGAACCTAATTGCTTGAATTACGCGCGAAAAAGCGCATTTATGGGAAGCCTTTTGATACCGAAAGAAGAAACATGACCAACCTAGATGAAGCCCGCGCTGACGACCAATCGCTGCCGCCGGATGCGACATTGCTAATCGTTGATGACGATGAGCCATTTCGCACTCGATTGGGCCGGGCGCTTGAAAAACGGGGCTTTCAGCCGATCCTTGCTGCAGGCGTGAGTGACGCTGCTTTGATGATCAAAAACATCGCACCCGCATTTGCCGTTGTCGATTTACGCCTCGAAGATGGTGACGGCTTGCAAGTGGTCGAACAAATCCGCCAAACACGCGAAGATTGCCGCGTTGTGATGTTGACCGGATACGGCAATATTGCGACCGCCGTTGCCGCAGTAAAAGCCGGCGCTATTGATTATCTATCTAAACCCGCCGATGCGGATGACGTAGAAAAAGCGCTGTTGGCACGCCCCGGCGAGCGCCCGCCACCCCCGGAAAACCCAATGTCAGCTGACCGGGTTCGTTGGGAACATATCCAGCGGGTTTACGAACTCTGCGACCACAATGTCTCAGAAACGGCTCGTCGTCTCGGGATGCACCGTCGCACACTTCAGCGCATTCTGGCCAAACGCGCCCCACGATAAGGCCACACCCCACCCTTCATCGACAAAACGTTTGTTCTGAACGTTAGATTGAACAACCAGAGACCTTTACCCCAAGGTCTCTGGTGTTAATGCTATCAGTAACACATTTTGTTTGTTGAAGGGATTTGGATATGAAATTGCGCCTTTCCATTGCCAGTGCTGTTATGCTGGCCGTTGCGCCAGCACTTGGCAATGCCGCAGATATTGATCTGCCCTATGAACAATTCACGCTCGACAATGGCCTAAAGGTTGTTGTCCACGAAGATCGCAAAGCACCACTGGTTGCTGTTTCGATCTGGTATCACGTGGGGTCAAAAGATGAACCCCAGGGCAAAACAGGATTTGCGCATCTGTTTGAACACATCATGTTCAACGGTTCCGAAAATTATGACGACGATTGGTTTGGTCCACTCGAGGATGTCGGCGCAACGGGCCTAAACGGCACAACATGGTTTGACCGTACGAACTATTTCCAAACTGTTCCGACAACCGCCCTCGACCGAGTTCTATGGATGGAATCGGATCGCATGGGACACCTACTGGGCGCGGTCACCCAAGAGAAACTCGATGAACAACGCGGTGTGGTGCAAAACGAAAAACGCCAAAGCGACAATCAACCCTATGGCATGATGGAATACTCGACCCTTGCTGGCCTCCTTCCAGCGGGTCACCCCTATCGCCACAGCACCATTGGATCGATGGAGGACCTTGAGGCAGCATCGTTAGAAACCGCCCAACAGTGGTTCAAAGATTACTATGGGGCCGCTAACGCGGTACTGGTTTTAGCTGGTGACATCGACACCGCAACCGCACGCACTATGGTCGAGAAATATTTCGGCGATATTCCTGCGGGACCGCCCGTCACGCAAACAAGAGCGAACGCCCCCAAACTTGCTGTCGACAAACGTGAAGTGATGTTTGATCGGGTCCCCCAACCACGGATTGATCGTAACTGGATCGCACCCGGAAGAACTACCAAAGACGCTGTGTTGCTTGACCTTGCTTCACAAGTCTTGGGCGGCGGGAAAACATCAAGACTCTACAAAAAGCTGATTGACGAACTTCAAGTCGCGACTTCCGCAAGTGCAAACAACCAAACACAAGAATTGCTGAGCTTTTATTCGGTCACCGTTGACGCGAAAGCGGATGCCGACCTTGAATTGGTCGAACGCGAGATGGAAGCAACCATTGCGACCTTTCTAGCCAAAGGCCCAACGACAGCGGAACTTGAACGCGCCAAAACACGCATCAAAGCGAACGTATTGCGTGGCCTGGAAGAAGTCGGCGGTTTTGGCGGCAAGGCCGTAACACTCGCCCAAGGTGCCCTTTATGCGGACGACCCGGGCTTTATTCTAAAGCAGTTGGAATGGCTGGAGGCGGCCACACCGAAAGAAGTTCTAGCCGCGGCACAAGACGTTATGACCGCCGGAAATTACCAACTTACCGTTCTTCCGTTTCCAGAATACACGACTGTTTCTTCAAATGTGGACCGCTCAACCGGACTTCCCGAGGTTACATCCACGCCGGATCTGGTGTTTCCCGAAGTCAATGAAACGACACTCAGCAATGGCATGAAATTGATCGTTGCAGAACGCCACACTGTTCCGTTCGTCGAGATCGCCGTACAGTTTGATGCTGGCTATGCCGCCGACAGCACCCCCGGCGGTAAACTGGGCGCATCGTCGTTCACTGCATCTATGCTGGACGAGGGAACGCGAAAGCGTTCAGCTTCGCAAATCGCAGAGCAACTCGAGTCGCTCGGCGCGAATATGTCAGCCGGTGCCAATCTCGATACTTCAAGCGTGTCGATGTCAGCACTGAAAGATAACCTCAAGCCATCACTCGACCTTCTTGCCGACGTGATCCGTAATCCGTCATTTGAGCAAAGTGAAATTGATAAATTACGGCCGCGCTGGCTCGCCGGTATCGAGCAAGAAAAGGCCTCACCCGTTTCATTAGCCCTTCGCCTTCTGCCACCAGAAATTTATGGCGACGGACACGCCTATGCGACGCCATTCACTGGATCGGGTACAGTTGAATCGATTAATTCTCTAACGCGCGAAGACCTGACCGGCTTCCATGACAAATGGTTACGCCCGGATAACGCCACAATCTTTGTTGTAGGTGATACAACTGTCGATGAAATCCAACCCATGCTCGAATCAGCATTTGGTCGTTGGTCATCACCGAACACACCCAAGCCAGAAAAAAACATCACAAGTGTTGATCGGCCACAAAAAGGAAAAGTCATCATTGTCGACAAGCCCGGATCGCCACAGTCGCTTATTCTTGCGGCGCATGTGGCACCACCGTCCAATGCACCAAACGCAATAGCGATCAGTGCAATGAATGATATCATTGGTGGTGTTTTCTCTGCCCGGGTAAACATGAATCTACGCGAGGACAAGGGCTGGGCCTATGGTGCCTATACATTCATGCAAGGCGCAGCCGGGCAACGACCATATCTAGTCTATGCGCCGGTACAAACTGATAAAACCAAAGAGTCTTTACAAGAGCTCATCAGTGAGCTGAATGCCTACAAAGACACCAAGCCCGCGACCGAAGCAGAGCTCGGGCGAACTGTCCTGAACAATGTCCGTTCACTGCCCGGCTCTTACGAAACTGCTGGCGATGTTCTTGGAAGCCTGACGGCAAGCCAACGTTATGGTCGGCCATGGGATTACCCCGCCACTGTCAAAGACAAATATGAAGCACTTTCTATCGGCGACATTACATCGGCTGCGGAGGAAGTGATCCATCCTGAGAGCCTGATATGGGTTATTGTCGGGGACCGGGAAAAAATCGAACCGGGAATTAAATCACTCAATCTCGGCGAGATCGAAGTTAAAAAGGCAAGCGAACTCTAAGCTTTGCCAATGTGCGCGCAGAAAACGCCCGCTGATTAATGATCAGCGGGCGTTTTTCGTTTCGCCGGTTACCCCTTTAAACGGCACTTGTTTAGTGGTGAAACATGCCTATTTTGAGTAAACACTCAACAAAATGCGTGAAACCTCTTTCGACCCGAGCTAGTTGCCCATGAAAAAATCTCGCCCCTATAACCGCGAAGTCGCCATTGATGCAGCCCTCAATTTATTTTCGGAAAAGGGGTACCATGCGACATCACTCAAAGACCTTGAGGCCGCGTTGAATATGAAACCCGGCAGTATCTATGCGGCGTTCACCAACAAGGAAACGTTGTATCGGGAAACCTTGAAGCGATATTTCGAACAATCGCAAAAAGCGCTGAAAGCGGAATTCGAGACAGCGAAATCTCCGATGGACGGGCTGGCCAATTATTTGCGCCAATTAGGTGCGTGCCGCCCTAATGACCCGCATGGACGGGCGTGTATGTTGATCAAAACAATCCTTGATACGAGCGCCACAGACGAAAGAATTTCGGCAGATGCGTCAACCTATCTCAGTGAAATCCTGAAAGACATCATAGCCGCCTTTGACCGCGCCAAAGCTCTAGGTGAAATCCCCCATGACGCTGACACAACACGGCTCGGACAGCGCTTTCAATCAAACGTCACTGCCCTAAGGATTGAGTTACACCGCGGCATCAACGAGGCGGCACAAGCGGCCCTCGCCGAAGATATGATTGCTGAGCTAGCGCAGTTACGGATCCCGCAGGACATTTCGGCAAATATTACTGCCGATTAAAAATATTCCCTAGGCGCAGGAAACGGGTCGCGTACCACATTTTCTGATCAGTAGAACCACGATCATGCAACATCGAAAGGCATGAGCATGGATCTGAAAAACAAAACTATCATCGTCACAGGTGCGAGCAGCGGTATCGGCAAAGCCGCAGCGCTGCTTTTTGCTGCTGAGGGAGCGAACGTGGTTCTTGGCGCAAGACGAAAAACCGAACTGGAGTCTTTGGTTGATCAAATCAACAGGCGCAATGGGACTGCGGCCAGCCTTGCTGGAGATGTCACGGAGGAAGCTTACTCCAAGGCGCTCGTAGAATTTGCACTCGAAAAGTATGGAACGCTGGATGGGGCGTTTAACAATGCGGGCATCATGGGAGATATGACCACCGTTCCGACAATGGATACAGAAAACTGGAACGCCGTTATCGCAACGAATTTAACTAGTGCCTTTTACGCCACAAAAGCACAACTGCCCGTGATGGTCCGACAAAACGGCGGCGCTATCGTGTTCACAAGTTCATTTGTGGGCCATGACAACGGCGGAATGCCGGGAATGGCCGCTTACGCGGCATCAAAGGCTGGCATGATCGGTTTAACAAAAGCCCTTGCCGCTGAACATGCCGCAGATGGTATTCGGATAAACTCTGTGCTTCCTGGAGGAACAAAAACAGCAATGGCCGGAAATAATCCGGACACGCATGAATTCATTGCAAATCTGCACCCACTGAAGCGCTTGGCTGCCCCTAAAGAAATCGCGCAAGCGGCGCTTTATCTATTATCAGATCGCTCCAGTTTCGTAACAGGCACCGCACTATCCGTTGATGGGGGAATGGCAATCCGATTGCTCTGATCTCAACGCAACCCGATATCATCACCCGATCAACACGCAACAAAAAACCCCGGCAAGCTGATTGCCGAGGTTTTTTGTAATACCTAAGACGGTCTATGGTTAAGCGCGAACCATCCGCAACACATCTTCCTCAAGCGCGATAGCTTCGCCATCTAGGAAAAGGACTGTGTAAGAAACATAGCTTCCGCGGCTACCGTTTGGCATGCGCGATTTCACACGGACATCGACTGCCCAACATGGCAGACCATCATAACCACGTAGATCTGCAAAAACCTGATATGGCTGGCCAGAGAAATCATATCGCGCTGACCGTGGTTCAGCGAGACGCTCGCCAAAATATTCGATCACAAGGGTTTCGTAATCGGCTGGGGCGCTTCCAAAGTCTGATGCTTGCACGCTGGCGCTAAGGGTAAAAGCGGCCGCGATTGCCATTATGATTTGTTTTATCTGCATCTTTTGTCTCCGTTCGTTTTTTATTTTTATGTCACTAATCTGTCATATATCCGTCATCGTAGTGTCACGTCAAGAAATATGCGCAAATTGTGCGCAGATTTCTTGTGTCATCATTAAGCATTAGGCATTGGGCGAGGTGGGCCGCAGCCAACTAATGTGGCTTAGCGTAAACACACAGGCAGGAAATAGGCGCAAAAACAGTGATCCGCCGTATCCGACGGCGCATTTATTGAATAATGTAACCATGCAGTGGGGTAGCTGATGCAAGGGGAATTGAATGTCACGCTCGCTTGAACGGTCGGTAAAATTTGTCCGGCCCGGTCGTTACATCATGAATATGCTCATCTTTTTGCTCGTGGTGGGGGCGATTGTTTATTATCTCTCGCCATGGAGTCCGCAGCCCACGTCCCTTTTGATTGATGCATTCAATGCCAACCCCGCGCTGAATGGCCTTATTCTCGGCGTGCTCGCCGTCGGCATTATTTACAATCTTCGTCAGGCCGGGGTCATCGCCCCCGCAGTTCGGTGGGTCGAAGCCTTCCGCGAGTCTGTCGATCCCGCGCGCTCACGCTTACCGCGTGCACCCAACCTGATTAACGCGATGTCGAAATTACTGCTTGATGCCGATTCCCGATCAGGACGTCTTTCACCAGAGTCATCACGGGCAATCCTCGATTCAATTGGTACGCGGATGGATGAGGGCCGTGAGATGGGCCGATACATCATGAACTTATTGGTCTTTCTCGGCCTATTGGGTACATTTTGGGGTCTGTTGGAAACCGTCAATGCGGTTGGCGCAACGATCAGCGGCCTTGCCAACACCGCAGGTCCCGCAGAAGACGCAGTCGCGCAACTGATCAGAAATTTGGAAAAACCACTTTCGGGTATGGGCACCGCATTTTCGTCATCCCTGTTCGGTCTCGGCGGCAGCCTTGTTGTGGGCTTTCTCGATCTACAAGCCGGACAATCACAAAATCGTTTCTATACAGATCTTGAAGACTGGCTTGCAGGCATGACGGAAACGGTGCGTAGCGGCAGCAAAGACGGGTCGAGCTATTCTACCGATGGCGACCTTGCTGATGCAATCAACGCTCTTGAAACCGCGCTTGCAGCCAACACCGACACCCAGATCAAGGCTCATGCGGGTCAGACGTCGGAGTTAAAAGACGAGATCAGAGCGCTAAACCGCACATTAATCCGCGTCGGCGGCGGAGAATAATCATGGCGCGCAGGCGCTCCAGATCAGAAGCGAACATCTGGCCAGGCTTTGTCGATGCGCTGTCGACGTTGCTGCTCGTGCTGATGTTCATTCTTTCGATTTTCGTTGTCGCCCAGTTTTATCTCGGTGATCGCTTGGCCTCGGTCAAAAATGAATTGGCCTCCAAGGACGACGAACTGGCGCGATTGATCGCACAGATCAACAATCTCAATGATCAGCTAGGATTGGCCACCTCAGAACGCGACCGCCTTGCGGCGCAAGTTCTGGCACTTGAGGACACCATCGAGAAGAAAGACGCCGAACTTGCGGGGCTCGGCCTCGCGCTCGCCGCGAGCCAGTCAGCGGTCGCCGCATCGGCAGAAGAGCTTGAAGCGGAAAAAGCATTGTCCGATGAACAAAAGAGCGAAATTGCAACGCTCAATGCACAGATCGCAGCACTGCGTAGGCAGCTCGCGAGCCTTCAAGAAGCCCTCGATGCTGCTGAGGCAAAAGACATAGAGCAGCAAGCACAGATAGAGAACCTTTCACAACGCCTGAATGCCGCACTTGCCCGAAAGGTCCAGGAACTACAGGAAGTTCGCTCACGCTTTTTCGAAGCATTGCGCGCCGCGCTTGGTGATCGAACAGACATCAAAGTCGTCGGTGATCGGTTTATTTTTGAAAGCGACATCCTGTTTGGGTCGTGCTCAGCCACCCTCGGTGAAGCCGGGAAGCTTGAGCTTGAAAAACTGGCCACTGCCCTTCTTGATATTCAGGGCGACATTCCCACCGAGGTAAACTGGGTCCTTAGGGTCGATGGTCACGCCGATCAATCACCATTGGGACCGTCTTGTCGTGCGAAATTTGACTCAAATCTCGATTTATCGGCACAACGGGCGATTTCTGTAGTAGAATTCATTCAAAGCCGTGGCGTTCCAGAACGCCGCCTCTTGGCCACGGGGTCAGGATCAGCAGCACCTATCGTTTCTGGCTTTTCAGGCTCTGCGCTGGCACAAAACCGGCGCATCGAATTCAAACTTACGGAGCGATAATTCTAGTCGATTAAGGGGGAGACATGAAGAACGCACTGGTTACGGGATTTTGCCTAGCAGCAATCGCCGGTGGAAGCGTACTGGCACAGCAATCTCCGCCCCCGGAAGATGGGGAGTTTCAAGCAGCACCACAAACGCCACCCAATCCGGAAGAGATTCAACGTACACTGAAAGAAAAAGCAAAACGCATTCCGCGTCGTGGGCTGGCGTCCGCACTTCGCGCCAGATCAGATGATCGTTCAAACCGCGCAGAAACAATCAACCGTGCGCCAAACATCCAAGAGCTACGCGAGACACTTCAAATCAGCCGCGAGACTGAGCAATCAAGTCGAACGGAAACCCTGTCTGTTACACGCGCACTCTCCGCAGCTCCGGCACCTCAGATCGGGATAAGGGCAGTTTCTTCCGAGCGCCTAAAAAGTGCTGATCAGCGCGAGATTGCGGATGTTCAAGTCCCGGTCCTTATTCCCGCCAGCCTAAATATTACCGACTCAATGAAACTCTATGGGATGAAAAATGTTTACACCGCATCAACAGCAATTGATGCGGAGGCGAGCTTGATGATTTCCGGTACCTGCAATCGAGTGATCGGTGGCGACCCAAATATTGTTGCCGCACGCAAACGACTAAGCGCCGTACCGAAACGCCTACGCGGAACAGATGCCGTCTATCACATCAGTCGAAATGATTTCGGTGTTGACCTTAGCTTTTCAAAATTCGGTTGCGGATATGTCATGACCATCGAATGTGGTGATCCCGCGACCGATCCGCGATGCGCCGCAGACGAATATGTAACCGGTCTCGCCGAATCGATGATCCTCGCAAACCCCGAACTCGCCGGAGGTGAATGATGGAGTACGCCAGAAAAACAATTACTGCCCTCATGGCTATTTTTGCTTTAGCCGCATGTGAACAGCCGGGTGAAACACCAACGCCGATGGACCCGGGGCCCGACAACCCGGCGGATCCGGACCCCACTGATCCAGAACCGATTGATCCGGGACCGACTGAGCCAGACCCGATTCCGGAAGAAGAATTTTTGGATGACGAAGAAGGCCGTGTATTTAGCTACGTCCCGGCAGGTGACCTATTGCCGAATTCGGAACCAGGGCACCAAGACACAACAATCTATCGCCCTGACATGTTGTTCCCGCTCGAAGATGCAGCCTTTTTAAACAGTCAAGTTTATCGCCATGGCGGGTATCAGGGCAGCTTAAACGGAATGAATGGCGGTCAATGCGAGACATCAAATTATGATTACCCATGGCAGGATACATTTTGTGAGTCGCGTTCCCGCAGCCAGATCATGTGTCCCACGGGCGGTCATGAAGGTGTCGATATTCGCCCAGCAACCTGCATTCCGGAAAGTGGTAGCCAGCACTGGGCTGTCGCTGTCGAGGATGGGCGCATAGTCGCGCCAGCATCGTCAAAATATACAGTCCGTCTACAGACTGATGATGGAACGTTGTATCGTTATCTGCATCTAAAAATGGATGCGCTATCTGTCTCCGACGGCGAGTTCGTAACAAAAGGGCAACGCATTGGCCGGGTTTCCAATGACTTTTTTAACTCCTCAGGTGAGCGCGTACCCACAACCTATCACCTGCATTTTGAGATGTACCAAAACTATGCGCCAGATGCGGAAACCGACCCAATTTTTGATCAGGTCAATCCGTATATGACATTGGTTAGCGCCTATGAACGAAAGTTACGCACGCCCTAACCGCCAAACAGAACCTTATTCATGATCCGCCCGGGAAGAAACGCCAGCGCGCCAGCAACGACCAATCCGCCAACGAACATGCCAATAAACGGCCCTTTATGTTGTTTCATATTGGAGCCACCCATTAACAAGAACCGGATTCCACCAAATAGTCCAAACGCGGTTAAAACCGTAAACAGATGAATAAAACTGAACCATTGCATAAACGGTAAACCTGGCACCAGTGCAGGGCGAATAAAGACACTACTAACCGTGACAGCAATCATCAGTATCACCCATATCGCCCCCAGCGTTCTGTGCGGCAACGTACCCTTTGGTGAAGAGAGTTGAATGATCCCAAGAAAAAATGCCGCCAACGCACTAAAGGCATGAACCTGAATCACCCACGGCGAATCGAAAAGCGGTTGCAATGACATTGGTCCCCCAAACGCAGCTCAATGACCAACCTACCAGCAATCAGTTCAGTTGTCGCCTTTAGCCGGTTGCAAAGAGAATACAAGCCACACCCCGACTAGCGTTAAAGCCAATCCATACCATGTCAGCGCATATTCAAGATGGCGGTTATTAAACTCTATTCTTGTTGTTCCGCCCTTAGGCCATTCCCGGCCGGGTACCGAAAGCTGATCCATATAATATGGTACCGTTTCAATTTTCGCTTCACCAGCAAATTGCATAGGATCGCGAACAAACCACAATCCGTCTACGGATTTCCCTTTTGGGCTAAACCAACTTGCGGGAGGTGTCGGAACCTCTGCCCGCCGAAAAAGACCCGTCACCTCTGACATTCCCATAGATGGTAAAATCGGCACCTCAACTTGTTGTGGTACGAAACCAAGATTCACATAGACCGTGCCAATCGCCGCAGTTTCATACGGCACGAACAGATAAATCCCGGCCTTTGCATCTAAAGAGCCAAACACGGGTGCGACTTCGCTACGGGGTTCACCCATTATTTTTACTGGCGTATATTCCATATCTTCGCCAGCATCGGCGCGCGCGATAGCCTCTGCGAAGGGGATTGGCGCTGCGTCCAATCGGCTCTCAACCTTGGTGATCAAATCGGTTTTCCACTCAAGACGGTGCACTTGCCATGTGCCGAGCCATATTAGAATACCGAGCGCGAGCGCGACGAAAATCGTTAGTGTCGGGCGGAACTGAAATTTTCGACCTTGCAACATAAGCTATTCTTTCAACCGCCCTTCCGCCGCTTTGTTTGCATATTGCAAAGCAATCATTGTTGCTTTTAGCGGGCGAATGATCAGTAGAATTGAAACAACCGCAAAACCAATGCTCAGCAAAAGCGCGACACCGATTGGTGCGGCCCACACAAATCGCGCGATAAACGCCATTGCTACGGCCGCAAACCCAACAATGAAAATCACAAAAACCGCCGGCCCATCGCCGCTATCAGCTTTGGCATAATCGAGATGACATGCCTCACACTCGCCTCTGAGCTTGAGATATCCATCAAAAAGCGCACCCTGACCACAACGGGGGCATTTGCACCCAAGCCCGGCAGCGTAGGGCGAAACAGGCGGGTAATAACTCATGACCGCCCCCTTACTCTTGGGCCGTCAGCACAAGCGATAATGGCGAGTCGTTTTCAATTTCCCCGTCCGCATAGGCACGTCCCACTTCGGTAAGCCCTTTAAGCGAAAGGACAGTACAGAATTCGTAATCTGCATCATCGGAGGCAAGATCCCCGTTTTCGATTAGCGTTGCGCGCAAATCCGCCGGCAGATCCGGACATTCCATCATGGTCAGGGTCAAGCGGTTTCGATCACCCGCCGCATAATAATACGCGTAGCCATCATTCTCTTGCATTTGCGCAACGTAACTCTTGCGCTTTACGCGACGAAAGCGAAGCCCCGTCGTTGGCTCTTGTTCATCACTCTCAACCAGATAGCTACGATCATCGGTTCTCGCGACGATTAGCAGCTCGCAGTCTTCTAAACTGCCATCATCGGCAATCGCACAGGACTGATATCCGCCCGCTTTCAGGGGACGGGCCTTGCCATTCTTTTCGGTGAGGATCGGTTCTTCGGACACAAGACAACCAGACAAAGCAATCGCCGCAAGCGCGGCGATTACAAATTTAACGTCAATTCGTGTCTTCAATTCGGGCAATGAGCGCATAAGCACTCCTGTTTTTTGCCCGCAGCGATCTAGGACAATAGGCCCTGATTGCCGAGGACATAGATGAACGCGAAGAGGAACAACCAAACCACGTCAACAAAGTGCCAATACCACGCAGCACATTCAAATCCGAAGTGGCGCTCTGGTGTGAAGTGGCCGGCCATCGCACGGAACAAGCAAACCAAGAGGAAGATTGTCCCGATTACCACGTGAAGCCCATGAAAGCCTGTCGCCATAAAGAACGAGGAGCCATAGATGCCACCACCGGAGAATGAGAACATCCCGAAATGGAGGGCTTCGTAATATTCGACGGCCTGCAAGCACGTAAAGATAAACCCGAGAATGACCGTTACGATCAAACCTTGAATAAGGCCTTTTTGGTCATTGTGCTGAACAGCATGGTGCGCCCATGTCACGGTCGTCCCCGAAAGCAACAAGATCAGTGTATTGATCAGCGGCAGTCCCCAAGCGCTGAGCGGCTCAACACCAACTGGTGGCCAAACACCCCCGGTCGCATGAACGCGGCCATCATTGCCGATCCAAGCCGGATCACCAGCAGGATTCATCATTTGTGAGCCGTCCCCAAGAATGACAGGCTCCATCGCGCCAGGGAATAAGGCCGCACCGAAAAATGCCCAGAACCAGGCAGCAAAGAACATCACTTCCGAAGCGATGAAAAGAAGCATTCCATACCGAAGGCCAAGGCGAATAACGAGCGCAGTACTCTCGCCGGTTAAGCTTTCTTTGATGATGTCACGCCACCAACCGAACATCGTCACCAAAACGCCGCCAAGGCCGAGCAAGAAAAGCCAGTTTCCGCCGAGCCCGATCAGATTGGCTGATCCGTCGTCGGCGATACCACCGACCTGAATGCCAGCCTCGCCCGCGCCGGATTTCATCCATGCAACAGCACCGATCATCATAACCGCCGCGCTAAGTGAACCCACTAGCGGCCAAGGCGATGGATTGACCAGATGATAATCGTGTTTAACTTCGGCACCGGACATGGTTCGTCCCTCTTATTCGTTTCGCGGAATCTTGACGTTTTCTATACTGCCACGGGCCAAAAATCCAAGCGCCTGTGTCGCCTGCCCCCGCGCTATTCAGCCGCAGTGTCGGTATCGGCGTCAGCATCCTCGCCGTTGTCCCAGCTAAAAAACGTATAGGACAGGGTGATTGTCTGCACATCATCGAGATGTTTGTCGTTATTCAGCTCAGGGTCGACGAAATAGGTCACCGGCATGGAAACCTTTTCGCCGGGCTGAAGGGTTTGCTCAGTGAAGCAAAAACACTCAATTTTACGGAAATAAAGCCCGGCTTTAGCGGGCGAAACGTTATACGTCGCCCGGCCTGTAACCGGATGATCGGTCAGATTCTCAGCCTCGTAAAAAGCCAAGCCCGTCTCACCAATATGAAGCGACTGAGAGACCTGTTCTGGCTTAAATCGCCAAGGAAGGCCATTGCCGACGGTGCTATCAAAACGAACGGTGACTTTACGCTCTAAGACTTGTACCGCCTCGGCTTCTGCACGCTGCGTGGTGCCGCCCCAGCCGGTGACCTGACAAAATGCCCGATAGGCCGGAACTGCCGCAAACGACAATCCGATCATACCCACCACAACTGCCGAAACGATCATCGCAGTCTTTTGGTTATTGGCCTTTGATTCGTTCATTGAAGACGACACAAATACGCTCCCTTAAAAGGGTCGATCCGCCACTGCGCCGCCAATGCGCATAATCGTGACCAAGAACACGGTCAGAATGAATGCCCCAAGGGCGAGAGCAACAGCCAAATTACGACGATTTCGCTGTTTCTTTTCTTCGGGCGTCAATGCGCGCGGCGCATGCGGTTCGACATTATCATCAGACATATAGACCCGCTCCCATTTTGACTATGGTTTCAACTAACAGTGCGGCGAAAAGCGCAAACAAATAAAGGATCGAAAAGCCAAAAAGCTTTTTTGCGGGGCCATAATCATCCGGCTTTGCCGTCAGCACTGACCACGAAAGGGCGATAAACCCAACACCTAAAATTGCGCTGATCGCTAGGTAAAATAATCCAGCCATACCCATGAAATATGGCGTAACGCCTACAGCCCCTAGGATTAGGGCGTATGCGAATATTTGGCGGCGCGTTGATGCCTCACCTTTTATGACCGGCATCATGGGAATGCCCGCGCGCTCATAGTCTCCGCGCTTATATAGGGCTAGCGCCCAGAAATGCGGCGGCGTCCATAAAAAGATAATGGTGAATAACAACCATGCTTCAAAAGGTGCCGTGCCTGTGGCCGCAGCCCACCCAACTACCGGCGGCAAGGCCCCGGCAGCACCGCCAATAACAATATTTTGCGGCGTCGCACGCTTGAGCCACATGGAATAAATAACAACGTAGAAAAAGATCGTGAAGGCAAGAAGTCCGGCAGCGAGGTAATTCGACGCGAGTCCCAAAAGGGCAACCGACAACACCGACAAAAACCCGCCAAAAGCCGCAGCCTCAGCACGCGGAACCCGTCCCGCAGGGATAGGTCGTTTAATCGTCCGCGACATCACCGCGTCTATATCAGCGTCCCACCACATATTGAGCGCACCGGACGCACCAGCGCCAACCGCAATCGCCAACAATGAAACCGCACCCAGAAAAAAATCCAGCTTACCCGGAGCAACTAACATTCCCACAAGGGCCGTAAAAATCACCAGCGACATGACTCGCGGTTTTAGCAGGGCAAAGTAATCGCCCGGCCCAGCCATTGCGTAGGTCTCCCCGACGCTGATATTGGATTGTGGTGTCATTACACTATCGCTCATGGCGCGCTTATGCCCCAAAGCCACGCGAAGGGAAATAGCACACCTACATAAGAGAACGACTGCGACGTATGCATAACGCCGCAGCCGCCCCAATTTAATTAGCTTGTACTAGCGAGAGATAACTGAGCGCAAGCTAAACAATACGAGAATCAACGCCATAAAAGCGATGAAATAGGCCAATAACGTCCCGGCCTGAAGATTCATAAAGTGGGTCCAACTCGCCTCAAGTTGGGAAACCGCACGGTCGCCATAAGTTGCCGTTTCAACCGGTGTTCCCCGAAAATAACCGCGCAAATAACCGCCAATGGCAAACACCACCAGCGCCAGCAACGTCATCGACCCTATTTGCGTACCCCGGCGCATCATGATTGATGCAACCAGCACCGATCCAAATGCGATCATTAGTGCGATCCAGTCGCCACTCATAAATGTCGACCGAAAAATTCCGGTGACATCGTTAATTACCGTTTCCAGCATTGCCCCTCCACTAAGTCCCTAGTTTCGTCAGTCACTTTGCCCTAACGGGCTATTAACCATTATTAACGCATTCGCGCACGACTCGCTAGCGGCATGTCTGCAACAAAAACCCCGCCCAATCTGGGCGGGGTTTTCCGATTAACGTAGCAATCACATAGACTTAGAATGCTTTAGCATCGCCTTTATCGAAACGTGGCAGTTCATTGAACTGGTGATAAGGCGGCGGAGAAGGAAGCGTCCACTCAAGTGTTGTTGCGCCCTCACCCCATGGATTTGCTGCTGCTTTTTTACGGTAAATGAAGAATGCGTCAATCATCGCAACCACAAAGACACCCAGCCCCGCGATCATCACAAAGTACCCGATCGTCGAAACGTGGTTCCAATAGGCAAACGCCTCTGGGTAGTCGATGTAACGACGCGGCATGCCCTGAAGACCAAGGAAATGTTGTGGGAAGAAGATCAGGTTCACGCCAACAAACATTACCCAGAAATGCAACGTACCCAGCCATTCACGGTATTCGTAGCCGAACATTTTACCGAACCAGTAGTACCACCCGGCAAAGATCGCGAACACGGCACCAAGCGACAGAACGTAATGGAAGTGCGCGACGACGTAATATGTATCGTGCATGTAGTGGTCGATGCCCGCATTAGCGAGGACAACACCGGTCACACCACCAACGGTGAACAGAAAGATGAATCCGACAGCCCAAAGCATGGGCGTTTTAAAGGAAATCGATCCGCCCCACATTGTTGCAATCCACGAGAAAATCTTGATCCCCGTCGGGACCGCTATGACCATTGTGGCAGCAACGAAATAAGCTTTCATGTTAACCGACAAACCAACGGTGAACATGTGGTGCGCCCAAACGATAAAGCCAACAAAGCCAATCGCAACCATCGCATAGGCCATCCCGAGATAACCAAAGATTGGTTTTTTCGAAAAAGTCGAAACGATGTGCGAGACAATACCAAATCCCGGCAGGATAAGGATGTACACCTCTGGGTGACCAAAGAACCAGAACAAGTGCTGATAAAGAATTGGATCACCACCGCCAGCCGCATCAAAGAATGATGTGCCGAAATTACGGTCGGTCAACAGCATGGTGATAGCGCCAGCAAGAACAGGAAGTGACAACACCAAAAGGAATGCAGTCACGAGCACTGACCAAGCAAACAATGGCATTTTATGCAGCGTCATGCCCGGTGCGCGCATGTTAAAGATCGTGGTGATAAAATTGATCGCACCAAGAATAGAAGAGGCACCAGCAAGGTGAAGCGATAGAATCACAAGGTCCATCGCCGGTCCGGGATTACCTGTATTTGTCGACAGCGGCGGATACATAACCCAGCCACCACCGAAGCCCGTGTTTGAACCGTAACCGGGCACAAACAACGAAAGCGTAATAACAATCCCGGACGCAACGTATAACCAGAAAGAAATGTTGTTCATCCGCGGGAAGGCCATGTCAGGCGAGCCGATCATAATCGGGACAAACCAGTTCCCAAAGCCGCCAATCATCGCGGGCATCACCATGAAGAAAATCATGAACAGACCGTGATAGGTGATCAGCACGTTATAAAAATTCGCCGCCGCCGTCAGATCGCCGCCGGTCCACTGGGTCAGGAACGTCACACCCGGCTCGGCAAGTTCGAGCCGCATCATGCCCGACATTGCACCGCCGATGATGCCCGAAACGATCGCAAACAACAGATAAAGCGTTCCGATATCTTTATGGTTAGTTGAGAAAAACCACCGAACCAAAAATGGTGGCTTGTGGTCGTGCTCTTCATGAGCGCCTTGTGCCGCGTGTGCATCAGCCATTTTGTTGGGCCCTTCTTTTATTCAGCCGCTGCATCGGCGTTAGCCGTCTGCGCGAGTTTAACTTCGTCAGTATCAAACATTGGCTCAAGACCAGCCAACGCACGCTGGCTATCGACCCATGCTTCAAATGCCGGGCGCGAAACAACCTCAACCGCAATCGGCATATAGGAATGGCGCACGCCGCAGATCTCTGAACACTGGCCGTAATAGATTCCCTCGCGTTCAGCGCGGAACCATGTCTCGTTAATACGACCAGGAACCGCATCAATCTTAATAGCGAAATTCGGCAGCGCCCATGAGTGGATCACATCATTCGCCGTAACCGTTACGCGGATGGTCTCACCAACCGGCACAACAACACGGTTATCAACTTCAAACCGGTATAATTCTGGGGTCGTTTGATCTTCCGGCATCATATTCGAAAAGAAATCGAAATCGCCGAAATCTGGATAGGCGTACTGCCAGTTCCACTGATAGCCATTGACCTTAAGCGTCATGGTCGGCTCGAGAACCACCTCTTTTTCGCACCCGTCAAAATAACGTTTAATAGTCGGGCACCCGGAAACGTTCTGGGTCGAACGACCACCGCGAACGATAACGCTTGTGCCCACTGGTGCTGGATCGTTGAGTGAAACCACCAGATCGCGCTCACCCCAACCATCGACCGAATAGTCACGCTTGTTCTTAAGTACCGTGCGCGAAGCCCCATCATCGAGAATGACCTGAAGGTGACCAGCACGAGAAGCCATACGGCTTTCAGGAAAGTCATTTGGGAAAACGAAATCTACGGTCTGGCCATCGCCGCGCGAAACAACCTGTTTGCCGTCTGGTGTGATGCCTTCTTTGAAAAGGATCTCAAATGAAGGAAGGGCAACAACCAACAGGATAATGATTGGAATACCGGTCCACAAAACCTCAATCAGTGTGTTGTGCGAGAATTTACGCGCATTGGGGTTCGCTTTGGCGTTGTAACGAAACACAACCCACAAAAGCAGCGCCAACACCAACAAGCTGATAACGGTGATGATCGGCAGTAAAACCGCATTATGGAAAAAGTGCACTTCTTCCGCGAGCGCCGATCCAGCCGGTACCATGCCCAAACCGCCTTGCTCGGGGAGGGCATATGCTACGGACGCAGCCCACACGCTCATTCCAGTCATCGCCACAAAAGCGGCTTTCAGTAGTCTTTTCATAGTCGCATCCCGCGTCATTCGCTAACCTAACCTACGTCGTCGGCAGCTGTCCTAGCCTTTGCGCGCTTCGATACGCCTGCTCGCGCGCCAAGGTCAAACTATTCTGCCCGCTTATAAGCCGCCTGTAGGCGTTCCGTCATTGCCTGAGTGGCGGTAAAATGGTCGCAGCACCTAACACTCTCAAACTACACACGTGCAAACCATTGCCGATCAGGGCCAGCACGCCTAAATCACTCATATGACAGACTCTTATTTTTTCTCCCGCACCGACCTTGATCGTGAACGCACACAATCCATCCTCAATTCTTCCCTTAAGGGCGCGGATGATGGTGAGCTATTTCTGGAATATGGCCAATCCGAAGCCTTTGTCTTTGATGACAATCGGCTAAAAACCGCGAATTTTGATGTCCAGCAAGGTTTTGGCCTGCGGGCAGTCTGTGGCGAATCAACAGGTTACGCCCATGCATCGGAATTGTCAGAGGCCGCGCTAAAGCGCGCCGGCGAAGCGGTACAAGCGGTTAAAACAGGAAAAAGCGGCACGGTCGCTGATGGGCCAGCACGGACAAACACCCAACTTTATCCAGATGCCAATCCGCTGGGCGATATGTCTTTCGAGGCGAAAACGCAGCTTTTGGAAGAAATCAACGATTACGCCCGCACAAAAGACAAGCGCGTACGGCAGGTTTCCTGCTCGCTCAGCGGTTCGTGGCAAGCGGTTGAAATTATCCGGCCTGGCGGCGAAATAATACGTGATTTCAGGCCCTTAGTTCGGCTCAATGTTTCTGTGACGGCTGGCGATGGCGACCGACAGGAATCGGGCAGCTATGGCGCTGGCGGCCGCGAAGGCTATGCGCGCTTCATAACGCCCGACGCATGGCAAGGTCAGGTTGATGAAGCCTTGCGGCAGGCCCTCATCAATCTTGAGGCCGAATCGGCACCAGCGGGGGAAATGGAAGTGGTTCTGGGGTCTGGCTGGACAGGTGTTCTCTTGCACGAAGCCGTTGGACATGGCCTTGAAGGTGACTTCAACCGCAAACAGACATCAGCGTTTGCAGGTAAACTCGGTGAACGCGTCGCGGCCCCCGGGGTGACGGTCATTGATGATGGTACCATCGCTGGGCGGCGCGGCTCGCTGACGGTGGATGACGAAGGCACGCCAACCTCACGCACAGTATTGATTGAAGACGGCATCCTTAAAGGGTACCTGCAAGATCGTCTGAATGCGCGATTGATGGGCATGGCCGCCACGGGTAATGGACGACGCGAAAGCTATGCGCATCAACCCATGCCGCGCATGACCAATACTTTTATGAATGCAGGTAACCACGACCCGGAAGAAATTTTAAGCACTGTCAAAGATGGTATTTATGCGGTCAATTTCTCTGGCGGTCAGGTAGATATTACCTCGGGCAAGTTTGTCTTTAATTGCACCGAAGCCTATCGCGTCAAAAACGGAAAAGTGGGTGCACCAATTAAAAATGCAGCGCTCATTGGTGATGGCCCCAGCGTTCTGACAAAAGTTTCCATGATCGGTAATGACTTCGCCCTCGACCCCGGGATCGGCGTTTGCGGCAAAGCCGGACAAGGTGTCCCGGTGGGCGTTGGTCAGCCTACGATCAAAATTGACAGGCTCACTGTTGGTGGCGCAGGCGCATAGTCAGGGGCGGTGCCATGTCGGCTTTCGTCACACGCTTTGCGCCTTCGCCGACGGGTCTGTTACATCTCGGCCATGCCTATTCAGCGCTGATTGCCTCTCGCGCAGCCAATGCGCAAGGGGGGCGGATGATTCTACGCATAGAAGATATCGACCAAACCCGATGCAAGCCAGAATTTGAAGCCGCAATTTTTGAAGACCTTGAATGGCTTGGCTTGACTTGGGATTTGCCGGTTCGTCGGCAGTCGGATCACCTTTCCGATTACGAAAACGCATTGGAAACCTTGCGCAACCGCGGCCTTGCATATCGCTGTTTCAAGACCCGCAAAGAAGTCGCGGATGAAATCGCAAGAGCGCCACACGAGACGCCAGAAGGCCCACAATTTTTTGGCGGGCCGCTTCCTCGATCAGAGGAGCAGGCGTTCATCGAGGCTGGTGCCGCTTTCGCGTGGCGGCTTTCAATTTCCGAGGCAAAGCACGCGCTAGGTGAAAAATTCGACACACTGAGCTTTCAACAACAACTTCCAAGTGGGGAGATAAAAACCATAGCCGCAACGCCAGATATTTTCGGCGATGCGGTCATTGCGCGCAAAGACGCGGGCACAAGCTACCACCTTGCGTCGGTCCATGATGACGCTTTGCAAGGCATCACCCACGTCTTACGCGGCGAAGATTTAGCCAGCGCCGCGCATTTTCACCGTCTATTACAGGTATTATTGGACTACCCAGAGCCGGTTTACCAGCACCACAAGCTTATAACTGATGATGCTGGTAATCGCCTCGCCAAACGCGATAAATCCATAACATTGCGCGCCCTGCGCGCAGGTGGAGAAACGCCTACGGATGTTTTCGCTCGCCTTGGCCTATCAGGCGTTAAGGGTTGACGAGCGCGATTCCGGATAACGTGCGCCCGCAACTTCTTCCGGTGGCACGGCTTTTTCGATTGCAGCGATATCGGTAGCGGATAAATTTACATTCAGTGCCCCAATATTTTCGTCCAGTCGACTAATTTTTTTGGTCCCCGGAATCGGAATGATGTCGTCGCCTTTTGCAACGACCCAAGCCAACGCAATCTGCGCAAGACTTACCCCCTTCTCCTCTGCAATCACCGCTAACTGATCAACCAAAGAGACATTCTTTTCAAGCGCACCGTCGGAAAAACGCGGATTACCCATCATGCGGTAATCACCTTTGCCGAAATCACTTTCGTTTCTGTACGCCCCTGTCAACAAACCACGTCCGAGGGGTGAATAGGCAACAAGCGCAACATTCAATTCGCGACAAGCAGGAATCATTTCTGCCTCCATGTCGCGGGTGACGATTGAATATTCAGATTGCAAAGCTGCGATAGGGTGAACATCATTCGCCTTTCGCAACGTGTCCGCGCTCACCTCCGAAAGGCCCAACGCGCGTACCTTGCCTGCCTTTACGAGGTCAGCCATTGCCCCAACAGAGTCCTCAATGGGAACATTCCGGTCACGGCGGTGCATATAATAGAGATCAATAACATCGACCCCGAGACGTTTTAACGACGCATCGCAAGCCTCTTTGATATATTTCGGATCATTCGACATACCCAGCAACTCGCCCTTTTCGCCGCGCTGAAATGCGAACTTAGTAGCGAGCACCACGTCTTCGCGATGTTTTTTCAAAAATCCAGATAGCTGTTCTTCATTGCGGCCAGAACCATACATATCAGCCGTATCAAGAAAATTTACGCCACGGTCGAGCGCTGCTTCCAATATCTTTTCAGCCTCGTTATTCGAGACGGCTTCGCCATAAAATTCCGCAAGGCCCATACAGCCAAAACCAAGCCGCGAAACATTTATGCCAGATTGTCCTAAGGAAACTTTGCGCATGATGACCTCCGATTATGATGAAACAAACACGAAGTCGCACATGACACGCTTTTAGATCAACTCTTGAAATACCGAAAAAATGAATTCGTAATGCAATCAGTGCGGGTCAAGGCGATAATGTCCCGTCATCGGCCAGTCGAACAATACGTCTTCAAGTTTGGGGCCCGCGCCAATATTGTGCACAATCATTGGCCTGCCACTTTGGGCGATTTTATCAGTAACAATACCGATATGCGGAAGCCATCCACGGTCGCCACGAAGGTTCCATGCAACAATATCACCGGGCAGGTAATTTTTTGCATCATCCGTTTTTGGCAAACGCGCACCCTGACGCGTAAAATACACCTCTAAGTTTGGCACGCGCCGATGATCTATGTTTCTGTCTGGCCGGGTCAGCCCCCAATGCGTTGGATAGGCATCAAAGTTCGAACGCATATCCACATGCATGTCTTCCTGTAGATCAATATTCAATGTGCGGAGTGCACGCACAACAACATCAGCACAGACACCACGATCAGGAGCAACATCGCCCATGGGATAGTCCAAGCGCACATAGGCGGGGTCATAAACAATACGATGTGCCGTCCGCTCTATAGCCGCTGCGGACAGGCGCTCACCGAATGGTTCTTGCGCAAATATCGGTGAGGAAACACCAAGAATCAGGAGAATGACAAAGATACGAAATAGAGCCATCTCAAAAGAGAACCATCCAAATAGGGCGGTTAAATGGCGGCAATCGCTCGCACTGACCAAATTGTGAAGCCGATGTGAGATGACATTCAGAAGTACTGTCCGTTAAATGCGCCGAAACAAATTAATAGGGGACTTATGAAAGCCGCACTTTTATTAGCACTACGTACAACGACAGGTTTACTTCTTGTCATCTGGGGTTCAATTCGCGCATTCTCACCCGAAACCTCACTGAAAATTTCGGATAAATATTATTCCGGATCCCTTAGCGTCGAAGCACTCCAAATGCCATTGGGCCTCGCACAAATGGCACTCGGAATTCTCGTTATCTTGGGCTTGTTTCGCGTGGTGGTGTATCCACTACAGGCTGCGGTTCTGGTCATCAGTTCACTTGCGATTTGGAAATACTTGTTAGACCCTTTGGGCCTTTATCTTTTGACAGAAGAAACCCGGAACATACTTTTCTTTCCATCAACAACAGTTGCAGTCGCAACATTGATCATCCTCGCCTTCAAAGAGTATGATACGCTTGCACTTGACCGCGTATTTAAGCGCTAGAGCGGATAAACCGTTCGATTTCTGCGCCAAACGCCATAGCCTGGGGCAATAAGCTTCCTATATAAGTAACAACAGGAGGCGCTAATGTATCCCGACCACCCACTCAGTGATGAGCGTTCAATCTCGCCGATTGCGCTCATTCTAAATTTAATTTGGCTTGTTCTTGGCGGCGCATTCGCCGCACTCGGATGGTTTGTTGCGGCTTTCCTGATGGCAATCTCCATCATCGGGCTACCGTGGGCACGCGCCGCATTTGACAATGGGGTTTATACCCTCTGGCCATTTGGCGCGAAACCAGTTTCGCGCGATCGTCTGTATGGCGAAGATATAGGTACTGGGCCGCTAGGATTTCTCGGCAATATCATCTGGTTTGTCCTGGCTGGGTGGTGGCTTGCTATCGGCCACTTGCTTGCTGCGCTCGGTCTCGCGATCACAATCATTGGGTTACCCTTTGCCTGGGCCCACCTGAAACTCGCCGGGTTTGCATTGTGGCCAATTGGCCGAACGCTAGCCCATAGCGACCTTCGGCGGCGGGCATTTTAAGCCCGCCCACTCACGACGATCAAACGATTTCCTTTACATAAAGCTTGGTGCCTTCCGCGCGTGTAATCTCAACCCGCGCACCCGCAGCAATATCACTACCGGCTTCGCTTTCAGCCAACCACAACGTATCGCCCAACCGAATTTTTCCGGCGCCATTTTGAAACGCTGTATCCACATTCGCCTGACGGCCAATTTTCTGGGCCCCACGATCATTTAGGGTTTGATGATCTGATTGACTATTATGTAGCCACGGCCGCACGCGTGAAGGCGCGAATATTGATAATCCAATTGTTATAATAGCGAAAAGAATAAGTTGGATTTGCCAAGCATCACCCAACGGTAGCAACGCGAATAGCCCCACAAAGGCCGCAGCAATCGCTGGCCAAAGGAAATAAGTGGAGCCGGTCAACAATTCTATGGTCAACAACGCAATAGCAAAAACAAACCAATACCAGAATGGCATTTGTACAAGAAATGAAATCAGACTGTCCATCAATAGACCCCTTTCGCGAAATCCGCACCGCCCCCGACATATTTATACCGGGGGCGGATAATAATTAGCTATTTGGCACAGAGCCTTTACTGTTTCCTTCGCTAGTTTTGCCGAATGCTTCTTTCGTAAGCGCGCCAACCCCCGCGATCGTACCGACGAGTGAACTCATATCTGCTGGTACAATAACGGTTTTCTGTTGCGGAGAGATAGCCAGTTTTTCAAACGCTTTAACGTAATCCTGCGCTACAAAGTAATTGATGGCCTGAACGTCACCTTGTCCAATCGCATCGGATACCACCTGCGTCGCTTTCGCCTCTGCTTCAGCTTCGCGCTCACGTGCTTCTGCATCGCGATAGGCAGCTTCCTTTCGGCCTTCCGCCTCAAGAATGGCAGACTGCTTTTCACCTTCAGCCCTTAAAACGGCGGACTGTTTTTCACCTTCAGCAGTCAAAATTTCCGCACGCTTCAGTCGCTCAGCTTTCATTTGGCGTGCCATCGCTTCAGTTATGTCTGCAGGCGGCTCAAGATCTTTGATCTCAACACGTGTCACTTTAACACCCCACGGTTGAGTTGCCGCATCAATGACTTTTAATAAACGTTCATTGATGTCATCTCGGTTTGACAAAACCTGATCAAGGTCAAGCGACCCAATCACGGTACGGACGTTTGTCATCGCCAAATTTGAAATTGCCCGCGTCAGATTATGAACCTCATAAGCTGCGGCGGCTGCATCCATAACCTGAATAAAAGCAATCGCATCAGTGCTGACTTGGGCGTTATCTCTTGTGATGACTTCCTGTGCCGGAATATCAAGCACTTGTTCCATCATATTCATCCGCCGCCCAATTCTGTCGATGAATGGCAGCAGAACATGCAACCCCGGCGGCAGCGTCTTTGTGTATTTCCCAAATCGTTCGACCGTAAAATTAAACCCTTGCGGAATAATTTTGACCGTGTTGAACATTAAAAAAACGGCTAGCACCACAATACCAGCCGTAAATAATTCAAAACCCATAATCGCCTCCCTAATCCAACCTATATTCACTAGATTGGGATTGTTCGCCCACTGATCCAGTCTTGAAATTTCGATTTATTGCACTAGCCTATTGAATTAAGGCGGTTTTTTTCGATTTTTGGGCGTTTTCTTTGCGCAATCGAACCCGTATTTTCGTACTGCCTGCAAAAAATCTAAGATAATTCCGCCCCGCTACCCCTACCGAGTCAGCGCGGGCCACGTTAAAAAGAAACAATGGTGTGGTCGCGGAAACTAAGTTGGGGATTAATGGCGGCAACCTGCCTTTTGGGCGGGGTGGCGAATGCTGGCGACAGATCTTTGATTCCGCCTGCAAAAAATACTGGCAAGGCTTGGGAGGTTTATAAAGACCATTGGAGTCCCGAAGACGAAACTGGTTATTCGGCGTTCGTACAACAGATTGGCCACTCAAGCTGTTCTTCGCTCGCCACATGCCTTAATAGCAATGCAAACCCTTATCGCTCTGATGTCGATCCAGAGCTTCCGGGTGATTGCGCCGATATGGCCTATGTCCTTCGCGCTTATTACGCATGGAAAAACGGGCTTCCCTTTTCGTATCAAAACGCCATGCGCACAGCCGATGGATCGCGTGAGGATCTTCGCTATTCCAGTGGCGGCAATAAAGTCTCTGGTCGCCGACAGATATTAAACTCCGTCAGTAATGCCCCTGCATTTTTGTCGCGAATTGGCGGCGAAGTTTCAACGGCCATGTTCCGTACCGACCCAGTTTCAGGCGGCGGACGAAGCCATGATGACTTTTACCCCGTAAAGATCAATCACGACGCCGTCAAACCGGGCGTATTGGCATATGACATTTATGGCCATGTCGGCATTGTTTACGACATATTGCGTGATGGCCGCATTTTGGTAGTTGCCTCCCACCCGGACAATTCCGTTACACGCACGGAGTATGGCCCCAACTTTATGCGTTCAGGCCCGGCGCTAGGTGCGGGCTTGAAAGGCTGGCGCCCGATCTATGTGGATGGTGCGAGGCTTTCTGAAGACGGATCACTTTCGGGGGGTACGCTGCGCGCTGCCAGGAACGACGAAATTCAAAACTACTCGCTCGAACAGTATCATGGCACCGACCCACACCCTTCGGGCATTTGGCATTATGGTGAATTCCGCTTCAAAAACCGTACACTGAAGTATTATGATTATGTTCGCCGGGCGCTGGCCGCACCGGACTTTGCGTATAATCCCGTCGATGAACTACGCTTTGGCCTTCAGACCATTTGTGGGTCGCTAAAAGCGCGCAAAGCTGCCGTTGACAATGCCTATATGTCAAAGGTTCACTTGAAGCCGCATCCCGGCATTCTTCCGCCAAACATTTTTGGCACCTATGGCGAGTGGGAAGAATACTCCACCCCATCGCGTGATGCGCGACTTAAAGTCAGCTTCATCGAATTGCGGCGAAACATTCAACATCTCTACGAAGATGCCAAAACCGGCGCACCGGGCGTGACCTATGATGGTGACGACCTTGCAGGCGATCTCTTTGCAGCATTCGAAGAAGAAAAAGATGCTTGTACCTTTACCTATTGGCGATCCGACACCACACGAATGCGCCTTAACCTAGCGCACGCAATGGAACGCTTATGGGATATTTCTTTCGACCCTTATCACTGCCCTGAACGGCGTTGGGGCGCGGATGGCGCGGAATTAGAAACGTGCACAGACGATAAAACCAAAGAACAGTGGTACAACGCACAACGCTTTCTTCGTTATCAGGCGGAGCGTACCTATGACGTTCGTATGGACTTTACGCTTGATCAGTTAAAGCCGCCCATGGTTGCACCGGCTCGCGAGGGCGGCTTGGGGGTTGAGGCACCTGCCGATGCTGATATCCGGGCATATCTTCTTGGCCTCAAGGGTGTAACTTTGGCAAACAGTGAAGGCGAAGGCCGGGTCGTTCCGGTAACCTATCACGAAGAACTGGTTGCCTTCCCGGCATGGCATAATGCCACACGCAATAAAATCGTGAACGTTCAGCCCTGAAAAAGCGCGAAGTCGCGCGTATTTGATTGGGCTCACGATAGCCAGCCAGGATGCAGCGCAGTATCCTTTCTCACTATAAACTGAGCAAAAAAGCGCATATATGTTGGTCATACCGCAGACGAACGGCGCTGGAGCCATACCATGAATGGATTTATTTTCTTCTTGATCCCTATTGCCCTTGCGGCCACTGCGATCATTCTGGGTGTCGGCCTCTATTCGCTCGCCAAAGGCGGCAGCTTCGCCAAGCACCACTCTAACAAGCTCATGCGGATGCGCGTCGCGGCACAAGCCATCGCCATTGCGCTGATGATGTTGTTCCTTTGGTTGGCTGGCAACGGCGGCTCATAAGCCTCAAGCCCGCGCAGCGCTTCGGATCCTTGCTAATCGTGCGACAATTTCGTCCGGATAGTTTGCTATATGCGATCATCTGCCGGTAATCGTTGAATCCCCTGAGCGCCCCGACTATGTTCCGCCGGAATGTATTTGAACGCTTGCCAATTTTCGGCAGGTACCGCGTGTCAGCACCCGTCAGGAGCAAAAGATGAAAATCCTCGTGCCCGTCAAACGCGTGATCGACTATAACGTCAAAGTCCGCGTAAAATCGGATGAGACCGGCGTCGATCTCGCCAATGTCAAAATGTCCATGAACCCATTCGATGAAATTGCCGTCGAAGAAGCCGTGCGCCTAAAAGAGGCCGGCAAAGCGACAGAAGTTGTCGCCGTTTCGATTGGTCCGGAAAAAGCGCAGGACCAGATCCGCCAAGCGCTGGCGATGGGCGCAGACCGTGGGATCCTGATCAAAACTGACGACGTGGTTGAGCCGCTTGCCGTTGCCAAGCTCCTCAAGGCTGTTGCCGAAGAGGAAAAACCCGAGGTGATCATTCTCGGTAAACAAGCCATTGACGACGACTCGAACCAGACCGGCCAGATGTTGGCTGCACTGCTCGGTTGGTCACAAGGTACCTTCGCTTCAAAAGTTGAACCGGCCGAAGGTATGATCAATGTTACGCGCGAGATTGATGGTGGTCTCCAAACCATTTCAATCAAGCTTCCGGCGATTGTGACAACCGACCTTCGGTTGAACGAGCCGCGTTATGCGTCGCTGCCAAACATCATGAAAGCCAAGAAAAAACCGCTCGACATTAAAGAGATTGGTGATTTTAGCGTTGATGTCGCGCCGCGCCTTCAAACGGTAAAAGTCTCCGAGCCACCTAAACGCGAAGCCGGCGTCAAAGTCGAAAGCGTAACTGAGTTGGTTGAGAAACTGAAAAACGAAGCGGGAGTAATCTAATGGCTGTCCTCGTAGTTGCAGACGTACACGGAAACTCCATTGACGATTCAACTTTAAAAGTCGTCTCTGCCGCTCAGGCAATCGGCGGCGATGTTGATATTCTCGTTGCCGGCTCAGGTGCTGGAGACGCCGCAGCGGAAGCTGCTAAAATTGCTGGCGTTAGAAAAGTTCTTCATGCGGATGCCGCACAATATGCAAACCGCCTTGCGGAACCATTTGCCGATTTGATCGTATCCGTTGCCGATGGGTATGACGCAATTCTCAAATCTGCTGCGACCACCGGCAAAAACGTGATGCCTCGGGTAGCCGCACTTCTTGATGTGATGCAGATATCCGAGATCATCGCCGTTGAGGCACCAGACACATTCGTTCGTCCGATCTATGCGGGTAACGCAATGCTGACGGTTAAATCTAACGATGCAAAAAAAGTCATCACAGTGCGCGCAACGTCTTTCGCGGCGGCTGAAACTGGCGGCGCTGCATCTGTC
The DNA here is from genome assembly GCF_041058985.1 of Hyphococcus lacteus. Taxonomy (NCBI): domain Bacteria; kingdom Pseudomonadati; phylum Pseudomonadota; class Alphaproteobacteria; order Parvularculales; family Parvularculaceae; genus Hyphococcus; species Hyphococcus lacteus. Next base: position 1,135,117 of record NZ_JBEHZE010000001.1, on the reverse strand, counting down.
GAAACAATCGATGCGCCCGCTGACAAAGGGCTTTCGAACTTTGTTGGTGAAGAGCTAACCAAGTCGGAACGCCCAGAACTTAGCGGCGCGAAGATCGTAATTTCTGGTGGCCGCGCGTTGGCTTCTTACGAGAACTTTGAAAAATATATCTTCCCGATTGCTGACAAACTCGGCGCGGCGGTTGGTGCATCACGCGCCGCCGTTGATGCGGGTTATGTACCCAATGACTATCAGGTTGGCCAAACTGGCAAGGTTGTAGCCCCAGAGCTTTACATCGCTGTCGGCATCTCTGGTGCTATTCAGCATCTCGCAGGGATGAAAGACTCGAAAATCATCGTCGCGATCAACAAAGACGAAGAAGCACCGATCTTCCAGGTTGCAGATTACGGCCTCGTTGCTGATCTGTTCAAAGCACTACCGGAACTCGAAGCAGCGCTCTAAAGCGCCGCGAGCACAATCACACAAAAAGCCCCGCTTAATGCGGGGCTTTTTTTATGCGCTTCTCATCACCAAACCACTCCAAAAAAACCGAAAGGATGCACAAGCGCCCAACCGGGCAAGAACAGCCCTTGCCGCCGCCATTATTGCAGTGCAATATCATTGTGGCGCGCATGTTGGCAGGCACGACGCGCCTAATATCAAGTTGGCTGAGCGCCGCAAAACCAAGTGGCGCACCTTTTTGGAAGTGGAACGGGCTATGACATCAGTTAAATCAGTCGGCGTAATTGGCGCGGGCCAAATGGGAAGCGGCATCGCCCATGTGTTTGCACAGGCTGGTTACGATGTGGTCTTGCACGATATTTCTGACGAACAAATTGCAAATGCGATGTCAAGCATTGAAAAGAATCTGACCCGACAAGCCGTCAAGGGCGTTATTGATCAGGGTGCCGATAGTGCCGCGTTAACGCGCATTAAAACAACGAATCTACTTGATGGCATTGGGCAATGCGACCTCGTTATCGAAGCCGCTAGCGAGAGCCAAGCTATAAAAAAAGAAATCTTTGCTGCGCTCAAAGGTGTCCTAAAAACGGGCGCGATCCTCGCCAGTAACACGTCGTCCATTTCCATCACCGGCCTTGCGGCAGCTACCGAACATCCAGATCATTTTATCGGTATCCACTTTATGAACCCGGCACCAGTGATGAAACTGGTCGAGGTCATCCGCGGTATCGCAACGTCAAAAGAAACCTTTGAAACCACAAAAGATGTCATCGCCTCGCTCGGAAAAATAATGGCGGTATCAGAGGATTTCCCGGCATTTATCGTCAACCGGGTTTTGATGCCGATGATCAACGAGGCTATTTATACATTGTATGAAGGCGTCGGCAGCGTCGAAGGTATTGATACCGGTATGAAACTCGGTGCCAATCACCCTATGGGTCCCCTCGAGCTGGCTGATTTCATCGGACTCGATATTTGCCTTGCTATTATGCAGGTCCTTTATGAAGGCTTGGCCGATTCAAAATACCGCCCCTGCCCGCTCTTGGTGAAATATGTTGAAGCAGGCTGGTTAGGCCGGAAAACCGGTCGCGGTTTCTATGACTATTCTGGCGACATACCCGTCCCAACGCGCTAGGGCCAGATTGCAAGCCTGACCCTAAAAATGTTCTACTTTCTGCATCGGCGTGATTAACACGCCGAAAAACAGATAGGAGGCATTATGTCCGTTGCACGAGTTACAGAGATTATTTCCGGCTCTCCGAAAAGTTTTCAGGACGCAATCGAAGAAGGTATCGATAGAGCGAACAAGACATTGAAAAATGTTGAGGGCGCTTGGGTGAAAGATCAGTCCGTGATCCTCGACAAGGGAAAAATAAAAGAATATCGGGTCGTACTGAAAGTGACATTTGTCCTTAGTGATTGATAAAAAACGGGCCGCGCATCGAATGCGCGGCCCGTTCTAAATTCAATACCTACCCGCCAACCCCGGTGGATTAGCGGATAAGAATTTACTCTTTGTGCGTTACAGTTAGATCGAGTACATCAGGCATCGTTTGTGGCGCTGACATACCCGTCGCCTGTAGCGTCGTAAATGGCACAGCCTCGGCTGGTCGTGCCGACACTTCTATCGAACCACCTTTAGCAACAAAATCGGCAAACGCATTCACATACGAAGAAATGCGCGGATTCATCTGGGCGGCCTGCGCACCTGACAACCGGATAAGCCCCGGCGCAGAAACACGCAGATCTTCACCGGAACCACCCATTTGAAGCGCTGCCATTGCGAAAACTGCATCAAGTGCTTTTTCGTCTTTCAATTTTAATGTGAAACCTTTGAACGCACCATGTTCGCGAAGCAGATTGGTTTCACCTTCTTCTGCGGCACTGGCGAGTTCCGAAAGTTTTAGGTCGGAAATGCTCATATTCATATTGAAATCAGCAAGTGTTGGCATTTCAAAAACATAGTCGAGATCGGCATTACCATTTTTCGAATTCCAAACCCATGATGCAAAACCGTCACCTTTCACATCATCAAGGCCATGCTCTTTTAAGACCTTCGCCGCATCTTCTTCCGAATCCGGAATATATGCCGTAAAGTCATATACCGCGCCCTTGGATTCGAGACGAATGTTTGAAGGCGCTAGCCAAGTGAATTCGCCCGCAGTCATCGTCGTTTCTGCAACCACCGCTGCGCGTTTTCCATTCACCCACGATTGGGTATCGAGCGCCTTCAGCGTACCAAGGTCGATTAGATTTTCAGCCGTCATTGGTGGCTTCTCATCGCGCAAGCCCCATGAAAGCAAACCTGAAAAATCAATGTTGCGCCACTCAAAGCTTTCAACTTTGATCTCTTGGCTCTCTGGCGCGATGAACCCAGAAAGTGGTCCATTAAGGAACATTGCCCCTTGCGGGCCAAAAGCCTGCATCATGGCCAATCGCGATTCATCGGTTTGCTCAACCGTATACCCAAGTTCGTTGGCGATAATCGCGCCAATTTTTCCGCCGCCTACGCCAACAAAACGAAGATCGGGGACATTTACGACAAATGATGGCGTTTCATCGGACTCGGCGGCCATTGCGATGTCTTTATAATAGATACCAGCAATGTTGATTGCATTGAGTGCCCGCGCGCCCTCGTCGCCCTCGCCATTACCCTCAGTGCCGCCTTGACGTATTTGAAGTTGATCAAATTCAACGCCACCGATCGTAAGACCAACGGCCTCGACATCACCCTCAAAGCCCTCGGTCGCCAAATCAAAAAGACGGACTTTAGTAAAAATCGTCTCGAACGGCGCATCAGGGCCCACATCCGTCGCCGCTTTGACGCGATCAATAGCTTCCATGTCGAGACCAAAAAACTCGGCCCGCGCCACGGTTAGCGCTTCGCCATCATCCGCATCAGAAAAGCGAAGGCCCGTTACAACATCTGCACCAAGGGCATTGTCAAATGTCGCTGTTTCATAAGTTGGCCGAGCATCTTCTGGCAGCAGCGCAAAAAACTGATCGATTTCAACTGGTTCAGCGCCTTTGAGCTTGAACGACGTATTTAGCGGCGAATCCGCATTCGTCTTTGCTGCTTGTTGGCTGGTTTCTGATTTTGGCGCATCGACGCCATCGTCCTTTTTCCCGCAGGAAATCAGCGCGAGCGACGCAACGCCCGCTAGTAAAATGTTGGAATAATTCACGAATTTAGCTCCCTCGCCGTGGAGCAAACGACCTGCCCGATGCAGCCCTGCCCTTCCACGGATGAAAATCGTGCCGATGGTATATCGGCAATGGTCGGACAAGCCTAGGGCGAGTCAGAGACCGTTTTATGGCAATACCGACCGCACCAATGCCAATGCTTCAGGGCTTTGCCAGTCCGCCTCGCCGATGAGGCGGCCAACCTCTTGGCCCTTTGCGTCATAAAGAACACTAATCGGCAGCACATCCGCGCCGCCCATTGCAAATGCGAATTGCAAATTCGGGTCAGCATAAAGTTTGAGGTGATTAATCTCCAACCGATCAAGGTAATCTTGCGCGACTTTTGGCCCACGCGAATCTGCAGCGATGGCGACAACTTCAAATTTTTCATCACCTAATACATTTTGCAGCCCGTCAAGCGACGGCAATTCTTTGAGACATGGGGCACACCACGTTGCCCATAGGTTGACCAACACGGCTTTACCGCGAAAGTCATTAAGGGACATGGAATTCCCTTCATGGAGGAAGGTAATTTCTGGTGTGCCGCGCGGCGGGAAGGCATAGGTGAAATCCTCCATTTCACCGACCAAAAGCGCACGATCGTGATCCAATGCTGACGGTAAAGAGGAGGATGCGGCGTCGCGTGGGCTTACACTCGCGCTCACGATGACGTAGAGGAGAAACACCGCGCCAGCCGCCCCCCAAACAAGGAGCCAAAAGCGAGGTTGTTTTAGAATATTCACGTCACGTCACTCCAACCGAATTGAATTGAATTATGTCAGATAAGCCCGATAGCACAGAAAACCAGATGTGGGGTGGTCGTTTTTCTCAAGGACCAGCCGCAATCATGGAAGCGATCAACTCGTCAATCGATATCGACAAACGCCTATGGCGCGAAGATATCACCGGATCGCGCGCCCATGCGACTATGCTGGCCGAGGTTTCAATTATTTCTGGCGAAGATCGTGACGCAATTCTCAGCGGCCTGGACCAAGTCGCAAAAGAACTTGAGGGCGGCACCTTTAAATTTAGCCAAGCGCTAGAAGATATTCATATGAATATCGAAGCGCGGCTAAAAGAAATCGTTGGCGAGCCGGCGGGCCGTCTACACACTGCGCGATCACGCAACGACCAAGTGGCAACGGATTTTCGTCTGTGGTGCCGCAATGCCTGTGACGAAGCAGCCGCAGGTCTAAAAGCATTGATGCAAGCACTGGCGGAACGCGCTGAAGAAAACGCCGCCACCGTCATGCCGGGTTTTACCCATTTACAAACCGCACAGCCAGTCACGCTTGGTCATCATCTATTGGCATATGTTGAAATGTTCTCGCGCGATGCGGGGCGCTTTATTGATGCCCGCAACCGCATGAATGAATGCCCACTTGGATCAGCCGCACTCGCCGGGACGCCCTTTCCGATCGATAGAAACTCGACCGCCAATGCACTTGGGTTTGATAATCCGTGCGCAAATTCTCTTGACGGCGTTTCATCACGTGATTTCGCGTTGGAGCTTCTTTCTGCGGCCGCAATCGCCGCGACCCATTTGTCGCGTTTGGCCGAAGAACTCGTTTTGTGGACATCACCACAATTTGGCTTTGCAAGCCTTTCGGACGCGTTTTCAACCGGCTCTTCTATCATGCCCCAAAAACGTAACCCTGACGCTGCAGAACTTGTTCGTGCGAAAACTGGACGCATTACCGGTTCCTTGAATCTGTTGCTGACGGTGATGAAGGCTCTACCGCTTGCCTATGCCAAGGACCTTCAAGAAGACAAAGCCGCAACTTTTGAATCAGTGGATGCGCTTGCCCTCGCGGTTGCGGCCATGACGGGCATGATAGGTGATTTCACCCCGCACCCCGAAAATATGAAGGCCGCCGCCGCTCGCGGATTTTCGACCGCAACCGACCTTGCTGATTGGCTGGTGCGCGAATTGGGGCTTCCGTTCCGTGATGCGCACCATGTTACCGGTCGCATCGTTGCTGCCGCTGAGGCGAAATCAGTTCGCCTTGACGAATTAAGCCTCGACGAAATGCAGGCCGTTGAAACCCGCATCCATAGCGGCATTTTTGATGTTCTGTCGGTCGATGCTTCGGTTGCGTCGCGCAAAGCCTATGGCGGCACCGCCCCAGAAAATGTAAAGACGCAAGCACAGCGCTGGATTTCAGCGTTGAAACAGGAGAATTGATATGCGTGCCCTTTTTATGACGCTCGCTATTTTGGTTGCCGTTTCTGCATGCGGAAAAAAGGCCCCCTTACGCGCGCCCGACGAACCAGAAGCAAAAACAATCGTTCAATAGGCCAAAACTGTGCATCACTTTGATTACCGACAAGACCGTCTCTATGCGGAAGACATTGACATTTCTGCGCTGGCCGAAAAAGTCGGCACGCCATTTTATGTATATTCCGAAGCAACTTTGCGCAGACATATAAAGGTATTTTCGACAGCGTTTGCCGATACTGACGCACTTGTTGCCTATTCAGTCAAAGCGAACCCCAACCTCGCTGTTTTGCGCATTCTGGCAAGCGAAGGCGCGGGCGCAGATGTCGTATCCGCCGGCGAGTTAACACGCGCGCTGCATGCGGGCATTGCACCAGAGAAAATTGTTTTTTCTGGTGTCGGCAAAACTACTGAAGAGATGGAAGCCGCGCTAAATGCCGAAATCTATCAATTCAATGTTGAATCCGCACCGGAGTTAGAAGCCCTAAACAACATTGCTGGTGATCTCGACAAAATCGCACCGGTCGCAATCCGGGTCAATCCGGACGTCGCCGCAGGTGGTCACGACAAAATTTCGACCGGCCGCAAGGAAGATAAATTCGGCGTACCATGGACGAACGCCCGCGCATTATATGCCCGTGCACGCGAGATGCAGAATATTCGCATCAAAGGCGTCGATCTTCATATTGGATCACAAATTGCTGACCTTGCACCATTTGAAACCGCCTTTGAAAAAGCAGCAGGACTGATCAAAGATCTTCGCGAAGACGGCTGCACAATCGAAAGGCTGGATCTTGGTGGCGGCTTAGGTATTCCGTACGGTGCCGGCACAATTCCGCCGCACCCGAATGATTATGCTGAACTGATCAAGCGTGTAACAGCCCCACTTGATGTTCAATTAATTTTCGAACCAGGTAGAATGATCGCCGGGAATGCAGGGCTTTTGGTGACAAAACTGGTTTACGTCAAAGAAGGTGAAGCGCGAAAATTCCTAATTGTTGATGCGGCCATGAACGATCTGATCCGCCCAGCGCTTTACGATGCCCATCATGACATCATTCCGGTCAAGCGTGACATGGACGCGGTCAATGCACGATATGATGTTGTTGGTCCCGTTTGTGAATCGAGTGACTATATTGCCAAAGCCCGTAACCTGCCTGAAATGGCACCCGGCGAATATATGGCGATTATGTCAGCCGGGGCATATGGTGCGTCACAGTCTTCGCAATATAATACGCGACCACTAATTCCCGAAGTTCTGGTGAACGGCGATAAGCACGCAATCATCCGTAGGCGTCCAACTTTTGATGAAATGACGGCGCTTGAGCACTATCCCGATTGGATCGATTAAAACACACCCGCGATTGCAAAGTTGTTGGCAACGATGAGCGCGTTGCCAACCGTCGCCACCGCAAAAAAGGTCAACACGATCCAATGCGGAAACCAGACAACCATAAAGCTAATCACACCTTGTAGGAATAGTTTTGCGATAATCCATCCATCGCCAGCATGGTTCATCATTCCGAGAACAATGGGATTAGCCTCTTCGCCCGCGCCAATCTGTAGGGCAAGCACCGTTGAACAAATATCAGCGATACCCACAAGGTTATAGATAATGACGAACAGCCAGGCGAGATTCCAGTGTAACGCTGACGCCCGCGATTGCTTCGCCTCTTCGGTCATTTTTTGCCGGCGTTTTGGCGAAGCGAGCACGAAGACCAAGGGTGTTCTCCTGTTTGTTAACCCATTTCCGCCAGCGATCCGCCAGAGTGAAGCAAGTGTGAGGTGAAGCGGCGTCGACGCGAGCCCCTTCCCGCGATAAAGTGCAAGAAGTATGACGACCGTGTTGGCACATGATTCCGCAAAGCGGAAGCGCATTCCTGGCCGAACTGCGATTTTCGCAGCACGGCTTGTCTTGTTTTGGGAAAAATTCTGGCCTGCCATTCTACCGACATTGGCCATTCCATTTTTATTTGCGTTTGTCAGCCTGTGTGACCTGTGGCGTTACATCCCCGTATGGGCACACGCCCTAGGGTTAATTCTAGGCGTCTGCGGATTTGGATATCTGCTGTTTCAAAATTTGCGGGGAATTGAATTCCCAACCCGGCGCGAAGGCCAAGCACGGCTTGAGTCCGATGGTGGTGTGCACCATGCCGCGCTACAGGCACTAGACGACCAACCATTTTTCGCGAACCCATCACCGCTATGGCAGGCGCATCTCGAAGAAATGCGGACGCAAGCCAGAAAAGCGCGATTAAAGTCTTTTGAAACGAAAGCCTATGAGCGTGACCCATTTGGTTTGCGCTATATCGCCCTTGGTCTTTTATGCATTGGTGTGATCGCTGCGGGAAAGGATGCACCCACGCGCTTAGCCCTTGGCTTTTCGCCAGCGGCCCATGCGGGTTCTGGCGCATTGGTGGCCGATGTATGGATAGAACCACCGGCCTACGCCAACCGCGCACCAATCTATCTGCTACGCGCCGGGGAAAATCCATCCGATGAAATCGTTCAGATTGATGCCCCCGAGGGTTCAATTCTTGTCGCGCAAATAAACGGCGCAGGCCGGGCCAAGATTGTTTATCAAACAGCGAATGAGAAAATCCGTCCGGACATTAATCGCGATAATGGCGCGGGCCGCACGCAAATCGCGCTTGGCGAAAGTGGTCTTTTGCAACTTTCACTCAGCGGAAAACCATTCAACTGGCCCATCGGTATTATTAGCGACAGCGCTCCTCTCGTGGCCTTTATGGAGCCCCCTGCCCGCACCGACGACGCGCGTTTGGAATTTAGCATTCTGCTTGAGGACGATTACGGCGTTGAGCAAGCCCGATTGGTTCTACGACTTGATCCCGAACAGGAGCGGCCACTCGATAGCCCTGCGTTTACTGAAAAAGCACTTAATGAACAACGCAGCATTCCCCTTGAAGGGGTCGCCGGACGATCAGGCGAGCATGGCGTTAGTCTAGATTTACAATCCGACCCTTGGGCGGGGTTACAAGTGATTGCCAAAGCCGTGGTGACTGATGGCGCGAAGCAAGATGGCGAATCCACCGAAGAGATTGTCACTCTGCCGACGCGGTTATTCTATAACCCGATTGCCAAGGCCGTTATTGAACAACGTCAAACATTATCAGTGGCAGAGGATGATTGGAAACGCGCCGCACGGTCTTTCGATGCAATGACATTAGCGCCCGATATTTTCTACACGGATAAACCAACGAACTATCTATTGCTACGCTCGGCATTCTGGCGCGTGATGCGTCAAAATGATGATGGTTTTGATGACGCTGTCGAAAAATTCTGGCCGCTTGCGCTACAATTAGAAGACGAATCCCTAGAACTCGCCCGCCAACGACTGGAAGCCGCTCAAGAAGCCCTACGGCAAGCATTAGAGAACGGGGCCAGCGACAGCGAAATTGAGCGATTGGTAGAAAACCTTCGGCAGGCAATGAACGACTATCTCATGGCTATGGCGCAATCCGGCCAGCCGAGCGATGGAGATGGTCAACAAAACGCGCAGCAACTCGAACGCTCTGATCTTGATGAAATGCTCGATGCAATTCGCGATCTGTCAGAACAAGGGGCAGCAAACGCCGCGCGTCAAATGTTGTCCGAGCTTGAAAACATGCTCAATAATCTTCGGATGTCTCAAAGCGGTTCGGGCCAAAGCGGACAAGGGCAACAAGGCGCATCGGGCGAAGCAGCGGGCGGCGCAGCCGGTCAGGCTGGCGAAATGATCGGACGCCAGCGCGAATTAGCTGACGAGGCATTTGAACGTGGCCAATCCGGTGGCGGTAATGGTGATGACCTCGCAGGGCGCGAAGGCGGCCTAGGCAGTGATCTCGACAAATTAATGGATGAACTGAATGCAGATGGAAAACCCGATCCGAATGGCGAAGCCAGACAAGCCCTAAACGGCGCACGCAACGCCATGCGTGAGGCTGAAAACGCTCTGCGTAGTGATGATTTCGGTACCGCGAGCGATGCAATGGAACGCGCCATTGCGGGCCTGAGAGAAGGCGCAGAAAAGCTCGCCAGAGAACAAATGCGCCAAGCTAAAGGCGAAAATGGCCAAGGTGAGAATGGCGAGCGCGGCCCTGCGATGGATCCACTGGGGCGACCTGCCGGTCAGGCCTTAGGCGAAGGTGTTGAAGTGCCGGGCATGAGCGAAGCCGGCAGAACCCGCGCGGTCATTGATGAACTGCGCAAGCGTTTGGGTGAACCCAATCGCGACGAAAGCGAAGTTGAATATCTGGAACGGCTATTAGAACGTTTTTAAGATAACAACAGAGAATCTACCTGCTGGAACAATATATATTAAATTTGAGCGCGCACCCGCGTCCACGGGAATGGTGGCTTTAGGCCACGATAACGTCCGTCTACCCCGCACCCAATAGCGGAACACCCCGTTTTCGGCCATCATCATCCATTCCATACCCAATCAGGAAGTCATCAGCCTTCGCATCAAACCCAATATAATCGCAGCTAATATCCTCCGCATGACCTGTTTGTTTCTTGACGAACACACATGTTTTGACCTCGACCGCGCCACGATCAAGAATCATCCCTTTGCCAAAATGTAAAGAACGTCCTGTATCAAGGACATCATCCACTAGCAGTACAGTCTTGCCGGTAAGGTCAATCGAGAAGTCTTTGAGCAAGGTCACAACCCCAGAAGATGACCGCGAACCGCCATAGGATGAGAGTTGAATAAAATCCACATAGGGGTCGCTGTTATGGCGATAGAGCGCCCGCAACAAATCGGCTGCAAAAACAAAGGCACCCGTCAACACAGGTGCCATTAAAAAATCCGCAGGGAGATCACGTGCAATTTCTTTTGCCATCTCATCAATGCGTTGGGCGATCTGATCTTCGGTATAAAGCGTGCGCATTTGAACGCTCCCCTCTCTGATATATGAAGGGACCGGTCATAATCGCTTTTAATGAAAAGCGCCAGTTTATCGGCGCATTTGTTATTCGTTCAGCGGCAATAAACTATCGAGAACCGTCGAAGATGCTGGTGCAAATGACAGCGCAACTTCCGTGACCCCATCTGGCGCTGGTGCTCGCGTAACAAATTCCACGATACCGCTTTCAGAAACCTGTGCTTCGCTCGCAGCAAAGGTCCATCGCGCCAACAATTCACCACGTGCGCCCAGCGCTTCGGCCTGTAGCAACGGTGTATCAATCGCGGCATCAGTCTCATTTCGAAGGTGTCCAGTGATCTCAATGGTTGGACCACCTGTCGACATTGCCAAACGATGACGGACATTATCAATCGCCAGTCCATAGGGATTGGCATCAATACCGATCACGGCATATGCATCCGCCGTACCCGGAGCAAGCTTTACGATATCATCACGATAGGTCACCACCACATAAAGCACACCAACAACCGCGAATAGCCACATCGCCCACCCAAACGCTCTGAACGGTGTCAGGCGGTTCTTATCACGCGCTTCGGCGCGGCGGCGCGCCTTACGGATAGCTGTTTCCAGTTCCCGTGGCGTAACTTTAAGCGCCGCAAAAAACTCATCATCAAGCGCCTGCGGATCAAGCGGACGTACATCCTCTAGCCGTGCCAAAGCTGTTGCGCGCCGGCGTTGGCTACGGATGCGACGACCAAAACCACGTTCAATCGGTCCATCTTCGCCAACATCTTCCCAATCAGCATCGACAACGTCGTAATCTATATCGTCTTCCTCATCGGAAAAACGCTCTTCTTCACGCGTATCATTTTGGCTGCGTTCATCTGCGTAATCATCATCGCCAAAACGCAATGGCTCGCGGCGATCCTCATCGCGTTCTTTTTTCTTCTTGCGCGCAAAAAATGGTCGATTTTCTACATCATCTTCATCTTCGATGATGAATTGACGACCTTTGCGCCAACCTTTTTCTTGAACGTCGTCGTCTTCGTCGCGGTCACGATGCGAGCGCCGAGATTCGTCACGATCATTTCGGCTACGCACATTCGCGTTGTCGTCATTGTGATCGCCGCGCCCTTTAGACTTGTTTTCTACGCGATCCTTAGGGCGCACAAATAGCGAATCATCTTCGTCATCTTCATATGATTTCCGACGTGGTTCTTCGTCCCGGCTGTCACGACGTGATTTCCGATCTTTGCGTTCGCGGTCTTGAAAGTCGCGATCGTCGTCGGATTCGTTGCGGCGTTTGTGGTCGCTTTCTTGATGATTTTTAATATCGCTTCTATCTTTACGATTGTCATCGCGGCCTTGATGATCGGCATCATCTTTTGGGACCCCAACACGGATTCTTGCACGATCACTGTTCTCGCGTCGGTTGGGCCGTTCAGTCTTTTCTTTATCGGCGCGGACGTTACTTTCCTTGATGGGCTCTACGTCAATCAACTCAGGAGCAGGCACAAACCAGCTTTCGCCACATGACGAACACCGCACGGAGCGTCCATTTGGGGAAAAACGCTCATCATCAACATCATAACGAGTGGTACAATCGGGACAGGTAATTATCATGACACGCCAGAATCATTTATGTGTTCACCAAGAGTGAAGCCGCGTAGAACTGACCGCTGCACACTCAGACCGGATGGAAAATGGATACCGGAAAAGAAATCGTCAGATTCGAAAATGCCGGGCTTTCCTATGAAGGAGCGCCCGAAACCCTTAGCGACGTCTCGATGTCGCTGTCGGAAGGTGAATTTCGCTTCCTGACGGGGCCTTCCGGGGCAGGTAAAACGAGCCTGCTCAAGATGATTTACCTCGCGCATCGGCCGACAAGGGGGCATTTTTCGTTGTTCGGTGAAGACGCCATGGAAGCGCCCCGCGAGGCATTGCCCGCGCTTCGCCGCCGAATTGGCGTCGTCTTCCAGGAATTTAGACTCCTCGATCATCTCACCGCTTTCGAAAATGTCGCGCTCCCCATGAAAGTCGCTGGTGTTAACCAAAATCATTACCGCGAAGATGTAAGCGAACTCTTAAATTGGGTCGGATTGGGTCATCGAATGGACGCAAAACCGCCAACACTGTCCGGTGGAGAGAAGCAAAGAGTGGCGTTGGCGCGCGCTTTAGTCTCAAAACCGGACCTTATCCTCGCCGATGAACCGACCGGCAATGTGGACCCCGCCATGGGCGAACGGATCATGAAATTATTCGTGGAGCTCAATAAATTAGGGGCCGCGGTCATTGTCGCGACCCATGATCTGCACCTTGTGCAATCCATTGGTAAACCGGTGTTAAGAATTAATGAGGGCGGCGTGTCTCGCAGTGCTGGCATTGGGGGAGCTTCATGACCACCGCCGCGCATGACGATGAACCCCAAACTGAAGAACAACCTCGAAAAAAACGTTTCGGATCGGGAAGTGCACCGCTTCTCCCCGAAGCCGGCGCAGCCGGAGCGCCCCTAACCGCTGTTATTGCCATTATGTCGTTTTTGGCTGTGCTGGCCATGGCGTCGCTATTGATGGTCAATCGAGCTGCAAGTGAATGGACGTCTGCACTACGGTCGGAAATTACCGTTCAGGTCAAAGGGGCAAGCCCCACCGAAATTGACGCCAGTGTCACCGAGGCGCTACGCGTCCTCAACGACACCGAAGGCGTGGTTGAGGCGACCGTGCGGAGCCGCGAAGACACCACCAAGCTGCTTGAACCTTGGCTCGGCGAAGGCAATGCCGAAGTCTTTTTGAACATCCCGGCAATTATCGAAGTCAAAGCCGACCCTACCTTACGTGACAATCTAGATCTCCTTCGCAATAGGCTAGTTGCCGCCGCACCGGGCGCAACGATTGATGATCATACAAGGTGGCATGACCGACTTTCTGGTGCCGCACGCTCAGGTCAGGCCATGGCATTATCTATTTTCATGCTGGTTATGGGGGCCGCCTGCGCGATATCGGTTTTTGCCGCCCGCGCTGGACTCGCGGCTAATCATGAAATTATCTCCGTCCTGCATCTGGTCGGGGCAACGGACAATTTCATTGCCGCCGAAGTGCAACGGCGGTTTTTCATTCTCGGCTTGCGTGGCGCTGTTATTGGTCTCGTGGTGGCTCTGACCGCTCTGGCGTTTTTGGCCCTGGGGATGAGTGCGCGAATGGGTACTGACGCATTTGTGCCTGCTTTTTCGTTAGGCGGTTGGGTGATCCTGTGGCTAGTTATAGCCCCCATTGCGACTTGCCTCGTGACTGCAATCACTGCGCGCATGACCGTATTAAAAACGCTTGCCAAGCAATATTAATATTGGCCCAACGACCACCCTAGACCCTATATAGTACGATCGGGTATCGTGAGCATGTGGCAGACTTGGGACGGATAAAATCGTGAGACAGTTGATTTCAAGTCTTACCGGATTAGGCATCCTCTGGGCGATTGGATTGTTGATCTTTATCGCCAAATTGCCAACGACAGAAAGTGTCGTACCGGATCAAACAGACGGTGTGGTCGTTTATACCGGCGGTGGCGGTGCACGCATTGTTGCAGCCATGTCAATATTTCAAGAGGGCAAAGGCGAGCGGCTTTTGATTTCAGGCGTCCATCCCAACACATCGCGCGCGCGCCTGTCTGAATTTTGGACCGGCACCCCAGAACGTTTCGATTGTTGCGTTGACCTTGGGCGCGAGGCCATGAGCACAAAGGGCAACGCAAGCGAGTTAAGTAATTGGGCCACGACCCATGCTTTCAAGCAAATTGTTCTGGTTACGTCTGATTACCATATGCCCCGCGCCATCCTTGAAACCTCTGCAAAAATGCCAAACGCAGAAATCAATCCTTTTGCTGTATCATCGGGCTATCTCGATAGTGACGGAAAACCCACCTCGATTAAATCGGCGCTACGATTGGCGGGTGAGTATTCTAAATTTCTATTGGCGCATGCCAAACGCTTTGTCGACAGCGTTGGCAAGTAATGCTGATACAACTTCGCTCGTTTATATTCACGGTGCTTTTGATTCTTATGGTTTTAATCATGGGAATTGTCTGCCTACCGATGATTATTAATAAAAAAGCTGCCCGAAAAACGATTCAACTATGGGCGCGCCTCACGCTTTGGAATTTGCGTGTCATCACGGGCATCTCCTATCGGATAGAAGACGCACAGAACATTCCACAAGGTGGCGCGATCATTGCGGCCAACCATCAATCAATGTGGGAGACGATCGCGCTTTATGCGCTCATGCCCAAACCGGTCATGATCCTCAAAAAAGAATTGCTCAAAATTCCCGTTTATGGATGGTGGGCCACAGGCGCTGACAACATTCCGGTGGACCGAAAAGGCGGGGCAAAAGCCCTTCGCGCGATGACGCGCAAGGCAGCAGAACACATCGCGGCTGGTGAACAAGTTATTGTTTTCCCTGAGGGAACCCGCATCTCCCCCGGCGAACGAGCGTCAATTAAACCGGGCGTCGCAGGGTTATATGCAGCCGTAAACACCATCTGCGTTCCTGTCGCTCATGATAGCGGCCGTTTCTGGCGACACCCAGGTATCAAAAAAACGCCGGGCACAATTACATTGCGCATCTTACCCGCAATCGCGCCCGGCCTTGACCGCAAAGAATTCACCAACGAACTCCGCGCCCGACTGGAGAGCGCACGCCCCGACCTAGAAAGCGTGAACCATGACTGACACCGCACAACAACTCCGGCGGCGCTGGCTATATGTACCCTACGCAGTCGCAGGGATTATCCTGATCGCCTATTTCTTTCTCTGGCAGGCCGGTGCCGGGGAGATGAAAAAAGCAATTACCGCTTGGGCGGATGATCAACGTGAAATGGGAATTGACGTTCAGTATGATGCGCTCAAGTCCGACGGATTTCCTTTCTTTTTACGGGTGCATGTCGAGGCACCGCGTATCGAAACCCAAGATCAAAGATATTCTTGGTATACGGAACGATTGAGCCTGGATGCCCTGCCTTACGACCTCAACAAGTTGATTTTTTCCACGCAGACAGAACAATTTATTCATGTTGATGGGTATGGTGATTGGGCTATCCGCGCCAAAGATTTTCGCGTTTCCATTGCAAATGATAAAACACACGAATGGAAATTCGCAGCCACTATTGGCCATCTTAATGCACATCGCCAAGCTGATGATATGCGCGTGAATCTTGGCTCGCTATTGCTCGATCTATCCCCCGAGGCTGGCAACCTATCGACACTAACCCTGAGCCTGGCGACCACAGATCTCAATCGCGAAGTCAAAAACGAGCGGCTTGATTTGGGCAATATGCAAACGGTTATTGCCTTAACAAAAGCCGAAGCTGTCGCAGACGCGGATTTGTGGCGTCACGCGGGAGGCCAGTTAATAATTTCCGGTTTGAAAACCGAAATACAACAATCAAAATTGTCCGTCGCTGGTCAACTATCACTCGACAATAAAAACCAGCCCACAGGCCAATTAAACACTGAAATCATCGCCCCTGCGCCATTCATAACAACGCTCGGGAAGCTTGGCCTAACGAGCGAAAAAGAGGCGGAAAAGCTTGCCGCCGCATTAACACTCACGGCAATTGCGGGGGGCGGAAAGATAGCAGCGCCAATAATATTGAACGATGGTAAGGCGCAAATCGCAGGGGCAAAAATCGCTGATTTACCGCGCTTCGACTAAAGCCTGTCAGCCATACATCGCATTCAAGCGCGGTTCTTCCGTATAGGTATCAACAAGGCGCGAGAAATTGTCGAGGTAAATAGCACCGTCAGCCGTTTTTTGCACAATAACGATGCGTTTATCATTGGCGTCTCGCACCCGCTTGATAAAGCCCAAAATCGACAATGCATCCAACGCGCGAGAGATCGCCGGCTTCGGCACGTTCAAATCGCGCGCCAATGCCCGAACCGTATGTGGTCCCGGTTTCAAGTAAACGGACAACAAAATGGCCCATTGGCGCATCGACAAATCAGGACCGTCCGCACGAACAGCGTCGCACATGACTTCTCGCCAAACGGTTAGATTATCTGTCGCTGCCATGTTGTTTCTTACGCCTTAAGCCCATGAACCAATTTATATCCATGCAACCGTTCGGCCGCTCAGGGCAAGGGTATTATCGGCAAAGAAACGACAGATTATGCCGCCGGGTAACGCTTGCTCAGAACGTCGAATAGCGCACGGATCGCCTGTGCCTCGCCGCCTGTGGGTCGTCCCGGTGCCGCTTTTGGCCGCCAGGCATAGATGTCAAAATGCATCCAGCGGTCGGCGTCCACGGCAAATTTCTTTAAGAAAAGTGCGGCCGTGATAGAACCGGCGAACCCGCCACCAGAAATATGATTTACGTCAGCGATGGATGATGACAGCATCGCCTCATAGTTTCGCCAAAGCGGCATCCGCCAAACAGGGTCGGCATTTTTGACGGCGGCCTCCTCTAGGGCGCTGACAAGCGCATCATCATCACAATAAAACGGCGCAAGCTCTGGCCCAACAGCCACGCGGGCAGCCCCCGTAAGCGTTGCCATAGAAATCATCAAATCCGGCTGCTCTTCTGCGCCATAGGCCAGCGCATCGGCAAGGATCAAGCGGCCTTCGGCATCCGTATTGCCAATCTCAACGGTAAGGCCTTTACGGCTTTGGAGCACATCACTAGGGCGGAAGGCATTACCCGCAATCGCATTCTCAACTGCCGGGACCAATACACGCAACCGAACATTTAATTTCGCCGCCATAATCATGCCCGCCAGCGCCAAAACATGGGCACTGCCGCCCATATCCTTTTTCATCAGCGACATGCCTGCGCCACCTTTGATGTTCAGCCCGCCAGAATCAAAGGTCACCCCCTTACCCACAAGCGTCAGGCGCGGCGCATTTTCATCCCCCCAACGCAAATCAATCAAACGTGGGGCATCGACAGATGCACGCCCGACCGCATGAACCATCGGAAAATTTTGGGCCAAAAGCTCCTCGCCCGTAATGACCTCTATTTGCGCACCCTCATTCGCAGCGAGGTTTCGGGCAGTATGTTCCATGGCGGAAGGGCCCATATCGCTTGCCGGAGTGTTAACAAGATCGCGCACCATCGTAATCGCGCCCGCCGCCCGGCGCACGCCCCCGATGTCTGCGTTTTCTGGCGCAACCAAACACGCAGAGGCAGGTTTTTGCTGTTTGTATCGATCAAACCGATAGGTCCCCAATAGCCAACCAAGGGCTATTAAATTCGCTTCGTCCGCGCCCGCTGATGTCGCGAACACATATGTTCCTTTAGGTAATTTTTCGGCTGCAGCTGCCGATATGAATGGATCGCTCCCGTCACCGACGCCAAGCAACACAGCTTTTCCATCAGCATATACGCCGCCAGCCTCGCCGTTGAAACCGTTGAATTGTGCGAGGGAGATCAACTCCTCTGGGGCATCACAGGAATCAATTTCGTTCTCTTTTACAGTATAAATAGGAAGCGCTGCATTGGCAGCGTCCCGTTCATAGTCGCTTAACAATTCTTGACGCATAAATAATCCGTTAACCTATCAATTCCGAGTTATCTTTTGATCGTACATTATCCATACGGTTAAGCCTTTATTGAAGTCCTTGCGTCATCATCCTGACAGAAATAAGCGGAATTCATCGAGGCGAGACCATGCTTAACGCATCTAGGCTTGTATACAAATACGCAATCATCACTGGCGCAGCAATTATGCTGCCCGCCTGTGCAACAACACAGAATGCGGGCACGCAATCCGTCAGCAATGACGAATATCGTGACGCAATTGGTGTTTATACCAACCCCGCAGCGGAAGAAAGCATGGACCCCATTGCCGCCGCTGCATTTTGGGGCACTCGGTATAACACTGATCAATCAGACCCGAATGTGGCTGTCCGGTTTTCACAGTCTTTGCGGAAGATTGGTTCCAATGATGAAGCTGTGTCGGTGATGCAAAAATCATCTGCGCTTCATCCGGACGAACCAACGGTAAATTTGGAATATGGCAAGGTTTTGGTCGAAGGTGGCCGGGCTTTTGAAGCTGTACGTTATCTCGAAACTGCGGTTGCGAAAATGCCAACGAATTGGCGTGCTCTTTCCGCATATGGCGTTGCTCTCGATCAAATCGGTGAACATTCGTCAGCGCGCGCAAATTATGACCGCGCCCTCGCCATGGCACCAAATGAAGTGATGCTTCTCAATAACAAGGGCTTATCCTTTGCGCTCGACGGAAAACTAGGCCTTGCGAACTCGACATTGCGCAGCGCAGCGGCGAATGCCGGCGGCGACTCGCGCATTCGTCAAAATCTCGCACTTGTACTCGCCCTTTCTGGCGAAATGCGCGAAGCCGAACGCCTCGCACGTTCTGATCTTCCGCCTATCGTCGCCGACAATAATATTGACGTCTTTCGCCAAATGATGACTCAACCTGCTTATTGGGATGAGTACGCTTCGGGCGATGTGGAAACGCCTAGCTTTGCGCCAGCAGCCCCGCTTGCGCCAGAACCAAAACCCCAATTACGCGAAGAACGCAAAGAACAGCCAAAAACACCAGACGGTGCGCCAATCGCATTAATTGAAGCGGCCCCCGTCACTAAAGCGTCGGTACAAGAAAACACAGGCGTAGAGTTAAAGCCTGCAGGCAACTAAACTCAGCCCCACGAATTAGCAAAAAGCCGTCTTCGTTCGCGAAGGCGGCTTTTTTGTTGGATGCATTTTCCGGCATATCACAGTAGAGTCTGCCGATGTTTAAACGACTTCGCGCAATCGGCCCTGGTGCTTTAACCGCTGCTGCCTTTATTGGGCCGGGCACTGTCACAACAGCAACCATCGCAGGTGCAACCTTTGGTTATGCGCTTGTCTGGGCGCTTGTATTCGCCACCATCGCGGCAATCATCTTGCAAGAAACAGCCGTCCGTCTTGGGGTTGTCGCCCAGCGTGGTCTGGGCGAGGCGGTGATGGAACAATTCACCGGCACCCCCGCATTAAAATGGCCCGTAGCCGCGTTGATCATTAGCGCATTGTTTATTGGAAATGCAGCCTATGAAGGCGGCAATATTGCAGGGGCAGTGCTTGGGATAGACGCCGCCTTACCCGACCTAGCATCACGACCAGCTCTATCCGGGTGTATCGCATTGCTTGCAGGCACCATTTTGATATTTGGCGGCTACCGAATAATCGAAAAAGTGTTGATCGTGGCTGTTTTATTGATGACGCTTTCTTTCGCAACTGCGCTTATTATTATCGGGCCGAATTGGAGCGCCCTTATTCGCGGTGCCGCCATACCCAATATTCCTATTGGTGCGTTGCCCATTATTCTCGGCCTCATCGGCACAACAATCGTTCCTTATAATCTATTTCTTCACGCCGCTGCCGCCCGGAAACGATGGCCCGATCCATCAAGCTTGGATGAAGCGCGATTTGATGCCCGACTTTCGATTGGCGTTGGCGGCATCGTCTCAATTCTCGTATTATCAACAGCCGCCGCCAGTCTTTTTGGCTCAGGCATCATTGTTCAGAATGCTGCCGATATGGCGCGGCAATTAGAGCCCGCATTCGGCGCGGGGGCGACCTTTCTTTTGGCTACGGGGCTATTTGCAGCCGGCCTTTCATCTGCGATCACCGCACCTCTAGCCACTGGATTTGCTGCCGCTGAGTTATTCGGATTTAAGCCCGACCCTACAGATTGGAAGTTTCGCTCCATTGCTGGAACAGTATTGCTCATCGGTACGTTGGTCGCGATTACCGGTATCAAGCCCATCGAAATAATCATCTTTGCACAGATTGCAAACGGGGCTTTGCTTCCGATCATTGCTGTATTCTTGCTATATGCAGCGAACAACAAAAAGCTTCTAGGTCAACACGCCAATGGATGGCTTGCGAATAGTGCTGGAATTATTGTTGTGCTCATCGCCGCTGGGTTGGGGATACGGGGGATCATGCGCGCGATCGGATTCGCATGATGCAATCAATCGACCTCAATGCTGACATGGGCGAGTATAAAAATCTGGCCGAGCAGCAAAATGAAATTGCGCTCATGCCGCTTGTTTCTTCCTGCTCTATTGCGTGCGGCGGCCATACCGGCACACCAGAGACTATGCGCGCTACAGCCCGCCTCGCCCAAAAGTACGGCGTACAGATTGGTGCGCACCCGTCATACCCAGACCCAGATGGGTTTGGTCGGCGCAGCATAGAAATTAGCCACAAAAATTTGCTTGAAAGCCTCACCGCACAGATCACGGGCCTCTTCGAACTCCTATCGCGGGAACAAATTCCAATGCGGCACATAAAACCGCACGGGTCGTTATATAATGACGCAGCCAAGACACCGGCGCTCGCGGCGATCATCGCTCGCGCAGCAAATGGGACGCCATTGATAGGGCCACCTAACTCGGCACTCGAACAAGCGGCTAAAGATCGCGGCATTAAGTTTTTTGCGGAAGGGTTTGTGGATCGGTTATACCTTGCATCTGGCGCACTAACCCCGCGCAGCGAAAACGGTGCGGTGATTGCTGATATTGATGTCCGCGCCACGCAAGCGTTGGCGATCGCTGAAAAGCGCGAATTCATGGCTAGCGATGGCAAATTACGGATTTCCGCCGACACCCTTTGCATTCATAGCGATTCTGAGGGCGCTGTTGAAACGGCCAAAGCCGTCCGAACAAAACTAGAAAGCGCAAGCTTTCTGATCCGATCGTTTTCATGAATAATCACGATTATCATATTGCGCCCTTCGGCGAGAATGGGTGGATAGCAACATACCTAGGCAACCAAAATATTGTAGATAAAGCGCTATTTGCTAACTCTGTCGCTGATAACATCAGATCAGTAAACGGAATTATTGACGCTGTGGCCGGCATTGACAGCGTGACGATAAAATTCAACCCATCCATTTTATCGGCACACGACGCACATAAACGTTTGGAACAGTTGAGTGAGGGGGCAGGCATGACCGCGCCGATGCCGAACCCTAAAATTGAAATCCCTGTTTGTTATGGTGGCGAATATGGACCAGACCTCGAACCACTCTGTAACGAACTGGACCTTACCCAAGAGGCAATAATAGAGCGCCACACAAACGCTCCTTACCGAGTACTCGCGGTCGGTTTTGCGCCCGGTTTTGCCTATTTAGGGCCAACCGATCAAATCCTTCATTGCAATCGCCACAAAACGCCCCGGCCACAGGTTCCCGCCGGTTCGGTCGGCATCGCAGGTTCCATGACTGGTGTTTATCCGCTCCAGTCACCGGGCGGATGGCAAATCATAGGTCGCACCCCGGCGACATTATTCGATCCTGATGCTGATCAACCCTTTATCTTCACACCGGGCACCGAAGTCCACTTCAAGCCCGTTGACGCAAAAACATTCTCAACCCTTGAGGGGGCGCGGTGATGGGTACATTCGCAACCGTTGTACAAGCCGGGCTATCGACAACAATTCAGGACTTAGGGCGGCCAGGTTATCGTCACCTTGGCGTGCCCCTATCAGGGTCCGCGGATCCCCTGTCGCTCGCCCTTGCCAATATCGCATTGGGGAACCCAGCCAGCGCCCCGGCCTTAGAATGCACCCTCAAGGGGCCCACGTTAAAATTCGCCACTGAAGGAAAAATAGCACTTGGTGGCGCACCCATGAACGCAACCATCAACAAAGTTCCAGTCGAATTCTACACTGCCATAAATGTATCTACTGGCGACACTCTGACTATCGGCCAGACAAATATCGGTGCACGTTGTTACATCGCCTTCGCTGGCGGGCTTTGCGCTTCATCATTTTTGGGTAGCGCTTCAACTTACCAACCGGCTGCATTTGGCGGGCATAACGGACGAGCGCTGACATCCGGAGATAAACTGTGCCTTGCGGAATTGGAGACTGGATCACCACGCGAAATTACACCCGCTTATCGCCCTCAAATTGGGCAGGATTTCTTTATTCGTGCCGTTGAAGGGCCAGAATTCAATCAGTTAACAAACGACGCTCAAGAGCGCTTTTTTCATGCACCGTGGACTGTTGGCCGACGAGCCGACCGCATGGGAATACAGTTATCGGGGCTATCAATGACGCTAGACAAATCTTTGCCAATGGCCAGCAGTGCGGTTTTCCCCGGCACAGTGCAGTGCCCACCCGATGGATCGCCTTTTCTCCTTTCTGTTGATGCCCAGACGATTGGCGGGTACCCGCGCATTGCCCAAGTGATCGCAGCAGACTTGCCGCTACTTGGGCAAATGCGACCGAACAGCAAAGTCTGGATCGCGCACACGTCCCACGAGAATGCTCGCGAAATTACGACCCAAAAATCCGCATTGATAGCCGATATTCTACCCGGTGGCCTTTTCCGTTGATGGCGTAGTTACAGGTTGTGCGGGTTGCGCGGCTGAACGTACCTCATCGAGCCACAACACCCGGATCGTCACAATAACAGCACCCATTGAAATCAGAATGAATAGCCCGGGCAAGCCTCCAAGGTTTGACAACATTCGCACCCCATCGATTCCGGTTGTTGAGGTCATGATAAAGGCGATGGCACCAACAAGAACGCCCCAAAATATTTTCATCTGATATTCCGCACCACGGCGCTCTTTACTTGGCGTGCCCTTAAGACATACCCCCGTTATTGAGTGCGTATTGGAATCCATGGCAGTGACGAAGGAAATAAAGGTCAGAATGATAAACAACGAGATGATAACCTGGCTGAAAGGAAAAGTTTCAAACAACGCATAAATCACCGATTCCGGCCCGCGCTCATCAAGCGCCGCCGACAATGCCCCGGAACCCGCATCAGCCCCAATCGCCGCGCCGCCAAAAACCGTCATCCAGATTGCACCAAACGTTGCCGGCGCAACAAGATTGAACAGAACAAATTCACGCACGGTATAGCCGACAGAAATACGCCCCAAAAATAGCGCTGTAATTGGTGCCCACGCCAGCCAATTCGCAAAATAGAAAACTGTCCAATCGCGTGTCCAAGGGTCGCCGGCTCTCTCGCCCAAAGCTAGACTACGCGGAATAAATTTAGTCACATATTCAACAGCGCTTTCCGCCCCGAGCGATAAGATGTGACCGGTTGGCCCTAATATCAGTACAAAGATAACAAGAGCGAAAAAGAATTTGGTATTCAGATCGGATAATATTTTTATGCCGCGTTGCACCCCGCTAATCGACGACAAAACAAATACCGATACGATCAACGCCATCACAAAAAGCCGCAACAGCGTGGTGTCATGCAGACCTGAAACTGTTTCAATGCCGCTCGCCAAGGTCATCACCCCGGCCCCTAACGAAGCGGCAACGCCCGCGACCAGTGCATAAAGCCCTATCGCATCAATAACAGAACCAGACTTGCCCAACGCCGCACGGCCAAAGACCAAGGACAATGGCCCGCTGAGAGAGTACGGACGGCCAAGGTTATAATGCGCGAGCGCAAACGCCAAAGCGGGCACAGAATAGATGGCGTAGGGTGTAAACGTCCAATGCATAAACATGGACGAAACAGCAAAACTCTCTGCGTCTGCGGAATGGGCCACCGCACCCGAAAATGCCGGTGGACTGTTCATATGAAACATCGGCTCCGCCGCACCCCAAAACAAAATTCCGATCGCAATCGTCGTGCACAAGGTGATCGAAAACCAGTTCCAGCGGCTGAGGATAGGTTTTGCCTCTGGGCCACCAATACGGACAGATCCGAGCGGAGAAAACACTACCCACAGAATCAAACCGACCGCCGCAAATGACGCATAACTAAATAGCCAATCAAAATGCGATAAGAGCCATCCATTCGCCGCACTAACTGCGCTATGGAATTCGTCAAAATCAATCAGACTGAAAGCTAAGGCACCCGTTAATAAAATCACCGGGGGCCAAAAAACGAGTGGACGGGTTGTCTTTATGAGTTGTCGAAAGATCTCTGCTACCTCGCTCGCAAAATTTACCGGCCCATTGACGTAAAATGGCACGCGCCTTCATTAGAGCTGGAAACATACAACACACCCACTCAGTTTGCGAATACGTAATGCATGACGACCAAACCAAGAAACACGCACCGGTCAGGCTGTTTCTACTAACTATTGCTTGTCGCGCAACAACACTCTGCCATATTGGTCGTCGGCGACTTGCCCATCTATTAGTGCGAGCTTTCCGTTCACCAACACATATTTCATACCGTGTGCCATCGCTTCCGGGACCTCGTAGGTCGCCGTATCGTCAATGGTTTCGAGGTCGAAAACGATTATATCAGCATAGTGACCAACCCGTAGCTCACCGCGTTCTTTTACGTTGTGAACTTTCGCTGTTAGCCCCGTCGCTGCATGAATTGCATGTTCAAGCGTAATCACTCCACGCTCAAGCACATAGCGGCGAATTTTTCGAGGGAACGCCCCAAACGATCGCGGATGCTCTAACCGGACACCCGGTTCCGAAAGGGTGCCGTCAGAACTCGTCATCGTCCACGGCTGACGCATTATGGCTTCAAGATCATATTCATTCATATTGAATGAGATTATGGAAGGCGCATCATTAATCAGAAGCTCAATTGCTGCGTCCAACGGATGCACACCCATGTCCTGGGCAACTTCATCAAGCCGCCGCCCAACATAATCGGGGTTGGGCGCATAATTGCGAATCATAATCGCATGTGCACCGGCGCGCCGCTCAAGGTTCTTTTCCATTTCTTGTCTGATTTTGGGACGTAGCTCCATATCTCTCAGTCGGCTGATCATTTTTTGATCGCCGCCGTCTCGCGCCCAGCCTGGCACCAAAGCCGCTTTAAGCGATGTGCCGGATGCCGCGTAGGGGTATTGATCGGCCCAGACCGAAAGCCCCTCGTCCCGAGCGTCATTTATCATCTTGATAGCATCACCAGACCGGCCCCACACCGCCGGGCCAAGCATTTTTAGGTGAGTAATGACACCGACTATTCCGGTTTTGCGCGACACTTCGATGACTTCGTCGATAGCGCCTAAAACACCAATATTGTAATTTGATTCATCGCGGATGTGGCTGGTGTGGAACGCGCCGGGATATTCGGCAGCCACGCGCGCAAGACCTATAATTTCTTCCGTTTTTGAATACTTACCCGGCGTGTAAAATGGCCCACTCGAAAGGCCAAACGCACCCGCGTCCATCGCATCACGGACAAGCGCCTCCATCCTGGCCTGCTCTTCCGGCGTTGGCGTTCTGTCGTCTTCGCCCATGATTGCTCTGCGTACAGCATTATGCCCAATCGCCGGCGCTGTGTTTACGCCCGGCTTATGCTTTTTCAGATTGGCGATTTGATTGTCTAGCGTTGGCGGGCCTCCCCCATCGGGGTTAAGAAAGACGGTGGTGATACCTTCAAACAAGAGTTGCGCCGCGGGCGCGAGTGATGCTTTTTCAATTCCCGGCGCAGCATGGGCATGCGGGTCGATAAAACCCGGCGCAACAAATAACCCATTCGCATTGATGACACGCTTCGCCTTTACGCCATCGTCGATCTTTCCAATCGCAGCAATCCGCTCACCCTTGATTGCGATATCCGCGTGAAAGCGCGGTACGCCTGTGCCATCAATAACGCTTCCATCCCGGATCAGAACGTCATACCTTTCTGCGCTCGCAACACCACCTAAAGCCAACACAGAAAAACAAGCACAAAGTGTTATGACGCGCAGGGATGCGCGCTTTATCCACGCTGAAAATGGCAGATCTTTCATAAAGCAGTGTCCTTAACGGTTATTCTTAGCTCTAATACCACGGGCGCAATAATAGGTCCGAAAGCCATGCGAGACGATTATCGCCCCTAACAAGCTGCGTGGCCCCCTAGCACATGGTCAACTGGGTATTCGCAATCATCGCTTTGCGCACCCATAGCTTTGGGGCATAACCTCTCTTCACTTTAATGCACACTGAACAAAGAATAATCGCTATTCAAAATGTCGCCAACACGGCATTCCAGAGTATGATGATCGACTTATGATGAATTTACGCCATATCGAAGTATTCCATGCGGTCTATGAGACCGGTTCTGTCAGCGCCGCAGCCCGCGCCTTGAACGTATCGCAACCCTCTGTGAGCAAAGTTCTAAAACACGCCGAATCCCGCATCGGGTTTTCGCTCTTTCAATCAGTCCGTGGTCGATTAGTTCCCACCAACGAAGCGCATATTTTATTCCGCGAAGCGCGAGAGTTATATAACCGCGTAGAGTCGCTGCGCGAGACAACAAAGAATTTACGCCGGGGCGACGATGGCTTTTTACGGCTTGGTGTCTTGCCGTCGATCGGGCTTGAGATTGCGCCCTCAGCGATTGCGAAATTTCGGCGCGAGAACCCCGATGTTTCAGTCGAGTTGCAAACGCTTCATAATGATGATGTGTTGCGCTCGCTCTATGAGCGGCAAACCGACTTGACTATTGGCTTTGATGCCCCGCACCATCCCCGCCTGAGAGAGAGGATCGTTGGGACGGGTGAACTGGTGGGCCTGTTCCGTAAAGATGATTTACCGGACTCGCCCGAAAGAATATCGCTCGATGCCTTTAAGGGGCATGATCTCATCCGCCTCACGGGCGCAGGCATGGTTGGCAATTTATTCAGCAATGAACTCAGCGTCGAGGCATTCGGTGAAGCCACGATTTTCGTTCAAACATATTATGTCGCGGCTGCGCTTGTGCGCCATGGCGCAGGTGTAGCGGTGGTCGATGAATTCACTGCCCGCGCCAGCCGGGGAACCGATCTCGAGTTCCGCCCATTGACAGATAAAGCCGAGATCAACGTATACTGCGTTCACCTCGAAGATCGGCCGCTCTCACGGACTGCTAAAAAGTTTATTAAAGTCCTGGAAGCTGAGATAAAATCGAGCCGGACATAACTGTCTGCGCGGCTTATAGCCAATGTCTATGAGTACTGTCACAGATAGACCTTTTGTGCTTCGGGGTTTTGGTCAACATTACGCATGATCCAAATACCAATCGCTCAACCCTAGATGGCGTCACATGAAAACAATTCCCTCTCCGTATCTGTTGTATCTAGGCGATGCCAAAGACGACCTTTCGGTTAAAACCTCGCGCGGGGTCGCCACTTGGCGCCCGGCATTATGCGTCGGTGAGCATAGCGCTGAAGGATGTGAAGTTTCACTCGGCTTACCACAGCTAAGCTTTACTGATGCTGTGGACAAAGGCGCCAAGACATTGATTATCGGCATTGCCAATGCTGGCGGTTCAATGAGCCCGCAAATTATAAAGCATGCAATTGATGCGTTGAATGCCGGTATGAATTTAGCCTCTGGACTTCACGATCGCTTAAGCGATCATCTAGAAATCGTGGCTGCCGCCAAGAACAACGGTCTTCAAATTTTTGATATTCGTCAGCCTCCCAATAATTTGGTTGTCGGCAACGGAAGGCCGCGAGCGGGCCGCCGATTATTGACCGTCGGGACCGATTGCTCAGTCGGAAAAATGTACACGACGCTAGCGCTTGAAAAAGAATTGAAGAATCGCGGTGTGAACGCAAATTTCCGCGCGACAGGCCAGACTGGTATTTTGATTGCGCAAAGCGGCATTCCGATTGACGCTGTGATCGCTGATTTCATTTCAGGCTCAGTAGAGATGATCTCACCTGCCCGCGATGATGGTGGTTGGGATTTGATCGAGGGGCAAGGGTCGTTGTTCCACCCGTCTTACGCCGGTGTTTCACTCGGCCTTCTTCATGGGGCGCAACCAGACGCGCTGATCCTATGCCACGAATTTGACCGCCCACATATGCGCGGCATTCCAGGACGCCCCTTACCCGATCTTGCAACCTGCCTAAAATCCAATCTTGAAGCGGCAAGGGTCACCAACCCCGATGCCATCGCTGTTGGCGTTTGCGTGAACTCATCCCGTCTTAGCCCAGAACAAGCGAAGAGTGCGTGTGCGGAAATTGAACGGGAACTAGGACTGCCCTGCCAAGATCCTATAGCCATGGGCATCAATCGAATTGCAGACAGGTTGCTTGAATGCTTCGACAAATCCGCAGCCGCATAGAGAGCTGGCCACTTTCGTCACCATTTCGCATTTCGCGAGGCGTAAAAACGGCAGCAGATGTCGTCTTTGTTGAAATCACCCAAGGTGATTTTTCTGGGCGCGGTGAGTGCGTTCCTTATTTACGTTATGGCGAGACTTGCGAAAGTGTATCGGCCCAAATTGAAAAAGCCGGCGATGCCATCCGCAACGGGATAACGCGCGACGAGCTTTTGTCGTTGATGCCGCCCGGCGCAGCGCGCAACGCGGTCGATTGCGCAATGTGGGACCTCGAGGCCAAGATCGCCGCCACGCCGGTCAACAGAAGTTTGAACGTCGAGCCATTACGCAGCATCACCACAGCTCTTACCGTTGGTCTAGATACGCCCGAAAAAATGGCAGACGCAGCTCAACGATTAAAAGGCTCAGCTCTTATAAAAGTGAAGGTCGACAACAACATGCCTGCCGCATGTTTACGCGCGGTTCGTAATATTATCCCCGACGCTGCGATGATCGTAGACCCAAATGAAAGTTGGGATGTTGATCTTCTTGAAAAATTACAGCCGCTATTACTCGAACTACAAACGACATTCGTTGAACAGCCCATCCCTTCTGAACAAGACGCCACGCTAAAAGGCTTTGCGCCGCTCGTTCCTAATTGCGCGGATGAATCCTGTCACAGTACGGCTGGACTAGAGGCTTTGGCCGAACACTACCAGATGATCAATATTAAACTCGATAAGACGGGCGGCCTTACCGAGGGCTTACGCTTAATCAATCGCGCGCGAGAGTTGAATTTTGATATCATGGTTGGATGTATGGTGTGTACATCTCTTTCAATTGCGCCGGCGCTACACCTCGCACAAATGGCAGACTACGCAGACTTGGACGGTCCGCTCTGGATTGCCAAAGATCGCGATGGCGGCGTCACAATGGTAGACGGAAAACTGAACCTACCGCAAAACGCTGTTTGGGGTGGACCTAACTAGCCCAGCCCGAACCATCGTGACATCAACTATGGTTTCGTCGTTGTCACCATCTGCACCATCCGCGTTGCGCCATTTTCCATAACGTTAAAACTGGCCATACGGTCATCTTTTTCAAAACCGATACGAGACATCTGTGGCATCGGTGAATCAGACGAAACCTCATCCCAACCTTCCGCAATCATTCTCTCACGGACAAGCTTGACGATCACATCAGCCTCATCACTAGACATCGACTGAATCGAATAGCCCCCCGTCGGCACAGGGATCGTACCCATGATATTCCAATCTGACGAGATAAAAACATCCGCTGGAAAGTCAGGTGGTAAATCGAGGTTTTTACCGATTCTGCTAGCGCCTTGCTTTATTTCAAGTTTTTCAGTGTCACCCTTGGCATCCACAGTCGCATCGAGATCAATACCATGCGCTTTCGCGGCATCTTCGATATTTTTCTCTTTAGTATTCGCACTATCATCCCCGCCGCACGCAGCTAAAAAGACCGCCGATGTTATTCCGATAATAGGTCCTATATAGATTTTTTTCATATGCCATTCTCCCTCTCATGACGTAATTTACTATGCAATGCCGCAAATCAATTAGCAGCGTACACGAATATTCTACCATGACGATATACCCGGCAAATTTCCTCAATTCTACACCACTCATGCCAAGATGATTTTCAAGCGGCTTCTCTGCGAATGGTCCATCCAGGCTCGAACCACAACCGATTTCTGTTAATAAAAAGGTAGAAACATCAGCATGGTAACCTGTTCGAGTAAAATCGTTTCCGGCGGCGATACTTTACGGCAAACCAATGCTAACATATGATCCGGCGATCAAAGCAATCTATGCAACACTTGCTAAGTTAAAATCCTTCGGTGCTAAGCCCGAAGGCGAAGGGGCGTGATCAGATTATGTCGCCAAGATATCAACAGTCGTGACAGGCTTTGGCCCCCCTGACACATCCGGCTCAGACCCTGACCGCCCGCCGCTTGGATTGCGCACTCCGCTATGATCATCAACCCTTGGCTCGACCACGAGGAAAAATATGAAATCTGCAATCATCCTACCCGTGCTGCTCGGTATTATGTTCGCCTCGCCCCCCGCCTTAGCGCAGCGCCAGCCTGTCTGCGAACCGACTGCGGAAACACATGCCGTCCGAATCCTTGGCGAAGGTCCAGCAGGTGATTTGACGGATCAAGAATTTCCGCAAGTATATGGCGATCGTGACTTCTATCGCACATTGGAAAATGGTTGGGTATTCGCGCTCAAAAGGCGCGAAAATGGCTGGTCCGTGCGCCTTTACGAGCATGCGCCCATCGGCAATGCAGTTGACCTGACGTCACTCACGCCGCCCCATGGCAATACGCCTAATCCACGGGACATCTTTGGCTGGCATTTCCGCAATGCTGCGAATACCGGCCCGAACGTAGGCGACGTGAACGCCCCTCAAAATTTACGTGCTTTTATCATCTCGCCCGCCTTACAAGGAACAGGCGGCTTCCGGCCGTCGACAAATCCCAATACCTCACGCCACGCACCACCTAACCCTGATGACGGAATTGGTTGGCTTAACGTAATCGATTACGGCTTATCGGGAAACAGCCTAAAGGCTGGTCAGCAGGCGCGAATGAACTATTTGAAATTCGATGCTTGCGTCTCTTGGCAACGCAGCACCAATGAAAAAACAGCATGGAAAGACGCACGCAGCTTTGATTACTTGCCTGAAGAACATGAAACCTTTGGGGGTTGTGGCGTTGACCTTAGCTCACTCGATCTGAAAGCCTCATTCCTCCCCCGTATTCTCGGCGGTGATCTGGATGGTGATGGCGCGATTGACGAAGTGGCGCAAATCCAACGGAAATCCGACAGCAAACGCGGCATTGCACTATGTCGCGCGGGTACCCACCCTACCGTAATCGGAATCGAAAACGGGATTGGCACAGACTTACCAGCAGACCTAGTTGGACAAATTGAAGCTTGGCATTGGATAACCCCGAACGGTAAGCGACCATTTGGTTATACTGGAATCGATCTACCGGATAGCGATGGAGATATATTAATCCTTGAAAGGATCGAAAAGCAGGCCGTCACACTATTCTGGAAAGACGGCCAACTACGCAGCAAAGAACTTTTTCATATCGTAACTGAGTGAAATGACGAGCGAGTTGGTGTTCGCTTCACCCCTCTCAACGAAAAAAAGTGCAATCTGGCTGAAAGGAAAATTCCGAATTTCAGACTTGCTTATCAGGGTCCTTACAATTCACTATCGCCGGTAATCTGAAATTAGCGCCCCTTAAAAATCTAAGGGGACCTTATGAGGATATTTTATTTTCAGGAGAATGAGCGTTAGCGCCGTCGCCGAAATCCCATTGACCCCCATGGAAGTCGTGCTCTACGGCTATGCAGCCCGGAACGAAACCGCTATCACCACCAAACCCGAACCAGACAACCTCCAAGGTTGCGAGGAGCGATTCAATTGGTAAGAGGATATTGCGCGACTTTAAATGCGTGAGAAAATTAGGCACGGTCCAATGCTATCAAACATCAAAAATTCTTCGTCAACATACATACGAAATCAATTTCGATCGCTGAACGAGGAGTTGGATTTTTTCAGAGAACATAAAACGCTCATGCTTTATGTAACAATCGTTGGAGCCGTCGCGTTCTTTATATTTATCGCGCATCATCCGCTACATAATCACGGCTTTAGGATGCCCTGGATAAATAGCCAAGATCAGGTTCATCACGGGCGCTGGTTTTCAGTCTATATTTTTAAAGCAATCAACAACGCCGATATGCCGGTATTGACGCCACTCATTGCAGTTATAGTCAACACCTTGACCGCATTCACGCTATTGAAAATTTGGAATTTCAAACTTTCGGGATTGCAAACCTTTTTAGTGGGCGTCTTGTTCGTCGCATATCCGGCATTTCTTGCGCCCTTTTACTACACATGGTCCACTTTAATTTTTATTGTATCCGGTTTTTTTGCTGTATTAGCTGTATACTCTCTATCAAAAATTGGTGTCCTGAGATTTTTTATCAGCATTGCCCTTATTGTAATGGCAATGGCCACTTACCAACCAGCTATCAGCTTTTTCTGTGTTGCGAGCGTCGCCGCCGCCATTGCCCATGTCATGGACCGCAACAAAACTATTGTAGAAACATACAAAATATTCTCTTTCAGGGTTTTCTCAGCGGTTATCGGGACGCTTGCTTATTTTGTAAGCATGAAGTTATCCGGAGCAAAAAGTCACGCCACAGAATATAACGACCTTTCCGAACTCCCCGTCCGCGTCTTTACGGTAATCAAAAAGAGTTTCGCGCAGCTTTACCTTTCGCAACCAGATTTTTCAGAAAGCCTGAAATACCTGTTACTCGCTGTGTGCATTTCTGCCCTAGTATTTGGCTTAATGTCAGTTCGCCGAAATATGTGGAAAATTCTTTCGTTTCTCGGCCTGTTTTTTGCCCTGGTTGTATCAGCCAAAGCCATGTACTTTCTAAGCTCAAACAATCAGTTTTACGAGTATCGATACAACACAGCTACAGTGGTCATCTACTGCTTTGCTGCTGCTCTAATTTTCCATTACCTTTCCGGTCGCGCTTTACAGAACCTGTTTCTAATTCTGATTTCGTTCATTGCTCTTCGATTCGTACAGGTCGATCTCATCCGGCAAGAAATATTATTCAGGGGTCAGCAACATGACATGGCTGTAGCCAATCGGTTATTACAACGTATGGAAAGTTTGCCCGGCCTTGATGCAAGCAAGACCTACGATCTCGTCAAGATTGGTAAATACTCAAGCAATTTCCGTAGCAAAATCCTTCGGTCAAATGGAAAACGGTGGGATATCGCCGGAGATGTACACTTAGATAACGCTGAGATATCAGCCAGTTGGACCGACGAAGATATTTTCATCCTTCTTGGGTCGAAGATAAAGTTTAAGTACCGCCATTATGACCCCGACTTCATCCAGAAGAAGGAAGACATCCGAAAAAACCACCTGGAAGGCCGAGCTCCATGGCCAAGCCCGGATTCGGTTTTCATTCAGGACGACAAAATCGTCCTGTATCTACAGTAACTCCGACGGTTGAGGAAAGCTCTTTCTCAGGTAGGTTTAAACACCCAAAATTTTTGCAGGCAGAACGAGACAGAAATGGCAAATGGCAACATAAGGATGTACGCTAACTGCTCCGACGCACCCGCCCTAATGCCTGCATAGATTAAGGCAGTACTCACCGCATATTGAATCGCAAATGTTACACCGTACTTCCAACCTTGCGCTTTACCCGACCCTATGGCCGCTGAAAATACAAAGTAACGGCTTAGTAAAAATCCCGAAATGAGAGACGCAATAATCGCTAGTAGATTTGCTATCCAAAACACAAGCGGGGTGAATTTAATTAGCGCCGAAAAGGTGAGAAATGCGACAAGTGTATTTGCAAGCCCGGCAACACCGTATTTTACTATTTGCATTTTTTGCATGTGATCGTATCGCTGCCTTTTAGTTGTTTGCAGGTTATAGTGATTTATGGTTATTAAAATCAGTTCCGAAACTCAATTTTTATGCTCTGTGAGATCATGCTGAAACCTATTATATCTTTCGTTTCACCCGTCTATAAGTGCCGAGATTGTCTGGAAAAGCTAGTTTTAGAAATTCGTAAGGCTTGTGAAACTATCGACGTAGATTTCGAGATTATCCTCGTAAACGACAAGTGTCCCGAGGATTCATGGGAGGCTATCAAGGAGCTTACAAAATCTACACCCGAGGTAACGGGCATAAATTTGTCTAGAAATTACGGCCAACACTCCGCGATTGAAGCAGGGCTAAGCATAGTCCGTGGTCAGTGGGTCGTCGTTCTTGATTGCGACTTACAAGACCATCCAAGCGCCCTTCCGGCAATGTGGGAAAAGGCAATGGAGGGCGCAGAGGTCGTTTTAGTCAAGCGGGACGCCCGAACAGACAGTTGGCTGAGAAGAGCTTTCTCAAAAACTTATTATGCGGTCCTCAGCTATCTCACAGGCCAGAAAATTGACGCGGACATTGCGAATTTTGGCCTGTACCAAGAAAAGGTAATTGCCGCATATAATAGCTGGTCTGAAGAACAAAAATATTTCCCTGTGATGATTCAATGGCTTGGCTTCAAGCAAACCACCATTAGCGTCAAACATAACGAACGACATGCAGGAAAGTCATCATACAACCTGAAAACTCTCCTAAAACTGGGCACCAATGTTGTTTTATCTTTTTCAGACCGCCCATTGTGGATCATGTCTATGATTGGTGGGTTAATCGCCGCTCTATCATTTTTCTTTGGCGGAATTTATCTTATTTGGGCGCTTCTCGGCGGAAGTGATGTTCAGGGGTGGCCAAGCATCGTGATTTCAATCTGGTTCCTCGGGGGAGCCAACATTGCAGCTGCAGGCCTGATCGGGATTTATTTAGGGCGCGTACTAAGAGAAGCGAAAGAACGGCCTAGCTTTGTTATTTCTGAAATTGCCTCTCATCAAACAGGAAAATGATGACTGTCGCGCACCTACCCTTCACTGCACTTGTCGTCGGCTTAAAAGGCGTTGAGTTCCTCCAAAAGCTAAAAGCAATAAATTTATTGCCAAATAGAATTGTTAGCTACGATCAGCCCAAAGATCAGTCCCGGTCGTTTTCAAAAATTGAAAAATTAGCTAATGAAAACAATGTCCAGTTTGAAAAATCAACGCGGCCGGTTTTGGGAAAGGATGAGCTTACATTCACAGTTGGCTGGCAATTCCTCATAAAAAACAGCGAAGCAAAACTAATCGTTTTTCACGATTCTCTTTTACCGAAATATCGCGGCTTTGCCCCAACAGTTACTGCACTGATTAATGGTGATACAGAAATCGGCGTCACTGCGCTATTTGCTAACGACAAAGTTGACGAAGGTCCCATAATTGCACAACAAACAGCCACAATTTCATACCCGTTAAAAATTCATGACGCGCTGCAAATTCAAGCAGACATAATGTCAACATTGGTGGCTGACATCCTGAAAAAACGAGAGGCTGGCGCGCTCGTCGGAAAAGAGCAAGATGCATCCTTAGCAACTTATTCAATATGGCGCGATCAAGCTGATTACTTCCTCGATTGGAGTCTATCTGCAGACGAATTGGCGCGCACAGTGAATGCTCTCGGGTTTCCGTATGAAGGGGCAAAGTGTCATTATCAGAATGAAGTCATCGTCATTCATGAAGCGGTGGTATGTGCAGACTTAACATTTTCTATACGTCAGCCCGGTAAAATCTGGAGTATTGAAGACGGATGTCCGGTGGTGGTTTGCGGTACTGGGATGCTGAAAATAATAAGGGCCGCGAGTAGCAATTCTGAAATCGTCAAGTTTACAAAACTAAGAGAGCGTTTTACTGGCAACTAGTCTAATTCATCGCGTTGAATGCTCGTTTATATAGATAGGTGATACTATGGGGACAACAAATATTCCCTACAATCGGCCAGCATTGGTCGGAAAAGAACTCGAATATATAACAGATGCCATCAAACGCCTGCAATTATCTGGTGATGGTCACTACACAGAACAATGTCAAAACTGGATCAACAAACGCATTGGTTGCGCTGGTTCACTTCTAACCCACTCATGTACGGCCGCCCTTGAAATGGCCGCTATATTGACGGGCATTGGCCCCGGCGATGAAGTTATCATGCCGAGTTTTACTTTCGTTTCTACTGCCAACGCCGTTGTGC
Source organism: Hyphococcus lacteus (assembly GCF_041058985.1). Taxonomy (NCBI): domain Bacteria; kingdom Pseudomonadati; phylum Pseudomonadota; class Alphaproteobacteria; order Parvularculales; family Parvularculaceae; genus Hyphococcus; species Hyphococcus lacteus. The sequence goes on along the minus strand of NZ_JBEHZE010000001.1, from coordinate 1,098,722 downwards.
TGAGAGGGGGGAAACCCGTGTTTGTCGATGTGCGACCTGACACACTAAACATGGATGAAAACCTGATCGTTGATGCCATTACTGAACGCACAAAGGCAATCTTCACCGTCCACTACGCTGGCGTTTGCTCCGAGCTCGACAAAATAAGAGCCATAGCCGACGACTATGGCTTGTGGCTCGTGGAAGACGCTGCCCAAGCTTTAGGGTCAACATATAAAGGTCGCCAGGCCGGATCGATCGGACACCTAAGCACAATCTCTTTTCACGAAACCAAGAACATTACTTGCGGAGAAGGTGGTGCACTGATTATCAATGATAGCCGTTTGATGGAGCGCGCGGAGATAATAAGAGAAAAGGGAACAAACCGAACTCGCTTTTTCAGAGGACAGGTCGATAAATATACGTGGGTAGATATCGGAAGCTCTTATTTACCGGGCGAATTGAGTGCTGCCTTCCTTTTTGGACAATTAGAAAACGTCGATAAAATTTCAGCGGAACGACTCCGGCTCTGGAATCAGTACAATGACTTCCTTCGTGGCCTCGGGCGAAATGACTTTACCTACCCTCACATCCCAGATCACTGCGAGCATAATGGGCATCTCTATTATGTATTAATGCCCAACCAGGAAGATCGCGCTAATTTCATTGGTGCAATGAAAGAAAATGGAATCATGACACCGTTCCATTATGTGCCATTGCATTCTGCACCGGCTGGGATGAATTATGGCCGGGCACACGGACCGCTAAAGGTAACAAATGATATTGCAGAAAGGCTCGTCAGATTGCCGATCTTTTATAAGCTCGGTCAAGAAATCGACGATGTCATCAAAGTCATAGAAAAAGTTCTGTAGGAGCCCAGACCGAACTGCACGGTGATCGCGCAGACAACACACCCACCTCTTCAAAGCTTCACTAACTTTAGCCCGCAAGGGAGTGGTTATTTGCGCCATCGCTCTTTGATTACATATTGGGAAAACTTGTCAGATACCCGGTGCCGTTCATGACGATTTCTTACTCTGCCGCAGCGGCTATCATAGCATTTTTTTGGCGATGGCGCTCAGCCAAAGGGATGGGCAAAAAGACCTAATAATTCACTTCAAGGCTTTGCTGCCCGCCGTGCTGGCCCCTATTCTCCGTGAATTGATTATCGTGTCCAGAGCTTACAACCTCGCGACCCATCTTGTAGGTGTAGAATTTTCTATTCGAAGGCTGCTGGGCCCGGCTATTCTGTTCTACACCCGCGCACTGGTCTCGCCGACACAAATCAGCTTTTCCAATCGCAATTTATACGACGCTGGTTGTCAGCATGACGCATGCGGATCTACGCCATTATTGGTTGCGTCGCCGCATCTGTTCTTTTTGCCTGGGGCCTTATTCGAATGGGCGGTGGCGCAAGGAGTTTTTTGTCGGCATCAACACGCAATATTTGAAGGCTTCGCAAGGCGGACATTAAGCGCAGTGCAATATTCGCAGGTATAAACGAACACACTCGTGTTCGTCCAGCCTATGGTGCGCATAGGTGACTGCGAATATTGCTATATACAATTGTTTTTAAATAATTATTTCAATTGTATTTTGAGCGATACCCCCAATGATACCCCCACATTTTGGCGGTGGGTTTAGGGCATTTATACGGCTCCCATATCGTCATCAAATCGACGGATAAGCGCAATGATCTTCTCGGTAACGCGCTCGACAATTTTCTTCCGCTCTAAGACTTTAGGCTTTTCGACGAGCGCGGCAACCACTGTATCGCGGAGCGGTGTCTGTCCGGTGAAATGATAACTTTCGATAATGCTCTCGATTTGATCCGGACGCAGCCCTTCCTCTTCACAGAGCGTCGCCAAAGCGCTTTGACGCTCTTCGGTCCAGTAAGCCTTGAACGCAACGGCAACATCCTCGCCCTTCTTCACCTTCGGCATATGTTCCGCGATGAACCGTTCAATCAACTCTTTCTTGCTACGCAGTTGCGCCTCTGATCCGAGAAGGTCGCTAATGGCCTTGCGCTTTTCATTGGCGTCTTTCTTGCTCTTCGCATCGGTTTTCTGATCCGCCTTATGCAGATCAGCCAAGAGCGCCAGAATATACGCGACATTGATCTCGTCTCGCTGGATTAGCTCTAACTCAAAATCGATATCATTGATGATAGACGATTGCTCGCCTTCGCTGTCGTTTCGGGTTTTGTCGTATATATCGAGATATTTGCTCTTATAGTCTTCGAAGGTCTGCTCTTCGATATCGAGGTCCTCGAAGGTAAAATCGGAAAATCCGCCAAGTATATTCTTGAGGCGTATTAGCTGGCGGAATGCCTGTACAAAGGCGAGTTCCTCTTTTTCGCTCGGTAGCTCGTTGACGCTATCCACTGTGGGCGCGATGTTAAATAGATGCGCGAGCGCTTCGTTGAATTGTTCCACATAGTCGCCATAAGGCTCCATGAGGATGACTTCGCTGGCATTCGGATTAGAGAACAGCGCAATCGCCTCATCGGTTTTCTTCTTGAGGTTACGGAAACAGACAATATTGCCGTGTGATTTGAGATCGCCCAAAATCCGGTTCGTGCGCGAAAATGCCTGAACCAAACCATGATATTTCAGGTTCTTGTCTACATAGAGCGTATTGAGCTTTTTTGCGTCAAAACCGGTCAAATACATATTCACAACGAGCAGAATATCGACGCGGTCTTTATCGTCGAAGCTGTCTTTCTCACGCTCTTTGATGCGCTTGGCGATGTCTTTGTAATAGGCGTAAAAGCCCTTTGAATCATTCGCCGAATGCTTGGTGCCATACATGGCGTTGTAATCGGCAATATAATCATTGAGCAGATCGCGCGAATGCTTGCTTTTGGTCTCTTCGGTCCGGATATCGAAATCCGGTTCCGGAATATTTCCATCCGCGTCGGCGTCTTCTTCGTTCGGCGTGTAAGTGAATATCGTCGCCACACGAAGCCCATGTTGCCCGGCCTCTTTCTTGGTTTTGAACGCCTCATAATATTTGGTCAAAGCCTCGACACTGCTCACGCAGAACATCGCCGAAAACGCGCGATTATGCGTCTTTCGGTCATGATTGGCGATAATCCAATCAACGATTCCGCTTATACGGTCTTCGTTTTCAAAAAACTCTTTTGTGTTGATGCCCGCGACTTCTTCGTCGATTAAGCCGCCATCTTTTCGTTTGAGCTTGCCCCAATATTCAACGGAGAATTTCAGAACATTCTCGTCGCTGATCGCATTGGTGATTACATATTTATGCAAGCATAAATCGAACAGGTCCTTGGTCGTACGCTTTCCTAGCTCATTACGGACGGCGTTCTTTTCAAGAATAGGCGTTCCGGTAAAACCGAACATTTGCGCGCGGGTGAAAAATTCTTTTATCCGCTTGTGGGTTTCGCCGAATTGCGAGCGGTGGCACTCGTCGAAAATAAAAACAATTCGCTTGTTGGCGAGTTTCTCCAGCTGGTCCCGATAGCGTTTTTTATGAATAGCCGTATTGAGCTTTTGAATCGTCGTCACGATCAGGCGCGTATCATCGGTTAGCTGATTAACGAGCTTTGCCGTGTTGCTGGTGCTGTCGACACTGCCTTCGGAGAAGTAATTAAATTCCCGCGCGGTTTGATAATCGAGGTCCGCCCGATCAACACAGAAAACAACCTTTTCAACCGTGGGCAGATCATCGAGAATTTGCGCAGCCTTAAAGCTGGTCAGGGTCTTACCCGATCCCGTCGTATGCCAGATATAACCGTTTTTCTCGGTGTTCTTAACGCGGTCGACCAACGCCTCCACCGCGTAATATTGATAGGGGCGCAACACCATCAAAAGTTTGTCGGATTCGTGCAAAACGATATATTTGCAAATCATCTTGGAGACGTGGCACTTCTCCAGAAAAGCCTCGGCAAACTGATTAAGCTGCGTGATTAAATTGTTGTCGCGGTCTGCCCAATAGAATGTTTGCTTGAATGTTTGGCGTCTGTTGTTCGCGTAATATTTTGTATTGACGCCATTCGAGATCACAAAAATCTGCACATATTTAAACAAACCATTCCCGGCCCAATATGAATGCCGGTGATAGCGATTGACCTGATTGAACGCCTCTTTCAATTCCAGCCCGCGCCGTTTTAATTCGATCTGCACAAGCGGCAAACCATTAACGAGCAACGTCACGTCATAGCGGTTGTCGTATTTGCCTTTGACTTTGACTTGTTGCGTCACCTGATATTGGTTGCGACACCAATGTTCCATATTCAGGAATTCAATATAGATATTGGTTTCGTCATCGCGGCGCAGGTTGAATTTATCGCGCAATGTCTTGGCGCGCTGAAACTCGTTCCCCTTATCGAGGTGGTTCAATACCCGCGCAAACTCCGCGTCGGAAAACGTGACCTTGTTGTGTTTTTCTAGTTGGTTTTTGAGGTTCGCCAACAACGCGTCTTCATCGCGGATGGTCACCCGCTCATAACCAAGCGTCGTCAACTGATCGACAAGGTTGTCTTCAAGAACTTGTTCGGGTTGGGTGGTCACGAATTAACGACTCCGCGCCTTAAAATACAACAAAACGATAGTCATAAAGACGCCAACCAGCATCACTATTTTAATTGGTGTGGGGATGAATCCAAAAAATAACTCTACGAACATCAGCCCAAGCGCGAGAAAAACTGCAAACTTATTTGAAAACGCCGTTGCTGAATTCTCGTGGTTCCAATAGCGGTCGAATCCGCGCAAATTCGACTTTTTAAAATGGAACAAAGCTTTGTCTCCGTCTCCAAAATCGTTCTTAGGGAACAACGACCGAAACACGTCTTGCGGAAGCTCAATTACGTCCTCTTTATTATCTGCTGTTCGACTCCACATGACCTCTATATCACGGCCTAAAACCGGGTATTTTTGTTTTTTGTGAGGGCCAAGACTGAAAATTTCCAGCCGTTGACCCTTCTTGATATTCATGCACTTAAAAACGTTTTGATGAACCCGAACAGCATCTACGTTCTCATCTAAGTGTATAGTCAATTCCGAGATCTGGCTTTCCTGCAGCATTAATCGCGGCTGCCGAAAAAATCGACAAAATTGATTAATTATCGGATCAATTAGCACCCCAAAGATAACTCCGGAGAGAACCAATACCACTGACAATTCTATTGGAATTTCTGAAATACTGTGAAAAATACTTCTTATCTGATCGGTGAGATTCTCCATACCGCCCCCGCACCTATATTGCCCAGCGTCGAGAATACTTAAATAAACATCTGTTGCAATAGACCCTTTTTAAAGGTTTCGGTGCGGTCTATCTGTTGCGCCACAGCATCAATCTTGGCGTCGATGGCCGAGAGAAAATCCGCGATTTTTTGTTGTTCTTCGCGGTGAGGAAGACCTAACAGGCAATGGCCGATTTCACCGAGATTAATTTTCCGAGGAAATGCGACATGTATCGTTCTTTTGTGTAATTCTTGCTGAAATTCTGACGAACGAATGCATTGTAGTAGAAAGGAAGGAATAACGTCACTGGTACATTTGATTAGCGCCAAGCTAACGTAGAACGACGCGCGAACATCCCAATCAATGATACGTGCAGTACCTATATCGCCTATTCTTGTCATTAGGATATCATTTCTCTCTAAGGAAACCCGGTTACATTCGCTCGCATAGACCTCCTCGGCTATATATTTCGTTTTCGAAAAATCATTCGCAGTAACATGCTCGACACTATAGAATGGGACGCCTGACTTTACGTATTTTGGTGTCTGATGGGTTCCATCGTATATTGCGGAAACCTCCCCCAACTTCTTTTCTTCCCAACCAGGGTACGGAGTGCCGTCGTCGCGGGTGAAGCGGATTTTTTGGGAAAAGATTTGCTGCATCGCGCCGCGCTTATAGTCGGATAGGAGATCACGCTTTTTGCGCAGCGCCGCCAGCCGGTCATCCACCGCCCCCAAAAACGCCGCGATTTTCTTTTGTTCGGAGATTGTCGGAAGAGCAACCTTAATAGAACCCAAGTCTCCAGCGTTGTAGGACGGCAAAGCACCTATCTGAGCAAACTTCGAAAATATAATCGTACCAAACAGGCATGCCAAATAATCATAGTCGATTAAATCACTCGGAACAAACGCCATCATATTGTTATCAATAAGAAAATTTTCAGCCTTCCGTTTTCGCTCAAGAAAAATTGCGGCACCAACCTTTGCAAATATTATCGCGCGCGAATAAATCGGTCTGTATCCTAACCGTTTGATATGATCCGCCGTTAGATAGTTGTTCGCAGTTGTGATTTCCGTCTCATTTCCTATTAGGTTCATATCTGATACCTTAAGAAACGGAACGCCTTCTTTCCCACCTTGTTCAATCTCCGGAAACCCACTGCCCGACTTAAACTTGCCCGTAGAATCCAACCTTCGGACATTCCAACAATCCTCAAACTCAGGAAAGCGCAGTTTCGGAACACTCTTTTCGTTAGCCGATTTCGCCATCAGACCGGCGCTCCGATACCAAGCTCTTTACAGAATGTGCGAATGGCGTCGTCGGTTTTGGCCATGCCTTTCTCAATGGCTTTCAGCTCACGGACGACTTCGGTCAAGTCTACCGGTTCTTCTTCCTCGAATGTGTCCACATAGCGCGGGATATTGAGGTTGAAATCATTTTCCTTGATTTTATCGATTGACGCGCGGTGAGAGAATTTTTCCACCACTGACCGGTCGCGATAGGTATCGACGATGCGGGCTATATCTTGGGGGCGAAGATGGTTTTGGTTTTTCTGTTTCTCGAAGTGGGCGCTGGCGTCGACAAACAAGATATCGTCTGGGTTTTCGCGGCATTTTTTGAAAACCAGAATACAGGTGGGGATTGAGGTGCCGTAAAAAATATTAGCGGGCAGGCCAATCACCGCGTCGAGCCAGTTTCGATCTTCGATCAGAAAGCGACGAATATGCCCCTCAGCCGCGCCACGGAACAACACCCCATGGGGCAGGACCACCGCCATTTGGCCATTATCATCGAGCTGATACAGCATATGTTGCACGAAGGCGAAATCAGCCTTTGATGATGGGGCAAGCTTGCCATATTGGGAAAAGCGATCATCGCTTTCAAACAGCTTACTGGCGCTCCACTTGGCGGAGAATGGCGGATTGGCGACCACCGCTTCGAACCGCTGTTCCAGATGTTGGGGGCGCTCTAGGGTGTCTTCCTGGCGGAGATCAAAATTGCGGTAATGGACATCGTGCAAGATCATGTTCATCCGCGCGAGGTTGTAGGTGGTTCGGTTCATTTCCTGCCCGTAATAGGCAGAGACGATTTTGACCTCTTTTGAGACGCGCAACAAAAGCGAACCGGAACCGCAGGTCGGGTCATAAACGGATTTCAGTTTCGATTTACCGGTGGTGACGATCTTGGCGAGGATCGTTGAAACCGATTGGGGGGTGTAAAACTCCCCGGCCTTTTTGCCTGCTCCCGCCGCGAATTTACCAATCAGATATTCATAGGCGTCGCCAAGAACATCGGAGTCGATCTTATCGAGTTCGAAATCGATCTTGTTCAGCTCAAACAAGATTTTGGTGATCAGTTTGTTTTTGTCGGCTTCGCTTCGTCCCAGCTTGGTCGAGCTAAGGTCGAGGTCTTCGAACAGCGAGGCAAAGTCGTCTTCGCTTTCGGTGCCCATGGTCGAGCGCTCGATATTAGTTAGAATTCGCGCCAGATCGCCAAGGATGAACTTGCTCGCGCCTTCGGCATGGTCACCGTCTTCACCGTCGTCGGTGGCGTTGGCGCGCCCCCTAAGTGCGACCTCGCCGAACAATTCAGACGGACGCAGGAAGTAACCTAGTTGCAGGACGGCCTCTTCCTGAATCGCCGTAAGATATTCTTCGCCCTCGTTGGAATTTTCATCAATCTTCAGATAATCGATGCCATCTTCCGCCAAGATCTTGTTGGCATAGAGATACATCTTTTCGGAGAGGTATTTGTAAAAGATAAAGCCGAGAATGTAGTCGCGGAATTCATCGGCGTGCATCTTGCCGCGCAATGTGTCGGCAATATTCCACAAAAGCTGTTCGAGTTTTCTTTTCTGTTCGTCCGTCATTTTCTTATTCTGTCCTCAGCTTTGTGATTCGCCGCAGACTAGCCCGCGTTGCCCGGCGAATCGAGCGCCAATGGAAGCCCCACCGGCGCTGATTTGCTTTTGGGTCTTGCGCTCTTGATTATGCTGCGAGGTTTTTAATGATCTCGGCCTGGCGTTGGCGGCTGACCGCGCCATAGCTTGTAAAGGTCGTCAGCACATTCTCATGGCCAAGGTTTTGCGACCATGCCTTGAACTCTTCCGGTGTTTTGCAAACGCGCTCGCCATATTGGACAAGCGTCTTGCGGAAAGAATGAGGGCCAAAGCGCTCTATGCCCGCCGCCTCGAAGGCTTCGCCAATAATTTTGCGAATAGCCGCCGCGTTTGACCAATGGGCACGATCCAAGCCCACCGCTTGGAATTTCCGCTCGGAACCAGTGGAAACCTTGGTCTTCGGGAATAGTGGGTCATCAGGACCGAACAGCTTGTCCTCGCGCAGATATCGCACCCATTCCTTCACCGCTTCGACAAGCTCGGTCTTCATAGGAAAAAAGGTTGTGTAAATTGTCTTTGACGCTTTGGTGTTCACCTCACGCGGGTCCTGAAAGACCTTTCCTTCTATCATATCCACATGCTTGAGCTTGAGCGATGCCAATGCGCCGTCACGGATACCGGTGACGAGCAAAAACGCAAACAAAGCACGATTGCGCTTCTCAATATCCGATCCATAGGGCATTTGCCGAAATGCGTGGAGCGCCTGCTCCATCGATGGGAATGGCTTTTCGCGGTGGGCATGGGCGACAGTCTCTTCTTTGGCGGAAAGGTTGAAATATTCGGCATCTGATTGACCAATCCGCGACTTAAAACCGGGTTGCCACCGCAGCCAATTAAAGAACGCCTTGACCAATCGCGTATTGGCACTGATCGTTGTGATGGATAGGGGCAGTCCGGTTTTTTCATTCTTTGATTTTTTCAGCATCTTCTTAAACTCCATTGCTTGCTTAATGTGAAACGATTTGAAAGTCTTGAAATCGGTCGATTGCTCGAACCGAATTATCGCCGCCGCTGATTTGTCTATCGACGCATCGCTTTGCCTTGCGGCTTCGCGCAGATAACGGAAATATTTTCGTTTGATCCGCTCGTTTTCTTCGTTGAATTTTCTCATTCGCTTTGCTTCTCCGCTTGCTGAGTGTTTACGGGGGGATTGGTGGGTTCCTTTAGGCTGTTCACGCAAGCGGAGCGCGTGACCACAAGATCCGGCGCGATTGCCGATATCTTCCCCTCCTGAACGAACCGGTTACAAAGGTTCGTGCAATCGGCACACAGACCAACCAGCAAGCCCGCACCATTCTCTTTCGGGATGAATTCCACCTCGGAATCGAACGGAACTTTTGGCTCCCGGCACGTTAGACAATAGAGCTGATTTTCACCGAGCGGTGATTTTCGCTCTTTTGTCCGTTTGCGATGAAAGACGAGAAGGTCCTCACCGATGATCAAGTAAGGCTTCTTAGCCCGCAAACATCGCAACCCGCTCGACACCCATCCCCTCACGGTTTGCTCATGAACATTGAGCAATTCCGCGACCTCTTCGAACGTGTAATTCCGATTTTTCTTGATCGAGCGAAGGTTGTATCGCTTCGCCATTAGGCCGCGTCCTTTGGTTCATAAAGGGCGCGAACATCCTCCGCTCGCCAGACTGTGGTTCGTGGACCTAGCTTTTCGGACTTCGGAAAGCGCCCGTCTTTTACACCCGCCCACCAAGTTGATTTGGAAACGGGTATCGGTCCCGCTGGCGCGAGAATCTGATTTAGACGGACAAAACCAGTTTTGGGGAATGGGACGTTCAAAAACTACCTCCTTGGTATTCGTTAGACCAAGAAATAGTTAAATCGTCTCAACACCCCTGAGTCCGAAACTGGCAGAGGTAAAACTGATTTCAGTTTCCCCCCAACCTATTTCGGTTCGGCCGCTAATTCGGCTGATTCTCTCAGCCAATTGCGTACTGTATCTACATCGATCTCCATACCGGCCCGCTCGACCGCACTTTGTATCTTTGAAGCTGAATGACAAATCTTGGCGTTTGACTGGTAGCGATACTTATCGATCGCCATGCCAAAAATCATTTTCAACAAACTGGTTCTTGCTTTCGGATTAACTTTTTCAGCTTCAATCTCTAATTGTTTTTCTCGGATTTCTTGCCATTTGCGTTCTCGATATTCGGCAAGCTCTCTCGCATTTTCTTCAAGCTGAATTTCCTCCAGATAGGACTTTTCTTTAATCTCGATTGCATTTTCATTTTGTTGTCTAAAAACAAAAGAACCGCCTGTCTGCGTTTTATTAACCGCTATTTTTAGACGTTCAGGCACAGAAATTTTTTTTAACTCTGCCCACACAATAAAGTCTTTTGGCAGAACATACCCATCCCACCCGAAGGCAACCACCGCGCGCATAAGCATAAACAGTCTATTTTTATATAGAGGGATGTCATTGATATTGAATATTTTTTTCTGATCCAGCCCTTCGAACGGATTTCGCGGATCAATGCAAAGCGAAAGTAAAACAGCCTCCTTCTCGGTCCATCCATCCAACGAAGCATACAGATCAAGGAACTCCATGCTTTTTTGTGATTTATTTTGAGTTCTCTTAGACATTAATCCTCCCACTCATTTCGAGAAAATCAAAATCATATTCATTACTTATTTTTATTGAAACTGTTTTATGCTGTTTAAATGTTCCGCCCACCACTCAGCCATGCGAACGCGTTCGTCCCAAAACTCCCCGCGCGCATAAGCCGCCCGAACTGAATTTTTATCGATATGAGCTAACGCCCGTTCAATCGCATCTGGATTCCACAATCCTGATTCATTGGCGAGCGTTGAGAAGGTTGCGCGAAATCCATGCGCCGTTACCTCGTCACCAGTAAATCCCATTCGCCGAAGCACGGCATTGAAAGTTGCGTCACTGATTGGCTTTTTGCTTGACCGTAGGGACGGCAAAAGTAGCTCGCCATAGCCCGTAAGCTCTTTCAACTCGTCCAAATAGCTGATCGCCGCCTGGGGCAGTGGAACACGATGAACGCGGCGCAATTTTGTTCGCTCGGCTGGGATCGTCCAGACCGCTTTATCAAAATCGAACTCATCCCATTTTGCGCCGCGCAACTCTCCCGGTCGAGGATAGAGCAAAATCAATAATTGCAATCCAATTCGGGTCGTTGGCTGACCGGTGTTAAATCCATCTATCGCCCGTAATAACCCGCCAAGCTCCCGCTCATCGGTTATCGCGGCCCTTGGCTTTTGCGGTGGTCGGGCCAAAACACCGTGGAGCGCTGGCGTAGGATCTGCATCTATCCAGCCAAGCGACATGCCATAACGTAGAACAGCACTGATCATCACTTTGAGCCGCCGCGCAGTCTCAAACGTCCCGCGCGCCTCGACCTTCTTGAGCGCCTTTAAAATCGTTGGGGCTTTGATCTCCGTGACCGGCACATTACCAAATTCAGCGCAAGCCATATCCAGCACCCAGCGGTTCTTTTTCAAAGTCGACTCCGCCCGCCCATCGTTCTTTTGTTTTTCGAGAAATTCGCTCGCCAAGCGCTCAAAGACGCGCTCTCGTTCTTCGAGCCTCTTTTCCTTTTCGGCCTTTCGGGCTTCGCTCGGATCAATCCCCGCCGCCAACTGCTCCCGCGCCGCATCGCGCTCTTTACGAGCCTTCGCCAAGGTCAAATCTGGATAGCAGCCAAAAGACAGCAGCTTCTCCTTGCCGAGAACCCGGTACTTGAACCGCCAGAGCTTTGAACCGCTCGGATTGACCAATAAATGAAGCCCACCGCCATCAGCGATCTTATAAGGCTTGGACTTCGGCGCAGCATTGCGAATTTTGAGGTCTGAAAGCATGTTTGGGGGTATCGCTTTGGTGAGAGTTTGGAGATACCCCCACATATACCCCCAAATACCCCCAACCGTAAGGGACCATATCGGACCACAAACGACGCAAATGCGGCCTACATCATTGTTTTATCTGTATTTTTAGGTAAAATTGGTCGGTAAAAAATTTCAATATGGTGCCGCATAGGTGACTTGAACACCTGACCCCATCATTACGAATGATGTGCTCTACCAGCTGAGCTAATGCGGCCCAATTTGTGGCGGGAGGGCGTCATAACTTGGCGGCGCGCGTTCCGCAAGCTGGTTTTGATGCCCTGCCCCGTTGATTTTAGCCCCTGAGTGATCCGCCAGTTGCCTTCTCTACCTGCGCCACGATTTTGGCGGAAATAGCGTCGATTTCGTCGTCGGTGAGGGTTTTTTCACGAGGCTGAATCGTAACCTCGACGGCCAAAGATTTCTTACCCTCAGCTACACCTTTGCCTTGGTAGACATCAAATAACGAAACGCTGGTTATTAGCTTTTTCTCTGCGCCGCGTACCGCCTTAAGCAAGGTTTCGGCGACAATGTCGTCGTCCACAACGAAAGCAAAATCACGAGTAAGAGGTAACAGTTCTGACGCATCAAGCGCCGGACGTGTTTTAGTTGGTTTCTTTTTTGATGCCGGGATGGCGTCAAGAAACACTTCGAAACCATGGACCGGCCCCTCGACATCCATCGCCTTTAGAACGCCGGGATGGATTTCGCCGAAATGCGCAATGACTTTTGGTCCGAGGCGTAGGACACCGGATCGGCCGGGGTGGAAATAAGTTGGCGCATCCGTCGTCGTTTGAAGGCTAGCAACCGGCGCGCCAGCCGCCTCAGCGGCCGCCATTGCATCAGCCTTAACCACAAAAACATCCGACGGCGGATTTTCACCTTGCCAATGTCGCGCGGGCGATGAATGGCGCGCGCCCGTCGCGACACTTACCTGATCTTCGGGCTGATCACCATGGTAAACCGGCGCGACCTCAAACAACGCTAAATCATCGCGACCACGATCAGCGTTGCGACCCAAAGCGCTTATCAAATTTGGCAAAATTGTTGGCCGCATGACACTTAGGTCTGACGCAATTGGATTGGCCAATACCAATCCCTTTTTGCGCAACTCCTTTTCATCCGCAAACAAACCAACATAACGCTCATCCATGAATGACCATGTCACAACTTCGAGCATTCCGCGCATTGCAAGCGCCCGGCGCGCCAAACGGCGACGATTCTGACCTATTGTCAGTTTCGGCGTTTCGACTGGCTTCAATAGCGGGAGTGTTTCCGTAGGCAAATGCGCAAACCCGACAACACGTGCAATTTCCTCAACGATGTCGGCCTTGCCCTCTATATCCGGTCGCCAGGTCGGGACATCCACCTGCCAAGGGTCACTTTTTGCAACACCAAACCCAAGCGCATTGAGAATTTTCTCAGCGCCCTCAGGCGGAACATCCATGCCAGTGAGGCGTTTCACCTCTGATGGCGGGAATAAAACATTCCGTTCAGGTGTCGGCACTGTCCCGGCGAGTTCGATTTCACTTGGGCTACCACCGCACATATCGAGAATGAGCTTGGTCGCCATTTCTAGACCGGGCACCACAAATGCCGGATCAACCCCACGCTCAAAACGATAACGCGCATCAGACGCTATGCCCGTCTTGCGGCCTGTTTTCGCTGTACGCAATGGATCAAAATAGGCGCATTCGACAAAGACGTTCACCGTCTCTTCTGTACACCCCGTTTCTTCGCCACCCATGATGCCGCCAAGGCCGAGAACGCCATTCTCATCGGCGATCACACACATAGTTTCGTCAATGGTGTATTCTTTTCCGTCGAGAGCAAGAAATTTTTCGCCGTCCTTACCCATTCTGGCGACGATCGCACCTTTTAATTTGTCAGCGTCGTAAACATGGAGAGGACGTGCACGATCATAAGAAACAAAGTTCGTTACATCGACCAATGCGTTGATAGGGCGCAACCCAATCGCACGAAGCTGATCTTGAAGCCACTTGGGCGATGGTCCGTTTTTCACACCCTTAATCAAGCGACCAGAAAAAGCAGAACAGGCGTCGCTGGTAGCCGAATCAAAATGCAGCTCAACCTTTTGCGGACAGGGATATTCGCCCGATACCGGCTCAGGGGTTGGCGTGATCAACGTACCTAACCCCGCAGCCGCGAGGTCACGCGCCACCCCATTCACGCCGTTCGTATCTGGGCGATTTGGCGTAACTTCAAAGTCGATAACCGGATCATTTAGTCCGTAAACCTCGGCAACAGGATCACCCACTGAGGCGTTTTCCGGGGCCTCGATAATACCGTCATGATCATCGCCCATTTCAAGCTCACTGACTGAACACATCATACCGTGACTTTCAACGCCGCGGATTTTAGCTTTTGAAAGTGTTACATCCATACCGGGCACATAAGCACCAACCGGCGCGTAAGCAACCTTAATGCCGGCGCGCGCATTAGGCGCGCCACAAACGATCTGCATCTCACCATCTTTTGTGGCAACCCTACAAACCTTGAGTTTGTCGGCATCGGGATGTTTTTCTGCATGCAGAACTTCGCCAATCGTGAAGGCAGCCAAACGTTCCGCAGGGTTTTCAACGCTTTCAACCTCAAGACCGACAGCGACCATTGCATCGACAATCGTATCAAGGTTTGCATCGGTTTCTAGGTGTTGCTTCAACCAGCTTAATGTAAATTTCATCGTCCTGTTACCTGCTCAAACCTGTCGCCAAATTCGGTTGATCGACCGGATCGAACCCATAGTGCTCTAACCATCGTGCATCGGCAGCAAAGAAATCACGCAAATCCGGAATGCCGTATTTCAGCATCGCAAGACGATCGACGCCCATCCCCCAGGCAAAACCCTGATACTCATCAGGATCCAACCCGCAATTCACGAGGACATTTGGGTGCACCATGCCGCACCCCAGAATTTCCATCCAGTCAGCACCCTGACCAAATCGTATCTCTTTGCCGACGTGCTCATACCCAATATCCATTTCGGCGGACGGTTCGGTAAACGGAAAAAAGTGCGGACGAAAGCGTGTTTTAACTTCTTCGATCTCGAAAAAAGTTTTCACAAAAGCCTCAAGCGTACCTTTGAGGTGGCCCATATGGGCACTCTTGTCGATCACCAACCCCTCGACCTGATGGAACATCGGCGTGTGCGTCTGATCAGAATCACAACGATATGTACGACCAGGAATGACGATCCGAATCGGTGGCTTTTGTGATTTCATCGTACGAATTTGAACCGGCGATGTATGGGTACGGAGCATTTGGCGTGTGCCGTCCTCGCGCGGTTCAAAAAAGAACGTATCATGCATTTCACGCGCCGGGTGATCAGCTGGAAAATTCAATGCCGTAAAATTATGGAAATCGTCTTCAATGTCTGGCCCCTCAGCAACATCGAAACCCATCGCCGAAAAAATCGCGACGATCTCTTCGGTAACCTGAGAAACGGGGTGTATCTTCCCCTTTGGTTCAGGGCGGATCGGCAGCGTTACGTCAACCTTCTCCGAGGCCAGCCGCGCATTCAGCGCTGCTGCTTCTAGGGTTTGTTTCTTTGTCTCGATCGCATCGCCGATACGGGTCTTTAGACCATTCAATACCGGGCCCATCTCTTTGCGCTCTTCGGGACTCATCTTGCCAAGCGTTTTCATGCGCTCCGAGATGACGCCCTTTTTGCCTAGCGCGCCAACACGCAAACCTTCAAGGGCGGATTCGTTTTCGGCGCTGTCAATCTTTGCCAACAGGTCGGTTTCAAGTTCCTGCAATTCGGACATGCGGTCCGGTCTCCAATTTGTCTGCTAAAGAAAAAGCGTCACTCGTTTCCGAATGACGCTTTAGCGATTTTGTTGATGGGCGTCACCCGGTAGTTCCTGTGGTGGACGACCCAAATGCGGTTTCTGCTGTTCAGCCACCTCGGATTAGATCCGAGATGCCAGTAAAAGCATTAAGCGAGTGCCGCTTTTGCCTTTTCCGCGAGGGCCTTGAATGCCTCAGGCTCGTGCACTGCAATATCAGCGAGAACCTTGCGGTCTACTTCGATGCCTGCGCGATCGAGCCCGTTGATAAATCGGCCATAAGTAAAGTCTAGCTCACGGCAAGCAGCGTTAATGCGCTGGATCCAGAGCGAACGGAAGTTACGCTTACGGACGCGACGGTCGCGATAAGCATATTGGCCAGCCTTTTCGACGGCCTGATTAGCTACGCGGAACGTATTTTTACGGCGGCCGTAGTAACCTTTAGCCTTACCGATGATTTTTTTGTGGCGGGCGTGGGCGGTGACGCCTCTTTTAACTCGTGACATGACAGCGTCTCCTTAGCGGTTATAGGGCATGTATTTTTTGACGATCTTCGCGTCAGCATCCGAAAGCACATCCATGCCGCGATTTTGGCGGATTTGCTTTGGTGTACGCTTGATCATGCCGTGGCGCTTGCCTGCAACACCGGCTTTTACTTTGCCGCTTGCTGTCATTTTAAAGCGCTTTTTCGCGCCAGATTTAGTCTTCATCTTGGGCATTTCGCAATTCCTTAAAGGGTCCTTTCGGACGTGCAACAAGGTCGCCAAGGCATGCCATTCCCGAGTTCGGGGCCCGACGACCGTCTGAGAAAGCGGGGGTTATACCCTGCGAAGCGCTGATAGCAAGGGGGTTGGCAACCAGATTGCGAGAAAAACACCTACTAAAAGCGCGATTATCGACAGAATCATCAAAGCGTGCCGAATGTTGGGTGGCGGACCGAGAATTATATGAATCACACAATCTCAATCACTTTACCGAGTGTAGCGCTCTAATCGTCTCTCTGGCAGGGCCACAACGGTGACAAGCTCCTCGCACATAGCATATTCTTTTTGATAGGGCGCAAAGCCAATCAGTGGGTTGGCCATCAAAGGGGAGATGGGGCGCGGATGAAACATGTACTGAGCTTAGCCATCGCTGTCGCGAGCCTAGTCTTTGCACACCCCGCTTTTGCGCAATCCGTCACCGATCAGGAAAGTATCGCAGAGATCCCCTACCGCCTTCGGTATCAAGGCTGGATTACGGTAGATGGGACGGTCAACGACCAAGGCCCCCATCATTTTATAGTCGACTCCGGTGCGACAATCACTTCGGTCTTCGAAAACCTTTCCCGAACCCAAGAATTTATCCCTGCCGATCGGGCCGACATTCGAATTCTCGGTCTTTCCGGGGCACAGGCACTCCCGGCATATGAAATCGGTACAATCGATTTTAACGGAGAGCGGCTGGACGAACATGTCGGGGTCATTCTGCCGGATTGGCTGCCGCCCAATGTGCCTCCTCAAGGGGTGCTCGGCCTCGATTTCTTGGTTCGATACAAAGTGCATATTGATGCAAATCATCGCCTTATCCGACTTTATCCCCCTGACAGTGATGTAAGGCCCAATCAAAAGGGCTGGTCGCGAACCGCACTAAGGCCAATCAGCATTACCGAGAACGCCACGCCATTACATACGGTAAAGGTCCAAGTTCGCGGTGCTTATATTTCCTGCATCGTCGATCTTGGTGCATCAGGCACTATTTTTAACAAAGCGGCCCTGCGTGCAATGTCAGCGGGACTACGTGTGAATGTCGATCGCGGTGGTGGTATGACAACGGGTTCGAGGATCAATGACATCTTTGATAACACAGCCCGCGTTCTTCCGATTAAAATCACGCGACTTCGCATTGGCCAGGCAATCTGGCGTAACAAAATTTTCCTTGTTTATGACGCACCAATTTTTGCGGAACTCAAGAAAAGCACACGCCCGTTTTGTCTTTTAGGCGCAGATCTTTTTGCTGATCGCAGCATCATGTTCGATTTTGACGATGAAAAGCTGTATATCGGTCCCGTACGCGGGTCTACTACAGGTTAAACAAAACCAAAATAAACACACTGTTTTGAGAGAGGAGACGAAATGAATCGTCTGATCACCACTATTGGCTTATGTGCAATGTTTACTAGCGCACATGCAGCAGATTATGCTGTTGTTCACGCAGGACAACTACTGGCCAAACCCGGAAGCGCCGTTGCCGAAAATCAAACGGTTGTCATTAAAGACGGACGGGTTGAACGCGTTGCCGCCGGTTTTTTGGACGCTCAGGCCATCGGCGCCAACAGCAATGACAATGTTACTGTTCATGATCTCAGCGATTATTTCGTTATGCCTGGCTTGATTGATGGTCACGTTCACATCACGCATGAGAACAACCCCAATGGCAGGCTTGATCGAGTCCAAATGTCTGGTGCGGATTTGGCTATGTCCGGTGCTGGCTTTGCCCACAAAACGCTCATGGCAGGCTTTACTACAGTTCGTGACGTTGGCGCAGGTTCTAGCGACGCGATTTTCGCCCTGCGCGAAGGCATCAAACGCGGTGATGTTGTCGGCTCACGTATCTACGCATCCGGCGCAACAATATCGGTCACTGGTGGTCATGGCGACGGAACGCAAGGGTATACGGATGAAATCGGCCACATCCTTCATTCAAAAGGCGTGTGCGACGGTGCTGGCGAATGCCGCAAAGCAGTACGAGATCAGGTTCGCCGTGGTGCAGATCACATCAAGCTGACAGCAACGGGCGGCGTGTTGTCGAACACGGCGGCGGGGCTTGAACAGCAATTTTTTGACGATGAATTAGAAGCCATCATGGACAGCGCCCACGCGATGGGACGCCGGGTTACAGCCCACGCACACGGCGTCCAAGGTATCAATGCCGCACTTGCCGCCGGTGTCGATTCTATCGAACACGGGACCTATCTCGACAACGAATCCATTCGACTATTCAAGAAAAATGATGCGTTTCTCGTACCAACAATTCTAGCCGGGGTGACAGTTGCAGAATGGGCCAATGATCCGAACTCTCATCTTTTGCCGCCGCAACGAGCCAAAGCAAAAGAAGTCGGACCAACCATGTTGGATATGGCGCGACGGGCCCACAAAGGCGGCGTCAAAATCGCCTTCGGTACGGATAGCGGTGTTTCTCAGCATGGTGTCAACGCGCGCGAATTTGGCTTGCTCGTTGATGCCGGCATGACGCCGATGGAAGCCATCCATGCCGCCACGGTCAATGGGGCCGCCAACTTAGACAAATCAGATGTTCTTGGTACTGTTGAACCTGGAAAATATGGTGATCTAGTTGCTGTAAAAGGTGACCCGTTGAGCGACATCAAAGAACTCGAAGATATCGACTTCGTGATGAAAGAAGGCGTCGCCTATAAAATGCAATAATCCACCACCAGACGGATTATTATTTTAGCGGTCGCATATTCATGGGGCCGCTTTTTTGTAGCGCAATTATATATAGTCTAATGGCAGCTCAGTGGTTGATTTCAAATCTTCCATCGAAAAGCTCGATTTTACGTCGGAGAACTCCGCGACCGAAATCAGCTTTTTATAGACTTTGTCGAATCGCACCATGTCAGGGCAAACAACCTTCATGAGATAGTCGGTGTCACCACTCATCCGATGTAATTCGACAATTTCAGGGATTCGCCTGACAGATTCTGCAAATTTTGTCAGCCAAGCTTCGCTATGGTGTGCTGTCCTCACCGAGATAAAAGCCGTCAGCCGAAGATTGAGCCGGTGACGATCCACCAGCGCAACCCGTTTGGTGATAACCCCTTCTTCTTCCAGCTTTTTTATGCGCCGCCAGCATGGCGTAGCCGAAAGGCCGACCGAATCTGCAATTTCACTAACAGGTGTCGATGAATCGCGCTGTAGTATCGCAATAATGGCTTTATCGATGCTATCCATACTAAATTTTCTATCATTTATAGAAAATTCTTGCAACGAATAGTTTTTCTTATTAAATCTATAGGATAAATTTTCACGCCGTTCGTCGTATCCTTGGGCCAAGTCAAACCGGAGTTCCGAGGCACCATGATCAAGAAGTCATTTACTGAACACCCAGCCAGCGTCGGCGAATCCTATATGGAACATATGGGGTCAGCATTCGGCTTTGGGTCAAAAATGGTCGTCGCCGGCATTGCCTGTTTGCTGCATGGCTTGTTTCCGTTTCTGTTTGTTCGGACGGGCCGGAGCTGCGTTGAGGAATTACACCACCGCATGGTCACGCATCGTGACCGTCGCACGGCACCGTCGCATGACAATGCCCACGCTTAATGCCGAACAACGCCGCGCTGCTGAATAGCGCGGACACGAATAACGCTTACACCCCAACTACAAGCAACCACCAGAAAGCCGTTCTTGCGTGAGCACGACCAACCTTCAGCCTGCCGCTAGCCTTCACCACAGAGCGCGAAGCTTTGCGCCCGGCGTTTTGTTAAGCGGCACAGTCGCAATGGCATCGCTGTTCATCTCGTCGCGTTATGGCGGGCCAGTCATGCTTTATGCGATCCTGTTCGGTATCGCGTTCAACTTTCTTGCCGCCGACGAAAAATGCGCGCCCGGCATTCAGTTCGCTTCGAAAAGGATTCTCCAGCTCGGCGTTATTCTATTGGGTGCATCGGTGACGTTCACAGAAATCGCCGGCCTTGGTTGGGCGACTGCATTGCTGGTTGCCTCTGCCGTCACGGTGACATTAACGCTTGGCTGGATGATTGGGCGCTCTGCTGGCCTTTCCTCATCACACTCCACATTATCATCCGGGGCCGTTGCAATTTGTGGGGCTTCTGCGGCGATGGCGATCGCATCAGTGTTGCCTCAGAACAAAGAAAGCGAACGCAACCTGATCTTGACCGTTGTCGGCGTCACTAGCCTGTCGACGATTGCGATGGTGCTTTATCCCATGTTGACCCATGCTATGGGCCTAACGGATATGCAGGCCGGTGTTTTCCTTGGCGCAACAATTCACGACGTCGCTCAGGTCATTGGTGCCGGATACATTGTTTCTGATGATGCCGGGGCGGTCGCGGCTGTGGTCAAACTGATGCGGGTCACGTTGCTCGCACCTGCCGTCTTTATTATCGCCATGTTGTATGCCCGCCAGAGTAAAGCAGCCGACCCGCAAAACAGTGGCGCTCAAGCATCGGGCCGCGCGTTCCCAATGTTCCTTTTGGGTTTTGCAGCGCTCATGGCGGCCAATAGTTTTGGATTTGTCCCCGAGGCATGGCGCGGCGGAATTTCCGAAATGTCACGCTTTTCGCTTGTGGTTGCTGTCTCTGCCCTCGGCGTAAAGACGTCACTTAAAGATCTTTTTGAGGTTGGCCCCAAACCGATCGCAGCGCTGGTACTTCAAACTCTATTACTCGCCGTTTTCGTCGCCGCCGCCGTGCTGCTTTTTGCGCGCGTCCTTCCGCACTGATAATATGGTTAATGCGCGCTTAAACGCGCCATTCGTTTGATGACATTTCATCGGAGAACTTCGGTAATCCAATGAATTCCTTTGCTCGATTTTAACTCTGTTACCGCACACTGCGCCCAGATTATTATTCTGGAGCGCTCTTCATGTCTGACCAGTCACTAGAAACCCGCCTTACCGCTATTGGCGCTGATGGTTTTGTCTCTGCCGACGAGGTTTTGTTTTTACGCCGCACCGTATTTGCAGATGGTGTCGTTTCAAGCACTGAGCTTGATGCGCTTTTTGCATTGGGCGACAAAGCACCGGACGGCGAACCAGAGTGGTTCCAGTTCTTTGCCGAAGTTGCTGCGGATTTTTATCTGCGCGAAGAAGAGCCGCAAGGATATCTGACCGAAGACGAATTTGCGTCACTACAAAGTCGCGTCCTGAAAAATGGCCACGCAAATGGTTTGGAAATTGCGCTTCTCGTCAAGCTAATGGAAACGGCGGAAACTACACCGTCCGCTATGGCTGCTTTTACGGGCGAGCAAATCAAACAGAGTATATTGAAAAAAGACGGCGGCCCGATGGTCGAAAAACATGATGCGATCATGTTGCGCCGGTATTTATTTGCCGCTGGTGGCGACGGGAATGTCGGCGTTACTCGCGCCGAAGCCGAACTGTTGTTCGATATCAATGACGCCACCGAAAAAGCCCGCAACAGCCCGGCCTGGACCGAGCTTTTCGTGCAAGGCGTTATCAACCACCTGATGGCACATCTTGGATACAAAGCGCCGAGCCGCGAAGAAGCCTTCCGCCGCAATGCGTGGGCTCGCGATCAATCCGTCAATGTGGGCGGATTTTTCAAGCGCATGCTTTCGGGCGGCATTGGCGCGATCAAAAACGCTTATGACAACGAAACCGTAATAGGCGCGCACAATGATCAACGCGATACACAAGCGGCAATCGCCGAGCAGGTCACCAAGGGTGAAGCCGAATGGCTGGCAACACGCATTGGTCGTGATGGCGCCTTTGATGCAAACGAGCGTCGCCTGATCGAGCGTATGCGCCAGCATGAAAAAGAATTACCGGATACGCTGAAAGCGCTTCTGGGACGCGCAGCCTAAACGCCAGTTGCGCCACTTTGGAATTTCGCAACAAACGCAGAAATAACATCAGCCCATCGGCTGATGTTTTGCGACAGGTGCGCCTCGGACACGCCGCCGCCGAGTTCGATAACGTAATCAACACCGACTTCATCCGTGCCTTCGAGCACATAGGCTCGGCCAAACACTTGGCTATCGTTAAAGCTATTGACGATGCGATAATCGCCCTCAGTCACCGAGCGGCCTAATTTGAAATTGGCGAAAAAGACCAGCGTCTCACACGACGCCGGGGCACCAGAGCAACTCAGCGCCCGTACATAAAAGCCAAAATCACCCGCGCGCCCCGCCGCAACTGGCGCACCGGTCTGGCTATCAGCCATCATATTCGGATTTAAATCCGCAGCGCCCAATACGCTTTCAAGTTGATCAGCCGTCACCGCGCCCAATGACTGCGCCGCAGCGCCGCTAAGCGAAAATAACGCCGCGACCGCACCAAATGCTGTCAAAAGTTTTTTCATTTCACGCCCCCAACCCATCACCGAACACCCCTTACATCGTGGCAGCATGACCGAAAAAACCCATCATTGGCAATGGCCAGACACAAATCCCAAGCAAATCACCTAGAAAATAGCAGCAACTTTTAGCCCTCTCACGCTTTTATCGTGCCGCAATACAACATACCGCGTTGACACCAAGAAGGGGCGGCCTATGTTCGCAAAACCTTTTTCCGCCTGAATATACGGGGCTTTCATGGTCAACAGCGCACTACCCGAGCGGCCGCAATCTCCGCGACCTTTATCGCCACATCTCCAAATCTGGAAATTCACCGTCACGATGGCGGCGTCTATTACCCACCGAGGAACCGGCATGGTTCTTTATGGCGGCTCTTTGCTGCTGACGGTTTGGGCATATGCCCTCGCCTTTGATCCGGCTTTGTTTGCGAATGTCGCAAATTTTGTCGGCTCGCCATTGGGCTTTATCATTGTCGCCGGTTATGTTTGGGCGTTGTCCTTTCACATGATGAACGGTTTGCGCCATCTCTATTGGGACACCGGGCGCGGCCTTGCCCCTGCGACCGCGACCAAAACAGCGTGGGCTATTTATATCGGGTCCATCCTGCTCGCAGCGATCATTCTGTTTATTGGCTACAATGCTGGAGGGGCGGCGTAAGATGTCACAAAAGGGCACTTCAACTTTTATCGTACAACGCGCCACCGCAGCTATCCTGATCCCGTTTGGTATTTGGTTTCTGATTAGCGTCGTTTCAAACCTTGGCGCTGATTACGAAGTTGCGCGGGCATGGCTCGCAAAGCCGCTCAACGGTATTCTCCTGTCGGTTTTCATCATCATTGGCGCGCTCCATATGCGGATCGGCCTTGCTGAAATAATCCTCGACTATATCCATTCCAAATTAACCAGCACTCTACTTCTGTTGAACTGGCTTGTTGCTATCGGCATCATCGCCAGCACACTCTTTGCTGTTTACAACATTTCATTTGCAGGCTGACGAATGACTTCTAATTACGAGATTATCGATCACGAATATGACGTTGTTGTTGTGGGCGCAGGCGGCGCGGGACTTCGCGCTACGCTGGGCGCTGCACAAGCGGGCTTAAAAACCGCATGTGTCACGAAGGTATTTCCAACACGTTCGCACACGGTTGCAGCCCAAGGCGGCATTTCCGCTTCACTCGGCAATATGAGCGAAGATGACTGGCGCTGGCATATGTACGACACCGTAAAAGGGTCGGACTGGCTCGGCGATCAAGACGCCATCGAATATCTTTGCAAACACGCACCGGCCGCCGTTTACGAACTGGAACACTGGGGCGTGCCGTTCTCTCGGACTGAAGAAGGCAAGATTTATCAGCGCGCTTTCGGCGGCATGACCAAGAACTACGGCGAAGGCCAGGTTCAAAGAACATGTGCCGCCGCTGACCGAACTGGCCACGCGATTTTGCACACACTCTATGGTCAAGCCGTCAAAAACGACGCCAAATTCTTTATCGAACATTTCGCCCTTGATCTTATCATGACGGACGAAGGCGAATGCGCTGGCCTATTGTCTTGGGAACTCGACACCGGCCGCATTCATCGCTTCAAAGCGAAAATGGTGATCCTCGCCACGGGCGGTTACGGCCGGACGTACTTCTCTTGTACATCTGCGCACACCTGTACCGGTGACGGCAACGGCATGGTCCTTCGCGCGGGTCTTCCGCTTCAGGATATGGAATTCGTACAATTCCACCCAACTGGCATTTATGGCGCGGGCGTTCTGATTACCGAAGGCTCACGCGGCGAAGGTGGCTACCTCACAAATTCAGAGGGCGAGCGCTTCATGGAACGCTATGCACCATCCGCAAAGGACCTAGCATCGCGCGATGTTGTCTCCCGCTCGATGACAATTGAGATTCGCGAAGGTCGGGGTGTTGGTCCGAATAAAGACCATATTCATCTGAACCTAAACCACCTCGACCCAGCAGTTCTTGCTCAGCGCCTTCCGGGCATTTCGGAATCAGCGAAAATCTTTGCCGGCGTTGACGTTACCAAAGAACCAATTCCGGTCCTACCAACGGTCCATTATAATATGGGCGGTATTCCGACCAATTATCACGGCGAAGTCGTCACCAAGCGTGGTGAGGATGCTGACGCAGTTGTTCCCGGCCTTATGGCTATTGGCGAAGCAGCTTGCGTTTCTGTTCACGGTGCCAACCGTCTTGGCTCAAATTCATTAATCGATCTTGTGGTGTTTGGCCGTGCTGCCGGGCTTCGTTGCGGCGAAGTCGTAAAAGCGCAAGGCGCACATCGCGACCTGCCGCAACGCGGCACAGACGAAGCGCTGGCGCGCCTCGATCATTTCCGTAACGCCAAGGGCGATACACAAACATCGACGATCCGCGCCAATATGCAGAGCGTCATGCAGAATAACTGCGCTGTATTCCGTACCGGCGAAGTTCTCGATGAAGGCCGCGTCAAAATCAAAGAAGTCTATGACTCGATGCCGAATATCGGCGTGACTGACCGCTCGCTCGTCTGGAACACCGACCTGGTTGAAACCCTTGAGCTTGACAACATGATTGGCCAAGCCGTTGTGACGATGGAAGGCGCGGCCAACCGCAAAGAATCGCGCGGCGCACACGCCCGGGAAGACTTCCCAGATCGTGACGATACAAACTGGATGAAGCACACTGCAGCGTGGTTTGCTGACGGTAAAGCGACGCTCGATTATCGCCCGGTTCATAGCTACACCTTGTCCGACGAGATCGACTACATTGAACCAAAGAAGCGGGTTTACTAAGCCGCGCTTTGCGCCAATTTAAAAAACGGTTTAGCCTTCCCGAGAAATCGGGAAGGCTTTTTTATGACCATGACGCGACGTGATGCCATTCGTATTGCTGCCGGTGCGGCAGCGACTTTTTCAACCGCAAACGCGGCACAATCACCTGAAAAATTGAAACGCCTGTACGATAAAGCCATTGTCATCGACGCGTTATCCTTTGGGCATGTGTGGGATGACATAGAGCACGCCGCCGTTCGGCAATCCGGCTACACAGGTATCATCACCTCGCTTGATCGTAGCGATCTTCAAACCGCTATTGACGAAATTATGGTCTGGAAAAAGCGCATCAAAGACATGCCGGATCAATATATGATGGCGCTTTCCGCCAGCGATTTTGAACGCGCGAAACGCGAAAACAAACTCGCCGTGATGATGAATTTCCAAAACGCGACCATGCTAGAGGGTGAAGTCGATAATATCGACGTCCTCCACGCTATTGGGATGCGGTGTTTCCAGCTAACGTATAACTCGCGCAACTTAGTTGGCGACGGATCGACCGAACGCACCAATGTCGGCCTTTCCGATTTTGGCGTAGACGTCGTCAAACGAATGAATCAAATCGGCGTACTCGTCGATGTCTCGCACAGCGGCCGCCAGACAACCTTGGATGCCGTCGCATTTTCTGAAAAGCCAATTGCTTATACCCACACAATGGCCGAGGCGTTACGCCCAAATCACCCGCGCGCAAAAACTGACGAACAATTCAAAGCTCTAGCGGAAAAAGGCGGTGTCGCGGGTATTGCGGCGCTTGGTTACTTTATCGGTAAAAACCCCGGAACCGACACAACGATTGAGACTTATGCAGATCATATCGAACACGCGGTCAAGGTGGCTGGGTATGAACATGTTGCGCTGTCTACTGATTTTCCTGTACGAGGTCTAAAAAGTTGGGCCACAAAAGAAGAATGGTACGACCCTCGGTTAAAATTCTTCAAGCCTAGCTACGATGTTCAGTGGCCGCCCTACATTCCAGAACTCGACACACCAGACCGTTTTCGCAATGTAATCACAGTGCTCGACCGACGCGGTTGGAGCACTCGGCAACTGGAAAATCTTCTTGGCGGCAACTGGATGCGTTTATTCCGGGATGTATTCGGCAGCTAGCGGCGGAAGTTTAACGTCGCCGTCTTTCCGGTCTCAACCGCAGGGTTGCCGTCAACGGTTTTGGGGTCAAACCGCCAGCGTGAGAGCGTCCGCAAAGCTTCACTGTCAAAGC
This sequence comes from Hyphococcus lacteus, assembly GCF_041058985.1. Taxonomy (NCBI): domain Bacteria; kingdom Pseudomonadati; phylum Pseudomonadota; class Alphaproteobacteria; order Parvularculales; family Parvularculaceae; genus Hyphococcus; species Hyphococcus lacteus. Next base: position 1,071,867 of record NZ_JBEHZE010000001.1, on the reverse strand, counting down.
AATCATTCGTCGAAGAGGAAATTTTCGCGTTTACGGCCCGCCCTTCAGCGTTGACATCAAAATTGACTGTCACAGTTTCAAGTGCCACCGCTCTACTCGCACAGCGATTAGGATAAAAAGGTGCCGACGACCGTATTAACTGCGCAGGGGCAATCACCGGCTTTGGTGCTGCCGGTGTGGGGCGTCGTAGCATCGGCCTTTTGACGCGTTCACTGATAGGCACAGATCCATTTCGCTGCGCAACGTTTTGTGCCCCGGTCGAGGTCGTTGGTGAGCTGATGATCTGGCTTGGTTCTGTACGCGGCAATGGTGCTCGCTCACGCGATACAATTTGCTGTACTGTCTCTTGCTCGACTGGCGCTTGCTCCATGACTGGCGGCGTTTCAACTGGGGGCGTTTCCGCCACGGGCTCAACCACAACAGCCGCTGTTTCTTCTGGTATCTCTGCAACATCAATCGCGTTGTTTACTTCTAATGCTTCATTGACTTCCGTTTCTGGCGGTTCCGTGTTCAGGACTTCGTTTTCAGCTTGAATTTTGGGTGTCGGAACATTCACCTTCGATGATCGCGGGGTAACGGGTTGAGCGATCGGTGCGCCTAGCGTCACTCGCTTTTCAGGCACGGCTGCACCCCGCTCGTCACGTCCACCGTTAAACAAAATCTGAAAAAACACCCACGCCACGAAAAGCGTAATTGCAAGAACAGCAAAAATCGAAACCCACCGTGCGCCATCATCATCGACATCCGGGGTCCGTTGGGTACGGGCATCGCTTAGCGAAACAGGCACCGCCCCGCCAGCTTCGTCACGAAACCTCATAGCAATTTCATCCGCATCAAGACCGAGATGTCGCGCATATGATTTTACAAATCCAATAACATAGGGAAGAGGTGGCAAGAGGTCAGGTCGCATTGCCTCGATAGATTGGAGATGCGCGACTTTAACTTTAATCGCTTCGCTCAGTGCTTCAATAGAGATGCCAGCGGCAATTCGGCTCGCGGCGAGGAATACACCCACAGTTTCGCCGTCATTGGCCGCCGCTTCGCGCGGGGCCTTAAAATTAATGACATCTGCCGCTTTATCTTGCGCCATCTACTACTTTACTAACCTTGCCGCATCATTCCGGCACCAATTTCGCCCGGTTGCTCAAAAATACTGACTTTTTAAGCTTACAAAGCATGATCGGTGCCAAATAAAACACACTCGCCAGGGCCTCATCCCCCGGCTCGCGACTGCGCCTGCCTATTGGCTTTAACCCTTATATCACGGAAAACTGCAGAATCAGAATCCACATGACAGGAGATCGCACCATGGGCCATAGCTGCTTTAATCTCACAATCGAAAATGGCATTGCGCATCTGCGCTTCTCGCGACCTGACAAATTCAACTCTTTCACCCCAGAATTTTGGAGCGAACTACCAGAGGCCGTGAATAAGGTGTCAAACAATGCGGAAGCCCGCGTGATTGTTCTGTCAGCGGAAGGAAAACACTTTACCGCAGGTATGGACATTTCTGTATTTATGGATGGCGCGCTTGATGCGCCCCCGACCAACCGCGAAGTGGCCGCTGAGGCTTTTCGCTTCAACGTGAAAACCTTACAAGACACATTTTCGGCGCTTGAAAATGCCCGCCAACCGATCTTGGCCGCTATCCAAGGGGGTGCCGTCGGCGCTGGTGTTGACCTCGTAAGTGCATGCGATTGCCGCTACGCCAGCAGTGACGCATTTTTTTGTATTCAGGAAACAGCAATCGGTATGACGGCCGATGTCGGCACTTTCCCACGCCTTGCGAAAATCATTTCCGAAGGGTGGGCACGCCAAATGGCCTACACCGCCGAACGCGTATCGGCGCAAAAGGCCAAAGAAATCGGACTCGTCAACGAGGTTTATGAAACGCCCGAAGAGTTGCTTGAGAATGTCATGAAAATTGCCGCGCGCATTGCCAGCCATTCACCCTTAGCAATCACCGGTTGCAAAAAAATGATTACCTATGCCCGTGATCACAACACCCAAGACGCGCTCGATTATATCGCTCTTTGGAATGCCGCAATGTTTCGGACCGATGACATCAAAGAAAGTTACATCGCGAAATCCGAAAAACGTGAGCCAGTTTTTGATGATCTAACCCCAATTAAAAAACCGCTTTAACCTTGCCTTTGAAATTCCTTGATCATGCCTTATGCGGAACATTTCCGCCCCGTAGGGAAACGAAGGCCATAGGGGAGATCGAAAAGGCAGCATTATGAATATCAACGCAACATTCAAAAACAGGTCCCTGGGGCTAAAGCTGATATTGGTGGGCGCGCTTGCCTTCCTTTTGTGGATACCGGCTATGCTGGTTTATGGGTTGGTGTTCGAACGCTCGACCCGCGCGGAAAACGTTAAGCAAGAGATCTACCAACTGGCCGGTGGGGAGCAAACGATTAGCGGTCCCCTGATTATTGTTCCGGCGGTGATCGAAACCGATAAACTCGAAAGATTTGAGGTACCGGTTAAGCGTACGCAATATTTTGCCTTCACGCCGCAATCCCTAGGCATCGATACCAAAGTCTCGGCAACGCAACGACGCCGGTCAATTTATGACGCGACGATTTATGACGCCGATATAGAAATGAAAGGCAAGTTCGGCGCTCTGGTGCCCCCGGCCATCGCAGACGGCGAAGCGGCGTTTGATTGGCAGCGAGCAGTCCTTGCGATCAAATTTCGTGATGACACAGCCCTTAAGGGCATTCGCGATAAGCTGTCGGTCAAAATTAATGGCAACGAATATAAGGCAGCATTTGAACCGGGCATCAGCTTAACGGTACTGGAGACAGGGCGTGGCGGCGACAATATCTCCCTGCCGGGGATTAGCATGATGCTGCCAATCACCGACCCTTCAGCAACCATCGATTTTGAGCTGACGTTGCCGATGTCCGGGGGTGGTGCCCTTCAATTTGCTCCTGCGGGCGAGGACACAAGCGTCTCCATGCAATCAGATTGGCCCGACCCGAGTTTTCAAGGCGCATATCTGCCAGATAGTCGCGAGATCACTGACCAAGGGTTTACCGCGCAATGGCATATCCCTTACCTCGCCCGAAATCTGCCGCGCAGCTTCCCGGTCGAAGGCAATCTTGGGTTTCTCGATCAGGGCAAGTCTTTCGGTGTCAGCTTCGTATCCGCGGCCAGCCCCTATAAAAGCGTCAATCGCGCCCTCAAATATTCATTGATGTTTCTCGGTGTGGTTTTTCTGACGTTCTTTTTGTTCGAGGCCACCACCGATGCACGCGCCCACCCGGCGCAATATATCTTGCTCGGGCTCACCCAAGTGATCTTTTATCTTATGGTCCTCGCCTTTTCTGAGCATATCGGGTTTGACGCGGCGTTTGCATTGACCGCATCGGCAACGATTGCCCTGTCTGGCACCTATGCTGCGACGGTGTTTCACAGCAAAATGCGCGGCATAATCGCATTTCTCGCCTTTTCAGCAGCCTATGGTCTGATATATCTACTCATGAAATCAGAGGATTACGCCCTGCTGATCGGCTCTGTTACGGCCTTTGGTGCGATCGCATTGACCATGTTCGTAACGCGGCGGCTTGATTGGTATGGCGGACGCGATAAGGCATAGATACGGTCGCACAAGCGAACGAAGCATTTAGACAAGGTCTCCGGTACATGGTTGAACTGACACTGCCGAAAAATTCTAAGATCAACAAAAACGGCAAAACATATCCGGCAAAGAGCGGTGCTACGAAAACCCGTACCTTCCGCGTATATCGCTACGATCCATCAACCCCCGAAAACCCAAGCGTTGACAGCTATGAAGTCGATGTCTCGGACGTATCTATGGTACTTGATGGCCTGATCAAAATTAAAAACGAAATCGATCCAACGCTTTCGTTTCGCCGGTCATGCCGCGAAGGGGTTTGCGGTTCATGCTCTATGAACATTAATGGCTCAAACACCCTTGCCTGCACCAAAGCCATGGACGAACTGGGCGATGGCGACATTCATGTTTATCCGCTGCCACACCAACCTGTCGTGCGTGACTTGGTGACCGACCTTACCAATTTCTACAAACAGCACGCCTATATCGAGCCATTTCTGCAAGCCAAAACAGAAGAGCCTGCAACCGAGTGGAAGCAATCCCCGGAAGATAGAGCAGAGCTTGATGGACTTTATGAATGCATCCTCTGTGCATGTTGCTCAACGTCTTGCCCGTCCTATTGGTGGAATGGCGAAAAAGAAGATGCGTCCGAAGAATATCTTGGGCCGGCTGCGCTTCTTCAGTCATATCGCTGGCTCGCGGATAGCCGCGACCAACTCACGAATGAACGCCTCGACAAGCTTGAGGATGAATTCAAACTCTATCGCTGCCATACGATTATGAATTGCGCGCAGGTTTGCCCGAAGCACCTTAATCCAGCCAAAGCGATCGCCGAGATTAAAAAGCTGATGGTGAACCGGCCCGACCCTAAAGGTGTGCCACAAGCGGCGGAATAGCACGCCCCAACATCACGCGGACTTCCATTACACCGCGCGAGTCGGTTTAATTTTATTTTTCGAGGCATTTGATGCGGGACGGCTTTTGTCGGATCCCGCATTTTTCTGCGCCTTTAGCCATAGCCAGTAAAGCTCACGCGCTTCACTTAGGACTACGCAGACCCCTCATTTGTTTCCATAACCCATCTTTTCTGTGCACAAAAACAATAATCACGCGTACCTGTCGAAAGCTCGGCAGCGTATTCTTGACATGCTTTGATATTTCGATAATTATAGAATTATATAAATTTCGAAATATAACAATTTATCGCAGAAGAAGGACAATCCATGGAGACAGATAACGCCGTCAGCGCCTTCTCTGCGTTAGCGCAGGAAACCCGGCTTTCCACGTTGAAACTGCTGGTGAGGGCCGGGCCAAACGGCATGGCGGCTGGTGCGATCGCGAACGCGCTTGGCCTTGCCGCTCCAACACTATCGTTTCACCTCAAAGAGCTGGAACGCGCAGAACTTATCCATGCGCGCAAAGATGGCCGCAGCATTATCTACGCCGCCGATTACGGCGGATTGCGCGATCTAATCGAATTTTTATTGGCAGATTGCTGTGGAGGCGACAAACGCCTCTGTGGCCCATACATCATCAAGGAAACATGCCCATGAAACGCTTGCACATCCACCTAAAGGTCGAAGATTTAGAACAATCCATCATGTACTACAACGCCCTTTTCGGTACCGAACCAGCACGACGCGAGGCAGATTACGCAAAGTGGATGTTAGACGAGCCGAGCGCAAATATTGCCATTTCCAGCCGCAGCGAAAAAACGGGCGTCGATCACGTTGGCATTTCACTAGACAATCAAGAACAACTGGAATCGACTGCCAACCGCCTGCGCGCTATCGAAGCACCACTCTCAGCAGAAAACGACACCACCTGCTGCTATGCCAATAGCGACAAATATTGGTCACACGACCCTCAGGGCGCAATCTGGGAGCTTTTCCACACTTTTGGCTCATCCGATGTGTTCGGAAAAGACCCAGAATTAGTCGCCGATGAAAACGCCAATCAAGCCAGTGCACCATGTTGCGCACCTCAAACGACCACGCCCACACAAAGCAGCCCATAACCAAGACCGATATAAACCACGCAACCCAAAAGGACTGGCACCCATATTCTGCGGATCATATCCAATCGGGATCGAAAAGTTCTTTCGCAATCGAAACGCTTTCTGGCAGAAAAAGATTGCGGATAATCAAAATGTCAATTTTCGAACGCTAGCCCAGCCTTTGGATTGGGTTGAGCATTATTGTCGGCATCACCCTTGGCCAGCGTATTCCCAGCCCGCTCCCTGACCTGATGCCGCTTGAGTTTGCAAAAGTGAATTTAGTCGTCGCTGTACTAACAGCGTACATTCGTTGACGCCCAAGACCGTCCCGAAAAATTGGTCCGCCCTACGCGCTCATTGAAGCGTCAAATTTCTTCAAACGCACGTTGCTGTGGCCAATGCAACGCGCCGGCACTTTCCCAGAGTGACAGACTTCCCGACACTGGCACAACAGGTTATAGCCGGACACAATGAAAGGGCCGAGGCCACGATATGATGCGCTTGTTCAATCAGGCGCGCTGGACTCTGATCCGGCCCAGGAAGAGGCAGCCGATCGGCTACAGCTTTTGCATGATCAATTAAAATCTTATAACGGCCCACAGCGCGGATTTTTCTCGTTCCGAAAAACACCACCCCGTGGCGTTTACCTTTGGGGTGGCGTCGGTCGCGGTAAAACACTGTTGATGGACCTCTTTTTCAACAACACCGCATACAAACAAAAACGCCGCGTCCATTTTCATGAATTCATGGCCGAGACCCATGAGCGCATTGCCAACTGGCGCACAAAAGACCTTGCTGAAAAACGCCGTCACAAAGCCATGAACCGGGCCTCGCCGGATGACCCTATGCCGCCCGTTGCCTATGACATTGCGCAAGATGCGCGGCTTTTGTGTTTCGATGAATTTTACGTCACTGACATTGCTGATGCGATGATATTGGGGCGTTTGTTTACAGCACTTTTTGAATATGGCGTTGTGGTGGTTGCGACGTCTAACCGGGTTCCAGACGATCTATATAAAGAAGGGCTGAACCGGCAGTTGTTTCTGCCGTTTATCGAAATTCTGAAATCCAAACTTGATGTTTGTGAACTGCGTTCCGCACAGGATTATCGCCTCGCCAAGCTGAGTGAAGCCCCCGTTTATTACCACCCCCTTGGTCCAGACGCAGATAAAGCGATGGATGCCGCGTGGCAAAATATGATTAGCGGCGGGCATGAACATAAAGAAGAAATCACAATAAAAGGTCGTAAACTGATTGTTCCGCGTGCCGCGCGTGGTGCTGCACGATTTGATTTTGCCGATTTGTGTGAAAAGCCCTTGGGGGCGTCCGACTATTTAGCCCTCATTCGACGATACGGAGCAATTTATATCGACCATATCCCGATTATGAGACCGGAACTGCGCAATGAAGCAAAACGGTTTTCGACCCTGATCGACACCATATACGATGCCAAAGTAAAACTGGTTTGTTCTGCCGAAGGCGAACCAGACGACCTTTACCCCGATGGGCATGGTGCCTTTGAATTTGAACGGACTGCCTCGCGCCTTATGGAAATGCGAAGCGCAGACTATCTCAAAACCGCTTCGGTTGATCTAGAATAGTCTTTCATCCAGATGGATTTCCAGATAGAGGCACTATATTCTCACCTCGTTTAATTATGCAGGAGCGGAACGATGGACCGCCTTAGGACATTGGGCGCACTTGTCGGTGGATCACTGATCATATCGATCATTTACGGCGTAACCGTTGGCAACAACGAACCGCCAATCGACTTTGACATCGATGATAGCGAAGGTGTTCACCTCGTGGTCACCGGCGACAAGGGTACATTCTCGCTCCGCCGCGATGAATTGCGCATGGAAGCACAATGGCGTGGAGAATACGTTTTAAACGATACTGCTGATGATATTAAATCCCTCGATCACAAACTAGCCATTACGCGTGAGAAAAATGGTGTCACCGAAAAAGCGATTTATGAACGTAACGGTGATGACGTTGAACGCAGGTATTTCATCGACGAAGAAGAACAAGAGAAAGACGTAGAAACCGATTCTGCGATGCGCCAGCTGTTAACAGGGTTTTTAGGTGCCAGCGGCGTACGCGCAGAAGAGCGGGTCGCAGCCCTATTACAAGAAGGTGGTGTTAGCGCGGTGTTAGATAAATATGACGCCCTTTACGGGGATCATGCGCGTGAACGCTATTCCGCAGAATTAATAAAACAAGCAGACCTGACACCAGCGGAACTCCGCAGCTTACTTGAGGCGCTGTCAGTCATTGAATCTGATACCACTTTGCGGACAATTCTCGGTGATATCCTCAGTAAGGAAACTGTTCGCACCGAAGACATCCCATATTTCCTCAAAGCAGCGTCAAACATCGATAGTGATTATGATATGCGGCGCTTGATCGAAACGGTGAGCGAGCACCCCATGAACGGCGATGCAATAGCGCTCAGTCTTGGGTTATTCGAAACAATCGATAGCGAACATGACTTGCGATTAGCCGGAGAGGCATTGTTAAAACAACCCGACCTTGACGCTGATAACATCACCAAACTCTTGCTGATCATTCGCGATCAAATGGATAGTGCGCATGACATGCGCCTACTTTTGGTGGAAGCCGCCCCGTTTATGGCCCGCGATAACGAGGTCGCCAAAGCATGGTTCAGCGCCTTTGCCGAAATTGACTCAGATCATGACAAACGCCTCGCTCTATCTGACGCCTCTGAGATCAACGACCTCCCTCCAAATTTAGTTAGAACACTGATTGATTCAACCAATGAAATTGATAGCGATCATGATCGTCGCCTTGCGCTAGAGAATTTTGCAGGGCAAGCACGGTCAACGCCAATTTTGCTAGAGGCATACAAAGCCGCAGCAGAAGGCATAGATAGCGATTACGACCGGCAACGGGCGCTGGAAAGCGTGGGCATAGAGGCCGAAGACACTGATTAAGTGCTAGTTTTGCTAACGGGCATTCGAATATCATCAATCATTGCACGAACAGCAACGGGCGTCGGAGCGGTAAATCGCGAGACACCAATCGCGATCACAAAGTTTAACACCATCCCTAACGTGCCGATCCCCTCTGGGGACACGCCTAAAAACCAATGGCTTGCATCATTCACAGCGCCGAACCAAGGCGATTTGAAATAGATGATATAACTCAGGGTAAACGCTAAGCCGCTGATCATTCCAGCAACCGCACCTTCGCGGTTTATGCTTTTAAAGAAAATACCCATTAATATCGCGGGGAACAATGATGCTGCGGCCAAACCAAAAGCTAAGGCCACAACTTGCGCAACGAAGCCCGGCGGATTAATTCCTAGATATCCAGCGATAATGATCGCAACAGTCGCTGCGCCACGCGCCGCCATCAATTCAGCTTTTTCTGTGATCTGTGGCCTGAATGTTTTTTTCAATAGATCGTGACTAATCGCTGTCGATATGACTAACAACAATCCCGCAGCCGTTGACAATGCCGCCGCTACACCACCAGCCGCCACAAGCGCAATCACCCAGCCGGGCAGTTGCGCAATTTCAGGGTTGGCAAGCACCATAATATCACGGTCAACAGAAATTTCGTTGGCGTTGTCAGTGGGCGTATTCGAGACAAGCCGCTCACCGTTCTGACCCTGTCCATCCACAAAGTCAGCACGCCCCTCAAACGGGGTGCCAGAGCCATATTGGATGACACCATCCTCGTTTTTATCTAGCCACGCGATTAGTCCAATACTCTCCCAACTTTTTACCCATTGAGGCGCTTCCGCATAAGGTTTTTCGTGAACACTATCGATAAAGTTCAAACGCGCGAAAGCACCTACCGCCGGTGCCGTTGTGTATAATAGCGCAATAAAAACAAGTGCATAACCAGCTGACCGTCGAGCATCAGATACCTTTGGGACCGTAAAGAAACGCACAATCACATGCGGCAAGCCTGCTGTCCCTGCCATCAACGCCAGGGTGATCGCGGCTATATCTATTTTGGATTTAACGGCGCTGGTATAGGCGGAAAACCCGAGATCGACGAGCGCCCCATCAAGCTTATTAAGAACCGATATTGTTTCACCTGCCACATTAGAACCAAGCCCTAATTGCGGAATGGGGTTTCCTGTCATCAGTATAGAAATGAAAATTGCTGGCACCATATACGCAAAGATCAACACGCAATATTGCGCAACCTGCGTATAGGTAATCCCCTTCATGCCACCGAGGACGGCGTAAAAGAAAACTACACCCATGCCGACAATAACGCCCCACTCGATCGGCATTTCAAGAAAACGTGAAAACACAACGCCCACACCGCGCATCTGTCCGGCGATATAGGTAAACGATACAACGATCAGGCAAACCACCGCCACGATACGCGCGGCACGTGAATAATATCGCTCGCCAATAAAATCAGGCACCGTGAACTGACCAAATTTTCGCAAATAAGGTGCGAGCAACAAGGCAAGCAAGACATAGCCCCCGGTCCATCCCATTAGATAAACGCTGGCATCATATCCGGCGAAAGCAATAATCCCCGCCATCGAAATGAAAGATGCGGCGCTCATCCAATCGGCAGCGGTTGCCATACCATTTGCAATGGGGTGCACATGACCACCAGCGACATAAAACTCAGCGGTCGAGCCGGCCCGAGACCAGATTGCAATCCCAATATAAAGCGCAAAAGAAAGTCCGACAAAAATAAAGGTGAGAAGCTGCGCGTCCATGGTCTTTCCTATTCGTCGCTAACGCCAAAGCGCTTTTCGATCGTGCGCATTCGCGCGGCGTAGACGAAAATTAGAATGACAAAGACAATAATCGACCCTTGCTGTGCGAACCAGAATCCGAGCTTGAACCCGCCGATTTCAATGCGATTAAGGACATCCACGAAAATAATGCCTGCGCCAAAAGAGGCCACGAACCAAATCGCTAAAAGCCCGCATAGGAGTTTGACATTCTCACGCCAGTACGCCTCAGCGCGCGACGAATCTCGACTTGTTTCGCTTTGCATAACCACCCCACATCTTTGTTTTTAAGTGAGACTAGTGGTGTTTAGCAGTGCTGCCTATCCTTCGTTATTGCCAAATGCGTAGGTGACTAGTAGTTCCCTGTAATGGACAGCCAACCGAACAATCCCAAAATCAAAGCATCGCAGCGTTCCGCGATCTCATTTCTTGAACTTGTTGCCTTCATAGCCGCGGCAATGGCGCTAAACGCGCTGGCAATCGATATGATGCTCCCCGCGCTTGGGCAAATCGGCGATGAATTGGGTGCCATCCGTGATAATGATCGCCAACTGATCGTCGTGGTCTACGTTCTGGGAAACGGCATCGCACAGCTCTTTTTTGGCCCTATCGTTGACCGGTTTGGCCGCAAAAAAGTCCTCTTGTTCTCACTCGGTGGCTATATCGTTGGCTCGCTGCTTAGCATTGTTGCCTCTACTTTTACGTTGCTACTTGCGGCCCGCGCGTTTCAGGGCGTGGCGACCGCGGCAACACGCGTAGCAGCGGTTGCTATTGTACGCGATCAATGCTCTGGGCGCAGAATGGCCGAAGTGATGTCGTTCGCGATGACGATTTTCATGGCCGCTCCCATTCTTGCGCCTGGCTTAGGACAGGTGATTTTATTCTTCGCACCATGGCGGGGAATTTTCGCCGCGCTACTGGTTTATGGTTTTTTGTTGGCCATCTGGACCTGGATCCGGATACCCGAAACCATGGCACCCGAGGATCGCAAACCATTACGCGCAGGCCCGATAGCATCATCTTATCTGGAATTCGTGCGGAACCGTATTTCGATCGGCTATACGATGGCCTCTGCTTTGTGCTTTGGCGCTCTGTTTGGTTATATCAGCGCCTCAGAGCAAATATTTCTTGAGACCTTTGATATCGGCTCCAATTTCGCTTTTGCCTTTGGGGCAATCGCCAGCGGGCTAGGAATGGCAACACTTCTCAACGCGAGGATTGTTTCTAAATTCGGTATGCGACGCCTTACCCATGCAGCGCTGTTGTCTTTTGTCATTTCAAATGCACTACACCTCTTTTTTGCGCTGATCTTTGGCGAAAGCTTTGGGCTATTTATGGGCTTCATGATGGTCTCGTTCTTCTCGCTGGGGCTAATTGGCCCCAACGCCACCGCACTCGCCATGGAGCCAATGGGCCACAATGCCGGTGCCGCTGCCGCCGCCAACGGTTTTGCCGGAACAACCATCGCCGGGTTGTTGGGCGGCCTCATCGGCCATTTCTATGACGGTACAACAATGCCCATTATCTTTGGTTTTACGGTCCTTGGCATATCTGCCGTGCTGTTTGTTTTATGGACAGAACGCGGAAAGCTCTTTGGTGTCGGCGATGATCAAATTGAGAACACCCCATGACACGCGACAATCGGGTTTGCCTGGGGGCATTCGCGGGGGCCCATGGTGTTCGCGGCGAAGCAAAAGTCAAAGTCTTCACCGCCGACCCCGGCGGCGTAGCTGCCTATGGCAGTGTTGAGACAGAGGACGGTGCGCGCCAGTTTAACCTGACCGTTGTTCGCCAGATCAAAGGCGATTTCGTTCTTGTTCGTGCGCCAGAGATTAAGTCTCGTGAGGACGCTGAAACACTAAAAGGTCAACGTCTTTACGTTGCGCGAGATGCCCTTCCCGCACCAGACGAAGATGAATTCTATCTCGACGATCTTGTGGGCCTAAAAGCTGAAGATGAAACTGGCAAGCCATTAGGTATCGTAAAGGCAGTTTATAACTTTGGGGCAGATGACATGATCGAACTGGTCAACATCCCCGATGTCAAAGGTGTGCGGCTTGTGGCCTTCACCAAAATACTCGTACCCGAGGTCGATATCGCCCAAGGGCGTATCGTTGTCTCTCGGGACGCCATCGACCCTGAAGACCCGGCACCAAAGCCAAAAACCGACGAGCACTAGCGCCGACTTGCGCCATCTGCGTCGCCATGCCATCTGACCACATTATGTGGCACGCAACGATATTGACCCTTTACCCTGAGCTTTTCCCCGGCCCGCTGGGCGCTTCCATTTTGGGGCGCGGTGCCGCCGACGGTCATTGGGCGCTCGATACCGTCAATATCCGCGACTTTTCGGACAACAAATACGGATCCGTGGACGACACCCCCGCTGGCGGCGGTGCGGGGCTGGTGATGCGGGCGGATATTATGGCCAATGCCATTGATAGCGTCCCCCGAAACGATCGCCGTATTATCTGCCTTTCGCCACGCGGAAGGCCCCTTAACCAGCCCCTCGCCCATGAGCTGAGCCAAGGACCTGGTCTGATCGCCATTTGCGGCCGATTTGAGGGAATTGATGAGCGTGTTTTCGACGCCCGCCAAATTGAAGAGGTTTCCCTAGGGGATTTCGTGCTCGCAGGCGGAGAAATTGCCGCTATGGCCCTTATAGAGGCTTGCGTCCGCCTGATCCCCGGGGTATTGGGCTCGGCTTCTTCTCTTGGGGAAGAAAGCTTTGAGGGTGGGTTATTGGAATATCCCCAATATACGCGCCCAAGAGAATTCGAAGGCCGGGCTATCCCGGAAGTTTTGCTATCAGGCGATCACAAAAGAATTGCCAAATGGCGGGACGAACAACGGAACGAAATAACGCGAACGCGACGACCGGACCTCTGGGAGAGGTTTTCCACTGACGGTCCTATCCGGCGCAGCAACAACAAGGAACCGAAGACATGAACATTATCGAACAGCTCGAAAAAGAGCATATCGAAGAACTAGGCAAAACCATCCCTGAATTTGGTGCTGGCGACACCGTCAAAGTCAACGTTCGCATCAAAGAAGGCGAGCGCGAACGTATTCAGGCTTTTGAAGGCGTTTGCATTGCACGCAAAGGTGGCGGCCTCAACGAAGCATTCACCATTCGTAAAATTTCTTTCGGCGAAGGCGTTGAACGCGTATTCCCGATCTATTCACCATTGGTTGATTCAATCGAAGTGATCCGCCGCGGTAAAGTACGCCGCGCGAAACTTTACTATCTTCGTGATCGTCGCGGTAAATCTGCACGTATCGCCGAGAAGGTTGATCGTCGCCAATCTGCGAAGAAGAAAAAAGCCAGCAAGTAATTCGGCTTTATTGGAATTAAAAAACGGGGCCGTCTGGCCCCGTTTTTTGTGACTTCTATTGTTGTTTAAATCAGTTCTATACCGAGTTGCGAAAAGAGTGCTGTGTCTTTGTCCTGACCCGGATTATTGGTCGTAAGCAATTCATCGCCAACAAAAATAGAATTTGCACCAGCAAGGAAACAAAGCGACTGCGCTTCGTCACTCATATGCTCCCGGCCTGCCGATAACCGCACATAAGAAGTCGGCATGAGAATCCGCGCGACCGCAATAAGCCTTGCAAAATCAAGGGCTGAGACAGGCTCACTGTCGCCAAGGGGCGTGCCCTCAATGGGCATCAGAGAATTGATCGGCACTGATTCAGGTGGCGGCGACATATTCGCAAGGGCCAGCAAAAAGCCTGCGCGGTCTTCGACCTTTTCACCCATGCCGACGATACCGCCACAACAGACTTTCATCCCTGCATCACGGACTTTGTCGAGCGTTTCGATACGATCCTCAAAAGTCCGTGTAGAAATAACTTGCCCGTAATATTCAGGCGATGTGTCTATATTATGGTTATAATAATCAAGCCCGGCATCACTCAGCGATGTCGCTTGCCCCTCGCTCAACATGCCAAGGGTCATACACGTCTCAAGGCCGAGTGACTTAACTTCGGCAACCATGTCGCAAAGTTCTGGCATGTCGCGATCTTTTGGCGACCGCCATGCCGCTCCCATACAAAAACGCGATGCGCCTTCGGCTTTAGCGCGCTTGGCCTCCGCCATGACCTTTTCTTTATCCATCAGTTTGGATGCTTTAAGGCCAGTTTTGAAATGCGCCGACTGGCTGCAATAGCCGCAATCCTCGGGGCAACCGCCGGTCTTTATCGACAAAAGGCGTGAGGCCTGCACTTGGTTGGGGTTAAAATGTTCGCGATGAATTTCTTGTGCCCGGAATACCAATTCCGCAAACGGAAGCGCCATTAGCGCCTCAACATCTTCGCGCATCCACCGAGCCGTTTTTGGTCTTGTTTCGCCGTCCATAATAATAACACCCTTCGCAACAGCCAAACACATAGACGGTTGCGAAGGGATCGTCACGCACTTAGGGGGAACTTTAGTGCGTTATTCTATGTTGATGGTCCCGACCATGGTCGGGTGAAAGATGCATGTATAATCAACGATTCCCGATGCCTCGAGCACAACAGACCATTCATCACCGGCTTGCATCGTCCCCGAATCCCAGGCCCCATTGTCTGCTGTGGCGGTATGAACAAGCACATCCTCGTTCACCCAAACCACCGTATCGCCAACCTGCGCATCAAGCGTCGCTGGAACAAATTCTAATCCTTGAATCGATACGATATGGGTCTCGGCGGTCACCGGGCCACAGGCTGCCGCTATCGTGATTGCCAAGCCAACAACGCCCTTCACAAACCGTCTGAGGTTCTTTCTTTGCTTTATCATTCCGTACTCTCCACGAGATGCTCAGCATGGCCCTCATGAGCCTGAAAGGTCTTTAGGGCGACTCCAAGAAGCTCTTTGAATTCCTGATTGTCCGCAGCCGGGATGAAGCTCTCTTCAATGGTCTTGTTGACGAACTGGTGATAGGCGAGCTCATTCTGGGCATAGGCTCGATCAAACGCCGTGCCCGATAGACTTTTCAGCTCAGCGCGCTTCGCTGCCGCCTGTTTCACAAGGCTTTGACTGGTCGCATTGTCTTTTGGCGCAACTTCTAATTTATCCAAAAGTCCAAGCGCCGCGTCATTTACGGCCTTATGATCCCGCAACATTGTTTGGGCGAAATCCCGCACATCCGGGTTCTCAGAAAGCGATAGCGCAAGATGGGCGTAGCGAATATCGATCTGGCCCGCAGTATAGGCAATATGGGCAATTTCAACGTCACTCGGGCCATCGGCTTTCGCCGCATGAGCCGACATCGATATTGCTGCCACAAAGAGCGATCCTGCGGCCAATAGTGTTTTTCTCATCTTTAATTCCCTCTTTCATAGGTTGAGACGCAACGGCCCCCGATCGCCGGAAGCCACACAAAATGGCCTGTTGTCGAGACGGGAACTTATTTATAACATATTTTTATGTCATAAATGGTTTTAATGGCAATAGGGAGCATTCGCGTTTAGGACATGATCGCGAAAAGGTGATGTGAAAGGTCGGCAGAATGAGTGAGCTAGGTGGTTTCGGTGCGACGCAAAGCGCACTCCTGCGATTGCTACTCCGAAACAAATCGGGCCTGACCGTTGACCAAATCGCAAAGGGGCTTGGGGTTACCCGCACCGCAGTGAACCAACATCTCGCTGTTCTGGAACGTGACGGGTATGTCCTCAAGACCAAAATCATCGCCACTGGTGGCCGCCCAAGTCGGGCTTTTACCTTAAGTGAAAAAGGCCTTCATCTTTTTCCGAAAAATTACGAGGGCTTTTCTCTTCAAATGCTCACGACATTGATGGAAACTTTAGGCGACGATCAAACCGAAACAATTCTCAAACAACTTGGGCGGGAGATGGGGAAAGATCTTGGTACAAATTTAAAAGATAAACCGCTTCCACAACGCGTTGAAGCAATTACGGAAACATTGAAAACCCTTGGTTACGATGCACACCTTCCCAAGACGCCCGAGAAAAACCCATCAATTTCGGCCTATAATTGCGTCTATCATAAGCTCGCGCGAACCAAGCCCGAAATTTGCAACCTAGACCTAGCGCTATTGGAAGAAGCTTCCGGCGCAGTCGTGGATCATGCGGCATGCATGGCAAAAGGCGACAATGCATGCCGGTTTTCATTTACCGAAAAGAAAAACTAGTCAGCGTCAGCCCATTGCGTGTCCATTCGGTTGAACGTTGCGAGTGGAAAAGGCAGCGAGCAACGACGGCAGCCCCGCACATTCGAGCGACCGACGGCGAGAAATCAAATCGCTATATCCAGAAAATATTCTGGCAACGTTTTCTAGTACGATTCAATCATCCGAACCGGGATAACCATGACGCGCGATCTGCCGCCCATACGTCCAGCTTAAATCCGCTAAAATCGAAAGTCTCTTCGGTTTTCGTCTCACCGATTTTTTTGGCCACAGCTTGGCTTTTTGTGTTGCTTGGATCGATAGTCGAGATGATACGCGGCAGGTCAGGAAATTGAGCGAAAATCCACTTGGTCGCGCCAATCGCTGCTTCGGGCGCATACCCCTTGCCCCAAGCGGAACTCGCGATTGTCCAGCCACATTCGAGGCCGGGCCAGCCTTCTGGCATCCACGGCCCCACACGGCCAAGCCACGCGCCTGAATTGCGTTCCTCGACGGAGAACCATCCAAAGCCGCGTATCGACCAATGGCCAAGATAGGACGCGAACTGCCGCCACAGAATATCACGCGACTGTACCCCACCTAGGGTTTCCGCCACCAATGGATCCGACATCATCGCGATGTGATCGTCGCAATCACGCGGCTCGATGGGCCGCAAAATCAACCGTTCGGTTTCTATACGGACTGTCATTTCACTTCCCTAAAAGTTTTTCCGCGACGCTATCAACCCGCCGCGCATTTCCGGCCCATGTGTAATCGTCACGCATAATCGTTTCGCGCGCCGCATAACCAAGGCGCTGTCGCAAACTTTCATCCTCGATCAAATTAGAAAGCACTGAACCAAGTTGCCCCTTCTCAAACAACAAAGCGTCCTTCCCATCAGTCACAACCTCTTGAATATTCGCTACACGCGGCGCAATAACCGGCTTGGCCTGCGCCATATATTCAAAAAGCTTCAAGGGCGAGGCGTAATCCACCACGGCTGGCTGAAGCGCAACATCAAACGCTGCAATATGAACCGCCATATCATCGCGCTGAACCACACCCGTAAATGTTACACGCGTTGACACATCAAGCTCTTCGGCAAGCCGCTCAAGGTCTGCGCGAGCAGGCCCATCACCAACCACCAAAAGATGTAGGTCATGGCGCGAAGATTGGGCCAAAAATCGAATGATCTGATCGACCCCATGCCATTCGCGAACAAACCCGGTAAAGCCAAGCACCAATTTATCGCTGAGGCCATAACGATCACGAATGACGGACGCATCATGTGTTTGCAAGAACTCATCATCAACGCCATTCTGGATGGTCATAATTTTCGCAGGATCAACTCCTGCCGCGAGAACCTGACGGCCCAACACATTTGTAACCGGTAACACCATATCGGCGGATCGCCAGATCGCTGCTTCGCTTTTTCGAGCAAAAGCCTTGAGCGACAGGTCGCCATGGGCCGCTCGCTCGGCCGCAAGGGGCGCATTGACCTCGAGGATAAGGGGCAAGTTCTTACGGCGTTTTAGCCAGCCACCGGCATGATAAAAAAGATTGTACCGTTCATAAAGAATATCCGGGTTATGAGCGTGAAACAGTTGCGCCAGACGACGATACCCAAGGTAGGAATATCCGTATTCGGCACATTCATAGACCGGTGCTGGCAACAGCGCCTTTAGCCCGCCACGACCACCCCCCGCATCGAGCTGACGCGCAGCGCCATCGTCTGGCCCAGCCATAATGATCTCTGCCCCTTGCGCACGAAGCGCAGCGGTCAATGCGCTGATATGGACAAACTGACCATCCGCAGAACGGGTTCGGTGCGAATAAAGATACTTCATTGATGGTCTTCTATCCTGATACGCATAAAGAATTCTAGCGGCAAACTCTCTTTAGAGGAGAGTGCAAATCAGGACCAACATCCAGAAGGCGCAACAGAGCCGAAAAATTATTGTTTCACGCGCATTTCGGTTGCGATGCGGGCCGTTGCGGATCACCATCAATAACCAGCGACAAAAACGGTGATGGATATGCGTAAATTCGTTCTTCTTGCATCTGTAACTTTCAGCATTGCCAGCGGTAACGCGCTAGCGCACCCGGGTGAAAAAATCCTTACGCTCGGTGGCGGCGCAGAACGTGCGGCCACAACAAGCGGTATCCAATATGAAGAGGTCGGCGGCGTCCACGTCTTTCGTGGCAGCACAGCATTATTAGGTGACGAGGCCGTGACCACCGCGCCAGAAAAAACTGACATGAAAATCGTGATAGTCCAGCGCCAGTGGCGAACCATTCGCCGGTTGCGCACGCAAGGTTTTTACTCAGGAAAACCTTATCCATCCCGTAACTACACGCAGGGTTTTTACAGCACTGGCCGTTAAGGCTCGCGCGAGATCATTGTCACCGGTTGCGTCCCTACCGGATCGACCATTACCGGCACCCCAGATACCTCCTGCTGGGCCGCAGATTGCTGAGGCATCATACCAGCAGGCAGGCCCATCCGCAGCAATTCAAGCTCCATCCGAAGGCGCGCGATCTCAAGATCATAGAGCTTGGTACAATCGGGGCGTTTAGGACGCTTGCCCAGCGGCACAACAATGCGGCCATAGACCGTTGCTGTATCACGATCAAAAACATCCTGCGCACCAATCATACCGAGATCGAGGTAAGGTCCGCCACTGGCAACCGCCGATTGGCACGACAGCCCCGATGCACCGCGCACGCTATCTTGGCCATGGGCCACTGGCGGCGTCGGTAAAAAAACACTGCTCTGATTATAGATCGAGCTTTGCGATGGCGGCACATAGGGCGGATAGTATTGTGAGGTTGCATCCTGCGCAAAAGCCGGAAGCGTACACATCAACAAGCTAATTACTGCCCCAGACGCGTGATGTGATATTTTCCGCATACCTCTCCCCTAATTTGTGCACCAACCCCATTGGAGAAATAAGGCGACGTCAGGCAAACCATGATACGCCGTTCCGCCGCGACCTTGCCCCAAATGTAGAACGCGTTAGTGGCGCTTGGCGGCAAATTCAAAATGGACCGCGCCATTTGAACATCTTTCACAGGCGCTCCTTGGTCATCAAGAATCCTGACCGAAAATTGTTGTGCTGAATCGTAAGGGTTCAGCGCCTTCAATTGGAGCGCAAAAACATCCGTATAGGTCTTTACCTCGCCGTTCATCGGTGAAAGTGCCTGTGACATCGCGGGGTGCGGCGCAAACAAAATTGTTAAAAAAGCTATGATGAGACGCATCGTACCGTCACCGGAAGTTGATAAGATCCAGCCGGAAAAACCCCCGCCGCTTTTGTGGCGCTCGCGCCTATAGACAAATTCGTCAGCCCCAAACCCAGACCAGAAAGCACGCCAGCGCCCACACCCCCTAATATTGTCACCCCGGACGCCGTAACCGAAGAATCATATGTCACACTCGTATCGCCGCCTGATGGCATCGAAGAAAAACCAACCGGCGCATCAATGACCAGATTAAAATTCGAGCTTGTTGTAACGGCTGTCGCGCCACCCGGGGCTCCGCCACCATTAGAGCTTGATAACTCTGTATAAGTAGCGTTCGGCGTAAGCGTCCCAGATGCTGTCACTGTCAAAATGCAGACATCCAAAATAAGGCCGTCAAATAAAAGATTACCCGAGCTTTGCGCAGCAACATGCCCCGGCATTAATATGACTGAAGCCGCTGCGGCAAAACCAAATTTTGAGGCTACGGCGAAACACGCACGCATATTTATACTCCCCCCGGCGTTGCGGGACTAATATTTCAAATTGGGAAGCATGATGCTTATTGCGGCACAACGGATTTGTGCGAAGCCGAATATTTCTTATCGGCGAAATCAAGTGAAGATATTACCAAGACTAAGACATGGCAGTGACTAAAGCGTTAACCATACACTCAAAGAAAAAGGCCGCTCACAACACTTGCGAGCGGCCTTTCAATTCGTAATTCGTCAAGAACTAGCCAAGGCTAGGGTCAAGCTTGATGCAGGCATCCATAAGCTCACGGACCGCGCCGACGGAATTTTCGAACATTGCTTTTTCTTCGGCAGTGAAATTCACTTGAACGATGCGTTCGCAACCACCAGAGCCAAGAACAATCGGTACACCAACATAAAGATCATTTAGGCCATATTCGCCTGAAAGATACGCCGCACAAGGCACAACCAGCTTTTTATCGCGAAGATAGCTTTCAGCCATCTGAATAGCTGACGCCGCAGGCGCATAATAAGCTGAACCCGTTTTAAGTAGCGCAACAATCTCGCCGCCGCCTTTACGCGTCCGGTCAATGATTGAGTTGATCTTGTCTTGCGTTGTCCAACCCATCTCGACCAGATCAGGAAGGGGAATACCAGCAACCGTAGAATAGCGCTCTAGCGGCACCATAGTGTCGCCGTGACCGCCAAGCACAAACGCCGTTACACTCTCAACGGAAACGTCGAACTCTTCTGCGAGAAAATAACGGAAGCGTGCGCTATCGAGAATACCGGCCATACCGACAACTTTTTCTTTCGGCAGACCAGAGAATTTCTGAAGCGCCCATACCATCGCATCAAGCGGGTTGGTAATGCAGATGACCAATGCGTTTGGCGCGTGCGCTTTAATGCCTTCGCCAACGGACTTCATAACTTTTAGATTGATGCCCAAAAGGTCATCACGGCTCATGCCCGGCTTGCGTGCAACACCCGCAGTAACGATGCAGACATCCGCGTCGGCGATATCTTTATAGTCTTGGGTGCCTTTTAGGCGGCTGTCATATCCGTCAACCGGTGAGCTTTCCGCAATATCAAGGCCTTTTCCCTCTGGGATGCCTTCGGCAATATCAAACAGGACGACGTCGCCGAGTTCTTTTTGAGCTGCGAGGTGAGCGAGCGTGCCGCCAATCATACCTGCGCCAATAAGCGCAATTTTTTTGCGGGCCATAAAATAAATCTCCTTGGGAGCGATGATAAAAATATTCGCGCCGGTCTAACCCAGTGGAAAGCGATTTTGAAGGCGTCGTAATGACCGAAAGCGCTATTTATTTTGGCAAAGACAGCAGAAACGCTATTTTCGGACCAGCGCCAAGCCCGCCGCAGCGGTCAAAAGGACGCCGCCCGTGATCCGGTGCCGCCAACGGCCCAACCGCATGAGAACGGGCCTTGAGCGCGCTGCTGTCAGGGCCCAGAGACTATCAAGGGCGCACCCAACCGCCAAGAACGTAATGCCGAGCACCAAGAATTGCGGACCAACGGGCGCGGTCGGGGTGATAAAGAGCGGCAGAAAAGCCCCGTGAAACAACAATGCCTTAGGGTTGGTCAGATTGACCACAAGCCCCTCAAAGAAACTCCGCCACCAACCGCCGCTCTTAACTGTGGTCTTTGCCGTCAAATCTTCGACCGGAGCCCGAAAAGCACGGACTGCAAGATATGCTAGATAGAAAACACCAATCCATTTGAGCCAGAAAAAAGCTGACGCTGCCGTGGTCAACAATGCGGTTAGCCCAAAAGCGACAACCACAATCTGAACCGCGGAGGCAATGAGGGATCCGGCAACCGCAGCAAACCCGTGGGACAACCCGCGCGATAAGGTGGTCGCGACCACAAACGCAACCATCGGACCGGGCGTCAGAACAAGAAGAACCGAAGCCGCGACAAAAGCCAGATATAGCTCAGTTGTCATGGCAACAGATCATCAGAACTGTTTGCGCAACGACAGCATGACCGATGATGCTTTATAGCGCTCGTCATTGATACTGGGACCAACCGGCCCACCGGGCACAAAGTCATCTTCATCAACACCAAACACGAGTTTGTTGGTGCGCAGATAAATATACTCAAGATCCGCCGAAAATCCGCCACCCATCGCCAGGGCCACACCTGCGCGCCCTTGATAGGCCAGCGTCGCATCACGGTTTGCACTTTCGTCTTCGACGAAAGCACCACCCACGCCGCCACCAATAAAGGGCGTCAGAGGGCTTTTATTGGTGAAATCAAAATAAAAATTCGTCATCAGCAAATGCGCCACAATATCGTCATTCACCGGTGTCGATACGGTTGGCCCGGCCACCGCATCATTGATCAAAACACCATCAATTTGCGACGTCGCATAACGATATTCGAGCTCTGTTCGGATACCATCGGCATAATCAAACCCGACAGCAAATGCCGCAACTAACCCTTTGTCATTATTCACCGCCTGCCCCGTTGGAGGCGGCGTCACAAATGTTGCGTCAGGGTTATAGGTATAATCTTGTGACCAATCACTGGCGAAGTTTACGCCCGCGCCAGCACGCAGATAGATCCCGTCTTTGGCTGGCTCTTGCGCCGCCGCAATAGTTGATGTGGCGACAAAAATGCCCGCTACAAAGAGCGTTGTAGAAAACGCATTCACTCGATTCACGAAACGCTCCTTTGATGTTTCGCGCTCAAGATAGCCCGCACTGCAACACTCTCGCAAGCGTTGCAGTGGGATTGTTGTGTGGTGTTAATCCGCCGCTTTTTCCCGCGCGAAATAATCCCGTGTCAGCTTTGCCACAAGCGGTGACAAGACCAACAGCGCCACCAAATTTGGCGCGGCCATTAGGCCTGTAAGGGTATCTGCGATCAGCCAGAAGATACTGACCACATCGGTAATCGCACCGCCCTCTTCGAGCATAAGCACGGCCGCTCCCAAGAACGTGACCAATATCCATGTGACACGGAATGGCGTGATAATCTTCTCACCGAACAGGAATTCCGAACATCGCTCGCCATAATAACTCCAGCCAAGGATGGTCGTGAAACCAAACAACGCCAGACCGATCGTAACGATATGTGATCCGATTCCCGGCAGCGCCTGATTGAACGCATTCACCGTCAGCGGCGCGCCGGTTTCACAACCAGCAGGAAGAACCGTTAGCGATTCACGCACGAACGGCGCACAGGCATCAGGAATGATCCCCGCGGAAAGAATGACCAAAGCCGTAATCGAGCAAACAATAATCGTGTCGATGAACGTACCAAGCATGGCAATTACGCCCTGATTGACCGGGTCTTTGTTCTTTGCTGCCGCGTGCGCAATCGGGGCGGAGCCTTGACCGGCCTCGTTAGAGAATATCCCCCGCGCGACACCCTTTTGCATGGCGATCAACAAAAGACCGCCCACAATACCGCCTTTTGCAGCGTCATACCCGAACGCGCTCGTAATAATGGACGTGAAAGCCGCCGGAACCGCATCAACATTAATGATCAAAACCGCAATGCCCGCGAGGAGATATGCCGCCGCCATCGTCGGCACCAGTTTACTCGCCACTGACGCGATCCGAGTGATGCCACCAAGAATAACGGCAGCCGCACCCCCAGCAAGCACGAGACCAGAAATCAATGGAGAAATCGAGTAAGTATTATTGAGCGCATCAGCAATTGAATTGGCCTGAATTGACGCCCCAGTCCCCCATGCGGCCAAGATACCAAAAAGGGCAAAAAGCGCGCCTAACCAAGCCCATTTCGAGCCCATACCGTTTTTGATGTAATACATCGGCCCACCGACATGGCGACCAGAGGCGTCAACTTCGCGGAATTTTACCGCCAATACGCCCTCAGCATATTTCGACGCCATGCCGACGAAGGCCGTAACCCACATCCAAAACACGGCACCCGGACCACCAATCGCAATTGCGACAGCAACACCGGCGATGTTGCCGGTTCCGATTGTCGAAGAAAGCGCAGTCATCAAGGCGCCAAAAGGAGAAACGTCCCCCTCTTCAGCGTCATGGCGTTTGCCGCCTTTGACCAACTGCCCGATCGCATAAGGTAGTTTCTTGATGGGCATAAAGCCCAACCGAAACATCAAATAAAGCCCGGTGCCCAGCAATAGGAGCAATACGGGCGGATAGGGAATACTGTCTGATCCCCAAACTAACGAATTAACGAAAGCAATGTGTTCTTGCACTTAAACGCGACCCCTTCTTCGCAACGCACATTTGCGCGCTTTTTCCCTTAAACGGCGCAACATACGCGGCACTGGCAGTCATCTGCAAGGGTGTGTACATAAGTGCGATAAGCGCACAAAAGAGGAAAAAATACGCGCCCGGTTAAGGGTAACAGCGCTGACAGCCCTATAATAACTCAGGCAACGCCCCAGATCACCCGGCGCGCTATCCGAACAAAATAGCCCCGGCGCGCATTCAAGCACACCGGGGCGATGTCGATCCAGAAAACAGTAGACTTTATTCAGCCGCTGCTTCTTCCGCTGGCGCTTCTGCTGGTGCATTCGCCGCCGCTTCTTTTTCTGCGCGCTCTTCGGCACGCTCTTTTGCTTTTGCGCCTGGCTCACCTTTTTTCGGATTTTTGCCAGCTTCCCATTTCACAAGACCATTGACGGCGAGGAAACGCGCTACACGGTCAGTCGCTTTAGCACCTTTTTCAAGCCAATATTTCACGCGTTCTTCATTATACTGAACACGGTTCTCGTCGGTCTTTGCGAGAAGCGGGTTATAGGTGCCAACTTTTTCGATGAAGCGGCCATCACGCGGAGAACGCGAGTCAGCAACAACGATTGAATAGAACGGACGTTTCTTTGAGCCGCCACGGGCCAGTCTGATTTTTAGAGCCATTTTAGTTTTCCTTTAGGTTGTTCGATTTCGTTTTTAATTTTCCTGAGAAACTGGCTGATCGAAAGCCAATCTCCTTTTGCTTTGCATAAAGATTATTTTTTCTTACCCATGCCCGGCAGCCCACCAAGACCCGGCGGCATTGCCCCCTTGCCGGATAGCGCCTTTTCAATGGCATCAAAATCAAGATCATCTGGATTGGGTGCTTTTTCGCCTTTCGGACCCTTGAGCATTTCCGCCGCATCTGGACCGCCGCCACCGCCAAGCATTCCGCCCAGACCGCCACCCATGCCGCCCATACCAGCGAGCTGTTTGGCCATGCCTTTCATCCCGCCTTTGCCGAGTTTTTTCATCATATCGGCCATTTGACGATGGGCCTTGATCAGCTTGTTCACCTGCTGAACACTGGTGCCCGAACCTTTGGCAATCCGCTTTTTACGTGACGCATTCAAAAGCGCGGGCTTTTTGCGCTCTGCCTTTGTCATTGAGCTGATGATTGCTTCTTGATGAACAATTTCTTTGTCATCCAAACCACCAGCTTGATCAACCATCTTTTTCATTTTGCCCATGCCAGGCATCATACCAAGAATCGCGCCCATGCCGCCCATGCTGCGCATCTGGCGAAACTGGTCGGCGAGGTCGTCCATATCGAACTCGCCTTTTGCCATTTTCTTGGCGGCTTTTTTCGCCTTGGCCTCGTCCATTTCGAGGCTGGCTTTTTCAACGAGCGAAACAATATCGCCCATGCCCAAAATACGGCCCGCCATACGTTCTGGCTCAAACGTATCAAGCGCATCAATCTTTTCGCCGACACCAACAAATTTAATGGGCGCACCCGTCACGGCACGCATTGAAAGCGCAGCACCGCCGCGCGCATCGCCATCAATCCGTGTCATGACGACACCAGAGACCGGAACGCGCGCTTTAAATTTCTCAGCCGTTGAAACAGCGTCTTGACCGGTCAACGCATCAACGACCAATAGCGTCTCGATCGGATCGGATGCTGTATGAATATCGGCGATCTCGGCCATCAACTGTTCGTCAATCGAAAGTCGCCCCGCGGTATCGAGCATCACCACATCAAAGCCGCCCAAACGTCCGGCCTCCAGGGCGCGCTTGGCGATGTCACGAGGACTTTGCCCGGCGATGATCGGAAGCGTTTTCACCTCCGCCTGCTCACCCAAGATAGCGAGTTGCTCTTGTGCGGCGGGGCGGCGCGTGTCGAGCGACGCCATCAGGACTTTCTTTTTCTCACGCTTTTGCAAGCGAAGAGCGATTTTTGCCGTCGACGTCGTTTTACCAGCCCCCTGAAGACCGACCATCATAATGACGGCGGGCGGCGTAGTTGCGAAATCAAGGTCGGTCTTGTCCGCGCCGCCGAGCATCTCAACCAGTGCGTCGTGGACGATTTTGACGACCTGTTGACCCGGCGTGACCGAGCGCAGCACTTCAGCGCCAATCGCGCGTTCTTTAACCTTGCTGATAAATTCCTTAGCAACCGGCAGCGCGACGTCGGCCTCAAGAAGCGCAATACGCACCTCCCGCAGAGCCTCATTAACGTCTTTTTCCTCTAGGGCACCGCGTCCACGGAGGCCTTCGAAAATAGCGCCTAAACGATCGCTAAGACTATCAAACATCAATATCCTTTCGGTATCAAAACCAACAAATTTAGCGGCAAATACCGCATAAGCAAATTAACCACCGCGAGGGCGTTACCCCGGCGGCGGTGCATCCCCAGCCCCGTTCCGCCTGTGATTGGCCCACTGGGCCGATATAGGAAGCGGAGGTCGTGCTGGTAGATACGGGAAAGCAGATTTTCCCGAAATTCAGGGGTTCTATAGGGCTAAGACGCCGAGCATGCAAGCGGGGCGCAATCGCCCCGCCCATACCCGCTCTAACTTAGGGGCCCGCTCTAACTTAGGGGCCCGCTCTAACTTAGGGGCCCGCTCTAACTTAGGGGCCCGCTCTAACTTAGGGGCCGTGACCGGAAGACATCCTCGTCAAGCTCACCTTCCCATTTGGCCACCGCCGTCGCGACGGCCGTATCGCCAGAGACATTGGTGACGGTGCGCATCATGTCGAGAATCCGGTCAAACGGGAAGATGAAGCCAATGACGATCGCCACATGCTCTGGCGAGACGTCAAAGACCTCAAGCACAATGGCCAGCAAGAATAATGACGCCGATGGAACACCCGCCGTCCCGATTGAAACCAAGGCACAAGTCAGCGCAATTAGGAAATAATGTTGCGGTTCAAGCGTATAGCCAAATGCCTGCGCCGTGAACAAAGCAACAATACCAAGATAAAGTGATGTGCCGTCCATGTTGATGGTCGCACCCAACGGCAACACGGAACCGGCGACTGATTTCTTGATGCCTAGGTTTTCGGTCGCGGCGCGAATTGTAACCGGCAGCGTCGCCGAAGATGATGACGTGGAATAGGCAACCATCATTGGGTCAAGAATACCGCGGAAGAACCCGACAAACGGCAAGCCAAGGAAAATCCGCACTAATCCACCATACACAATGATCATGTGCAGCGCACAGCCCGCGTAAACCGCGATTGTCAATGTCAGGATTGCCTGAAAGGTCTCGATACCTTGGGTCCCAGCCGTGTATGCAATCAAACCAAACACGCCGAACGGTGCCAGCTCCATAATGACGTGGGTCATTTTTAAGATGCCCTCAGAGATCGCCTCGAAAAACCGCCCCGCGGGTTGGCCATTTTCCCGCGCCATCAAAAGACCAACACCCAGTAAAAGCGCAAAAAAGATAACCGCAAGGATATCGCCCTGAACAAGCGCCATGAATGGGTTTTCGGGAATGATCGCCATAAGGCGCTCGCCGATGGGCTGCATTTCACCCATTTGTTTTGGCTCTGCGCCGCCAAGATCTACACCGGCACCGGGGCGCAATAAGGTACCCATACCAAGGCCGATCAGATTCGCAAAAAATGTGGTGGCCAAATAAAGCACAAACGCTTTCACACCGATGGTACCCAGCTTTTTGGGATCACCCATAGCGTAGATACCGGCCACGAGCGTAAAGAACACAAGCGGCACAACAATCATTCGGATCAGCCGAATAAAGACGTCGCCGATGATGCGCACTTTGGCGAGCAACGCCTCGCCAGCAACCGGGTCCATAGATTGAGAAACGAAAAACCCGAACGCGACTCCTAAAATCAATCCGAGGAATACCCGCTTCCAAAGCTTAATTCCGAACCACCATCCCATTCGCATCACCCTCAATTCTTAAAAACACGCAACACTAATACGAATTTGACGCAAAAGGGAACGGTCATTGAGGTCTCGGTGTTCGAAGGGTGAAGTAAAAAAGGAGCCGTCAATGAATAACGACGAGTTAAAAGGCAATTGGAATCAACTGAAAGGTTCTGTGAAAGAGCAATGGGGAAAATTGACTGACGATGAAGTCACCCAACTTGATGGCAGCAAAGATCAATTGGTCGGCAAGATTCAAGAAAAATACGGCATCGCCCGTGAAGAAGCTGAAAAGCAAGTAGACGAATGGCGCAGCGCCTAAACCAACCTGCGCAACAAACCATATGAAAAAACCGCCCGTGTTCGACGGGCGGTTTTTACTGCAGGGCATAACCTTTGGTTATTTATTGTGTACCCATTAGCATCTTTGCAAAGTACACATATTCAAGCGCGGTACGATGAGCGAGTTGATCTTGATTGGCAGTACCGCCATGACCACCCTCTATGTTTTCGTAATAATAAAAATCATATCCCAGCGCATCAAGCTTCGCCGCCGCTTTTCGCGCATGCCCTGGGTGCACGCGATCATCCTTGGTCGATGTATAGAACAACACCTTCGGATAAGGCTGATCGGCGATAATTTTTTGATAGGGCGAGTACTGAGAAATATAAGACCATTCCTCTTCGATGTCGGGATTACCATATTCGCCCATCCACGATGCCCCCGCTAGGAGCTTGTTGTAACGCTTCATGTCTAACAGCGGCACACCAATATCCATCGCCGCAAAAAGGTCAGGCCGCTGCGTTAGCATCGCCCCCATCAAAAGTCCGCCATTCGAGCGTCCAATCGCACCCAGCTTTTCCGGGTTCGTAACACCGCTCTCAATCAAGTCTTCTGCGACCGCGATGAAATCATCAAAAGCACGTTGGCGGTTTTCTTTAAGCGCAGCCTGATGCCAGTCAGGGCCATATTCCGACCCGCCACGAATATTCGACAGCACCAACACGCCGCCACGCTTCACCCACATTGACCCAGCCAATGCACCATGTTGCGGCCGCGATGGATCTTCGTAATAAACCGGCAAGATCGGCACCAAAAAACCGCCATACCCATATTGAATGGTTGGTGCGTCGCCCTGTTCGAGAACATCTTTAAGGCCCATTATATAATATGGGACCTTGGCACCATCAGCAGAGGTGGCAAAGCGTTGTTCCACCACAACGTTTTGGGCGTCATAAAACGCCGGCATTTGGGTAATTTTATCCAGATCGTTTCGGCCAGATGCATAATACAGCGTACTCGGATGGTTCATGCTTTCAAAAGAAAGAATAGCCTCATCTTCGCCGACTGAAACAAGGTTGATCACGCCATTTTCAGGCAGCTTAATTTGAATTTTCTGCCATCCCCCCACAGACCGTCGTGGCTGTAATCGCGCGGCCTTGCCAGAAACATCATCGAGATATTGTACGAATATTTCGTTCTCTCCGATGCCCACATTTTCAATGGATTGGTTTTTGCTCGCGCGCATGATTTCTGAAACTTCGCCCGATTTTAAATCAACACCGACCAAAGAGCCGGAAAAAAACTTTCGCTCGTCGCCCTCATAATCTTCTCGCAATAGATAAATGGCCAATGGCGATGGTTGTCGCCCTTTATAGACGCCATAAAAATCAGCATTGAGCGGCATACCGATCTTTTTCTTTTCGCCATCAATAGACGTTGCAACAAATCGTTCTGATTCAAAAAAAGTTTTCCCGCGAACGGCGAAGAGATACGTCTCACCATTCACCTGCTCGGCAATAGACTGCACCCAAACGTCAGTTTTCTCACCTTCAAACCAAATTTCTGCGTCCGAAAGGTCTTTGCCCCGCTCCACAACACGAATAGTCCGTGCATAACCGGAATCAGTTAGCGACCCCGCGCCCATATCAGTGCCCACAAGCAACGTGTCTTTATCGACCCAACTCAGAGAGCTTTTCGCTTCGGGAAGAAAGAAGCCATTTTCAGGGAAAGTCTTTGTTTGCGTATCAAACTCGCGCCACACCGCAGCGTCTTTGCCGCCATACGACATCTCGACCATGCAGTGACGATAAGCAGGGTTCAGACAAACAATATCACCATGTATCCAATTCTCGCCCTCCGCTTCGGCAAGCTTGTCGAAATCCAGTACCGTCTCCCAGTTCGTCTCGCCAGATTTGTAAGCATCGACTTTGATGCGTCGCCATACGCCGCGCACATGGGTTTCATCGACCCAGAAGTTGTAAACATACGGGCCATGGAGATCACCAAGCGGCAAGCGCGCATCAGACGTCAAAACCGCCAATGCTTCTTGATACATTTCATCAAAACGCGGATCGGCCTCAAGTTCAGCAAGGGAGCGCGTATTTTGTTCGCGCACCCATTCAAGCGCATCGTCGCCCTCAACGTTTTCGAGCCATAAATAGGGATCTTCAGCGACTTGCTGCGCGACCGACATCGCAGGAGCCATAAATGCAAGTACCGCCACGGCACTGATGAGGTGTCTGATCATATTGGGGAAACTCCGCATGAGCTGAGGAAAACGAGGGGCTTAACCATACAAGCCATTAGGATTGAAGAAAAGTCGCAACACGACAAGGCGAACAGAATGCGCGTTCAATAAAATTCTACCATTCTCGTTAGAGAAGGTTTTGCCGATGGCCAGTAGTTTGCAACGACTTGGCGCATGGACACATTTCAGGACAACCATACGATGTTTAAGAACGACGCAAGACGGTATCGCAGGATCAGCCTAAGTCTGCCGGTACGAATTGTGATTAATGCTGTCGATGAATATGAAGGCCGATTGTTAAACATGTCACCTGGTGACATGGCAATCGTCGTTGATGCCAAAGTTGTTGTTGGCGATGCGGCTGTCATCACCATCGAGGGGTTAGATGTAATTGAATGTACGGTCGCTCGGGTCTTTCCCGACGGCTTTGCTGGGTCCTTTTTATTATCCAAACGCCGCCGAGCCTTGTTGACCGAACAACTGATGATGCTTGCGAACCCTACTTTTTCTGATGGGTTGGGTGATCGACGAAACACGCCGCGCCATCGCGAAGGCAATAGCCGCACAGTTTGCCGACTTGATGATGGCGCGTCTTTGTTTGTCAAAATCGTCGATACATCTGTGAACGGTGTATCTATCGATGCCCCACGCCGGCCACCTGTTGGCGCATCAATTCACGTAGGGCGGCGGCGCGGTGTTATCGTTCGCCATACGCCGCGTGGGTTTGTGGTGGTTTATGAAACACCCTCAACAGACGCTGCGTCTGCGGATGCCGATCCCACACAAATTCTGCGGGCAGTATAGGTTAGCCGCCGGCGCTTATCACCTGCGGCCATCACCAAATCAATATCCAGCATTTTCTCGCGGATCGCCCAGAACAAATGGCCCAAGATTAGCCATCACTTCGCGCGCATCAAATGCCATTGGGTTGTCCGCTGGTTTTCCGCCTTTATACATCGCGACAAAGGCCACCGCTGAATAGCGTGTGATCTCTCGCGTATAATTATCATAATACGGATCACCCCAGCCAAAACCGTATGCGTAATATGGGAACCCGTAATATGGACGGTGGAACGGATGACCATATCCATATCGCCCATAGAACGCGGGCGGTGCAGACGATGAATAAGACGTCCGCGCCTCGGTGTCGTTTTCAACCGCAATGAAATAATCGTAGCCAAGCTCAACGGTCAGCTCTGCGGAACGGTAAAGCAATGAATTCTCGACTGTCTCACGCGATGTCAGCGAGTTTCCGCGGAACGTAATCCGATACCGGTTTTGTTCAATCCGTTGGTCGGAAAACCCATATCCGCCGCTGGACGTGGCCGGCCCATAAGGCGTTGCAGTGGCACACGCAGCCAGCAAAAGTGCAGCGCCGCCTAATGTAAATAACCTGAACATACTACCTCTCCAGAATGAGCTAAGCCCAAACACAAATTTCATCGTCCCCCGGAGAGTATAGACTGCGCAGCGCTGGCTGCAACGGTCGTGATACGGGCGAAATCACTGATCACGCGGGTTTGATTGTGCATTTTCGCGAGATTCTATGGCAAGTTTCATCCCCTCAGGTGCCGATTTTAGATGCAAATCGCGCTGCGGGAACGGCACTTCAATACCCATTTCACCGAGCATATCCCATATCGCCATAAACACATCGCTGCGAACATTAGCCGTGCCATTGGCTGGATCATTGATCCAGAACCGCAAATCAAAATTGATCGAGCTATCGCCGAATTCCATCAAATTACACCGCGGGGCCGGGCTTTTCAGCACCCGGTCGATGGTAAGGGCACGTTCTTCTGCTGCACGCGCGAGCCCGCGCAATTCCTTGGTCCCATAGGAAACCCCGAATGGGGCGTGCATCCGTACGACACGATCATCATGAGACCAGTTGATAACCCCGTCTTCGATAAACTTATCATTGGGCACAAGATGCGCCATGCCGTCACGCGTACGCAGTGACACATAACGCGCATTCATTTGCGTAACCCAACCATAGGTCCCACCGACCTCAATCACATCGCCGGGCTTTATTGATTTATCGGCAATCAGCGTAAAGCCCGCAAAAAAGTTAGATACGGTTCTCTGCATTCCAAGACCGATACCAAGACCAACCGCACCCCCAAAGATCGCGAGCGTCCCAAAGGGAAAACCAACGATTTGCAGCGCGACAACAAGCGCAACGACAGGCAACAACACGTCGAGAATTTTGGACAGCAACGCTTTGAACGAAACGGTCAGTTCGTCGATGGCATTAATCCGTCCAGTGATTAATGAATTGAGAAAGCGCGCACCCCAAAACAGCACCCCAAAGACAGCAAGGGTGCGAAGCACGTCAAGCGCCGAGAATGTTTGCTGAACGCCCCCCTCATCGACACCAATCGGCACTGAAAAGCTTTGCAGTTGTAAAACGAGATCATCAAGGACGCCGAACGCATCTAGCGCAGCAATAGGCCACGCCACATAAAACGCAAAACGCGACCAAAACGGCGACCGAATAACCAATGTAACCAGCCGGATCACAATCCACGCCGTCAAAAGGCTGACACCAGCGGAAACGAGGCCCGTTGAGCTTCCGCTTGCCCGCAAGATAAAAATAGCCAACTGCAAAAAGAGGTAGAGGGCCAGCGGCGTTGCGAGATTGGCAAGCGCGTTTGCGGCCCGGCGCAAAATGCCATACGGCGCACGCGGCGCGATCTGGGTTTGGATAAATTTGCGTAAACGAGGGCCAAAGAATGCTGCGGGCATAATCGCCGCAAACAAAATTGCCGCCTCGATTGCGACCCCGATCGTCAACATTTGACTTTGAAGCGTGTTCCAAAGCCCTTCGGCCTTGGCTCTAATCGCATCGCCACCCAAAAGCGTCTCTATAATCGAGTCGTCACCACTGGGAACTGAATCAGTAACAGCCGCATCATTTTGCATATCTGGCGGCGTTCCCGGCTCTGGCGCCGGTTCTAATGACGGTGCCGCATCCTCTGATGCGGGCGGTGTTTGTTGTTCCGTTTCTTGATCTTGCATGCAGCGGCACCATCCAATCAATTATGGTTGATGTTTATCAGGTTCCGCAACTTACGCAAAGCGCCACCTAGGCCGCTGCCAACTCCGCTTGTTGGGCGGAAAGCGTTGTGCAACCCTCTTTCGCCAACGACAGAAGCGCCGCGAATTGATCATCTGTGAACGGATCACCCTCAGCCGTCGCCTGAATCTCAACCAAACCACCATTACCAGTGATAACAAAATTCGCGTCCGCCTGCGCCGTTGAATCTTCGTCATAATCAAGGTCAAGCGCGGGCGCACCTGCCACCAAGCCGCAAGAAATCGCGGCGACACGATCAATGATCGGGCTGGATTTAATGATCCCCTGCCCCGTCGCCCATTTACAAGCTTGGTTCATAGCGATCCATGCACCCGTGATAGACGCCGTGCGCGTACCGCCATCGGCCTGAAGTACATCGCAATCAATCAATATCTGGCGTTCGCCCAATGCCTTGAGATCGACCACTGCGCGCAACGAACGGCCAATGAGGCGCTGAATTTCCTGCGTGCGGCCCGACTGACCTTTTTTGGCTTCGCGGCGCATCCGATCACCAGTGGAGCGAGGCAACATGCCGTATTCAGCTGTCACCCAACCACGACCACCACCTCTGAGCCAAGGCGGGGTTGTTTCGTCCCAGCTCGCCGTACACAGCACGTGGGTATCGCCAAAGCGGACAAGACATGAACCTTCTGCATGTTTGGCAACGCCAGTTTCAAATGACACAGAACGAAGCTCGTTGAATGCGCGGCCAGAAGGTCTCATATTATTCTCCATGAATTATCCCGCCTTCCTAGCCCTTTGGCAGCAACGCTGTCGACCCATTTGGGCGCATAGCAACACCGGTTAGGCTTGTTTGTTCTCGTCAGTGACTTATTTTCTTAAAGAGCAGGACAAACTGAGTCATAGAAACCACATGGCAACGCTGACGGACATTGATGAACGCTCGCGCTCGATTTTTCGGAGTCTTGTGGAAACGTATCTGGCGACCGGCGAGCCGGTCGGCTCACGCACGCTAAGTCACGATACCAAAATCGCCGTTTCCGCTGCTACTGTGCGCAATGTCATGGCCGATTTGACCGATATGGGCCTATTACATGCGCCGCATATTTCCGCTGGTCGCCTGCCAACCCAACTCGGCCTACGACTATTTGTCGACGGCCTGATGCAAGTTGGTGACCTCTCACCTGAAGAACGCCGCGCCATCGACGCCGAGACCCGCGCCAATGACGCTGACAATCCACTCGAAATCGCGGCCGCGCGGCTTTCGGGCCTAACCCAGACGGCAAGCCTGATCGTTACTCAAAAATCTGATGCGCCGTTGCGCCAGATAGAATTCGTCCGCACCAGCCCGGGCAAGGCATTGGTGATCATGGTGTTTGAAGATGGTCGGGTCGAAAACCGGGTCATCAACGCGCCTGATGATTTACCGCCATCATCGTTGGTGTCTGCGGGGAATTATCTCAATACGCGCTTGCGGGGCCGCAGCATGAGCGAAACCCGGTCCAGCATCATCGAAGAAATCGAATCAAACCGGTCTGAGCTTGATGAACTAACCTCGCGACTCGTACGCGAGGGGGTCGCTGACAAGGCCGGAGACGATAATTGGCAGCTTATCGTTCGCGGACGCGGGCACCTTTTGGACGAGTCCGAACAGGACATAGAACGGGTTCGGATGCTGCTCGATGACCTGGAGCGAAAACGGGACGTGATCGAGCTTTTGAACGCCGCCCGCGAGGGTGAAGGCGTAAAAGTCTTTATTGGCTCGGAAAATCGGCTGTTCTCGCTTTCAGGCTCTTCGCTGATTACCGCGCCATATCGGGACGAAAACCGCAAAATCGTCGGGGTTTTAGGCGTAATTGGCCCAACACGGTTGAATTACGCGCGCGTGGTCCCAATTGTCGATTACACGGCAGAAGTCTTGTCTCGCATGTTGAAATAACCTGCCGTCAGGGCTAAATGCGCATCCATGTTCCTCCTGCAAAAAGTAATAAGATGAGTGATCAATCAGATTTCGCGGATCAGTCCGCATCAAAAACCGACCAGACCGACGACAATATCGAGCAGTTGAGCGACGAGGATATTGCGGCGGCCATTGCGGCGGATGCCGATTCAAATCCGCTCGAAGAAGCGCGCAAAGAAGTTGAAGCGCTGAATGACCGAATCCTACGGATTGCGGCGGAACTAGAGAACACGCGCCGTCGTGCCGAACGCGAAAAGATTGACGCTGGTAAATATGCCATCGCTAATTTTGCGCGCGACCTGATCGGTGTGACGGACAATTTCGAACGTGCGCTACGCGTTGCCGACACAAGCTCTGGCGACTCTACGAGTGACGGTGTTAAAAGCCTGATCGACGGCCTGCGCATGACAGAGAAGGAACTGATCAGCGCCCTAGATCGTCATGGCGTTCGCAAAATTAACCCTGAGCGCGAAAAGTTTGACCCCAACCTGCACCAAGCCGTTGCGCAGGTTCCCCACGCGGACATTCCCAATGGTCATGTGGTCGATGTGGCCCAACCCGGCTTCACCATTGGCGAGCGTGTTTTGCGCGCAGCGATGGTAACGGTTTCGAGCGGCCCCGGTGGCGCAACCCCCGCCGATAACGCGGACGGC
The DNA here is from genome assembly GCF_041058985.1 of Hyphococcus lacteus. Taxonomy (NCBI): domain Bacteria; kingdom Pseudomonadati; phylum Pseudomonadota; class Alphaproteobacteria; order Parvularculales; family Parvularculaceae; genus Hyphococcus; species Hyphococcus lacteus. The sequence goes on along the minus strand of NZ_JBEHZE010000001.1, from coordinate 1,035,452 downwards.
GAATCTGGTCAGCGTCTCGACACAAAAGTCTAAGACGCCATTGCGTCTCAGACTTTCCTGATGCTCGGCCCTAGCCGAGTGTCGGACCTGCGGCCTTCACCGCATCATCCACATAAGGCGCATAAACGCGGAAATTCTCGACAAACATTTCCCCGAGCTTTTTCGCTTGTGCGTCATAGGCCGTCGGATCTGCCCATGTTTCTCGCGGCGTTAAAATCCGCGTATCGACATTTTCGACCTCCGTTGGAACCTTGAACCCAAAAATCGGATCAGATCGCATTGGCGCAGATTGAAGCGAGCCATTTAACGCAGCGGTCAGTAATGCCCGCGTATCCTTAATGGGCATGCGCCGACCTTTGCCGTGAGGGCCGCCTGTCCAACCAGTTGAAACCAGCCAGCAATTAACATCATGCTGATCAATCAATCGGCCGAGCAACGCACCATATTCCGACGGGTGGCGCGGCATGAACGGCGCACCAAAGCACGTTGAGAATGTGGCCTCTGGGTCTTTCCCCAAGCCCTTTTCTGTGCCGGCTACTTTAGCGGTGTAACCCGACAAGAACATATACATTGCCTGGGCAGGGGTTAGCTTAGCGATTGGCGGCATTACCCCAAAAGCATCACAAGTCAGCATAATGATGTTTTTCGGATGGGTCGTGACACCGTCTAAACTTGCGTTCGGAATATAGTTGATCGGATAAGCCCCGCGCGAGTTCTCTGCGAGTGTAGCATCATCAAGATCTAGCTCCCGTGTCTCGGGGTCCATCACGACATTTTCCAACACCGTGCCAAAGCGCTTTGTGGTCGCAAAAATTTCCGGCTCAGCCGTTGGCGATAGCCTGATCAATTTCGCGTAACAGCCGCCTTCAAAGTTAAACAAACCATTCGGCCCCCAACCATGTTCGTCGTCACCAATAAGCGTACGCTCTGGATCCGCGGACAGGGTCGTTTTGCCGGTTCCGGAAAGGCCAAAAAAGATCGCAGGATCTTCATCTTTTCCGACATTAACCGAACAATGCATTGGCATCACATTTTGTTCAGGCAAAAGGTAATTCAAAATCGTAAAGACCGATTTCTTCATCTCGCCAGCATATGACGTCCCACCAATCAAAACGAGGCGGCGTTCAAAATCCACGGCGATTACTGTTTTAGAAACAGACCCATGCTTATCGGGATCAGCCACAAAATTTGGAAGATCGACAATCGTGAAATCTGGCTCGCCGTTTTTTTCATCGACTGATGGCCGTTCGGATAACGGCGGGCGACGAAGCAGGTGCTGGATAAATAATCCGTGCCACGCATATTCTGTAAATACGCGTACTTTAATGCCGTATTCTTTGTCAGCACCGCCCGCCAAATCCTGCATAAACAAATCATGCTCGGACGCATAGGCAAGCATATCTTGATGCAACTGATCAAAGTCTTCGATGCGCATTGATTTATTGGCATCCCACCAGATTTTATCCTCAATCGCCGGATGCCGAACGATGAATTTATCTTGTGCAGAACGACCCGTGTGCTCGCCGGTTTTAACCACCAACGGCCCATCTTTCGCGACGCTACCTTCGCCACGCTCGATCGCTTGTTGATAAAGTGCTGCTGCTGTTAAGTTCATATATTGTGCAGGTGCACAATCTTCAAAGCGGCGCGCCACTGGCGTCGCCGTTACTGATAGGCTCATTTACTTCCTCCCGAAGCCTCACCTGTGGATGAGTACGCGTCCTGCCTGGTTGATCCAAAAAACGCTCTTCGGTTTTAGGACCTAAACCTGCCGCTGGCCAGATTATGCAGGTCATAATTCTCAAAAATCCCTAGTCATTTTTAGTTAACCACGCGGCCTAAGAGGTTTTTAACGACAATATTGGAAGCTCGGGCACGGAGAATCCGAGTTATGGCACCGTCATTTCAGCTTTTTTCGATCATGCTGTTCATCGCAGCACTGTCGCTATTCATCAGCCGAACAAGGCATGAGAACCCACCTTTATTGCCATATCTGGTGGTGGCATGGGTTTGCGTTGTGGCAAATTGGTTTGACAATAATGGAAGTGATTTGGCTGCCATTGTACTTTTGATTTCCGGGGCATTTCTGATTCTGCATCTCGCCAGCGAACCTTATCGCGACGACATCGAAGACAATACAAATTAAGCTTGGTATTTTGCGAATGCGTGAACCCGCGTAATAGGTGGGCAATCGTGATCGAATACCGGAATACTTAATGAATATCCGAGCCCAAGAAAAACAAACGCCAGAGAAACATATCGTCGATGTGCTAATCGAAGAACGCGCTGAGCGACTAAAAAAATCGGTTTTCTGGCCCCTTTATAAAGCCGCGCTTTATCCGTTATTACTCTACAAACCCGCCGTTAAAATGGCCGATGCCATCGCCCCGCTTTCGGCTCGTGGTGTCTTCGACTATATCAGCGGGCTTCTCGATTTAAACATTGAGATTGAAGGGCTTGAAAACCTTCCCCAATATGGCCGTGTACTGATCGCCCCAACTCACCCCACGGGTATTCCCGATGGCATTGCGATATTTGACGCTATCAAAGCCCGGCGTCCCGACATGACATTTTTTGCAAACCGCGATGCACTACGCGCCGCGCCGGGCCTCGAAGACATGATCATCCCCGTCGAATGGGTCGCGGATAAACGCAACCCACAGCGCTCACGGGAGACGCTTCAAAGTTTGATCAAAGCCTTCCAAAATGAAAAAAGTGTGGTGCTTTTTCCGTCAGGTAGGCTGGCCTATATGAGCGAAGAAAAAGTTCTGACCGAGCAGGAATGGCTGTCCTCTATCGCTATTTTCGCTCGAAAATATGATTGCCCAGTGGTACCCGTCCATATCGATATGCGTAATTCATGGCTCTATTATTGGTTCTGGCGTCTAAACACAGAACTTCGCGACATTACGTTGTTCCACGAACTGCTGAACAAAAAGAATAAGACCTATAAGATCACGATGGGCCCGATGATCGCGCCTCACGCCCTTCAGGGTGATCCAAAAGTCGTCGCCGCATCTTTAAGAGACTATGCGATGAACCTACCCAAAGAGCGCGCGAGATGGCAGCCCGTTGGCGCTTACTCAGCGCGGTAAGTCAGCTCAAGGAATACATCTTCAAGATCGGCCTCGACCGTCGAAAGGTCTTTGACCGCAATTCCTGCACCCGAAAGACGCTCAAGAATGTCAGCAACCTGAGTTTTACTTGGCTGATAAGCAATCGCGAGACTGCCATCTGATTTCATCTCAAATTCAAGTGGCCCCAGATCAGGTTTGATATCAACCGCTTCACTCGGCGTGACCATTAGGGTTTTACGGTCGAGCGAAGAAATCAGTTTTTCCGTCGGTTCACAGGCAACCACATTGCCGTTGTGGATGATCGCAATTTCCTCACACAGCTCTTGCGCCTCTTCGAGATAATGGGTCGTCAAAACGATTGTCACACCCATCTCATGAAGCTTGAGGACATATTCCCACAGCTGTTTGCGCAACTCGATATCGACACCGGCGGTTGGTTCGTCGAGAATCAGGATCGGTGGCGAGTGCACCATGGCTTTGGCCACCAAAAGCCGCCGCTTCATGCCGCCCGAAAGCATCCGCACATAGGCATTAGCTTTATCGCCAAGACCAAGTGCATTGAGGATCTCCATCGACCGGCGTTTGTTTTTGGGCACGCCATAAAGCCCGGCTTGAATCTCTAGCGCCTCAAGCGGAGTAAAAAACACATCCATGTTGATTTCTTGTGGGACGACACCCAGCGAGGCCCGCGCCTGACGCGGATTGCGGTCAATATCAAAACCCCAAACAGAAACCTCACCGGCCGTTTTATTCACAAGCCCGGCAAGGATATTGATAAAAGTTGACTTGCCCGCGCCATTTGGCCCCAAAAGCCCAAATATCGAACCGCGTTTCACCAGAATATCTACGCCTTTTAGGGCCTCTTTCTCCGGGGCCATACCGCTACCGCCATAGGTCTTACGGACCCCGCGTGCGGCAATTGCGTATTCGGCATTAGTGTTGAAATCCATTGGTTTCTCGCTTGTTCTGGTTGAGATGGCTTATCGCGCCGCTCAAAGAACCGGTCAACCACACCTGATATATTCGCTCCACACAAATCCGGGAGGTCTTGACGAAAGCGCTCATCAGCGGCAATCACAGACATCATTCTATCGCACGAAGAAAAGAACCATGAGCGAACCAAAAACGACCACAACACCGGACCCCGAAGTCATATATGTGGATAGCCTGCGCGTCTCTTGTGACGGCGGCGGGGCGCTCGGTCACCCTGTCGTTTGGTACTCGCTTGAGGACGGCGAAGCCGAATGTGGCTACTGCGACCGTAAGTTCATTTTCAAACCCACAACGGCCGACCACTAGGTTAGTGTTTTTCTTTCCGCGCCAAGCGCCAAACATCACGCGCTTTTGGCGGCGATGATTGTAAAATCGCGTTACGGAAAATCCGCCCCATAATCCGCATCAGGAAAATGGCGAAGGCCAGCATCAAGATCGTTGCACCGAAAACTTCCCACAATGGCGGATCCGCAGCCGCGCGCATCATCACCGCATAGGGCGTATAAATCGGTATCCATGTAAGCACAGATGCAACAAAGCCGTTAGGATTCTGGAACACCATCACCATGAACGGCATAGGCGCGAACACCAAAATCATGACCGGCCCCATATATGATTGAGCATCCTGAAGCGAATTCGATACGGCACCGATGGCCAAAAAGATCATCGCAAAAATCGCATAAGCACAGAAAAAGTAGAATAGATAAATCAAGAGAAGTGGCGACGAAAAGAGCGAGCTGATCGCGAGCGATAAAAAATTCTGATCCGTCGTCAGCGCCATCGATCCCGCCAAACCGCCGAACAAAAACATCGCTGGCATCGTCAGACCGACGGCCGCAATGCCAATCAATTTGCCCGCCATTAACTGACCCGCCGTGACCGACGACAACAATATTTCAACAATTTTATTCGAACGCTCTTCGATGGTGTTGGTCAGTAACAAGTTGCCAACACCAAAGATAATCACCACCAACATATAGGTTAGCGCCGCAGGCATAGCAGTCTCTATTCGGTCTTCTAGGCCCAACTCCGCCTCGTCGGCTATGCGATCCGGCCGATAAGACAGCAATGGCGCATCAACTGCATCAATACGATCCAGCGTATCTTGGGACAGACCAAACTCAGCAATAGTTTGACGTTTTAACGCCTTATCGAGCGCCGAATTGACCACGCTTTCCAGCGCGCTATCGGTCAGGTTGCGGCTCCAATATTGTGCGGCGGACGCGTCGTCGTCAGCGCCGAAATCAGCCGGAATCAAAATCGCTGCAAACAATGGAACGGTTGTCCCGTCAGGCATTTCGATACGTTCATCATCCAACAAGAATGGACGAAGCGCAGTCTCTATCTGCGCAAGCGAACCGTCGGTGGGAACCGGCGAGATGATACGCTGGAACTGTACACGCGGCACTTCAAACGGCATTGCGCTCGCATTTAAATAGGGATCAACCGCTAGCTGAGCAACGTCAAATCCACCTGCCGCAATAAACGCCTCTGCTCGTTTATCGTTCACGGCATCCGGTGCAAAGGGCGGTGCGATTTCACCACGCTCAACCGCCGTAAGGTCCGCATAAGCATTCAGATATGCATCCCACGCTGATAATGCTTGTAATAATTGGCGCCGCTCGACCTCCCTGTCGATATCGTCGGTGTATTGTCCCGTTTCATCGTAAACCACAAAGATGCGCGTCGGCTTGTTCCGCTCAACCAGCCCCATCGCCGCACTGAATGCGACTAAACTAACCGGCAACATAACGAGGAAGATCAAAAAACCGCGCGAGAATACATATTGCTTATATTCGCGCCAGGCGATCAACAGAACCTGTTTCATTCCGCAGCCTCCGCGATCGCTTCCGACGCATCGTCACCAGCAAGCGAAACAAAAATATCATGGAGCGTCGCCCCGGCTTGTTCAAACCGGCTAATCGCTATTCCGGCACCAACGACTTGTTGTAAAAATGCTTGCGGATCTGCGTTTTCTGCCAATTCAACCTCATAAAGGTTTTCTTCGCCGCCAGCCTTTTCCAGCCGTACCGCGACGACGCCCGGCAAACTTTCAAAAGCAGCCGCCGGCGCGGCGCTTCGAACATGTAATCGGTGTCCGTATATCTCCCGCGCATTCTCAAGCGTGCCATCAAACCGCTTTTGGCCATGAGCCAAAATCAGAAACCGATCACACAGCCGCTCCGCGTGCTGCATAACGTGCGTTGAAAAAATGATCGTGCGGCCATTGCGGCGCTGATCTGCAATCAACGTTTCCAATGTCTGCTGATTAATTGGATCAAGACCAGAAAACGGCTCATCCAAAATCAATAATTCCGGTTCATGCGCAATGGTTGCCAGTAGCTGAACTTTTTGCGCCATCCCTTTTGACAAGGCTTCGTTTTTTGAGCGCGCAAATTTTTCTAAACCAAACTCTTCAAGCAATTCGCTTGCACGGCGCTTTGCCGCACCCGCGGATAGCCCCCGCAACTGCGCAAAATATGCGATGGAATCTATGGCCTTCATCTTTCGATAAAGCCCCCGCTCTTCTGGCAAATACCCAATGCGCCGGCGCACATCAATCGCAGACGAGGACCCCAATATACTAATCGAACCAGCACTCGGCTTTACGATATCAAGCAGCATACGGAGTGTTGTGGTTTTACCCGCGCCATTTGGCCCCAGAAAGCCATAAATCTCGCCTTGCGCCACGCGAAATGACAGGCCATCAACCGCGGTAAAGCCGCCATATCGCTTGGTGACCCGGTCAAGCACAACGGGATCGGATGGGGACGAGCCGGTCATCTAATAACTTTCAGCTAGGAAATTGCCGTTTGCGTAAAATGCGTTTCTACCAAGAGCCTGTATTCTCCATGCTTGACCATGGTTCCTGCGGCCCAAGCGCCTCGCCGCGCTGGAGAAGCTCGATAGAAATCCCGTCAGGAGAGCGCACAAACGCCATATGCCCGTCACGCGGTGGGCGATTAATGGCCACGCCTGCATCCATCAGTTTTTGACAGCTCGCATAAATATCATCGACCAGATATGCGAGATGGCCGAAATTACGGCCACCATCATATTCTTCTGGGTCCCAATTATAGGTCAGCTCGACCATCGGGCCGTCTTTTTCTTTTGCGCGTTCGATATCGTTGGGGGCCGCAAGAAAAACGAGCGTAAACCGACCCGCCTCGACATCGTACCGATTGACCTCTTCAAGGCCGAGTTTGTTACAATAGAAATCCAGTGACTTTTCTAAGTCACGTACACGGACCATTGTGTGTAAATACTGCAAAAAGCAATCTCCTGCTACTTTTGGGCCTATTGCCGCGCACGAATAATTTCATCGCGCAAATAACCGGGGCGCCGTTTATGAAACCGCCGCATAAAAAACCAAACGATCACCAACCAGACGATGACAACGCCAAAGAAATAGTAAAAACCAGAGAATGCTTCAGCGATGTAAAGCTGACATTCCGGCCCACATTGCCACGATTGCGCGACTTTAACTTCACCCAGATTCACATAGCGCACGATTTCCACTGGCTGAGGGAGGATACCCAGCTTTTGGCCCACCCATTGCGAGAACCCCAAAAGACCTAGCGTCACTGGCAAGGAGACGAGAAACGTCGCCAGCGCCGCCAACGCATAACCGGGAAAGCGGGGTTCGTTCACCCGCCGATAAATTGCGTGAAATTCCTGCTCGGACATATCGCCAAGAAATTCAGGTTCTCTTTTTTGGAAAAACTCCCATTCATAGGCAGCCCCCTCGGTAAGCTCTGCCGAGACTTTTCCACGCCAGTGCCAATAAAGACCGCCACAGACAGCCAAAAATCCCATCAATATCAGGAACGAGCCGAGCATAACTTCCTATCCAAGCCAGACAACAATGGCACCGTGTAGCTCAACCACGCGCGCGACCCAAGGCACTTGTGAGGGCATCGGCAAATCGCTCCCGCTCTTCGGGTGAAAGAAACGCCCCTAATATGAGCGTTCCGCCCTTGCTGATCACCCGGACCTGGCTTTCATGGCGCACAGGCCGGTCGATATGCACCCGCGTCCAAAAAGGCTGCAACCGCCAGCGTAATTCATGACCAGAGGGCATCACCCTAGATACCCACATCGTATCACCGGAAATCCGCACATGCTCCCGCAGCCGCCCCTGACGATAACTCAGCTTAAACGCCACCCATATCGCCACTATATCGAGGCCACAAAAACCAAAGACGGGCCAAGCCCCCAATGTGGTAAAAAGTAGCCCGGTCGAGAAAAGCGAAACTGCCACAATCGTCATCACGATCACAAAGCCCTTATTGGGCAATGACCGATTCGGATACAAAACGGCGTCAAATACACTTTCCTGCCCCTCGGACGGCTCTAGACTTGGCACATCTAGACTGCGCCCCTTCAGAATAGGCGGCATGGTTTCAATGGCGGAGATACGATTCATGGGGAAAACATACGCTCAGGCAGACCCGACTAGCAATTGTCTATAACGGGAACTTTACCTGTTCGGGGCGGTCGCTATGGTCGCACCAAACCGCGAAAAAGGCCGACCATGCCCCGAAAAATGACGCGCGATAATGCGCGCAAAATGTTTGAGCGCCTATCCACGACGGAACCGTCGCCCCAAACCGAGCTGAATTACACCAATCCATACACATTGGTGGTCGCCGTGGCCCTATCGGCACAGGCAACCGATGTCGGCGTCAACAAAGCGACGAAAGACCTTTTTAAGGTTGCCGATACGCCAGAAAAAATGGTGGCGCTGGGCGTCGCAAAACTTGGCGAGTATGTAAAAACGATTGGGCTTTGGCGTAACAAGGCCAAGAACGTCATCGCCCTATCGCAAATGCTGCTCGACGATTTTGGCGGCGCGGTCCCCCAAACCCGCGAAGATCTCGAAAAGCTGCCGGGCGTGGGCCGAAAAACCGCCAACGTTGTGATGAATGTGGCTTTTGGCGCGCCGACGATTGCCGTCGATACCCATATATTTCGGATTGGAAACCGTACTGGTATCGCACCGGGCAAGACCCCGCTTGATGTTGAACTTGGCTTAGAAAAAATCGTCCCCGATGAATTTCTTCATGACGCCCATCACTGGCTGATTTTACATGGTCGCTACATCTGTAAGGCGCGGACACCCGAATGTTGGCGGTGCAGCCTTGTGGATTTGTGCGGCTTTAAGGACAAAGTCATGTCACCGGACAAACCAAAACCGGCAAAGAAAAAAGCCGTGAAAAAGAAATCCGCACCCAAAAAGAAATTAGCCAGTAAACCAAAACTACGCGCCACCCCAAAACACTCAACCAAGAAAGCCTCCGCATCATGACTCCGAATGACCGCCTGATCATTGCATTGGACCTGCCAACCGTTGCAGATGCGCAGAAGGCTATCGACGCTATCGGACCCGCAGGCGCTTTTTATAAAATCGGTTATCAACTCATGCCGATTGGTGGGCTAGACCTTGCGGCGCGTTTGTCCGGCGAAGGCAAAAAAGTTTTTCTCGATTTCAAATTTCACGATATCGGCGCAACAGTCGAACGCGGCGTTAAAAGCGTCGCAGCCTTCGGTGGGGATTACCTAACCGTTCATGCGGAACCCGACGTGTTGAAAGGTGCCGTTCAAGGTCGCGCCGACGACCCCCGACTGAAAATTCTTGCCGTAACCGTTTTAACAAGTCTCGACCAAACCAGCCTGACCAAAGCGGGTATCAACATCCCGCTTGAAGACCTCGTTTTGAAGCGCGCAGAGTTTGCCGCCGAAGCCGGTGCCGATGGCGTTGTTGCGTCTGCGAAGGAAGCCGCCGCCATCAAGGCACGTTTTGGCGATGCACTTAAAATTGTCACGCCCGGCGTCCGCCCAGCGGGAAGTGCGATGGATGACCAAAAGCGCGTGGTAACCCCGGCCAACGCTATTGCCGCCGGCGCTGACCAATTGGTTGTAGGCCGTCCGATTATCGCTAACGACAACCCGGCAAAGGCAACGCAATCCATTATTGACGAGATTGCGCGCGCGCTTTAGCGCCAATTTCCGGCACCTTCTGGCAATTAATGCGCCCCTATCATACACTGTCACCGGGGCAGAGAAACGAACAGGTAGGGTTATGGGTGATCCGATACGGCGCATAGAACGCCGCTCACGCCGCGCAATTTTTCAGGCATATCTCGAAAATGCAGCGCGCCAAAAATCCAATAGAGTTGCGATCACCGATGGTGATGGTCGCCAACTGACCTTTAAAGAAATTACACGCGGTTCATTCGCGCTTGGTGGCGCGCTCGGACGACTCACAAAAAACAACGAACATGTAGGCATTTTGTTGCCGACCAGCGCCGGGGCAATCATCGCGCTTTTCGCGTTGCTATCACGCGGGCGTGTACCGGCAATGCTCAACTTTACCTCGGGTTCAAAAAACCTTTTGGGCGCGTGTAAAGTCGCGAATGTTTCAAAAATCGTCACTGCCAGAAAATTTATTGAGTTAGCTGGCCTTGAAAAACTCATCGAAGAATTGGCCGAAGCCGTAGACATAATCTATCTCGAAGACGTCCGTGAACAGATCACTGGCCGTGACAAAACACTTGCTCTGACCGGGCCATTATTTCCAACAATTCTTGCCTCAACCCCCAATCCGGATTCTCCGGGGGTTATTTTGTTCACATCAGGCACCGAAGGCACCCCGAAGGGGGTTGTGCTCTCGCACCGCAATATCATCGCAAATATTGAACAAATATCGGCCCATGTGGATTTGTTGCCGACCGATGTCTTTTTTAACCCATTGCCGACATTCCATTGCTATGGGCTGACGGCGGGGGCGCTTTGGCCAATCCTCAACGGCTATCCTGTTGTCTTTCACCCGTCACCACTCCAGACCAAAATTATCCCTAAGCGGATTTTTGAAACTGGATCGACCGTCCTGTTCGCAACCGACACGTTCTTATCACAATATATGCGCGCCAGCGCCGATGGGGGAATGTCGTCTTTACGCATCGCCGTTTGCGGCGCGGAACGTGTCCGTGATGAAACGCGACAAGCCGCAGAAAAACGCTTCGGTTTTGAAGTCCTCGAAGGATATGGCGTCACCGAAGGGTCGCCCGTTCTGGCCGCAAACCAACCGGGTGATATTCGTTCTGGCACCGTCGGAAAACTCCTACCCGCGGTTGAATATCGTCTTGACCCGGTTGAAGGACTAGACAGTACCGCAGGGCGATTATTTGTCCGTGGGCCAAACATCATGCAGGGCTATCTTTCCCAAGACAATCCAGGCGTTATCGTACCGCCACAAGATGGGTGGCACGATACTGGCGATATCGTTTCCATTGACGAATCCGGATATATGTCGATCCGTGGACGGCTTAAGCGCTTCGCGAAAATTGCTGGCGAAATGGTGTCACTGGCGGTTGTTGAAAACTGCGCATCCGCCGTATGGCCCGACAATTTACATGCAGCGGCCATTTTGCCTGATCCAAAAAAAGGCGAGCAAGTTATACTGGTCACGGATCGAAAAGATGCGCCTCGAGGCTTATTGCTGACATGGGCGCAATCTCATGGTGTGCCTGAAATTGCGGTACCAAAAAAAATTGTGATTGTTGATGAAATTCCGGTCCTAGGCACTGGCAAAATTGATTTTCTTTCCGTTCGCACCCTCGCCGAAGAAGGGCTGATCGCGATGGAGGCCGCAAAGAATGAATCTAGCGAGCCACCATCCAAGAAAGAATTGAAAAAAATGACAGCGCAGGAAAAAGCGCTTCAAAAACGCGAAAAGAAAGAAATGAAAACGGCGTCGAAAACGGCGAATGACGACAAGAAAGAATCCAAAGACGCAGCCGAATAATCTAAGAAACCTCGCGGGACGCCTTTATTGCACGTTCCGCATCTTCCGCTGTAGAGGCTAGGTTTTCTTCTTGGTTTTCTTCGTCGTTGTCGTCCTGTTCTGGCCCGCCACTTGCCACAACATCGTTTTCTGCTTCGACACCTCCTTCGTTAGCATCGTCAACCTGAAGTTCGGTATCGCCCGTTTCATCGGCGGGTTGTTCGTCTAAAATTTCCGGCTCGACAACCGGCGGCGCAGCGAGCAGCCGGACTTCATCAATAGAAAGCCCGGTTTCTAGCGCCTCGATAGGGGGCGGTGCCAACCGCCCAAAGTCCATATATTCACGAACCAGACGGGCCCAACCTTCGCGGGTTAGGTTAAAGTCACCATCGGCACCGGGGCGTGGGTCACGCGGCGCATTGGCGGCATGTTCAAGCCAGACCTGCGCAGACGGCCCACCATGAAGACCTGCGATGGCCGTTGCCATGAGTGAAAACGCTGCAGCTGTCGGTGCATTACTTAATAACGGCTCCAGTTTTTGAACAGCATCCGCCCAGTTCTCCACGAGGTTTTCTGCCCGGGCCTGAAGTAAAATGGCCTCGTCGCTAATTGGTGCCTTGTCCGCTAGTTTACGTAACTTCGATGCGCGCTTTTCGTTATTTTCATCCTTATAGAGACGGTCATACTGTTTGATTAACGCCGGATGGGGCGCTTCGGAAAAAGCGGTTTCAATAATTTTGCTCGCTTTTCCTATTTTGCTATCATCAGCATATAAACGCGCAGCCAACAAAGCTGCGGGCGCAAAGCCCGGCGCAAATTTAAGCGCTGTCTCCAATTCCGATAATGCCGCCTGCCGGTCGATGGAGTGCACCGCATACGCATCAGCGGTTAACAACGCCGCCTTGCCGCGTTGCGCGTGCGCCCCCTCTACAAGTTTGTTCTTTTCAGCGCGCTCCAGCGCTATACGGGTATCACCCCAGGCACCACGCTCAAGCCCCAATTCAAATACCGAGTGATAGGCCCAATCCGCATTAGGGCGCAGTCGAAACGCACGCTCTGCGTAACCACGCGCCGCATCTCGGTCATCGGTCTTCATCGCCTGCGCATACAAGCCCTGAAGCCCCAAAAATTCAGTTTCGGGCGCTTCGAGCATAGCCGAAAAGCCTTCTTGGGCAGCTTTGGTATCACCCGACAACTGAGCCGCCTGAGCCGATAACAAACGCGTCACAGCCACATCATCAAGAAGCCGCCGCGCGACTCGCGCATGATGCGCCGCGTCTTCGCCGTCACCAACCGCAACAGCCTCTAACCCACGGGTCAGCGCAGCAACACCGCGTGTTCTTTTGGTTTCTGCGTCGCGTGCCTTGATCCGCGCAGGCAGGCCCATAATGTCTTTGATTTTGTGGGTCAGATAAATCGTGATCAACAAAAGCGCGAAGGCACCACCAATGATGAGACCCGATGGTCCATCAAAGTGATAGCCAAACACCTCGCCCGTAAATCGACTATCCAGACTAGCGAAATAAGTAACACCAGAGGCAAACAGAAGAATACCCAACAAAAATATCAGAATACGGATCATGATACGCCTCTACTCCGCCGCATTTGCAAGTCGCGCTTCGAGCGCTTTAATTGTTGCCGCCGCATTTGCACGCGCACGCGCATCATTGATCCAGCTCGCCATGCTTTCCTGCGCGGCTTCCGAAAGATTTTCGACCTCGCTTAGCGCATAAGCCACATCACCATCATCAAGCGCGGCCTCGGCACGGGACAGAATAGCCCCCGCACCATCACCGGCACGCGGCGCAGCAGGGCGAACACTCACAAGGTTTTTCGCGCGTGCCACAAGCCCAGCAACACCGCCACCTGCTTTTTCTTGCGCCGCAGCGCTAACCGCACGTCGCGCCGCTGCATCAAAATTATTTCGCAAGGTGGTAATCGTCGGAATACCGCTTTGGGCATGCGTGCTAAGTGATGCCGTTAGGTCTGGGGCAAGCGCAGTAACATCCGCCAATTCTTTGGCAAAAGGCGTCCCCTGGTCGATCGCGATTTTCAATGTATCAAGCGAAAGGCCAGCTTTGATCTGTGCCGCCGAGATTTTTGGCTGGCTATCTTTCAGGTCTGATACCGCGGCGCGCAAAGCATTTAATTCTTGATTGATTTGCGCGTCGCGCGACGACAACGCAGAAGAAAGGTCTTGTCTTAGCGCGCCGATTTCTGCGATGAGCGCATCATTTTTCTCGCGTTCTTGCGCCAACGCCGCGCTCAACGATTGTGCTTGCTGATCGAACTCGGCCTTTAGGGCTGCGATTTCGTCCGAATAATCCGTTGTTGCAGGAACCGAGGGTTCTTCTGCATCCGATATTATTGCCGGTTCATTTTCAATGGCCGCCTCTGCCATTTCGTTATCTTCGATAGGTTGAGGTGCCTCGATGGGCTCATCAATTACCGCGTGCTCGTCGGTTGCATCCACCGCGTCTTCCAATGGCTCAGTTACCACCTCTTCTGTATCAAGAGTACTTTCTTCACCAACCTCAGCGGGAATTTCTTGGGTGGATTTGACATCGTCATCAAAACTATTGCCAAGCTTTTTCTCGTCACTCGGAAGCGGCGGTAAAAACCCGTCATCGCTTGCTACATCTCCGGGTGCGTCATCACCCACCGCATTGCCCGGCGCAGATTTTAAATCATCAGCCGGAACATTGATTGTCTTTTCAGGCTCTGGTGCAGGCTCAACCGCGACTGGTGGCGTCGCCACATCGGCCTTTGGCTCAATTATGGGTTCGGCACCTTCCAGCACAGTGTTTTCTTTGGCTGCATCAGGCTGATCCGCACGCATTTGCATACGCCAAAATCCAAAAGCAGCCAAAGCCACCACCGCAAACAGCAAAAACAGCATGACGCCTGGCGTCAGCGTAGACTTGCGCTTTGTCGCCGGTTCTGTTTCCGCATCTTTCGCGGGATCGGCCTCACTTGATGGCTCATCGTCAAATGGGGCAGACACCGGCTCATCGCCGCTGACAACTTCCGCCTCAACCTCTGGTATAGCGTCGTCGCTGTCCTTTTGGTCGGGCTTGTTGTCGTCTTGCGTCACGCGGTACTCCCTTTGGGTCAGAACTCTATCAACTCGGCGTATATTAGATAAGCGCCGCAGCGCGCGCGCTCAAGCGCAACCCGCATTCTTCTGCACAATCAATTCTAACAGGCTTTGCGCGGAATATTCCGGGGCCACGTGTAATGAATGCCAATTGGCCGATCCTGCTCGTTCGGCCACCGCATCACTAAGGCACGCAACACGCGTGTTTTTCAACTGATCCACGACACCGACTTGAACGGCAAGTTCCATAAAAAGCTTTGCCGTGCGAGGAGAGAAAAAACTTGCCCATTCGACGGGTGGTGACGCCCGCAGCGCATTGACCGTTTCATCGGTCAACGCAGACACTGCCTTAGCATCGTAGAGCGTCATACGCCGCGCTGAAATTTTATCGCTCTTTAACATGCGAACCAGATCGCCAGCACGATCAGCACCAGCGACATGCAATACCGCATCACTGAATTGCCCCCTTTCGGAGACGATACAATCATGAAGGCGATGCACATCGCCCTCTGCATCACGCACAGAAATAAACCCAGCCGCGCGTGCCGCGTCCCCGGTCACCGGCCCCACCGCAAAAACAGGCAGATCGCGCACATCACAATTTGCCTCGAATGCTCGAACACCATTCACCGATGTAAATGCGAGTGCACCAATGCCCCTAAGGTCAATATCCTGTCTCGTGATCTGAATTTCCATCACAGGCGACAATATTGGCGTTAGCCCCTTGGCCCGGCACAAGGCCGCAAATCGCTCGCCGTCTGGCTCGGCGCGTGTGACCAACACCCTCACCCGCGCGATCCTTCGTTGGTCAATACAGCAAAGAAATTAACCCCTGCGCGTTCGCGAATTTCAATCGCGGCGGCTGCACCAGTTTCCACAGCTTGTTTAATATTATTCGCCGTATACGGAAATTTTCGTTCGATCTTGAACTGTGTTTCACCATCCAACGAAAGTAACTCACCGCGAAACCAAACTTCGCCATTTTCAATGACGGCAAGCCCGGCGATGGGCGTACGGCACGAACCATCAAGCCCCGCGAGGAACGCACGCTCAACCGCCACGCAACCTTCTGTTTCTGCGCAATTAAACTTCGCCGCGATGGCCCGCGCTTCTTCGTCGTCTTCGCGAGTCTGAACGCAGAGCGCACCCTGCCCCACCGCAGGCAGCATTTCTTCGGGCGGCAGAATGTAGGTTGCGTGTTGTTCGAGCCCCAAGCGGCGCAACCCGGCAAGCGCCAGAAAGGTCGCATCGGCTTCGCCGCGCTCTAGCTTTTTTAGCCGAGTGCCCACATTCCCCCGCAACGTGACAGGCTTTAGGTCGGGGCGACGCGACAATGTCTGGGCGAGACGCCGCACCGACGCCGTTCCGATGGCAGCACCTTCAGCGAGGGTCCATGGGGTCTTGCTATTCGGGCTGATAAACACATCGCGTGGATCTTCGCGTTGCGGAATTGCGGCGGTGATCAGCCCCGGTGGAGATTCTGCTGGCATGTCTTTCATAGAATGGACGGCAAATCGCGCTTCACCAGACAAAAGCGCGTCTTCGATTTCCTTAGTGAACAGTCCTTTGCCGCCGATTTCCGCGAGCGAACCTGTCAGGTTTTGATCGCCAGAGCTGACAAAATCGCGGATCGGCGCGTCATTATTGGCCGTGTTCGGGTCATGGCCAATCGCCTTCGCGATCATCCGCTGAACCATGCGGGCTTGCGCCAGCGCCAGCGGAGATCGGCGGGTAGCGACGGCAAAGGCGTTCTTTTCTGACACTCGTTTTGCTTTCAAAACTTTATGGGCTATGTGGCATTATAAGGCATAGACGAATGCGCACTTGCATTTAGGGGCGCTTTTGCGGTCCAAGCGCCTAAATTATCTTATCGGAATGCGCAAACCTATGACTACTGCTCAAGACCTCTTTGTGCTCGGTGTTGAAACGAGCTGTGACGATACTGCCGCTGCGATCATACGCCGACGGCCTGATGGAAGCTGTCAGATATTATCGAACGAGGTCTGGGCGCAACATGAAGACCATGCGGCTTTTGGTGGCGTCGTGCCCGAAATTGCTGCCCGAAGTCATGTTGAGCGGCTTGATAGCACCATCGAAAAAGCAGTGGCCGTTGCGGGCATCGCGTTTGACCGCCTATCAGCTGTGGCCGCAACCGCGGGCCCCGGCTTAGTTGGTGGCGTGATGGTCGGGCTTACCACCGCAAAGGCGATTGCCCTCGCTCATGATTTACCGCTCATCCCGCTCAACCATCTCGAAGGACATGCGCTTTCCGCCCGGATGACCGAACCTGCGGCTTTTCCCTATTTATTACTGCTGATCTCTGGCGGACACACGCAACTCATTCATGTGAAGTCCGTGGGTGACTATGTTCGGCTCGGCACAACGATTGATGATGCCGCTGGCGAGTCCTTTGACAAAACCGCGAAATTATTAGGTCTTGGTGCGCCCGGCGGCCCAATGGTCGAAGCCGCCGCGACAGGCGGCAGAGCCGACCGGTTTGACCTACCCCGCCCATTGGCCCAACGCGACGGTTGTGACTTTTCTTTCTCGGGCCTCAAAACCGCCGTTCGCGAAGCCGCGACCAACATCGAAAGCCCATCCGGTCAAGACGTTGCCGATATTGCAGCATCGTTCCAACACGCCGCCGCGCGCCATCTTGCGCAACGCACACAAAAGGCGATGGAAATTCTCGACCCGCCGATTGGTAACCGCCGATTGGTCGTCGCTGGTGGCGTTGCAGCGAACTGTTCAGTCAAAAATATGCTGCAAAAATTGTGCGCAGCAAATTCATGGCAACTAATGGTCCCACCGCCCAAATATTGCACCGATAATGGGGCCATGATCGCTTGGGCCGGGGCCGAGCGGATCGTTGCGGGAATGGTACCAAACCCGCATGATGTCATGGGTTTAGCCCCGCGTGCGCGTTGGCCATTGGCACCGCACAAAGACGGCGGCAAACTGGGCAGCGGGCGCAAAGGCCCCAAGGCCTAAACACCAAACTCGATAGTTATTTACGTGTCTCAAAACCAATTAATGCTGCACTTTATGTTGCAGCATTTGCTGCAGCAATTTCACGCACAATTTGTTTGAGACTGACCTCGGCCAAACGCCCAAGGAACGCTTGCTCCGCGCTGTTCGCCACCGCAATTAGGCTGGTTTGGATATGCCGCCCAACCGTGCAGGTGTCATCTGGCGGTGTTCGCGGCAGCGCAACAAGACCAGGTTCTTCGACCGCCCGATAGATATCGAGCATGGTGATTTTCTTTGGGCCGCGCG
Source organism: Hyphococcus lacteus (assembly GCF_041058985.1). Lineage (NCBI taxonomy): Bacteria > Pseudomonadati > Pseudomonadota > Alphaproteobacteria > Parvularculales > Parvularculaceae > Hyphococcus > Hyphococcus lacteus. The sequence goes on along the minus strand of NZ_JBEHZE010000001.1, from coordinate 1,017,223 downwards.
CCAGCGTAGAGCCGCCACCCTTGCCAAGCTTGGAAACGGTCAAGCCAGCCTTTGAGAGGGCGACTAACAATCGCCTAATTACCGCGGGATTGGTGTTGGCGCTTTTGGCCAGACATTCTGATGTTTGGGATGCCGAACGATCAACAGCCATAAGTGTCAAAATATGGACAGCGACGGCAAAGCGACTGGATGCTGGCATGGTGCTCTCCCTTGAATGTAGAAGAACAATGCGCCGAATAAATTGTATCTTCGTTACTTACACAGTTTTTTAGACTGACGCGCAAAAAAAGGGCGCGGAAGCCGGGGCAGGCTGCCGCGCCGTAGTCTCTGCTGAGATAAGGGAGGGTGCGTCCTAAGGGGAGGGACGGGGTCTCAGCAGAATCTGGGAAAACGATTTAGGCGATGATAACACCGCGCGTCGCGAGGTCAGCGACATTAAAAAGAAGGGCACCAAGAACACCAGTTAGGGTCAGGGTTGCAGCCGCTTGAACGGCAAAGGTACGAAAGCTTGTCATTTTGATCTCTCTTAGAAGTCCATTTTTTATCCCCGAAGAGCGATCCCTCCGAGGCAAGGCAGTCATTGTTGTGCCGCCTTGTTGAGGGGGACATAGGCGCGCATTGAACAGTTGTCAATGAACGAAATGAATATTATTCATTGTTTAATGATCATTTTTTCTGATTATCTATTTTATTCTATATATTTCAATGGGTTATTACATATTGCGATGCAATAAAAAAAATACAACCTCACACCGAAGTGAAGTTAAACACGCATTAAATCGCTAAAATCAGGCGGGTTCATGCGCCTTGTGGCTTGATTGTTTGGCCGCTCGCCACGAAAAACCATCTAGGATGAGGTCCACCACGCCATTCAGTTCTTGCGCTAGAACCGCATATTCACCCTCATGGAAAACTGACGGGCTTGTGAAACGGTAAGCAGCATCTTGGAGGATTTTCACGGTCTCGGCGTTATTATCAATCGCAAAAGTTCCGTCTTCCATGCCAAGTCGCAATATCTCGCCGAGCACCCGTCCCTCGGCATTTTCCCATTCAATCGCGATCTTGGGCCGTGAGGACATCAACTCGCTTGATAGCTCATAGGATTTTGGTTTGTCGTGAAACCGCTCATAGGCGAGCGTAAACTTGGTCAAAAAGAAAGACCGCAACTTTTTAGCTGGAGCGACTTCGGGAGCATCCGCCACCTCGCGCAACTTTCTAACCTGTTCCATCCTCAAGACCCGCACGAACATTTCTGCAATGTCGAGTTTTGACGGAAAGTATCGATATAGATTGCCGGTGGACATATTGCAGTCCTGCGCTATCTCCGACATGGTCGTTTTACCATATCCATAATGAAGAAAGCGCCGACTCGCGGCATCAAGAATCTGCTTGGCTGTATCGTCGAGTGTTTCTGCTGGCATTTATCACCGCATGTTTATGTTAACGTCTTTATAAACCGTTCAATCCTCAATCTGCAATGAATCAAATGAAATCAACTCAAGCTTTCAAATCTATCGGTGTCATCGGTGGCGGCGCGTGGGGTACGGCGCTTGCCTCTTTGTGTGCCGCGAACGGCATCCCAACCACCATTTGGGCCCGCGAAGAACAAGTCGTGCGTACCATCAATGATCGCCATGAAAACACCGAATACCTGCCCGACGTTCCCTTACCGGCACCATTGAAAGCTGTTGGCTCCCTCAGTATGGCCGCCGAAAACGAGGCCCTACTTTTTGTGGTGCCGGCCCAATTTGCCCGCACAGCTTTTGCCGAACTTCGGTCTGCTGCTGGTGATCGGCAACAGCCCGTCGCGCTTTGTTCAAAAGGGATCGAACGGGATACCGGCTTGTTAATGACCGAAGTTTTATCAGCGGTATGGCCTGAAGCACTACCGGCTGTGTTGTCTGGCCCGAGCTTTGCCCGGGATGTTGCCATGGGCCTACCGACGGCTGTGACCCTTGCCTGCGCGGATGAAGAATTGGGCAAGCGGTGGATGGCAACTATCGGCGCTCCACATTTCAGGCCCTACCTATCGGATGATCTCACGGGGGCCGAACTCGGCGGTGCGGTCAAAAATGTATTGGCCATTGCCGCTGGGGTTGTCGCTGGACAAGGCATGGGCGAGAGCGCCCGCGCCGCGTTAATCGCACGCGGCTTTTCTGAATTCCAACGCCTTGGGGTCGCATTAGGAGCCGAAGCCCAGACCATGGCGGGCCTTTCGGGGTTAGGTGATTTGATCCTGACTGCGTCCTCGCCCCAATCGCGCAACATGTCCCTCGGAATTGAACTTGGCAAAGGGCGATCCCTTGACGATGTGCTCGCAAGTCGCAATAGCGTCAGCGAAGGCGTCGCCACCGCAGGGGCTATCCATGCCCTCGCGGAGAAAGCCGGAATTGATGCGCCCATCTGTGCGGCTGTGGCCGAACTGGTGAGCGGATCGAGAAATGTAGACGATATCATCGCCGCGTTACTCGCGCGGCCATTCACAACGGAAGCGTAACGATGCCTAATTTTATTCTGATTTGCCGCGACAAACCCAATTCACTCGACCTGCGCATGGATACGCGCCCAGCGCATCTTGATTATTTCGCCGCTTACGGTCCCCGCGCCATGCTTGCCGGCCCAATGCTTGACGATAACGGCAAGCCAAATGGCTCGATCTTGATCATCGAAGCCGACGACCACGCCGAAGCACAAAGATTTGCCGAAAATGACCCCTACGCCAAAGCCGGGCTTTTTGAATCCACTGAAATTCAGCCAATGAAACTTGCGGCTGGTTCACTCCTGCCAAAAGCCTAACGCCGGCGCTTATAAGATTTGCAACTGGCCTCATAGGGACGTCCGGAAAGCCGGGCGTTCCAACCTGCGGTCCATGCATCGCCCGCATCAACACCCCCACGGGCACGGCATTGCTGAAAGCCTGTGCGATATTCTGGCGATAATACATCAACCTTGCCCGCCAGCGAGAATGCAGCGTCATAACACTCGCAAACGAGGTCTTGGCCGCCGTTTGACGTAAGGGTTGGAGTCATTTCGCCAGCGGAAGCATTGCTGGAAATACTGACGTTTGAGGTCTGCGTATCCGTTGCTTCACCGCCCGTACCGATATTCGCGTTCATCACCGCATAAAATGCGATACCGAGGACGACAAGCGCCAACACACCGCCAAACATGGCTTCGATATTTCTCATAACACCCCTCGATCACTCCCCCGCATGACCACAAGGGCCATGCAAATCCCAAAACGGGCGCTTGGATGATAACCCGAAGCGCCCGCCTTAAAAAGGGAAAACCCATAGGAATGTAGGGCGTAAAGTGCCGCCCCATCGGCAAATTTGCCTAGCAGCGAAACTAATCGGCCTAATTGCCCGCTTTTTTCTCGGCCTCAATACCCTGCATGATCAGTTTTTCAGCCTCTTCGGGGCCTTTCCAGCCAACAACTTTGACCCATTTGTTTGGCTCAAGATCTTTGTAATGCTCGAAAAAATGCCTGATCCGTTCAATCAAAATATCGGGCAAGTCTTCATAGGTGGTGATCTTTTGATAGTAGCGCGTGAGGCGAGGGCTCGGCACCGCGAGAATTTTCTCATCCAGGCCAGCTTCATCTTCCATCAGAAGAACGCCCACCGGACGGGCCGCAACAACAGAACCCGGCACCAAAGGCCGATTGCCAACGACCATTACATCAACCGCATCACCATCATCAGCGAGCGTCCCCGGCACAAAGCCGTAATTACACGGATAACGCATATCCGTATAAAGGAACCGATCAACGAACATCGCGCCTGAAGGCTTGTGAATTTCGTATTTGATCGGGTCACCGCCGAGCGGCACTTCGATTACAACATTGATGTCTTTTGGCGCGTCTGCGCCAGTTGGCACCTTCGTGAGATCCATTTCTTACTTCGCTTTCATATTCCGACGCGCCAATAATTTAAGACGCAACGCATTTAGTTTGATGAAACCCTCAGCGTCTTTTTGGTCATAGACCATGTCTTCTTCGAACGTGACGTGGGCTTCGGAATAAATTGTGTTTTCTGATGAGCGAGCAATGACGTCGGCTGACCCTTTATAGAGCTTGACCGATACGGTGCCCGATACGTGTTCCTGACTTTTATCAATCGCCGCCTGAAGCATCTCGCGCTCCGGTGAATACCAAAAGCCGTTATAAATAAGCTCTGCATAACGTGGCATTAATTCGTCTTTAAGGTGGGCCGCCCCGCGATCAAGGGTGATTTGCTCGATGCCGCGATGGGCCGCCAGCAACACCGTGCCGCCTGGTGTTTCATAAATGCCGCGTGATTTCATACCGACAAAACGGTTCTCCACGAGGTCCAACCGGCCAACGCCATGCTTCCCGCCCAATTCATTGAGCTTGGTTAGCAATTCAGCCGGCGATAACTTTTCACCATTGATCGAAACCGCGTCGCCGCGCTCAAATCCGATCTCGACGATTTCTGGTTTGTCTGGTGCTGTCTCTGGATCAACGGTGCGCTGATAGACATATTCAGGCGCAACGACCGCAGGGTCTTCGAGCACTTTTCCTTCTGACGACGTGTGCAGGAGGTTTGCGTCAACGGAGAACGGTGCTTCGCCGCGCTTATCTTTTTGGACTTCAATCTGGTGGGCTTCGGCAAACGCAATCAGTTTCTCGCGAGAATTCAAATCCCAATCGCGCCATGGGGCGATGACCTGAATATCGGGGTTCAGGGCATAGGCATTTAGCTCGAACCGAACCTGGTCATTCCCTTTACCGGTCGCGCCATGGGCAATCGCGTCTGCGCCGGTTTCTTTAGCAATTTCCACAAGCCGTTTTGCAATCAACGGGCGTGCGATCGACGTGCCTAAAAGGTAAAGCCCTTCGTAAACCGCGTTGGCGCGAAACATTGGAAAAACGAAATCACGGACAAATTCTTCGCGGACATCTTCGATATAAATATCTTTAATGCCGGCGCGCTCAGCCTTGCGGCGCGCTGGTTCCAGTTCCTCACCTTGCCCGAGATCTGCCGTGAACGTGACCACTTCACAGCCATATTCAACCTGTAGCCATTTCAGAATTACCGACGTATCGAGCCCGCCAGAATAGGCTAGAACCACTTTTTTCACGTCTTTTCCGTTGGCCATGATAATTCCTTTTCATTGTGTGGCGCGCCTATAGCGCGACAGGCCACATTTCGCCAGTGCAATATAGAAAAAAGGCGGAGCTGAAAATTGCTCCGCCTCAGCCGATTATAAAGCCATCTTGTTACGGATTATGCCCGCACGTAAATTTTAGTGCCCCGATCATAGCGGTAATACATGCGTGCTCGGCGGTCCCACGATAGTGGCGGACGCGCATTGGCATAACGGCGGGCCTCGCGCTTGTTACCGTCATAATAAAACGCGCTGATAGGACAAATCGTCACCGCTTCGTCACGGCGATTTTCACGTCGGTCATATCGGTCTTCGGCGCGGTCGCCATATCCATTATTATATCGCCCATCGCGGCGGTCCTCGCGCCGGTCGGCTCGATCCTCCCTCAAGTCCGGACAAGCGCGTGGATTGACTTTCCATTCGCCCGCAAGTGCCGGGGCGCTCATCCCCGCCACACACAAACCAAACAAGCCGACGACCAGTTTTTTCTTCATTACAATGTCTCCTAAAGGTGGCCCCCAGACCGGTAACAACACAAATATAAAACGCACAAAAAACCCCAGTCCGTCGGAGCGGACTGGGGTCATTTCTGGGCGACAGAATGGCCAAAATTGGGCGGCGAATTATTCTTGATTAAAAAGCGAAATCGCAGACGCCGTCATCGCTTCAGTGCCTGTTTTGATTGCTGGCTCAGGCACAATTTTAAAGAACGGAGAATGATGTGACGGTGCATCTTTCACGTCTTTTGCGGGCGTACCGCCTACGCTGAAATATACCCCCTTAACGCCGCTTTCCGGCGTAACGAAATAGGCAAAATCTTCTGCGCCCATGCCTTCGCGCGGCATGTCGATCAAAATGTCATCGCCCATTGCAGCGGAGATTGCATCGCGGACTTTCTGGGCTGACGCCGCGTCGTTGATGGTCGGCGGCGTTGTTTCGGTCTTTGATCTGATCACTTCGGGCATTAAATCTTGGGGCACACCCAACGACTGAGCGACACCGGCAGCAACACGATCAATACTGTCTAGCAACTGTGCCCGCACCTCATGATCATCGGAACGAACCGTCAGCTGCATTTCAACTTTGTCGCCAATGATATTGTGCTTAAATCCGCCATGGATCGCGCCAACCGTAATCACGCCAGCATCAAGCGGCGCTATTGTACGCGAGACAACCGATTGTAGTGTAACGACAATTTGTGATGCTACGAGCACAGGATCAATACCCTTATGCGGTGCTGCACCATGAGCGCCAACGCCGTGAACAACAATATCGACACTATCAGAACTTGAAGAACTGATCCCAAGTGGCACATCGATTCGGTTCAGTGGCGTATCAGCAGATACATGAAACGCCAACGCATAATCCGGTTTCGGAAAGCGTTTATAAAGCCCGTCATTGATCATCTCGCGCGCACCAGAAATGCGTTCCTCCGCAGGCTGAGCGATCAAGACGAGCGTACCCGACCATTGGTCTTTCCGCGCAGCCATCTGGCGCGCCGTGCCCACCAGCGATGTGATATGAACATCGTGACCGCAAGCATGCATCACTGGTTTCACTTCACCATCGATGTCTTCTTGTGTGGCAACTGATGAATAGGAAAGCCCCGAATTTTCTTTTACCGGCAAGCCATCCATATCGGCACGGATCATAATTGTCGGGCCGTCACCATTTTTCAAAACCGCCACAACACCAGTGCCGCCGACGCCTTCGGTGACGTCATAGCCGAGCGCACTAATCTCGGTCGCTAGACGTTTCGCCGTCTTAAACTCGCGATGAGAAAGTTCGGGGTTTTCGTGAAAATGAATGAATAGGTCTTCGAGATTTGCGTCATAATCGGCGGCAATATCTGCTCTAAGGTCCGATTGTGCCAATGCTGTACTGCCGACACATAGCGCCGCCCCGACCATGAATGACGTGATCAATTTCATTGTTCCGCTCTCCATAAATAAAAAGATGCGCAAGCCCTGCGCATCTTTGATTTTTTGGCTGAACAGAATCGCTGCTCCGCCCATGCGCAACAGCTTAGCGCAGAGACGAGATGCTGACCATCTTTTGTTGCGCAGTACACCAAAGGGCAAGACGCGCACATTCAAGGCTGTCTTTGATGGTCATGACCGGCAGCGACAACAAATCTTCGCTCGCGCGATAACATTCCATCAACCGATAATTCGGAATCAAACTCGCAAGGTGATGAATATGATGCAGGCCAATATTGCCTGAAATCCAACGCAACGGCGTCGGCAACTTGTAATGAGATGAGCCGAAAATCGCCGCTTCCGCATAATTCCACTGTGGGCGCTTGGCCCAATAAGTTTCTTCATATTGGTGCTGAACAAAGAACAACCATGTTCCCGCCCACGCAGCGATTGTCACTGAAATTCCGAATACAATCGCCACCGCACCAAACCCAAGGACCAGCGACAAAGCCCCGTAAAACACCACCAACGCCACATTCAACGCCGCAACACTTTTCCAAATCTGACCAAGGCGCATACCGTGATAGGTCTCGGCAAAGGGCATTGGCCCGGCAAGCGGGAAGCGCTGCATAACAAAGAAATAAAACGGCGATCCAAAAGCAATCATAACAATCGGATGGCGATAAAATCTGTATAGGAATTTATTGGCTGGCGACAACGCGCGATATTCATCGGCAGTAAGCGTATCCACGCCACCAATGCCGCGACGATCAAGATCGCCAGAGCTTGCGTGATGACGATTATGGGCATCACGCCAAAATCCATAAGGCGTAAAGGTAAGAATGCTTATGCAGAACCCGAGCGCATGGTTCGCGGCTTTAGAATTGAAATAGCTGCCATGCCCGCAATCATGCTGAATGGTGAAAAGCTTGACCAACAAACCGCCGGCCAGCGGGCCTAGAACCAACAGCGCTGGCCACCAGCCCGCGAATACAACCGCAAACATTGCTGCGATCACACCTGCATAAAGCGCGATATTGAGCGACGCTTGGGTTATGCTGCGATGAAGTTGTGCGCCTTGAAAAGCCGCGCAATGAGCGGATATGCGTTGCAACATCGCTTTTTTCGGGCACTCGCCATTTGCGGCCTGCCCATTCACCCCTATTGATGGTGACTTGTTCGATGTTGAAGACTCGCGAAGCGCTGAGCCTACGCTTACACGTAGATTCTCGGATTTCGCAGAAGGATTGGCCGCGGCGGGCGAAACAGAACTAGACATTAAACAGGATAATACTCGTTTTTTGCGCAACGCCAGTTAATAGGCGCAGCGGGTTTCCTCGCACTTTGGTTTTGTCTGCTTAACCAAATTTGCGGCAAAAGGCCAACCGCCCAGAAACACCAAATGCACGCCTGTCGCTATTGTGAGCTTGGATATTCACTTTTCCGGGCGGTTGCCTGCTTTTCCCTACAAAATTCCGGGGTTTCTGAAGCAAAATGTGAGAATTCCTGACTTGTTTATTGCGTCGCAGCATAAACGCCCTATGAAGGGGCTTCCACAATCATCACAAAAAGAAACGGGCCTGCTCGTGACGAAAACAACCCTCGCCGCGTTCGCAGAACGCCTGACACGCCAAGACTGGAACAATTCCAGCTTTGCCAAATTCACCCCAAACCGCATCAAGATTGAAGTTTTGGCTGGCCTGACCGTCGCCCTCGCTTTGGTGCCTGAGGCCGTTGCGTTTGCGTTTGTGGCCCATGTTCACCCGCTGGTCGGGCTATACGCCGCTTTTATTGTTGGCTTGATCACCGCCCTGTTTGGCGGTCGGCCCGGCATGATTTCGGGCGCAACAGGCGCGCTGGCCGTGGTCATGGTGGCGCTGGTCGCCCAACACGGCGTCGAATATTTGTTCGCCACGGTGGTGTTGATGGGCATCCTTCAATTACTCGCGGGGATTTTCCGCCTCGGCAAATTTATCCGCCTAGTACCGCATCCGGTCATGCTCGGCTTTGTGAATGGCCTTGCCATCGTCATCTTTCTTGCCCAGCTGAGTCAGTTTCAAGTTCCCGGCACCGCAGAAGGCGGCGGCCACGGCATTGGCGGCTCTGGTGAGTGGATGACCGGTGCACCACTTTATATGATGCTCGGCCTTGTGGCGTTGACCATGGCGATCATCTGGGGCGTTCCGAAAATCACCAAAGTCATTCCGGCACCGCTCGCAGGCATTGGCATTGTCGCCGCCATCGTCATCGGTTTTGGATTGGATGTCCCGCGCGTTGGCGATCTCGCATCGATCCAGGGCAGTCTGCCACCATTCCACATTCCGGCGGTGCCGCTTAATCTCGAAACGCTGGAAATCATCATTCCCTATGCATTTATTTTGGCCGCGATCGGCCTGATCGAAAGCCTTTTGACCCTTAATCTCGTGGGCGAAATAACCAATAAGCGCGGCGGCGCATCACAGGAATGTTTGGCCCAAGGTGCGGCCAATGTTGTGACTGGCTTTTTCGGCGGCATGGGTGGTTGCGCGATGATTGGTCAGTCGATGATCAACGTAAAATCTGGCGGCCGCACGCGACTTTCTGGCCTTTCGGCGGCGCTGTTCCTTTTGGCATTCATCCTTGTGGGGTCGAGCCTGATTGAACAGATCCCGCTGGCGGCGCTTGTGGGCGTGATGTTCATGGTCGTCATCGGCACGTTTGCTTGGCAGTCCTTGCGGATCATGCGGCGTATCCCGCTGACCGACGCCTTTGTCATCGTGCTCGTCACGATCGTCACTGTGATGCACGACCTTGCGGTCGCGGTTGTGGTCGGGGTTATCGTCTCGGCGCTGGCCTATGCGTGGAACAACGCAAAGCGAATTCATGCCATCACCCGCGAAAGCCACACCGAAGCGGGCGCAAAAGTTTATGAACTTGAAGGGCCGCTGTTTTTTGGTTCAACCGATGGCTTCACCGAGCTATTCACCCCCGAAAGCGATCCTGATGTTGTCATCGTCGATTTCATGCGCTCACGCGTTGTCGACCAATCGGCGCTGCAAGCCATCGAAGACATGGCCGCGAAATATGAGACCCTCGGCAAGACTTTGCGCCTTCGGCATCTGACCCGTGATTGCCATAATTTGTTGAAACGCGCAGGGCAGCTAGTGGTCGATTCAAACGACGACCCAGAATATGAACTGGCCGTCGATTACGACGTCCGTACAGGGATCTTTGGCGGCGGGCATTAACGGTCCGGCGCAGCCGTCGCTGAGAATATACATTTGTCGGCGTTGCGCCGCATTTGATGCATGCGCAGGAATTGGTTTCCGTCCATTTCCTGCGCTTTATTCACATGGTTACATCCCAGCACTAGGCTGAAATAGCAGTCTATTGTGTTGGAGACTTAAAAGCGTATTCGCGCGCCGCCATTAACAACGAACCCGTCATTCCTAGACCAGATATTTGTTGTCCATTGCCCATCCGGTGCTCGCATCGGTAATACCAAGGGATCTTCTTTTGTTTGGCGAACATTGAGCAAATTCTCCAGATTGATGAAATAACTCATCCGGCCCATGGTGATCTCTCCGAGAAGCCCCAAATGCCAATAGGGCTCACTTTGCTCCCGATACGGATTACCATAAAGGCTCTGCTCGCCAGTATAATAGGCTTCAAACCCCAAACGACCTTTGCCATGCTGTTCCCACATCGCGACGAACCCCGCTGAGTGTTTCGGCGTAAGTTCTATCTCGCGTCGCCCACCAAGCGGGTCGTCTTCGGTGGCATCGACAAAGAGATAGCTCCCCGTAAGCTTAATGTCGTTCCACACATAGCGCAGCAAAAGCTCTGATCCGCGGATGCGGGTTTCGCCCTCTGCATTGACGAGGCGCACCCGGTCCAATTCGCCGCCGGGCATGGATGCGAATGACTGTAGCTCAGTCACACCTTCAACATTTGACCCAAACACGCTGACATTGGCCTCGATCGGCCCGCGTCGGTAGCCAACGTCAAAAGATGCTGTTTCCGCGACTTCTTCATCAAGGTTTTCAAGCGGCGAGAGGCGTGAAAGCCCAGCCGCCTCGATGTCCTCAACAAAGGGCGTTGGCGCAAAATACCCACGCCCATAAGCGCCCCGGATCGTAAAATCGCCGGGCTTATAAAGCACCGATACACGCGGGCTAAACTGCGTGCCGAATTCGCTATGATCATCGACCCGACCACTAAGTGAGACGGACAATAAATCGGTGATATCGTAATCTGCCTGTGCGAATATTCCCGGTACGTCATAGGTATAATTAAATTCCGAAAATGTATCAGACGAAAAGACATCTGCCTGGTATGCCGCGCCAATTACCCAACCGATATCCCACAAATCACCCGTGAGAGATGCCTCGGCCAGATAACTTTCATGACGATCATCTTCGAGCACCGTGCCAAAGAGGTGCTCGTGATCTTGCACCATGGCTGACCCACGAAATTTCAAGGTCAGCGTATCCGTCAATGGCGCGCTGGCTATTGAACCAATATCAATTCGGGTTGTGTCTTGATTTTGCGGAAAGGCCGTACCGTCCGGAACAGTGGCACCAGCCAACGTTCCACCCTCGCGCTGTTCGGTCATGAACCCGATGGTCGTGTAGAGGCTGGCCCCGCTTGCCCCTTCCCAGAACAGGCGCGGACGGACGCTTACACGCTCGTGGAAAGGCATGTCGATCCAACCGTCATCGTCAAAGTCCTGAGCCGATTGGCGGTGCGCCCCTGCGGTCAGCGACACGGACAAATCGTCCGTAACAGGTGTTTCAAAATATCCAGTAACGTCCTGCCCGTTCTCGGTGGTTAAGTTCACGAGCAAATCGCCAGAGGCTTCGTCGCCCGGACGGCGCGACACAAGATTGATAACCCCGCCGAGCGCCGAACCACCATAAAATGAAGAGGCCGCGCCTTTGATCACCTCGACCTGACCAAGATCCGTTGGCGGAATCTGAAGCAATCCGATAGAAGCTGCTTGGCCACCATAAAGCGGCATTCCATCGCTCAACAGCTGTGTGTAACGGCCATAAAGCCCCTGCAATCTAATATTCGCCGCGCCGAGTGCGGGGGATGTGGTCTGTATCCTAACGCCGCCGATTTCAGCAACCAACATAGAGATATTGCCCGGTCGCATCAGCGCTTTTTCTTCAATTTCTTCGGCTGTTACCACTTCAACCCGAACGGGTTCATTATTAACGGCCCGCCCCGATCGCGTGGCGGTGACGACGACCACATCGGCGGCCTCTGAATGCTCGTCGTGTTCATCATCAGCGTGATGATCTTGGCGTGTGGCGTCGGAAAGTTGGTGCTCTTCTTCTGCCCATGCGTTGCTTAAACTAACGCTGGAAATGGCGAATCCGATCGCCGATAGGCGCAGTAACCCTGACATACTGGATAGTCCTCTTAAAACGGTCTGAATGAATGTTTGTTCGGCGCATGGTGCGCCGGTCGAAATCATTCAACCGCGCGGAGGCCGAAAGGGACCGTCAGGCGACAATGCGGCCACCCTGCCTAAGAATCCGGGGCGGTACTTTATGAATAACGCCAGAGACAATTCGGGTTCATAGCCCCGAAAGAAAACGTGGACGCTGCAAATGCTACAACAAGCGGCGAGAAATTCATCACCGTCGAGCGCTGAATGATCCATCTGGCTAGCGCCAGCAGAATGCGCAATATCATTGGCAAAACCGCAATCCCGCGCACAGGCAACCGGTGCCAAAAGCATGGCCAATGCGGCCAAACCAATAACAAGCATACCGCTGATCGTTTTTAGCGTTTCCACCCACATATCACAGGTCGCTAGCATGGTTGGACCGCGATGAGAACTAGACTGATGCGCGCACGCTAGGGGATCGCGGGTTTTCACAATGCCTTTCTCGCGCTATTGTATAGTTTGGCGGAGGGGGTGCAAATGCGAAATATTCTTACAGTATTGTTTTTGTTAGTTACCTTAACAGTTTTCGGTTTATTACCCCGTCCCCTCATCAAACCCGACTGGAGAACTTCCTACAACGCCGCGATAGTATCGGATGATTGCGAAGCTATTGAACGAGCTGTTGAATTACTATTTATCGTCGGCTTGGACGTAGAAGGACATACCGAGACGTACAACAATCACAAGGCCGGAAGATGCAAATACGCAAACCTTTCGGAACAAGAGGTCAAGATTGCGCAGGCACTTGGACATTTTGATGGAAAGCGTTATGACCAAAATTTCGTATGGCGCAGCTCTCACACATCACCGTTTGGGAAGTTTTATCAAGTTTATAAGCGCAAAAAACATCCATCGAACAAGATTGTTATAGAGCATGAACGGCAAATGATACGTACACGTCTTAGCTGTTCTGATAAGGTGAGGCCCATAGCGAACGGTTTTCCCAACTACTCGTTGTTTAAATTTGCCCTCAACAATCCAACAGTTTCTAACGAGACGGTCGCCGCTATAGCCAGCAAACAAAGAGCGGCATGCGCCAAAAAAATTGTCGCTGACCTTGAAATCATTACAAGCGCAGCAACGACTCCGGGAGAATATGTATCGATAATTCGGTACCTTTGGACGGCCTATGTTATTGCGGAGCAATCCCCCGAACTCGGTCCTGTGATTGACTTAATCGCAGAGTCAATCCCAGACGAAGCGTACACCCTTGCCGGCTTCACTAAACAAGACTCAGTTCCTACATCAATATGCCCTACTTGGTATGCTGATCGTGTTCTTAAAGCGGCAATTAACTGCGCTCTTCGCGCCAGCACCAGCGCCGGGGCAGACGCAGCAATAAATGCAGTCTACTATTCCCGAAGGGCTAAACGTTTAGGGTGGCATGACATCAGCCAAATAGAAGGTAATGCTGCAAACCAAATCAGCGCTGAATGCCGCGATGCCATAATTCAAATTGAAGAAAAAGAAGCGGCTGGCACCGCTGACCCTAGCGCCTTTCGAAAATTAGACTGGCCCATAAACTCAGGCGAGGTCTGTGGACCCGTGGACGATAAATCGTCTGAAATTTCAGCACAGTGATTCAATCAACTGACTGGTCAATTTGCGAAAAACTGAATTGCGCGCATTCGAATACGCGAAATCGTAATCAATTCTAAATCGGGGGGAGAATGAAAAAGTTATTTTGTCTTTTCTTTTGCACGGTTCTCATTTCTGCGAACGCGTGGGCACAAGATCGAGCCACACTTATGCAGGATTGTCTGTCGATAAGTGATTGTCTCGAGAAAATAGAACAAACGTTGCCAATAAAAGACAACGGCCGGATTTTCGGTGATGAACGTCAAATAGCCACTGTTTTGAAGGCGCGCTTTGGCAGACAAGCCCGTGATGAGCTCCTGAAAAGAGCCGTCGGCGACCATGGCGGTTGGAGAAATTTTACAGGGGGAGTGCTTAGATATTGGGGCGACTGGTCCGAAGATGATGTACCGATATTGAAACAAGCCCTAGAGCTGAATCCAGGCGGGTCGATTGCGCATGTACTCGCCGAAATCGGATCAGATGAAGCGATAGCAGCGTTATTCGATGACCTCATTCGATCCGGCGGAGCAAACCAAACTGGGTTTGCTCTGCGTAATCTTGGCCCTGAGGTGCTCAACTATGCCTTGCCCGCGCTTTCTGCGCCCAGTTATGACGATTTACCTGAGGATGCACCCTACACGGAGGGGTGGCGTGCAGTAGCAAGTCTAATTGGAAGCTTTGGCTCGCGGTCAACATTCATTGCTGACGATTGGATTGCTGTAGCGAACAAGAGAAAGGCAACAAATTCGGAACGAATAGCGGCTTTACGCGGTCTTGCAGCAATGAATGGGTATTTGGGTAATAAGGGTGCCGCACTGCGTCGCCTATTACGCAGTCGCAATCGAGAAATTGCCAACCAAACATACATAACGCTTGTTAGCACCTACGACCCAACGGTTGCTCGACGTTTCGCAGAGACTTGCAGGCCATCCAGTGATAAGTGGGATGAGTTTGCTTTTTCATCGTTTGACTGCCTAAGCCAGCTTTCCGATTTCGGTTCGAACGCTAGAGATGCAGGCGATTTAATCCTCCCTTTTCTCAACGTCTCGAACAAGATTGAACAACTCTATGCGATTGAAGCGTTAGGATTAATTGGCTACGAACCGGCAATTCCCGAAATCGAAAAACGTTTGGAATCACCGGATTGGCGGTTCGCCTATGCATCAGTAAGAGCATTGGCTCAGATGAATTCGAAGTCCTCTGTCCCCAAAATCGAATTGGCCCTGCACGATCATTGGCTTCCGGAGTTAAACAATTACGCCATCCAAGCTGTCAGATTGCTTATCAAAAACCATCCATATTCTGAAACAATGTTCGACCCTAGGCACTTTCAATTTCACAAAGCGTTTGGAAACTACACCCTACCTTACGATGTAAGCGATGAATGTAAGCGGCAGGTATGGGTTTATGGGGACGAGCACATCACATTTGAACAACGGGATCGAAATAACCGAAACGTAATTCCATTCGCGGACGGCGAACTGGTCGGAACCGACCAAGGCGAATTCGGCGGCAATCTTACATGGAAATCAAACGATGGCAGCGAAGTCATTTTAGTGAATGACAACACGATTGATATATTCCCAATCGACGGCGGCCTCATCTCCATCCACGGCCTCAGCCATATGACATTTAGTTACGGATATGCCGCATATGTAACACGCGAGGACGACGGATCGTTTAGCGCCGAAGAAATCGCCCGGTTCCCAGGGGCAGCTTATCGTGTAGCGCAACTTAGCGACGGCATGTTTGCGGCCGAAGCCGAAGGTCGTGTGGTAATTTTTTCAAAAGACGGCATCCAAGATATGGCTTATTGCGATTGGAGTGCTGGTCCGGACGACCCATTAAATTGATTTACGGCTGGATTCCGAAAATCGATGCCAGACATGAATGAACGCCCTCAGTTTTTGCACCGCCCCCCCCTACTCCGCGCCCAGCGCGTCCATCACTGAGAAGATATCTTTGTCGCCGCGGCCACACATATTCAGCAACAGAATCTGATCGCGGTCCATTTCCTGCGCTTTGTCGATGGCGCGGGCCAGCGCATGGGACGGCTCAAGCGCGGGGATGATCCCTTCCAACTTCGCACAGAGCTGAAACGCGTCGAGGGCCTCTTGGTCGGTGGCGGAGATATAATTCACCCGGCCTGTTTCATGAAGCCATGAATGTTCGGGGCCGATTCCCGGATAGTCGAGGCCAGCGGAGATTGAATGGGCGTCCTGGATCTGGCCATCCTCATCCTGAAGAAGGTATGTCCGGTTTCCGTGGAGTATGCCCGGACGCCCGCCAGAGAGGGACGCCGCATGTTGATCGGTATCAACGCCGTGGCCCGCCGCTTCGACGCCGATGATTTCAACATCCTTGTCGTCGAGATAGGGGTGGAACAGACCAATCGCATTTGAGCCGCCACCGATACAAGCCATGATCGCGTCGGGAAGTCTGCCCTCGGCCTCGACCATTTGCTCTTTGGATTCGTAACCAATTACCGATTGGAAATCACGCACCAGTTCAGGGTATGGGTGCGGCCCGGCGGCCGTACCGATAATGTAGAAAGTTGAATCCACATTTGTTACCCAGTCGCGCAAAGCGTCATTCATGGCGTCTTTCAGGGTCCCGCGGCCTGAGGTCACAGGTACGATCTCTGCGCCCAAGAGCTTCATCCGAAAGACATTTGGCTTTTGCCGCTCGACGTCGGTTGCGCCCATATAGACAACACAGGGCAGACCGAACCGGGCACAGACCGTCGCCGTCGCAACGCCATGTTGACCGGCCCCGGTTTCGGCGATGATCCGAGTCTTACCCATGCGGCGCGCCAGCAAAATCTGGCCCATGCAATTGTTGATTTTATGCGCGCCGGTGTGGTTCAGCTCGTCGCGCTTGAGATAGATTTTTGCACCTTTTTTACCGGTAGTGCCTGACTTTTCGTCGGCCATACCGCGGCAATACTCGGTTAACCGTTCCGCATAATAGAGCGGCGACGGGCGCCCCACATAATGCTTGAGGTAGTAGTCAAGTTCAGTCCGAAACGCGGGGTCAGACTTGGCGTGGCCATACTCTTTTTCGAGGGCCAGCACGAGCGGCATTAGCGTTTCAGCGACGAAGCGGCCACCGAACTTGCCAAAGCGGCCTTCGGCATCGGGGCCTGTGCGATAGGAATTGGGTTGTTGGTTATCGGTCACGCGTTTGCACTCACTTATCTGACCCATTGGATGGGCCGCATTTCGTGCCACACATAACCCCCAAGGGAAATTTATTCTACTGCGACCGATGGTTGCCCGGGCGCATTGATCAAATCAATCCGCGCATAGACTCGCCAGTCAGACGGATCGATCACATAGATCACCCCCGACGGCACTTCATCTTCGCTATCGCGCTTGGTCGCCCCATAGAGTGGTGCAATGTTGGAATGGCTCGCGAGGATGATGTTGCCGCTTGCGCCATCTAACTCTTGGGTCACTTTTGCTTTGAACGCCGCAATCTCGGTCGGGTCCGTCGAAACCTGAGCGTGGCTCATCTCGACGGGTGCGCCAGCGGCCGCCAGGGCTGCGGTATCCCATGACCGGCACATCGGGCTGGTATAGGCCTTTTGGATCGGCACATCGTGATCGCGCAAAACCTCGCCTAAGCCCCTCGCCTGATAGAACCCGAGCGCATCAAGCCCGCGCCCCTCACCCAGCGTACAGCCAGCCGACAAACCAAGAGCCGCTTTTTGGCCCGACGGCGAATTGGCATGACGCATCACCAAGACATAACCGCCATTTTGAAGCACATTGAAAACAGTGTCCGTCGGCCGCGGTGCGCGATCAACACCGGTTACACATCCCGCAAGCACGAAAAATGCTGCACATACTAACCGCAACATAAACAACCCTCCCCCTTAGTCGTATCGACTGCTCTATTTAGACCCTTTTGCAGCCGAAATAAATGACGCGATCAGATCCGCGGACTTGTTTCCCGGTGCGGTTTCAACGCCCGATGATACATCAACGCCGAGAAACCCGGAATGGTCTTTTTGCGACGCGACAGCGTCCGCCACATTGTCCGGCGACAACCCACCGGCCAACATAAACGGCGTCTCGCCCGTATAGCTTGAAATCGCGGTCCAATCGAAAGACACGCCATGACCGCCCGGCCGCCCAGCACCAGGGGGTGGTTTCGCATCAAACAGGATGATGTCGGTCGCGCCCTCAAACGCGCCCGCCTTTAAGACATCATCAGCCACCGATACCGGCAGCGCTTTGATGATCTCAACAGCGAATTCATCACCCAATTCCTTGCATCGTTCGGGGCTTTCATGGCCGTGAAATTGAAAATGGGTCAAAAGCGTCGGCGCTTCGGAGAGCTCTTTCTCGCCGGCGTCGACAAACAACCCAACCAATTTAGGCAGGGCAAAACCCTCTTCAAAACTGGCCTCTTTGAGGTCCAAAATGACCTCTTCGGCTTTTTCCGGCAGGATGAAACGCGGGCTTTTTCGGAAGAAAACAAAGCCCAGAAAGTCCGCACCAGCGCGGGCCGCCGCGAGCGCCGTATCAATATCTTTTACGCCGCAGATCTTAACTTGAGGGCCGCTCATAATTTCAGCTCACAAGACATATGTTCACAGTGATTTTGCTTCGAGTTTAGGGGGATCATCCGGATCGTTTTCATCCGGGGTTTTCGTGGCCGCCTCGGCCCGCGCGGTCATGACCGCTAATTCTTTTTTTAGGGTCTTGATTTCGCGTCGGTTGTCCCGCGCCTGCGCACGGGGCTCCCGGCCTGAAAGCCAGGTCCCTAGCGAACCGATCCCAAGGCCGACAAAAAGCATCAACATCAACCAGATCCAAAGAAACACAGGCGGAGTCGATAAAGCCGGATTATCGGGATTAAACGGATCGAGGCTAATGATCACGGGCGTCCGATTCGCCACCAGAAACAGAACCGCCACGATCAACACCGGCACCCAAATTAGACGGAAAAGCCACTTTTTCATGATCAAAGCCACTCAATCATGCTGCATGAATTCGCGATTACACCGCCGAACGTATATTGAGGTTTAATCACCGAATCCTTCGCTATCGAGCTTTGCGGCACCCGTAAAACGCCCTTCGCCATTTAAGCGATCACGCAATTCTTTGCCAGACTTGAAAAACGGTGCCCATTTTTCTTCGATATGCACGGCCTCGCCGCTGCGGGGATTGCGCCCCACACGTGCCGGGCGATGCTTAACAGAGAACGCACCAAAGCCCCGCAATTCAACACGATCACCGCGCGCTAACGCATCCGAGATTTCCTGAAACACGATCGAGACAATTCGCTCGATATCGCGGTGAAACAGGTTTGGGTTCTCGTCGGCGAGCTTTTGCACCAATTCCGACTTAATCATAGGCTGCCCCGATATTTTGCACCGTTTTTCGCGGTGGCCAAACCTCGCTATTGCACTGCACCCTCCCCATATGAGATCTGAAAATGGGCTTGGGCGGCAAGGATTCGAAAACACCGCTGAATTCAACCAGTTAACACTGTCAAAACAGACATGCGGCGTCAAGGCGCTTCTCTATGGCGGATCAAAGCATTAAGCGTTTTTTATGAATGAAGATCGCGACACAGAAACATCCTTTGGCTTTCGCACCGTAAAGACCGGCGACAAGGCCCGGTTGGTGCGCGGCGTGTTTGATAGCGTCGCATCAAAATATGACCTGATGAACGATCTGATGTCAGGGGGCGTCCACCGGATCTGGAAAGCCGTGTTGACTGATCGGCTAATGCCGCGCCCCGGCGAGCATCTTTTGGATGTCGCGGGTGGCACTGGCGACGTGGCCGCAGGATTTTTGAACCGCGCCGATACGCGGCCCGGTGCAGCAGGAAAACCACCGGCGACGGCAACGCTCTGTGATATCAATTTTGAAATGCTCAAAGCGGGCACAACACGCGATGACATGGCCACGCTTGACGGCCGAATTCATCGCGTGACTGGCGATGCCCAAAGCCTTCCGTTCCCGGATGGCTTTGCGGACGCTTATACGATTGCGTTTGGCATTCGAAATGTCACTGATATCGATGCGGCGCTACGTGATGCCTATCGGGTTTTAAAACCCGGTGGACGTTTCATGTGTCTTGAATTTTCGCATCCCATCACCGAGACGATGCAGAAAATTTACGACACCTATTCCTTCAATGTCATTCCGTGGCTTGGCGAGAAAGTGACCAATGACCGCGAGTCCTATCAATATCTTGTGGAATCGATCCGCCGGTTTCCGGGCCAAGAAGCCTTCGCGACGAAGATTAAAAACGCCGGTTTCTCGCGCGTGAAATATGAAAATCTGACCGGCGGAGTTGCCGCCATTCACTCCGGCTGGCGGGTATAAACGCATTCAATGATCACGGCACTGACAGATTATGCCCGCCTTGCCCGCGCCGGATGGACGCTCAGCCGCCACGATGCGCTGATTCCGCGCGAATACGCCCACCTTCTGCCACCGCCATTTCGTATGCTGGGCGCAATTTCACGTATCGGCGCAAAAGACAAAGACAAGCGCCCCGGCGAGCGCATGGCCAATGCGTTAGAGGTTTTAGGCCCTGCCTATGTGAAGCTCGGGCAGTTCATGGCAACGCGGCCCGACATTATTGGGTTTGAATTAGCCGCCGATCTTGGCCGCCTGCAAGATAAAATGCCGCCATTTTCTGATGCCGCTGCCCGCGCGGAAATTCAAAATGCATTCGGCAAACCCGCTGACGACCTATTCGCCAGTTTTTCTGCGCCTCTCGCTGCCGCATCAATCGCCCAAGCCCACAAAGCAACACTGGCCGATGGGCGCACC
Source organism: Hyphococcus lacteus (assembly GCF_041058985.1). Taxonomy (NCBI): domain Bacteria; kingdom Pseudomonadati; phylum Pseudomonadota; class Alphaproteobacteria; order Parvularculales; family Parvularculaceae; genus Hyphococcus; species Hyphococcus lacteus. The sequence continues at coordinate 996,362 of NZ_JBEHZE010000001.1, read as the reverse complement.
GTCGCCGTTAAAATACTCCGCCCACAAATTGAACGAAAAGCCGAACAGGAATTTCGCGCCTTTGGACGAGCGGCAAAGGCCATCCGCAAGATATCGCCAACGGCCCGCCGGATGGAGCCGGAAAAATTTATCGAGACCCTAAAGGCCGCCGCCGCCATTGAGCTTGACTTGCGGATGGAGGCTGGGGCCGCATCAGAGCTGGCGGAGAATTTGAAATCCGAGAGCGGAGTTCGGGTTCCCGAAGTGGAATGGCCACTGTCTGCGCGCCGGGTGTTGACCATTGAATGGATCGAGGGCACGCCGCTAGGCGATATCGCCGCTCTTGATAAGCGCGGCATAGACCGAAAAAAACTCGCATTGTTAGTTATTGACGTCTTTTTGAAACAAGCCCTTCAGATGGGTTTCTTTCACGCCGATATGCATCAGGGCAATTTGATCGTCGATGAACAAGGCCGATTGGCGTTGGTTGATTTTGGTATTATGGGCCGCCTGAGCGAAGAAACCCGCCGGGTTTTTGCCGAAATAATTTATGGCTTCATCACCCAAAATTATCAGCGCACGGCAGAAGTTCACTTCGATGCGGGCTATGTGGGCAATGGCCATTCGATTGATGCCTTTGCCCAGGCTCTTCGGGCCGTTGGTGAGCCGCTTCAGGGGCGTAATGCGGCGCAGGTTGATATGTCCCGCGTGTTGCAACAACTGTTTGATGTGACAGCGTTGTTCGATATGCATCTGCGGCCCGAGCTTGTTTTGCTGCAACGAACCATGGTCACCGTCGAAGGGGTTGCGCGTCTTCTCGATCCGGAGATTGACATGTGGGCGGCCGCGACCCCGGTCGTCAAACAATGCATTCAAGACGCTATCGGCCCCAAAGCCCACGCAGAGAAATTAAAAACCGCAACCACAAAGGCCATGGAAATTGCACCGCATTTACCGGGCTATATCGAGGCCATCGGCAAAGCCGCACAAAAAATCGCGGACGACCCCGACGGATTTTCGGGCGAACGCAACAAAGCACTAGAGACGACGCTGACCCGCCAAGGCCGCAAGACCCGCAGCGCATTATGGTTTGTGGGTGGCGCGGCGTTGCTGTTAGCGGCGGCGATATATTTCGGGTTTTAAGGACCCACAGAACTATCAGCCAGGCGTCACTTTGGCGTGCGCCGCCAGTGCGTGACTTTCTTATCTCAAAAGACTATCTATAGCGACGTTATGGACAAAAAAACAAAAAGCGTTCTTCTGATTATTGGTGGCGGCATTGCCGCGTATAAAAGTCTGGAGCTGATCCGCGAGCTTTCGAAACGGGGCATCGCGACGCGCGCGATCCTGACCCGCGCGGGGGCCGAATTTATTACGCCATTGTCTGTGTCATCGCTGACCGGCGAGAAATGTTTCTCGGAGCTTTTTGACCTGACCGACGAAGCAGAGATGGGCCATATCGAATTGTCGCGCTCGGCGGATATTGTCGTGGTCGCCCCGGCCACCGCCGATCTGATGGCGAAATGCGCCAATGGCCTCGCGAATGATCTGGCATCAACGACCCTATTGGCGACGGACAAGCCAGTGATGTTTGCGCCCGCCATGAACGTTAAAATGTGGGAACACGCGGCCACTCAGCGCAATTTTGAAACGCTCAAGAAGGACGGTGCCATGATTGTTGGCCCGACCGAGGGCGAGATGGCCTGTGGCGAGTTTGGCCCCGGCCGCATGGCAGAACCCGTCACCATCGCCGACCAGATCGAGGCCTTTTTCCTCAAAGACGCAGACGGACCGCTGGCCGGTAAGCGCATTTTGGTAACCGCTGGCCCCACGGTTGAGCCGATTGACCCGGTGCGTTACATCGCCAACCGATCATCGGGCAAACAGGGCTATGCGATTGCGGCTGCCCTGCGTAATCTGGGCGCGGATGTTATTTTGGTGACGGGCCCAACCCATGAACATATCCCCGCTGGAATCGAAACCAGTCGGGTTGATACCGCCCGAGAGATGATGACGGCCAGCCAAAGTGCACTGCCTGTTGATTGTGCAATTTTCTGTGCGGCGGTTGCCGATTATCGCCCGGCGATTGAAACCACCCACAAGATCAAAAAAGAACGTGGCGGCCTTACTGACCTTCCGCTTACGGAAAACCCCGACATTCTAAAGTCTATTGCTCAGCTAAAAGATGGCCGCCCGCAACTGGTAGTGGGTTTTGCGGCTGAGACCGATGATGTCTTGGGTCACGCCGAAGCCAAGATGAAACGCAAAGGCTGTGACTGGATCGTCGCCAATGATGTGTCACCGGGCGCGAGCTGCGCCATGGGCGGATCGCGTAACACCGTGATTTTGATCACGGATCAGGGCGACGAGACATGGCCGGAAATGTCGAAAGACGACGTGGCGCGCGGCCTTGCGGAGCGTATCGCCAAAACCCTCAGTAAACCGAAAATTGTCAAAGCCGCCGAGTAAACGTAACCCGCCGCTGTAAGTGCGGACCCCGACCCGCAATCCATGAACAACCGCCACCCGTTCAACACTTCGCGTTACCGCTGGATCCCGGGTCAAGCCCGGGATGACACCTGCGAATAGAGAACTCCTTCACTCTACGTATTGCAGCCTCGCTCAATGCGCACCCCGCCACACCGTCATTGCGCCCTGAAAGCCATGCACCAAACTCGCCGCACCGTCATTGCGGGCTCCGACCCGCAATCCATTTGCACACGCGGCACCAGACATAATAGAAATTACCTATTGAATACTGCCAAGAGTACTTCAAGAATAGAAACAGTAAGGAATAATTCTCAGGGGTATTTCGTCAACAATGTCCAATGACCAAAAAAGCGAAAACACTACACGCGAGTTTTTGTGTGGTGTAATCGTGAGCTTTGTTTTTATTTTTCTTATAAGTGGTTTTGCTTATTGCGAAAGGCAAGCCAATCAACGCGCTCATGCCGCAAAAGAATATTCTGGCCAAGTACCCAGCACAGATACCAATAATCTTTATTCGAACTACCTCCTCCAAGCACAACAAGATGTAGCTTTATGGAACTACGCAATGTTTATTGTTGCGTTGGGGGCTTTAGGTGTAACGGTAGTAGGTATCTATTTTATTGCAAGAACACTTGATGCAACGCTAGCGGCAGTTACTCAGGCAAAAAAAGCGACCCGGGCCGCGAACGACGCGGTCGCGGTAACGCGAGAAATTGGTGAGGCGCAGTCTCGAGCGTAGATCAGTGTAACGAGCGGAGAAGCGGAACTTGATCGAAATCTCCCCATGCATCTCACTATTCGAATGAATATCCAAAATACCGGAAACTCCCCCGCAGCCAACGTTACTATTTTCGCTGAAGCTTGTTTTGAGGACCACGTGGAGCCGGACGGTGTATATCGATTTAAAGCGGAGAAACTCGAAGTTGATGAAGTTGGCGGTAAAATTAGTTACCCAAGAGAATTGAACATAATGGAATTCGACATTGGAAAACTGGATCCGCTACTCGATAATCAAGGCAATATCGGAATCCACGGCAGGATAGAATATCGCCACGTTTTTATGAGTAGCCAAGATGAGCCCATCGTCACAACGTTCGCGCTCAGCGGACTTATCGATGAAAAAAGAGCAAAATGGAGCAAAAACATCGTTGTTACACCACTAAACACTTGCAGTCACACTCGATGGAAAAAGAACAACAACACAACATAAATTGCCAGTTTTATTCTCCTGTTTATGCGACGCTCACTCTAAATCCCGCATTTGGTGGATAGATATCCCCGTCCGTTCTGGTGGGCTTAAGGTGGTGCTGCGTTGAGATGTGACCAAAGACACCCCGCGCCGGCCCCATAACGGGCGGCGCTAGCATGAAAATCTTGAGGTTCTTTCGGCGCCAGAATTGGGGGCTTTTTGCCTGCCGGTTCCGGCTCTTTGATATTGTGAAATTTGGTGGCGGCGGCGCTTTTATAAGCCCAGCTTTTCGAGTGCTGTCGCCATGGCGTCGGGAGGTGTTGCCTCGACCATGATGGGGTCTTTGTTCTTTGAGATCGGAACGATGATTCTTCGAGCGTGGAGCATCATCGGTTGCGCCCGTTGATCCGGGGCCTGATCACCATATTGCGGATCGCCGATGATGGGCGCGCCAATAGCGTTTAGATGCACACGGATTTGATGGGTGCGGCCAGTTTTGGGTTTTGCCTCTATCAGTGCAACGTCACCCGCCCGGCCAACCACGCGATAGGTAGTGACGGCACGCTGGCCATCATCAGCAATTTCGACACGCCAACCACTGCCCCTCGTTTGTTTTTTTAGCGGTTTGTCGATCGTGCCCGACAGTTTTTCGGGGATGCCTTTGGTCAGCGCCCAATAGGTTTTGTCGATCTGACCTTCGGCAAAAAGCCGGTGTAATTTGCGCAAGGCTTTTGGGTGACGACCCAACACAAGACAACCCGATGTATCACGATCAAGACGGTGGGCCAGTGCCGGTTGACGCGGCAGTCCAAAACGCAGGGCGTCGAAATAATTCTCGAGGTTATCGCCGCCCGATGGCCCAGCATGAACCGGCAGGCCCGCAGGTTTGTCGATGATCAGTATCAACCCATCGCGATAAAGCAGTCGGTCGAGCAAAAAATCGGCGGCGTAAATCACCATTTTGCCGAGCGGATAAAGTCGCGCAAGGGGACAAGGCCCGCGATCAAGTCATGATAGACATGGCGTTTGAACGGGACGATCAATTCGGGGGCTTCTTCTAGTTCGCCCCAACGCCAATCGTCGAACTCCTGCTCATCATCGGCACACAAATCAACTTCTGTATCGCTGCCTTCGAACAGCATCGCGGCCCATTTTTGACGTTGGCCCTTCCAGTTTTTCTTTTTGTACTCAGGCGGGAAACGATAGGCGAGCCAGCCGGGGGTCACGGTCAATAGTCGCGCAGAAGTAACACCGGTTTCTTCTTTCAGCTCGCGATAGGCCGCCGCTACGATTTCTTCGTCGGCGTCGATACCACCTTGGGGCATTTGCCAGCGAAATTTCTCTGGGGTTTCGCCAAGATCCGCAAAGTCGCCAACACGCCGCCCATACCAGACGCGTCCGTCGCGGTTAAACAGAACCACACCCACATTGGGGCGAAACTTTTTGAAGAGGTCTTTTTGACTCACAAGCTCACTCGTAAACTTTGCTGCGCAGCAAGCCATTCGCCGCGTCAGCCCACCCTTAGCGGGCTACGGCGCTTGTCTGCAATAGGGCCGATGCGGGCGCGGGCGTTATTCCCTTGCGCGGCAAGGTGCGGCTCCACTCGACGACTTCGTCAATCGTGGTCGCATAAGCATAGGTCTTGCCGATGGCGCGGCCATCCTGTTCGGCGATGTGTTCAAGCATGGCCAGTTCGCGTTTGACTTTGGCGCGGTCATCATCGGTGGCCGCAGCCGGGATCATCCGCGAGACGGTCGTCATGGGCAGACCAAGCCCGATGCCGTGTTGTTTCGCAGCACCGGTGTCATCAATATAGCCAACTCCTGCGTCTTTGAGTTTTTTGAGGACCGGCGCGAGCGACGCATTATCGGCAGTGAATTTCGCACCCATATAATTTGTCGCCGCGAAATAACCACCAAAGCGCGACATCAACCAATCCATACGCTGAAGGTTTTCTTGGGGCGTGCGCGAGGTCAACAGGGCAGCCGCCCCCAATGCCTGTTGATTGCCGCCATACCCCTCCATGGGGAGTTCGATTAAGACTTCGTGACCAGCATTGCGGGCTTTCTGTGTCCAGAATTCAAGGTCTTTTGCATAAGGCGCAAATGACAACGAAACCTCTGGCGGAAGGTCATCTATCGCCCGTTCAGTGATCGCGGAGTTCAGCCCCAGCCCGCCAATAATCAGCGCGACTTTTGGCTCGCGGCTCGATCCATCGAATGACCGCGCATAATATTTTACGGCGCGGCGGCCATCAGGTGAGATTTTTGGAATCTGTCCAAGCGCTGTTGTTTGTAACAACGCATCATCAGCATTGGGGATAGGTTGTACGGCCGGTGATAGCGACGCCATCTGGGCGCTGGTCGCCGGTTTATCTTTGCCCGGAATAGTGATGACGATCCCGTCACCGGAATAGATTTCATCGCCGTCAATATGCTCTTCGCTATTGTCATAACCCTCGTCGAACATCTCGTTCTCGCCGGGATAAATTAGCGTCAGGGAATTGTCTTCGTCGTGACCGAAAGCGGCTTCGGCAGGATCACCGCCGAGCATGTCAACGGCTTCTGGCGTGCTGCCATCACGAAGCGCAGGGCCATTATTGTTGGATACTGCATTGTTGGATGCGGGGGGTGTTGGAATCGGGTTTTCACGATGGACCTGCGCGACCCGCGCAAAGGTCTCGATCTCTTCGACCGGAAGCGCCACCCGCGCCACACCACCGCCATTCATCGCGTCACGCGCGACAACACCAGCCACAGTGACCGTAATCATGAACGCGCCAAGCCACGCCCAAGTCAGGCGGCTAAAGACCGGTCGTCTTAATCGTCGGCGGCGTTGCATTCTGTTCCAACCCATTTGCCGCGCCCCTAACAATGGCCAGGGGTTCATGCGCGACGTCTCAATCTCGGACAAATTACGAAAAATAGGGTTAACCAATAGAAAACGGACGCGGCCAAAGGCCGGAAATTCGCTGGCAGCTTCGGATTAATGGCAAGAATTACTGCGCAACGCGTCAATTCGGCCCCTCGCTCTGGGCGCCGGATTGGGTCTCAATAACACTGAAATATTCGGCCCACCGGCCAAAAGTCATATTGGAATTCATGTGAATAGTGAAAACGACGACCACCGCCGGGCGAATTTAATAGGCGGATTGTGGATGATCGGCTCCATGGCGGCCTTTGCGTTTGAAGACGTATTCGTCAAGGCCTCATCAAAAGCACTGCCCATCAGCCAGATCCTCATGATCTTTGGGTTTGGCGGCGCGATTGTTTTTGCGTGCACAGCGTTGATCAACAAAGAGCCATTATTTGTGCGCGATGTATTCTCTCCGCCAATGCGCGTGCGCGCAGTCTTTGAAATTGGTGGACGGCTATTTTATGTGCTCGCGATTTCGCTGTCGCCGTTATCGGCAGCAACGGTTATTCTACAGGCAACGCCGCTCGTGGTTGTCGCCGGTGCTGCGCTGATCTTTGGTGAAAAAGTCGGCTGGCGACGATGGACAGCCATTTTTATCGGACTGATCGGGGTTGTTGTGATTATTCGTCCGGGTGCCGATAGCTTTTCGTTTTTGTCTATTCTCGCCGTCATCGGCATGATCGGGTTCGCGGGCAGGGACCTTGCGAGCCGCGCCGCACCGAAAACTTTAAGTACCGCTATTCTCGGGCTCTATGGGTTTATCTCGGTGGTAATTGCGGGTGGGCTTTTCACGTTTTGGGAACGTAAACCGTTTGTTTTGCCCGACACGAATATCGCATTGGTGCTTGTGGGTTCTATTATCGCCGGGGTCACCGGATATACTTGTTTGATGAAGGCCATGCGCACGGGCGAAGTTTCTGCCGTGACACCATTCCGGTATTCGCGGCTACTCTTTGGTATCGCTTGCGGCGTGCTGCTGTTTGGTGAGACGCTGAATGTTACGATGTTCATCGGCTCTGGGCTGATTGTGATCTCTGGTCTCTTCATTGTCTCGCGCAGTAAGAAAATCAAAATTCCGAACGACCCTACATAAAAAAGCCGAGGGCACTTGTGTGCCCTCGGCTTTTCATTTTATCGCTCAGAGCGACTAATCAATACGCGCTGCACCGGCATGGGCCAGAGCCTGTTTATACGCCGTAGCATCAGCAAGTATTTCTAACGCCCGTTCTAGCTGACAATCGCGTGGTGTCTCGCCATCTTCTTTGAAGGGGCACATGACCGGCTCAACCGCTGGGCCTGTTTTTCCATCTGCGTCAGCGACTGATTTTTCGCTCTCTAGCTCTTCAACCGTCGCGTCAGAAACATCGGATTCGGCCGCAAGCGCGCCGGGCAAGTCACTTTCTGATGGCCGTTCGGCCACTTTTTCCTGACCAGGATAAATCACTGGCATTTCGATATCTGGATCAATGCCCATCGCCTGAATAGAGCGCCCTGATGGCGTGAAATATTTCGACGTGGTCAAACGAAGCGCACCTTGAAGGCCGTTTTGAAGCGGAATGACCGTCTGCACAGAGCCTTTACCAAATGACTGCGTACCGAGAAGCAATGCACGATTGCGATCTTGAAGCGCACCCGCCACAATCTCAGACGCAGAGGCCGACCCACCATTAATCAGTACAACAATCGGCTTGCCGTTAAACTTGTCGCCGGGGGTGCCCATTTCGCGCATAGAATCCCGCGCACGACGGCCCCGTGTTGAAACGATCTCGCCACCACTCAAAAACTGATCAGAAATTGCCACCGCTTGATCAAGCAAGCCGCCGGGGTTTGAACGCAAATCAAGCACCAAACCCTTAGCGCCGCCGGGAATTTCTTTATCAAACTTTTTAAGCGCTTTTTCCAACCCGGCATCAGCTTGCTCACTAAAGGTTGCGATACGGACATAACCGAAATCGCCCTCTATGCGCGACACAACTGACTGTACCGTGACGATGTCACGAACAATGGTCAGGTCAAAAGGCTCTTTTTCGCGATCACGCACAACGGCAATATCGACCTTGGTGCCTTTTTTCCCTTTGAGTTTGGAAATCGCTTCATCAATCGACATGCCCATAACATCTTCGCCGTCGATTTTAACAATAAGGTCTTTGGCGATAATGCCTGCACGTTGCGCCGGTGTATCATCAATCGGCGCTACAATTTTGAGGTAGCCTTTGTCAGGGCCTTCATTTTCCATGATGACCTGAATGCCGAGACCCGCAAACGACCCACGGGTCTGTTCCTGCATGGTTTTATAATCATCAGCGGAAAGGTAATTAGAATGCGGATCGAGCGTGTCGAGCATCCCATCAATCGCGCCTTTGATCAGATCCGCATCAACGGGATCAGAGACGTAATTCTCGTGAACCTGCTCAAAGACTTCGCCGAACAAATCAAGCTGGCGAAAAGTATCCGCCGAAATTGACGCCCGCGCAAAGACAGCGCTGGAAAGCGCGCCGAACACAAGCGCACCACCGCAAGCCGCCATAATAAGCGCGCCGCCGGAATAGCGCTTGCCGCTTTTGTGAGACTTTAATGACCTGACGGCTGGTTTGGGGCTTTGTTTCATCCGTTCATACACCTTATTTTGTCCGGCTACGGTGCCAGACCTTCCATACTTTTACGCGAGAGCCACAACACAGGGTTAACAGGCTCTCCATCTTTTCGGATCTCAAGATCCAATTCTGTGCCCCCACTGGTCATTTCGGCGATCGGCTCCCCTGCCGCAATATATTGGTCTTCCTCGACTAAAATACGCCCAACGCCACCTAACAATATATGGTAGCCCTCGCCTACGTCCAGAACGATCATATTCCCAACGGGCTGCCATTCCATGGCAAAAACGACCCTACCCTCAAATGGTGCGGTCACAATCGCCTGATCGCGCGCTGCAAATCTGATTCCTTCGAAAACACCGCCCTCGGGCCTTGGTTTCCCATATTGACCCGTTAACCGGCCTGCGACTGGGGGCCGCAGCGCCCCTTTTGCCTTACCAAACGCTTTTGCGGCCACAAATGGCTCAGGTGACGCTTGTTTAATACTTGGCGGAATGGGCTTTGGCGTGTCATCGACAGGGCTTTTCTTAGGCGGTGCCGGTTTGACCCTAGGCGTGATCGAGTGGGCGAGACGCGTCAAACGATCAATCATTTCGCGCAATGTCGTCGCTTGAGCGGCAATACGGGCGGTCTCGCGCTGGGCAGATGCCGCGAGCGCCGCAGCCACATCCCGCTCCTGTTCTTTTTGCGCCATCAAATCCGAGAGGATATCGCGCCGCGCCCCCAGCTCTTTATTCGTAATCGCGAGGCTCGCCCGGTCGCGGTCGAGCTCTTCTGCCAATGCCGAAAGGCGCTCGACCGCCGCGCGCAACCGTGCGGCGCGCGCCTCAACCTCTGGTGCTGCATCGGAGAGCAACATCGCCGCCCGCGCCGCTTTGTTGGCATCCTCGGGCGTCACCAACAAGGCGGGGGGTCGAGACAACTCCAGCGACTGAAGCGCCGCCAGAACTTCGCTCAGGTTTTTGCTTTCGGCCTGTAGGGCAATTTCGGCCTCGGCCTTTTCTTCTTCAAGCGACGCTATCGACTCTTCGAGATCCGCAATCTTGCGTTCGGCCTCTTGCAGTGAGTTGGCGGTTTCAATCAATCGGGTACGCAGCGCGGCCACTTCTTTTTGTTTAGCGGCGACTTCGTTGCGCAAACGCTTTTCCTCGCCTGCATGCTCTTTTAGTTTGCGCTCGACCTCTTCAAGTTCGCCCGCATCAACCTGCGCCGCCGCAGAGAGCGGACAAAGCAACAGTGCCACAACAAAAAGGTGTTTTTTCATGAGCGATGATAAGGGTGGCCGGACAGGATCGTCATTGCCCTATATATTTGCTCTGTCAGCATCGCCCTGACAAGCATGTGCGGCCAAGTTGCGGCCCCAAATGAGATAGACCGAACCGCACGCGCCTTTATTTCTTTCCCGTGACCATCCGCACCGCCGATCAGAAATGCTACATCACCGGTGCCTTGATCGCGCATTTGCCCCAAAAGTTGCGCCAGTTTTTTGCTCGAAATATTTTCCCCGCGCTCATCCAGCACAATGATTTGCGCCCCATCGGGAATGGCTTTTAACAACAAAGTGCCTTCGCGCTGTTTTAGCGCGTCGCCAGACAAAGCCTTTGGGGCATCCGCTTCGGCGAGGGTTACATCGCCAAAGCCGATCCGCCGTCCCATTGATTTGCATCGGGAAAGATAGTCATCGACCAGCGCCGTTTCGGGACCGCCGCGCTTTTTACCAATGGCGGCGATCACAATTCGCATAAGTCGTTACTGCCTACTTTAGGCGTCCGTTGTTGCCGCAATATGCGCAGCTTCTGACCAAACACGCTCAAGATTATAAAACTCGCGTACTTCTGGCCGGAAGAGATGCACGATGACATCTTCTGCGTCGATCAACACCCAGTCACAAGCGCTCGCGCCTTCGACCTTTGGATTAGCAAGGCCAGCCGCTTTCAGACGACTGACAATCTGATCGGCCATCGCGCCCACATGGCGAGTAGAGCGACCAGAAGCCACCACCATTGCGTCGGCCAAGTCTGTCTTGCCCACTAAATCGATGGTGACGACGTTTTCCGCTTTGTCGTCGTCGAGTTCTTGTAAAATGAGGGAGAGAATCTTCTGACTGCGTTGATCAGCGGTGAGGTTGGCTAAAACCGCCTCATCCTTTTGACCTTCACTGTCGGACCCGTTCAGATCTGATCTGTCCGAGTCTCGAACGAGCCCAAGTGCAGCCTTACCGGTGGCTGCCGTGCCGTGCTGTGCGTCCAGCGTATTTCTCCATTCATGACGCGGGAAACGCTCCCGCTTTACTAATATAAGGCCGTTCTAGCAGCCCTCCAACCATAAGGCCAAATTTATCTGTTGCTCAAAAGGCACGCCGCAAACCAGCCTTGGGGGTCTGTCCATGTCTTTTCAACGTGCCACGGGGTTTGGTTAACAAGCTGAGAGAATTTTTCGTCGGTAAATTTGTGTGAGTTTTCTGTGTGCAAAGTCTCGTCTTTGGCAAACGAGAACTCGTGATCATCAATCACAATTTTGGTCGCTTGCTTAGCCCGAAGGTGCATCTCGATGCGGCTCAGCTGCTCATTATAAAACGCATAATGTTCGAAATCATCAATGTTGATTTTCGCACCCAATTCACGCTGCATCCGCACCAACAAATTCATATTGAATTTTGCGGTTACGCCTTCGGCATCATCATAGGCCGCCTCTAGGACCGATTTGTCTTTGACTTGATCAACCCCAATCAAAAACTGTGCGCCCGTGCCAAGCGTTTCGGACGCGCGTCGCAAAAACCCGACCGCCGTTTCTGGCAACATGTTTCCAATCGTCGAACCGGGGAAATACCCAAGCCAATGTTCCGGATCTTTCAAAACACCTTTCGGAAATTTAATCGGCGCGTGAAAATCAGCACAAATCGCTGCCACTGGAATCGAAAGCTGTTCCGCCATGACGCTTGCGCTCTCAATCAAATGATCGCGCGAGATATCCATTGCCACATACGCCGCAGGATTTTTAAGCCCTTTCACAAGCCATTCAATTTTTTCGCTCGAGCCGGAGCCATATTCAAAAACACCAACCCCAGCGCCAATCTCGCCGGTTATCTCTTTAGCATTATCCAGAAAAATCTGTCGTTCTGTGCGGGTTGGGTAATATTCTTTAACCTCGGTGATACCATTGAAAATTTTTGATCCGCGCTCATCGTAAAAATACTTTGGCGAAATGCTTTTTTGTTTTTTACCCAACCCCTCAATGGCGTCCGCACGAAAATCGCCCAAGTCTGGATGAAGATCGAGAAAGTAAGCCAGATGGCCGTGTGGTACAGAAAGATCTGCTGGCTGATTATCTTTGTTTGAATGTTGGATTTTTCTGTTCCTCAATTCGGTCGATGAAATAGGGTTATTTGTGTCGGGAAAATAGATCCATCTTGGCGCGTCAATGAGCGCGAAATCAGTGGCCTGATCAATTTCAACCCGAAATGCCGCGAGATCTTTTGCAGCCGGGCTAGACAGCGCACCTTCACCATATCCGGGACGTGCAAAAACCGCGAAAACTGCCCGGTCGGCAATGACGCGCCAGTCTTTCCACTTATGAAAAGTCTCAAGCCCATCGGCCCCCATCAACCAGACAAACCTACTATTGGGGTTATCGTCCTGAAGCGCCTCAAGCGTATCGACAGTATAGGTAAGGCCGTGACGCTTTTCGAAATCGCTGACCACGATATCGGGGTGATCGCTAATGACACGTGCATGTTTCAGGCGCTCCTCATAAGGGGCATAAATGCTACTGTCTTTGAGCGGATTCCCCGGTGTGACCAGCCACCAAACAGCATCAAGCCCAAGGCGTTCCAGCGCCGCTACGGAAATTTCGCGATGACCAGCATGGGCAGGATTAAACGATCCGCCCAAAATGCCGATTTTTCGGCGTGCATTTGATTTGGCTATGGGCACTGATGAATCCCGGTTGCGCAATGGGGCTCACTACATAGAAGCCTGATGTGACGATTCCAACCGGCAGCGACTACAGCCGCCAGGTTTCTTCCGTCGGCTCGTCGCTTTCGTCATCAACGCCGCCCGATGTAACAGCACGCGCTTTCGCTGCGAGGGTCATGAGCTGACCCAAAAGCGGCGGCAACCCGACGCCCGTCGCACCCGAAATCACATGAACCTCGGTATTCGCAGCCTTTGAAAGTGCCGCTTTGCGCTCTTCAACCTCTTCGGGCGTCAGCGCATCAATCTTGTTCAAAGCAACAATTTCGAGTTTATCCGCCAGCCCTTCGCCATAGGCATCAAGCTCGCCGCGTACAGTTCGATAAGCCGCGGCCACGTCTTCTTGAGTACCATCTACAAGATGCAGCAAAGCGGCACAGCGCTCGACATGACCAAGAAAGCGAACCCCGATCCCCGCGCCCTCGTGGGCACCTTCGATCAGGCCCGGAATATCAGCAAGCACAAAACTTTGCCCCTCGCCGACCCGTACGACCCCCAGATTGGGATGCAAAGTGGTGAAAGGATAGTCTGCAATTTTTGGTTTCGCTGCCGAAACCGCTGCTAGAAATGTTGACTTACCCGCATTCGGCAAACCCAGAAGGCCGATATCCGCAATGAGTTTAAGGCGCAACCAAACAGTGCGTTGTTCGACCGGCTGGCCCGGATTAGCCTTGCGCGGCGCACGATTGGTGGATGATTTAAACCGCGCATTCCCGAACCCGCCATTGCCGCCCTTGGCCAGCAAGACCCGATCACCGGGCACATCAAGATCAGCAATCAGCGTTTCTTCGTCCTCTTCGAAAACTTGCGTTCCCACGGGGACTTTGATGATCAAATCTTGCCCCGAGGCACCGGTGCGGTTTGACCCTTCGCCGGGGCGACCGTTTTCTGCGCGGAAATGCTGTTGGTAGCGATAGTCGATCAGCGTGTTGAGGTTTTCAACGGCCTCAGCCCAGACATGGCCGCCCGCGCCACCATCGCCGCCATTCGGGCCACCAAATTCGATAAACTTTTCACGGCGAAACGACAGGCAGCCATTACCGCCGGCACCGCTCTGCACATAGATTTTTGTACGATCAAGAAATTTCATGGCGCCATCTACACCCTTAAGGCCCCAAGCACCAACACCAATCTCGGCCTGACGTTCGCCACGCCCCTCACGAAGACGTGCGGAGAGGAAAACACCGCCGACGGTTGCTGCTACGCGGGCGTGTATTATCTGCCGCGCACGGGTATCCTTCCCGGATGTAGCATTACAGGATTTCAAATGACCTCGAATACGAAAATTCTTTTTGAACCAGCGCAGCTCGGTACACTTGCGCTTCCCAACCGTATCGCCATGGCCCCGATGACCCGCTCTTTCTCGCCAACGGGCGCACCAAGCGATGATGTTGTCGGCTATTATCAGCGCCGTGCGGCTGGCGGTGTCGGCCTTATTTTATCGGAAGGGGTTCACACCAATCAGATCACCGCCGCTGGCACACCAAACGTCCCCCATATCGTAACCGACAAAGCCAAAGCCGGCTGGCGCAAGGTCGCTGATGCGGTGCACGCGGCAGGCGGCAAGATCGGTCTGCAACTCTGGAACGAAGGCCCCTTCCGCAATCCGAAGAACACCAAGCACCCTGACACTCCTTCTTGGTCCGCATCCGGCATGAAAATTCCCGGCAAACCGCTATGGGAGCCGATGACCGAAGATGAAATCGAAACCGCGATCAATGAATATGTGAACGCCGCCGTCGCGACCAAAGAGCTTGGTTTTGATTGCGCGGAATTCCACGGTGCCCATGGCTATTTGATCGACAATTTTTTCTGGGATCAAACTAATGTCCGTACTGACAAATGGGGTGGCGACTGGAATGGCCGTACCCGCTTTGCAACCGAGGTCATCCGCAGGACACGCGAAAAGGTCGGCGCGGACTTTCCATTGATCATTCGTTTGTCGCAATGGAAACAGCAGGACTTTTCGGCGCAAGCAACGAAATCACCCGAAGAGATGCTGGAATGGCTACAGCCAATGGTTGATGCCGGCATTGATATTTTCCATTGCTCACAACGCCGTTTTTGGGAGCCTGAATTTGAAGGCTCCGACCTCAACTTTGCAGGTTGGGCCAAAAAACTAACCGGCAAACCCACGATATCGGTTGGCTCTGTCGGCCTTCAGGGCGACTTTATCGGTGCATTCGCTGGTGAAACATCAAAAACAGCGAGCCTTGATAAACTGGTAACCCGTATGGAAGCCGGGGAGTTCGACTTAATCGCTGTTGGCCGCGCATTGTTGCAAGATCCAAACTGGGTCACCAAAGTCCGCGATGGCCGCAATGACGAGCTAGAGCCGTTCACCAAAGACGCCCTCATGTCACTTTCTTAAGGCAAAAAAATGATCACCGTTCACCACCTCAACAATTCTCGTTCACAGCGTATTCTTTGGCTACTCGAAGAGCTTGGCCTTGATTACGACATCAAACATTATGAGCGAGACGCGAAAACCAATCTCGCGCCAGCGTCGCTTAAAAAGGTTCATCCTTTGGGCAAATCGCCAGTTATTGAGGAGGGTGGCCGGGTCTATGCCGAAACAGGTGCAATGATCGACTATATCCTTGATCAGCATGGGAATGGCCGGTTGCGTCCAGCACTCGGGACACAAGAATATGACGCCTATCGTTATTGGCTCCACGCCGCCGAAGGCTCTTACATGCCACCATTGGTGATGACATTGTTCCTCACCAAAATGGAAACGGCCCCAATGCCATTTATTATTCGGCCTGTGGCCAAGAAACTCACCAATGGTGTTCGCGATGCTTATCTCAATCACACCCTCAAAGGTCTGTTTGATTACCTCGACGCCGAGCTTGGCAAATCCACCTGGCTTGCTGGGAGCGACTTCTCCGCCGCAGACGTGATCATGAGCTTCCCCATGGAGGGCTTCTTTGCACGCGCAGGTTCGGCGAAGCAATTTCCGAATATAGCGGCATTCCTTGAGCGTATTCACGCCCGGCCCGGCTACAAGGCGGCGCTAGAACGCGGCGGCCCATACGCGTTGATGCGGTAACAATTTCGTGTGCGCCGTGCCCTTTGGCCGCCATATTCATGGCTTCCTTTAGACACGGCGCAACTCTAAATAGAGTCTCGAAGAAACCTGACGCTTTCACGGAAGATGTTTTATGAGCCTCGCAATTTTGTCCGCTTTATCTATCATCTGCGTTGATGTTGCCGGCGCTGCACGACCCGTGGCAGCAACAACCGCGATCGCCGTTCAGGCCGCAACCGACATCACAGAAACAACAACCAACGCAACACCAACAACGGAACCTGTGGCCACTGAAGCCGAGCCCGATGGTTTTGAGGACGAAGACGTTTTCAACGACCCGTTGGTTTTTGAAAATGAAACCGATGAAGCTGTCGCGCAACGCCTCATCGATTATATCGAAAGCCTCGACACCTTAAGCGGGCGCTTCACCCAAATTGCACCATCAGGCGCGATCTCAGACGGCAGGTTTTACCTGCGCCGCCCCGGTTTCTTGCGTTTTGAATATGATCCGCCCACCCCTCTTCTAATCGTCGCAAATGGCGGCATGGTCTATGTCCGCGACGAAGCGCTCGAGACAACGGATTCCTATCCGACCGGAAAAACACCGTTAAAATTCTTGCTGAGCAAAAAAATCGACCGCGACGACGCAAAAGTTGTTCAGGTTGATCGCGGCGTCGATAATGTTGCGGTGACATTTTCATCAAGCGACGAAGAGACCGAAGGCGAGCTGACATTGATCGCCACGGCACCCGATTTTGAATTGCGGCGCTGGATCATTCATGATGCCCAAGGCGGGATCACGGTTGTTACGCTTAACGATGTTAAGACTGGTGAGCGCTTGGCGAACAGCCTTTTCCGGGCACCCGATGCTGGTGGTCGCTTCCTCGACCGATAAAATTTACCAAGGCCGAGGGGGCAAACTTTCTGTTTTGTAACAGTGTCACATGCAAGTTTTTTTTCTCTTTTCCCTTGAAAAACTGCTCTGTGATGCGTTAATGTTACAGTACACGAAAGGCAATGGATCGGGCCAGCGTTGCCCCCCCGCTTGCAGGCCCGAATGTCTTCGTGTCGCCGGAATATCCCCTCCCGGCGTAGGCGCAACAGCGCAGCTTGGCGTCCGATCAAAATGGTCGGACGCCTTTTTTTATCCAACCATTTTTATCGGGTATAATTTGTTGACCGTGGTTGATGTAACCGCCGGGCCTCATCATTAAATAAAGCGAAACAACGAAAGCGCGCGCGATGGACGAAATTGATCTTGAAGAATTAGAACGCGAGTTGCCCGGCCTTGCGCGACTATCGCGCTTTGCCCGCTCGCTTGATCGGATTCCCTGGTTCGCCAATATCGGCGGCAAGATGACGCCCGGCGCACGCGCCGCCGCTGACGAT
Organism: Hyphococcus lacteus; assembly: GCF_041058985.1. Lineage (NCBI taxonomy): Bacteria > Pseudomonadati > Pseudomonadota > Alphaproteobacteria > Parvularculales > Parvularculaceae > Hyphococcus > Hyphococcus lacteus. The sequence goes on along the minus strand of NZ_JBEHZE010000001.1, from coordinate 978,803 downwards.
TACATGTCTGGCCTTGGCTTTCCCGATGCCGAAATCGCTATGTTACTAGATTGGGGTGACGCTGCCGCCGCCGCAGAAAGTCTCGATTGGCAAAGCCCCGCTTGGGAAGCAGAAGAATCATTGCGCGCCGACCTAACCGGACGCGCACTAGAATTGCTTTCCGAAGATGCCCTCCGGATTGGGATGGCCCTCATTGCTGAAAAGGTTGCCGACCCGGCAAAAGACGCCGTCGAAGAGTTGGCCTATTTAAGCGATCTTGATGACGACGCTATCAAGACCCTGTGCGTCGGCGCGGCGGTTCAAGCCGCCAATGGCGCAGCACTTGCGCTGATCGCGGCAGAAGACACCGACTTTGACGCGGAGAACCACCCTTTTGCTGCCAAATTCCGCCTGTTTGAGTTCGGGCGCTGGCCAGTCAGTATTACGGGATCGTCGTTCAACCTGTTCTAAAATCCATCAGCGCGACGGCAATCAGGTATAGAGCAATAATTGTCAGGATCGTTTTGAAGCCGCGACGAAATAGGTGATCAGGCATGCGGCGCAGAAAATGCGTTCCTGCGTAAGTTCCAATAAAGCCAGCGACCAAAATTGCGAGGATCACCATTATCCAATCGCCAAAGGCAAAGCCAAGCAGACCAAAGGTCAAGATTTTCATCAAGTGCTGAATGACCATCGCAGTGGCATGGGTCGCAACGATTTTGAGGCGATCAAGTTTGGCAGCACCTATCATCGTCGCCGCAATCGGCCCGGTCGCCCCGAAAAACATCGTCAAAAACGCCGCAATCGCGCCCGTTGCGAAAAATGTCTTTGGCCCCGGCGCGAAACTGCCGGGTTTTGGCCCCCAGACCGTATAGAGGATAAAACACGCCACCCCGCCCCGCAAAAGCCAAACCGGCATTTCAAGCGCCAATCGCCCCCCAAGCATTGCTCCCAAAATACCGCCAGCGCTGAACCACAGCACAATGGGCCAAACCACATCCCTGCGTTGCAGATAAAAACGCCCCGCATTTGACCCGGCCTGTGCAACGCCATGAATGGGGATAACCGCAAGGGGCGGAAAAACCGAACTCATGACTGCCAACAGCGCGAGGCCCCCACCAAGACCAAACGCCGCCGTCAGGGCAGAGGTAAAAAAACTGGCCAATATCGCGACCAACGCCGCCCATAGCGGTAGTCCATCAGGCAAAAAGGCAGCAACGTTTTCCATAGCGCGGTGATAGATTACACCTGACGAAATCGCAATCAGCCGTAAATCTGTCGCCTTGACGGGGTATCTTTGCCCCCGTAATCCGACATCAACGAAAATCAATTCCGAATAGGCAGATCGCATGAAAATCACTACCTGGAATATCAACTCAGTCCGACTACGGATTGAACAAGTCGTGAAATTTCTCGCGACCGAAGCGCCAGATGTTTTGTGCCTTCAGGAAATCAAATGCCTGGAAGATAATTTTCCCGGCAAAGCACTGGCTGAGGCTGGTTATCAGCACCAAGCTGTATCAGGCCAGGCCGGATATCATGGCGTCGCAATCGTCTCTAGGCATCCTCTCAGCAAGATCGAAAAACGCGAATTTTGCCAAAAGGGAGATTGCCGCCATATCGCAGCAAGCCTGCCCGGCGGCATCCGAGTTCATAATTTTTATGTCCCCGCCGGTGGTGATGAGCCGGACCCGGTCAAAAATGAAAAATTCGCCCACAAGCTTGATTTTCTTGACGAAATGACAGGGTGGTTCAGCGAATTAGGACCGCGATCAAAATCGATCTTGGTGGGTGATTTGAACGTCGCCCCCCATGAACATGATGTTTGGTCCCACAAACAACTCCTTAAAGTCGTGTCGCACACACCCATCGAAGTCGAAAAACTAGGCGAGGTTATCTACTCCCACGGGTGGGTTGATGTGGCACGCGAAATTATTCCGGAAACGGAGAAACTGTATTCATGGTGGTCGTATCGCGCAAAAGATTGGCGGGCCTCGAACCGTGGCCGGCGCCTTGATCATATCTGGGTTAGCCCGGCACTAAAAAAAGCCGCAATAGCGGGTGGTCGTGATGCGTATAAAATCCACGATGATGTGCGCGGGTGGGAACGGCCATCCGATCATGCGCCAGTGTCACTGACGCTATCGCTATAGAAACGGTTCAATCGCCGTGGCCAAAGCATCGATGTCTTTTTCATCATTATAAAGATGAACAGAAACACGAACCGTACCCAAACGTGTGTCATGGCCGACACCCAATGCACTTAATGCTTTTGCTGCCGCATCATAGTCACGAACCTTGATTAGCGCCGCTGACCCCCGCGCGCCTTCGCGCGTTGTCGAATAAAATGCCGATTTTGGTAATTGATCGAACAACCGCGATAGGAGTTTTTGATTATGCGCATAGATTGCCTCAACGCCTTGGGCATTGAGAATTTCATGCCCCGCACACGCCCCGGCGAGTGGCCCGATTGAGGGCGTCCCGCCAAAAAATCGTGTCGCGCCTTCGGCATAATCAAAATGGTGAATGTCAAACTCAAACGGATCTTGGTGAGAGAACCAACCTACATCAAGCGGCGCAACCTTGGCGGCGCTATCGGCCAACGCCCACAAAAATGCCGCACCGGTGCCGCCGCACAAATATTTAAGCGACGTCCCCACCGCAAAATCTGGTTGCCACTCATCAAGCCTAACGGGCACCGCGCCTGCGGCCTGTGCCACATCAATCAAAGAAAATACGCCGGCCTCACGCGCGCGTTTCGCAATCTCTCTTATGGGCGCAAGCACACTGGTGTTTGAATAAACCTGTGTTGCGACAACCATCTGCACGTCATCGGCAAAAGCCGGTGCCCAAGTGTCCGGATCGGCAAGCGCGTCGCCGCCCGGCAGGAAAACAAGTTCATACCCAAGTCGTTCACCCTGCGCGAGGGCAAAGCCAACAGTTGGAAAATCATCTTCGGTCAGAACAATTTTCCGGCGACCTTTTCGCGCGGGCAATGACATCATGATTTTTGCGATGCCACTCGATACATTCGATAACGGACAAATATCAGACGCTTGCGCACCAATAATTGGCGCAAGGCCCACTTTGAAATGCTCTAGCGCATCAAACCAAGGGGTCCAGACGTTAAAGCCTTCTTCGCGCCAAGGGTGAGTATAACTCTTAGCGACCATATCCGCATAGGATTTTGGCTGTGCGCCAACCGAATGAGATAGGAAATAGTGTTTTCCCGGCAGGTGAAAATATTGCTTCGTCATGGTTAGCCTGCCAACCGGCGTAATTCATCGCGCGACATCGCACCCGGCACCACCGTCACGGGGATCGGCCGCGCCGCGAGATATGCCGGCTTCTGGGCGAGCGACGACACTAACGGCCCCGGGCCGTTTGTCTCTGTCGAAGCCCCAAGAAACAGGATTGAAATTGCAGGGTCTTCGTCAATAAGCTTGCGGATCTCTTCGACATCAATGCCTTCGCGAATGACCTCTTCGGGGTCCTCGCCCGATTGCGCTTTTACCTCTGCCGCGAATTCCCTGAGCAGTTCTTGGGCTTTTTCCTCTGCCTCAGCGCGCATTGTTTCAGCCACGGTCGCCCAATGACCAAATTCTGGCGGTTCGAGCACCGATAACAGTATCACCCGCGCATTTGATCGCTTTGCGCGCCGTCCCGCAAAAAATGCGGCCAATCGCGCTTCGGGGCAATCGTTTGCGATGACCAAAAACTTGATCCGGTCGTCTTGTTTCGAAGTTGCTTCATTCATCATCCGCCTACTCTGCCCTGAATTGCGGGGGGACGTCTACTTGACCGACCTACTACCCAGACGCTACCGCCTTATTCATATTAACAAAATCAGGAAAAGATATGCGCGGTTATTTCGGGATCGGATCAGAAGGCATCTCAAAACCAATGAATTTGGGTGCCGTCCTGCGAACTGCCCATGCATTCAATGCGAGTTTCGCATTTTCGGTCAACGCCCACCACCGCGCGCGTGAGGTTAATCTCGCGGACACCGCAAAAAGCGCATCCCACATGCCGCTTTATGAGTGGGACACCCTTGATGACATTCGACTGCCAAAAGGATGCGTGATCGTGGGGGTTGAGCTAACCGAAGAAGCGATTGATTTGCCAAGTTTCCGACACCCATTAAAGGCGGCTTATATTCTCGGGCCGGAAAAAGGCAGTCTCTCGCCAGAGGCCCAAGCCCTCTGCACACATATCATCAAAATTCCTATGCGTTTTTGCGTCAATCTTTCTGTGGCCGCCGCACTGGTTATGTATGACAGAACACTTAGCATGGGCGGATTTCGCCCACGTCCAGTTTCTGCAGGTGGACCAACAGACCCCTTGCCACCGAAAAAGGAATGGCAATCCGTTCGTTTCAGACAATAAAATCAGGCATTAAAAAAACGCCGCCAGCAGATGCTGACGGCGTTTCAATCGGAATAATCCGTTAGTCTTAGCGACGCTTGGTTGTGCGTTTCGCTTTGCGCTTCGCAGGTGCCTTGCGTTTTGCAGGGGCTTTACGAGCCGTCGTTTTGCGTTTCGCAGTCGTCTTGCGTTTTGCTGTTTTCTTTTTGGTCGTTTTAGCGGCAGCACGTTTCTTCGGTGCAGCTGCTGTTTCGTCCATTTTGTCGAGCGCTTCAGCATAAGTGCGAAGAGCTTTCATGAATGCAGCTTGCTGTGTTTTAGGAAGAACAGCGAGCGCTTTCGTTTCTGCTTTGCCGACTTTCGCATCAGCTGATTTAAGCATGCGCTTACCAGCAGCAGTGATTGAAACAGCGTTTGCGCGCGCGTCTTCTTTGGTGCGTTTGCGAGAAAGAAGACCTTTTTTCATCATACGTGCGATCATGTCGGCAAGTGTCGAACGATCGATACCTGTGTGACGCACAAGGTCAGTCTGGCTCAGGCCTTCGTTGCTTGCGACAACGTGAAGAACTTCATACTGGCGCGGTGTTGGACCAGTTGAGCCGACCTCAGTTGAATACAGGTCATGAGCATATTGTTGCGCGCGGCGCAGCAGGTGGCCAGGTGAGTTTTTAAGCGAATAAGCCATTTAATTCTCCGTTTTTTGGCTCGAAAGAAGCGATTGTCCGCTAGAACCCCGCAAGGTGACAATTTTTACGCTTAGAACATGTCTTGTTACGGCTGACGCACCGGAAGTTTGCGAAGAAAAACCAGTTTTTTGCATGATTCTCTATACTGTGCAAAATTGTGCCCGATGCGGACGGTTATAGTCTGCGGATACTTAGACTTATGCATATCGTCTGACATCGTTAAAAAAGCAACACCATTTCGATAAACAAATAGGCTCTGAACGGATATTCCGCAGGCTGGCGATCAATTTTCTGTCAGGATCAAGATTATGAGTGACAAAACACCGCGTAAACCTAATTTTAAGTCAATGGTCCCTGACGGCGACAATGTCACGCGATCTGTTTGTGCGGCGTGCGGATTTATCGACTATCAAAACCCAAAAATTGTGGTCGGGTCGGTTGTTGAGTGGGAGGGTAAAATACTGCTCTGTCGGCGTGCTATTGAACCACGTATCGGATTCTGGACTTTGCCCGCAGGGTACCTAGAACTAAGTGAATCCGCCGAAGACGGCGCGCGACGCGAAGCTCAGGAAGAAGCCTGTGCGGATATTGAAATAGACCGCTTGCTCGCCTTCTATTCCATAGAACGCATTTCACAGATTCAACTTATGTTCCGGGCGCGTCTAAAGTCACCAGACATTGCGGCAGGGCCGGAAAGCCAGGAAGTCGGCCTATTTTCATGGGACGATATTCCTTGGAAAGACCTTGCTTTCCCGAGTGTCGGCTGGGCATTGCGGCAATATAACGAGACAAAAGACCGCAGCAATTTTGCCCCCTTCACCAACCCAATCGAAGGGCTTTAGCCCACCTCATCTGTTTTTGCTTCGTCAGATTTGGGGTCTTCTGACATGTGTTTGGCGATTAAGGGTGCTTGAAAGCCGGTGAAAATTAAACTGATAATCGTAAAGCCGAATACTTTCAGATTGACCCAAATCTTTTCGCCCGCGCCACAATTCGCCGCGCCCGCCAGGTCACAATCACGCATCAAGTAACGCCACGCCACTTCGTTCGCAATTGCGAGAAGCGCGAAGAAAACAGCATAGCGTTTTGTCAGGGTCAGCCATGCATCATCAGGCAAATCGAGCGCACCATCGAAAACAACTTTCAGAAAATTTTGCTTGGTATAGATACCGGCTGCGAGAATGGATGAGAACAATGCGTAAACAATTGTCGGCTTCATAAAAAAGAATGCCTTGTTATGGAGCACCAGGGTCAAAGACCCTAATACACCCACGATGACACCCGTCACCAACAACATCGGCGCAACCCGGCGCTCTTTCCATACAGAATATCCGAACGCCACAAAAAACGCAGGCATGAACAACGCTACCGCGAGAAACATTTCCTCGCCTTCAGCAATCGCCCAATCTCGTCCGATCATACCGCCAAATAACGGCGCGAGCTTGCCCCCAAGAAAATAGGCAATCATGAAAACAGCCAATGGTCCCATATCAACTGCCAGCTTTGGGCCGCCGGTTAGTCGTTGTCCTTTTACGGGCGTTGTCATGAAAGCTCCTTCGTCAGTTAATTGCGGACAATACCCGCCAGCGCATTTGCAAATTGATCAGCTTCAAAGACTTCGAGGTCCTCAACACTTTCGCCGACTCCAATATAGTGGATAGGTAAACCAAACTTATCCGCAAGCGCCACCAAAACACCGCCGCGCGCAGTACCATCAAGCTTGGTCATGACTAATCCCGTAACCCCGGCAATCTGTGAAAACGCATCGGCCTGACTAAGCGCGTTCTGTCCGACGGTCGCGTCAAGGGTCAGGATCACATCATGTGGACCGGTTTCATCCAGCTTTTTGATGACCCGGACGATCTTGGCAAGCTCTTCCATTAGTTCCTTTTTATTCTGAAGCCGCCCAGCCGTGTCGATCATCAAAACGTCAGTATCTGTGGCCTTGGCTTCTTTGACGGCGTCAAAAACCAACCCGGCCGCATCCGCACCGACCTTACGCGAGATCACAGGAACGCCCGAACGCTCGCCCCAAACTTCGAGCTGCTCGATTGCGGCAGCGCGGAACGTATCACCTGCTGCAAGCATGACCGATAAACCGTCATCACGGAATTTACGGGCCAATTTGCCGATTGTGGTGGTTTTGCCCGCGCCATTTACGCCAACCATTAATAGAATATGGGGTTTATGGGCGCTGTCGATCGTGAGTGGTTTTTCAAGTGGCTTTAGCGTCGACGCCACTTCTTGTGCGAGCGCCGTTCGGACTTCTTCGTCGGTAACGTCTTTATCGAACTTATCTTTTGCCAGACCTTCGGTAACGCGAGTTGCTGCGGGCACCCCCAGGTCAGCCGTGATCAAAAGGTCCGTCAACTCCTCAAGCGTTTCATCATCAAGCTTGCGCTTGGTGAAAATCGCCGTCACCCCTTCAGTAAGCTTTTCCGATGACCGCGAAAGCCCGGCGCGCAATCGCGAAAGCCAACCTTTTTTCTTCGCAGGTTCAGGGCTATCGCTCTGTGCAGAAAGTAAGTCTTCTGATTGCGTCTCTGGCATTGAACCGGGGTCCGGTGCCACAACGGTCTCGTCTGGTGCGCTTGGGGTTTCAAGGCTCGTCGTTTCCGACCGCTCGTTTTCTGTCGTCGGCGGTTGATCGACCTCTGGCTCTATTGGCGGTTCGTCCACTTGTGGGTCGTGGGTAATCTCTTTGGAAGACTCTTCCGCCGTGTCCGACTCAGCGGAATCTTGGTTTTTCTTCTTTCCGAACAAACCTGACAAAAATTTATTGGCCACAGCCCTCATACCCTCTTGAAAAGTTTCTATACGGTGTAATTATATATGCGTGGCTGAAATTGTTCAGCCCATTCATGGAGACGACGATGGCAAACGCCAAACCAAATGCTAAACCTGCCGTTACTAAACCAGCAAGCAAGCCGGCTACGAAACCAGCCGGTAAACCGGGCAAGTAACGTCAACCAAATGTCGAAAAAGAGCCGCCCCCTTAAAGGGCGGCTTTTTTCGTGAAAATCGCTCATGGTGTTGCCTTTATGGCTTCACCCACGAGGCTTTCACCCTCGCGACCCGTGATTTTGACATCGACTAGATCGCCAACCGGCGCAGCCCTATCGCCCAGCAATACCGGTGCGAAGTTGCCTAGCCGCGCACGCGCGCCACTTTCTTGAATTGCGGTGTGGGGCGTCCCGACCAACCCATCAAGGAAACGCTTTAGGCTTTCCGAACCCGCAGCCCGAAGGCGCGCGGCACGGTCTTTAATCACACCACCGTCAACCTGCGGCATCCGCGCCGCTGGCGTGCCTTGCTTTGCGGAATACGGAAAAACATGAAGATATTGAAGGCCTGCCTCTTCGACGATGTCGAGGCTACGCCCAAACATCTCTTCGGTTTCGGTCGGGAAACCCACAATTATATCCGCACCCACCGCAAGATCAGGGCGCTTCGTTCGCACCGCAGCACACAGTTCAATCGCCTGCTCGCGATTGTGGCGACGTTTCATCCGTTTCAAAATTAAATTATCGCCAGCCTGTAGCGAGATATGAAGATGCGGCGCAACACGTTGATCTTCAGTGATCCGTTCAAAGAGCGCATCATCAATTTCGGCACCATCAATGGACGACAACCGAAGCCGATAAAGGTCCGGCACGTTATCCAATAATGCGGAAACCAAATCGCCAAGCCTTGGTTGCCCTTCGATATCCGCCCCGTACGACGTAATATCGACACCGGTCAAAACGATCTCGCGATGCCCAGCACCCGTCAAGCGTTTCGTTTGCTCGATCACATCTTTCACGGGGGCCGAGCGGGAGTTCCCCCGGCCATAAGGAATGATGCAAAACGTACAACGATGGTCGCAACCATTCTGTACCTGAACAAATGCCCGCGCCCGGTCCCCGTATCCGTCGATTAACTGTCCGGCGGTTTCTCGTGCAGACATAATGTCATTGACTTGAATGACCGGCGATGCGTCTTTGGCCAACTGCTGCCACTGATCGGCTTCGAGTTTTTCTTGATTGCCGATGACGGCGGACACTTCGGGCATGGCGTCAAACGCCTTTGGATCGACCTGCGCGGCGCAACCAGTAACGATAATCCGCGCATCGGGCCGGTCGCGTTTGGCGCGGCGGATCCGCTGACGCGCTGTACGGACTGCCTCGTTGGTCACTGCGCATGTGTTCACCACGACCGCATCTTCACAACCAGCGTCAGATGCGAGCCGTCGCATCATTTCGCTTTCGGCTGCATTCAGCCGACATCCGAGCGTGATAAAATCTGTGGTTTTAGCCATGCCGGGCTATGTGAGGCATCATCGCCCCAAGCACAAGGCATAGCGGCGCAACTTCCACAGTCGTGGGCGTTATTCGGCGGCCTTTAAGGTTCGTGTTGAAGCATCTTGCTCAACCGTTGGTAAAACAGTTTGACGATCCGCCAGAACAAAAGTCTTCAAGGCGCGCATTATACCGTAAAAGTCATAACTTTCGATCGCCTCAGACAAGTTCGTATCAGCAGGGGCCATTTCAGTATTCTCGTTCAATGCTGATTTGAGAATGGACGCCGCCTCAACATTCGTGATCTGCCCAGCAACTGCTAACTGCGCGATATAATAGGCCCGTTTAAGCGGGGTCGTCGCTTCTTCTGGTTTCAATGCATCGCGGAGACGAAGGATATTCGCACCGATTGTCTTTACTCGAAGCCGCGTATTTCGGTCCCCATTTTCGATGAGAACGCCATTAATCATCAGCTCTTCACCAGGACGCAACTTGAGTATTAAACCAGCCATTGTTATCCCCGTTTTTAGGACATATGCCCTTTGGCAAGAACGAGAACCACTCTTGCGTGTATAACCATAAACACACAACCGTTTAATAATCAACTAAAAATTGCGAAAACCGCAACTACACTTATCGATAGTTGCAAATCTTGATGTAAACAACAGTAAACGTGTCAGTTTTCCATAGCCAGAATAATAGAGAATCCAACCACCATGAAAATGGCTAACGGAAAGAACGCACCAATAATCGCGGGCACGACACCCAATGCACCAAGCGCCAATGCAAGGTTTTCAGCGATGAAATAGGCAAAGCCGAGTGCCGCACCCGTCACTGCACGCATCAACAAAACACCTTGGCGGTGAACACCGAACCCAGCAATGGCACCCAAAAGTGGCATCACCAATGTCGCCATTGGTTTTGAAAAGCGCCCAAGAAGCGATGTCATCGGCGCGCGCGTATCCGCCCGGTCCTGGTTGAGCTGATCGATTTTCGCCGCCAGCTCACCTAGCGTCGTCTGGTCCGGCTCTAGGGTCATCGCAAACAGCAATTCTGGATCAAGACTATTTGTCCAAATCACGGACTCAGTCGTGGTTACCGCCAGTGTTTCCGCATCGAGCGCACGCGCCCCAAATAGACGCCATGCACCATCTTCAAAGCGGGCAACCCGCGCCGTAATTGCACTACCGATAACGCCATTTTCATCGAGGTCATAAATCGTCACACCGGACAGCAATACGGCACCATTGATACGCACAGCACTATCGGCCGCAATAATTTCGCCGTCATAACTAATACGGAGATCCGTGCGGGTATCACTTTCGGGTGGAAGATCGACTGCGTAGTCATTTACCTCCCAATAGTCGAGCGCCTCTGACGTTTTGACGGTTACCAGCTCGTGAAACGTAAAATGCGAAAGCGAGATAATCGCACAGGCAAAGCCAAGCGGAAATAAAACCCGATGAACGGACATTCCGGCCGCCCGCATAATCGTGATCTCGCTGGTATGGCTAAGCCCCGCCAACGTTAAAACCACCCCAAGCAACGCCGCAAAAGGCGTAAACTGACTAACGATTTGGGGCGCACGCAGCGATATGTATCGCAAAACAGAATCAATCCCCGCCCCATCTGCTGCAAGGATATCTTCGGAGCGGTTCAGCAAATCGAGCATTTGCAAAATAATTACAAAAAACACCAACAGCCCAATAAAGCGAAGCGCAAACATTCGCCCCACATAAACCATAAAGGTATTCTGCATGGTGATCATTGACTTGGCTCCGCCGCAGATCCAGCGACTCGGATGGTTTCTTGAGAGCGCCGCGACATAACTTTCGCCGAACGGGCCTGATCAATCGATCCGCTATAAAAGAAGAATGATACCAACGTAAACACCAAGAATACGCCCCACATTGAGACATATGGCGACATCTCGCCATCAGCGGCCATGACCTTGCCCCACTCTTCGAGAACTTCGTGATAGACAATCATGATCGCGACACCAATCACCGGCTTGAGGTTTGATGCGCGACGACGCCCCGTAACCCCCATGGCAATCGCTAGGATCGGTAACACCAAAAAGCTCAGCGGATGGAGAATCCGCCAATGAAGGCCACTGCGATAATCATTATAAAGCTCGGATGATTGCGGTGTTTCAGTCCGAAGCAAATGAACGATCTCGCCAAAAGTCGCCTCGCGCTCATCCCCGCCTCGCTCGCGGAAAACCCCAATCGCTGGAAGGTCTACCTCTAGGTCGAAAGTTTCAAAGTTGAGCGTCTGAATCCGGTCGCCCAGTTCATTGATGATAACCTGTCGCCCGTCCTGCAATTTCAACAAAAGCGATGTGATCTCGGGCGTGGTCGAAATCGCACCATACCGCGCGGTGATAATCGTCTTGCTACCGTCACTGCTGCGACGCTCCAGAAACACATGATTTGCATCCCGCGTCGCGGGGTTAATCTCCGCTAGCCGGATCGTGACGTCATCGCTGATTTTAATAAATTCACCGGCTGGAATTTTGATCCCTAACGCGCCACTCGTCACGTCAAACCGGATTTGCTGATACTCATAGCGTGCAAATGGCTGAATATAAGACACCAACAAAAAGTCGAAGATCATCAGAACGAACATCAGGCCATAAATGGGGCGCAACAAACGCCCAAAAGATGCCCCGCTGGAGCTAAGCGCATCAAGCTCGCTCGACATCGACAAATTGCGGAAAGCCAACAAAATTCCCAAAAAGGCCCCGAGCGGCAATGCTAGCCCTAAATAATGCGGAATGAGGTTCGCAAGCATCTTCCAGACGACATCAACCGGGCCTTGTTCGGCCAGAACAAAGTCGAACAGGCGCAACATGTGCTCTAACAACAAGAGTGCGCCAGCAACGCTTAACGCCAATATAAGTGGCGTCGCGACTGCGCGGAGAATGTAGCGATCAATAAGATGCATCGGTGGGAAAGCACCTGCCCGGCGAGTTGAAAAAGGCTGCTGGTTTACCAGCGGTTATTAAGATCAAGCGTCTGTAGCGAATTCCGGGCCAATCCGGAAGGCAAAGACAAAAAAACACCCCACATTATGCTTGGGCGGGTCGTAAACTGCCCCGCGCCAGATGAGCTGTCGCAAAGAACATGAAGATATTGAATATCTGAGATAACCCCGCCTCGGCAACCAACATTCCTGCTACCGCCGCTTCTGGCGCGCCGACCACCGACGACAGGCTGAGCGCCGCCCCGAGATAGACGATATCCTGATTGGGCAAGAACGGCACCCGGCTAAGCACCAGTTGCATCGCAATGAAGGTCATCCATGCCATGACCGGCGCGCCCGGCAAGGCAGCTGCATACATCGCCGCGTGGAGTAATATGATCAATGCCTGGCGCCCGCCATGAACGCCGATCAGCTTTGCCATTACCCCTTTGGGCAACGCCATCAATTTATCACGGAAGATCATCACCAAAACAGAAAGCGTTCCCGCCGATAGAAACGCCAGCCCAAAAAGCCATTGCGCCCCTGGAAATGCCTCAAGCCCGGCCTGAAGCCCGCCTGTTGCCGCCAACAAAATAACGAGGATCACCGTCGCGGCATTCGACGTAAATGCAGAAAGAAGGTTGTTGTCTTTGACACCCACAAGAATTTTCTTGTTCGAAAGCGATAAACAGCGCCGCGCCCAGAGCGTCAAAAAGGCCTCACCCGAATACCCCATCACCGCGAAATTATAAACGCGCTTGCGAATAAAAACCGAAAAATGCCGAACCAGTGGCTGCGACCAAACAATTTCGTAAATGGCAATTTCTGAAATCGGCAGCGCGAGAAACCGCAACAGAAAAAAGAAATAAAACCATGGCGACTCTGGCAATGCATTGGCGACCTCAAGCCAGCCCACTTGTGTCAACTTATGCAAAAGATAGAGAACAATCAGTCCAAGCAATGTGTACTGAGTAATCCTCAGACCTTTTTGGACATCTTCTCGGTCACGCAGCAAACGCCATTTGTCGCGCAATTTTTGGCCCGAGGTTTTTAGTTTTTGCGCGATCATTGAAAGTGCTGTCTTTACGCCGCGTGCTGCCGCGATGCTGCGTGCATTTCTTTGCTCGTCGATTGTGACGGATCGAAACTATCAAGCGCTTCAAAATAATGACTGACAAGTTCAGCCAAAACAGCGTCCCAGCTAAAGCCCTTACTGTTCTCGCGTGCCGTATCGCCAAACTGTTTTCGTAAGCCAGCATCCTTCGCCAAGGTTGCAATTTGCTGCGCAAAACCCTCTGGATTCGGATCAGCAAGGAATCCAGTAACGCCGTCTTTAATGAGGGACTTACTTCCGGCAGCAGCAGCACCGATCGACGGAAGGCCAGATGCCATTGCCTCTAACGTCACATTGCCAAATGTCTCTGTAATGCTTGGATTAAAGAACATATCCGCACTCGCATAAGCCCGCGCAAGGTCCTCGCCTTGAAGATAACCTGCAAAATGCGCGTCCGGCAATTGTTTTGAAAAGCTTTGTCGTTCCGGCCCCTCACCAACCACCAAAGGCCGAAGCGAAGGGTTGAGTTTTCGTGCGCGGTTAAACGCGTCAACAAATACATCAATACCCTTTTCAAGAACCAACCGTCCAACAAAAGCAACGACGATATCATCAGCCTGGAAACCAACACTTTCACGCCACGCCATATCACGCTTGTCGGGGTTGAATAACTCACCATCAACACCGCGCGTCCATAAGCGAATGTCACGACCAATGCCATCCTCGCGCAATTCATCTGTCATCGAATGAGATGGCGCATAAACATGTTCGCAGCGATTATAGAAGTATCGTAAATAGCGCGTCAGATGCGCCTCTAGCCAACGCATATTGTAATAACGCGGATAAGTGTCGAAACGCGTATGAAAGGATGCAACCGCTGGAATGCGATGCTTACGCGCAAAATTAAGCGCGAAAAGCCCCGTGTAATCCGGGGCGGCAATATGAACGATATCTGGTTTGAATGCCTCTAAACGGCGCTTGGCCGCGCCGCGCGGGCCTAGCCCAAAACGATACTCGCTGCGCTTGCCCGGAAACGCGAGTGACGGCACCGAAAGCAACGTACCGGAATGTTTAAATGCTGGCTCGCCGCATGTGGGCGCGAACACCAATACTTCGTGACCCTTGCCCTCTAGATAAGCCACGAGCGTATTCAGCGCACGGACTGGTCCGTCCATGACGTAATTGTAATTACCCGAAAAAAGGGCCACTCGCAATTTGCGGTCAGGTTTCGATTGGTGCGCGCTCATGATTTTGCTCGGGACTGCTTTCCTAGCTTTAACGTCATAAATCGGCGCGGTTACAACACACCCATCCAATATTTTAGCCCTAGTACATCGCCAGACAGGCATGGAAAAGAGCACTAACTGACGCGGCGATCAACTCATGAAATCCCCTTTTGGGAATTTCAGCCCTCGCGCTGGCCTTCAACCCAATCCCACAACAAAGCCGAGATATCCGCGCCACCAAATTTACGCACTTCTTGCACACCCGTCGGCGAGGTCACGTTAATTTCTGTCAAAAACTCGCCAATGACGTCGATACCTACAAACACCAGCCCGCGTTCGGCCAATATCGGCCCAATCCGGTCACAAATTTCTTGATCTCGCTCAGACATTTCAACGGCTTCAGCGCGGCCACCCACATGCATGTTTGAACGAGTTTCACCTGAAGCAGGCACTCGGTTGATCGCCCCCACAGCTTCACCATCCAGCAAGATGATACGCTTGTCGCCCTTGACCACAGCCGGCACAAATTTCTGGGCAATGATTGGCTCACGATAGTTTTCAAGAAACATTTCAAGCAGCGAATTGAAATTCCCGTCATCTGGTTTCATCCGAAACACACCCGCACCGCCATTGCCGTAAAGCGGCTTGATAATCACATCGCCATGTTCTTTGCGGAAATCCCGGATCGCAGTTTCATCGCTTGTAATTAAGGTCGGCGGTGTCAGGTCTTGGAATTCAGTAACAAACAGTTTTTCAGGGGCATCGCGAATTGAACGCGGATCATTCAGCACAAGGACGTCTGGAACGAGACGTTCAAGAATTTGGGCGGCTGTTATGTAAGCCATATCAAATGGCGGGTCTTGACGAATGAGCACCACGTCAAATTCATGAAGATTGATCAACGCAGGTGGCGCTAGTTTGACGTGCTCGCCCTGTTTGCGCTCAAGATGCTCAACCGCTTGGGCACGGGCCGAAACGACGCCGCTGTTTAGTTGCAACGTCTGGGGTTGATAAACCCAGATCGAGTGACCACGGCCAAATGCCTCCAGCGCCATATCAAAAGAGGTGTCAGCGTCTACGTTGACTGCCTCAATCGGGTCCATCTGAATGGCAATTTTTAACATCGTACGAGCCTTGGGTTATTGAAAAAGGTAATATCGCGCGGTCTTACTGCACCACGCTGCGCAGCGATACATGGCTCACGACTTTTTCAACACCTGCGACGGTTCGCGCCAACTGTAACGCCTGATCAAGGTCTTGCTGGCTACGCGATGCGCCCAAAAGATACACTACCGCGCCGGAAACCGCGATTTTGTAGTCGCTACTGGTGACATTGCCGTCACCGATGAGCCGCGCACGCAAGACCTGATCAATCCGCGCATCTTCAAAGCCCTGCCCAAATGACGTTTTCTCGGCGATCTGGACTTCGTCAATGACCTCTTTGATACCGTCAGCTTTCCACGCATTTTCGATTAGCTTACTGCGGCCTTCTTCAGACAGCATGGTCCCCGTCAACAAAAGTCGGCCTTCGTAAAGAGTCGTATCGATATCGCCATAGTCATGGGTCCGGTCAGAGAACAAAACGCTCTTTAGCGATGCATTGCCGGAAAGGTCGGAAAAGCTCTGATCGAGCGAACGGCTCGATGCGCAGGCGGTCATTGCCAATGCAGCAAGAACAACCAAAATTCGAGGGGCGAGGGATTTCATCATGGGAAGGCTCCTTATCAGGCGACCAGAACATTCAGGGCGCATCCGAAACGATCTATACTGCTTGAGCTGGTTCGGGCTTTAAGAAAACCGCACGACCAGCACTTAGAATTCATCACGCCACGCATCTTTCAAATGGCATAACCGCCAGCGCGCGATAGCGATGATATCATATCGGATTGAACATGCCGCAAGCCCTTGATGCCGGGAAAGATAAAGCCCGGCAGCGCGCGCAATCCGCCTGCGGTTTTGCGGCGTCACGGCCTCAATCGCCGTGCCAATGTCACGCCGGGATTTCACCTCGACAAACACCAAAAGCCCGCCCCGGCGGGCAATGATATCAATCTCCCCGCTCGGCGTGCGCACGCGCTGGGCGAGGATAGAAAAGCCTTTGAACCGTAGAACCATAGCGGCCCAAAACTCCGCGTAACGGCCGCTTCGCTCGGCCCGTTTGCGGGCAGTTGTGACGTTGGATTTAGGCATTTTTCAGGTCAAGCGCCCGGCCATAGGCCTCTTTGCGGGGAATACCCAAGATTTCAGCCGCTGCGCTCGCAGCCTCTTTCACGCTCATACTCTTAAGGGCATCGACCAAAAACGCATCAATATCGCTGGCCTCTGGTGCTGATTGTTCGGGCGGGAAGACCACGATAACAATCTCACCTTTCGGTGCTTTTTCCTCATAAACACTCGAAAGCGCACCAAGGGTATCTTCGCGAAATTCCTCATGCATTTTTGTCAGCTCTCGCGCGACAACGGCGCGACGCGGCCCCAACACTTCTGCCATTGCCCCAAGCGACGCCGATAGGCGCGGGGCGCTCTCGTAAAAAATAAGTGTCGCATCAATATTAGCTAGGCGCTCTAATAGGCGCTGTCGTGCACCCTGCTTTGGCGGCAAAAAACCCGCGAAATGAAACTGATCACTCGGCACACCGGCAGCGCAAAGGGCGGCGATGGCCGCCGATGCGCCGGGAACCGGAAAAACGCGTATGCCTGCGTCACGCGCCGCCCGCACTAACTTAAAGCCCGGATCTGAAATCAGTGGCGTTCCGGCGTCGGACACCAAACAAATTACCGCGCCTTCGACCAGATCGGCAATGATACCGGGGCGCGCCCGCTCGGCATTATGGTCATGATAGGGGGCACGCCGGGTATCGATACCATAGGCAGCACAGAGCTTGGCAGTCTGGCGCGTATCTTCACACAGGATCAGATCCGCCGCTTTGAGAATTTGCACTGCGCGATAGGTGATATCAGCGAGATTACCAATGGGCGTCGCTGTCACATAAAGGCCGGGTTCTGGTGATATGTCCTTGTTGATCATAGCACTAGGCATGAACGGTGCGGCGTGTGGCGTCAATCCGAAGCTGTTTTGAGCACGATACCGGACATTTACGAAGCCCCCGTGGCCCGCTAATGTCGCCGATCATGGCATCCAAAATTGGGTGCAAGGCCGAATGGCACCGATGAGGGAAATTAGCGAATGCGAATGACGACGGTTGTAAAAACAAGTTTAGCTATATTTCTGTTTGGTATGGTCGCCGCCTGTTCATCGGACGCGCCGTCGCGTCCTGGTCCGGTGATATCACAACCTTCGACCCCAATACCGGAAGATCGCCCGGAAATTCAGGACGACTATCGCCAAGAAGCCGAGCGTTATAACCGCCGGGCTTTTGTTCAGCCACCCCATATGGGCGACGAAGAGCCAGTACGTGTCGGATTGTTATTACCATTTTCAGCCGATAGCGACGCTGCCCGCCGTGTCGCCTCTGCGATGTTTGACGCGGCCCAGCTCGCTGTTTTTGACGCCGGCACCGAAAATTTCCTCCTTATGCCAAAGGACACCCGCGGGAATGCCGAAGGCGCAGCCGCAGCCGCCCGTTCAGCCCTCACCGACGGTGCCGAAATTATTCTGGGCCCGTTGTTTTCTGAATCCGTTGAGGCCGCCGCAGTTGTAACGCGCGCTGCCGGAACGCCAATGATTGCATTTTCATCCGACCTGACCGCAGCTGGTAATGGCATCTATCTCCTGAGCTTCCCACCAGAGCTAGAGATTGCACGCGTCACCGAGTTTGCAATGTCGCAAGAAATGACTCGTTTTGGTGTTCTGGCACCGCGCACAAATTATGGTGACCGTGTATCGGGCGCGTTCGCACAAGAGGTCTTTACCCGTGGCGGCGTTATTGTTCACGAAGAACGCTATGAACAGGACCCAGACGCGATGCTAGCGCCAGCAAAACGGCTTGCTCAGTACTCAAAGGAAATTATTCCGGTTGAGATGCGCCATGAATTCCAACCTAACAGCGACGCGCCTGCGTCAACTGAGGCCGGCTACACCCAAGGCTATCAAGCGGTTTTAATGCCCGAACAAGGAACCCTGCTGCGCGCGTTGGCACCGCTGCTACCCTACTACAACGTCGATATTAACCGGGTGAAAATCCTTGGTGTTTCTGGTTGGAACAATCCGCGCTTAACCCGCGAGCCAGCGCTTCGGGGGGGCTGGTTTGCGGGCCCAGACCCAGAGATCACGCGCAACTTCGAAGACCATTTTGCCGGTGCCTTTGGTGCGGCCCCGCCTCGCCTAGCCTCACTCGCCTATGACGCAACGCTGTTGTCAGCACGTCTCGCCGCCACGCAGCGTCGTCGTGGTTCTCCGTTCACAGACGAAGCGATCACCGATCCGAATGGCTATTTCGGCGCAGATGGTCTGTTTAGACTAAATCCTGACGGCACGGTCGAACGCGGGCTAGCAATTTTAGAAATTCAACCGGGTGGCATCAAAGTGATAGACCCGGCACAACGGAGTTTCGCGCCGGGCTTTTAGCAAATAAAATGCAAAATGAGAAATCAAAAAGCGGCCCTTGTCAGGCCGCTTTTTTAATAAAATATAGTTTTCCTAAACGCCGGTTGAACCAAAACCGCCAGCACCACGCACGGTTTCATCAAGCTCATCCACTTCTTCAAAGCTGGCTTGAAAAACGGGCGCAAACACCATCTGGCCAATACGGTCACCACGCTCAATGACAAAATCGTCCTTGCCGTGATTGATCAAAATTACCTTCAACTCACCGCGATAATCCGCATCAATCGTACCCGGCGCATTCACACATGAAATGCCGAACTTTGCCGCAAGACCTGAACGTGGGCGCATTTGCGCCTCCCACCCCGGAGACATCGCGATTGCAATTCCAGTGGGAACCATAAACCGCTCACCCGGTTTAAGCGTCAACGACGCGTCTAACGCCGCGCGAACATCACACCCCGCCGCAAGTTCGGTTTCATAGCGCGGCAGATCAAGGCCTTTGCCATGGGGTAACCGTTTGATTTGAACAACCAAATTGCTTTGCGCATTTTCTGTTTTTAGGGCTGTGGCAGACATAAGAGGCGCTCCAGTGATCAATTTGAAATGCGTCTAGTATCACCCGTTCGGCCCGCAAATTGGGGATTTCTTTTCCCAAATTGCGCAAAAAAAACGCGGCCCCGAGGCCGCGTTTTGATCTTAAAGAGCCGCCTCTAATTCCCTGAGGCTTGCGAGCGACTGGTTCGCCGCTAATCGCTTTGCATCGGTGTCTGCATCAGCGAGATCTTCTTCGGTGTCTTTGATCCGTTGAGCAATTTCCGCTGCATCAAGATCTTCTGATGCAATCGCTTCTTCGGCTAAAACCGTCAAACCAGCAGGAGAGATTTCAGCGAAACCACCACGAACAAAAACCCGCTTCTCATTCGAGCCTTCGAGAATACGAACCATGCCCGGTGCCAATGTGGTCATCAGCGGGGAATGATTCGGCAGAACACCGATCCACCCTTCTGTACTCGGAATATCGACCTGATCGACATCAGCCGATATCAGTTCTTTTTCCGGAGACACGAGGTTGAAATGGAGTTTTCCAGCCATTGCTTTTTATGCCGCTTCTGCCGCTAGACGTTCGGCTTTTTCGAGTGCTTCGTTCATGTCACCAACCATATAGAACGCTGCTTCTGGCAAGTGATCGTACTCACCGGACACAAGGCCTTTAAAGCCTTTGATTGTTTCCGCAAGCGGAACAAGTTTACCCGGCGAGCCTGTGAAGATTTCAGCCACGAAGAACGGCTGTGACAAGAAGCGCTCAACCTTACGAGCACGCGCAACAACAAGTTTATCTTCTTCAGAAAGCTCATCCATGCCGAGAATAGCGATGATGTCCTGAAGCGATTTATAACGCTGAAGGATACCCTGAACGTCACGCGCGACTTCGTAATGCTCATCGCCAATGACGCGTGGGTCGAGAATGCGCGACGTAGAGTCGAGCGGGTCAACCGCTGGATAGATACCTTTTTCAGAAATCGCGCGGTTCAAAACCGTCGTCGCATCAAGGTGCGAAAACGACGTCGCTGGCGCGGGGTCGGTCAAATCGTCCGCAGGAACGTAAATCGCCTGAACCGATGTAATCGACCCTTTGGTTGTTGTCGTAATCCGCTCTTGCATCGAACCCATGTCCGTCGCGAGCGTTGGCTGATAGCCAACCGCAGAAGGAATACGGCCGAGAAGCGCAGAGACCTCTGAACCGGCTTGGGTGAAGCGGAAAATGTTATCAACGAAGAAAAGAACGTCCTGGCCTTCGTCACGGAAATGTTCAGCAACAGTCAAACCAGACAAGGCAACCCGCGCACGCGCGCCGGGAGGCTCGTTCATCTGGCCATATACGAGCGCTGCTTTAGAGCCGTCGCCGCCGCCCTCTTTGTTAACGCCAGATTCGATCATCTCGTGATAAAGGTCATTCCCTTCACGAGTACGCTCGCCAACACCGGCAAACACAGAATAACCACCGTGCGCTTTCGCAATGTTGTTAATCAGCTCCATGATCAAAACGGTTTTGCCAACACCGGCACCACCGAAAAGACCAATTTTACCACCCTTAACATAAGGGCAGAGAAGATCGACGACCTTGATCCCTGTTTCGAGGATCTCCGATTCCGTAGACTGTTCGATGAATGGCGGCGCTTCTTGGTGAATACCGCGTTTAGCCGTGTGCGGGATCGGACCCAATTCATCAATCGGCTCGCCGATAACGTTCATGATGCGGCCCAAAGTGCCATCACCAACAGGAACAGAAATCGCGTCACCTGTATTAACGACTTTAGCACCACGAACCAGACCTTCGGTCGAGTCCATCGCGATTGTCCGCACTGTGTTTTCACCTAGATGCTGAGCAACCTCAAGAACGAGACGTTGCCCGTTATTTTCAGTTTCCAGCGCATTCAGAATGCCCGGCAAGTCGCCATCGAACTCTACGTCCACGACCGCGCCGATCACCTGGGAAATTCGGCCTTCGTTGCTCATATTTTCGTCCTTCGCCTTTAAACGATCTTCACTCTGGTAACGGGTAGTGATTGTTTTGCCTTCAAAACAATACCCGTCGTTAATCTCATTTGGCTCCGATCTCGGGGCGGGAAGCGCGGTATAAAACCGCTTACCCTCCAAAAGACCCGTCACCACCCGGACAAATCGAACTAGTCACGAATTGACTTTCAACCGCCCCAAAACGCCGAAATTTCGGCCAAAATTGCTGCGTCGCAGCAATGCTAGAGCTATAATTTTGTCAAACGCAAACTTCGCGCGATATTATCCTAAATCCTCCTCAACGCTGGCCGCATCTGCAAACCAACCGCTAGCATATGCCGAACCTACAAAGCCTCAGCACCAGCAATAATTTCAATGAGCTCCGTCGTGATCTGCGCCTGACGGGCCCGGTTATATTTCAAATTCAACTTGTCGATCATCTCGCCAGCGTTCCGCGTTGCGTTGTCCATCGCGGACATGGAGGCGGCTTGCTCTGAGGCAACATTTTCAAGAAGCGCGCTGAATATCTGAACGCCAACGTAGCGCGGTAACAGCGCACGAAGAATTTCAGCTTCCTCTGGCTCATATTCGTAGACCGCACCCTTAAGGTCCGGCGGGGTTATGCCCTCTGGGGCCTGAGCAGGAATGATCTGCTGCGCGGTCGGTACCTGGGTTACAACGTTTTTGAACTTGCCAAAGAAAAGTGTCGCGACATCAAATTCACCGGCCTCGAACATTGCCAAAACCTTGTCCGAAATCTCATGTGCTTGCGCAAAGCCGACCTGTTTAATGTCGAGGAAATTCGTCTTCCAGACAATCAACTCACCATAAAGACGTTTAAGCTGATCATCACCCTTACGTCCGACCGTGATGATTTTTACTTTCTTGCCTTCGCCTTGAAGCTTGGCAATGCGCTCGCGCGCGAGGCGCACGATTGATGAGTTAAAACCACCACAAAGACCTTTGTCGGCTGTGGCGACAATCAAAAGATGCGTCTCGTCTTTGCCGGTACCGCGTAGCAAGGCTGGCGCGTTTGGGTTTTCCTTTGCACTAGAAGACAAGTTCGCGAGAACCGACTCCATGCGCTCAGTGTAGGGACGAGATTCCTTGGCGCGCTCTTCGGCACGACGCAACTTTGCTGCGGCGACCATTTGCTTCGCTTTGGTAATCTTCTGCGTCGATTTAACCGACGAGATCCTGTTCTTAAGATCTTTTAACGAGGGCATGGAGGCACCGCGTCCTTATGCAAAGTTCTTTGAAAACGTATCGAGCACGTCTTTGAGTTTCGTTTGGGTCTCATCATCAAGCTTACCGCTTTCACGGATTGTCTTGAGAATGTCGGCGTGATCGCCATGAAGCTTGCGAAGGAATTCACGCTCAAAATGACCAACCTGACTGGTTTTGATCTTATCGAGATAGCCTTGCGTACCCGCAAAAATCACTGCGACCTGCTCTTCGACCTGTAGCGGCGAGAACTGGCCTTGCTTCATCAACTCGGTCAATCGATCGCCACGAGCAAGAATTCGCTGCGTCGTTGCGTCGAGATCAGAACCAAACTGCGCAAACGCAGCAAGCTCACGATACTGAGCAAGCTCACCTTTAATCTTACCGGCGACCTGTTTCATGGCTTTGATCTGCGCTGCTGAGCCAACCCGCGAAACCGAAAGACCCACATTCACCGCAGGACGAATGCCCTGATAGAACAAATCAGTTTCAAGGAAGATCTGACCGTCGGTGATCGAAATAACGTTTGTCGGAATATAGGCCGACACGTCATTTGCCTGAGTTTCAATAATTGGCAACGCGGTCATCGAACCTGAACCGTGATCTTCGTTCAATTTCGCAGCACGTTCGAGAAGGCGCGAGTGAAGATAGAACACATCACCAGGGTAAGCTTCGCGGCCAGGTGGACGACGAAGCAGCAATGACATCTGACGATACGCAACAGCCTGTTTCGACAAATCATCATAAATGATCAGCGAGTGCATACCGTTGTCACGGAAATACTCAGCCATCGCACAACCGGCAAATGGCGCAAGGAACTGAAGCGGCGCAGGCTCAGACGCCGTCGCGGCGATAACGACAGAATATTCCATCGCGCCGTTGTCTTCGAGAGTCTTAACGATCTGCGCAACGGTCGAACGTTTTTGGCCAATCGCAACGTACACGCAGTAAAGCTTTTTCGACTCGTCGCCAGAAGCGTTGATGTCTTTTTGGTTGAGGATCGCATCAACACAGATCGCAGTTTTACCTGTCTGACGGTCACCAATCACCAATTCGCGCTGGCCACGACCGATTGGGATCATCGCATCTACAGCTTTGATGCCGGTCTGCATTGGCTCATGCACAGATTTACGCGGCAAAATGCCTGGCGCTTTGACGTCAACGAGGCGGCGCTCAGTTGATTCGATCGGGCCTTTGCCATCGATTGGATTACCAAGCGGGTCAACAACGCGACCCAAAAGGCCCTTGCCCACCGGCACGTCCACAATTGACTTTGTCCGCTTAACCACATCGCCTTCACCGATTTCGCGGTCTTCACCGAAGATCACGACACCGACATTGTCAGCTTCGAGGTTAAGGGCCATGCCTTTAACGCCATTGGCAAACTCAACCATCTCACCGGCCTGGACATTGTCGAGACCATAGACACGGGCGATACCGTCACCAACGGATAGCACTTGGCCGATTTCAGAGACCTCGGCGTCTTTGCCGAAATCTTTGATTTGCTGTTTCAGGATGGAGGAAATTTCCGCCGCATTGAGTTCCATATGCCTCAAGCCTCTTTCATAACGGTCTTCAAACGATTCAGTTTGGTTCGGAGTGATGCGTCTACCATTTGTGAGCCAACCTTGACGACAAGACCGCCCAGCAACTCTGGATCGACGCGGGTTTCTAGATTGACGGCCTTACCGACCATCCGTTCAATTTCAAGGCGTAGTGCCTTGATTTGTTCGTCATTCATGGGCGCAGCCGTGACAGCGTCTGCACTGACTTCGCCGCGCGCACTGGCTGAGAGCGCTGCAAAAGCGCGGATCATATCAGTCAAAGCGGGCAAGCGACCATTTTTGGCAATTAGTTTGAGGAAATTCGCCGTTAACGCCGAATAGCCGGCTTTTTCAGTAAGCGCCGTCACTGCATCTAGCTGTTCTGCCACGCCATAAACCGGACTGCGCAAGAATGCATCAAGATCAGCAGAGGCGTTGATATCTGCCTGCAAACTGTTGAGTTCTTTTTCCACGGCCTCAACCGCGCCCGCCTCAGTGGCGAGATCGAACAAGGCGTTCGCATAACGACCGGCAACACCGGAAATTGGGGCAAGGTTGGCTGACACGTGCGCTGCTAGCTCCTGCTGAATTCAGCGCCACTTTTCGGCAGCGCCTAAGCTCATGAAATTACATACTAAAAGAAGGCAGCGCGAAAACATGCGCACGCCTTCATTGCGAGAACGGGCGAGGCGATAGCATGGCCCTCGCCGTGACGCAACAATTGCTGACTGAGGCAGATTGGCGAGGGTTGAAATTGGGGAAAATTTTTTGTGCCCAGACCGGGCAACGTTGCAGTTAATCCTGCAAATAAGCCCTAAAGGCGGAAGCCGAGACGCAGACCCAGCTGGTCCATGCCCTCATTCTCATTGCAAAGCCCTGCATTAGAAATGTGGTTCCAGTGCACAGACGCGCTGATATTATCAGTCAAGCGGTAGCCAACATCACCCGCAAGCCGGAAGAGCGCGCGGCAACCATAAAAAACCGTATGATCAACACGTGCAGCATCGGCCACCGGGTCGTAGCGATCAGTCTCACCATTATGAACGGCAACGCCAACACCAGCAGAGACGAACCATCGCGACACATCAACTTGCCATTCAAGGCCCGAATAAATTTGGCTTGTGGCGTCTGAATCCGTGGCCAACGTCGCACCGATCAAGGGGCGCGGCGAACCAACCACTGACAAGAAACGGGGCGAATCAAACAGCGCCTCAGCGTTAATGGCCGCACCCTGCTCTTTAGACGAGCCAAAACCGCAACAGCTTTGGGCATAAACACCAGCACGGACCTCATCCACAGGCACAATCGCGTGGCTCGCGCCAGCGAATGTCAAAACGGTGAAAAATGCCGCAATCGCGGATATGACTTTCATGCCTGATAGGCCCCCTCAAATCTTGAGGTAATTTAGAGGGTTAATGGGTTAACCGACGGTTACGAACAACGAAAAATCGGTCACATAAACGAATAGGGGTTGATATCGAGGGTAATTCGGACGCCGCTTTGGGGTTTTGTCCGTTTCAACCAATCGATCAAATAGGCCTGAAGATTCACGTTTCGACGGGTTTTCACCAAAAGGCGCATTCGCGCGATCCCGCGCAATCGGTAAATCGGCGCTCGGGCTGGCCCCAGAATCTCGACGCCATCGGCCAAAGGCGCTGCGGCGCGCATGGCATTCGCCGCACGGTCTAGCGCGGCCTCATCCGGGGAGCGCAGCATTACCGCCGCCAGACGCCCATAGGGCGGGAAACCGAGTTCCTGCCGGCCCATTGCCTCTGCCGCCAGAAAGGCATCGCGATCGCCCGACGCAAGCGCCTTTAAAACGGACGCATCGGCCTGATAGGTCTGTATCATTGCACGACCGGGTTTTTCCGCCCGGCCCGCACGACCGGTGACCTGAGACAACAGTTGATAGGTTCGCTCGGCCGCGCGCAAATCACCGCCGGCCAGCCCGAGATCAGCATCGACCACACCAACCAAGGTCAAATTCGGAAAATGGTGACCTTTTGCCGCGACTTGCGTTGCGATGAGAATATCTATCTCGCCTGCCTTCATCGCATCCAGAACCGCCCGCATAGTTTGTGGGCCAGGCGCAGTATCGGACGACAAAACCTCGATCCGCGCATTGGGCCAGCGCTCCTTTGCTTCTTCGGCGACGCGTTCAACCCCCGGCCCACAGGCGGTAAGCGAATCGACAGCCTTACATACGGGGCATACAGATGGCTTAGGCATTGAAAACCCAGTGTGATGACACACAAGCCTATTTTCAAAACGGTGCTCAACCAACATCGTATCAGAGCCCGGTGCCGTCATTTTATGGCCACACCGGCGGCAAAGTGTTAGCGGCGCATAACCGCGCCGATTAAGAAACAATAAAGTTTGTTCGTTTACGGATAGGTTTTTATCGACCTCTTCCACAAGCTTCGGCGACAGCCATTTTCCCGCATCCGGCGTGTCGTCGCGCATATCAATCAAGGATATGTCCGGCATCTGCGCATCATTAAACCGACCGCTTAGGCCCACCGCTTCGTAACGGCCCTCATCGACATTTACGACCGTTTCTAACGACGGCGTGGCTGATGCGAGCAACACCGGAAATCCAGCGCGTGCGCCACGCGCCACCGCAAGGTCACGCGCATGATAGATCACGCCCTCTTCTTGTTTATACGCACCGTCATGTTCTTCATCGACGACGATCAGCTTTAGTTTGGGGAATGGCAGAAACAATGCCGACCGCGCGCCAACCACCAATCTTGCTTGGCCTTCGGCCACTCGGCGCCACGTCCGGCGGCGCTGTGCGCCCGTAAGTTCAGAGTGCCACGGCGCAGGGGCCGCGCCAAAACGCTCTTCGACCCGCTCAAGAAATGGCAGGGTCAACGCAATTTCCGGCAGTAGAATCAATGCCTGTGCGTCTGGGTCTTTTGACAACGCAGCGGCGACCGCTGCGAAATAAACTTCCGTTTTTCCCGACCCGGTAACGCCATCGATCAAGATGCCTTTATGTTCGTCTCGCTCGATAATTGTTGCGACAAAATCGGCGGCATATTGCTGATCGCCGGAAAGCATCGGCCCGGCGCGCAATAAATCTGGCGCTATGAATGGCGGGTCGGGATCGACATCGACTTTTAAAAGCCCACCTGCGCCAACCAAGCCGCGCACCACCGCCTCACTGACTCCGGCGGCGCTCGCTAACTGTCCGGCAGATTGTGGCGCCGTCGATGCCGCCGCCAGAACGGCTTCGCGTTGCGGCGTCATCCGAGCAGGCTTTTCACCGGTTGCGGCAAAGGCCGTTTGCATCCGAGGGCCCTCAAACGCGTCCTTGACGCGCATCACCATGCGCAACATCGCACCCTTTGGATACATCGTATATTCAGCGGCCCAATCAATGAAATCCACAAGGTCAGCCGCAAGGGGTTGCGCGTCATAAACCTGATTGATGGATTTCAATTTTTGGACTTTGGATTTCTTTTTTGCGCGCTCACCGTCGTCAGAAGGCCAGACCACGCCGACCACCTCTCGCGGGCCGAAAGGCGCAGCCACAAAACTACCGATTGGCGGCTTGTCAGCGCTATCACAAAGATAATCATAGGCTTTTGGCAACGGTAACGGAAAAAGTACGCTCACGCGGTGACCCGTGTCATCCGCAGTTTTTGTCGCCAGCGCGTCGGGCGTATCGTCACTATAAAGGAGCTGTTGCATCTTATTCATCGACGTACGCTTGATCCCAAGGTCAGTTTCGGCTGAATTACGATCACGACCAACCGGTAACCCGTGGGCAAAGCGCAATGCGTATCATTTTTCTCTCACTCTTGGTTTTTGTTGTAAGCGCGGGCGGAGCATCCGCCAAATACAGTTTTTGCAATAAATCGAGCTATGCGCTCTCCGCCAGCATTGGCTATGTGGATGGCGACCGGCTAGCCACAAGGGGGTGGTGGCGCCTGCGCCCCGGTCAATGCAAGGTCGTACTCACAGAACAAGCCAAACCGGGCCGGTATTTCGTTTATGCCGAAGCCATTCCCGGTCACAAGGGGCCACTCAGAACATGGTCCGGCGATACAGCGCTTTGCGTCGAGAACACCGGATTTTTTAATCTTCGCAATCAAGACGTCTGCCGTGACGACCCACTCCGGCAACGCAAATTTTTCAATGTCGAGGTGACCGAGGCGGCGGGCGGTGCCTGGCAAACCGACTTTACAGAGGCCAGTACCTATACGGTTTATTCCGCCGAAGTTGCGGGTGTGCAAAGGCTGCTCACTGATATTGGTGATGATGCCGGCAATATCGACGGCGCAATGGGCCGCGAAACGCAACGCGCGTTAGCAAACTTCCGGCGTAAAAAGGGTCTTAGTGACGGATATACCATTGATGATGATATCATCGACGCCCTGATCGAAGAGGCCAATGCCCGCGAAGCGAAGCTTGGATTTTTCTACTGCAATAAAACCAACAATCCGGTTTGGAGCGCCATTGCAGAACCGCTGGACGATGCGGATTATCGCGCCAAGGGGTGGTGGAAATTAGAGCCCGGCGATTGTTCAAAAATTCTCAAAGGCGCGCTCGATAAAGATCATTATTATGTTTATGGCCTGATTGAAGACCCGACAGCCGAACGAACGTTAACCGGCGGCAACAAATCATTCTGCGTCAACACCATCATGTTCACATCAGAAACTGATCTTAGCTGTGGAGATCAGGAACTGGACGAAGCAAAGTTCCGCCGTTTTGAAATCGGCGGTGTTGAATCCGCGACTTTTGATTTCTTACCTGAAATGTTTGCAGAGCCAGCCCCAGCGGCTCCAAACCCGTAGATTGAGTAACTGTGCCCCACCAGACAATCGACACCCGCCGAACCCTTTCGCATATCGAGAATTGGGTATTTGACCTCGACAACACGCTCTATGCCGCTGAGTGCCAACTCTTTGCGCAAATTGATGAGCGCATGACGTCTTTCATCCAAGAAAGACTAACAATGGATTTCACCGAAGCGCGGCGTTTGCAGAAAGACTATTACGTGGCTTTCGGCACCACGATGAGCGGCCTAATGAAAGAACATGCAGTCTGTCCCGATGAGTTCATGGAATTTGTTCACGACATTGATCTTTCATCCATCGGGAACAGCCCGGCGCTGGCCGAGGCATTAAGCACGCTGCCCGGCCGAAGGTTCATCTACACCAATGGTTCGGTCAAGCACGCGGAAAACGTCGCCGGTGCTTTGGGTATTCTCGACCTGTTTGACGAAATTTTTGACATCAAAGCAGCGGGCTATACCCCTAAACCGCAACGCGCACCCTATGAACAATTTCTAGCGCAGCACAATATCGACCCGCATCGCGCGGCCATGTTCGAAGACTTGATACAAAACCTCGAAGCGCCCCATGCCCTTGGCATGACAACCGTTTTGGTCCATTCAGATGCCGCATGGCTGGATGACGAGCCGCACGCAAAAAGACCGGCGAAACCGGGCGAAAGTGCACCGCATATCCACTATGTCACCGACGACCTAACCAGTTTTTTAAAAGCGAGCCAGTACGGTTTCGCACCTTAGATAATTAAAGAGAAACAATGACCAATCACGCCGCACTCGAATCCATCATTAATTCCGCTTGGGAAAATCGGGCTGAAGTTTCGACCTCGACCAATGGCGAAATTCGCGATTCAGTGACTGCAGCATTGGCGTTACTCGATTGTGGCGCGGCCCGCGTGGCCGAACCCGACGGACAAAACTGGACAGTCAATCAATGGCTCAAAAAAGCCGTCCTGCTTTCTTTCCGCCTCAACGATAACCGATTGATCGAGGGCCAGAATGGTCCGTGGTGGGATAAAGTCGAAACCAAATTCACCGGCTGGACCGAAAAAGAGTTCCGCGAAGCGGGCTTTCGCGCCGTTCCGCCCGCGACTGTTCGGCGTGGTGCATATATCGCGCCCGGTGCGGTTCTAATGCCGTCTTATGTAAATATCGGCGCCTATGTGGGCGAGGGCACCATGATCGACACTTGGGCCTCAGTTGGTTCTTGCGCACAGGTCGGCAAGAACTGCCACATCTCCGCCGGAACTGGCATTGGCGGTGTATTAGAGCCATTGCAAGCGAACCCAACAATCATCGAAGATAATTGTTTTATTGGCGCGCGCTCGGAAGTTGTCGAAGGCGTCATCGTCCGCGAAGGGTCCGTTTTGGCCATGGGCGTATTCATTACAGCTTCGACAAAGATCGTGAACCGCACGACCGGAGAAATCACGTTCGGTGAAGTACCGCCATTTTCTGTTGTGGTTCCGGGAACGCTGCCCTCAGACAAGGGCGGGCCAAATCTTTATTGCGCCGTCATCGTCAAGCAGGTTGATGAAGGAACGCGAGCAAAAACATCCGTAAACGATCTATTGCGCGACTGATTGTAATTCAGATGGGGCAGGGGCGTTATGGACTTGCCCCATTGTCATCCGGACATAATCTTCTGGCCCGACAAATTGCAACGCTCGCTCTTTTGCCATTGCGCACAACACATCAATAAAATGATGAACGCGATCCGGCACACCAAAGTTCCGGATCACCAGACATGCGCATGGGTTATCAAGCTCGGCAAACAAAGAACTTAGTGCTGTATGAATCTCACCCGGTTGGTATTGTGTTTGCGGCCGTAAAACCATGCGCGCTTGGTTGCGTTGAAAACCAGATGTAATGGCGCTTCCCGCCGACATTATCCAATAGCCGGGATTAAAGATATCCTGCCGTTTCGCCGAAGATAGCGGGATCATCCAGAGATTATAGGCATCGGCTTTTTCAGCCGCTTTCCTGAATTCCGCCCGCGCAGGTCGATACGGTGTAACCGGCATCGTTAACAGTGACTTCCGTACACCCTTGCTGTTTGTGCCCGGATAAAGCCGACCAAACCCTTGCGCGCGCAAACCACATTCGAGCGAAAGATCGTAACGGATGCCTAGTTCATCAAATTTCGCGACACAGTTTTGGCGTGCCCACATATCGCCCATACGGGCTGATCGGGGTTTGTAACCAAAAAATTCTGTAAAGCACTCGGCTGATTTTTCTATTTCGTCTTCTGTCCGCGCCTCATCTGCATAATTCGCACGCCAGACGCCCCCATCCGGTTTTTCCATAACGTGGATATGCAGGCCGATTTCGTCACCCGCCTCTGCGGCTTGGGCCAACTCGCGCTTATATCGATCTGCGATCGCGGCACGGTCGCCATAGAGTTTTTCAATATGGCTATCCATACGGACATACCAGCCATAATGGACAGGCGCGCCGGTACACGTCGCAATTTCGGCACGGCGCGCAAACATATCTCGAAATGCAGCCCCGATGCTGTCAAACGGCGCATTACCAATTTCTGGAAGCGGTGTATCGGGCTCAAGGTCAATCCCGAAATGTATTGGAATAGGATTCATGTTTGTATCTTAGCCCGAGAGCTATTGAGATTTCATCAACACTACCCGCCATAAGGCACATCATTTTTACGATACGCCCTCCATGCACCTCCATTTTTGACCATTTTCATATCGACCGACGGATCGGTATAGGTAGAAACATCATCCAAAGAGCGCGTCCCGACTTCGAGAAACACCGCATCGCGATGACTTCGGTTCACCATCATATGCCCATTGGCAACGCCCGCTTTGAAGCTTGCAAAGTCGCCCGCGCGCAAAATTGTTTCGCCGTCATCTTCGACCAATACAGCTTCGCCCTCGATCAGATAAATAAGCTCGTCCTCTTTAGCGTGCCAATGTTTGTGGGCTGATGCTGCGCCAGGGGCCAACCGCGTATAATTGACGCCAAACTGATCAAGGCCACCTAGATCACCAACCGCGATTTTTGATCGTCCCCGACAATGGTCAGCATAAGGCTCAGGATAGGCACAGGCAGTGCGAACCGGCGCATTCGCAAAATCAATCTTGGGCATTTCGCCTCCTTGTTTCAGACCCCCGGCTAGTTTACCTCAGGGCCATGACCGAAATCGACCCGTTATCCCTCGCCCGCGATCTTATTCGCTGCCCTTCCGTCACCCCGGCCGATGCTGGGGCGCTTGATGTCCTCGAACGCGCGCTCTCGGCGCTTGGCTTTACCTGTACGCGCTTGCCATTCGAAGATGTCGATAATCTTTTTGCGTCAATTGGAACCGGCGAACCGCATCTATGCTTTGCGGGTCATACCGATGTGGTACCGCCCGGCGACGAAGGCGATTGGTCGGCCCCGCCCTTCGACGCGATTGTCCATGACGGTATGTTGTGGGGGCGCGGCGCATCGGACATGAAAGGTGCCATTGCGGCCTTTGCCGCAGCCGCATCACGCGCAATCAAGACCGGCGCCGTAAAAGGCACGCTATCGTTTTTGATAACAGGCGATGAAGAAGGCCCGGCGCTTCATGGCACCAAAAAAGCACTGAACTGGCTACGCGAACAGAACATCAGCCTCAGCCATTGCATCGTCGGTGAACCGTCGAACCCTGACGCGATGGGCGACATGGTTAAGGTTGGACGCCGCGGATCAATCAACTGCTGGCTGACGGTTACAGGGAAACAGGGTCACGTTGCCTATCCTCATCGGGCACAAAACCCTGTGCCCGCGCTAATGCGAAAGCTGCTCTTCCTGAGCGAAACACCACTGGATGCCGGCTATGAGCGTTTCCAGCCCTCAAGTCTTCAGGTTACGGATATTCATATCGGCAACCCCGCCCACAATGTCATTCCCGCGAAAGCAACAGCGCGGTTTAACATTCGGTTTAACCCCACTTGGACCGGTGCATCTATTCAAGAATGGCTAAAGGATAAGCTTGACCACTTAGCAAATGAAACTGGACTTGCTTACGAACTTGACTGCGTTGTTTCTGGCGAAGCTTTTTTAACGACGGACACAAATTTTTTGAATCTGATTGCAGACTGCGTCGAAGACAAAACCGGCCGACGACCGGAGCTTTCGACATCGGGCGGAACCTCGGATGCGCGCTTTATTAAAGACTACGCACCAGTTGCGGAATTTGGATTAGTCGGCGCAACCATGCACCAGACAGACGAACATGTCGCCGTAAGCGATATCACGACGCTTACCGAAATTTACGAAGCCCTCATCACGAAATATTATGAGCGATTTCCGGCCGCATAATCAGCCCGAATAAAGTATAATCCCTCGGGCGGGGCAACCGGACCACAACGCGCTCGGTCGGCCGCATTTAATGCGTCGCTAAGGTCCCGTTTTGTCCATTTCCCTTTACCGACCTCAGCGAGTGTACCAGCGAATGAACGCACTTGATTATGTAGAAACGACCGAGCAGCACAGCGGATAAAGACGTCTTCGCCCGCGCGCATAACAGATATTTCTTCCAACGACTTTACAGCCGATTCTGACTGGCATTTGACCGACCGAAATGTCGTAAAGTCATGCCGCCCCACAAGCACCTGTGCCGCATCATCCATTGCGTCGGCATCGAGTGAGGGCCACACCCGCCACGTTCGGTTGACATCGAGCGCAAGCGGCATCCGCCGATTGGTAATACGGTATTCATAAGCACGGCGAACACACGAAAACCGCGCGTGAAACTCTTCCGATACTCTCTCTGCGGATAATATTGCGATAGGCCGGGGCTTGAGATGAAAATTGATGGCATCTCTGACCTTAGCCCCCTGATAATCACCATCAATATCTACATGAGCAACCATGGCGCGCGCATGGACGCCAGAATCTGTACGCCCGGCAGACGGTACATTCGTAACCGTGCCGCAAAACTTCTCTACAGCTTCTTCGATGGATTGTTGCACTGACGGGCCATTCTCTTGGCGTTGCCAGCCAACAAATCCGGTTCCGTCATATTCAATTTCTAATTTATATCGTGGCATGGCGAACCCGTTGATCTGCGCTATGAAAGACGAGCGCCCTTCTCAAGGTTAAAGCCGCGCAAAAACTCCTCTGCGGTTTGCGCGCGCTTTCCAGATTTCTGTAATGTTTTCAACGCAACAGCGCCATCACCACATGCGACCGTCACAACGTCACCGGAATCAAGAACATCGCCCGGCGTGCCCGCCCCATCCGTAAGCCCCGAAAGCAAAACCTTTACGCGCGCACCATCAACCTCAAACCACGCACCGGGGAAAGGGGCCAAGCCGCGAATATGCTGATCAACCTCTTTCGCAGACCGCTGCCAGTCAATCCGCGCTTCTTGTGATGAAATTTTCTCTGCATAGGTCACGCCGTCTTCCGCCTGTGACACTGCCCCCAATGCACCGCGTGCCAGCGCGGCCAGCGCACGCGGGCCTAACTGCGCAGCTACCGCTGCCAGCTTGTTGTACAACGTCCCTGCCGTGTCCTCTGCCCCGATCAAAACCGTTTCTGACAAAAGCACCGGTCCGGTATCAAGGCCGGCTTCCATTTGCATCACCTGCACGCCGGTCGTCTGATCACCAGCCATGATCGCGCGTTGAATTGGCGCAGCGCCGCGCCATCGCGGCAAAAGCGACGCATGAAGATTAAGGCATCCATGGGTTGGCGCATCGAGAATGGCCTGCGGCAAAATAAGACCGTAGGCCACGACAATTGCCACATCGAGATCAAGCGCCAAGAACGCCTGATGTTCTTCCGTTGACTTTAGTGATTTTGGCGTTCGCACCTCTATCCCAAGGCCGCGCGCGAATTCTTCGACTGGCGAAGGCCGCCGTTTTTGGCCGCGCCCACACGGTTGAGGTGGCCGCGTATAAACCGCAGCTACATCATGGCCCGCAGCAACAAGTTCAGCCAGAACGGGTACGGAGAATTCCGGCGTTCCCATAAATGCGAGACGCATGGCGGCTCTCCGTTTCTTTTGGGAAGTTGACGCTTACGAAGCTTTTGCGAAGCGTTGTTCTTTTTTGAGTTTCTTTAAAATACGGTCGCGCTTAAGGCGCGAAAGGTGATCAATGAACAACACCCCTTCAAGATGGTCCATTTCGTGCTGAATGCAAGTTGCGAGCAACCCTTCGGCATCGAGAACTTGTTCTTTACCGTCATAATCCAAATATTTCACACGGCACCGCGAAGGGCGCTCTACCGCATCAAAAAATTCGGGCACAGACAAACACCCCTCCTCATGGAGGTTGGTATCATCCGACGGGTCCAGAATTTCCGGATTAACAAAATAACACGGCGCTGGTTTTTCGTCCTCGCCAGCGAGGTCCATAACGATCACGCGCTTTGGTACGCCGATCTGAATAGCGGCAAGGCCAATCCCCGGGGCGTCATACATTGTGTCGAGCATGTCATCCATGAGCGCACGTAATTCGTCATCCACCTTGTCTACGGGTTTTGAAACCTCGCGAAGGCGCGGATCGGGAGCGGTTAAAATCGGTCTGATACTCATAGGTCTTCACCTATGTCCGGGATATGCTGTCGTCAAGATGCGTTTGATCGCGATGTTGCGATAACGCACAACCGCGCGGCGAAACATGGTTAACGCTAAACCCTCGCTTTTTATAGGCTTTTCGCGTAAAGTGGGTATATTAGTAGAGTTCCGAGTGGGGGTTTGACGATGCAAATGCGGGCACCTTCGGTCCAATCTGAGACCGACGGCCTTGAAGGTGTGGTTGAAGTGAACGACGATGCACCATCGAGCATAGCACTTTTATTCGACGGGCCCGCCCCCGCCTTATGGGCTGGCTTCGGCGCATTCATACTTGTTTTTGTGATCGGCTTGATGCTGATTATTCGCGGTCGCGTCGCTGGCGCAAAGCCCCGCGCTCGTAGCGATGCACAATCACGCACGTTTTTCGAACCTGCCGGTGAGGATGCAGACATCACATTCGACGGCGACCCCAAACCGGAACCAGCAGAACAATGGAACGATGATCGCGATAGCGAGACAGAAATTGTTATTGAACATAATGAGCCAGAACCGGTCGTCACAAAGTCCAAAAAATCTGCGTTCTCTGGACTTTTCGCAAAAAAACCTTCGCCACAAGACCAGGACACAACAGACAACAACGCCGATTATATGGGTGATATGGTCGATGAAGGATTCTTCCCTGAAGAACATGAACCATCAGAGCCCGAAATTCAAAAAGAAGAGAATTTTGAGCCCACTCCAGAACCTGAAAGTCATCCTGTCATGAATGCCATGGCGCTGGCCGAGAGTGAAAACCGCATCGCACAAATCGAAGAAACCGCGAAAGCCGCCTTAAAACGTGCGGAAGACGCCGAAACCCTCGCCCGTGATTTACGCCGCGCCAATCAGGATGCGGAACAAGTGATGACATTAGGCTTACGCAAAACCGAAGCAGAAATGTCTGATCGGGCTGATGCGTTGATCGCCATGGAAAAACGGTTGGCTGCGCTATCTGACGAGTTTCAAGACCGCATCAACATTGCGCAAACAGCAGCCCAAGAAGAAGCGGCACAGGCAGAAGCCCAATCATCGGCGGCGGTCTCCGAAGACCACTTCGAAGAATTTGCCAATTTAATGGGTGAACAATTTGATGCGCTTCGCAACGCGGTAAACACCGCCATCGATCGACTTTCAAAACGTATTGAGCAAATGCCTTCCACGGGAAGCGCCGCACAAATGCCCGCATTTTCCGGTGCCGTGACATCGGCAAGGATTCAGTTGTCCGACCTGCTTCGCGATGCATTACCGCCACAACGATATGTCCTAAGCCACCAACTTAATTCAGGCCGCACCGCAGATGCATGTATCACCATGCCCAGTGTTGTCGCACCAATCGCGATTGACGCGCGTTTTCCTGTCGAAGCGTTTGATGCATGGCAAGAGGCGCGCGGGCGAACCAATCAGGGCGAGAAAGAGACAGAACTTCGCCGGATCGTTCTTCGCCATATTGCAGATGCCGCTGAGAAACTCATCGAAAAAGGCGAAACCGCCGATTGTGCAATGATGTTTATTCCATCTGAGCACATTCTATCGGAGCTACACGCGCATTTTTCTGATCTCGTGCAAGAGGGTAATCGCGCCCGTATCTGGATGGTTGCACCCACATCACTCATGGCTACGTTGCACACAATAAGCGCCGTCATGGGAAATACCGCTCGCGCGCCGGTTACAGCGGCTCACGACGACAAAAAAATCACAGAGGCATTGACCGCAATAAACAACAGAATTGCGGCACTAGAGACCCAGCAATCGGAAACACCGGCACCCGCTGCGGCACCTACGCCAAAGACAACAAAGCGTCCCGTTGAATACACCCATATCTATGACAACAGGCTTGGTGTCGATCCAAAACCCACCGAACCATCCAAGCAAGAGCCTGAATCCAAACCACCATTCCCCCTAAGGTAGTGAGTTTCGATTAACGACTGCTATCATCATCCGCAAGCCGATCACCACTCGGTTTTGGGGTGGCATCACGTAATAACCTCGGGGTGCCCTCTACCGTATCTATCGGATCGATATTATTCTCAACGCCCGGCAACTCATATTCGGCAAATTTCCGCGCACGCGACAACACGCGAGATTCAAAACCACCAACCGTTGAATTATATTTGCTCAAAGCGCCAGATAGCGCCTTTCCCAACCCGCTAAGGTTTGTGCTCATGACACGCAGGCTATCATAGAGATCCTTTGCCATGGCGGCCACGGCTTGTGCATTTTCAGTCATCTTTTCTTGACGCCAATTCAAGGCAGCCGATTTAAGCATTGCAATCAATATTGTTGGTGACGCGATTAGAATTTTCCGGTCAAACGCATCTTGATAAAGCTGTGGCCGGGCTTCTAGCGCGGCGGAGAAATAATTCTCGCCCGGCACGAACATCACAACATAATCAAGCGAGTCACGTAACGATGCTGCATATTCCTTGGCCGATAAGCCCTTTACGTGCTTCCATATATCATCCGCATGCCGCGCAAGATGCGTTGCCCGCGCTTCGTCAGTCTCGGCTTCAACCGCATCAAGATAAGCCCCCAATGACACCTTTGAATCGACAGCCACCACACGACCGCCGGGCAGGCGCACAACCATATCCGGTTGTTTGCGTCGTTGTTCCTGGTCGTCATGGGAGGCCTGTTCGACAAAATCCACATAGGCTGTCATGCCCGCGATTTCGACCACATTCCGTAGCTGTTCTTCGCCCCAGCGACCGCGTGTCTTGGGTCCTGCCCGTAAAGCCGTCGCAAGTTTCTGCGCTTCCGCACGAACATCTTGCGTCGATTTCGCTAGTTCGCCAATTTGACTCGTCAGTGCACCGCGTGATTTTTGTTGCTCGGCCCGCATTTCTGCAAGACCTGTTTCATATCGCGTAAGCGTCTCGCTGACGGGTTTTAACAAATCATCAAGTGCTTTTCGGCGTTTCTCACCTTCGTTTTGCGCATTCTCGCTATAACGCTGGAAAGTCTCGCCCGCCCGCTTCAGGAACGTTTCGTTCGCCCCTTCAAGCAGTTGCGCAGTCGTCGTTTTAAATTCGGTTTCCATGCGGGTTTTCAATTCCGCAAGGGCGCGTTCGCGTTCTTCTAGTTTTACCTGATTGGCTGATGCTTCGTTCTGTAATCGCTCGCGCACAGTTCGCTCAACGGATAACTCCTGCCGGAGCCCTTCAGCCGAATTTGCTTGTTCGCTAGCGGCAGCAAGGTCAATTCGAGCGCGCTCTAACTCACCGCGTAATTGGCCGGACCGGCTATTGGCTTTTGTATTTGCGCGGATAAAAAACACCACCCCGATCAAAAGAAACAAAACCAGCCAAAAAGCTGGTGCGTCAGGCGGCAATCCCGCTCGATTAAGCGTTTCATATATCATGGCCTGAAACTAGGCCGATTCGGCCATGCCTCTTGCACTCTTAATCCCCAATGACAAGGCCCCAACGACAAAGCATTGCGCCAGATTTCAGCTAATCAATCCTTTGTTTAAGCGTTAACTCTATAATTGGCCCATGGATGCAAGCCTGACCAGATCACCGAGCGCGGATATTCGCCTGACCGCACGTCACGCCAAAATTGGTGCGGGCGTCATCGCGCTTTCTATGGCCGCTGTTTTTGTTTTCCAACTCTTATTATCCAGCAATTATGTGACGCCTTCGGGCACGCCGGTGGGGGGCGATTTCGTCGCGTTCTGGACGGCAGCCAAAGCCATGGTGGCGGGTGAAAGCGCGGCGATCTACGATCCGACGATATTCCATGGCTGGCTCGACAAGGTTGGGCCCCCGCAAGATCAATGGGGGTTAAGCTGGCAATATCCGCCAACCTATTTTTTCGCCATCGGCTTTTTGGCGTTATTACCCTATGGCCTCGGTTATGCTATTTGGACCGGCGGAAGCTTTGCGTTGTTCGCCGGGGCAGCCAGAAAATCTGGCGTCAGCCACTGGCCCTTATTATTCGTGCTCATCTCACCCGTTGCTTTTCAGGCCGCTATTACCGGACAAAATGGGTTTCTGACGGCCACGTTGCTTTTAGGGGCAACATGCGCACCCGACAAACGCCCAATTTTAGCGGGTGTTTGCGCCGCGCTTTTAACGATGAAACCGCAACTGGGAATCTTGCTTCCCTTTGCCTATATGGCGGGCGGGCATTGGCGAGCGCTCTTTGCCGCAAGCATTGGTTCGCTCTCCCTCGCTATTGGCAGTATACTGATATTTGGAATTAGCCCGTGGATAGCTTTTTTTGACAGCATCATCAACGCAAGCGCGAGTGTAAGCTCTGGTGAAATGCCGCTGTTCAAAATGCCGACAGTCTATGCTTTCTTTGCGCTTCTGGGTGTACCAAAAATTGTGGCCGTCGGCGTTTATGCCGTCGGTGCAATCGCAGCAACCACCGCAACAATCACAACCTGGCGCACGCATGAAAGCCAAGCACTAAAAATGGCGGTAGTTTGTTGTGGGGCCTTTTTTGTGACCCCATATGCCTATTACTACGAACTAATCATCGTCGCCGTTCCCTTGGCATTACTCACCCTTAGCGCACAGCAAAAGGGCTGGTATCGGTTTGATCATATATTATTGGCTGGGGCGTTTTTGCTGCCGATGCTGTTGCCCGGTGATGCGCGTCAGTTGGGCTTAAACTATTGTTTTATTCTTATTGCTTTCGTCGCGTTTTTTATCTTAAGGCGGATTAAAACGGACGGCGCGAGCGCATAGCCGCCGCGAGCGTTCCCTCATCAAGGTAATCAAGTTCACCCCCGACCGGCACACCCTGACTCAGGCGTGTAACGGTAACGGTTCCGTTTTCAAGGTGCTCGGTCAAATAATGTGCTGTGGTCTGACCATCGACGGT
Organism: Hyphococcus lacteus; assembly: GCF_041058985.1. Taxonomy (NCBI): domain Bacteria; kingdom Pseudomonadati; phylum Pseudomonadota; class Alphaproteobacteria; order Parvularculales; family Parvularculaceae; genus Hyphococcus; species Hyphococcus lacteus. The sequence continues at coordinate 938,279 of NZ_JBEHZE010000001.1, read as the reverse complement.
ACTTGGCAAGGCGAGCACCACTTCGGTAATTGCTCCGCCTGTGACACGGGCGATGAGCGCCCCCATATTGAGATCATCAGGACCAACCCCGTCTAGCGGTGATAGTAACCCACCCAGAACATGGTAGCGCCCTTTGTGTGCACCCGCGCGTTCAAGCGCCCACAGGTCAGCCACGTCCTGTACCACACACAGAACAGTATTGTCGCGATCAATATCGGCACATACTGCACACGGATCAATCGAGTCCCAATTCCCGCATACACTGCAAGCTTTGACTTTGTTGGCCGCATCATCGAGCGCAAAAGCAAGCGGCCGCATGACCGGCTCACGCTTTTTCAAAAGATAAAGCGCCGCCCGCTTGGCCGAGCGTGGCCCAAACCCCGGCATTTTTGCCAGAAGGTCAATGAGGCGCTGTAGTTCAGGACCAATGGGGGATGCGGGCATAACGCAACAACAACTCGTCTAAAACGGCAGCTTCATGCCGGGTGGGATCGGCATGCCGGCTGTCATTTTTTTCATGTGTTCCGCTGACTCGGTTTCAAGTTTCGATTTTGCATCATTGATTGCAGCGGCGATCAGATCTTCGAGGATTTCTGTGTCGTCCTCTTTCATCAATGACCGTTCGATGGCGACGGCTTTTGCATAGCCCTTGCCATTCAGAACGACCTTCACCATCCCAGCGCCCGCTTCACCGGTCGCTTCGAGATCTGCAATTTGTTCCTGCATCTCTTGCATTTTGGCCTGCATCTTGCCGGCCTGTTTCATCAATTCACCAATATCCATTACGCTTTTCCTGTTTCCTGTCTTTGCTTTCCTGCATTCGCGGACATCGCAGCAGCGACCTCATCCTCATCGGGGTCCACCGGCGCGTCTTCGTCGTCATCAGGCACCGGAGCAATCGCCGCCTCGACATCACGAATGGACGTAACCTCCGCACCCGGAAAAAGTTCCATGGCGTGCATCACCATCGGATGCTCCATCACTTCGCGTTCGCGCGCGCCGCGCACGGTCTCCTCGCCCTGAGCCTCGTTCGTAACCGAGATCACCCACTGGTTTTTGGTCCATTCTTTTAACCGCAGGGCCAAACGGTTGGCCAAATCTGGCGGCGAGTCATCATGTAGGCGCAATTCAATTCGCCCCGCAGCAAACGAGACTATATGCACATAGGATTCAAGCTCGACCCGCAAAACCGCATCACGTTTTTCACGCGCCAGTTGAATGACGTCTTTAAACGTTCTGACTTGCGGCACCACAATTTTGGGCGTCCGCGTCGGGTGGAGATCATAAACTTGCGCAGATTGTTGCGCCGCTTGTGGCGCATTTCCCGCGCCACCCGCGGGGCCCGTCGCACCGACAGCCCCACGTAAACTATTTTTTTTTAAGGCCCTTAGGGCTTCATCAGGGGTCGGCAGGTCCGCCGCAAAGGCCAGCCGGATCAAACCCATTTCCGCAGATGCCGCTGCATCAGGCGCGATTTGAGTCTCGCCGAGGCCCTTCATCAACAATGACCAAGCACGGGTTAACGCGTTCATTTCAAGTGCGTCAGCCATAGTTTTCGCGCGCTCGGCATCGGCCTCGCCAGCCGGACCGTGTGCGGCCGCTGCGGGCCCGGCGGCTTTGATCCGTGTGAGCAAATGAGTGAGGTCTAATAGATCACGCAAAATCGCCGTTGGCTCGGCGCCCGCATCATATTGCGAACGGAAATTTTCAAGCGCTGATTTTGTGTCACCTTTAAAACACGCATCAAGCAATGCCCAAACCGAACCGCGATCCGCAAGACCGAGCATATCCCGGATCATTTCCGCACTTACAATATCTTCGTTTTTTTGCGCCGTGTGCTGAACAATAGCTTGATCAAGAATCGAAAGACCATCGCGAACCGACCCTTCGGCCGCACGAGCAATCATCCATAAGCCATCGCGTTCAATGGTGACGTTTTCTTTCTCGGCGATTGACCCGAGGTGGTCCGTTAACACTTCTGGTTCAATGCGGCGCAGGTCAAAACGCTGACACCGCGACAACACCGTGACCGGCAGCTTACGGATTTCAGTTGTCGCAAAGATGAACTTCACATGGGCTGGTGGTTCTTCGAGGGTTTTTAACAGCGCATTAAATGCTGCCGTCGAGAGCATGTGCACTTCGTCGATGATGTAAACTTTGTAGCGCGCCTCGACCGGCGCATATCGCACCCCTTCGATCAATTCACGGATATCACCGACGCCCGTTCGTGATGCAGCGTCCATCTCTAATACGTCTGGATGCCGGCTCTCCGCGATGGCTTTGCAATGACGCCCTTCGACGGGCATGTCGATTTGCGGGCCATTATCGGCACCGTCGGGACCAACGTAATTAAGGGCCCGCGCAAGAATACGCGCCGTGGTGGTTTTACCGACCCCCCGCACACCGGTCAGAATATAAGCATGGGCGATCCGATCGGACGCAAATGCATTGCGCAAGGTTTTGACCATCGACCCGTGGCCGATCAGGTCATCAAAATTCTGCGGACGGTATTTCCGTGCCAACACCTGATAGGCGGCGGCTTTGGACTTTTCCTTAGCCGTTTCCGGCGATGTATCCGATTCCGTCATGAAACTCCGACCAATACCCCCAATAGGCATAGCATTAATATGCCGGGCTCGTCAGTTGGCTCAACCACCCATTTTACCCAAAATACCGCACAATCAGGCTACCTGCGGGTTCACAGTGCACTCCAAGCCAATTTGCAGGGTAAAAGTGGAAGACTGAACGACCCGTGCCAAAAACTCGTTGCGGCTGCTTCCTTCCGGATCTGACCGGGTTGGCGAGAAGCACGTCCGCCAGCCTTCCATGGCGGAATATCTGCGCTCGGCTTCGTGATTGCAAGTGGGGGAGTTGTGTTGTCGCAGTTTTTTGGACCCGTGCTAGGCTTTTGGGGATAACTTTTGAAATTGGCCCATGCCATATCAACCAAGAGGGGCAAACCATGACCCAAGCGAAATCAAAAATAGAAACCACAATCCTTTGGGGCGGGGCATTGTTTATTTCTGCTATTTTTCTGGACTCGCTTCGGTTCAAATTCGCTGGTCACCCTACGCCTGAGCATATTTTTACAACCTTGCGGGAATGGTCCGGAATTGGGCTGTTTTTCCCAGCTGGGCCATGGATCATCGGTTTGGGCGAGTTAGCAGCTTCGATCCTGCTTATTGGGTTACCGGTCATATTCTTACTGACGAACAAGAAAGACTTGATTGGGCTGTCGCAATTTCTCGGCGCAGTGGCCGCATTCGGCATTATGAGCGGCGCTATTCTTTTTCACCTTTTCACGCCCTTAGGGATCCAAACCCCAGTAGAATGGGATGCCGGTTCGCCGACGAAATACTCCGCAGCGTTATTCTATTCCGCCTGTGCGAGTTGGGTTTTTGCGGTTTTAATTATGATTTTCCGCCGTTCAAATGTCGAAGAATTTATGCGCAGCAGCGCATAAAGCTTGCGCCCATCCAGTGGCTGCCGCAGAAACCCAACCATGAAAATTGGCGCAAATCCGAACTGGTTCGCAAATAACCCGCTACTGCGGCTAAACAATGAAAAAGACAGCACAGCGTTCATTCGCGCGCGGCTTGCCGATCCCGACAGTTTGATGATCCCGCTTTGGCAGGGTGATCCTCTTGTAATCGATGGCAAAAAAGCTGGTTTCCTTTCCACGGCCGCCCGCAGCGAATTCCCCCAAGGCGCGACGACGGTCTTTCTCGGCCTTAAAAATGACCGCGCTTATTTTGGGATTGATGCATCCGCCACAAGCCAAGCACCCGAGACCGCAGCCTTTGCAGATATCGGAGAATATATGTCGCTGCGTATGGCCGCGAGCGAGCTAAACCGCGATGATTTAGCCGTTATTGGCCACGCACGATGGTTGATCGAATGGCGGCGTACCCATCAATTTTGTTCGGCATGCGGGCACGAAACCGACCTACAGCTCGGTGGTGCAAAAAGTCAGTGTCCGAATTGCGAAGCTATTCATTTTCCGCGGTCGAACCCCGTCGCCATCGTTCTGGCAACGCATAAAGACGCATGCCTGTTGGGCCGCGGTCCCAGTTGGCCACCGGGTTTTTTATCGGCGCTTGCTGGATTCATCGAGGCTGGCGAGACCCCCGAAGAAGCAGCTAAGCGAGAACTATTTGAAGAAGCCGGGATCATGCTAACAGATGTTCGGTATCAGTTTTCTCAACCTTGGCCTTTTCCGGCATCTATGATGATGGGTTTTATCGCCGATGCTGAGGATCGCGATCTAAATTTGGACACTGATGAAATCGAGGAAGCCCGTTGGGTCGCCAAAAGTGATATCCGATTACTGCTCGACAAAGACGAAAACGCCCCAGAGGGTATTTTCGTCCCGCCACGTTTTACGATCGCACGGCAATTATTAGAAATTTGGGCTCGCTAATCACGACCTTTAAAGCGTGCGTTCGCGACCAACCTTATAGACCCCAAGAATATTGAGTGAAGAAGAGAAAAAGCTCAGTTCTTCAAGCGCGAGCCGCACAGGATCGTGGCTAGGGTGCCCCTCAATATCTGCGTAGAACATTGTCGCGCTGAACGAACCTTCAAGCTGATAACTTTCAAGCTTTGTCATGTTCACGCCATTCGTTGCAAAACCACCAAGCGCCTTGTAAAGCGCCGCCGGAATATTGCGAACTTGGAAGATAAAGCTCGTGACGACTGGTCCGTCGTCAGGCCCAGCATCTTGTGGCTCACTCGCCATTTCAAGAAAGCGAGTAGTGTTATGGTTTGCGTCTTGAATATTGTGCGCGAGAATTTCAAGGCCATAAAGTTTGGCAGCTTGTTCAGATGCAATAACCGCTTCGTCTAAATGATCAGACTCGGCCAATCGACGAGCAGCACCGGCTGTATCGCCTGCGGTTTCAGGGCGGATATTGTTTGCCTGTAAAAAATCACGAACTTGCGCCAATGCCACTGGGTGCGAACGCGCCACTTTGATGTCTTCGAGTTTTGCCCCGGGCTTGACCATCAGATTATGCTCGACCGGCAAAAAATGTTCGGCGATAATATGAAGCCCCGCGCGCGGCAGAAGGTGGTGGATATCAGCCACCCGGCCAGCCAGTGAATTCTCGATTGGCAACATCGCCCGCTCAGCCCGCCCATCAGTGACAGCGGCCACAGCTTCGTCAAAAGTCCCACAAGCGAAAGGCGTAAAGTCCGGCGCATATGCCTTGCAAGCCTGTTCAGAAAACGCACCTGGCTCGCCTTGATAGGAAATCAACTTTACTGAAGAATCTGTCTTGTCACTCATGGAATCTGTATCCTTTTCACCCGATACGCGCCCCCTGGCACACATTCAGGGTCGTCGGGCTTATGCCCAAGGATTTGCGGGGATGCAATTGGGCCAATTCCACTGGGGGGTCGGCAATACTGCCCCCGCGTGAAAAGGCCGCGCCACGACACCCATCCGCAGGATTGCACTAGATCAAGAAGACCGGTACGAACCCTTCGACTTTTACCTGCATGACGCCCCTTGTGGGCGCGCGAAATGCACCATCTAAGAGATTATCGGGACCGTTCCATGAAAGACCCTCTCTTCGGCAATAAGATTGCGGCGGCTGTTTTGGCCGCTCTTCTCCTGATTTTTGGCCTTCCACAGCTGACAGCAGCGCTTTTTGGCGGTGGTCATCACGGTGGTGGCGACGAGCTTCACTTGGCCTATGGCGGCGATATTGAGCTGGAAACCAGCGCGCCAGCAGAAGAAAAGCCACAAGTTAGCCTTGGAGAATTATTGGCAAACGCCAGCGCGGCAGGTGGCGAACGCCGTTCAGCCCTTTGCAAATCATGTCACACCTTTGAAGAAGGTGGAGCAAACAGCACAGGGCCTAATCTTTGGGATATCGTCAATCGCCCGGTCGCAAGCCACGCAGGATTTAGCTACACTAGCGCCCTTCAAGAAGCTGGCGGCGAGTGGACCTATGAGCGCCTCGATGCGTATTTGAAAAATTCTCAGGAATACATTCCCGGCACAGCCATGGTTCAGCGCTTCCCACGGGATGAACAGCGCGCCGATATTTTGGCTTATCTTGGATCACTGTCAGCTAATCCGGTGCCTTTTCCCGCTGCACCAGCAGCAGATGAAACTGCCGACGAAGCTGAAGCTGAAGAAACGCCTTCTGACAGCGAAGCGCACTAATTCAGCCACATCGATTTCTTAAAATTACGATTTAGGGTGACACTCAACGGAGTGTCACCGCAGTGCCATTGCACGACACTAAAAGCATTGCCCCCTTTTGGGTATCGACGGCCTCATAGTCTATGTCGATACCAACAACGGCGTCTGCGCCCAGCTGTTTGGCTTCTTCTTCCATGTCGCGCATCGCGTGGTCGCGCGCTTCACGCAACGCCTTTTGGTACCCCTTAGAGCGGCCACCCAAAATATCAGTGATACCCGCGAATAGATCACGAAAAATATTCACACCCAAAATCGCCTCGCCGGCCACCACACCAACACTGGTTGAAATCTCGCGGCCCGGAACCCCGTCGGTAGTCGTTATGATCATGCATATCTCCCATTATTTCTAAAAAGATATGGCGCGACGCTCGCCCCGCTTCAAGCGAGCGCAAACAAACCTACGATGATCGGTGCGAAGAACGCGACTAAAAGAAACCAAACCGCTTCTTTTTTTTGTATTTTTTGAAAACAGCCTTGCCCTCGTCCGATGCAAGATAAGCACTATAATCAATATCTGGACGCTCAACCCGCAAAGCCGTCGCACGGAGCCCACGGATCAAATCATCGCCCGATGCAGAGAATGCTGTAGCCGCCACAAAGTCTTCGGCCTCTGACGGCATGTTGCTCGGCTTATGGCTCATACGTTTTTTCTTCCCACCAAACTTTTTTTCTTTATGGGCCAAGTTTTCGCGCAGGGCAGAGAACGCAGCATCAGCCGGCGCACTAAAATTTTCGGGGAGGAAATTCTCGTCCGTCGCAGCATAATCGCTACGGCTGGGAACGAGGATATTATCAACCCCGCGCCCCGTTAGTTGGCGCGTTGTAGAGCCAGAAAAGCCCGACCAAATCTGTTTTAATCTGTCACTCATAACCCGCTCCTAAAGATCCGGCTTTTCGCGTTTCCATTCCAGCCCGCCATTACGTGTGATCACCGCCACATCGATAGGGCCGCCGACAGTCTCGACCGAGTGCATCACTTTTTGCTGGAATGAATTGAGTTTAATCAACGACGCCGCAGTTTCACCAAGCTCTTTTTTCGGCAATGAATTGATGGCGCGCAATATTGGCCGCGTGTGAACCGCATACTGATAATTATCAATCGAACGGAAAAATTCGTTCAAAGCAACGCCAAGGTTATTCTCGCTGTAGTCACGGAAAATTGCGTTGCGTTGCGCATCCGATAAATTCGGCGTGCGACCGACGATATCAGACACCAGCCCCATCGAAAGCTTTAACGATTCCGAATACACAAACATCCGTAAATATTGATCCATCCCGGTTAGGAATGTTCGGATCATCCGGTCTTGTGCAAATGGCTGAAACACCGGTCCAGAATCAGCGCCAATGTCTGCCTGACGGTCACGTTTACGTTTCAAAATCCCGAGAATGACGCTCGACGCGAGATAAGAACGCATGGACGGAAATTTCTCACGGGAACCAAAGCCCGCAAAAACAACACCCGTATAATGCTCAAAGAACGCATCTTTTACCACGGCCTGAACTGCAATCTCTCGCAAACGGCTGCGCGTATCTTCCGAGATCGCGAGACCCGGATACTCATTCTTTAATGACACTTGCAGGCTACCGATAAGCTGATCAATCTCATTACCATACCGCCGCCGGATCTGCTCGCTCATCCCCTTTGGAAAGCACGGCAGGTCGCCGCGCGGGCTATCGTCCGGACAGCGCATATAGTCTGTGTGCAGCTGACCCACCACGAATTCAAAAATCGCGGAAATATGATCACGCACATTACCTTGACGTGATTGGGAAAATTGCTGAACTTGATGATCGAACTCTTCGGCGAGCACAGTAAAGACAACGGCAACAACTTTAAAGAATTCTGTGTCCTGATGTTCCGCCGGAAAAAGGTCAGGATTCCCTGAAAGGAATTCCATAAAATCTTCGGCATACGCCGCAACGGTATCGAGCGAGCGCCCGCTGGCCTGTTCTCGATATAGCGAGATCACCGTCTCCCACGGCGTCGACATGATCTCAGCGTTATTATAAATCATCACAGCAACCGGCTGATTATCCACCAGCGGGAAGACCTTATCGACCGATTGATAGGTTTTTAGATAGCGGTCACCAGAAATGGTAACGGCGCTATCGGCCGCCATTGCCACCGCCTGGCGGTTCATTAACACGACTTCGGATGTCATCGACCCCTCACGACTTCCCCTGACAACCCCTCGCCCACCATCCTCCCCAACTATGGGATGGCGCGGGGGCCCGTGATCAGATGTTAACGATAAAAATTGCAATTGGAAACAAGACAACCAACCGGATTAAGGGCCAGACCGCGAAAATCCGCCATTTTTGAGGTTACCAGCCGTTAGCCAACAACCCAAAAAAATTGGCCAAAATTTTCATAAACTTGACCGAGACTATGCGTAATCGAGAAGGGAGAGCTTGATTATGACATTTATAGCGTTTGAGACTATTAGCTTAGTCGAATGGGTTATCATGGGATTTATCGTAACAAACACAGCGATTGCGGGCCTTTGCGTCCTTGAGCGAAGCGTTCGGCGCTTGGAAAACCGCAAGAAATAACCGGTCATCCATAGCGCGAGGCGTCGAATTCATAGGCCGCACGCATTTCCTGTATTTTCGCGATTTTCTGCTCGAAGCGGGACCAATCATCGCCCTCCGAAATGGGGGCCCAAACTGCCTCAACTTCATCAATCAACATGGTTGTTGGCGATCCTGAAAAATATTCATGGTCAAGCCGTTCCGGCCGGTCTGGCTGGTAGCTTGTTAGCGCAATGCCGAGATCTTTGAATTTGTCTTGCACGTAAAGTTCAGCGATGGGGCTACGCTCTGCGCGCTTACGCGATGCCGCGCCACAAAACCAGTCAAAGAAAACCTGCTCATAAGGCGCGCCGGTTTCGTTTAACCAACGCAATAAATTCGCGACAAACCCAAAATCATCACCATCAGATCGCTGAATGCCAAGGCGCATAAAAAATGCATCAGCCATCGCTGTTTCATAATGTGGTGGATAGGTTTGCAGTGCGTCGTTTAAGGCATCAATATCAGTTACGCGCGACAGCGCACCGCCCAACTGGGCAAGATTCCACGCGCATGCTTCCGCTTGTCGACCAAACGAGTATAGGCCCGTTTGATCAAAATAAGCAGCGGTAAAATTCGGATCAGCGGTCGGCGCAAAACGCCATGGGCCATAGTCAAAACTTTCGCCCGTGATATTCATATTGTCCGTATTCAGAACGCCATGAACAAAGCCTGCTGCCATCCATTGCGCGGCAGTTTTTGCGGTTCGTTCGATAACTTTTTTGAAAAATTCGACAACCCGAGTATCCCCCTCAAACTGCGCCAATTCTGGGTAAAAATGGCTAACTGAATAATCCACAAGCGCCCGCACGGCGGCATGGTTTTCTTCATAGGCCAATCGTTGAAACGCGCCGAACCGCACATGGGAATGCGACAGCCGAACGAGCACCGCTGAACGGGTGGGCGACGGTTCATCATTGCGCGCCAGCTGTTCACCAGTCTCAATCAGGCTGAATGTTTTTGACGTATAGACACCGAGGGCCTCAAGCATTTCGGTCGCCAGAACCTCTCTGACACCACCTTTAAGTGTTAAACGCCCATCGCCAGAACGCGAATAGGGGGTTTGCCCCGACCCCTTTGTCCCTAGATCTAGCAACCGGTTTTGATGGTCGCGTAACTGCGCAAACAAAAAGCCGCGACCGTCGCCTATATCGGGATTATAGGACCGAAATTGATGGCCATGATACCGGATTGCAACAGGCTGCATTTGGTTTTTGGGTAACGGGTCAAAGCGACCGAAATGGCGGAGCCAATCAGCCTCACTCAACTCGCCTAGACCTACTGCCTCTGCCCATCTTTGGTTGCGATAGCGCAAATTGAGTTCTGGGAAGTCCGCTGGGGCGACCAGGTCGTAAAATGGTGCACCCTTTTCATCGCCAAGACGGACAAAAACGGGATCAGGATGATAATTTTCAGCCAAAAAACTAGACCTCTGTGAACATATGCGCCAAATGGGCAGGGTTGCTGCGCTGCGAAACTGTCAGGGCTGTAACTCCCTTTAACCTTGAATACGGCCCTTTAGATACGGATAGAACAATGAAACCGCAAATATTGCCTGTCGCCCCTCCTACCGCCGATGACGTACGTGCCGCTGCACCACGCATCGCAGGACGGATTACGCGCACGCCAATTATTCACGCGGAAAAACTGTCCGCCATGACCGGCGCGGACATTTGGTTAAAGCTCGAAAACCTACAATATACCGGCGCGTTCAAGGAGCGCGGTGCCCTAAACAAACTTTTATTACTGTCGGACGAAGAACGCACACGCGGTGTCATCGCCGCGTCAGCGGGCAACCACGCCCAAGGTTTAGCGCGCCACGCACGAGCATTGGGCATTCCCGCAACCATCGTGATGCCCATCACCACGCCCGACGTAAAAGTGCGCCAAACCCGCGAACTTGGTGCCGAGGTCGTCCTTGTGGGGAATGATTTTGACGAAGCCAAGAAAGCGGCGTCACAAATACAAACTGACCGTAGTCTTGTTTTTGTCCATCCGTTTGATGACCCCGATGTCATCGCGGGACAGGGCACAATCGCACTTGAAATGATAGAAGACGGCCCGCGGTTTGATGCGCTGATCGTGCCGATCGGTGGTGGCGGATTAATTGCTGGTATGGCACTCGCAACAAAAGATATAAACCCTGATACCGAAGTCATCGGTGTACAAACCGCCCTGTTTCCATCAATGTTAAACACACGGGATGGCGGTGATCGCCCCACCGGCGGCAACACATTAGCCGAAGGGATCGCCGTTAAAGAAGCTGGTGCCCTTACTCAGCAAATCGTCGCAGATTCCGTTGATGACATCGTCCTTGTGGACGAACGCACGCTTGAGCGATCTCTGTCTATTTTAATGAACGAACAAAAGGTCCTCGTAGAAGGCGCTGGCGCTGCGGGACTTGCCGCGATTATGGATGACCCAGCGCGGTTCGCAGGAAAAACGGTCGGCTTAGTGTTGTGCGGCGGCAATATCGATGCGCGCCTGCTTTCCATGATCCTGATGCGTGATCTCGCTCGTTCAGGGCGCCTCGCACGACTGCGCATTCAGCTACTTGATATGCCGGGTCAACTTGTACGTGTGGCAACGATCATCGCCAATCAGGATGGCAACCTGATCGATGTTGGCCACCACCGCACTTACTCCGACCTTCCCGCTAAAATGACCTGCATGGATGTTACGATTGACACCCAAGGCCGAGATCATTTGAACCGCATCATCGATAATCTGCGTAAAGAAGGTTACGAAGTTGAGATCGCAGCCTATTAAGGTAACAAATTCGATCGCCGCATGCGCATCGCAATAAACAGCGTTAGCCATGCGGGGATTTGAATACCGACCAAATTAACAAGCGCGACTTGGTCTAGGGCGAAGTCGCGTCCAACCCACATCCAAAAGTGATAGATCGCGTGTAACGCCGGCCAGATACTGGCAAAAATTAATACGTTCACCTGACGGGGGCGCACCCCCCAAAACATACCCGCTGCGCTAATCAAATAAACTAGCCCGACATCGCGTACAAAGTGCGTGTTATACGGACCAAGCATGGAAACGCCGGGCGTGTTTTCATACCAATCAAAGGGCATAATCAACATATAAAGGCTGTTGAGCACATAGATAACGGCTAATATCTGGATGATCCGTCGCATATGTTTCTCCGTGCTATTCGGCATTCTCGATCTGGAACTCAGACAGACAGGCTGAGGATTTTGGCCATTTCCACCCATTAAGAGGGTTTGCCTTGCCCGGTCAAAACTCGTGATTTTGCGCCCAAACTCAATCGTCCGTTGATTCCGCCCAATTCGCCTCTATCTTAAAGGGAGGCATCTGGAGGGGCGAGAGCATGATGGCGCACCAAATTCGGCTACAGTTTTTTGCGGGACTACTCGCGCTGAGCGCATTGATGTTTGGGTTGTCGGCTATTGCACAGCCAGCACCGGACACGAATCGTTCAGGCGTAATCCTGACCCTAAATGGTGCAGTCACGCCGCCCGTTGCCCAATATCTCGCACGCGAAATCAAAGCAGCGTCGGACAGCGGCAAAGAAATTATCATCCTCGAAATTGATACGCCCGGCGGATTGATGGACTCGATGAAAACCATCATCAAAGCCATTCTCGCATCCGACACCCCCGTTGCTACCTATGTCTCACCGCAAGGGGCGCGGTCGGCAAGTGCCGGCCTCTACATCATGTATTCCGCCCATGTTTCCGCAATGGCCCCGGCGACCAACACAGGTGCCGCGACGCCGGTCGAAGTAGGCGGTACACCGTCGAAAGATAGCCCATTTGATGAAAATGATCCCGGCATCGGTGATGACGAAAAAACCGATAGCCCTGAACAAGCGGACAATATCGACGCCAGCGAAAGCACCGACGAAACCGCAACCAATGAAGAAGCAGAAAAAATAGAGCCTGCGGACTCTGATCCGCTTTCCACCCCAAATGCGCTCCGCGCCAAGATCATCAACGACTCGGTTGCCTATATTCGAGCTTTGGCAGAAGAGCGCGACCGCAATGCCGATTGGGCCGAGAGTGCCGTACGAGATGCCGTATCTATTACTGCAAATGAAGCCTTAAAGCTTGGGGTTGTTGATATTGTCGCCGACGATATTGATGATCTCTTGACACAGATGAACGGCAAAACGGTCAAAACCGCATCCGGTGACAAAACGCTTGTTACGGAAAATGTAAAACTCGAACGGATCGTCGCAACGTTAGCCGAGCGTATTCTCAGCTTTATCGCTGATCCAAATGTAGCTGTCATTCTTATGTCATTAGCGACGACAGGCATCATCATCGAGATGTGGAATCCCGGATCAATCTTTCCAGGCGCAGTTGGCGTTACATGTCTCTTGCTCGGCTTTTATGCGTTTCAAGTCCTTCCCTATAACGGCCTTGGCTTGGCGCTTATTGGGGTCGGTGCGGTGTTTATGGCGGTCGAGGCCTATACGCCGACACTGGGCTTGATAGGGCTTGCAGGTCTCATTTTATTTGGTTTCGGATTATTCGTCGTATTCCCCGAAGGATTCCGAGTTTCCACCCCGGTTATCGCAACAATTCTCGTATGCGCAGGCGGTTTTCTTGCGTTGGTTCTTTTCGCAATCGTAGGCTCTCGCAGCCATGGCCCCATGATCGGTGGCGAAGCCATTCGCAAACGCGAGGGAGTTGTCGATGATTGGGACGGCCGCGAAGGTTGGGTCATCGTCGAAGGCGAACGCTGGCGCGCGCGATCCGATAAACCGCTTTCTCCGGGCGACAAGGTCCGCGTGGTGGAAATTGAAGGGCTGGTTTTAATCGTAAAGCAAGCAAAATCCACTGGATTCTTAAGCGGATTGCAACCCAAAGAGGCTTAATGTCCAGCCATGGAAAACTTGCATGTGCCCCCTAATCCGATGGTATTCGTTGGCATCGCCCTCCTTGCGGGTTTTGCCATTGTCGCCCTTGCAAAAATTTATGGCCTATTTTTTATGCGGTGGAAGACCCCCTTCCGGCTTGGCGATGCCATGAATGTTCAACATGCGGAAGTTGTCGAGTGGGAAAATGGCAAAGGTTTTGTTTCCGCTGGTGGTGAGCTTTGGAGCGCGAGTTCATCTGATGACCTAATACCCGGTGACGCTGTCACGGTTGCGTCCGTAAATGGGCTTAAGTTACAGGTAAAAAAGAAACCCGCCTGACGCACATTGATCTCGTGTATCGGCATTAAATAAAGGAGCGGCCTATGTTTGGCGGTATTGGATACCTTCTCCCCTTCATCGTGATCGGACTATTTCTCGCGACAAACATCATCAAAATTCTCAAAGAATATGAGAAAGGGGTTATTTTTACGCTTGGTCGTGTTGGCAACAAAGCCTCTGGCCCTGGCCTTATCATCTTGGTACCGATTATCCAGCAAATGCGTAAAGTCGATATGCGGACCTTGGTTCATGATGTACCAACACAAGACGTGATTTCTCAGGACAACGTGTCTGTTAAAGTCAATGCAGTGATCTATTATCGTGTGGTTGATTCTGTCCGCGCCGTTGTTCAGGTCGAGAATTATATGGCTGCGACCAGCCAACTCGCACAGACCACGTTGCGTTCAGTGCTGGGTAAACATGACCTCGACGAAATGCTGCAAGAACGCGACAAGCTCAACAAAGACATTCAATCAATTCTAGATCACCAAACAGAAGCCTGGGGGATCAAAGTTTCCAATGTTGAGATTAAGCACGTCGATGTTGACCCGTCGATGATCCGCGCCATTGCGCGTCAGGCCGAAGCCGAGCGCGAGCGACGGTCAAAAATCATCCTCGCTGAAGGCGAGCAACAAGCAGCAGCGAAACTATCGGAAGCGGCGACCATTCTTGCCACCTCACCCGGCGCGATGGAGCTTCGTTATTTGAACTCGCTTCAGGACATTGCCGGTGATCGCACCAACACGATCGTCTTTCCATTCTCGATGAAAGACGTAACCGATCATTTCAAAAAATAATTTGACGACTTTCATTATGGCGCGCTTAAACGGCGCGCCATTTCTATGACGCCATCGGTCAAACGCCGCAGATCTTTGGCTTCAATAGTCAATGCCGGGGTTAAATAGATCACGCGACCCAACGGGCGAACGAAAAGCCCCATGTCGATAAAATCCGCACGGGCCTTATCGACATCAAAATCCGACACCATTTCAACAGCGCCCATCGCCCCGAGAATACGTACGTCTTCAACACCCGACAAATCGGCAAGCGGAGACAGCGATGTCCGCAACTGGTTTTCAATATCCAACGCTTGCGCTATTCGCGGCTCGTTTTCAAAAAGATCAAGCGAGGCGTTGGCCGCCGCGCACCCGAGTGCATGACCACAAAAAGTGGGGCCATGCATCAATGCTTTTGTCGCATCATCATCATGAAATTCAGCATAAACCTCTTCGCTGGTAATAGTGACCGCAAGCGGTGCGACACCACCCGTGAGTGCCTTTCCCAACGTCATAATGTCGGGCGTCACCCCGGCTTTTTCACTCGCAAACATTGCGCCGGTGCGGCCAAACCCAGTGAAAATTTCGTCAAAGATCAACAACACACCATGCGCGCTGCAAATTTTCCGCATCTGCCGTAATGTACTCGGCTCATAAATTCGCATCCCCCCTGCACCTTGCAGCAATGGCTCAACAAGAATAGCAGCGATATCTTTGTGCTCAGCCAATAATTGATCGAGAGCAGACGTCGCTTCTTCATCTTTAGGCAGATCAATTACGTGCTGCGATGCTACCGCACCAGCAAACAAACTATGCATTCCCTCCTCGGGGTCGCACACCGCCATGGTCGCGAATGTATCGCCATGATACCCACCTTTGAACGAGACGAATTTGTTCCGCGACTCTCCGGTTTTATTTCGCCAATATTGCATCGCAATTTTCATCGCGACTTCCACGGCGACCGAGCCTGACTCTGTAAAGAATACCCGCGTTAGATCGCCCGGAGTCATGGCCGCTAGGCGACTCGCCAACCGATAGGGCTGTTCGTGTGCCAACCCGCCGAGCATCACATGGGGCATGACAGACAGTTGCTCACGAACTGCGCCAAGAATATGGGGATGGTTATAACCATGAGCAGACGTCCACCAACTCGCAACTCCGTCGATCAAGGTTCGACCATCACCCATATGAATGGTGACGCCATTGGTCTTCACCGCTGCTGCCGGGCGTGGAGCCGTTTTCATTTGCGAATACGGCAACCAAATGTGGTCAAGACCTTCAACAAGCCATGTGGGTTCACTCATTCGTACTTACCTTTCTATGAACGCTTGCGGTCACAGCGATCTGTGGAGTACCTACACCGGCCATGACCCAAATCAACCGCCCTGCCAATCCAGCTGAACACCGCCGCACAAAATCGATTGCGTCGTTTGCAACCGAAAAACTGGAAGCACTTGCTGCCAAAGGGTTGCGGCGGACCCTAACCCCGACCGCCCGATCCGGCCAAAGTAAGGCCCTCCGGACAGGCCGCGACCTGATTTCATTTAGCGACAATGACTATTTAGGCCTGAGCACAGATCCGCGCGTGATCGAAGCGGGGATTAGTGCCGCCAAACAATATGGTGCCGGTTCGGGGGCCTCGCGTTTGGTGACGGGGGATAACCCGCTGAATTTAGAAATCGAAACAAAACTCAGCACCATGAAAGGCACAGAAGCGGCGCTGTTATTTGGCTCAGGCTATCTTGCAAATGTAGGCACCATCCCCACCCTCGCGAGGAAAGGCGACGTCATACTTCTTGATGCCCTCGTCCATTCCTGCATCCACGCTGGGGCGCGTCTATCTGGTGCAGACATTCAAATTTTTCGGCACAATGATATAGACCACGCCCGCACGATATTGGAGCAAGTGCGCACCAACGGAAACATACTCGTCATTACAGAGACAGTTTTTTCTATGGACGGTGATAGCGCACCACTATCTGCGCTGTCCGTTCTGTGTGGCGAATTTGGCGCGTGGCTAATGACAGACGATGCCCACGGCCTCGGCGTTTTTACGCAAGAAAACCCCGCACCAATACAGATGGGAACACTTTCAAAAGCCGCTGGGGTCTATGGTGGCTATGTTTGCGGACCGAATGAATTCATTCAACTTTTACAAAACCGTGCACGTAGTTTTGTCTACACGACCGGCCTACCACCTTTTGTTTTGGGCGCGATCAACGCCTCACTCGATATTATTGCACAGGAAAAAACACTAGGCATCAAGGCAATGGAGAACGCGAAACTATTTTGTCGTATGTTAAACCTACCCCCGCCCACCAGCACCATTGTTCCGCTTATCATCGGCGAGGCTGACGCAGCGATGGCGTTCTCCGCGGCACTCGAAGAGAACGGTTTTTTGGTTACAGCCATCAGGCCCCCGACCGTTGCTGCGGGTACGGCCAGGTTACGCTTTACGTTTTCGGCTAACCATCGCCAAGAAGACATCAAGCGCCTTGTTGGCTGTATCAACGAAGCCAGAACAACATGATGCAAAATATTTTTGTTACCGCGATCGGCACCGAAATTGGCAAAACCTATGTTAGCGCCGCAACTTTATTGGCGGCTCGAAAACGCAGTTTATCTGTACACGCCTTAAAACCACTAATGAGCGGGTTTTCACCTGACGAGTATCTGCATTCTGACGCAGGAATATTGCTTACCGCTGCGGGCGAAGACATCAACGAACCGGCCTTGGCCAAAACCTGCCTTCACGCGCTCCCGCCAGCACTGGCCCCAAATGTCGCTGCACGACAAATCGGTGTCGAAATAGACGATGAGGCCCTAATCGAATTTTGCCGGGTCGGATTGGAAACCAAAGCGGACTTTCATTTGATCGAAGGGGCTGGCGGCGTCCTTTCACCGGCAACCGATACTCTGCTCCAGGTCGATCTGATTGCTACTCTCAACCTTCCGGTCATTCTCGTGGCGGCAAATTACTTGGGCGCTGTAAGCCACACATTGACCGCATTGGAATCTCTTGAACGAAGAAACATCAATGTATCTGCGATTGTTGTGTCACAACCGACCCGCGAAACTGCCCATCCAGATGGCTTGATCGCTGAATTGGCGCGACTCCACGCGGAAATTCCGGTTTTTGCTGCACCATTTGAAGCTCCGGCAACGGCACTAGGCGAAGCTGTCCTCTCAACGCTAGAGCGGCGACAATGACACAACCTGTTGATAATCCAGCAGAATTAGACGCTACCGGCTATCGCTGCCCCATGCCGGTTATCCGCATGGAAGCCGCCCTAAGGGACCTATCCCCCGGAAATTGTTTGAAAATTCGTGCTGACGATCCGCTGGCCGCAATCGATATTCCACATTTTTGCCATGAGGCCGGTCACACCGTCGTTCAGCTGACCGATGAGGGGACCAAAGATCGACCGGTTAGCGTCTTTATGGTCACGCGCGGCCCCAATTCCTTATAAATTCGGGGTCCGCCGCATAAATTTTTGATAGCGCGCCCTAAAAACGCCTTCGTGTGCCCTTTTGCTTTGATCAATGGTAAGGTTAATGTAGAGCCACGCGCCGGTCCGTGCTTTAATGGCTGGGTTGGTGAGCACATCGGGGGATGGTTCTTTTCTTTCGGTGCGCTGGTTCGGATGGATCGTGTCAAGTGACACGCGTTCGGAGAGACTGTTGAGGGGAAGCGGGGATATGAAAAGACATCCAATCATGCTGGCCGGTAAGGCCCGTCGTCTAATGGGCGGCATGGCAGCGGCATCGGTTTTGGCAATAGCAGCCATGTCACCGGCGCATGCCACTTATGATGCCGGATTAGAGGCATATAAGAACGGTCAGTATTCACAGGCGCTAGATACTTGGCGCCGGTTTGCTGTGGCCGGCGATATTCGCTCTAAAAAAATTCTGGGCGATGTCTATTCAGGCAAGCCGCTTGAATCGGCAGATTCAGCAACGGCACCGCTAGAAGCTATACCGGTCGACAATGTTCAATCATTGATGTGGTACACACTCGCGGCGTATCATGATTTCTCCGCATACCAACAACCAACAGCTCAAGAAGTAAATGCGCAGATCCTCGCGGAACAGCGCCTAACGGAAATTCGTTTCCGAATGAGCTCTGGTGATGTGAACAAAGCCGAAGGGTTGGTCGCGCAAACCTTTGAAGCCGGCAGCGCTTACGATCTTTACCGTCTCGGCGATATGTATCAAAAAGGCGCAGGTGTCGCGAAAAACAACGCGAAAGCCCTTAAGATGTACACGCTCGCTAAAGAGCGTGGCGTTGGCGAAGCGAGCGCCGCCTACGAAGTTCTTGAACGGTTGATGAACCCAAAAGAAATCAAAACCGCACTTGAAAAAGCCGCAGAATGGCAGCCGCCATTACCGCCGGAACACACCGGAAAAACGCGTCAGCAAGAAGAGCTGGAACGGCTTAAAAAAGAGCTTGAAGAAATTAGAATGGCTGACGCTCTCGAGGCAGTTTCAGACATTGATGTTGAACTCATCCAGCGGGCGCTCAACGCACTTGGACTGCGCGCGGGTACAGTGGACAACAAACTTGGACCATCATCGCGCGCGGCGATCCGCCGGTTCCAATACTCAACCGTTGCCCGCGACAACAGCATGTCCGAAGACGAAAAGCAGGCAGTGGTCACTGGCGTATTAACGCCGCGCCAGACGGTGGAACTCTTTGCAGATGCTGCGAAAGCGAACCACCCAATGTCGCAATATGTCTATGGCATCATGTTCGTTCGCGGTATTGGCGTAGAGCAAGACGGTCAGTTGGCAGCAAAATGGCTTGACTCCGCGGCTGAACAAAATCTTGCCATCGCACATTATGCGCTCGGCGTTGTTTATCGCGACGGCACAACGGGTCTAAACGAGATTACGCCGGATGAGCGTAAATCTGCCTATCACTTAGCCCGCGCATCGGCGTTGGGCTATAAGCCAGCCAATGACGCGCTACGCAGACTAAGCTTTGAATATACTCGTGATGTTCAGTAGGGGGTTGATGAGATGAGACATACAAAAATGAACCATTTCGCCCTGACATCGGCGAAATCCGTGACGGTCGCAATCGTAGCAATTGGCATGACGTTTGGTCAGGTTGGAGCACAGTCCGGCGGTACGCTTGGCGGTTTCCCTATCAACGAGCCTGGTGCTGGAAAATCGCATTCTGGCGGGGATTCTGGATCAAAATCTCGGAAAAAAGGCCCTATGCAGATCATTGTCGACGTCAATGGTCCGGGTCCTTACAAAACAATTTCCCATGCTATCAAGGATGTCGCTGAAGGCGGCGTCGTTTACGTGATGCATGGGACTTATAATGAATCGATTTCGCTCGAAAAATCAGTATTCATCCAAGGTGATCGCGGGCCTGGCTCTGGTGTTGAAATTTCTGCACCCATGAACGAGTCTTGTCTGAAATTCGCGCCAAAAGACGGAACAGCTCACGCAGTTGTTGCAAATGTGCAATTCGCAGCGAAGATCAATTCAGCGGCATCCGCGTGTATTGATATCGACCAAGGCGTTTTCACCCTCAAAGAAAGTGACGTTCTTGGTTCTGGGGTTCGCCCTGCCGTTAAAATCAATGGCGGCACCGTCATGTTAGAGAAGAACCGCATCAGCGCCGGGTCAGAAGGCGTCTCTGTGGTTCAACAGCACTCGCTGTCGCAAAGCTTCATTATTGATAACAAAATTCTGCAAAACAAAGTCGGCGTTGATATTGCGTCCGGCAGCCGCGCAGACGTTGTTATCGCGGGTAACGAAATTTTCGACAATCTCGACAGCGGTGTGAAATCATCTGGATACGGCGCAGCCAAATTAATCGGTAACAAAATCCGAAACAATAAAGGCTCAGGTATCATCCTCGACAAATACGCAAAGCTATCACTCGTTCGATATAACGAGATTGCCCAAAACAACGGTGACGGCGTTGCTGTTCCGTTTGGTGTGAACGGCGTCATCGAAGACAATGACATTGTCGGCAATGACGGCCTTTCGATCTTCATTCGTGAAGGGCTTGAGCCAAAAGTCACCAACAACTTTATTGAAAACAACGGTGGCGACAAATGCTCGAAAAAGGACCGTCGTAAAAATCGCTGCTAATGCTTTGCCACATAATAAAAAGAAAGCCCCCAATTTGGGGGCTTTTTCTTTGACTGAAAGTTATGCGCCGGAATGCGCGGATCCAAAATTGTATTTCCACCCAAAGACACCGCGGTGTTTCATCGTGATGAAATAAATAGCACTCTATGCACCCATAGAGTGGTCTATGATAGTTGCCGTCAACTGATGGTTGAGAATACCTATTTTCTCTCGTTATTGCTTTTATGGCCGATAAATATTTGTATAAGTCACAAGAACTTATAATTGGGGAAGTCCATGCGAGTCTTTACTAGTTTCATAATTGCGGTTTTGCTTTGTCTCTCGTCAGCTCACGCCAAGCCCATGACCTATCAGATATTGCTGGACGGTGAAGGCTTCTCGAATGGTAAAGCGATTTCAATTTCAGGCAGCGGCTCATTTATTTGGGATGCCGACGAAGAAGTGAATTTCAATGACCACTGCAGCCTAAATTGCGGTTCGCTCCCTACACTATCACTTGTTCAGAGTATCGACTTTTCGATTACAGACCTTGGCGTGGGTTTAAATTCGCTAGGAAAAGACGCCCTTGGTTTATTCAGTGAAAATTACGGCTACTTATACTTTAATGGTTCTTCACTATTTGGGTTTTGCTTGTCTGCTTTCAATCCTGTTTTTGACCGTGGCTGCGAACAAAGTGTCGGAAGTGATGCAGACGGCCAATATAGCAACACCCGTACGATATTTGAGGGTGACGCAAAAACTGGGGCACCTTTCCAATTTAATCTTGCTGGAAACGATTGGGGGTTTTCCGGTACTGAAGCGAGTGCATTCAATGGTACTGCGTCAGGCAGCGTAGAAATTACAGCCGTTCCAATTCCCGCCGCACTCCCACTATTCTTGTCTGCATTGTTTGGGATTGGAGTATTTCGCCGATTTAACGCAAAAATACTCCGCCGTTAAAAAGCTCCTACCCCAATTTGGGGGCTTTTTCTTTGACTGAAAGTCATGCGCTGTCACATGCATTGTGGTGCCCCCCGCCGGAATCGAACCGGCACTCCCGAAGGAACTGGATTTTGAATCCAGCGCGTCTACCAGTTCCGCCAGAGGGGCCTCTGTCTCGGTCGACGATGAAGCGCGCATATTAGGTACCGCGATGGCCGGGTCAAGCGGTGTTGCGGCACTCATCCCATTTTAATTACCCAAGCGGCGATACGAATTTTCAATCTGCGCCCTCTAGGTATGATGGGCAAAGTGGCCTACATCACCTCGATCGAAGAAATCAGCAGGAACGACACATGACCGCCGGTGCCGACGGAATCCCTAACAGAAAGCCGCGTGGGGCAACCCGGATTCTCACCGACATTCTTTCTGAGCTAAAACTGTCGGCCGCGGTGCCACCAGTGACCGAAGAGCAAGAAGAGACGGCCAAATTGGGTGACGTCGTCGATCGGCTGGACGAACGCGCTTTTGGCTTTTTGCTGTTGATGCTCGCGCTGCCCTGTTGTTTGCCATTTATTTATTTGCTGCCGCAGATTGTCGCGCTGCCTATGCTCGCACTGGCTGGGCAATTAGCAATGGGCGGGCGGCATCCGTGGCTTCCGCAATCCCTTAACCAACGTAGTTTTTCGATACCGGCATTTCAGGGGGTACTCGAAAAAGCCGAAAAATATATTGGCTGGATCGAACGCTTTTCCAAACCGCGACTTCCGTTCGTGACCAGCCATATTGGCTCGCGCATAGTTGGTTTCTTGATGCTGATACCTATCCTTTCGATCTTAACGCCTCTCCCGTCGACCAATACGGCACCCGGCATTGGTGTCGCTGTTGCATCGCTCGGCTTGATCGAACGCGACGGGGTTTTGGTTATTCTTGGCCTTTTGTTTGGCTTCGCATGGGTATTTTTGCTGCTCTTTCTTGGTCATGAAGCCATCTCATTAATTAAGGCTTGGTTAGGTATGGGCGCATAACCGGCAGTGTGACGATCCGCCTTAGATAGCGTAACGAAATTCAAGGTTATATTGAATTTCATGCTCGCTTTATTGAACCGCCTTTCACTGACTGAACGCGCCCTTGGGATCGCCCTTGTGGCAAGCGCATCAATGCTTGCTGGCGCGCACCTGTTTGAACGGGTTGGCGGCCTCATTCCTTGCATCCTTTGTCTCGATCAGCGCGAAGCCCACTGGACTGGGCTGGCCGTCGCTTTCGTGGGGCTGCTTTTCGCACGGCTTTTCAAATCAAAAATGGGCGCTGCCGCAGCCGTCGGAGCAGCCGCCCTTGTATACGCTGTAAGCGCGGGGCTCGCTTTTTATCATACTGGTGTGGAATATGGTTACTGGCCCGGACCGGCGATTTGTTCTGGCGGTGCCGTAGACATTGATGTCACCAATCTTGCCGCGTCTCTCGATCAACCGGCTAGCGGCCCTTCGTGCGAAGATGTGCAATGGCGCTTTTTCGGAATTTCAATGGCCGGGTATAACTTGCTTGCATCAGCGGGGTTATTTGCACTCACGCTGTTTGCTGCGTTAGCGGAGACCAAGGCTGCGCGACGAAATCATCGGAGCGCTTAAAAATGAGCAATCCACAAAAGCCAGGGCCTCAGGCACAGCGCCTCGCCGATATGCTTCGGGTTGATCACGCCGGAGAATATGGGGCGGTGGCCATTTACCGCGGCCAGCGCGCAGTTTTTGATAAACTCCCGCACAAAGCACGGATGGCGGCGCTACTTCAGGAAATGGAAGACGGAGAAGCCCATCACCTGTCAACCTTTGACCAATTATTAGCCGATCGAAAAGTTCGCCCAACCTTGCTGGCACCAATATGGAATGCCGCCGGATTTGGCCTCGGTGCGGTAACGGCCCTCATGGGCGAAAAGTCTGCCATGGCGTGTACTGCGGCTGTCGAAGACGTCATAGAGAAACATTATGGCGAACAGGTCGAAGAACTCGCCGAAAAAGAGCCGGAGCTTGCCGCCACGGTTAAGCAATTTCGCGAAGATGAACTGGGCCATAAGCATACAGCCGAAGATGAAGGTGCGCATCAAGCACCGTTTTATCGCTTATTGTCAGGTGCCATCAAAATTGGATGTCGCACTGCAATAAAGCTTGCGGAAAAAGTCTAACAAACAAAACCATTCGGTCCTTTGCGCCAGCTCCTATGCGCGGCTATGCTGCGCATAACAACTTATCGAGGGAGCCTTCATGATAAACCGTCAATTACGGCACAAATTTTCTACGCTCGCTGCTGTTTCCACCTTGGCTTTGCTTGCCGCATGCGCTGAACAGGAGACCACGTCAACAAAGACCACAAATTCAGACGCTTCACCCGCAGAAACGCAAACCACCAAGGACGCGCCAACGGTCGCTGAGGCCGAAGAATTCATCAAAGAAGTTGAAACGTTTTATCGCGAGTTCGGTGAATATTCCGCACGCATCGCATGGGTAAATTCGACCTATATCAATTACGATACGGACTGGTTGAACACACGCGTCTCAACCGAGGGGACTGAAGCCGGGGTTAAGTTCGCCAATCAAGCAAAGCGTTTTAATGATCTGGAACTACCAGACGACATGCGACGTAAAATTGAGCTGATAAAACTTGGCCTTAATTTGCCCGCACCCGAACGGCCAGGCGCAGCTAAAGAACTTTCGGAAATTAACACGCGGATGGCGTCTGCTTACGCGACCGGAAAAATCGAACTTGACGGCGAACAAGTCTCGCGCGTGGATCTTGAAGAAATGATGGGCACAATTCGCGACCCACAAAAACTTCAGGATATTTGGGTAAAGTGGCGTGAAATTCCGGTTACGGAAAATGCATCCGGCACGACAATGAAAGAAGATTACGCGGCAATGGCCGCAATCGCCAATGAAGGCGCACGCGAATTAGGGTTTGATGATGTCGGTTCAATGTGGCGGGCACGCTACGACCTTCCGCCTGCGGAATTCGCCGAAGAAACGGATCGCCTTTGGGGGCAGATAAAACCACTTTATGACGAGTTACATTGCCACGTTCGCGCAAAGCTAAACGACCAATATGGTGATGATGTCGTCCCCCTTGATCAACCAATCCGCGCGGACTTGCTCGGAAACATGTGGGCGCAAAGCTGGGGCAATGTGTATGATCTCGTCGCGCCGGGCGATGCAGACCCGGGCTATGACCTAACCGCACTTCTCAAGAACAATGGCTATGATGCCACGAAAATGGTAAAAACCGGTGAGGCATTCTTCTCCTCTCTCGGGTTTGCTCCCCTCCCTGAAACATTCTGGGAGCGCTCGCAAATCACCAAGCCCGCCGATCGGGAAGTCGCATGCCACGCATCCGCATGGGATCTTGATGGGCAAGACGATATTCGCATCAAGATGTGTACCAAGGTCAATTCGGATGACTTCCAAACCGTCCACCACGAACTCGGGCACAATTATTACCAACGTGCGTATAAAGAGCAGTCACCGATTTTTCAGGGTGGTGCGAATGGCGGATTCCACGAAGCCATTGGCGATATGATCGCATTGTCAATTACGCCAGATTATCTCAAACAGCTTGGGTTAATTGAACAAGAGCCTGACGCATCAAAGGATGTCGGACTGTTGATGGCGCAAGCACTCGAAAAAGTAGCGTTCGAACCGTTTGGATTATTGATGGACAAATGGCGCTGGCAAGTATTTTCAGGCCAACTGACACCTGAAACCTATAATCAGGGTTGGTGGGATTTACGTGAGGAATACCAAGGCATCCGCCCACCAGTGGAACGCTCGGCTGACTATTTTGATCCGGGTGGGAAATATCACATTCCGAACAATGTTTCGTACACTCGCTACTTCATTGCTCATATCCTGCAATTCCAGTTCCACAAAGCTGCATGCGAAATGGCTGGGTGGGAAGGACCATTACATCGTTGTTCGATTTACGGTTCAGACGCTATTGGCGAAAAATTCAATGCAATGCTCGAAATGGGTCAATCAAAACCTTGGCCTGAAGCACTTGAAGCCTTTACCGGCACACGTGAAATGGATGGATCAGCGATGGTCGAATATTTTGCGCCGCTAATGGATTACCTGCAGGAACAAAACGAAGGCCGCTCCTGCGGTTGGTAATTTCGAGCATAACGACAACAAAAAGCCCCGCATATGCGGGGCTTTTTTTATTCAGGAATTAGGTTCTCGATGATTTTTCTTCGTGCCCTGACATTCCCTCGCGGTGCGCCAGTATTTTGCTAACCTTATCTGTAGAAACACCTGATGCCGATAAGAGGACCATGAAATGATAGAGAACATCGGCAGCTTCCTCGGCGATATGTTGTTTATCACCAGTCACTGCGGCTAACGCAAACTCAAACGACTCTTCACCAAATTTCTTTGCGCATTTCTGTGCGCCGCCCGTAAGAAGAGAGGCCGTATAGGAACTCTCTGGCGCAGCCCCCTTACGGACGTCTATTGTTTCTGCCAAACGGTCAAGAGTGGTCCCTAATTGTTCTTTATACTGAGTCATGTCAATTCACTTTATGCTAGTGTTGTTCGGCGCATTGGTAACCCCGCTTGGACCATCGCAGTTTTCGCCTCGTCAATGGTGACCTCGCCAAAATGGAAAATGGACGCTGCCAACACTGCCGAAGCGTGACCATCCTTTGCTGCTTCAACTAGGTGCTCAACGGCCCCGGCACCGCCGGATGCGATCACCGGCACATCAACTGCGTCAGATATCGCGCGAATAAGCGCGATGTCGTAACCCGTTTTAACGCCATCACGGTCCATGGAGGTTAGCAAAATCTCGCCAGCACCGCGGTCAACAACATCTTTTGCAAAAGTGACAGCATCTATTCCCGTGGCATTCCGACCGCCATGGGTAAATATCTCCCAGCCCTCACCGACTTGTTTGGCGTCGATCGCCACCACAACACATTGCGCTCCAAATCGAGCAGCAGCAGCGTCGATCAAATCAGGATTCTTCACCGCCGCAGTATTGATCGCGACTTTATCGGCCCCGGCCAATAAAAGAGCGCGGAAATCATTGAGCGATGCAACCCCCCCACCGACGGTAAGCGGCATAAAGCAACGCTCAGCCACCGTGCTAACCATATCCAGCAAAATGCCCCTGCCTTCGTGGCTGGCGGAAATATCGAGAAAACACAACTCGTCCGCCCCGGCAGCGTCATAGGCTTCGGCGGCAGCTGCCGGATCACCCGCATCACGCAAGTCTACAAAATTCACACCCTTGACGACCCGACCATCTTTCACATCAAGACAAGGGATAATCCGTATATTGAGCACTTTTATTCCCGCCAGAATGGGCGCTGCTCCGAAAAAGCTGCCCATGCTTTATCTATTTGTTGAGCCGCTATTTTCGCCTCAGCGGCCTTATACCCTGCGATGAACCCTGCTGCGCGGATTGCATCGTCACCCGCATTGGCTGCCGCGATATCCACGAGCGATTGCGCGACCACCGCATCATTTATCGTACCGAATGCATCCTGTAGCATAGAAAGGCCCCGCATATAGTCTTTACGCTCTGATTTAGGGTAGGCAGAACGAAATAACTGTACGGGGTATCTCAGTTTCTTAAGTGCAATCCGCATCGGGTGACGCGCTGACAATGCTTCTGATCCGTCAAGCGTCTGCGACAAACCTAGAACACGGCCGAGTGCATGATCCAATATCTCTGGGGCAAATGTTTTGATTGGTTGGCGCATAGGTTTTCTGGAAGCGTTGCTCCAGCTTGTCACGACACAGGCTTCGGTGACCCCCAACAAGAATTCGGTAAAATCGGGGTGGTCGATGGCCTCGATAACAACGCCCCAAGCAATGGCCCGTTCCGCTTCTGCATTTGCCTTTAAGGCTCGGATACCTGAGGGGGCATAGTCGCTAGATTGTGTCGAAGGGATCGTCTCTCCCAAAAGCACGTCCCAATCTCTGGCCGACCCTAAAATGCCGGCATAGAATTTCGCGCGCTGTGCCAGTTTCTTTATTTTTTTGGATTTGAGATAAGGCCGATAGACACGTTCAACCGCCCGAAGACGGCGAAGCGCCACCCGCATCTGATGAATGCCTTCCGGCAACCGGTATTCAACGACGTTGCGCTGAAGGCTCGCGAGCCGAGTGCCAGTCGTGTCGAGCAGCATGGTTAGGGCGTCGACAGCAATCGTATCCGGCGTAACTGAGATCTTTTGAGGTGGGAGCAACTCAGCGGCGGGTCGTCGAAGCGCCATTGCCGTATCGAGCTTTGTGCCCGCACCCATTCGCAACTTGGCGTTCGCTATTAACAAACGCGCAAAGCCAAAAACATCTGCCGGGCTTCCGTCCAGAAGCTCCAACTCAACCTCTGCTATTGGGCAGGTCAAACGTTTTCCAGCTTCGCCCCAACTCTCAGCGCGGCCAACATCAACCGCTAGCTCGATCTCTGTACCTTTGAAGGTGATATTCGCAGACCACCGGTCAACTGCGATGCGGGCGATTGGTTCAATTGCGGACCTATGCGTTTTGATGAATTCGTCAATTTTAGCGTCGCCGGTTTTCTTGGGAAAATCCCGGTCAGATTCAAGCTCACGCTCATACTCTGCTCGAGTCACGGCATTGTCGCCGCGCGCTTTGACCGCCTGAACGAGCTTGGCACCTTCCTCACGCAGCCGAAGACTAAGCCCCGCGTCAGCCAATGATCCATCGGATGTATCGTAATATGTTGAACTGAGTTTTTCCCATGAACCCTTCGGAGCCACCGCTCGGAAGAAGTCGCTATTTGGGAGCTTTGCAATATCGCCGGGAGCCCCGACAAATTTCAGCTCAAACTCAGTGCGTCCCGTCCCCATGAGCGGCACTTTCCATACGCAACAATTACAGTGTCTACTATAGACTCTGGGGCATAAGTGAACAAATCGGCCCTACCCGGCCAAAACCAACGCCTCTTTCGGGTCAATCCGACCATCATAGAGGGCCCGACCAATGATGACACCCTCGATATTATCATGGGCGACTTTTAGCGCCTCAATATCAGCCAATGACGCCACACCGCCTGAGGCGATCACCGGTATGGCCGACGCATCTGCGAGCGCGGCTGTGGCTTCGACATTCACCCCCGCAAGCGCACCGTCCCGACTAATGTCAGTATAGACCACCGCTGCAACACCTTGATCTGCATACTGTTTCACAAGTTCAACCGGATCAACAGCGCTATCGCCATCCCATCCATCTGTTTTTACGCGGCCATCTTTGGCATCGACGCCCAATACGATCTGACCGGGAAATGCCTTGCAGGCTTCAACGACAAAGCCCGGGTTGTGCACCGCAGCCGTACCGAGAATCACTCTGGCCATACCAGTTGATAACCACCGCTCAACCGCCGCCATATCTCTAACGCCGCCGCCGAGTTGGGTCTTTAGGCCGACCTTTGCCATGATGGCTTCGACCGCACTTGCATTGCGTGCTTCACCGGCAAATGCACCATCTAGATCTACTATATGAACCCACGAAAACCCCGCACACGCAAAGTCACCAGCCTGACTAGCTGGATCTTCATTGTAGACTTTTGATTGATCGATCTGACCTTGAAACAGACGCACACATTGGCCACCTTTCAGGTCAATGGCAGGATATAAAGTTAGCGCTCTTGTCATGCTGGGGACCACGTCAAAAAATTAGATAAAAACGCGAGACCCGCACGCTGGCTTTTCTCGGGGTGAAACTGACATCCCAAGATATTGTCCCGCCCGACTACGGCAGAAATTTCGATTCCGTGCCTTGCGACACAAAGATTATGAGCATCGTTTTCAACTTCGAAATGGAACGAATGCGCAAAGTAGAAAACCTCATCGTCGAGGCCATCAAACACCGAGTGATGGCTCACGGTCGTGACTTTGTTCCACCCCATATGAGGTGCGCGAAACTCAGTTGAAGGCTCAAAGGGTGCAACTTCACCCGGAATCCAGCCCAAGCCATCGTTTTCGCCGAACTCCAAGCCTTTGCTGGCCAAAAGCTGCATCCCTACACAGATTCCAAGAAATGGGCGGTGCTCCACCAAGGCCACATGTTCGATTGCTTCAAGAACACCTTTGCGGGCTTTGAGGCCAGCCATACAGGCCGCAAACGCGCCAACCCCCGGAAGCAACAATCGGTCAGCGCTGAGAATTATCGCAGGATCATCGGTTACACTGATATGTCGAGCCAGACCCGCCTCGCGGGCCGCACGTTCAACGGCCTTCTCAACCGAGCGAAGATTGCCCGAGCCATAATCGATGATTGCCAGTGTTTCTGCCATGACGCGCTTGTAGCCAGCAAAAGAGGAGAGGCAAGTGCCGAATATATAAAAAAGGCGCGCCGTGATGGCGCGCCTTGGTATTTTTCGTCACGTTTAGATGTTTTTCGCTACGCGTCTGGCCAGCAGGCCTGAATTGCGGCTTTCGCCGTATCACTCAGCATTTCAAGATCAGCCTCCGTTTCCACAGTACTCAATTCCTCAGCAACGGCAGCGTCAGCGGTATCGGCCAGACAGCTACATCCTGATGGATCAGTACCATTTGCTTCGGCGTAAGATTCGCAATTTGCCTCAAGTTCCGAAGCGGAAGCGGGTAGGGCGGACAATACCAATCCTGCCGCGGCGAGCGTTCCAAATATGTTTTTCATCTTCATCCCCAGTTTTTATCGTGTGCACTTATCCATAGCGGCTTTTGCTTCATCAGAGGCCGCATCGTAACGCGATGCAGGGTCAGAAATTTCGGCCAATTCAGTGAATTCAGCCACCAGGTCATTCGCCACAACTTCTTCTTCCAAACAACTGCACCCGGAACTGTCGCGGCCGTCGGCCTCAAGCGCCGCAACACAAGAATCAGCTAGTTCTCCAGCCGATACGGTACCAAACATCGCCGCACCACCTAGACCAGCGGCAAAAAATGCATTTAATTTCATTGGTTTAAACCCTTTTGAGTTTTCGCGCCCATTCGATACAAACAAGAAAACACAACAAGGGAGGGGCGCATTATGTCTCCAGCCCAGCCGCGATCTCATCTGAAACGTGCTGCGACGTCAATATTTGATCTCAGTCGTGACAACCGCGAGGGAGGGAACCCCAACCGCCGCGACCTGTTAGTAAGATAGAGGCAAATGAGTAAAGGAGGGCGTCATGGATATCGCACGCCAAAACGAGCGCACCCGCGAAGAAAATCCGTCACGCGACAGGTCAGAAGAAGCTGAAAATACAAGCGATGAAATCCACGTGACCAATAGCGAAACCGCCCAACCCACTCCGGCTGATCGAACCACAGAGGAAGTTCGCCAAGGACACACTGGCGACCACCTGCGCTATATTCTAGGTTATTCCGTAGCCGGAATCGTTGTGGTATTTACTATCGTTTACCTGCTCTTTATGCGCTAACTGCCAAGCGACCCTTTTGTCGATGGTGAACCACCATCGCTGCGTGGATCAACCTCTAACGCATCACGGAACGCCCGCGCCAACGCTTTAAAACAGCTTTCAATTATGTGGTGTGTGTTTTCACCATAGATGTTTTCTACATGCAGGCAGATACCGGCATTCATCGCAAAAGCATGAAACCACTCTTTGAAAAGTTCTGTATCCATGTCGCCAACTTTTGGCCGAGCAAAATCAACTTTCCAAATCAGATAAGGACGTTTGGAGATATCAAGCGTCGCCCGTGATAGTGTTTCATCCATAGGGATATAGGATGCACCGAAACGGCGAATACCGTTGCAATCCCCAAGCGCCTTCGCAGCCGCTTGGCCCATAACAATGCCTACATCTTCGACCGTATGGTGCATATCGATATGCAAGTCGCCTTCGGCGCGCACTTTTAAGTCGATCATAGAGTGCTTCGCAAAAGCCTCGAGCATATGATCAAAAAATCCGATGCCAGTCTCGATGTCATAATCACCGGTACCGTCCAACTCTATGGCGACGAAAATCTCCGTCTCTCGGGTTTTTCGCTCTATCGTAGCCGCACGCATGGCGCTGTCTCCTCAGGCACTATTTCTTCTCGGGTCGCCGCGCCCATTGTCTTTGACCTGCGCACTCCTAGATGGCAAGGAAGCGACGGATCGCAAGCCAGACTGTCATATGCGCGATAAACCAAAGTTCCTACTATTGAATTATGGTCGCGCCGTCCATCGAACCTGAGAAATGAGAAAAACATGAGCAAACCGTCTATGCACGCCACCACTATCCTCGCCGTTCGCCGAGGCAACACGATCTGTGTGGGCGGGGACGGGCAGGTCAGTCTTGGCCCAACAGTGGTGAAAGGCGACGCAAAAAAGGTCCGACGCCTTGCGGGCGGTAAGGTCATCGCAGGTTTTGCTGGTGCGACAGCCGACGCTTTCACATTGCTGGAACGGCTTGAGGCCAAACTGGAACAATACCCCAACCAACTGACACGCGCGTGTGTGGAGCTCGCCAAAGACTGGCGGACAGACCGTTATCTGCGGCGTCTCGAAGCCATGATGATTGTCGCCGACAAAGATGTGACGCTAACCCTTTCTGGGGCAGGGGACGTTTTGGAGCCGCAACATGGTGTAACCGGCATTGGGTCGGGCGGCGACTATGCGCGATCAGCCGCGCTGGCATTGATGACAGAGACAGACCTGAGCGCTGAGCAGGTCGTACGCAAAGCAATGGGCATCGCGGCGACAATCTGTATTTATACCAACGAGTCGCTAACAGTTGAGACGTTGGAGCGCTGATTATACTGCGTCTCAGGGTGAAACACCCCATGTGTATTTTTTGCAGCGACGACGCAGTTTGTGATGAACCGCGAGGCTGAGCGCGCAATTATATTTATAAGCCGCTGAAATCATTACATTTTTCTGAAAACGGCAAAAATCCAACACGGGCAGGGCTGGTGTTGCCCATTTTTTGCACCCTTAGGGCGTGTTGCACCGCAATGGTACGCCCGCTGTAATCCCCAATTTGTTCAGCGACTGCGGCCTTGCGAAAATTTTTGTTCTGGAGTTCGCATGAAACCGATTTTTTCGACCTTATTTGCCACAGCCATGGCCACTGGGGCCCTGTTCGCCGGCGCTAATGCTGCCACTTTTAGCATGACCACATCAGGCTTTTCCGCCAACGGGACTGGTGGTGGCGTCGGTGCCGGAAATGATTTCCAAGAATACACTGTCGACGGGGTCGTTATGACCGTAAGCGCCGGCATGTTCACTGACACCAGCAATGTCGGTAATGCCGTCGTCACACCTGGTGCCCGCGACGCCGAACCACGGGTTTATTCAAACGGCACCGGCCTTGACCATGATGGCGGCAACGGCCTGCCAAATGATGGCGACCACCGCGTTGACGGCCGCAACGGCAATGAAGTCCTCATCCTAAGCTTTGATACTGCGGTTCAACTCGCTTCAGCGATGTTCACCTATGTAGAAAGCAACGACGATTTTGACTTGTTCATGGACAGCAACGGTGACGGCATTCTCGAACGGATTGCCCGCAGACGTGACATTCCCGGCGGTGGCTTAGCTGATCTTGTGGGGCTAAATCTGGTGAGCAATCTTTTTGGCATTGGTGCCAGCGGCTCTAACGACGAATGGAAATTACGCTCTGTCAGCGTGATGGAAGTATCAGACGTACCGCTACCAGCCGCATTCCCGCTCTTCTTGGCCGGAATGGCAGGGTTCGGCTTTGCGAGCCGGAAAAAAACAGTTCGCTAATAGCAGGCAAAACCAAACATCAAAGAGGCACCGATCCGGTGCCTCTTTTTTTGTGCGGGATTGCGATTTTTGAGCGGACGCTTATGTGAAGGCGGTGTTTCATCAACCGATTTGGACTCCTGTTTATTCATGACTGAATTTTCTCCCCGCGAAATCGTCTCTGAGCTTGATCGTTATATTGTCGGCCAAAAGGCTGCCAAACGTGCTGTCGCAATCGCACTGCGAAATCGTTGGCGCCGCCGCCGGGTCGAGGGGCCATTGCGCGACGAAATCACACCCAAAAACATTTTGATGATTGGCCCAACAGGTGTCGGCAAAACCGAAATTTCGCGACGCCTTGCCCGTTTAGCCGGTGCACCGTTCCTGAAAGTTGAGGCGACGAAGTTTACGGAGGTTGGTTATGTCGGTCGCGATGTGGACTCGATCGTGCGCGATCTTGTGGAAATCGCAGTGGGCTTGATCCGTAAAAAAAAACGAGAAGAAGTAAAAGCTGCCGCCCAAGCCGCAGCCGAAGACCGCGTAATCGACGCACTTGTAGGCGAGGGCGGTAGCGAGAGCACCCGCGAAGCCTTCCGTCGAAAGCTACGCGACGGCGAAATTGATGATCGTGAAATCGACCTTGAGTTACGAGAAACACAAAGCGCACCACCAGCATTTGATATTCCCGGTATGCCCGGCGGGCAAATGAGTATGATCAATCTTTCCGACATGCTTGGTAAAGCATTTCAGCCACCCAAAGTAACGCGCCGGATCAAAATCAAAGACGCATACGAACCACTTCTTGCCGAAGAGGCTGATCAGTTGATGGACGACGAAACCATTGGGCGCGAAGCGGTTGATCTAGCACAAAATGACGGCATCGTGTTTCTTGATGAAATCGACAAAATCGCCCGGAGTTCAGAACGAGCGAGTGCCGATATCTCACGCGAGGGCGTGCAGCGCGATCTATTGCCGTTGATTGAAGGCGCAACGGTTTCCACCAAATATGGACCTGTGAAAACGGATCATATGCTGTTCATCGCATCTGGCGCTTTCCACCTTTCCAAACCATCTGATCTGTTGCCTGAACTGCAAGGGCGTTTACCGATCCGGGTTGAACTAGACGCGCTCTCACGGGACGATTTGCGCCGTATCCTAACCGAGCCAGAAGCCAGCTTGATCAAACAATATGCGGCGCTGATGAATACAGAGGGCGTGACGCTCGACTTTAGCGAAGATGCGATTGATGCGCTCGCCGATGCTGCGGCAGAGGTCAATGGTGGGGTTGAAAATATTGGCGCTCGCCGTTTGGCGACAATTATGGAAACCGTACTCGACGAAGTTTCTTTCGCAGCTGCCGATAAAACGGGCGAAACTATCAAAATTGACGCCGATTTCGTGAATGACCGCCTCGGCGGGATCACAAAGAATGCGGATCTTTCAAAGTATATCCTATAAAAACGGCCCAAATTTTCATCACGAATTTTGCCGCTCCTCTAAGGCCCCGCAGGAAATAGTGTTGTATTTCCTGCCCGTTTGCCCCGGAAACAGCACAAATAGCCCCAAAGACCTATGGTCACGCACAAATCCGGGCTTTCACGATCGTTAAGGACAGGTTAATCTATCCGCTCGTGAGAGGGTAAAGAGCGGGGAATTACCATGGCTGACGGCGCGGCACGTACCTGGAAGCGACGATCCATGATGTCCTTTGCGGAGGACGCTGATCCTCGTTTTGCGGACAAACCTCAAGAAACAACTGGTAGCGGCAATCGCGGCCCGCTTGAGAATGGCAAAAAGCGTCCAAAAATTGCTTTCACAGGCGAGGAGTGGGGGTTTGGTTATCAAGCGACGGATTCATTTCTCCGTCGGGCACGCGAATACGGCAATGTTCCGGACGCCGGGCTAGGCGCAGTCAATTCTCGGGTTGAGCGCGAATTCGAGAAAGCCAGCACCAATAACAAATTCGATTACAACGTCGCACAAACAATGCCGCTGCGGACCAAGGAACAGTCCTTGATGGCGGTCAAACAGGATACAGCAGATTTTGCTGTTATCCCATTTTATCATCCGTATACGGGTTACGACTTTGAAGCGCTTCGCGCCATGGCGAGCCAATTCACGTTATTGGGCGTTGATCAAGTTGAAGCCACAGACAAGCTTTGCCTCGCGGTTCATGAATCGCAACTTTATGACATCATTCAGTCATCGCACCCGGGCACTGGCTTTTCATCACTACAGCGCCGTTTCCGAAAATCATGGGGCCTATTAGACTCTGGCAGCGATAACGCGCCCTCTGGCGAATACGCCAACGAAAGCCCCCGGGCCGGCTTACCCATCGATATGTCGGATCAGAAACTTATCCGTGACCGAATTGATGTTGTATTCGCTGGCCCTGAATCAGCACGCCGCTGCAAATCAAAACTTGATGGAATGCGGGCTATCGGTGTTGATGTGCGCGAGACAACGCAAATGGTTGAACCGCATCGTGAATTGGCGCGACTTGCGCGTTCGTCAGCAAATACAAATCGCCAAACCAATACAATGTTTGATCCGATTTCTGGCAAAACTCAGTTTGTTTCAACCCTGGGTGCCGACGCACAAAGCAATCCGCTATTCGCGATGGTGCTTCCCTATGAAGTCGCTATGCGTTCGTCGGATTATGTCATAATTGATCATGATTATGATGACGCGGCACCCGCTAAAACGCGCTTCATGGTCGTCGAGAACAACCCTGACCAAACTTTGGTTGAGGACCGTTACCGAACAACGGATGCAAAAACGGCATACTGGGTTCGTCGGTTGCAAGCTATTTCCAACCCCCGCGGTAATATTGGCTCGGGCTTTTCCAAAATGTTGGGATATGTCGGCGGTACAGCCGCAACAGCACTGATCGGGCTGGGTGCTTTTGGGTTACTAACCGCGACACCCCTAAATCTTAGCTTTCCAGGAGAGCTTTCTTGGCTGTCTGGCCTAACAGCAGGATCTGCCATATTATTCGGCACACTGATTGCTCTTGCATCATTTATATTGCTTTCTGTGCAAGCAACAGGCGAACAAGGCGTGCGTGTCATGCTTCGTTTTCGCCGTGACAGCACTGCGGCTTCGCTTGGTGATGTCGAAAACTTCCTTCGGAATTTCGGGGTCCGCCATTCAATTGTTCGACTGGACGAAGATAGCGAACGCGACAAACCATCTTCAATCGTTCTCGATATCGAGTTCGACCCAAATGATTTTGCCTATGGTCCATTGAAAATGCTGACCCGCCGTATGCGTGGTTCAGTCGTGAATGGTGCAATCAAAAAATCTTTCCAACGCTGGAAAAACCGCGGTGTAACAGTTTTAGCGGCAATGCCGTTTGACCCTCAACAAGCCCAATTACCGGCGCACAAACCGCGTCGCTGGTGGAACGAAGCCGTTTCGGATTGGGCGGCCGATTTCATCGAAACAAATTTCGCGATCCGCCTACCGCGCATTCTTGTTTTCTACGTATTGCCAGTCGCCATTGTGATCACTTTCGTCTGGAAAGTTTTGCTCAACGGCTAGCGTTTGAGGAAGACGTAAAACGCACCACTTCCACCATGACGCTGATGGGCTGTGCTTGATCGCGAGATCAACCGCCGCACTGGGTCTTCGCTGAGCCAATCTTGAAAGCGTCCGCGCAATATTCCACGCCCAGCACCCGCGAACTCGTTGCCATCCCTCGGCTTCAGCAAGCCGCCAGAAACCGGCCCCCCTTTGCCGGTAATCACCAAAACACACCGCGCGCCGCGCGCATGACCTTCGCGGATGAAATTATGGAGCACAATCCGTGCAGTGACCTGATTGTGACCATGAAGGTCTAAAACCGCATCAATAGAGATTCGTCCGCGGCTGGCCAAACGATCTAGCCGGGGGTCTCCAGCCCCAATCGGACTGGGTAAGGGGCTTTGTTGACCCGGTGACCGTGTTACCTGCGGAACTGGCGGGTTATGGCCCCGCGATGGCTTTGAAATTGATCGTTGCGGTGACGAAACCAATGGCTTTTCTGATGCTTTTTGGGGTCGATATGTGGTGACTTCTTTGGTCACTTTTCGCCAAAGCGCTTCTTCTTCGGCAGACAGGTGACGACGACGCTTCACGATGGTTTCCGCCCACGAAGTTGTAGTGTTTCGGCCAACCGACGCGGTAGCAAAATGACCATTTTTCCTTTGGCGTTCATGCCGCCCGCCATCGCCGCGGCCTCATCGCCCGAACCCCAGAAATAATCGCCCCGGATCGGGCCGCGAATGGCACCGCCAGTATCCTGAGCAATCATTAGTCGCCTTAACGGCTTACTGCCCTCTTGAGGCTCGATATCGACCCAAACAGGCATCCCAAGCGGATAATAACGACGATCCACAGCCAACGACCGACCGGGCGTCAGAGACGCGCCTTGCGCGCCCAGCGGGCCCAGTTCAGGCGCAACCTGATCAAGCCGGTTGAAAAACACATATGACGCATTTTCTTCGCGAAGGGCCTGGGCATCCTCTGGTGAGGCATCATCAAGCCATTGCCGAATCGACTGCATTGAAACAGCCTCAAGCGGCATAATTTCTCGTTGAACCATGACCCGGCCAATCGCGGTATATGCGTGTCCGTTCTGGCCGGCATAACCAACACGGATATTCTCACCTTCTTCAAAAACCAAACGTCCCGATCCTTGAATTTGCAAAAAGAAAAGATCGTTCGGGTCGAGCCATGCAATCGGCTCATCAGGCACGTTACCTTTCTCAATTGCACGCCGATCATCATAAGGGTCAAGACGATTCCCGATGAGGCGACCCGCAATTCGCTCTCCTTTTAAGGTATCGCGGAACTTCCCTAAATCGACTTCTACCAAATCATCTGGACGCGGAAGAAGTGGTGCAGAAAAACGCTCCGTTTGGGAATGAGAGGCCGAATATACCGGTTCGTAATATCCTGTGAAAACACCTATTTCTTCGATTTTTGGCTCCGCACGCCGTGCTGGGCCATCCGGCAACGGAACGTGCTTTACATGGACCTTGATCGGCTGAAAGTGAAATTCAAAAAACTTC
Organism: Hyphococcus lacteus; assembly: GCF_041058985.1. Classification (NCBI taxonomy): domain Bacteria; kingdom Pseudomonadati; phylum Pseudomonadota; class Alphaproteobacteria; order Parvularculales; family Parvularculaceae; genus Hyphococcus; species Hyphococcus lacteus. The sequence continues at coordinate 899,772 of NZ_JBEHZE010000001.1, read as the reverse complement.
CGAATAGCGCCGCGGCGAATCGAAGGATCACTGTAGGCGCTAACCGTCAGGGCACGCGCTTCATGGCAGGGGCGTTGCCAATCAGCGACTGTGCCGCCAAGCGCTACACCGGTTAATGCCTTATTTTCTAATGGATTTGCCGCAGTTTCAGCACTGAGTTTTTCAAAAATTTCGCACGAACGCATAAACGCGCTAAGCGCCTCGGTCGGGTCGTCACCGCGCCAACCATCAATGTCGTCATAGGTTGCAAGACTAAACTCTAGACTGGCCGGACCAAAATCATCATCAGAAAATTCTCGTTCATAATAAGCCGGAATAATGCCTGTAAAAACCAACACCGCCGCTGCCGCCGCAATCAACAGCGCCCCAGCCAGAAACAATCGCAACAAAGTTCCTGTCGATGAAATCACGGTCTGCATTCCCTATCAGGATCAATTTGCGCAAAGCGGTTACAGTGACTTCCGCAGGTCACAATAAACTAAACGCAGCTGTCTGATATTTATCGACCAGACCGCAATTTGTCGCAATGCATTTTCAAATTATTCAGTGCCACCGGTGGCAACCAACATCCAGTTGGGATCATTGCTGGCGCGTTTGCGAGAAAACTTCCATCGGTCTTTGACAAGATCAATCCGATTGGAGTCGCCGTCAACAACCTCGCCATCACGGTCGCGCGTCACTCGAACCTGGTTTGATGCGAACTCTACGATCGCAACCAAATTGTCACCTTCGACTGCACTATCGATGATCGCTGCGCGTTCAATACCGACAAATTTTAGGTCTGATGTGTATCCCGCAGCGTCGCGTTCCACCACTGCGCCCTTAAAAGCATCATAGACCGAGCTATTTAGAAAGCTGCGGATTGATTTGAGGTCACCTGAGGCAAATGACTCAATAATCATTTCATATGCGCTGCGTGCACCTGCCAAAAACTCCGCCTCGTCAAAGGTCGGGTCAGCTTCGCGCAAAGCCCGAGCCTGTTCAGATACTGGCTTACGGACCACAACCTCATCCACATGGTCCTGAGGCTCATCATCGGCGCGTTTTTGGGACGCGCGCTGGATAGACTCAAGATCGTGGCTCTGTTCGTGGCCCGTACGAGTGCCCATCACAGAGATCAAACGAAAGATTACAAACGCCGCCACACCGGCGAAAAAGAGAAGAACTGGATCCATATCGTCCAATATCGCCTTCAAACCTTAATATTACCAAAGCGCACTCTATATAGGAGCCATTGAACAGAATACACCCGGAGCATCATGCTGTTTATCCTCCTAGCGCTTTTTATTATCGGCCCAATTGCAGAAATTTCGGTCTTATTGGCCGCTGGCAATGCTTTTGGGGTTTTGCCGGTCCTTCTGGCCTGTGTTTTTACCGCTTTTCTTGGCGGATTCCTCATTAAAATGCAGGGTTTGGCTGCGTTAAATGCGGCCCATAATGACCTTCAGACCGGGCGACTACCTGTCGATTCGGTGGTCGATGGCGCATTATTAATTGTGGCAGCCCCACTCTTGATGACCCCCGGCTTCCTTACCGATGCTGCCGGATTTTTGCTTTTGGTGCCGCCAATTCGGCGTTCACTCGCGCGTATTGCCCTTCGAATGATCAGAGCGCGCGTCGTTCGTCATGATGATTTAATGCGTTAAGCCTCCTCACCTCGCCGTTGCTTCCGCTGGGCCGTTGCCCGGGTTGCAGCTTCCTTTAAGGGCGTGTAATGAGCGCGCTCTTTCAAAAGATGACAAAAAACGGAACAATCTCATGTCCGATACGCCTGCTAATCCGAATAATGCCGCCGGTCCAGAAGGCCAGCAAACCGCACCAGCACTGACAGTTCTTGCGCAATATCTGAAGGATTTGTCCTTTGAGAACCCACATGCGCCCGCAGTTTATCAGTCAAATTCCACGCCAAAAATCGAAGTCAATGTCGATGTTCAGGGTCGCGCTTTAAATCCGAACCAGTACGAGATCGAGCTATCGGTCGCCGCCCGCGCCAATCGCGAAGATGGCGAAGCAATGTTCGTGGTCGAAGCGACATATGCTGGCGTTTTCGAAATCACTAACGTTCCGCGTGAACAACTTGAAATGGTGATGCTGGTTGAGTGTCCGCGCCTATTGTTCCCGTTCATGCGTCAGATTGTTGCCGATGCGACCCGCAACGGGAACTTCCCGCCTTTGATGCTCGAGCCAATCGACTTCATGGGGATCTATATTGCCAACCAACAGCGACGTGCCGCTGAACAAGGTAATGGTAATGGCGAACAAGCGACGCCTGTAAACTAAGCGTCTGCTTTAACGATCCGGCACCAAACGCTTTCCTCGCCCATCTCGGCGATGAAAGCGTCATGGGCCGATTTTTCATTTTCAGTAACAAATGACGCGAGCGGCTTTGGCCGTTGCCGCGCCGGTGCACGATTTACTTTCATACCGTTGCTACTTGCGCTCTCGCTATCATCGCGTTTGAAGTCGAGGCCTGCCTGCGCGCCACCCGTCAATTCGATATAAACAGCAGCGAGCAATTTCGAATCGAGCAACGCCCCATGGCCATCACGTTCACGGGTCGAGGTATCAATACCAAACCGCGCACATAACGCATCAAGACTGGCCGGCGATCCGGGAAATTTGCGCCGGGCAATATGTAGCGTATCAACAATATTGTCTTTGTTGAGAACAGGTAAGCGCGCCGCCGCAAGTTCAGCATTCAAAAACGGGAGGTCAAAACCAATTCCGTTGTGAGCAACCAATTGTGAGTCGCCAACAAATTCCAAAAACGCAGGCGCGACGTCTTTGTCTGTGAATATTTTTTTATCGCTCAAAAACGCTGCAGAAAGTCCGTGTACTTTATAAGCGCCATCGGGCATGTCGCGCTCGGGGTTCACATAGGTGTGGAAATTCTGGCCCGTGACAGCACCGTTGACCATTTCAACAGCGCCGATTTCAACAATTCTGTGCCCTTCAGCGAATTTGAAACCGGTTGTCTCAAGGTCAAATACTATCTGCCGCATTAAGCCGCCCTATCTACGCTTTTTCGTTTTCAAAGTGATGCCCGCCAGACATCGTAATATAAAATCAGTCCTCTACGGGATAGAGCGTTTCTTTCACCGCAACCGCAATCCCTTTGAGAGTGAATGGCTTTTGAATATAACCCGCACCATCAATCATATCGAGCTGCTCTCGCACAGCTGCTTCTGCATAGCCAGACATGAAAATAACTTTTGACTGAATACCCAGTTTTTCACGCGCTTGCGCCACCATCGACGGGCCATCCAGAACGGGCATCATGACATCAGAAATAATCAAATCGAAGTCCTGATCTTCTTCAAGAATTTCAAGCGCTTCATCACCATCTTCAGCTTCGCTAATTTCATAGCCGCAGTCACCAAGTGTCGCGACAACAAAGTTTCTCACGGGGTCTTCGTCTTCTACAATCAAAATCCGCCCGGCACCCGTTAGGTCCTGTGGTTCCTTGCGCGGTACCGGCGCGGCTTGCACCTCATCAGTATTTTCCTCGGCGTCATAGGCCGGAAGATAGATCTCAAATGTCGCGCCTTTGTTTTCTGTAGCTTTCAGCGCAATCACGCCGTCGAGTTGACGCACAATCCCATAGACGGTCGAAAGCCCAAGGCCCGTTCCTTTGCCGGATTCTTTTGTGGTGAAAAACGGATCAAAAACTTTGTCCGCGATTTCTTGCGGGATTCCTGGCCCTGTGTCGGCTATTTCGATCAGGACATAGTCTTGGTCAAGAAGCCCCACAACTTCGCGTGACTTTACGTCCGCCGCCAAAATACATTGTGTACGAATGGTCAACGTCCCACCATTGGAGCCCATCGCATCACGGGCATTTACCGCAAGATTCATGATAGCCGTTTCCAGCTGATGGCGATCCACCTTGATCGATGGCAGGGCGCGACCATTGACCAGTTCCAGTTTGACTTTCTCGCTAATAGATCGAGTAAGAAAACGTGAGAAATCCCGGAGAAGTTCGGTAATAGAAAGAACTTCGCTTTTCAGCGTTTGCTTACGCGAAAATGCCAAAAGCTGTTTAGTCGTATTTGCTGCGCGTTGTGCATTTTCTCTAATTTGAACAAGGTCCTGGTAGGCCGGATCGCCAGCCGGGTGTTTCAACATCAACCGTTCGCAATGACCAATAACCACTTGAAGATAATTATTGAAATCATGCGCGACCTTACTCGCTAGCTCACCGATACCGCGTAACTTTTGGTCTTGTGCGTATTCCTCTTCCATCTGCTTACGGTCTGTAACGTCCACAGTATAAAGCAGGGTACGGCGCGTTCCGTATGAACCACGCTTCCGCCGCACTGGCCGCGCAAACAACGCAAATGTACGCGCATGTACGCCCGTGCCGACCGTTGCTTCAATCGCTTTCGGAGAGCCACCCGCGCGGGTTTTACGCCGGATCTCTTCGGCCAATTCTTCTAATGTTTCACCAGTCAGGGATTTTGAAAGGGGTGCATTTTTTTTCTGTGTGCCAAACGCATCAGTGAATGCTTTATTTGCCTCGACGACGCGGCCATCGCGGTTAATTTCACCTTCGATAATTGCAACCCCGAAAGGCGATTCAGAAATATCACCAGATAACGCAACGTCCTCTACCTCGTCCGCTGCTTCGTCAATTGTAAGCTCAACACAGGCGAACCCTTCGCCAACGCCGCCGCGCCGAAATGCACAAAAGCTAGCCTCTGCAGGATCGGCATTCTTGCGTCGTATTTGTGCGATAATGGGCGCCCGATCAATTCGCCAAAGTCCGCTAATGAGATCACTCGTCTCCCCCAGCACAACATCATCAATCGAAATAAGTGCACCGCGTTCTGCGCCCAGCTTTTGCCGCATAACCGCATTCGCCCATGCAATTTGGCCCGATTTTTCAAGCGCAAAGACCGGACGCGGCAAATCTGCATATGCAGCTGCCAAACTATCGCGTTCAGCCTCTTCGACCGGAAGCTCTCTCAGCCGCCAAACCACATGTTCGTCCGCCCCGCGAATAGGGCGTACACTGACCTCAAAGCGACGACGGTCACCACCGCCTTGAAGGCCCATCGTTTGATAGATAATTTCTTCAGCGGATTCCGCGCTTTTTGCAGCTTTGCAAAGACGGAAAACTTTGGTGGCCTCTGCGCCTTGTTGAGCAAACAACCGGTCAATACGCGGTGGAAGTCCCGCAGGGCCCATCACGCCCGCCTCTTTCGCTAGCTGCGAATAAGCGCGGTTGGCATAGGTCACCACACCGTCACGGCGCGCAACCAACCGCGCATCAATATCGGCATCGAGAACACGTTCCGCTAATCCAAGCGCACTCAAAATTTCAGCGCCCGCCAACTCAACCGCTTCAGCGGGGCGCTTACCGGTCACACGCCGCAACATCACCCCTGCGGCCAACACCGGCGAGAACATTTTAAGCGCCGCACCAGTTAAAAACACGGCGATCAACAAGGCGAGCCCACCTGCTAGCACCAACCCCGTTCCGCCGGAATCCCGCGCACTTACAATCACGTAAACGATTGCCGCGATTGCGACGAACACGCCCGCCCAGAGGAGCCAGAACGTCGCCACATTGATCAAGCTGCCATTGTCAGGCTTCGTTTTCTGCGCTTTTGACGCTGCTTCATCCATCATCGCAATGATATCATCATTAGTCGGGGGGCGTGGTGGCATCTCTCCCGGAGACTGGTCTAAAAGCTCTTCTTGCAAGGTTTTTACGGATTCCGCGCCGGACACTGGGGGACACTCCAAATTTGATGATTCGACCGTTAACTATGGCGCGGTTCGATTGGTCACGCCACCTTCGGCAAGGTCCTATCTCGTCGTCATATAGACTCCATTGGCAGTGCTTTTTCCCCAACAACTGGCAACTTCGAGAATATAAATTCGAAGGTTTGGTTTTGTGTCCAAAGGTTCATGTTTCAATCCACGTCGGCAAATGACATTGAATGATATCGCGTCGATGACCATCTAAAGGTCACTATTCGGAGAGAAGTGATGGCGAAAACTTTAGGTTTGGCGTTGGGGTCGGGCGCGGCGCGTGGTTGGGCACATATCGGCGTCCTCAAGGCACTCGACGAGATCGGCGCAAGCCCAAAGGTGATCACCGGCTGTTCTGTTGGTGCGTTGGTTGGTGGCGCGCATCTCATTGGCGCACTTGACGAATTTACCCATTGGGCCCGATCACTCGGGTCTCTTTCAGCATTGCAACGCTTTACATTAAAAGTGCATCGCGGCGGGTTCATCGACACTGCACCCGCTTTTGAAGCATTTCGTAGTTTCGACCAAAACATCGAAGATCTACCCATCAAATTTGGTGCCGTCGCCACTGACCTTGCCACCGGTGAAGAGGTCAAAATGTTGCGCGGCTCGGTGATCGATGCGGCACGCGCATCAAGCGCAATCCCGGTTGCTTTTCATTCGGTCTATGTAAACGGTCGGTGGCTTGTGGATGGTGCGCTTGCCAATCCGGTGCCGGTTTCGCTTACGCGTGAATTAGGCGCTGATATCGTCATCGCGATTGACCTTAATGCCGTTCCGAAGGTGTTGGACCGATTTGATGCACCGCCAAGCTCTGTTCCGGCATTACTACCCACAAATGTTCCTGCACCAGAAACAATGACGGGGGCTGTAACCAAGTTGATCGATGATACCAAGGCCGCCATTGAAAAACAGATAGAATACGCCAAGGCACGGGCAGGGGCCAAACCGCATTTATTCGAGACAGCCTATGCCGCCGCTGATATTTTTCAAATGCAGCTCGCACGTGCAAAAGCAGCAATCGACGCACCAGAAATATCTATCAAACCGGATATGCGAAACGCAATGCCCACATCGTTTGATCGCGCCGATGAGTTTATCGAAGAAGGCTATCGCGCCTTAATGCAAAAACGCATCGAGATTGAGGCGCTAATTTCTTCTTAGAGAATTTCCAGCACCGCTTCAGGTGGACGGCCAATCGCGGCTTTATCGCCACTCACAACTATCGGACGCTCTATCAAAATCGGGTTTTCGACCATGGCATCAATTAGCGCGCTATCCGCGCTAACATTGCTGAGATCCAATTCCGTGTAGGGCGCTTCCTTGACGCGCATAATTTCGCGCGCACTTTTAACGCCTAGCTTTGTAACAATAGCCTTAAGCATTGCCTTTGACGGCGGGTTTTCCAGATAACGAACGATTGTCGGTGTAATCCCTTGCTCTTCAATCAAGGCAAGAGTCTGGCGAGATTTCGAACAGCGCGGGTTATGATAAATCGTAACAGTCATTTTACTCTCTATAGGGATAGTCTGTAACCGCCGCTTTCGGTTAACAAGATTGACGCATTTGAGGGGTCCGGTTCAATTTTCTGACGCAACCGATAAACATGTGTTTCCAGCGTGTGCGTTGTTACCCCAGAGTTATAACCCCAGACTTCATCAAGCAATACGTCACGTGTGACTGGCTTGCCGCCCGCGCGGTAAAGAAACTTTAGGATCGATGTTTCTTTCTCAGTCAGGCGGATTTTTTTGTCTTCGGCCGTAACCAGCATTTTTACCGCAGGGCGAAACTCGTATGGCCCAACCTTGAACACTGCATCTTCGCTTTGTTCATGGCTCCGCAGATGCGCACGCACGCGAGCTAACAAGACGCCAAATTTGAAAGGCTTAGAGACATAGTCGTTTGCCCCGGCATCAAGCCCGAGAATCGTATCGGCCTCGCTATCAGCACCAGTCAGCATAATGATCGGAGATTTAAAGCCGTTTTTTCGCATGATGCGGCAAGCCTCTCGGCCATCCATATCCGGCAGGCCAACATCGAGCAGCACCAAATCGATATGGGCTTCTTCTTTGGCCCGCTCGATAGCGGCACTCGCCGTTAAAACCGGCTCCAGCGCAAATTCATCATGAACGCCAAATTGATCAACCAATGCATCGCGCAAAAGCTCATCATCATCTACTAGCAAAATCTTCTTTGAACGGTTCATGTTTTGCCCGCCTCTTCCCTGAATAAGTCATATGCCCTGAACAAGTCACATGAATGAGATCGCGTCTTAGCCCTGAACTGACCCCAAATGAAATTCACGACGAGACAACTTTTTGTTATGTCGCCGTGATGATAGCTCATTTCGGGGGTCGTTGCCCAAATATTGCGCTACCAATTCGAACATGGGTGGCACCGAGCTGTGCTGCAATAGTGTAATCACCACTCATTCCCATCGATAGCGAATGTAACCCGCAAGATTTGGCAAGTTTTGCCATAAGAGCAAAGTGTGGCGCGGGGTCAGCATCAGCTGGCGGAATACACATCAGCCCCTCAATCGAAAGGCCATATTCATCGCGGCAATCATCAACAAATGCTTGAACCGCACTTGGTGCTATTCCTGATTTCTGATCTTCTTCGCCAATATTCACCTGAACAAACAACGCCGGGGTTTTCTCTTGTTTTTTTATTTCCTTCGCGAGCGCGGCGGCAAGTTTCGGTCTGTCCAAACTTTCAATCACGTCAAATAGCGCCACAGCCTCTTTGGCTTTGTTAGTCTGTAACGGGCCAATCAACCGAAGCTCTGTGTCAGAAAAGCGGGATATTAAATCCGGCCATTTGGCCTGAGCTTCTTGAACCCGGTTTTCGCCAAAAATGCGATGCCCTGCCTCTAGTGCCGGTAAAATACGCTCCACATCATGCTGTTTCGAGACCGCAACAATAGCTACGCTATCGGCAGGCTTGCCGGCTTCAACAAGGGCGAGGTTGATTTCCTCCCGGATCGCCGCAAGATTCGCAACTGGGTCGGTTTTGTTAGGAAGACTATGGTCGTCGATCGTCATCAAGGACTCCGTTTACGGGCGAGGAAACTAGCAGCCGCCGCTGCTGCGCTCAAACACCAATCGGGACAAACCGTACCTTTTTCGTTGGCGTTTCTCACCGACCAGACACGTATCGCCCAGCCGGAAGTTATTGCACGTGTCCTTCCGCGCGGTGCTGCGGTTATTCTGCGTGATTATGACTTACCGCAGCGGGCGGGATTAGCAAAAAGACTTTCAGTTATCTGTAAAGCACGCGGCGTATTTCTACTTGTTGGCAATGACCCAGATTTAGCGATAGCCGTAAATTCCGATGGCGTGCATTGCCCACGATGGTCAAAGCTGAAACGGACTGACCTACCAGACCGTTTTTTCATGACCGCGGCCTGCCACGACGGAACGGAACTTATCGCTGCAAAACAACGTGGTGCCACGATGGCGTTGTTATCGCCGGCTTTCCCGACCAATAGCCATACAGGCAAGGCGGCCATTGGCGCTGCGGCGTTCAAACCCCTCGCGGCACAAGCGCCATTGCCTGTGGTGGCCCTAGGCGGCGTAACACCGATCAACGCTCATCAATTAGCAAGCCCGAATGTCGTTGGCATTGCGGCCATTGGCGCATTCAACGCTGATTAATTCGTAATCGTCCAAACCCCTAAAATGTTTCCAGCCGGGTCACGGAAATGAAACCGGCGGCCTCCGGGGAATTCATGCCGCTCCGTAATTTCTCCGCCAGCCTCGACAACATTCTTTTCGCTTGCTTCTAAATCATCGGCATAAAGAATAATTAGTGCGCCCGCAGGGCTGGGCTTTTCAGCGCGGTGAAAACCGCCTTCAAGACCAGCGCTTTTGAAGCTAATATATTCTTCACCCCAGATTTCGAATTCCCATCCAAATGCTTTTTCGTAAAATGCTTTCACCGCGCCAAGGTCAGCAGCGACAAATTCAACATAATCAATGTGGTTATTGGTATGGGTCATTTGGGTGCCTTTTGAGATTTCACATCACGCATCCTAACGCGAGCACCACAAAAGCGAAACGGGACGGCTCTAAAAAAGAACCGCCCCGTCCCATATCCCCTCTAAGCTTTAGGCGCTTAGAATTCTTAGAATTTGATCGAGCTTTCGATCACAACCGTGGTGGCTTCTTCTGGTCCACCTGCGGCCACTGGTTTCTTAGACTCTACATATTGGGCAGCTGCGCCGACCGATATGCCGCGTCCAAGAACATAGGTCACGCCTGCTTGCGCACTGCGTGTATCTCGGAAAAGAGTAGGGTCAATCGGATTTGCACCGATCACATTTGCCTCTGATTGGCCAACACCGATCATGAAGGCAACATCGCCAGCGTCCTCACCTGTGCGGTAAGTCACACCCGCGTCAAAAGCGAGGTAGCCATCATCACCAAACGTGGCGAGACCAGCATTCGTCGATTTTACCGAACCACCCAGCGTAATGCCACGATAAGCAAGATTAAGACCGACTGAATAAGCTTCGTAATCACCAAAAACCGAAGAAACAGTGCGTGTGTCTTCGTCAGCATGAATAAAGCTGGCACCAACGCCAACAAACAATCGATCTGTACCCAGACCGATGCCTTTTTCGTAATACATGGCGGCTTCGATTGCATCGTCCCACTTACTTGTTTCAGTAAGCATGATGCCCTCAGGCGAAACCACAAAGCCAGCTTCCGGTGCGCACAACAGATCGCCGCAATTACGCAATACCGGTGAATAGGAAACACCAAGCTGTAAACCACCCAAAACACCGCCTAAGAAATTGGCAGGCGGCATATAGGTCATTTTAGTCGAGTAACCAGTAAAATCATTCAGCGTGTGAATGTCATTAAGGCCGGAAAGATCCGTCTGCCAATTATTGACATTTACTGATGAGAAAATCGTAGGGGAGGTCACACCAAGTAAACGCGCAACGCCCTGATCGCGGCCAACGATAACCTGACCAAACGAACCGCGTGCATAAGCGTAAGCACCCTGAAGATATGCGTCGCTATCGGTGGGTGCGATTCCGCGTGGACCACCGCTCAAAAGGCTTGAATACCGACCCCCGGAAAACATTTGTCCCGGCTGGTCGCCATCAAGCCGACCAGAGACAACAGCCCCGACCTCAATACCGTTATCAAGAACAGTCGAGCCTTTAACCGAGACTTCTGCGTTTGCATCAGCTTTTGCATCGCCGTCCACAAGACCCGCTGCAACGCTTGCCTCGCCTTTGACGTCGATTTCGACGGGATCAGCAGCAAGGGCAGCGCCAGCGGTCAAAGCCGCAGCGCTTACACCTAACATAACTGTCCGAAGACTGGTCATCAGTCTCTATCCGTCACGTTATGTGAAAAAATCAGGACTTCCCGACAATTTCACCCTTCACCTAAACTCACCTCAGCCCAGTATACAGGCAGTGGCCGCGTTATCGTCTCTTTTGTTCGCTTGAGCCAGTCCCCACAACTTACTCAAACAAAACCGGACAATCACGTCCGGCTCCCTCCCAACACAGCGCCCCTGTACCCCAAAACCTTCGGGAGTCCAAAGCCCAGACCGCTAAACCACACAGTTTTCGCCGCATGCCGTTGCAAAAATGCGACGTTGCATCGACCGCTCAATTTCCGGGCCACCCCCGGTAATCAAGAACTGACTTGCCAGTCCTATCGAAACAAGACTCACAATATGGTTAACGGCATAAAGATTCTGACTTTATGACCAAGCAATATGTTCGCACCTCCGGCTCGCCGGTTCAAGCAACTCCATGGTTCCCCGTTGTGTAATTGGCGGTTTGTGGTAACAAAGCCACGGCCTCTTGACGGAGTGCCCGACCGCCCTCCAACGATATGGTTACAGGAATTGGTCAAGACAGCGGCCAGGATACAGGATTTCGCACGATGAAGCCGGAAAAACGCACTATTATCAAACTACTCGCTATGGCCGGCGCAGCCGCTGCCCTTGCGGCTTGCGGTGGGAACCGCGCAGATGCCGACCGCAATGCAACATTAGCCGACTATAAATCTGGCCGTGGTGCCCAAGCGACGACGGTTAACCGCTATCTTTGGGCAGCATCCCTTGAAACGCTTGATTTTCTGCCCGTTTTTTCGGCGGACCCGATTGCTGGCTTGATCATCACCGAGTGGTATGTGAACCCGGAAATCCCGAATGAGCGCTTCAAAACCAATGTTTATATTCTCGACAGTGCGTTGCGCGCCGATGCCCTTCGGGTTTCAGTATTCCGCCAGGCCCGCGACGAAGCTGGCGCATGGAATGACGCCTCGGTGAACCCGGCAACGGCTCGGGAAATCGAGAACGCAATCCTAACTCGCGCTCGTCAACTACGCCTCAACGTCCTCGGCGACTAAACCCGCGCTCATTTTAATGACAGCTGCGGCACCGAGCCTGTTCCCCAACAGGCTCGAAAGCTGCTATTTGCGCAAGGTCCGTGGGTTAAATCGACAAGATCAACTTCATGGGCGTTGTTTTTTAGGATCTGAAAGACCAATCGATGTCCCGCTATAATCCCAAAGAAGTCGAACCCAAATGGCAACAGGCCTGGTCCGAAGCGAAAGCTTTTGAGACCAAAGACGACAGCGCGCAAAAGAAATATTTCGTCCTCGAGATGTTCCCTTATCCATCAGGGCGTATCCATATTGGACATGTACGCAATTATGCCATGGGCGACGTAATCGCGCGCTATAAAAAAGCTTGCGGATTTAACGTTCTGCATCCGATGGGGTGGGACGCGTTTGGGATGCCGGCGGAAAACGCGGCAATGCAAACCGGATCGCACCCAGCAAAGTGGACTCGCAGCAATATTGAGATCATGCGCGATCAGCTAAAACAGATGGGCCTTTCCATCGACTGGAGCCGAGAATTCGCAACCTGCGATCCGGAATATTACGTCCACCAACAACGTATGTTCCTTGATTTCTGGAAACGTGGTTTCGCCTATCGCAAAGAAAGCATGGTTAATTGGGACCCGGTTGACCAAACCGTTCTGGCCAATGAACAGGTCATCGACGGCAAGGGATGGCGCTCTGGCGCGCCGGTCGAACGACGCACGCTTTCCCAGTGGTTTTTCAAGATCACCGATGAAGCAGACGACCTTTTGGCAGCGCTTGATGACGGGCGTCTGGCTGGCTGGCCTGAAAATGTTCGCACCATGCAAAAGAATTGGATCGGACGGTCAAAGGGCTTAGAAATGAAGTTCCGTTTCGTAGACGGAACTAATGCGCCAACGGGACAGAAGGACGGGATTGAAGTCTTCACCACGCGTCCAGATACACTTTATGGCGCGAGCTTTGTGGCGATATCGCCCGACCATCCGATTGCAGCGGCGCTCGCCCAAAACGATTCGGGTCTGGCTGGCTTTATCGCGGAATGTCAGAAAACGGGCACATCGGAAGAGGCCATCGAAAAGGCAGAAAAGCGCGGTTATAAATTACCGCTGGAAATGGCGCACCCATTTGATGACCGTAAGTTACCGGTCTATGTGGCGAACTTCGTTCTGATGGGATACGGCACTGGCGCAGTGTTTGGTTGTCCAGCTCATGATCAACGCGATCTCGATTTCGCCCGAAAATATGATTTGCCCGTCCCGCCGGTGGTTCTACCGCAGGACGCAGACCCCACGACATTTACCATTGAAAACGAATCCTATGTGGGGCCGGGCGCAATTTATAATTCCGATTTTTTAAATGGCCTCGACACCAAAGAGGCCATTGCGAAAGCGATCGCAAAAATCGAAGAGATGGGCCTCGGCAAAGGCACCACCCAATATCGCCTGCGTGATTGGGGTGTTTCACGACAACGCTATTGGGGATGCCCGATCCCCGCTATTCACTGTGAGAAATGCGGCATCGTACCCGTCCCGGAAAAAGACTTGCCGGTAATTTTGCCCGAAGAAGCTGATTTTTCAGTGCCGGGAAACCCGCTCGACCGTCATCCTACGTGGAAGCATGTTGATTGCCCGGAATGTGGCGCAAAAGCGCGGCGAGAAACCGACACTTGCGATACTTTTGTCGATAGCTCTTGGTATTTCGCACGGTTTGCATCGCAGCCCGAGAGCAAACCTGTAGACCCTAAAATCGCAGATTACTGGTTGCCGGTTGATCAATATATCGGCGGTATCGAGCATGCCATCTTGCATCTTCTGTATGCGCGCTATTTCACACGAATGATGAAGCAGTCCGGTTATTTAACGGTGGACGAACCATTCGCCAATCTGTTCACCCAAGGCATGGTCGTTCACGAAACCTATCGCGATGAAAAAGGAAATTGGGTACTACCTGAAGACGTCATCATCGAAAAAGGTACTGCCCGCCGTTTAGACGATGGTTCATCGGTGAAAATCGGTCCCATCGAAAAGATGTCGAAGTCGAAAAAGAACGTGGTTTCACCTGAGGCCATTGCTGCACAATATGGGGCTGATGCAGCACGTTGGTTCATGCTCTCTGACTCGCCGCCTGAGCGCGATGTGGAATGGACGGATTCCGGTGTCGAAGGGGCATGGCGCCTGATCAACCGCGTTTGGGACACCGTATCAGCCGGGGCCAGTGCCGCACAAAATGTCGATCTTTCAAAACCGAATGTGACGGATGCGGACAAACCATTGCGCCAAGCAACCCACAGTGCGATTGCCGGGATTACCGACGACATCGAACATTTCCGCTTTAACAAGGCGATTGCTCGGGTTTATGAATTTCTCAACGCCTTAAAAAAAGCCGACAAAGGCGCGGGCGATTGGGCCAAAGCCGAAGCACTTTCCGCGTTAGCCCGATTGATTTCACCCTTCATTCCACACTTGGCCGAAGAATGTTGGGCCGTTTTGGGCGGCAAGGGATTGGTCTGTGATGCGCCTTGGCCAATCGCAGATAGAGAGCTTTTGGCAAAAGACGAGCTGATGATTGGTGTTCAGGTCAATGGAAAACGGCGCGGTGAAATCGCTGTGGCCGCTGACGCGGACAAAGATACTGTGGAACAAGTGGCCTTGTCGGACGAGACTATTAAGCGGCATATTGATGGCCTGACCATTCGCAAGGTCGTTGTCGTGCCGGGGCGGATCGTAAATATCGTCGCGAACTAACGCGGAAAAGCCGGAGAGGGTAATACCATGAAGAAACTGAGAGCGCTTGTCGCCTCAAGCATGTTGTTTGCGGTCTCCGCCTGCGGGTTTCATCCCATTTATGCGACGACGGATGGTGCGACGGGCGATCCCGTTTTCCGCCAAATTCAGGTTCGACAGGTAGCGGGGCCGACGGCCGTGGAACCCGTCGTAACCGATGCGCTAAACGCACGAATGTCGACCGTCGATGGCATCAAACCAAAATACGAACTCTATGTCGAAGTATCAGAATCCGCAGAACGTCTAGCGGTTCAAATTGATGCGACGGTGACCCGTTATAATTACCGTTTGAGCGCAAAATATGCGGTCGTCGATTTGACCAATGGTTCACGCTTTCGCGGTAGCGCCCGAGCCGTGACGTCCTACAACATTGTTAGTTCACAATATTCGACACTCTTTGCGGAACGCACGGCTGTCGAAAAGGCTGCCCGCCTTTTGGCCGAAGAAATTGAACGCGATTTGCTAATCCGGTTCGATGAACCACCGGAAGAACGCACAAAAAATGAAGGCCGGTCTTATGAGACTGAGCTGAGCCCTGCGGAAATTCTGTCTGAGCCGCGCCGCGGCGAGGTTATCGAACCGCTTGTGGACGAATAGACCATGGTCGCCCTCAAAGGTCGCGCCATTAAAAGCTTTCTATCAGATCGCGACACCCATATCGCCGCCATCCTGATTTATGGGCCTGATTCCGGGTTAGCGCGTGAGCGAGCGGTCAAACTCGCGAGTAGCGTCGTCGAAGATCTCAAAGATCCGTTTAACTACCTCGAACTATCCGACAGCGATCTTAAAGACGAGCCGGGGAGATTGGCCGATGAGATTGCGGCGCTTTCATTCGCTGGCGGTGAGCGGGTTATCCGAATACGGACAAGCGGCGAGGCCGCAGCGAAACCCGCCAGCGTGCTCCTAGATGCTTTAGATGGCGGGCACCTAAAGCCCAATGGCATTGTCATCATCGAAGCCGGAGAATTAAGCCCTCGGTCCGGTCTCCGAAAGGCGTTTGAAAAAGCAAAATGCGGCGCTGCATTGCCCTGTTATGTTGAGGGGGCTGGCGACGTGCGTGCCATGGCCACAGAAATGGCGCGCACAGAAGATTTGCGCTTTGACGATGACGCACTGAATTTGGTCGGCGCCATTCTAGGCGAAGATCACGGGATATCACGCGGTGAAATTGACAAGCTCATTCTCTATAAAGGGCCAAAATCACTGAGGTCTGGACCAGACACCATTTCACTTGATGACGTAAAGGCATCACTTGTTGATGGGCTTGGGGACGCAATGGACGACACCGCCAGCGCGGCCGCCGATGGTGCGCCGACCCGATTGGCGAAAGCCCTGCATAAAGCTGCGACCGCCGGGGCCAGCCCCATTGGATTGTTGCGTGCGCTGCAACGGCAATTCTCGCGCCTAAAAACCGCGAATGATTTCATGGAAAATGGCGAAAATGCTGCTTCAGCCATGAAAAAATTGCGCCCGCCCGTATTTTTCGGGGAACAACGCGCGTTTGAAAATCGGCTCCATAAATGGCGCGGCGCAAAACTCGACCTAGCACTCCGCATGCTGATTGATGCTGAACTTGACGCCAAAACAACGGGTGCACCGCAACGAGAAATAGTCGAACGTACAGCGCTTCGTCTCGCTGTTATGGGCAAACGCTAGTCACTTTGAAAAATTCTTAGCCGTTGCGACCTTGAACCGAAAATCCGAACTGTTATGTTCCCACCAGGTGGGGAGGAGAGCCATGAATGTGAGTATTTGGAATGCAAGCCCCCGCCGTGATTCAGCCCGATATTGCCAACGCTTTTTCAGTTAAGTCTGAACAAGTTTTTCACCGCACGAATAATCAGGTCTATGCCATTGTTGGCTGCAACCGAGAATTAGGCGTGGTATCAGACGTTTGGTTTGATCGCTATGATCGCCCTGAGGAGTTTCGGCATGTGCTTAGGCATGTGTTGCAACTATTCCAATCTGGTTCATTTCGTTTCTGGCTTGCCGACCTTAGATTCATGACCTCAGATTTTTCCCATTCCGAAGATTGGCTGATGGACGAAATTATGCCCGCTATTTTTAGCGCCGGAATGGAGCGCGAAGCCGTGGTTGTTCCAAACGCTACTATCGAAAATGAAGGCGTCGATACTTTTGCGAGTGCTTCAAGAACCATCCGATCATTAGCCAATGGTCGCATCCGGGCCTTTACCGATTTAGCACTCGCAAAACAGTGGTTGTTAGACGGGGAATTACCCGAACAACCTTAAACGCCAGAGCCCATCAAACGCCGACACAGGTCATCAAGCTGATCAAGCGTCAGATAATTAACGCTCAAAGAGCCGGCACCCTTTTTGGAGTGATCAATCGCAACTTCTAGCCCAAGAATGTTTGATAGATCACGCTCTAAAGCGCGGGTATCGGCATCTTTCGACCCACCCGAAGTGTTTGATTTACCTGAAGATTTTTGTTCATCGTTTGGTTTTTTGTCTAGAGTCTTTGGGCGTTCGGAATCCCGGATCAATGCCTCAGTCTGGCGAACAGAAAAACCCTCTTTCAAGATTGCATCACACAACGCATCGGGTGTCGCTGAGCCGAGCAATGCACGGGCATGCCCCATAGAAATTTCACCGCGCTGAAGCGTATCGAGTGTCTTTTTCGGCAACGCCAAAAGCCGCATGATGTTTGCCACATGACTGCGGGATTTGCCGACGGCTTTGGCAATCTGGTCTTGGGTGCGTTTATATTCATCGGCGAGGCGTTGATAAGCGGCGGCTTCTTCGACAGGATTTAAATCGACCCGTTGCACATTTTCGATCAGTGCAATTTCAGCCGTTTCTTCATCCGTCAGCTCACGGATGATAACCGGCACTTTATGAAGCTTTGCTTTTTGAGCGGCGCGCCAACGGCGTTCACCTGCGACAATTTCAAACTCGTCTTTGCCGAGCGGGCGAACCAAGATCGGCTGCAACATGCCTTTGTCTGCAATTGACGTCGCAAGCTCTTCGATTGCATCCGTTGAAAACACTCGGCGCGGCTGGTCCGCATTCGGTTTTAGTTGCTCGATCGGCAATTCGCGTTTGGGGCCAGCACGCTCTGGCTCTGGGGTTGCGCGCCGAGCGGAGGGCGCATCGCCCAACAACGCATCAAGGCCACGACCCAGTCCCTTGCTTTTCTTTTTTTCTGCTACTGCCATGATTTTTCTACCTTTTATGCAGCTTTCGCGCGGGTGCGTTCGCGCTGAATAACCTCGGACGCCAGTTGAATATAGGCCTGGCTGCCTGGGCATTTGAGGTCATACAAAAGCGCCGGCTTCCCGTGGCTCGGCGCTTCAGAAATACGAACATTGCGCGGGATCACCGTGCGATAGACCTGATCGCCCAAATGTCCGCGCACATCATCTTCGACTTGATTGGTCAAATTGTTGCGGCGGTCATGCATGGTCAAGACGACCCCTTGCAATTCAATGTCAGGGTTAATCCGTGAACGTACTGTTTCAATGGTTCGTAGAATTTGCGACAGACCCTCAAGCGCAAAGAATTCACATTGAAGCGGAATGATCACCGCATCCGACGCCGCGAGGGCATTAATCGTCAGCAAGCTGAGCGAGGGGGGGCAATCAATGAGTACATAGGTGATCTCAGCGCCATTTTCACTCGTGGCGTATTCTTCTAGGGCATCTTTCAACCTGAAATGCCGTCGATCGGCGTCAATCAGCTCGATCTCAGCCCCGGCAAGATCAACGCCAGCGGGCGCAAGCCTCAAACCGGGAATGTCCGTTTCAGTGACCGCGGCTTCCATACGGTATTCGCCAGACAAGACGTCATAAGTGGTCACACCGCGATCCGCCGCAGAGATGCCCAGCCCCGTCGAGGCATTCCCTTGTGGATCAAGATCAACAAGCAAAACTTTTTCGCCCACAGCGGCAAGTGCCGTCGCCAGATTGATCGCAGTCGTGGTTTTGCCGACGCCACCTTTTTGGTTGGCGATAGAGATGATGCGAATATTAGCCATGGGACGATTTCCGGGCACGGGCGACATTTCCAATCTCTAAAATGGTCGCATCTGCATTGGTTCGACTGCGATGCCGTATGACCTCCATATGCCAAGATTTAGTGGCTTCGGTCAATTCACCCTCTACATCTTGTCCCTTTAAGAGGTAATACTTTGTTGTTTTCTTTTGAATTCCAACACCATAGCCAAGTAATTTATCAACCCGGGCGAGAGCCCGTGCGGTGATAATATCGGGTTTTTTGTCCAGTTTTTGTGATTCGATTCGCCCCGGTATGACCGTTAAATTTTGGAGACCCATCTCTTCACCAGCAGCTTTTAAAAACGCAGCTTTCTTTCCGATGGATTCGATCAGCGTGACAGAAACATTTTGATCCGCAAACATCGCGGCGAGCACCAAGCCCGGAAAACCGGCACCGGAACCGAAATCCACAATCGAAGCAATTCCAGCGGGCAATAGCGGACCTAATTGGGCGGAATCTAGGTAATGCCGTTCCCACCGATTTTCGATGGTCGAGCGCGCGACTAGATTATGACGCGAGGACCAGTCCAAAAATACGGCGTCCATGACCGAAAGCCGGTCCATTGTTTCACGTGGAACATTCGCGGCGTCTTGAAACTCTTGGGGGGTCATAAGCCTTTAACCATAAGGGCTTTGCCTCGCGGCAAGGGGACAGAAAGTCTGGTGATAGCTAACCTTTTGGGTGCCGCATAGCGGGTTGCACGACAGAAAGGCCGATTGCGGAAAACTATTTGCTTAGGCGGTCGCGCGGGCGTTCTTTTTCACCCACGCTAATAGCAATGCGAGGGCTGCTGGTGTAACGCCTTCAATCCGACCGGCCTGACCGAGTGTTGTCGGTCGGGCCTCGACCAGTTTGTTGCGCACCTCATTCGACAGCCCCGTGATGGCCGAATAATCGAGATCAGCGGGCAGGGCGAGGCTTTCGTCTTTTTTGAATGCGACGATGTCCGCTTCCTGCCGATGGAGGTAACCAGAATACAGCGCATCAAACTCTAGCTGCTCAGCCACAGCGGGCGATAACGCGCTCAACGCTGGCCAGATCGCGGCAAGGTTCGCCAACGAAACATCAGGAAGAGATAAAAGGTCCATTATATTACGGCGGCGTCCATCCTGATTGATTTTCAAGCCGTGTTTCGCCGCTTCATTGGGTGTCAGTGTCGTCTCAATCGCCCAGAGACGGGCAGCGTCCAGCGCCGATTGTTTCACGTGAAACATCGCGGCGCGCTCTTCACCAACAATACCCGCCGCAATTCCCAAGGGGGTTAAACGTTGATCCGCGTTATCGGCCCGTAGCGTTAGCCGGTATTCCGCCCGGCTTGTAAACATACGGTAGGGTTCTGTAACTCCGTGAGTTACAAGGTCATCAATCATCACACCGATATAGCCTTGCGAGCGATCCAACACGAAAGGCGGAACTTCGGTCCCGTAGCGCGCGGCGTTCACCCCAGCCATTAGACCCTGGGCCGCGGCCTCTTCGTATCCGGTGGTGCCATTAATCTGACCCGCCAGGAAAAGCCCGGGCAGGGCTTTTGTTTCTAATGATGGGGTCAGCGACCGGGGGTCCACATAATCATACTCGATTGCGTAGCCATAACGAATGACCACCGCATCTTCGAGACCCGGTATGGTCTTAAGGAAGGCGGCTTGTACGTCTTCTGGTAACGAGGTCGAGATACCGTTCGGGTAGACCGTGTGATCATCTAGCCCCTCTGGCTCCAGAAAAATCTGGTGGGTCCCGCGCTCGGCGAACCGGACGACTTTATCCTCGATTGAGGGGCAATAGCGCGGACCGCGACCAGAGATCGCCCCGCCATAGACCGCCGATTTGCTTATATTTTCTTCGATGATCTTGTGGGTTTCAGGTGTTGTGCCTGTAACCCCACAGGATATCTGCGGGACTTCGATCTGATCGGTCATAAATGAAAACGGTACCGGCGAGGGGTCGGCGAGTTGGGTTTCCAACTTATCCCAGTAGATTGTCCGCCCATCCAAGCGGGCTGGTGTTCCGGTTTTTAACCGGCCCATCTCTAGCCCTAAGCCGTACAGCCGATCAGAAAGACCGAGGGCAGGTGGCTCAACACCACCCCATGTCTTGTCGCTCGCGCGGGCATTGGCCCGTCCCGCCGGGATCCGGCGGTCACCAATATGAATAACCCCTTTGAGGAACGTCCCCGTCGTGAGAACCACCGCGCGGGCGCGCACTTCGGTGCCGTCCATTGTCCGGATGCCCGTGATTGTTCCACGTGGAACACTCTCATCAACGATCAGGTCTTCGACTGCCATCTCAGCGATGTCGAGGTTCGGATAATCCGAAAGCAGCGCCTGCATTGTGGTCCGATAGCGCTTTCGGTCGGCCTGTGCCCGTGGACCGCGAACCGCCGGCCCTTTAGAGCGGTTGAGCATACGGAACTGGATACCGGCCTGGTCGATCACTCGGCCCATCAAACCATCGAGCGCATCAACCTCGCGCACCAAATGACCCTTACCCAACCCGCCAATAGCTGGGTTGCATGACATCTCGCCGATCGTATCAATCCGGTGTGTCGCCAATAGGGTCTTAGCGCCCGCACGCGCAGACGCGGCGGCCGCTTCGCAGCCGGCATGCCCACCACCAATGACAATGACGTCGTATTCTTTCATTTCCGCTTCTTCGGTTTTGCACAGGGGAAGCGCGGTTCTAGCGATCTTCCACTCTATGTCCAGATGCTCATTATATAGGGGATATAAAGGGCGTGGATAGAATTTTCTATCGCGTTGTAATTGCTAGGCTTTTACTTACCAATACAAAAGCTCGAAAAGATCTCGCCTAATACATCCTCGACACCGACCGCGCCGGTAATCTGGCCCAAAGCCCGGGCGGCAAGGCGCGCATCTTCGGCGGCCAATTCTGGCGCGCGGGTGATATTAATTTCTGCGCGGGCGAGGGCGTTGATGGCATCCTCCACCGCACGAACATGACGCGCACGGGTGAGGGCGGGGCCATCGGCGTTTGCGCCGCCGGCCACAGCTTTGGTCAGGTCGGTCACGAACGCGCTTAATCCCGCACCGGATTTCGACGAAAGTTGATGAACGATAGTCCCCGTGGGAGATTGCGTTGGTATGGCCGCGCCCAAATCGGCCTTTGACCAAACCAAAAAATCACCGGGTTTGAGAAGGTCGAGTGTTTCACGTGAAACAAATTCGCTTTTTGGGTCTAGCACCGCCACCCGCAAATCGGCGCCTTCTGCCCGCGCCCGCGCCCGCCGCATACCTTCGGCTTCAATGGCATCATGATGCGCGCCGTGCAAACCCGCCGTATCGGCGATAGACGCAACCACGCCACCAAGATCGAGACGCGTTTCGACGATGTCTCGGGTCGTCCCCGCGATGTCAGAAACGATTGCGATTTCTGAACCGGCGAGGGCATTAACAAGGGATGACTTGCCCGCATTCGGCGGACCAATAATCGCAATCGACACGCCTTCTCTAATCGTCCGTGCACGTCCTGATGTTTCAAGAAATGCCGTCAGTGACTCTCGAAGGCGCACAATCGCCGGACCCGCCGCCTCAGCAATCGCCGCCGGAACATCCCCCTCATCGGGGAAATCAATGTCAGCCTCAAGCGGAGCCATCACGGCCAAAATCTCATGCCGCCAGCCATCCGCCACCGCAGAAAGCCGCCCATCAAGCTGGCCCAAAGCCTGCTTTTTTTGTAGGGTCGTTTCGGCATCGATAAGGTCTGCAAGCGCCTCTGCTTGGGCTAAATCGAGCTTACCGTTTTTCAGCGCCCTAAGCGTGAACTCCCCGGCCTCAGCGGGTCGCGCCCCCAGTCGCGAAAGCACGTCATAAAGCGAAATCTCGACCGCATGGCTACCATGAAGGTGAAATTCAGCGACATCTTCGCCCGTAAAACTTTTGGGATTTTCAAAAAGTATGGCCAATCCGCGATCTATGATTGCGCCATCTTTCGGATCACGCAATGCGACCAGAACCGCCTCGCGATTAATAATCCGTTTACCAACTAATTGATTGGCAATGTTGTGGGATTCCGGACCCGACAAACGATAAACGGCGACCCCGGCCTTGCCCGCGCCGGATGCTCTCGCAAAGATTGTATCGCCTCGGTGCATCGCAACCAACTCTCAGTCAAACCAACGCCCTTGCCAAAAAGGTTTCATGCTCTCTTAAGCGAAAAGAAGTTGAGACTTGTTAACTATCGTACTATCGATCCCCCATATTTAGTTAGTTCTGGGGAGAACAATGCGTAAATTTCTGACCGCTCTTATCATCACCACAGCCGGATTGTCAGCCTCTGCTGCGTCGGCCGCTGAAATCTACTTAAACAAAGATAATATCACCGTCGAAGTGGGACCTAACACCTCTGACGGCACATTTAACAACACGTTTTCTGGCGGAAATACCATCGCCAAAGTAATTGATGCACCCTCTGCTGACGCTTCGGAGAACCACACCCAAGGCACCCATATCTGGTTTACAGCAGATGAAGATGGTGACGGGCTCGAATTGTTGTTCGATTTCCAACAGGAATATGACCTCACAACGCTTCATTTCTGGAATTACTTCACCGAAGTCTACGATGTTGATCAGATCGACTTTACATTCTTCAACGAAAGCAACGCTCAGGTTGGTTCCTTAACCGTACTTCCCAATCTCGGAACAAGCCCTGGCATCACGGCGCAGGATTACCTCCTCGCCGCACCATTGAATGTACGTTTCGTCACTGCATTTTTAACTGGCAGCAATCGACAAGTCGATTTTCAAAATATTGGCTTTACTGGCCAACTCTCGATTCCTGTTTCCGATGTGCCGCTACCCGGCGCACTCGTAATGATGCTAACCGGCCTTGCCGGATTTGGTGCGTTTAAACGCAAAAAAGCTTAATTTTATTGCTTTTCTTGATCGCGGGGTTGGCGGCTCGACCGCTAACCCCTTTTTTTGTGGCCCTTTTCTATTCAGCCCACACACAGAACTCTGTGTACGGAATGCGGTTTAAAGAATAATACCGCGCGCCATTGGCAGCTTGTTCTCGCCCTCGAGACAGCATTACCGATGAATTAGAAAACAGTTTGAGCTATTTCTTTTTCGCGCCCGCCCCCATGGCAGTGCCCATCATGTTTTGAAATTGCTCCATGCCTTTGCCGGACATGGTCATCCACTGTGCCATAAAACGTTCGGGATCAGCGAGCGTATCAAGATTGTCTTTCGCCCGGCGGGTCATTTCGTCAACGATCATTTTGTTCATCGGTTCCACGTCAGGCATACCAAAAAACGCGCGCGCTTCAGCCGGAGTGCAATCAATATTTACAGTAAACTTCATGGGGCCTCCTTTTTGGCCAATTCAATAGCGCAGAACGCCGGACGATGACAGGTTATCTTAGAAACGAACAGGCAACCCCCGAATACGTCCCGCGCTCGTCAAAAAAGACCTGAAATGCGCCTGTCGGTCGCCGCGACGCGCGACCTCGGTCATCATGCCTATAGAAATCAAAAAACTGTGTAAATCCAGTAACTTGGTTTCCGACTGACCCATTTCCCCGTAGCACTCCACGCCGTACAAACCGCGCTTCGCCAGGGCCTTGGGCACAGACCGCATTCGTTTGGCTATCGACTAAACCCGCACCAAAATTAAGCGTACATGTGGGTTGATGATATGGCAGTTGATCCGTACAGAAATCTATCGCCGGTTCCGCACGCGCAAAATCATGGGCTTCCATCAACGTATCGCGCGCATCCAGAAACTCATCACTTCGCTCCCATGCCTCGCTATTTCGAATAGCACTCGACATTGCTTCATCAGCGCGACCCAATTCATATAAAGTGTTATCGGCCCGCCGCTCCGCATAACGCACTTGTTCACGATGATAGTTTAGCTTTTTGCGTGCGGCTTCATGTTCTGCATCTGTTAAACTGTCGTCCCGAAGCACCGCACGCGAACGGCGAATTTCTTCACGGTGGCGTTCAAGCTCGTTGATTGCATTGTTATATTCGCGCTGTGCCCCGTTGCGTTCTTGTTCGAACGTAAAGATCCGCCGCCCAGAAATATATCCGCTCAAGAACTCAGCTTCGCGCGAAGGACGACAAACACCCAAATAGGCAGCCCCCGACTGGCCATAGCCATACCCCCCATCACGCGTACAAAGCTGGTAAAGCGCTGATTCCCGGCCTTCATTATAAGCTGCCCGATTAGCAGCTGCGCCAAATTCGTTACACCGCACTGCGCGCTCGTCAAACGTCCGCTCAAGCAGGCCCTTGGCACCATCCTCAAACCCGGCGGCTGACCAATTCCCGGCCAGACATTCCTTTTCGCTCATAATTTCTGTTGCGCAACCCGAAAGCCCCAACGCTGATACCAAAACAACTAGAAAGTGTCGCATAAACCCGCCCCGCCATGTTAAGCCTTGTCCTAAGATGTGCGCGCAAGAACGCTCGGTCAATCCGGCTGCGTCAGAGCGCCTGTACAAAAAGCCGAATGGGATGGTTATGAGCAAAGCTATTTTCATCGATCAACACGGGTCGTCTGACATTCTTACCTTTCGCGATCATGATTTACCGCCGCCTGGCGCAAACCAAATTCGCGTCAAAAATGCTGCAATCGGTGTGAATTTTATCGATATTTATCAACGCCGTGGCCTATACCCGATTGACCTGCCGGCGATCCTTGGGTCTGAATGCGCGGGCCTCATAGCCGCTGTTGGTGATGGCGTCACTGGATTTTCTGTTGGCGACCGTGTTGCCTGCCTTACAGGTACTAGTGCCTATGCGGAGTATTCTAATGTCGCCGCTTCCAGCGCGGCAAAAATCCCCGACGGTATCGACTACGACATTGCGGCTGCGGTCTTTCTAAAAGGACTGACCACGGAAATGCTCTTACGTCAGGTCTATCAATTAAAAGCCGAAGACACCTGCCTTGTTCACGCGGCTGCGGGCGGTGTTGGTACGATTCTCTGTCAATGGGCCCGTAATATTGGTGCACGGATTATTGGCGTTGTCGGCTCTGACGACAAAGCCGCAATCGCAAAAGCTAATGGCGCGAGCGACATCATCGTTCGCGATGCAACCACCGACATCGCCGCAGCGGTCAGACGCCTGACCAACGATGCGGGTGTTCAGGTCGCCTATGACTCGGTTGGTGCCGCAACTTTTGACGCCTCGCTCGATAGTCTCGCGCCGCTTGGCCACATGGTCACCTTTGGCAATGCGTCTGGCCCACCCCCAGCGATTGAGCCCTTGGCCCTTGCGCGGCGCGGCTCACTAACACTGACGCGGCCTACGCTTTTTCACTACGCCACACCTGATCACCTTCCCGCAATGGCCACTACGCTCTTTGCTATGGTTTCCCAAGGGGCCGTAATACCCAAAATCAGTCATCGCATTCCGCTTGCCGACGCCGCTAAGGCCCACAGCCTTTTGGAAAGCGGTAAAACCAATGGTTCAATCATTTTAACAACATAAGAGAATTTTTTCAGATGCTTAGATGGATGCTTGCCGCCAGTAGTCTCACCCTCGTCGCCTGTGGTGACACTGCTACAACGACCGATCGTCCGGGCCTGCTATCAGATACCGGTTGGCGCATTGCCGCTGGCGATGATTTGAACAGCTTTTTTGACTGCCTCGAAGACGCCGGCCTTACGCTGGTGTCGGCTCACCGTGGTGGCCCAAGTTCTGGCTATCCTGAAAATGCGGTCGAAACCATGGCTGAGGTCATGACCAAAACACCCGCCGTCATGGAAATTGATGTCGCCACATCAAGCGACGGCGTTCTTTATTTGATGCATGACGATACATTAGAACGAACCACCAATGGCAGCGGCAACGCCAATACGCTGTCGTGGAATGAAATCAAAAAACTAAAACTCGAAGATAATGATGGCCGGCTCACGCAGTTTGCGCCTTCAACCTTTGCCGACGCATTGGCTTGGTCCGACGGACGCACAATCCTTCAGGTCGATTTCAAACGCACCACCCGTTACGAAGACGTGGCCGATGAAATCAAAGCCCAAGACGCAGAAAACCGGGTCATTTTAATCGCTTATTCAATGGCATCCGCCGCAAAGCTTCATCGTTTATTGCCTGATGCAATGATCTCGCTCAGCCTCAACTCTCAATCTGATCTAAACCGCGCGGTTGCGAGTGGTATTCCCGACGACAAGCTCCTTGGTTTCACCGGCACCAAAGATCCGCGCCCAAGGTTATTCTCTATTCTAAATGGCCGCGATGTCGAGGTCATCTTTGGTACATTGGGCGGACACAATTCTATTGATCGAGATATTGCCCAAAACGGTGACGATGACCGCTATGTCGAGATCGCTGAACAAGGCGTAGATATCATCGCCACCGATCGTCCGTATGCCGCCCATGATGCGCTTGTTGATGCCGGTCGCGCGCCAAACGATGGGCAATGCGGTATTAGCAAAATCACGGAGTAATATATGCGCCTGTTACCATATGTCATTGCACTGGCGGTGGTTGGGTGTTCCGCCGACACCTCGCCAGTCAATGAACCGAAACAAACTAAGGTTTCTACGCCCGAGATTAGTGCTCCTGCTGGGCTTTACAAGCTTGACCCCTCCCACGCTAGCCTTGTGTTCAGGATCGATCATTTAGGCTTTTCCCATTATACCGCTAACTTTGCGACGTTCGATGCGACGTTGAATTTTGATCCGCAATCACCTGAAACAATGAGTGTGGAAGCAACCATTGACGTCAGCTCATTAACGCTGCCGTCACCGCCTGATGGATTTCTCAGTGACCTTCTTGGTACGGATTGGTTTAATGCTGTAACCTATCCGGAGATCCGCTTTCAATCTCAAGAGATCACAAAAACCGGACCGGCCAATGTCCGTGTCGATGGCGTGATGACCATGCTGGGCACAACCGCGCCGCTTAGTCTCGATGTCACTTACATTGGCGGTTATGCCGGTTATCCGCCCCACGACCCAAATGCCCGTATTGGTTTTATAGCCGAGGGAAGTCTCTCTCGTTCCGATTACGGTTTAGTCTTTGGCCTACCCCCAGAGGGCAGTACGATGGGCGTCGGCGATTTAGTAACGTTTCGCATTGATGGCGAATTCACCGGCCCACCAACCGAGGAGTCCGATCAAAACCCCTAGACGACACAACCATAATAGGAGCCAAAAATGGTCCAAGAGGTAACGCCCTTTTTAATGTTCGAAAAAGACGCTGAAAAAGCGATCAATTTTTATGTTGCAACATTCAATGACGCCAAAATTAATCACGTTGATTATTGGACCAAAGGTGAAGCAGGCACCGAAAGCACCATAAAACGCGCTGATTTTTCTATTGGCCGACAAAATTTTATCGCGCTCGATAGTCCAGCCAAACATGATTTTACCTTCACGCCCGCTTTTTCAGTTTATATTGATTGTTCTGATGCGGCCGAACAAGAAAACCTGTTTTCGGCGCTCTCAACCGACGGTGCCGTATTAATGCCGCTAAGGGACTGGGGGTTTTCTCAAAAATTCGCATGGGTCAACGACCGGTTTGGTGTTTCCTGGCAGTTAAACCTTCCTTTTTCAGACAACCAAAACTAGGAATTTTGGCGGCATAACCCCTAGGGGGGATGCTGCCTAAAATCAGGCACGTCATTAATCCCCCAGATCAGCCGGGTAAAAACCTCGGCGTTCAGTGTTTGAGAAGGGGATTAAAATGAAAAAATTACTGATCGCGACTGTCACACTTACAGCCATCTTGAGCGGTTCAGCATTCGCTGGCGATGATGCATCTGAAATCGTCATCACACAGCCAATGAAAATGGGCGACGCCCGCCTTAGCTGTGACGCTATCATCCAAGAAGCAAACAACATGGAAACAGTGCTTGGCGGCTCACCCGCAAGTGGGCTGATGGACGGCGAACAGCTCGCTAGCATGGGCACATCCCTTGCCCAACAAGCAATCATCAGAAGCGGTGCCGGCGGAAAAGCACTTGGTGCCGTGGGCCAAGTCGGCGGATTACTAGGCCGGTCTTCGAAAAAGAAAAAAGAAGCAGAGGCCTTGCGTAAAGCCGTCGCCGAAAAGCGCTGGATTTACATGGTTGGCCTATATGAAGGACGGAATTGCGACGCAGCTCCCGTCGAAACCGAAACGCCTACACAATAATTCTACATTCTTCGGGGGGAGAACACGCGGGCTGGTTTCCGTTTTAGCCAGCCCGCAATTTTTTATGGTGCTAGCGCAGACGCTTTTGCCCATGCCTCCCGCGCGGTGACACGATCATAATAGGCCCGCATGGCATCACCCATCAAATTGCCATTGCGCGTAACTTTTACCAGGAACAAAATATATCCAACAGATATGTCTGCTAGTGAAAACTCATCGAGCAAATAATCACGGCCCGTCAGGTGTTCTTCCAAAAAGTTGAGGCAATTCTTGGTTTCATTGATAGCCCAAATTCTCATGGCTTCAATGCGTTGCTCTTCCGGCAAGATAGCGGTTTGAGCAACCAACATACCCGCATAGCCGCCCATACCGGCTTCGCCAAACTCCATAAACTGAAGATAGTCCGCATAGTCACTATCAGACGGTTTTCGCGACAAGCGCCCATCAGCATAGCGATTAGATAGATACTGTATAATTGCTACCGACTCGATTATCCGCTTATCACCATCAAAAAGCACCGGCGTTTTACCGGTCGGGTTCATCGCAAGGTATTCTGCTTCTTTAAGTTTCGGTCGGTCAAACGGCCGCGTCTCAATTTCTGCATCGATGCCAAGCTCATGAATAGCCCATGCTACACGCAAGCTTCGCGTCAATGGAAAATGAATTAACTTCAAGCTCATAAAATCGCGCTCCATTTACTCTCGCCCCACAGGGCCCTGTCTTTTTTATGAGCGCGCAAACCGTTAACGGCAATCATCAATAACAGCAGACACCCGCCGATAACGACCATGTTACCGGCGGATTTATTGACCGCTTAAAGTGAACTAACGGCACTTGTGAACGATGTAGAGATACCATTCTTGCGTGAAATTTTGCGCCAGCATGACTTGAACCGGCTGTTTCTATTGATGGATTTGCCTAGCTCTTTCGCCGCCTTGGTTGCGTCAGAACTGTTTCCTCCATCAAGTGCGGTGCCAATCGCTTCATAATCGCTGATCAATACGTCAATACGGCGTGTCCCATTTTTGCCGTAAGACCCACAAACATCGTTACGGTTTACAGTGATACGGCGCCAGTCATTATCGGCTGATTCAAATGCGTCTTTAACGTAACCATCTTGCACATCGGCATAATCTGCGTGGGCAACGCTACCCAGGATAAGTGTACTCGTTGCGGCCACCATTAAAATATTCATAGGCTTTTTCATCAGACTCTCCTTTTCGTTTCAACACAGATTCACCCCCTTCTGTGCGCCCTAGCCAGAAATGTTGTATACTGATGAATCTATCTAAAAACCTATGCCGCTGTGAAAATGCTTTCAACAATCAATCGGTAAACCGTAGCAAAAACACGATTAATCCCAACCTGATACGATGAACCGAATTGATGGTTTCGGTAGAGGGAAAAAAGTGCTAAAAGATGTATAGCGTATACGGCTTTGTGCGGCATGCCGCCGCGCGGCATCTGCTTCACTATGTAAACAGAACAAAACTGACTAGTTTTGACCTGCAATAGAAACGGTGGGCCCTATGGAACTCGACGCACTCATCTTGTCGCGTTTGCAATTCGCTTTCGTTATCGCATTTCACATTATGTTTCCGGCATTCACGATTGGGCTGGCTGCATTTTTGGCGGTATGCGAAGGATTATGGTTGAAAACCAAGCGCGACGTCTTTCTTCGTCTCTACCTTCACTGGGTAAAGATCTTTGCGTTGGCGTTTGCCATGGGCGTCGTGACCGGTGTCGTCATGAGTTACCAATTCGGCTCTAACTGGTCTGTTTTCTCTGACAAAACCGGCAATGTGCTTGGCCCTCTATTAGGGTACGAGGTGCTAACCGCATTCTTCCTTGAAGCGACTTTCCTTGGCGTTATGTTGTTCGGCTGGAAACGGGTCGGGAACCGGCTCCACTTTATCTCTACGTTGGCTGTTTCCGTCGGAACGATGATTTCCGCGTTCTGGATTCTTTCGGCCAATAGCTGGATGCAGACCCCCCAAGGCCATGAAATCGGGCCAGATGGCCGGTTTTATGTAACGAGTTGGATGGAGGTTATCTTCAACCCCAGCTTTCCATCTCGGTATGTCCACATGATGCTCGCGGCGTTTATTACGACGGCGGCGGTGATTATGGCGGCAGGCGCTATTCAGGTTCTACGCGGTCGCGTAACCGAGCCAACCCGTTGGCAAATGCGTATGGCCGCCGGAACGCTCGCGGTATTGATGCCACTTCAAATTTGGGCCGGTCATTGGTCGGGTGAAATTGCCCATCACTATCAACCCGCAAAAGTTGCCGCCATGGAAGGTTGGTGGGAAACCAAAGAAGGCCAGCCAACCATTTTGTTTGCGCTTCCCGATCAAGAAAATAAACGCAACATCGCCGAGATTGGCATCCCTGGTTTAGGTGACGTGGTTGTTGGCGGTGAAAAACCGCTCAAAGGCCTCGATGCATTCCCAGATTCCGAACACCCGCCCGTCTTTATCGTCTTCTGGTCGTTCCGCATCATGGTTGGTGCAGGATTGGGCCTATTAGGCATTGGGTTGTGGGGGTTGTGGTTATGGCGCACACAAAAACTAACCAAGCCGGGCATATTTCACATTCTTGCCATTCCCGGCGGTACACTTGGTTTCATCGCCGTCATCTCTGGCTGGGTCGTCGCTGAGGTCGGCCGCCAACCCTACACGGTCTATGGATTATTGCGTACGGCCGATAGCGTCTCGCCGGTTCCCGCAGGTCAGGTCGCGTTCTCACTCATGGTGTTCATGGTGATTTACGCAATCATCTTTACGGCAGGGATCGTCTATATGGCACGGATTGCAACCCGCGGCTTTGATGACCAACCGGCCGGGCCACCCGCGGCAGAAAAACGTGCGCCGGGAACGCCCCTTGGTGCCGTTGCTGATCCTGCTGAAACACTTGAAGACAAAGAGGCGGGCACCACACCCGCCGCATCATAAGGGAGCGCATCATGGATTACGCATTAATTTGGGCTATCCTTATTGCCGTTGCCGTCATGATGTATGTTTTGCTTGATGGTTTTGACCTCGGCATTGGTATTCTCACCGCTTTTGCCAGTGACGAAGCCGAACGATCTTTAATGACAGCCACCATAGAACCCGTATGGGATGGAAACGAGACATGGTTGGTCCTCGGTGGTGGCGGTTTATTGGCCGCGTTTCCGCTTGCCTATTCAATTTTGATACCGGCATTTTACATCCCCGTACTGATCATGCTGGCCGCATTGATCTTTCGCGGGGTGGCGTTTGAATTCCGTCATAAAGCCGTCCGCAACACAACCAAACGGTTTTGGAATGGCGCATTTTTTGGTGGATCGCTCGCGGCCGCCTTTTCCCAAGGAATTATTCTGGGCGCATTTATTCAGGGCATAGAGGTATCGGGTCGGGCTTATGCTGGTGGCGGGTATGATTGGCTGACACCATTCTCATTGATGGTGGGTGCTGCGGTCGTTGTCGGTTATGTTCTGCTCGGATCATGTTGGTTGATCCTTAAAACAGAGGGTGCAACACGTGATGGTGCACGCAAATGGGCACGCCGAACATTGATTGGTGTCGGTCTTGCTATGGCGGCCATTAGCCTTGCCACATTATCAATCGATCCCCGCGTCACAGAACGCTGGGGCATATCTATGACGGAAATTGATTTCGGGAAATTTTTATTCGTTTCACCAATTCCGCTGGCAGGCGCTGTTTTAATTGGGTTTTTATGGCGCGAATTGACCCGAAACTCATCTAATGACTGGCTTCCCATTGTCCTCGCGGCAGGGATTTTCCTAACCGGTTATCTTGGTTTTGCCGTATCTTTGTTTCCGTACAACGTACCTTTTTCGAAAACTATTTGGGAAACCGCGGCACACGACACCTCTTTAAAATTCTTGCTCGTTGGCGGAGGTATATTGCTGCCGACCATCCTTGTTTACACCGTCTATGTGTATTCCCTGTTCTGGGGAAAGGTTCGTCCGGGTGAGGGGTATCATGCCTGATATATTCAAACCTGTTGGTCCGTCATCTGATGATGATAAAAAACCGGGCCTCGGCCCAAAGTTATTGTGGTTTGTTATCCTCGCTGTTGCGGGCGTCGCATGCGTTGCCGGCACCGCTTATTTAATGCGGGCGCTGTTATTTATTGGCTGAGAAAAAAGCCCGGCCAGTTTGTGTCTGGCCGGGCGTTTTATTACATCCAATATGGCGGTACACCATAATATCCATAGATTTTTTCGCCATATGAACGATCATAAAGACGGTTTGTCTCGTTGCGTTCAATGGTTGGTGCACCTTCTAGTTTTTCCTTTGATAGGTTCACCACATAGCCATCCCGTTCGTCGTCATAATTCAGTGTATCCCATGGTAATGGGTGATGTTTTTCACCCATCCCCAAGAATCCGCCAAATGCCATAACGGCGAAAGCAACATTGCCCTGTCGCTTATCAAGCATAACGTCTTGAACGGAGCCGAGTTTTTCACCGTCATTGTTAAAAACATCGGTGCCTTCGACTTTATCTGCGGAAATCAAGCTTGCGGTTTCATCGCGTGCAATAATATCAGTCATAACTGCTTCTCCGGTTTTTACGTCCCCGCATAAAAACCAATGAAACAAATCGCGATTAGTTCCGACCCGAATATCCGATTTAATGATTACAGTTACGTATTCATTGAATCAAAGAAGTCTTTGTTCGATTTGGTTTGTTTCAACTTATCGATCAAGAATTCAATCGCATCGGATGTACCCATCGGTGAAAGAATACGGCGAAGCACAAAGACTTTCTGAAGGTCTGTTTTCGACGTAATAAGGTCTTCTTTCCGGGTTCCGGATTTTGCGATGTCGATGGCCGGATATGTCCGCTTATCGGCGACTTTACGATCCAGAATAAGCTCTGAGTTACCCGTCCCTTTGAATTCTTCAAAGATGACTTCGTCCATTTTTGAACCGGTCTCGATCAGCGCGGTTGCGATAATCGTCAATGAGCCACCTTCTTCGATATTTCGCGCGGCACCAAAAAAGCGTTTTGGACGTTGAAGCGCATTCGCATCAACACCACCGGTCAGAACTTTACCGGATGATGGCACCACAGTGTTATATGCCCGGCCCAGTCGCGTGATAGAATCGAGCAAAATCACCACATCGCGGCCATGCTCAACAAGTCGTTTTGCTTTCTCAATAACCATCTCGGCGACCGCAACGTGACGGGTCGCTGGTTCGTCAAAAGTCGAAGAAACAACCTCACCCTTTACCGAGCGCTGCATGTCCGTCACTTCTTCCGGACGTTCATCAATCAACAAAACGATCAAATAAGCTTCCGGGTGGTTCGTCGCGATCGCATGCGCGATGTTTTGAAGAATGACGGTTTTACCGGTTCGTGGCGGCGCGGTAATCAAACCACGTTGGCCTTTCCCCATCGGGGCAACCAAATCTATCACCCGAGCTGTCAAATCTTTTGACGTTGCGCCTTCAACTTCCATTTTCAAACGCTCGTTCGGATAGAGCGGTGTCAAATTATCGAAGTGAACTTTGTGGCGCGCTTTTTCCGGATCTTCGAAATTGATCGTATGGACTTTCAACAGCGCAAAATAACGTTCGCCATCTTTCGGGCTGCGAATTTCGCCTTGAACCGTATCACCGGTGCGCAACGCAAAGCGCCGGATCTGGGTAGGGGAAACATAAATATCATCTGGCCCAGCCAGATAGCTGGCATCCGGTGACCGCAAGAAACCAAACCCATCCGGAAGAACTTCAAGAACACCGCCGCCATTAATTTCAACATCGCGATCCGCAAGCTCTTTCAGGATCGAGAAAAGCAAATCCTGCTTTCGCATGGTTGAAGCATTTTCGACTTCAACTTCTTCGGCGAAAGCCACCAAATCGGCCGGTGATTTTTCTTTCAGCTCTTCGAGCGACATGGTTTTAGGCAGCATGGAATTCCTCAATCAGAAAAAACCGCGCGAGAATTTCCCCGCGAGACATTGGATAGATCAGCAATGAAAAAAACGGCGCGCCCAGAAAGGTTTTCCGGCGGCACAAAAAAGGAAAGTTGCGCTAGATATAATCTAACAATCGATTTCGTCAATCAGTGATTCGCAAAACTAGAACGGTTTCACAATCACCATGATCACGATGATGATCATGCCCAAAAAGGGGACTTCGTTCATGATCCGCCAGAATTTCTCGGTGCGCGGGCGCTCGCCCGCTTCGAATTTCCGGCGTGAGGACGAATAAAACCCGTGAATTCCTGAAATAATTACAACAATGGTCAGTTTTACGTGGAACCAACCAGCAGACAAAATTGCCGGATTAGCCACCAACATCAAAATCCCAAGAACCCAGACCAGAACCATCGACGGATTAATGATCCCCTTCATCAATCGCCGCTGCATCTGAATGAAATAGCCCTCGGCCTCGCCGCCTTTTTCAGATTGATGCTGATAAACAAACAACCGCGGCAGATACATCATGCCAGCCATCCAAGCGATGACCATGATCAGGTGCACTGACTTAATCCAAAGATAAATCGAGCTTAGAAAATCAGCCATGATAGCTCCTGACAAACTTCACCAGTGCCGCAACATTTTCCGGCGGCGTCTCCGGGATAAAGCCATGCCCGAGATTAAAAATATACGGGACATCATGAAACAGCTTCAAATAGGTCTCTGCGGCCCGTTCCATCGGCGCACCACCCGCAACGACTAAAAGCGGATCAAGCCCACCCTGGACGACCACACGGCCCGGCAAATGGGTTCTGGCCCAACTAGGGTCCATGGCATAATCAATGCCGACGCCATCGCAATTTCTCAACAAACCATATTCGCTTAGTTTTTCGCCGACACCTTTTGGAAATAAGATGACCGGAACACCAGGTCGTGCCTTTTTAATTTGACCAGCGATATGATCAAGCGGACGGACAGAAACCGCATCCAGCACTGGCGCAGGTAGACCACTCGCCCACGTATCAAAAAGTTGAACGGCGTCGGCACCGGCATCAATCTGTGCAATCAAATATTCAACGGTCTTTTCGCAAAGCACGTCGATAAGCCCCATGATGAAATCATGATTTTCATAAAACTGCCGGCGCAAAACCGCTGGGTCCTTCATCGGGCCGCCAGCCAGCATATAGGTCGCGACCGTCCATGGCGCACCGGCAAAACCGATCAGCGCTTTATCATTACCGAGAGCGGCTTTGGTTTTTGCCACGGTCTCGTAAACTGGTGAAAGCGTCTCATGAACATCGCGCTTTCGGAATAGATCGAGGTCTTTTTCGCTAACGGTCGGTGAAAGCCTCGGTCCTTCGCCTTCAACAAATCGCAAATCCTGACCAAGAGCCTGCGGGATCAAAAGAATATCCGCAAAGAGAATTGCTGCATCGAGATCAAACCGCCTTACCGGTTGAAGTGTGACCTCGGAGGCAAGCTCGGGATTATAGCAAAGATCGAGAAACGAACCGGCTTGCGCTCTTAGCTTTCGGTATTCCGGCAAATAGCGACCTGCTTGTCGCATGAACCACATTGGTGGAACTGCTGAAACGTCACCTTCAAATGTCCGAATGAACTTTGACTGAGCTTCGCCCGATTGTGGGTCGTTTGCGTCTTTGGTCATACCACGCAATTCTTTCCTCTTAACTTTCTATAAAGATTTCTTAATAAAGTATTAATATTAAGAGTCAGGCTGAATCCCGGGGAAAAAGTCACCGGAAAGTCGAATCCCCTGAAGATACCGTAAATTCCCCCAGAGATTCACCGGTGGGAATAAGTCTTCCTAAGTCTGTTGAAAAGCCGATCAAACGCCGCAGCGTATTTGAAAAACAATGTGGATAATATTTGGCGCCCTTGATTCATCCTGTAGACCTAGCAAAAAGGGGGAGCAAAGTATGACCGGTCATACTTTTCAAATCCCCTTGGGCGCCTCACTGGTATGACTCGGGCAGTTATACATGGGGCTAAATTGCCACTCGCGAATTGACGAACCTTTCCCCTATAATTCCACAGGGTTGAATCATAACTGGGTAGAAGTGCGCAATTAATGGAAAAAACGGCAGAAAATATGACTTCCACGGAAAAAGTAGTGCGAAAAAAACAGCCGCTTGCGACCTACTTTCATGTTCATCTTGTATCGGATTCAACCGGTGAAACGCTAAATGCAATGCTCAAAGCAACGGCATCGCAGTTTAATGCCGCAAAACCGCTTGAACATATCTACGCGCTTATTCGATCACGGGCACAAATGGAACGCGCGCTTGCGGAAATAGAAGCGTCTCCTGGTTTGGTGCTCTATACGGTGATCAATCCGGAGTTACGCCGGCTCCTGGAGATCCGGTGCAGCGAATTACAAACGCCAGCAATCTCTGTGCTCGATCCATTGCGTCATGCCTTCACCGATTATCTCGGGTTAGAGCAGACCATGAAAACCGGTGCGCAATATCAGCTTGATGATGCTTATTTCAAACGGATTGCCGCGCTCGATTACACGCTTGCCCATGATGATGGCCAGATGGTCTGGGACCTTGAGCCTGCGGATGTTGTGGTCGTTGGCGTCAGCCGTACCTCGAAGACCCCAACTTGTATGTATCTAGCAAATCGCGGGATCAAAGCGGCGAATATTCCGTTGGTGCCAACCTCGCCGCCGCCCGAAGAATTATTTGCCCTGCGAAAACCAATGGTTGTTGGGTTGGTGGCTTCACCAGAGCGTTTAACCCAAATTCGAAAAAGTCGGCTTGGCGGATTAAACGCAGAGGCCGCAGTTGAGGATTATTCCGATTTAGACGCTATCCGAAAAGAAGTGTTGGCGGCGAAACGGCTTTATACAAAACATCGCTGGCCGACCATTGATGTCACGCGAAAATCCGTTGAAGAAACAGCCGCCGCCATTCTTACGAAATTATCAGCCAGACAAAATCGATGACAACTCCTCAGCGCGTAATTTTAGCTTCCGGTAGTTCCATTCGGGCTGCGATTTTAGACGGGGCCGAGGTGCCGTTTGGTGTGATCAAGCCCAATGTGGATGAGGATGAAATTAAACAACAGGCCCAAGCCGACGGAATAGATCTCGAACAAACAGCGATGCTTTTAGCCGAGGCAAAATGTATGGCGGTTGCTTCGCGTGAACCCGGAATAGTCATTGGTTCTGATCAGATCATGGAATTTGAAGGCCGGGCCTATGATAAACCAAAATCAATGGCCGAAGCAAAATCGCGAATTTTAGAAACCCAAGGCGCATCACATACATTGATCAACGCGATTGCGGTCGCCCGAGATGGCGAAATTGTCTGGCGAAATCTCGACCGGCCAACATTATATATGCGTTCCCTAACTGAACACGAAGTCGATATCTATCTTCGTGAAGCTGGCCCTGAAATTCTCCATAGTGTCGGGGCCTATCAAATCGAAAAACTTGGTGCGCGATTGTTCGACCAAATTGTTGGCGATCATTACGCAGTGCTAGGGCTGTCATTATTTCCATTACTCGCCCTATTACGGCGCGAAAATATTTTGGCTTATTAAATGAGCAATCCCCCAATCCTTGCTGGTGTCGTTGGCTGGCCGGTCACCTATTCTTTATCGCCAGTAATCCATTCCACATGGGCGCATCGTGCTGGCATTAATGGCTATTATGTACCCGTTGCTGTTCCGCCGAGCGAAGATGAATTTCGCCAAATTATCAACGGACTACGCCGGGTCAGGTTCGCGGGTGTGAATGTAACCAAACCCCATAAAGAAAACGCTTTACGGTTGGCGGATGAGGCGAGCGAGATTGCCAAAAAAGCGGGTGCAGCGAATATGCTGACATTCCAAAAAGACCATATCTATGCTGATAATTCGGATGTTGTTGGTTTTGCAAATGCGGTCAAAGAGCAAAGCACTAATCCGGGTATTCATGGGCTGGTTCTGGGGGCTGGTGGTGCCGCGCGCGGCATCATTTTAGCGCTACAAAGCCTTGGCCTTAAAAAAATTACGATTACCAATCGCACCCGTGAAAAAGCCGAAGCATTGGCGGACGAATTTTCCCTTGATGTTGTTGATTGGGATCGTCGTAGCAATAATCTTGATACGGCAGACATATTGGTCAATACCACAAGCCTTGGAATGACCGGTCAACCGTCGCTTGAAATTGATTTAAACACACTTAAACCTAAATCTATTGTTGCTGATATCGTATATTCACCGCTTGAAACACCCTTGTTAAAAGCCGCCAGCAGTCAGCATACGATTGACGGGCTTTCGATGTTAATGCATCAGGCGGTCCCTGGCTTTAAGCAATGGTTTGGTGGTACCGGCATTGTCGATGCGGCGTTAAAACAAACACTCCTTACAGAGATCAAAAGACGAGAAACAGCATGATTAAAATTGGTCTCACCGGATCTATCGGCATGGGAAAGTCAACGGTTTTACGAATGTTCGCAGGGTTGGGTGCAGCCACTTGGAATGCGGATGATGCGGTCCACCGTCTTTATGAAAAAGATGGTCTGGCTGTGCGCGCGATTGAAAAAGTATTTCCCGATACAATAGTCGATGGTCAGGTCGATCGTGGTCGTCTCGCAACCTTGGTTTTGAATAATGCTGAGGCATTACAACAGCTTGAGGATATTGTGCACCCCCTTGTGGGGGAAGACCGCGAACGCTTTATGACGGCTGCGGCCCATGCTGGCGCGCTTGTGGCAGTCCTTGATATTCCGCTGTTGTTTGAAAATGCGAGCGATAAGTTTTTCGATGCAACAGTTGTCGTTAGTGCTGGCGAGAAAATTCAGCGCGACCGTGTTTTGGCCCGCCCGGGTATGACTGTTGAAAAATTTGAAGCAATTTTGCGGCTTCAATTACCCGACGAACAAAAACGACAGCGGGCAGACTATGTGATCAATTCCGGTCAATCCCTTGAGGGGACACGAGCCGAAGTTGAAGCCGCCTATGAAGACATTATTGCGCGCGCGACCAAGGCCTAATTTGCGGACTGCAAGAAATTTTCATAGCGCGAAACAGCATCTTTGAAATATTCTTCATTATACCAATGAATATAATCCGGCTCTAAAAACGGGTCATCGAATACATGATTTGCATCCGTATAGGTAATAAATTCTAATGAGGGATCGCGTCGTTTTCGTTTTTCGAAATAGGTCAGACATTCCTGTGCGTTCACGACCTCATCGGAACCCGCCACAAAACTAAGCATTTTTGGCGATTGGCTTAGCGGCTTGAACCGGGTCAAGGTTCCGAAACCACAATAGGGATAAAACAAAATCGCCCCATCAATGTCAGGAACAGAAACCTCGCTATCGCTAATACCCGGCGGTGCTTTTCTGGTGTCCATGGTTAGAAAATCCATGATGGTCCATGCGCCGTGGGACCAACCGGCTAAGATAATCCGGTCTTCATCCAGTCGTTGATCTTGTTCCACAAATTCAAGCGCAGCAAAAACATCACCGGCGCGTTCAAACCCCAAAAGGTCTTGACCGGCGCAAATCACAGCAATGGATTCCTCGCGGGAATAGCCGCGCGGTGAATTGCTATCGATGATTACTGCCGCATAGCCATTATTGTTGGCAATGTCCGCCCACTGATGTTGAAATTCCGGGCGAATGCCGGCGCACCCATGAAACTGTAGAACAACCGGAAACGGGCCAATGCCGTCAGGAAGGCGAATTTCAATCGCGTCATCAAGTAAATTTATGCGTTCGGCCAGCGTGGTTTTTTCAAGTTTCGATGTAAACCACGCAAAGGCGAGGGGTTCTCGCTTCCAGATTAAAACGCCAGCAAGTATCGTTATAAGTAATAAACCGATCTGCCAGCGTTTCATCCGTTATCCCCTATAAAAGACTCGCTTTTTGCGCAAGATCTTTAAGACTCTCAGATGGCCGCGCACCGAAGTGGCTAATAATTTCACAAGCGGCAATCGACCCGAGTTTGCCAGCTTTATCCAATGAAAAGCCGCGAGCAAGACCGAATAGCAGCCCCGCCGCATAGGCATCACCAGCCCCAGTTGTATCCACAAGCGCGGTGGGCGGGATCGCATCAACATAGACAATATCGCCATCACGCGGGATCAGGACTGACCCCTGTTCTGAACGCGTAACCGCCGTAAGCGGACAAAGCTTGCGGGCTTTTTCTGCGATTGCTTCAATGTCATCGGTTTCAAAAAGCGCAGCGGCCTCAACATCATTGGCCAAAAGGATATCAACATTTTTGCCAATGAAATCATGCA
Organism: Hyphococcus lacteus; assembly: GCF_041058985.1. Lineage (NCBI taxonomy): Bacteria > Pseudomonadati > Pseudomonadota > Alphaproteobacteria > Parvularculales > Parvularculaceae > Hyphococcus > Hyphococcus lacteus. The sequence goes on along the minus strand of NZ_JBEHZE010000001.1, from coordinate 858,547 downwards.
AAACATCGAATTGGCGCTCAACGCAGCTTGCATCAGAAAGGGTCAATGCGGTTTTCTTGCCGTCATCTTTGGCGATCTGACATGCGCGAATAAAGGCTTCACGGGCGACCGGTTGTTCAAATAGATAACCTTCAAAAAATGTAATCGCTGCGCGTTTGATTTGTGCCGGGTCAATATCATCAGGTTCAACATAACCAGCGGAGCCAAGAAATGTCGTCATCGAACGCTGGGCATCCTCGGTGACATTGATCAAACACCGACCAGTGCCTGGGCCTTCGGTGAGTGGTTTGGTATCAAACTCAACACCGAGCGCCCGCAAGTCATGGCGAAAAATATCGCCAAGGGTGTCTTCTGAGACTTTGCCAACAAATCCGCCATGTCCGCCGAGTGAGGCTATACACGCGATAGAGTTTGCAGCCGACCCGCCTGAAATTTCAACGGCCGCCGCCATATCTTTGTAAATAACGCTGGCGTGCTCTTCATCGATCAACAGCATCCCACCTTTTGGAATATCGTGAGCCGCTAAAAAGGCATCATCGGCTTTGGCGAGAACGTCAACGATTGCATTGCCGACGCCAATAACGTCGAGATTAGGTTGAGACATCAAAATTCCTTATGGACAGCTTTTTCCCGCACGGCTTATAGGTAGCTCATGCCATGAGAGCAAGGCAGAGGCAGCTTATGGAGTTGTCTTCGTGGTGGTTGGGCCGTTGTGGAATGTGGGCTGTTGTTCTTGGGCGACCGCGCGCCTATCGTCTGCGACGGAGTTAAATTTTAAGGGATCGAATGAGCCAGTTTCGTATTTTCGCAATGATCACAGGCCTTTCCCTGATTGCGGCCTGTAGCACCGCACCAAACACCGAGCCAGAAATTACAACCGATGCTAAGCCCAAAAAACCCGCCGCACCGGTTTTTATGCTCGATGATTTGTTGGGCGTGAACGATAAAACTATCGACGCGACGCTCGGCGAACCGGCACTGACCCGACGCGAGGGCGAAGGCGAATTTCGTCGTTATGCCCTAAAAACCTGTACTTTGGTCATTATTCTCTATCCTGATGAACTAGGCATTCCAAAAGTAGAACATGTGGATGCAACAGCCCATGAGTCTGGCGAAGAAAAGCCAGACCTTGATGATTGTCTGGCGGCTGGTTAACTGGCTGGCGGTTCGGCTTCAAAGCGTTTTTCTGACTGTTTTAAAAAGAACACCAATATCGCCGCGGGTAGGCCGATAATGGCCGTGATCGCAAAGAACCAAGCATAACCAACCCCCTCGACCATAAAGCCAGAAAACCCGCCGACGAATTTTCCGGGTAGGGCATAAAACGAGCTAAACAACGCATATTGTGTGGCGGTAAACGCAGTGTTGGTCAGGCTCGACATATAAGCAATTAGTATCGTGCCCGCAGCGCCATAAGCGATATTGTCGGCGATGACCGCAAAGGCCAAACCGCCTGTGGTGGCGTCCGATAGGGCCAACCAACTATAGATTAGGTTCGTGAGCGATTGCGCGAGAACGCCGATCAAAAGGGTCCATCGAAAATCAAACCGGGCGACCAAAATGCCGCCAGCAAAAACCCCGAACAACGTCGCAAAAAGCCCAGCGCCTGATCGGATCGCGCCAATTGTTGTTTTGTCATAGCCAAGATCGATATAAAGCGGGCCCGCCATATAACCCATCAGAAAATCGGGTACGCGGAACAAAGCGATGAACAACAAGATCACTAGCGCGTGGACGCCAAAGCGCGAGTAAAAATCACGGAAGGGGCCGACGACCGAACGCGAAAATGTTTGCGCTAATGGTGCACGTGGTGGTGGTTCGTAGGCCCGGACCTCGACCTTGGGTGCAAACAGCACCGTCAACAGACCAATCCCCATCAATAGCGCCATGAATTGATACGCGGCGGGCCAGTTTACTTGATCTGCAACAAATAATGCGCCCGCACCCGCGACCATAATCGCGACACGGTAGCCATATTGATACATGGCTGCCATGACGCCTTGTTCTTCGTCGGTCGCCGCTTCAATGCGCCATGCGTCAATCGCTATATCTTGGGTCGCAGCCGCGAAAGCCATAGCAACGGCGATCAGCGCGACCACCCAAAGATTCCCAGCTGGATTGGCGGCGGACATAGCCAATAACGTCAGCGCGATACCAATTTGCGCGGCGGCCATCCATGCGCGACGCCGACCGACAATTTTTTCAAGGACCGGTATCGGGGTTCGATCCACCATCGGTGCCCAAAGAAATTTGAATGAAAATGCAAAACCCGTCCACGCAAAAAGGCCGATTTCGCTTTTTTCGACCCCTGCCTCGGCCAGCCAAAGCGAAAGGTTTTGATAGATCATGTAAAAGGGCAGCCCGGCCGAAAAGCCAAGCAGCAACATGACGACGCTGCGCGCCCGTAGATAAGCGGCAAGTGATTTCAAAAGTGATGTCTTGCCGTCGTCGGCGCGCGATGTCTGTGTCATGACGGCGACGCTACTTGCGTTTTTGGGTTAAATAAAGGCACCACAGCCCTAGGGTATCGGGATTTTTTATTACGATGCTTCGCTGTATTTGCTGCCGCTCTCGCCCCACTTTGCCAAAAGGTTGGTTAGGTCTTTTGGCTCGAACGGTTTTGACAAAAAGTCATCCATCCCCGAAGCGATACATTTCTGGCGGTCGGCGGCCATGGCATTGGCTGTAAGTGCAATGATTGGCACACGCCGCATATCAGTATCCAGGTTCCGGATGCGCCGGGTCGCTTCAAGTCCGTCAACTTCGGGCATGTGCATGTCCATCAGAACAATATCATAATCCTGAGACCGGATCATCTTGACGGCTTCTTCGCCATTTGGCGCAACATCAACACTATGGCCTGCGCGTTTGATGATTGTGGTCGCAAGAACTGCGTTGATCTGGTTATCCTCGGCAAGCAACACACGATAAGTTTTGTCTTCGGGATTTTGCGGCTTTGGTTTAACAGGCGCGGGGGCTTTTACGTCATCCTCAAATAACTGTTGGTGTAGGGATGATTGCCGAATAGGTTTGATAAAATAACCGTTAAATCCGGCATCGCGCATTTCATTGATCCGATCGCGGGTCATCGGCGACAACAATACATAAGACCGCGCGGCCATTTTCGCGAGTGGTTCACCGCTTTCACCCGCAACTAAGATGTCGCAAAGCAGAATCGCGTCTGGATATTGTTTCATGACAGAAATCGCGTCAGCCGAATTGGTCACTTTGTGGATTTTGTTGGCCCCAATCGCACCAAGCTGTAGCTCGATGCTGCGCGAAAGCACATCTGATTGGGTGGCAATAACAACGGGTGGTTCAAATTGTGTGGGTTTTGCGGGCGCATCGCCTTCGTAATTCAGATCAATTGTGAACGCGAATGTGCTGCCTTCATCAGGGGTAGAAGCAAATGTGATGTCACCATTCATGGCCAGCACGATTTTACGCGCGATGGCTAAGCCAAGCCCTGTCCCCTCGCGGCGGCGCGCCAGATCGGATTCGGCCTGAGAGAATTCTTCAAATATGCTGGCTTGCTTGTCTTCGGGAATGCCAATGCCCGTATCACGAACAGAAAAGACAACATGGGCGGTGCCGTTTTCGGCATTGATAAGGCGCGCTTCAATGCCAACACCGCCGCGGTCAGTGAATTTTACGCCGTTCCCGGCCAGGTTTATCAAGACCTGTCGCAATCGGGCTTCATCACCGAAAAGTTGTTTCGGGACGGCACTATCAACATAGGCCGTTAGCTCTACGCCTTTGTCGGCGGCTTTGGTGGAAAGTAATTCCGCAACGGATTGCACAAGGTTCTGTGGGCTGAAGGGCGCGTGGTCTATTTCTAACCGACCCGCTTCGATCTTAGAGAAATCCAACAAATCATTAATCAGCGCAAGGAGTGATACTCCGGACTCGCGAACTGATTCTGCATAAGCGCGTTGGTTCGGCTCAAGATTGGTATCGAGTAATAATGACGTCATGCCGAGAATACCATTGAGCGGCGTACGCATTTCGTGGCTCATGGTGGCTAGTAACTGCAATTTAGGATCAACAGTTTCAGTGTCGCCATTCGATTGAGTGGTGATCACATCTGTGGATCTTTTTTCAGGCATATCACCGTCTGATAGAGATTCTGGTGAGCCTACATAAAGCCGCTCATTGCCATCAAGAAGGGTCTCGGTCCAACTTACAATTAGATCACGATCACCGACCCGGGCTTCGGTTTTATAACGTGCGGGCGCGCCTTTTTTTGCCGTGTCGCCACCTGGCGCAAATGGACGCCCGTGCCAACTGTCTACCGGCGCGCCAAAAAGCTGGGCAAAGCTTTGGGATACAAACCGAATAAACCCGCCAGCATCACAGACGAGAATGAGTTCTTGAGATTTGGAATTTGTTGCGCCTGAATGCGGCATTGATGGTCGAACCCCCACGAAATTTGATGGCTCATCATGGGGTCAGGGCCTTGAAAAATGGTTGATAGGATTGGTTAATTAGCTCAATAAATTCAATTAAATCTTAGAATTACGACGCAATTCGCGATGTCGTTGCGGCCGGAAGCGGTGCGCCGGGGTCACTGCGGCGACGAAAGCTGACGGCTTCGGCGACATGCCGTCGCCGAACGCCATCGCTTGAATCAAGATCAGCCAGTGTTCGTGCGACCCGTAAAATTCGCGTATATGCCCGCGCGGAAAGCCCCAAGGCTTCTGCCGCGCGTGATAAAAGCGCAGTGCCTTCTTGGTCAGGGGTCGCAAATTTTGCGAGATCTGCGTCGCTCATGGCCGCATTGGATGGGGATGGCGCTGGATTGGTGGGTTGTGTGTTCATCCGATCCGATTGCGCAGATCGGGCTGCTGCGACACGTGCAGCCACCTCAGCAGTGGTTTCGCCATTAGCTGGCGCAGCAAGATCAGCCGGTGTGACGGCGGGAAGTTCGATTGATAAATCCATCCGGTCGAGCATGGGCCCAGAAATCCGCGATTGATAAACTTCTTCACAATTTGGTCCGCGTCCACAGGCCCGACCACTGGCTTTACCGTAGCCGCATCGACAGGGGTTCATGGCAGCAATCAATTGGAAACGTGCCGGGTAACGCACATGGTAATTAGCCCGTGCGATCAAAACATCACCGGTTTCAAGGGGCTGCCGTAGGCTATCCAAAACGGTTGCCGCGAATTCTGGCAGTTCATCTAGAAACAAAACGCCGAGATGTGCGAGCGAGGCCTCCCCCGGCCTCGCTCGCATACCGCCACCAATCATTGCTGCCATAGACGCGGAATGATGTGGCGCACGGAAGGGGCGTGCGCGGGTGAGGCGGCCACCTTCCAATAATCCCGCTAGGGATTGGACCATTGAAACCTCAAGCATTTCAGCGGGCGAAAGCGGCGGCAAAAGCCCCGCAAGGCGCGCCGCTAACATCGACTTTCCTGCCCCTGGCGGACCGACCATTAAAAGATTGTGGCCACCGGCCGCGGCAATTTCGAGTGCGCGTTTTGCGGTTTCCTGCCCCTTAACGTCAACAAGGTCGGGGATAGCCGGGGCGGCTTCTAATGTGCCGGGCGTTGGCGGCGATAAAACTTGCGTACCCTTGAAGTGATTGACCAGTTGAATAATTGATTTCGGTGCCAAAATCGTGGCGTCGCCACCGGCCCATGCCGCCTCAGGCCCACTCGCCTCAGGACAGATCAAGCCAAGCCCCATGGCATTGGCTGCGACCGCCGCAGGCAATGCACCTGCGCACGCGGAGATCGATCCATCAAGGCCCAATTCGCCCATTACCGCAAACCCATGGGCAGCATCATTGGGGGCGGCACCCATTTCAATTAACAACCCAAGCGCAATCGCCAGGTCGAAATGGCTGCCCTCTTTCGGGAGGTCCGCCGGCGCAAGATTTACGGTGATCCGCTTTACGGGAAGACCCAAACCCACCGCAGCCAGCGCCGCGCGCACACGCTCCCGCGCTTCGGAAACCGCTTTGTCGGGTAGCCCCACAATGGTGAACGCATTTGACCCATTGGTTAGCTGAACCTGAACAGTAACCGGTTGGGCATCGACCCCGTGAAATGCAAATGTAGTTATCTGCGCGACCATGGCTCTCCCCTGCTGTGTCGCCCCCGCATTGCAGGGATCTGATGCCTAAGGCATTGAATGGATGGGACCATGAATGAAATAGCAGAACATATCAAGAACAAATTTTCGTTAATTCTACCAATGCGCTAAGACTTTTCCCCAATGTTTCCTTGCAAAACTTTTAGTTAACGCCTATCGGCGGATCGCATCGATTCGCCTTAGAAGAGCGGTGTCCATATTTTGCGCAGCCTATCGGCGAACCAATTATACCGCTTTAGAAACGATCCAATATGTCAGCCATCTCTATTATCCATGCACCGCGCGATGAAGCGCTGGGCGAGAAAATTGCCGCCGCGTTGAGTAATGCTGGCCATGTCACAAAACGGATCTTTTCGGAAACCGAGAATGACGACAGTAACCTACCCCAAGAAAGTGATAGCGCGGCAATTGTTTTGTGGACCCATGCCGCCGCGAAGCTAGCGCGGCTACACCAACAGGCATTTGATGCGATGGCGCGGGGTGCGCTTATTCCTGTAGCTGTGAATGGTGCGACACCGCCCGGCGGGTTTGAGGCATTGCCGCCGGTGGATTTGTCAGGTTGGTCCGGCGCAGCGGATGATCCGCGCTTTCGGTTTATCCTTGAAGAAATACAGCTCACCCATAGCCGTATGAAACTACAAGATGGTTTGGTTTGGGCCGCGCCCGAAGAACCCGTGACCCCCATGACCGAAGAGGTTGCGCCATCATTTGAAGGCACAGCGGTCGATGATGATTATTACCCAGAAGCAGTTAGAACGCCTGCGGATGAAATGGAAACTCTACCGCCGTTTTTGACGCGTCGTGCGCCGCCGGTACGTTTTCATGCGCGCGACGTAGCGGTGGGCGGTACAATCGGTTTGGTATTGATGGCGGCGGCCACAGCCATTCTTGTGCCGATCGTTTTGCCGGTACCAGAGGCGCAACAGATGGTTGCGACACCGCAAGCGCCGGAGATTGTGCCCGATCCCTCGCCAACCATCCCCAGCAATCTCGCAAGCGTGAATAGTACGGGCGCACCGCAAGATATTTTGACGCTGCCAATGGTGTCTGTGAATGATGCATTGCCTACGGATGAAATGGGCGAGCTGGTCGATAGCGATACAACGGTGCCTGATGATCTGGCCGCGGCTGATATGAGTGCGAATCAGGAAACCACCGACGGTGACGCAATGGAAACGTTAGTCACGGCCGTTAGTGCTGAAAGTACTGGCGAGGCGACGGCGGTGACGCCGCTCCCAGTCACCGTCACCGATGGCGCGTTCGAAGGCAATTACTTTAAGGAGTGTGTTGATTGCCCTGATATGGCGATGATCCCGACGGGCCGCTTTTTGATGGGTGCAACCGACAAATCTGAAGGACCGTTGTTAGAAGTCGCGATTGATCGCCGGTATGCGCTCAGCTCACGCGAGGTTACCTTTGCCCAATGGGACGCATGTGTGAATGATGGCGGTTGCAAATCTTATCGCGCGCCGGACCACGGGTGGGGCCGCGATAAACACCCAGTGGTGAGCGTTTCTTACGAAGATGCGCAGGCCTATACTGCATGGTTATCGAACAAGACCGGGCGGAATTATCGTCTGCCAAGCGAGGCCGAATGGGAATATGCCGCGCGTGCCGGCACAACCAGTCCGTTTGGCTTTGACGGAACGTTGACCATCGCGCGCGCTAATTTTAATGGCCAATTTCCGTATGGCGGCAAGAAAGAAACATTCCGTAAACGGACTGTACCCGTCGCAAGCTTCGCGCCGAACGCATTTGGATTGTTTGATATGCACGGTAACGCATGGGAGTGGACAAGTGATTGCTGGTCGCCATCCCACACAGGTGGCGCGGGCGATGGATCACCGCGAAGCAATGGCGACTGTAATCGCCGCGTCCTAAAAGGGGGCGCGTGGAACTCTGGCGGTTGGCGGCTGCGGTCGGGCCATAGAATCGGTAAAGCCAAAACGGTTCGCGAATTTGACAATGGTTTCCGCGTTGCGCGCGATCTTGGGTAAGATTGATTATGGTTGGATTGGTTGTTTCACTGATTTGACTTGTCCCCGCCCTATTTCTGCCGTTTCATGACTTTATAGACGACCGCGCAGCAGGGGGAGCCTGCCGCGTCGGCAGCGTATTGGGGAGAGATCATGAACAAGCTTTCTGCGAAACTCGGCGTTAGTGTTTTGATCGTCGCGGGGCTTATGGCCTGTTCGACGCAGCCTGAGATCGTGGAGGAGAATATCTCGCCGCAAGAAGACCGGGTTGTGGTCAATGCGGGCCGAACCCAATTCGCGCCCATGGGAAAAGTGAGCGGTATTATGGGCGCGCCGTCGCCCATGATGATGCCAGATCCGCAAATCACAGAACAATATGAAGAAACTGACCCTAATCCGGTTAAGCTGACATCAGAAGAACCTGTTTCGACGTTCTCTTCTGACGTTGACACAACGGCTTATTCGGTGATGCGGCGCTATATTTCAAAAAATAACAATTTGCCGCCATCGGATTCGGTTCGCATTGAAGAATATGTCAATTATTTCGATTATCAGTATACAGAACCGAAAAGCGCCGATGCGCCTTTTTCGCCGACAGTATGGGTAACGCCTAGCCCGTGGAATGCGGGCACACGACTGATGCATATTGGCGTTAAGGGTTATGACCTTCAGCCAGAAACAACACCGGATGCGAACATCGTTTTGTTGCTTGATGTCTCTGGCTCCATGAACGCCGACAACAAGCTGCCTTTGGTGAAGAAGTCGGTTGAACTTTTGGTCGAAGAGATGTCGCGTGATGATCGCTTGTCGATTGTGGTCTATGCTGGCGCAGCGGGCGTGGTGCTTGAACCGACACCCGGCAATAAAAAAACAAAAATCATTGAGGCCTTGAACAAACTCGAAGCGGGCGGATCGACGGCGGGCGGGGAAGGGTTGTCACTCGCGTATAAGTTGGCCGAGGAAAATTTCGCCGAAGATAAAATCAACAGGATCATTCTGGCGACGGATGGCGATTTTAATGTAGGTGTCGTTGATGCTGACAGCCTAGAAGACTTTGTTGCCCGCAAGCGCAAGAACGGTGTCTTTTTGACGATTCTTGGGTTTGGTGAAGACAATTATAACGACGTGATCGCCCAAAAATTGGCACAAGCCGGCAATGGAAACGCGGCCTATATTGATACGCTCAATGAAGCGCGAAAAGTTTTGGTGCGCGAATTTCGCTCGACGCTTTTCCCGATTGCGAATGATCTTAAATTTCAAGTTGAGTTCAATCCAGCGATTGTCGCTGAATATCGTTTGATCGGATATGAAACACGGCTTTTGAACCGCGAAGATTTCAACAATGATGCAATTGATGCCGGTGATATTGGCTCAGGCCACACGGTGACAGCGCTTTATGAATTGGCGCTGACGGGATCTGACGCGCGGTTGATTGATGACCTTCGTTATCAAACTGCCGCTTCGGGAAATAACAGTGGGGCGGATGGCAACAAAGACGAGCTGGCGTTTGTGCGCCTCCGGTACAAATTACCAAACGAAGATGAAAGCCGTTTGATTGAACAGCCCGTCCCCACCGCAGGAATATTTGAACAACTTTCTGACGCACCAGCCGACGCAGGCTTTGCTGCTGCTGTCGCTGCGTTTGGTCAAAAGCTTCAGCGGGCGGGGTATACCGATAAATACTCGTATAAAGAACTGCTTGCGTTGGCGACTTCAACCAAAGGCGACGACCCCCATGGCGACCGTGCCGAGTTTATCAATCTCGTCAGGGCCGCTGCCAAAATCGACGATTAGGTTTTGGTTTTTTGGGCAAGCCATGCGCAGATTACAGCAGCTTGATAAAAGCGAACTGGTTTTGTGAAGCCGCTCGCTGCGATCATTGCTTCGACCTGTTGTGGCGTATGGGCCGCAACGTCTTTGCCAAACATCTTGCGATAATTTGCCTGACCTTCGGTGCCCATTCCCGTGATCGCGATCGTGCTTAACCAGATCTCCATCAGATCATCACATGACGCATTGTTGAAATCGACAGCGAGATCCGCGTTCAGATAAAGCGCGCCGGGCGAAAGCCGATCCGCAATCGCGCGGAAAAAACCCGAACGCTCTTTCTCTTCGGTAATAAAATGCGAAACCAGAAAACTGACGGCACCATCAAAAGGCTCGGTTGGCGGAAGATCCTCAATGTAGCCTTGGTGAAGGGTGTATCGCCCGGCGAGTCCCGCCTCGACCATTCTATTATCGCAAACCTCTAACATCGCCTCTGACGGATCGAACCCCGTAAATCGCCATCGGGGATACGTTTCGGCAAAGGCAAGGATATCTGCGCCAGTCCCGACACCCGCGCATAGTATATGGGCATCATCGGGAAGGGTGTTTAATGCGCTACGGCTAAGCAGATGAAGGGCCTCTGCTATCGACGCTAATGGTTTCCACCGAATATCATATTCGGCTGCGTGTTCTTTATTAAAAGCACCGCTCGGCATTTTCTGTTGGTTTGTCATGTGATCTCCCGCCCGCATGTGATAGCAAGTGTTATAATGTAACACAATACTGAGACGCGCCACTTAGGGGAAATCGAGAAGGCCAAAACAATAACGTGGTTTGATGTTGGTCATCTGATCGGGGGCTTTCTGTTACGCTCTGAGCGTGATGGTCGCTGCGACAAATTTGGACGCGAAACCGGCCTAATTTACTTTGGCATTGTTGTTCTCAGCCAATAGGCAAAAATTTTGGCGCACTGCCTATGCTCACGGGGTTGCGACCTGTTTCACCCCTACTTATATCCCGCCCGAACGTTGCAGTCGGGGCCGGTTGAAAAACGGGTGTCTGCAACCATCTTGTGTCACTGATCAGGGGCGTGTCCGCTTCCGGCGCTTTTCGGCGCCATTCAACTATTGAGGCCCGACGTAAAGGCCGGGAATAAATGGGCAGCTCGCTAAAACGGAGAACGATCAAATGGGTAAGGTAATTGGCATTGACCTCGGTACGACGAACTCTTGTGTCGCCGTCATGGAAGGTAAAGAGCCGAAAGTAATTGAAAACGCCGAAGGCGCGCGGACGACCCCGTCTGTTGTGGCCTTCACCGAAGATAGCGAGCGTCTGATCGGTCAGCCAGCGCGTCGCCAGGCGGTAACCAATCCGGAAAATACATTTTTCGCCATCAAGCGCCTCATCGGGCGTCCTTATGATGACCCGACCGCGCAAAAAGACAAAGAAATGGTACCTTACAACATTGTCAAAGGTGACAATGGTGACGCGTGGGTGGACTCGCGCGGTGAAACATTTGCGCCATCACAGATTTCAGCCTTCATCCTTCAGAAAATGAAGGAAACAGCCGAAAGTTATCTCGGCCAAGACGTAACCCAAGCCGTCATCACGGTCCCTGCTTATTTTAATGACGCTCAGCGTCAGGCAACCAAAGACGCCGGCAAGATTGCGGGCCTCGAAGTTTTGCGGATCATTAACGAGCCAACAGCGGCGGCGCTGGCTTATGGTCTTGATAAAAAAACCGGCAGTCAGAAAATTGCGGTTTATGACCTCGGTGGTGGTACGTTCGATATCTCAATCCTTGAGATCGGCGACGGCGTGTTCGAAGTTCTTTCAACCAATGGCGATACATTCCTTGGTGGTGAAGACTTTGACCTTCGCATCGTTGATTATCTCGCAACTGAATTCAAAAAAGACCAGGGTATTGATCTGCGCAAAGATAAACTCGCGCTGCAACGCCTGAAAGAAGAAGCCGAGAAAGCTAAAAAAGAGCTTTCAACAACTTCAAGCTATGAAGTGAACCTGCCCTTTATCACGGCTGATGCTTCTGGCCCGAAACACCTCACCATGAAACTTTCGCGCGCTAAGCTTGAAAGCCTCGTGGAAGATTTGGTCAAACGCACTGTTGCGCCTTGTAAAGAAGCGCTTAAAGACGCGGGCCTTAGCTCTGGTGACATCGACGAAGTCATCCTTGTGGGCGGTATGACCCGGATGCCGAAAGTTCAGGAAACTGTAAAACAGTTCTTCGGCAAAGACCCTCATAAAGGTGTGAACCCTGACGAAGTGGTTGCGCTTGGTGCGGCTATTCAGGCGGGTGTTCTACAGGGCGACGTCAAAGACGTTCTGCTTCTCGACGTTACGCCATTGTCGCTTGGTATCGAAACATTGGGCGGTGTCTTTACGCGCCTGATCGACCGGAACACCACGATCCCGACTAAGAAGTCACAGACCTTCTCGACGGCTGAAGATAATCAGTCCGCCGTGACGATCCGCGTCTTCCAGGGTGAACGCGAAATGGCAGCTGATAATAAGAGCCTCGGCCAGTTCGATCTTGTGGGCCTTCCGCCCGCACCGCGCGGCGTTCCGCAGGTCGAAGTGACGTTTGATATTGATGCCAACGGTATTGTTCACGTCTCAGCGAAAGATAAAGCGACGAACAAAGAGCAATCGATCAGAATTCAGGCGAGCGGTGGTTTGTCTGATGATGACATCGAAAAAATGGTCAAAGAAGCTGAAGCCAATGCGGATGCGGATAAAACCCGTCGCGAAAGTGTCGAGTCGAAAAACCGCGCTGAGGCACTTGTTCATTCGACCGAGAAAAATCTCGAAGAGCACGGCGACAAGCTCGAACCAGAAGATCGCTCTGCGATTGATGATGCACTGGCGGCCCTCAAAGCCAAGCTCGAAGACGAGAATGCTAGCGTTGAAGACATCAATACAGCAGCGGGCACACTCGCAACCGCGACCATGAAACTTGGCGAAGCCATGTATCAGGCCGGTGCCGAAGACGATGATGGCGGTGCTGCCGCTGCTGCGGCCGATAGCGCCGCAGACGATAGCGACGATGTTGTTGATGCCGACTTCGAAGAAGTTGACGGCGACAAAAAAGACTAAGCTTAAAAACGCGCCGCGCTTTGTAAAAAGCGCGGCGCAATCTTTTCAACCGGAAAAGCCAACACTGGCGGGGGCTCCGGAATAAAGGGGTTGCGTTAAAACCCCAGTTGGACAGGCGCGAAATCACTATGGCGCAAGCATGTTATTACGAAGTTCTGGGCATTGAACGCGGCGCAGACGGATCGTCGATCAAATCGGCATTCCGCAAACGCGCGATGCAGTACCATCCTGACCGAAATCAGGGTGATCCAGAAGCCGAGAAAAAATTCAAAGAGCTAGGCGAAGCCTACGAAGTTCTCTCCGACGAACAAAAACGCGCGGCATATGATCGGTTTGGTCACGCAGCGTTTGAAAATGGCGGTGGTGGCCATGGTGGTATGGGTGGCTTTGGGGGCGGTGCCGGTGCGGCTGGGTTCGGCGATATTTTCGACGAGATCTTTGGCGAATTCATGGGCGGTCAGCGCGGCGGGCGACGCGGTGGCCCCGGTCGCGGTGCCGACCTTAAATATAATCTCGAAATCAGCCTCGAAGACGCTTTTGCGGGCAAGAAAACTGAAATCCACGTGCCCGGTTCAGTTTCGTGTGAAACCTGCGAAGGTTCTGGCGCAAAACCGGGCTCTGGCCCAACCCATTGCGGCACCTGTAAGGGCGCTGGCCGGGTTCGTGTTCAGCAAGGCTTCTTTACGATCGAACGCAGTTGCCCCCATTGCCATGGCGAAGGCCAGGTGATTGCCGATCCGTGTACAGATTGTGGTGGCCAAGGTCGGGTTCGCCGTGAGCGCACCCTTAGCGTAGACATCCCCGCTGGGATCGAAGACGGTACGCGCATTCGCCTTTCGGGCGAGGGCGAGGCCGGACCGCGCGGCGGTCCAGAGGGTGATCTTTATATATTCGTTCATGTGGGCGGAAGCGATCTGTTTGAACGCGACGGTGCCGATCTTTATTGCATGATGCCGATCCCCATGACCACGGCGGCTATGGGTGGTGAATTTGAAACCCCAACTATTGATGGTGGGCGGGTTAAAATCTCCGTACCCGAAGGGTCGCAAACCGGAAAACGCTTCCGGGTGCGCTCAAAAGGCATGACGGTCTTGAACCAAAAGGGTCGTGGCGATCTTTATGTCGAGATTCAAGTCGAAACCCCAACGGGCCTAAACGCAGAACAAAAAGACTTGCTGCGTCAATTCTGTGAGGCCGGCGGCGGCGAAGCCGCATGTCCACAATCACGGGGATTTTTCGACCGTGCCAAGAATTTTTGGGAAAACGTCACCGACGGTCGTTAATACAGATCCACCTTATTTTTTCTGCTGCTCTGACGGATCCTTGCCTGTGCGGGGATCGTCGGTTTTGGATGGCGGCGTATCGCCTTCCGCTGTCCTTCTCCGCGAAAAATACATCAAAAATAGCTAAACGGTCGAAGAGGTTTGTCCTAATTTCGCGGCGTCTTCAAACCGGTCAGCGCGGGCAAGCGCGGGGAACAATTTGATCCACGCGCCAGCGGCAAAGATCGACACCACTCCGCCTAAAAGGACTGCGCCCACCGGCCCTAAAAAGCGTGCGGCGACACCGCTTTCAAATTCGCCAAGTTCATTCGATGCAGAAACAAAAATAAACGATACGGATGAAACACGCCCACGCATGCCGTCGGGTGTCGCGAGCTGCATCACCGATGATCGCACATACATCGATACCATATCGGCTGCACCGGTGATCGCGAGCATCAGCATTGAAAGCCAGAAATAGGGCGACAGGGCAAAGCCCAACATGGCCATCCCATAGACTGCAATCGCGCTTAGCATCCAGAAACCGACCCGGCGGTTAAACGGTTTGACCGCTAGTGTCAGCGCCACCAACCCGGCACCAATGGCGGGCGCGGCGCGCAAGAACCCCAGCCCCTCAGTGCCGATATGTAATACGTCACGGGCGAAAACCGGCAACAACGCCGTGACGCCACCAAAGAACACCACCACCAGATCGAGCGATATTGATCCGAGTACGATTTTGTTGTCACGCACATATCGCAGCCCCTCGAACACCATTGTCAGGCCGCGCACTTGCTTATTGGGGACATGGGCCGGTGTCTGGGCTGTCATAAGGCTGGCTACAGCGATCACAATCAGGGTGGCGCCGGTGCCGTATACGAGTTGCGGCCCCCCAATATAAAGAAACCCACCAATCGCAGGGCCAAACATCGCAGCGGTTTGAAACCCAAGAGAATTCCAGACAATAGCTAATGGCAATTCATCGCGCGGTATTAATGTCGGATAAAGCGAGTTCGCCGCCGCCGGTGTAAACGCATTGACCCCACCCGTGAGGACGGCGGCCATGAAAATCGCGGGGATTGCAACCGCCGCCGGATAAAAGCTCGCAGTAAACAAAATACCAATAATCAGTAACCGGATTAGGTTAGAGGATACCAAAATCATTTTGCGATTCAGTCGGTCGGCGGCCTGACCGCCCACAAGCGACAACAGTAAGACCGGTAGAAATTGGGCAAGACCAACAAGCCCAAGCAGGAAAGCCGACTCTTCCACCGAACGCGTTTCCCGCGCGAGGTCATAGATTTGCCAACCAATAGCGACAGCCACCATCTGGCGCTCAGCAGAAATCAACTGCCGGGCGAACCAATAATGACGATAACCTTGATGGCGAAATACGCGGAGGGACGGTACAAGTGACATAATAATGGCGACCATAACTGACCCGCCTAAAGAGGCAATCGCATATATGACTTGTCAATTACTTATGCGTTGTGGGTACAATGGCGGAAACCAAACTTAGGGGACCGTCATGAAAATTATCGGTGTCGGATTTGGCCGCACGGGCACGGCGTCACTAAAAGTAGCATTAGAGGAATTGGGTCTTGGGCCGAGCTATCACATGAGTGAGGTCTTTGCGACGCCGGGACATATTGATCTATGGATCCGCGCTGCTGATCAGGTTGCGGCTGGTGAAACCCCAGATTGGGATACTATTTTTAGCGGTTATCCCTCCGGATGTGATTTTCCGATTGCGGGCTTCTGGCGGGAACTCGCCGACCATTACCCCGATGCTAAAATTATTCTGACGGTTCGCGATCCGGAAAAGTGGTTTGCCTCCACCCAGGAAACGATCTTGAGCCCTCGTATGGTTGATATGTCGCGACCAACGCCCTTTGGTGAACTTTCTGAAAAGGCGATTTGGCGCTATCTCGGCGGTGATGTTCATGATCGTAGCAAGATGCTGGATGCTTTTGATCGCCATGTGAAAGCCGTGAAAAACACCATCGCGCCAACGCGATTGCTGGTTTTTGAAGTTAAGGATGGCTGGGCACCACTTTGTGAGTTTCTAGGCGTGTCAGAACCGGATAAGGAATTCCCACGCGTGAACTCGCAAGAAGAAACAAAGGCTGTGCTTGAAATGTTGATGGCCGAAGGGGCAGAACAAACACTGAGCGGTGGTGGCCTTGGTGATACTGAAGATGCAACGATGAATAAAAAGATATTTGGAAAGGACTAAAATGAGCCGCGACATATTATTTTTGCTACCGCCGGGTTTTTCCGATAACGACCGACGTGAGTTTTGTCCGGAATGCGCAGAAATATGGGGTGTGCTGAGCTATTACCCAGCCATCAAAGAGGCGATAGATATACGCTATCAGCCTATCGACCGCCCGCGCCTCGAAATGACGGGGCTCTTTGGTGACGAACACCAGAACTGCCCAACATTGATGCTGAGTGATGATGCTGATGCCGGTGAGGTTCCCATAAAAACAGCGAATGGGGCGCGACTTATTGATAACGCCCGAGACATTGCGAAATATTTCGCGCACCGCTACGGAACAGCGTTCCCACGCGGATCGTGAATTCAGTTGAGTTAGGAAGACCAATGGCGAAATCATCAATTTTAGTGGCCGGTGCCGGTGGGCGCATGGGACGCTCTGTGGTCGCTGAGATCCTGAAAACGCCGGGGGCCTCGCTCGCGGGTGGGTTCGAAAGACCGGGTGGTCCTGATATCGGTAAGGATATTGGTGTTCTTGCGGGGCTTGATGCGATTGGCCTTTCGGTCGAAGACGCGGCAGAAAAGGGCTTATCGCGGGCGGGCGCGCTGATTGATTTTACTGCGCCTAAGGTTTCGGTGACCAACGCGCGTGCCGCCGCTGAAAATGGCGTCGCCCATGTGATTGGCACAACCGGCTTTTCCGACGCGGAAGAGGCAGAACTCACAGAATTGGCCAAGGCCATACCGATTGTGAAATCCGGCAATATGAGCGTCGGCGTTAATGTTTTGACGGCCCTTGTCGAAGCGGGCGCAAAGGCGCTCGGCGATGATTACGACATCGAAATATTCGAGGCGCATCACCGCGCAAAGGTCGACGCCCCGTCTGGTACGGCCTTGATGTTGGGGGCTGCCGCTGCGCGTGGTCGCGGGGTCGATCTTAACCATGTTTCTGCGGGCGTGGAGGGCACGCGCGTTGGTGCGCGCAAGTCCGGCGACATCGGCTTTTCGGTGATGCGGGGGGGCGGCATTGTTGGTGAACATCAAGTGTCGTTTGCGGGTATGCAAGAGGTCATTACCCTGTCCCATAGTGCCATTGATCGGGGGCTTTTTGCCAAGGGCGCGGTGGCCGCTGCGCGGTGGGCAATCGGGAAGCCTGCGGGGCTTTATTCCATGCGCGATGTGCTCGGTCTTGGTTAATTTAAAACCATAGAATTTGAACAAACGCGCTGAATAACCTGAAACCAAGCTCTGTTTAGATAGTCCCCTAATAAAAGGGACTATCATGCGTACGGAAATTATTGCTGCTGCCGGAATTATCGCGCTTGCCATTGTGGCACCGCGCATGATTGAGGCACGACAAGCAAGCCAACCAGAAACTCCATCCCGTTTGGCGAACGTGCAAAGCGTTCAGCCAAGTGCGAACAGCGTTTCTCATTGGGGCGATGAAATCCGCATCCAAGCCGCGCATGACCGTCAGTTTTACGTAGATGCTGACATCAACCAACGTTCCGCTAAGTTTTTGATCGACACGGGCGCAAGTTATGTGGCGCTACGCGATAGCGATGCACGCGCCGCAGGGATTTATACATCGTGGACGGATTATACCTATCCGGTTCACACAGCGAATGGTGAAACCAAAGCCGCCTTTGTGACGATTGATGAAATCGATATTGATGGTTTGCGTATTGAAGGCGTCAAAGCGTTTATCCTCAAAGACGATCAGCTTAACATCAACCTTTTGGGTATGAGTTATCTGTCACGACTTGAAAGCGTTGAGGCCCGCAAAGGCGAACTGGTGCTCCGCGGATAACAAGCGGGCAGCTAACCAAACGGTTTGTCGATTGATGGGGATAGCGCCGTAAATAATTTGGGGCCGTCTTCGGTCATGTAAAGACAATCCTCTAGCCGCACGCCGAACTCACCAAAAATATAAATGCCTGGTTCATTTGAAAAACACATACCCGGTGTAAGCTTCGTTTCTTCGCCATGCACGAAATTCACTGGTTCGTGGCCGTCCATACCAATCCCGTGGCCGAGCCGATGGGGCAAGCCGGGTGTTTTGTATCCGGGGCCATAGCCTTCGGCCTCGTAATATCGGCGCACCACGTCATCAACAGTGCCCGCGCTAACGCCTAGTTGTGCGGTTTCTAGCGCGAGTTCTTGACCATGTTTGACAGTGTTCCAAACCTTGCGTTGTTTGGTTGTTGGCTCGCCAAAAACCCATGTGCGCGAAATATCGGATTCATAATCGTGTACGGAACAACCACAATCCATGAGGATAATAGACCCCTCTTGAACGGTTTGCGGCTTGTTCGATCCATGTGGATAGGCGCTCGATTCACCGATAAGCGCCATCGAGAACTGAACAGAGCCGCCAAGCGAAGATGTGGTCGCGCTCATTAAAGATGAAATGTCTTGTTGGGTCATGCCCGTTTCGATCATGGGGTGAATATGTTTATAGGCCGCAAGGGTAATGTCATTAGCTTTTTGCATTAATGCCAGTTCAGCCGGAGATTTATAAAGGCGGACGCCGCGCGTGATATTCTGTCCGGGGACGATTTTGAAATTTGGTGCGGCATTGGCGACACCATCCACAACGAAATGTCGAACAGTTTCTTCGATGGCCAACTTGCCGCGCTTTAAGCCGCGATCTTTTAGGATCTGCGCAACGAGCGCAAACGGGCTTTCATGTTCGTTCCATGTGCGAACATCGTCGCCAACCTCTAGACTTTCACGGATCGAGGGCTCTTCAAAAAAAGGCGTAACAACAGCGATATCGCCTTCGGCAGGAATAACGACACCGGTCAATCGTTCAGAGCGCCACCAATTTATGCCGGTGAAATAAACCATCGCCGACCCGGCTTCGACCAATAACGCGCTGATGCCTTGGTCTCGCATCAATTTCTGCGCTTTTGCGATGCGGGCGCGGCGCTCATCGGCGGAAATAGGCTGCGTATCGGAAGCCATATTTTGAAGGGGTTGAGCTTTCGCGGCGCTGATCCCGGTAGCCGTCGCCAGCCCGGCCAGGCCCGATACCTTTATCAAGTCACGCTTTGTGATGGTCATAGAACTCTCCCCGTTTTTTAATTTTCACGAGCCATCAGGCTCGGCAATGCACCAACATCGGCCCCGGCTTGGCGCATAAAGAATTTTCGCAATGGCGTGACCGCGTTCACGGCCCCCATGCCAATATCCCGGGCAATCCGAAGCGGCGCAATATCATTCGAGAACAGACGATTTAATAAATCTGTCCCAAGGGCAAGCGCTGCTGAATCAAACCGTCGCCATTGCTGATAGTTCTGCAATACGGTGAGCGCGCCAATATCGAGGCCAACGTCACGCCCATCACCAAGCACATCGGCAAGGGCCGCAATGTCTTTAACGCCTAGATTAAACCCTTGTCCGGCGATCGGGTGGATTGCATGAGCTGCATCACCGATTAGGGCAAGGCGCGGCGCAACATAACTTTGCGCCAGCGTAAAAGCTAGTGGGTATGACCATCGCGGTCCTGTCGGGGTGACTGCCCCAAGGTAATCACCAAAGCGGTTCTCAATTTCTATACGGAACTTATTTTCATCCAATGCCATATAGGCGAGGGCGGCGTCAGATTTTTCGGTCCAGACAAGGGATGATCGGTTCTCCGTCATGGGCAGAATGGCAAACGGGCCGCCGGGTAAAAAGAATTCCTGGGCGACACCTTCATGAGGGCGCTCATGGGCAACGGTTGCAACAATGCCTGTCTGGGCATAGCGCCAGTGATTGGTTTTAATGTTCGCCTCGGCGCGTAATGATGACATTCGGCCATCAGCGGCAACCACGAGAGTGGCGCGAATTTCGCGCTCGTCCTCTAGCGTCACCACCGCGCTGCCCGATTGAAATTTTGCGGCGTTTCGTTTTGCCGGTGCAAATAATGCGATGTCGGATTTGGTGGCGATGGCGTCAAACAACACATTGCGCAAAACCCGATTTTCGACGATCCAGCCAAGCGGCTGATCATCACCCAATTCCCGGCTGTCAAAATGCAGATGAAAGCTAGAGACCGTCCCTTGGTCAAAACGACTTTTTGCGCGCCCATCGGTCACTAAGATGTCACGGATCGGTTCGGCATGTGGTGCGATCTGGTCCCACAGCCCGAGCCGACGAAACACCCGTGCTGAAGCATAAGAGATTGCCGTCGTGCGCCCGTCAAAGGCCGCGTCGCGCATTTTGGCGGGATCACCAGCGTCGATCACCGCGCAGCGAAACCCTTTTGACGCTAACGCCAGCGCTGCAAGACCACCGGATAATCCGCCGCCGACGATTGCAATATCGAAAGATTGGCTCATGGGCGCAGTTTCGCCTTTCCCGTTGCTGGCGTCTACTCTTTGGGGGATGCGGCGTATGGCCCAAAATCAAGGTGCCTGAGATTTTGAGCGCTTTTACAGATTTGGAAACACTCTTACGACATTGAAGCATCGGAAGATGGAGATTGGCCAATGTGCCGAAACATAATGTGCCGAAACATGATCACAGCTCTTGTCACAGGTTCTTTTATGGTGCTCGCGCCGTCATTGGCGGTGGCGCAAGGCGTGACAAGTGACATGGATCCGGCCAGCGATGTGACGCGGTACTTGCTTGATAGTGGTTTGCTGATTTTAGGCGGGCTGGCTGGTCTGTTGTTGATTGCGGGGTTTGCCTTGCGGGATATTGGTCTGTCGCGAACCCTGAATGCGCCGGCGGTGTGCCTTCGGACCATTGGGGCGTTGGCGCTAACGGTTTTTGCGTTTTGGCTGAGTGGTTATCAGCTTCTTTTTGGTATCGAGACAAATGGTGTGCTCGGGGAATTTGGGATATGGCACCCGCGAGATGAGGACCCGGCCGCATTAGGGTATTCTTCTGGTGCGTTCTGGTTTTTTCATATGATCTTGGCGGCTTTCGGCACAATGATTGTGTCGTCGGCGGTGTCAGAGCGCGTCCGGCTTTGGCCGTTTTTGTTTTTCGCTTTCATTTGGTCGATTTTGATCTACCCAATCGCGGCAAGTTGGGCATGGGGTGGCGGTTATTTCGCCTCCGAATGGAGTTTTCACGACATCGGCGGTGCTGGTGTAATCCATGTCTCCGCGGGTGCCGCGGCGCTGGCCGCAGTGATGGTCGTTGGCCCGCGCAATGGTCGCTACGCCCAAGGGCAGGGCCGCCCAGCGGTTTCCACCGCTTTGCCGCTATCGGCATTTGGAGTGATGCTTGCGATTGTTGGGATGATGTTGGTCATCGCAGGATTGTCAGGTTCGTTCGCCAGCGTCGAGGCCGCGATCTCTTTGGGCAAGATGCTTTCAAATGCGATGCTGGCGATGGCTGGTGGTTCCTTGGCGGCGATGGTGCTGACGCAAACCGTATATAAACGCACAGGACTGGTATCAGCCATGACCGGTGCGATTGCGGGGATTGTTTCAATTTCCGCTGAACCGTTTGGCCCGGCACTGTGGCAAGCGGCCATGATTGGCGCGGTAGGGGGCGTGATTATTACCGTGACGCCGCCCTTTTTTGATCGTTACCGTATTGATGATGCGGGGTTATCTATTCCAACGCATTTATTATGCGGGCTTTGGGGCGTTGTGATTGCATTCTGGGTCAACGAAGATGTCTGGCTCATCGGGCAAGCGCTTGGGGTGGTGGCGATTGCTGCGTTCTCATTTTCTATGAGCCTTTTGATCTGGGTTGCAGTGAAATACACAATCGGTGTTCGCAGTGCCCCGCTTGATGAGCCAGGTTTGGGTGGCCCAACCAATGGTTAAAAGCCGTTAACCCTTTGGTTAATGATAAGTGGCAAACTCAAAGTTCGTTTTTCGCAGTTCGGTAAGTACGTTTCGACATGTCTAGAGAATCCCGATCCTACGCCCGCCACGGAAACCGCCATGGAGGCCGTCTCAGGGGCCGCCAGCGCGACCCGTTTACTGAGTTTGCTGACCGCATGCGCGCATTTCTGCGCAATGTGATGATGCGCGCGGGTGGCGTTGCTATGATTGTGCTCGGCGGATGGTTGCTGGTTGCCTTGGCGAGCTTCACCATTTCTGACCCTTCTTTTAATACGGCGACCCCTGCGGATGTGCGCAATATGGGCGGACCCATCGGCGCAATCGCAGCTGACCTATCCTTGCAATGGATTGGTGGTTCAGCCTTTTTGTTGATTGCGCCGCTCATGATTTGGGGCGCGTTCGCCATGGTCAAAGGCGCACCCGAAGAAACACCTGCGGATTTCTGGCATCGTTTAATTGCGGCTCCGATTGCGATTGGTGCCGGTGCTGCATTTGTTGCCTCTTGGCCGCCACCTGCGGATTGGCCATATGTAGTTGGCTCTGGCGGGTTGATCGGCGATGCACTCTTTAAGGGTGTTACAAACCTGTCGGCGCTTTTCATTGGTTCAAAGTTATCTGTTGCCCTTGCGGGCGGCGTGTTCGCAATGATTGCACTCATTTCTTATTCTGTTCTTTGTGGTCTGACGCGGGAGCGCCTTGCCGAAGCATGGTGGGCGCTCGAAGACTTAGCGATTGGTGCGCGTGATTATGTTCTCGAATTGCACGAGCGCTTTTTCGGTGGCGAGACCGATGAAGAAGACGTCGACGAAGAAGGATATGAGGAAGAATACGAAGAAGACGATGATGAAGAAAGCGCCGAGGACGAAGACGCAGAACCTGTCTTAGCGGCACCATCACGTAAGCGGAAAATTATCCGTAAGGGCAGTAAAGAAAAAGAAAGCCGCCGTGAGCGTCGCGAGGTTCAACCGAACCTTCCGGTTTTCTCCGCCGGAAATTACGAATTGCCGGCGCTCAACCTTTTGGCAAAACCGAACCCTGCGAAAAAGGCCGTTATTTCCGACGAAGCGCTCGAACAGAATGCGCGGATGTTGGAAAACGTCCTGAGCGATTTTGGTGTGCGCGGCGAGATTATCAATGTGCGGCCAGGACCTGTGGTTACGCTTTATGAACTCGAACCAGCCGCTGGGATTAAATCTTCGCGGGTGATCGGCTTGGCCGACGACATCGCGCGGTCGATGAGCGCGGTGGCCGCTCGGGTGGCGGTAGTGCCGGGGCGCAATGTTATTGGTATTGAATTGCCGAACCAAGATCGTGAAATGGTATTCCTGCGCGAGCTTTTGGGTGCTGGCGAATATGAAAACTCACGCGGCGACCTAACGCTTGCACTCGGTAAATCTATTGGTGGTGAGCCGGTATTCGCGGACCTTGCACGGATGCCGCATTTGTTGATCGCGGGTACAACAGGTTCCGGTAAGTCGGTTGGGATCAATACGATGATCTTGTCGCTACTTTATCGGTTGTCGCCAGAGCAGTGCAAACTCATCCTGATCGATCCGAAAATGCTTGAGCTGTCCGTTTACGAGGGTATCCCGCATCTTCTGTCGCCAGTTGTGACCGATCCGCGCAAAGCGGTGGTGGCGCTGAAGTGGACAGTGCGCGAAATGGAAGAGCGCTATCGCCGGATGTCGAAAGTTGGCGTGCGGAACGTAGAAGGTTTTAATGCACGCGTCGCTGAGGCTGAAGAGAACGGCGAAGTTCTAAGCCGTACGGTACATACCGGCTATGACGAAGAAAGCGGCGAGGCGGTCTATGAGACCGAAGAGCTAGAATATGAATCGATGCCATTTATCGTGGTCGTGATCGATGAGGTCGCGGACTTAATGATGGTGGCCGGTAAAGACATTGAGGGCATGGTCCAGCGCCTTGCCCAAATGGCGCGTGCAGCCGGTATTCACTTAATCATGGCGACCCAGCGTCCCTCCGTGGATGTTATTACCGGTACGATCAAGGCGAACTTTCCGACACGGATCTCGTTCCAGGTGACGTCAAAAATCGATAGCCGCACCATTCTTGGAGAGCAGGGCGCAGAACAGCTTTTGGGCATGGGTGACATGCTTCATATGGCGGGCGGTGGACGGGTACGCCGCGTTCACGGCGCATTTGTCGCCGATGATGAGGTCGAAAAGATCGTTAACCATCTCAAGAAACAAGGCGCGCCGACCTATGTGCAAGAGGTCACCGAGATGAAAGAGGACGGTGACGGCGATGGCGGCTTTGACATTGGCGGTAACACCAATTCCGGCGATGCGCTTTATGATCGCGCTGTTGCGGTGGTGCTTCGTGACCGCAAAGCCTCGACATCTTATGTCCAGCGGCGATTGCAAATTGGCTATAACCGTGCCGCGACGTTGATTGAACGCATGGAAGAAGAAGGCGTTATTTCTTCGGCTAACCATGCTGGTAAACGTGATATTCTTGTCGGTGATGACGCGGCATAAAGTTTTTGATGACGGTTTTGCGAAAGACACGCATTGTTTGCGGCGTTAACGATAAACGCTAATGTGTGAGCGCCTGAATGGCTCGCCCTAAGGGCGAAACTGATCCGCATCCAGAAAAAAAGTCTGCGTTAACTATTTGTTTTTGACAGTCAAAGCCTCTCCACCGATTGATCTTTATTTTTCATTAGGCATACTAATTTCCACGGGGACAATATTTTGAACGCGGGTGGCGTATGTCTAAAACTTACGAGGATCTTTCCGGTGCAGCAGGTAAGGCACGGTTTTTCCGTCCTAGCCGATTTGAGGCATCGGAGATTTTCGGCGGAAACCCACCAAGATTGGTCTTTGAAGACGAAACTTATGATCTACACAATATAAGTGCGCGTGGTGCCGGGTGCCTTAACCGTCGGCCCACCGATGATGAACCTGCTAAAGCGCCGGGTGAGCACGGATTGTTGCGTCTAACGCAACATGGTCGCGAACTTTTTCTGGGCACGGCGCGAAAAGCGCGCGCTGACAGTGGTTCAGGGATAGTAACGACCGGGTTTGAACTGGAATCCAACCGCTTCGATCTTGATTGGCTCATTCGCGAAAATGCCAGTATTCTTGCGCGCGAAGCGCGGACGCCGGTCGAGTTATTAGAGCCTCCGATCGCTTACAAAACCTTTTGTGCAGATGCCGCAGCATTTCTGGGTAGTTATCTGTTGCGTGTTCAAAAATTTGTCGGCCCGATTGAAGGCCGTCTGAGCGAAGCTGAGCGTAATGACATCGCGCGCGACCTTGCGGCCTCGGCTGAAACCGGGTGGCTTGATCTTGTCCAAGAGGGCAACGCCTTGGTGGGGGATATTCACAACGAAAAACAGCGCCGCATCGGATATAAATCCTATACGGAACGCACGGTGACACAAATGTTGCTGGCGGGCCCCGGGTGGGCACGTTGTTATTTCAAACCGGCTGGGTACCCCGGTGACTACAAGATTATGAATTACGGCTATGAACAAAAACCTGAAGGCGCGGGTGTCGCAGAAAAATTCCTGCACCTTTTGGGGATGAGCGCGTCACGGGCGATCATTACCCGGATGGAAATGGTCGCGAGTCTTGTTTGTGATTACGCCAATGACCGCCGCAGTGGTAACGGTGATGAGTTTACGATCACCAGTGTCGGCAGTGGTCCGGCCAGAGAGATGGAAGATATCCTATCAGGTACGCCTGATGACGTTCGTTGGCGGATGAATTTGGTTGATCAGGAACCTGCAGCGCTCGATTATGCGTTTGAACGGATTGCGACCATGCCGGATCGTGATCGTCTTAACGTCACTGGGCTCAACATTTCCTTCCGGGAAATGCTAAGGCCATCACCGGATAACGCAGCGTTCATGAATAATGATATTATTTATTCGTCGGGGTTCGTTGACTATTTGAACCCACTACTCGCCCAGCGTTTCATCAAACGGCTATATGATTTTGTTAAACCCGGCGGTCAGGTGATTGTTGGCAATGTGAACAATTTATCGACCGGCATGATTTGGCCGCTTGAATATATCACCGATTGGACGCTGTATTTCCGCAACGAAGAAGAAATGAAGGCAATGGCACGCGAAATTCCTGATGCGAAAGTATCGGTTATTTCTGATCCGATGGAAGCTGTCTATTTCTTGGTGGTTGAAAAACCAGCCAGCTAGAGTTGGCTTAGAACACTGTTTTAACTCGCAATGCTTTCCTGGTCCTCGGACGGCGCTTTCGCTTTGACGGGTGGTTCAAACCTGACGGTGACGGACGTTCCGCTGGTGCCATCTGATTCAAGTTTGATGGTTGCGTTTTGATCCTGGAAAATTCGGGTGGCGAGCGTCAGGCCAAGACCCAACCCTTCGGTCGAACGACGCAAGGCGTGTTCACCCTGCGTGAACGGTTTCAGCGCTTTATCAATTTGCTCGGGGCTCATGCCGCGGCCATGGTCGGTGATCACAAGCTCGTACGCACCGTCGTCATCTGTGCCGCCGCTGATCTCTATGATACCGCCTTTTGCTGATGCATTGAGCGCATTTTCAAGTAGATTGTTGAGTGCATAACAGGTGTGAACGATGTCGATATAAATCGTCCCGTCTTTAAGGTTATCCTGTTTGACAGTGATGTCTTTTTTATCAAATCCGGTGCGCATCTGTTCGAGTGAGACATCGACCAATTCCTCGACGCCGGTATTGCCGATTTCATATTTCATTTTACCGGCTGTTGCGTCGGCAAAACGGAGCATTTTTTGAATGCGTGAAAGCAGGATATGCGCCGAGCCGTGAATCTCGTTCAGGTGTTGGACGTTATCTGAATCGTCATTGGCCGCTTTACAAGAATTGGTCACCACTTCCGTATAGCCGATGATTTGGTGCAACGGCGTTCGCAGTTCGTGGCTCATCATCGACAGGAAGTTAATTTTTGACTGGTCGGCGGCTGTTGCCTCGATCAATAGCCGTTCAATCATTTCGCTATCACGTTGGCGTTGTTCATCTCTAAGCCAGATCGTCCGCGAGCGTAGCTCTTGGGTGTAGTTGGTGATCACCGCCACGAAGGCGATACTCAGCATAAAGAAATGCCCCGAAATAATATCCACACTTGAAAAGCTTGGATTCAGATTGAGCACTGCAACATAAACGAGCGATGATGTTAGATAGGCCGCCGCCGCCACGGGGAATGGAATCCGCATAATGCAGGACGACGCAATAAAGACGATCAACACCCCGATGATATAGGGCGGCGCACCCTGTGGTGGGATGATCGCGATCATCCAAATCACACCAATAGCAGAGACAAAAAGCCCGCTGGCACTTAGCAGACCGAAATGCGGTTTGACCTTTGGAATAAACGATAGCGGGATCAACAACATCATGATCGTGCCAAAAATCGCACGGATAATGAGTACCGATTCCAGCTTTTCCGTAATCGTCGTTACATCGAGAATGGCGTAGCTGAAATAGGTGAATATCACCAAATACCAGAGGATACGCTCGGTCGGGACCGTCTTTTCGACGAGATGTTGTGTGTATTTGCGCTCAACTTCTGGGTCGATGAAACGCGCTAATTTGGCCGACAGGCCGTCGCGCTCTAGCGATGCTTTGAACATGCTAAGCGGGTTGGGCCGCTTCGTTGCGGGTCGTACAGCGGTCGTGGTCGGCGATGCCATGAGCAATATCTAGCGCAAGAGAGTTAATGAGCACTTGGCGTATGAGACGAAATAACGTCCGAAAAGTGCTGTTTGATTAGGTTTTCTGTCCGTAAACGGCACTTGCCGTGGATAAATTATTAATGAATACTAAACGTCATGTCTGAAAGTTCCATAACCGGCTTTGCGCCAACAAGACAACGCTCTTCCATTCGTGGTGCCGCCTGGCCCACGGTCGGCTTTTTTGCGTCGCTCTGGATTGGTATTTCGCTTGCGGTTTGGGGCGCACTCAGCGGCATTATTCCTTATTGGGCTGCGTGCCTCGTTAATGCGGTGCTGTTGTACCTTACTGCGCACACAAACCATGAGGCGATCCACCGAAACATTAGCGCCGGGGCACCAAAATTACGGTGGTTGAACGAAGCGATTGGCCATTTTGGCAGCTTTTGGTTTTTTCTGCCCTTTCTGGCGTTTAAGGCCATTCATCTTGCCCACCACCGTGCGCCGAACAACCCGGTCGAAGATGGTGATATGTGGGTGGCCCGGAAAAATCCATTCGTGGTTTTTATTTGCTGTGCCAGCATATTGGTCGGGTATGAGCGCCAAATTTGGCGCCTTTCGAGCATCGGCGCATTGTCGCGGCGCGCAATGATTTCAATTTATGGCCAGCGCCTGTTGGCAATCGTGATTGTGGCGACTGCGTTTGCGATCGGTTACGGTTATGAAATTATGATGCTTTGGGTGCTGCCGGGTTTTCTGACGGTCCCGTTCCTTGCTTATTTCTTTGCCTATGCGGTGCATCATCCCCATACGGATACCGAAGCCTATCAAGCAAGCAATGTGTTGCTGACGACCCCGCGTCTTCAGCCCCTGCTAACCGCAATTTTTGTGTTTCAAAACTATCACCTTGTGCATCATCTTAATCCTCGAATTCCGTTCTATAAATACGGTGAAGTCTTCCGTCAGATGCACCCAGATCTAGAACACAAGAAAGCCGCGATCCGTAATATCTGATTGCGCTGCGCTATGTGCGCTTTTGCCAAAAAAAATTAATAGAACCGCCATGTGGTTGTCACCCTTTCGGAAAGGGGCAGCGCTAAGAAAAGCCCAATTTATAAAGGGTTTTCTCCATGTGTATTTCAAAATACCTATCGGCATTGGTTTTATGTCTTTTGGCGGTGGCGTCGGCCAAAGCCGACGAGCAAACCGAAAAACGCGAGGCCCGTCGCGCCGCATGGGCCGCCATTGGCGTTCAGGATTTTGAAGCAAAGCCGGTCAAAGCATTAAGCGCAAAAAAAATTGCTGAATTTCCAGCGATTGAAGCAGGGCAGGGTGCTGCCGCCGATGACAAATATTTCTATGCCATCGTGAATTACGTGATCGGAAAATACCGGCGCGACAATGGCGAATTTGTCAGTCGGTGGGTCGGCACACGCGGTGGCCCGATTGGTCATTTGAATAGCTGTTTCCCAGAGGGCGGGAAATTACTTTGCGCCAATTCAAACCACCCCAACCTGCCTATGGCGAGCTCGATTGAAGTTTTTGACACAAAAACCATGACCCACATTGATAGCAAAAGCCTCGGTGTGATGGATGAGGGATCACTGGTCTGGTTTGATCATTACAAAGATGGTTGGATCGCGGGCTTCGCCCATTACGACGATGACACTGGCCTACCGTTCAAAGACCATAATTATGCGTCTGTTGTGACTTATGACAGCGAATGGCGACGCACTGGTGGTTACGCGTTGCCCAAAGCGGTGCTTGACCGGATGGCACCTCAGGCCGCGTCAGGCGGCGCTATTGGAAATGATGGGCGGCTCTATTTGTTGGGCCATGACCGCCGCGAAATGTATGTGATGGAATTTCCAAAAATGGGCCCCGTTCTTCAGCATGTAGCGACAATCGACGTCCCAACCGAAGGGCAGGCCTTTGCGTTTGATTCGAAAAACCCTCGCCAAGTCTGGGGCATCAGCCGCCCACGACGGAGCGTGGTCTTTTACGAATTGCCTTTGATGGATTGAGGTTGGTCTGCAAAAAAACGGTCTTGCGTCAGAAAACCTATTCGGTGAGTAATATCGCCGTGGGTTGTCAGCCGAAGAGAAAAATGAATGTCAAAAATACTACTTTTCGGCGTTGTTTTGTCGGCATGTTTCGGGTTTGCAATGTTTCGTATGCAGCCAAAACCAATGTCGGCAATAGAAGCCATGACCACAGAACAACGACTCGCTTATTTTCAATCGCGTGAGACGTCCGACATTGTTGGGTATTATTGTTCCGGAATGAAAATGTCAGCTCAAGTCGAGCGAGACCTCGAGCAAAGCCTGCGTAGACATCACGGTGTAACGCAATGCTCGTCAGCTAATGGTAACGTCAGAAGAATCCCATCCGAATAGCCAAAACTTTGTCGGTAGAGTTTATAGGCCGCCGCACATAATTTGGGGCCTAATGCGTAGCACTGGCTCCGTCGCAAAATAATATCCTGCGGCTAACTTATTCGTCTATTTTCTTGAGAAAACTGGAGCGGGCGATGCGATTCGAACGCACGACCTAAACCTTGGCAAGGTTTCGCTCTACCCCTGAGCTACGCCCGCTCACTGACGTATTCTGCCAACTTGATGGTCGACAGGGGCCGCTATATGCACGAGGGAGCATGGCTTGGCAAGCGGAAACATTGGCATCCGAGCATTGTTGAATAATTTTGTGAAAAGGACCCCCATGACCGCAGCTGACGACAGTACAAACCCAACGCCAGCACCGCTTCCCGGTGCTGCCACCCGCGCTGATCTTTTTGTGTTTCTGGACAAACTCGGGATTTCGCATCGAACCGTAGAGCATCCGCCAATTTTTACGGTCGAGGAGGGGCGCGAGCTGAAAAAACAATGGCCCGGCGGTCATTCCAAGAATTTGTTCGTCAAGGACAAGCGCGGGACGCTGTTTCTGGCGATTGCCTTGTCTGACACGCGGGTTGACCTAGTGGGGCTCGGAAAGCGCCTGAGCGCCAAGGGAAGGCTGTCATTTGGTAAGCCTGATTTGATGACCGAAACATTGGGGGTGATCCCCGGTGCCGTGACGCCTTTCACGCTCATGAACGAAAGCGCCAAGGCCGTTACGACGGTGATCCTCGATACGGCGCTATTGGCGGCAGATCCGGTCTGGTTTCACCCGCTTGAAAATAATGCTTCGACCGCAATTTCTGCGAAAGATTTGGTATCGTTCGTCAAAGAATGCGGATTTGCGCCAGAAATCATCGATTTGGCCAACCCACTGGACTTAGACGAGGGCTAACCGCCAATTTCTGGTGGTTCTCAAGGCCACAAGCGGTTGCGTTTCGGGCCTCGGACCCTCATCTAATGGGACGGAAAACGGAGACAAAGCATGAGCGAGATTTTGGGCATGGGCGCATCGGCCCCTAGTGGTGGCGACGCGGTAAAAGACGTGACGATCGAGACTTTCGAACAGGAAGTCCTCAACGCGTCAATGAACGTGCCGGTCATTGTCGATTTTTGGGCCGAATGGTGTGGTCCCTGCAAAACGCTCGGCCCGATGCTCGAGCGCGCTGTCCATGCCACTCAAGGCAAGGTGCGCATGGTCAAAATCGACATTGATAAGAACCAGATGCTCGCCTCGCAAATGCGCATCCAATCGATTCCGACGGTTTACGGTTTTTTCCAAGGGCGCCCGGTTGATGGCTTTCAGGGCGCGGTACCCGAAAGCGAAATCAAACAGTTTGTTGAACGCTTGGTTCAAGCAGCGGCAGGGGGTGCGGATGCTACTGGTCCCGAAGAGGATTACGTGGCCGTTGGTCAACAGGCGCTCGACAATGGCGATGTTGCGACAGCTGCCCAGTATTTTGCCCATGCCGCGCAACAGGATGGTGAGAACGTAGCCGCACTCGCGGGGCTTGCGCGATGCCAGCTTGCGCTCGGTGACGCTGAACAGGCCAAACAGACCATCGCGATGGTACCCGAAGACAAGAAAAAGGATCCGGCGCTGTCGAGTGTCATTGCGGCGCTTTCCATCGCCGAAGGGCATCAAGGCGGCGAAGATCTTGCGACGCTAAAATCTAAAGTTGATGCCAACCCAGCCGATCTTGACGCGCAATTTGCGTTGGTTGGCGGCTATCTTGGTGCGGGTTCGATGGAGCCGGCGATTGACACCTTGTTGGATATCATCGAGCGTGACCGTGATTGGAACGAAGAAGCCGCGCGTAAAAAACTACTGACAGTTTTTGAAGCGCTCGGTCACGCCCACCCGGCGACCGCTGCGGGGCGGCGCCGTTTGTCATCGATCTTGTTTTCTTAGGAGTTCGCTTCGCCCATGAAGCTAGAGCCGACACCACAAATTCTTCCGCTGTTCCCCCTAGACGGCGCAATGTTGCTGCCGGGCGGGCAATTACCGCTGAATATATTCGAGCCGCGCTATCTTCGTATGATTGATGATGCGCTCGCCGGGTCACGGCTTATCGGAATGATTCAACCGCGGGACGAGTCAGAAACCGGGCGGCCAGAACTTTATGATGTCGGCTGTGCTGGGCGCATTACATCGTTTACGGAAACCGAAGATGGCCGCTATCTGATTAACTTAACGGGGACGCGCCGGTTCAAGCTCGCCGAAGAATTGGCCGCCGATACGCCTTACCGCTTAGGGCGCCCCGACTGGGCGGCTTATGAAATTGATGTGTTGCGGGATAATAGCGTTGATGACATTGACCGCGATGTTTTGTTGGACGCGTTAAAACATTATCTTGATGCGGAAAATATGGCGGTTGAATGGGAACAGGCATCCGCCGCTCCGACCGAAGCGTTGGTGGTTTCCTTGGCCATGGGGTGTCCTTTCGCGTCAAACGAAAAACAGGCATTGCTTGAAGCCGAAACACTGGCTGAGCAGGCGCAGTGCCTTGAAGCATTGATGGCGTTTCCCGGCGGCGAAGAAGATGACGAAACGCCACTACAATAGGGCGAAGTGAAATGACTGACGATCAGACCGAAATTGACCCGAAGCTTCTGGCTGAGCTTGTCTGCCCACAGACGAAAGGCCCTTTGGTTTATAATCGCGAGAAAAACGAGCTAACCAGTAAAAAAGCCCGTCTGGCTTACCCGATCCGCGACGGAATCCCGATCATGTTGGTCGACGAAGCGAGAGCGCTGAGTGACGACGAAGCGCGTTAATCAGCGCGGGCGGGTGTTTAAAAAGCTGGCAAAATTGCGCTGAGAGGTGTAAAGGACGGGACTTTTTTATTTTTTGGAGGAGAAAACATGGCCTCGACTGTGGACTTTGACGCACCCGCTACTGAACTCGTTGCCTGTAAAACCCCTCAAGAAGCTGTCGATCGGTTGGTCGCGCTTTATGAACAAGCCCACAAACAAATCGAAGACCGTTTTGATCGCTATTTGCAGGGTGACGAGACATTAGAGCCAAGCACAGATTCAAGTTCAGCTGGGGTCTATCCTTATTTGTGTGCTGTGGTCCCCGCAGAAGCCGCCCCCCAAACTTCAAAACTCGCCCTTGGCCAGATTTCATCAAATAGCGTCCACGGCGCGACGATCACCCAGCCTGCACTTTTCGCAGATTACCTAAAGGCGCAAATTTCGCGGACGATTGAGCGCTTTTCCGCAAAGATATATGTGGGCAAATCACTGACCCCCATCCCGCTTACATTCGCGCTTGAAAAAGCGACGGCGCTGCTGACACCGGAAAAACGCAACAAACTTCAACATTATTTCCATACGCCTAATTTGGTGGCGACCAATGATGATATTGTTGATGGTGAATTCATTCTGAAACGCCATGGTGCGATGCCGTTGTCATTGTTTACGGCAGAGCGCATCGATTACTCGTTGCACCGTATTCAACATTATACTGCGACACGGCCAGAACATTTTCAGGACTATATTCTGTTTACAAACTATCAGCGTTACGTTGATGAGTTTGTGGAGTATGCCAAAGGTGAGATCGAGGCGGGTCGCGCTGATGCGCTGATCGAACCCGGTGAAAGGATCACTAAAAAAGGCGCAAAGCCCGCCGACGGGCCGGTGCCGCGGCTGCCGCAAATGCCGGCCTACCACATGGTCCAAGACGGTCATAAGGGAATAACCCTTGTGAATATTGGTGTTGGCCCGTCAAACGCGAAAAACATTACTGACCATTTGGCCGTGTTACGCCCACAAGTTTGGTTGATGATTGGTCATTGTGGCGGTCTGCGTCGATCACAACGTCTTGGTGATTATGTATTGGCGCATGCCTATTTGCGCGAAGACAATGTGCTTGATGATGTGTTGCCGCCCTCGGTTCCCTTGCCGACGCTCGCAGAGGTTCAACTTGCATTAACCCGCGCCGTACAAGAAGTGTCGGGTAATGTCGGACGCAAATTAAAAGAGCATTTGCGCACCGGAACGGTGGTTACGACGAGTGACCGGAACTGGGAATTACGGTTTGAGCGCAATGCCGTTCGTCTTAATCAGGCGCGCGCAATCGCCATTGATATGGAATCGGCGACAATCGCGGCCAATGGGTATCGCTATCGTGTCCCATACGGAACACTTTTATGTGTTTCTGATCGGCCGCTTCATGGCGAGGTCAAACTGCCGGGGATGGCTGATGCGTTTTATCAGGAAAGCGTAAGCCAACATCTGGAAATTGGTGTTCGCGCAATTGAAGTTTTGCGACAGGAAGAGCAAGCTGGCACACTACATTCACGCAAGCTGCGTAGCTTTGATGAGCCATTTTTCCGGTAAGGGCACTGATTAACTCAGACCGCTTAAGATTTGTCGATTTCTCAAAGAACGACTGCAGTTAGGTCAATTCTTTTGCCACACTGAGTGCGGGCGATTAGGCGTAAGCCATTGAAAAGCAGACCTAAAGCGGCTTTTCATAGATCCGGTAGGTTTTATAAATTTCACCCCCCAGATCGAGCAGCAACGACACCATAGATTCATTGCTTTCGAGAATCCACGATAGTTCAGAATGTACGACGCCGCGTGATACGTTGGCCGCTTGTGCAACTTCGATGATTTTATAGGCGAGCGCAGTGCCAATTGGTCGGC
Source organism: Hyphococcus lacteus (assembly GCF_041058985.1). Taxonomy (NCBI): domain Bacteria; kingdom Pseudomonadati; phylum Pseudomonadota; class Alphaproteobacteria; order Parvularculales; family Parvularculaceae; genus Hyphococcus; species Hyphococcus lacteus. The sequence continues at coordinate 823,624 of NZ_JBEHZE010000001.1, read as the reverse complement.
GGTGTAATTTGCGCACAACGCCCATAAGCGGCATTCGCGCGCGCGGCACTGGTTTTACTTTTAATCGCCACAAAAGCTTTGCCCAATTAAAAGGCAACAGCTTGCCGCCAAAATCACGCGCCACATAATTCACGTCTGGTAATACTAAGCCGAACGCTGCTGGCTCGCCTTGGTAGTCACAAAAGATAATATTGTGCGGCGATATAATTGGGCGTAACTCCTTCGCCATATGTTCAACCTGTTCTGCCGTAAACGGAACAAAGCCCCAATTTTCGAACCACGCATCATTGAAGATGTCGACCAAACGACCAATTTCATTCTTGAAATCCGACATATCGATATTGCGGATCGTAACGTCCGCTTTAGACATTGCTTTGTCGAGGAAGCGCTTGCGCTTAGGCGGGATCATGTCACCGTGCGGTACATAGCTCAGCGCATACATATCAATGGCTTTGGTAAAGCCGAGATCTTCAACGAGCTTTTGATAATAGCGCCGACCGTGTGGCATCATCACATAAGGGGCCGTGTCGAACCCATCGACCAATAGTCCAACTTCTTCATTGACCGAAAAATTAAATGGTCCGGCAATTTTTTTCATGCCGTGTTCACGCGCCCAATGGGCGGCGGTATCAAGTAGTGCTTTTGCAACGTCTTCGTCGTTGATACATTCAAAAAAGCCGAAATGGCATGCACCATCATGGTGGCGTGCAAGATGCGCGTTGTTAATAATGGCCGAGATGCGTCCAACCGGGTTACCGTCTTTGTAGGCAACCCAAAGTTGGTGCTTTTGCCCTTTAAGGATCAGGTTTTTGTCTGCGTCTAATCGGCTCGCGAGTTCAAACTCCAGCGGGGCCACATAGTTTGGATCATCTGCATAAATCGCATTGGGTACGCGAATAAACACTTTGCGTTCTGCCGGTGTCGTGACCGGCCGTATCTCGACAGTGCGATTAGTTTCAAGCATGGATAATCCTTCGGCTGCTCCGATCTTGAAGACCGGTATCAGTCGTGACTAAAGCGGATTAGCCAAAATGAAAAGTGTGCGACCTAGTTCAGATCGATATAGACTTGCGCTGGCGTGTCTTTGGTAACAGTGAACAGCGCTTTCTCGACGGGTGGGGGCGCAAACCGTACCTTTGGGTTATTAGAGATGCCCCAAGGTTCCGCCGGCAGGCCGATCCCATTTTTGTCGAATGTGCCATTGGCATTGCCGTCGTGATAGACCGACATGGCGAATTGGCCACTTTCCGGCGCAGTGACACAAAACTTGGTCATTGGTGCCTTGGCCGCAAATTTGACCTGTAGCAAGCGTCCACGCCCGCGTAAAAAGCCATCTTCTTTGTTCGGGAACAAATCCGCAGTGATCAATCCGCTGGGGGTTTTAATGCCAGCGACAATTATGCGGATTTCGTTTTCGTCGCCTTTACAGCTGACATGCTCGAACTCGTAATCGGCAGCGGTCGGCGGTGGCGTTTTTTTGGCCAATGCTGCGCCCGTCGTCAGAATAGACGCGCTTACAATCAATGAACTGGCCAAAAGACTGGTACGCTTTAACATGTGTCCTTCATCCTTTTCCTAACCCGACACATAAGCCCCGCAATCGCCAATCGAGCGGCGAAAATGTGGCGCTTATGAGCCTGACGCGATTGTGAAGGCGCGCGGGCTCCCCCCTCAGGCTTCTTGTGCTTGTTTAGACAAGATTTGCGACAGCGCTGTGTAAGCGCTGACAACAATGTCCAAATCGTCATCCGTGTGTGCCGCTGAAACGCTTAGGCGAAGAATCGACGTTGCATTTGGCGTGCCAGGCGGAATAGCCAGATTAACGTAAACGCCATGTTCCATCAGAACGTTCCATGCCATGAAGGCTTGTTCTTTATTCGCGAGTTTAACGGCGATGACCGGGCCAACGGGCGCGCAAGTCTCAAACCCAAGCTGGGTGAATGCCTCGTGGATGCGCTTGGCGTTCTTCCAAAGATTCTCGCGCATTGAATTGTCGCTTGAAATTCGCTTAAGCGCCGCTGAAGCTGCTGCAATATTCGACGGCGATGGCGACGCGGTGAACATGTATGGGCGGCTTGAAAAGCGCAGATACTCCAGCTGTGGATGGTTAGAGGCAACAAATCCACCGATGGAGGCCAAGCTTTTCGAGAAGGTGCCGGTGTAAAAATCAACCTGATCGCGAACGCCCTCGGCCTCGCAGACGCCTTGTCCGTTTTCGCCGAACACACCGAATGAATGCGCTTCATCAAGCAATACATAAGCGCCATGTTTGTGGGCGACTTCGACAAATTCCTTGACTGGCGCAACATCGCCAAACATCGAATACATCCCCTCAAGACAAACCAGCTTGCCTTTGACCTCTGGCCCAAGGCGGGACAAGCGCTTGTCGAGGCTCTCAGGATCATTATGACGGAAACGGATTGTCTCCGCGCCAGAAAGTTGACACCCATCATAAATACAGGCGTGACAGTCTGCATCGATTAGAATCACGTCATGGGGCGCGGTGGCGAGAGCGGAGATAGCACCAAGGTTCGCCTGATAACCGGTCGAAAAAACCATGCAATATTTATAACCCAAGAACTTTGCCAGATCTTCTTCGAGTTGGCGGTGGGCCGAGTAGGTACCATTGGCAAAACGCGAACCAGTGGTGCCTGTGCCGGATTCTTTAACCGCTTCGACGGCGGCTTCGACGGCACCTTCGTCGTAGGTCAGGCCAAGATAATTATTGGTTCCTGCAAGGACGATTTCTTGGCCTTCAACGATTGCGCGCGTCGGGCCTTTCATTTCGTCCATCTTGACGCTGAATGGGTCGCGCGGCGATGCCTCTAAAAGGCTTTGCAAAAGTTTTGCGGTTGGCTCGAATTTGTCAAACAGGCTCATCGCTAGGACTGCTCTTTCTTGATTTCGTGAATGGCATCGACCAACTCGCCGATTGTTTTGATTTCCGAGATCGTATTGACCGGAATGGAGATGTCGTAATTATCTTCAATATCCATCACCACGTCGAGCAACGACACGGAGTCGATTTCGAGATCTGCAATAATGTCTGTATCGCGAGTCATCTTGACGCCCTTCTCATTAAGGGGCTCAAGCAGCGCACAAATCTTGTGGAACACGAGATCGTCGTCTTCCTGAATGCCGGACATCGTCTTATCTCCTTGATCGGTTTTTAGCGAAAAGATGGCGAATGATGTTTAACGCTAAAGTAGGCCGTGTTTTTGATACCAATGGGCGGTTTTTGCAAACCCTTCTTTCAATGAAGTTTGTGGCTGCCATCCACAAGCGTCGGACAGCAAGTTCTCGCGCGCAACCCAGTCAGGGTGAAAAAATTCATTGATCTGACCCTCACGCACGCTGGGGGCACGATCAAACAAGCGCTCAAAGCCCCTAACGCCGCTATGATAGAGCGAGATGACGCTGCGCGGTACCCGTATCGGCTTGGGCTGGGTACCGAGGGTTTCGCCCAGAGCGGCGTTGATTTCTGACCATGCAAAACCGTCGCGGCGCTCATCTCCGACCTCATAAACATGACCGGGCGGGGCTGATTGCGCAGCTGCAATAAGCGATGATGCTGCATCTTCTACAAAAAGGATGGAGGCGCGGGCTGGCGTTTCGGTGCGCGGTTCGAGGGCAAGGCCGCTTTTGACCAGCTTAAAAACCGGCAGGGTCACCATATCCCGTGGCCCATAAATAGCCGGCAGACGCAGGGCCACCCACCTCCCGCCAACAGCATCGACTGCCGTTTCGCTTTCAAATTTGCTTTGTGCGTAGGGTGAGGTATTCGGCATCCTTGCGGACATAGATGATGTGTGAACGAATAATGCGCCAACGTCGCGACTGGCTTTTGCGGCGGCGACCGCACCGTCTACGTTGACCTTGCGATAGTCGTCGGGGTGTTTTGCGTGTGTCAGACCGGCAAGATGAAAAAAAACATCAACACCATCAGCTAAATTCGCAAGCGCCTTTGGATCAGCAAGGCTGCCTTCGACCACGCGTAGTTTTTGCGTCGTGTTTAAATGTTCGGGGTTCAGGCGTGCGGGATCACGCGCTAGTGCGGTAACTTCCCAGCCATCGTTGATTAGGTGTTCGATCAGTGCGGTGCCGACAAAACCGGTGCCGCCGGTGACCGCAGCTCTTTTGTTCAAACGCGGGCCTCTGCGAGTGGGCGCACCGCATTCTCTTGTGACGCGTCTTCGCCAAACGCACCATCTAGGTATTTTTGTTTTACCTTGGCGCGCGATAACTTACCGGATGATGTAACCACCATCGAATGCGGGCGCGCGAGAACAATTTCTGCTGGTGCGCCGACTGCGTTTTGCACAACAGAAGAAACTTCGCGCTTCAATGTAGCAAGCGCTTCTGCGTCAAGACCACGCCGCTCTGCAACGACGACAATCCGTTCTGAACCGCCATCATCAACGGAAAATGCTGCAACACCACCGCCGCGTACTCCATCGACTTTTTCAACGGCCCATTCGATGTCTTGTGGCCAGATATTCCGACCATTGATAATGATCAGGTCTTTGGCGCGGCCCGTGATAACAATCTGACCGGCGAGGAAATATCCCATATCGCCAGTGTCGAGCCATTCGCCATTATACATTGCGGCTGATGATTCCGGATCGGAAAAATAACCGGGCGTAAGGCTTGGCCCTTTGATGAAGATCCGACCAACCTGGCGTTCTTCAATCCGGCTGCCGTTTTCATCGCGGACTTCGATGGCGTGACCTTCTAGGGGGCGGCCGCATAATACGAAACCACGTTTGTGTTCGGGAGATGTCACGGCTGATGCGGGTTGCGCCACACCGGAACGGGTGTAATGGCGCATGTCGACCTCATCGACCATGACTTCTTCTTCGAGATCCGGGAACGAGATCGCTAGGGTTGCTTCGGCCATGCCGTAGCTCGGCAGGAATGCCGTTGCGTTGAAACCAAATGGTCCAAAAGCCTCGGCAAAGGCGTTTAGCGCTTCGGGGCGAACCATATCGCCGCCAATACCTGCAACGCGCAACCGCGAAAGATCAATCGCGCCCGGTTCCGCACGCGCAGAACGCTTTGCCGCTAATTCGTACCCGAATGAAGGGCTGTAGGTAATCGTCGATTTATGTTCGGTGATAATCCGCAACCACAATAATGGCCGACGAACGAAATCAGATGTCGCTAGGAAATCAACACCAACCTGACAGGTCATTGGTGTCAGTACAAAACCAATAAGGCCCATGTCGTGATAAAGCGGCAACCAGCTCGTGGCGCGGTCACCATCGCGCAGGCCCATACCGTGGCGTGCAATCGCAGTCAGGTTCGCACAAACAGTACGCTGCATTCCGATGACGCCTTTGGGCGCGCTAGTCGAACCGGAAGAATATTGGATATAGCAATAATCATCAGGGCCAAAAGGCACAGCCTCTACGCCGTTATCTTCGAGCGCATTCAGTTCATCAAAATCAAGAACGGTATCACAGCCCGCTTGATCAGCCGCATCGGACAGGAACTCCCGTAAATTCACAGGGCCAACCACTGCATCAGCCTTGGCACCAGAAATCATCTGCCGAATTTGGGTGATGTATCCATCCTTGCCGCCAAGATTAACCGGCATCGGCATCGGCGCGGGGATCAGGCCGGCATATTGGCAGGCGTAAAATGTCGTCAGAAATTCAGGGCTTGTCTCCGCAACAACCGCAAGGCGCGCACCGCGCTCAAACCGACCGGCAAGACGACGCGCTAGTATTTTCGCATTGTCGCGCAACTCCCGATAAGGCAGGGCAGTCGAAACTTCGCCACGTAAGTTAAAGAACGAATACCCTGTTTCACCTTGGGCGGCGTAATCGAGCGCGTCGATGATCGTCGTGAAGCCACCCGCCTTCGTTGCCAGCGATTTATTACTGGTCGGGGTAGGCATGTTTGCTGGTTCTTGTTTGCCAAGTTCTGGGATCACGGCCATTTATTACGCCCCGCACTCTGCCGGCTGTTTCCGGCACGTTGGTGTCCGGTACTAGCCCGGAGTTTATGATACCGACTTACGCCGGCGGATTTGCCACCAGCATCTGCCGGCATATTTAACTTTGCGACCTCAGGCCGGTTTTGTCACCTTCTGGCACACGTTTTCGTATGCCTCCAGCCTCATGCTGCTCCAGGTTTCCCGGCAGTTGAGCGACTTCAACCCCTCGGCCCACACCAGAATATGGGCTAACGGCATTAATCTTGAGCCGATACAAGGCCTTGGGTCAACGGGCAAGTCCTTTACTTACTGCATTGCATCAAGATTTGCGGCGAGATGTTACAACTAGCGCACAATTCGGCGCGGATAATTGATCGAGAATGGGACAAAGGCGCTTGAACCCTGGCCTTGGTGAGCCTACTTTCCCCACGCTGTGATCGCGCCTCGCGGGATCGCAACCCTATTGTTATGGCCGCCGATATGGATGATGTATCCTCGGTCTCAGCAAACAACATCAGGTGCGCTAATGCGGCTCTTTATCGGTTATAAAGCATGGAAAGAAGAGGAATATCTTCTCAACCGCATGACATTTGACGACCTTGTCAAAGCATATATCACCTATCCGGCGATCCAGATTTACGCGCTGATTATGGTCATCGCAGTTGGTGTTGGCATCGCTACGATAACGTCTATACCTATGTTTTTGCTGGCTTTTGGCGTCGGTGCGGTGATGTTTCCGATTTCATGGTATATCGTTCACCGGTTCATCCTGCATGGAAGCTGGATGTACAAAACGCCGTATCTCGCGCGGTTATGGAAGCGAGTTCACTATGATCACCATCGTTTCCCCAACGACCTTTCCGTGTTGTTCGGCGGTCTCCACACCACGCTTCCGACGATTATTTTTGTAGCGGGTCCGATTGGATATCTGATTAGCGGTGTTTCTGGTGCCGCTGGCGCTATTTTAGGCACGGTTGCCATGACCTGTTACACGGAATTTTTGCATGCTGGGCAGCATCTCGCTTTTGAACCCAAGTCAAAATTCTGGAAAACGATCAAAACACGCCACCTCGCACACCACTTTCACAATGAAAATGGTAACTACGGCATTGCAGAATTTTTCTGGGATCGTGTCTTCCGGACATTCTATGAAACGACAGAGGATGCACCGCGCAGTGCGACCGCGCGTAACCTTGGTTACACAGACGAAACGGCCGTTCGTTACCCTTGGGTTAAAGAACTCACGGACGCCGAGCCAGACACAAAACGCTCGATGCGTTCACGCGCTGCATAACGGCTTTTCCGACGCTTAAAAACGTTCCGACCTGACCTGCGCCGACTTGGCCATACCAAGTCGGCGTAAGTTTTTGTTGATTTTAACCTTTTGCTTTGTCAGATTCGCCGATGACTTCACAAGGGGCGGGTTGAAGCGCGCGCGAATTTCCTTCGTTGCTGCGGCCATACCTGGCACTGCCACTTAACAATCAGCAAAAAATATAAGATTGAGGAAGGGAACATCATGAGTTTGGAGCTTTGGGCGGTTATAGGGGCCGGTCTTTTAGCCATACTTTACGGCGCGATTACCGTAAAATCAGTACTTTCACTGCCAACTGGAAATGACCGCATGCGTGAAATTGCGGCGGCAATCCAAGAGGGCGCGAGCGCCTATCTAAAGAAACAATATCAGACCATTACGATCGTTGGCTGTGTCGTATTTCTGGTACTACTTGGGGCTTTCAAGCTCGATTTTATTCCGGCATTTGGTTTTGCGATCGGTGCCGTTCTCTCGGGTGCTGCGGGCTTTATAGGCATGCTGGTTTCTGTTCGGGCCAATGTCAGAACGACTCATGCCGCTAGCGAAAGCCTTGGCAAAGGACTGTCAGTTGCGTTTCGTTCGGGCGCGATCACCGGGCTTTTGGTGGCTGGTCTCGCGCTTATGGGGCTTGCTGCATATTATGGGTTCCTTACGGGTGTGCTTGGCCACGCGCCGGAAAGCCGTGCCGTTGTGAATGGCTTGGTGTCGCTCTCGCTTGGTGCGTCATTGATTTCGGTGTTTGCGCGTCTTGGCGGTGGCATCTTCACCAAGGGTGCTGATGTTGGCGGCGATATGGTCGGCAAGGTTGAAGCGGGCATTCCAGAAGATGACCCCCGAAACCCGGCGACAATCGCGGACAATGTTGGCGACAATGTCGGTGATTGTGCGGGTATGGCGGCCGATTTGTTTGAAACCTATGTGGTGACTGTTGCTGCCACCATGGTGCTTGGGTCGATCTTGTTCACGGCAAATGCCGCACAGTTTATGTTCTACCCGTTGGCGATTGGTGCGGTTTGTATCATCACCTCAATCATCGGGACATATTTCGTGACCCTATCCAAGGGGTCTACGAATATCATGGGTGCGCTCTATAAGGGGTTGATTGTGACGGGCGTCTTGTCGCTTGTGGCTGTGGGCGGCGTCACGTTCCAGATGTTCGGGTTTTCCGAAACTGTTGCCGAAACCAGCCGCGGGCTTCCTTTCACCGGGCTTAGCCTATTTCTCTGCGGTGTAATTGGTCTTGTTGTAACGGGACTTATCGTTTGGATCACAGAATATTATACGGGCACAGAATACCGCCCGGTGAAATCGGTGGCGCTTGCGTCTGAATCCGGACACGGCACAAACGTCATTCAGGGGCTTGCTGTTTCTATGGAAGCCACCGCACTGCCGGCGATTGTGATCGTTGCTGCGATTATCACGTCATTCAATCTTGCGGGACTTTTCGGGATTGCAACGGCTGTGACCACGATGCTTGCCTTGGCGGGTATGATCGTTGCTCTTGATGCCTTTGGTCCGGTTACGGATAATGCCGGTGGTATCGCAGAAATGTCAGGCCTTGAAGGATCGGTCCGTGATACGACTGATGCGTTGGATGCCGTTGGGAACACAACCAAAGCGGTTACAAAAGGCTATGCGATTGGCTCAGCCGGGCTTGGGGCACTGGTGCTCTTTGCGGCTTACACCAAAGACATCGAGCACTTTGTTGCACACCCAACGGAATACCCGTTTTTTGCGGACGTGAATGTCAACTTCTCGTTGTCTGACCCTTATGTGATTGCCGGTCTGTTGATTGGTGGTTTGTTGCCATATCTCTTTGGCGGGTTAGCGATGCAGGCCGTTGGTCGTGCTGCTAGTGCGATTGTCGAAGAGGTCCGTCGGCAGTTCAAAGAAAAGCCGGGCATCATGCAAGGCACAGAGAAGCCTGATTATGCGCGCGCGGTCGATATGCTGACCGGAGCGGCGATCAAAGAGATGGTGGTGCCGTCAATGCTGCCGATCTTCTCACCGATCGTTGTTTATTTTGTCATCCTTGCGGTTGCTGATAAATCTGCTGCGCTTTCTGCGGTGGGTGCGATGTTGATCGGTGTCATCGTCACCGGTTTGTTCGTCGCGGTGTCGATGACTGCCGGTGGCGGCGCGTGGGACAACGCCAAGAAATATATCGAAGATGGCAATCATGGCGGAAAGGGCTCAGAAGCCCATAAAGCCGCTGTGACTGGCGACACTGTTGGCGACCCTTACAAAGATACGGCGGGTCCTGCGGTGAACCCAATGATCAAAATTACCAATATCGTGGCATTGTTACTGCTCGCATCATTGGCAGGATAACTATTGGTTTACGGATGAAAAAGGGCCCTACGGGGCCCTTTTTTGTGGTCGCTTAATGCCTACTGGATAAAATGTGGCCGCGCTGCCATAAGGCATCAACAGATGGCCAAAGGTATAGAGTGTGATGACAAAGTTCGAGGCAGTCATTTTTGATTGTGATGGTGTGTTGGTGGATTCCGAAGTTCTTGCAATTCGTGGGGAGCGCAGCGTTTTGGTGGATCTTGGTCTGACATATTCACCTGCCGAATATGTACAGAAATTTGTCGGTCTTCATGATGGTGCATTTTTCAAAGAATTGCGCGCTGATTACTACGCAATGCATCAATGCGATGCGCCTACGGATTTTGAAGAGACCATTTTGGCCGGACGTGGTCGTGAACGACATCTTCTGCAACCGATAGACAATGCGGATAAAGCGCTTGTGGCGGTTCGTGATCGCTTTGGACATTTGGGCGTCGCGTCGTCATCGCGGGCGCATTTTCTTAAATCGAAATTAGAGCGTACATCGCTTTACGATCTTGCCGCGCCACATGTTTACTCTGCTGATCTCGTCGCCGAGGGTAAACCGTCACCCGATATTTTTCTCTATACGGCCGAAAAAATGGGCGTGAACCCAGCACGCTGTCTGGTATTAGAAGATAGCGCAAACGGTGTTCGCGCCGCGATTGCGGCTGGGATGACGGCGTGGGGCTTCCTTGGGGGTGGTCATTGTTACGACGGTCATGGCAATCGCCTTTTAGAAGCCGGAGCGGTTGCTTTGATGCCGAGTTTTGTAGAATTTATCGCAGGTCTTGACGATATACGTTCGACTGAGCCAGCGTAAAGTCATGACCTTTGCTTCTGATAATTGGGCAGGTGCCGCCCCTGAAATTATTGCGGCCATCGCGAACGCGAACGAGGGGGCTGTTCCTGCTTATGGTGGTGATGGTCTGACGAAACGCGTTGAAGCGCGCTTTGCCGAAATTTTTGAATGCGACGTGGCGGTTTATTTCGTGGCAACCGGCGGCGCGGCAAACGGGCTTGCATTGTCAGTAATGACGCCGCCCTACGGCATGGTTTTGTGTCACGAAGAAAGCCACATTCAAATGGATGAATGCGCCGGACCGGAGTTTCTTACCGGCGGTGCAAAACTGCTACCGATTTCGGGCAAGGGCGGGAAGTTAACGCCTGACGCGGTTACAAAAGCACTAAACGGATTTCCCGAACGCCGGCCCCACGGTGCCCCTGCATCCGTTTTGTCGCTCACCCAAGGGACAGAATGCGGCACGCGATATTCTGTTGACGAATTAAAATCGCTAACCGGTTTGGCCCATGACGCTGGGTTGCTTGTCCATATGGACGGTGCGCGTTTTTCGAATGCTGTTGCGGCCTCTGGTGAAAGCCCTGCCGCGTTAAGTTGGCAATCGGGTGTCGATGTCCTTTGTTTTGGCGGGACAAAAAACGGCTGTATTGCCGCCGAAGCTGTAGTATTTTTCGATAAAGACAAGGCGCATGATTTTGAAATGCGCCGTAAACGGGCGGGCCATTTGTGGTCAAAGATGCGTTTTATCGCCGCCCAATTCGATGCCTATTTCCATGATGGGCTTTGGTTGGCGTTAGCAAGCCACGCAAACAAAATGGCGTCAAAGCTTTCGACCGGGCTTGCGGCTATTGATGGTGTCGAAATTTCGTATGCCACTGAAATCAACGAGGTTTTCGCCTGTTTTCCGGAAGGAGTTGCGGACAAGCTACGGGCGGAAGGTTATTGGTTTTACCCGTGGATTACACCCGGTGACCCCGTGAACGGGCGCATGAGCCGTTTGATTACATCGTTCAGAACAACAGAGGCTGAGGTCGATGCATTTCTGGCGTGTGTCCGAAAGTTCGCCTAAACCCAACCGGCGGTTTCGCGCCGCGCGATATCAGCCAATAGAGTATTCATTTCTGGTGTGTCGTTGAGACAGGGAACGGCGGTAAATTTCTCACCGCCCGCAGAAAGAAAAGTTTCTCGCGCAGCGATATCAATTTCTTCTAGCGTCTCAATACAGTCAGCGACAAAGCCGGGCATGATCACAGCAATATTTTTGGCACCGTTCTCAGCTAGCTCTTTGATGGTTTCATCCGCAGCAGGCTCGAGCCATTTCTCGCGCCCGAATTTTGACTGAAACGCTAAAGGCGCAAATTCCTCTGACCACCCCATTTTTTCACGCAGTAATCGCGCAGTCTTTGCGCAGTGACAATAATAGGGATCACCGGCTTCGAAATAACGCTGTGGTAAGCCATGAAATGAAAGCACGATACGGTCTGGTTGCCAGCCGATCTTTGTAAAGTGCTGGCGCGTAGTTTCCGCAAGGCCTGATATATAAGCCCCAGCATCATGAAACGCAGGGGCAATCCGAATGGCAGGTTGCCACCGCATTGCTTTTACGGCGTCGAACACAGCGTCAGTTACACTGGCGGTGGTTGTCGCTGAATATTGCGGATAAAGCGGTATGACCAAGATCCGTGTACAGCCTGCGGCCTTTAACGCATTGAGTTTTTCGGAAATTGATGGCGTACCATACCGCATGGCCCATTCGACGGTTACGTCATCAAAATGTGTTGCTAGATTTTCGGCTTGGGCCCGGGTGTAATAGCGTAGCGGGCTTTCATTGCTCTCTTCACGCCATATTTTTTTATAATTCTGGGCGGTCGCTGCGGGGCGAATGTTGAGAATGAACCCATAGAGCACCGGCAGCCACAGTGCACGCGGCAAATCCACGATCCGCGTATCACTGAGGAATTCACGCAAATAAGTCCGTACAGCGCTCGTGGTGGGTGCCTCCGGTGTTCCGAGATTGACCAAAAGCACCCCGACGCGACCCTCTGCCACAGGTGGGTGTGCTGTTGGCGCGTGCTGCGGTTGGTCGCTGGAGCCCGCATTTTTTGGTGCTGTATCGTCGGTCATGGGCTGGGCTTCCTTGGGCAGGTGTAATTCATTGACGGTTTTCGCAAATAATCGGTGTTCTGTCACAATAGTGAAACATAAAAAATAGAGTGTGCGCGCGAGGTCAGGGGGGCGCGCGCTGCGTGCGCGTGTCCAATTAAGTGTTGGTGGTTTTATAGCGGCCAACCGGATCGGATAAAGGTCGAGCATGGACATTGATATTGGGTTATGGGCGGCGATTGGCTTTATGTTCGCGGCTTATGCTGTTGTCGGCAATGATGCATTGCAGACATTAGGGACATTCATCAATTCCAATCGGCGCTTGCCATGGTGGGCGCTGTTCCTTTTTGCTGCGACCGTGCTCGTGGTCGTGTTTGCTTATGGCTATATCAGTAGTGGTGGTGACCCGTCTTTTGGTCGCCTGAGCAATGTTGATAAATATCCAATTTTTGAGCCTCAATGGTATCACGCCTTGCCGCCGCTCATGCTTTTGTTGCTGACCCGTTTAGGTATTCCAGTTTCGACGACATTTATGGTGCTTGCGATTTTCGCGACCATGGGTGGCATGCAGAGTATGTTGACCAAGTCGCTCATTGGTTATGGGGTTGCTTTTTTAACAGGGGGCGTGATCTACGCGGTGCTCGCACCAACGATTGAGCGCTGGTTTCTAAAGACATCAGAACAGCAACATGCGCCGATTTGGGTGCTGCTACAGTGGATAACCACAGGTTATTTGTGGGCAGTCTGGTTGATGCAGGACTTCGCCAACATCTTTATTTTCCTGCCGCGCGGCGTAGATGCGACGGGTGCAGCGGCATTGAATCCGATGGAGGCGTCGATCGCTGTCGTCGGTATTTTAGTGTTGTTGGCCTATACGTTTTGGAATCAGGGCGGCCCGGTTCAACGGATTTTAAAATCAAAAACCAATGTTTCTGACATTCGCTCGGCGACCATTATTGATTTCACCTACGCATCGCTTTTGTTCTATTTCAAAGAACTCAATGACATTCCAATGTCGACAACTTGGGTTTTCTTGGGCCTGATCGCCGGTCGTGAATTCGCTATTGCAACGCTGGACAATATCCGGTCGCCCCAAGCCACAGCAAAGATTGTGTTCGCCGATGCGGGCAAAGCATTTGTCGGTCTGGTCATCAGTGTTGCGATGGGGGTTGGCTTACCGCTAATCGCCGAGATGCTCGCCGGGTAGACCCTTGCCGTCTTTCGGTAGTTTGTCTTTGACCTTGTAACGGGCTTCATCCTGACGGCGAAAGCGCATGCGCATTTGGGCGTCGTCTAACACGCGATAGGTTTTGTGTTGGTCGTTATTGGCGCGGCTGTCATGAAATGCGGCGGCTGTTCGCGTGGGGCGGTCTTTCATGCGATAGGCGCGACGCGGACCTGCATTTTTGGTTTCGGGGTCTTCGGCTAAAGCGAGCCAGCCGATCTGTCCGGGCGAGTCTGCTTTCACATTCGCCAGATACCACACCACGACCACCCCAAAGACAGAGACGATCAACAAAAATTCCAGACTATCCATGCTATTTCCGCAATTTCGGCATTAAAGTATAACGTTAATGTATCGTTAAGGGAAATATCGCGCCGATTGAAATCGCCCGCAAGCACTGGTGCAAAGCCTGTGCTAGCGCTGAAAGGGCGCGCGCGGTTAACCAAAGCTGTTCGGGGCTATTTACCAAGTTGGCCAATAATCCGATGATGGGCGTAATCCACCAGCAATCTTAGAAATGGTCTTATGGAATATCAGGGAAAATGGGCGCTTATCACGGGCGCATCAGCCGGTATCGGCGCGATGTTTGCGCGCCAATATGCAGCCAAGGGCACAAATATCATTTTGGTGGCGCGTCGCGAAGACCGAATGGCTGCGCTTGGGGCCGAACTTGAAAAAGATCACGGCGTCAAAACCAAAACCATCGTTGCGGATTTATCGTCACCGTCGGCCCCCCAAGAAATTTTTGATCGTCTACAGGCTGACGGCACACCCGTTGATATTCTGGTGAACAACGCGGGTTTTGGTATGCCCGGCTATTTCACGGAAAATGATTGGGCTGCGCACCGGGGTTTCCTCGAATTGATGATCAATTCCTATGTGCAGCTTTCGCGGTTGGTCTTGCCCGGCATGCTCGAGCGAAAATTCGGCCGGATTATCCAGGTGGCGTCCGTCGCGGGCCTTGTGCCTGGCTCTGCGGGGCACACACTTTACGGACCAGTCAAAGCGTTTCTGGTTAGCTTTGCGCAATCGCTTGCTGCCGAAAATGAAGACACTGGCGTAAAATCGTCTGCGCTATGCCCCGGTTTTACCTATTCGGAGTTTCACGATGTGAACTCTACGCGCGGCCTCGTTTCGCAACTACCAAAATATATGTTTATGGAAGCCGAACCAGTGGTCGAAGGCGCTATCCGCGCGGTCGAGAATGGCCCGGTCGTTTACGTACCAGGCCGTTGGAATAAGTTCTCAGCGGGATTGATGCGGACGGTTCCGCGCAGTTGGGCGCAAAATCTTATGAAAAAACAGTCCGCAAGGTTTCGTCGAAAGACTGGCGATTAGAAATTTCTATTCGCCCTTTTTGCCGAAAACTCGGTTCCAAAGAATGACGAGCGGAGCGAAAATTAGGAACCATAATTTCTTCGCGAAACCTAGCAATATCGCGCCTAAGCCAGCGGCAAGCACTTTGCTGTATTTAACGCCCACAAGTCCGGCCAATACGCCAAGGACGCCATAGGATGCAACTTTATCGCCTTCGATAAAGTCAGCATAGGCGATCCCCATATTCGATTCGTATGCAGTTAAATTCTGATCAATCAAAGCGACAATGTCGGATGCTGCCACGTCGGGATCGGTCGGGATAATCAAGAAATTTACATAGCCCTTTCGGTCAAATGTAGCGGCTTTGATGTTGACTTGCGGATTGCCGTCCCAAGTCATGCGGGTTGCGTAGTACAGATAATTTTTATCTGTATTCAGCGTTGGTTCAACGAGCCATCCATCCATTTGGATTTTAATGCCAAGTGTATCTCCTTGGGCGGCAACGCTATCCTCAAGCGATTGCCAAATGGCATCGACCTCCTTACGTCGATCTTTGTGATTCCAATCGTCATAGGTGATATACCCGTCGGAATTCGGCATTTCGATCAGGAGTGTGTCGATTGCCGGTGACGGAACAATTATGATCTTATCAACGGCACCACATAAAGATTTTTCCCAGCCCCATTCGGCCACAACCAGTTGGCAAGCATCGTTATCAGTTAGATAGAATCCGCCATCGCCAATGGGTGAAATGCTTCCCCGCGCCAGATCAATCTTGTCGGTGAACTGATTAGGCGCGTATTCATAAGCAGCATCTTGGGCCGATGCGCTGGTCAGAAGTGATGCCAAAACCGAACACACCAATGCCGTACGGAATGTATTGAATAAAGTCATATTCCCCCCTAAGAAGAGAGATTATTAAATAAAGTAAAGGTAGACAAGAAAATTATCTCTACTTTATTCTACAGAAACAATTCAATCAGACCGTTTAGGCCTTTTTCTCGGCCCAGCTACGGTGTTCGGCGTCCAGCTCATAAGCGGCCATGGCTGCAAGGGTGACGATGTCGTTCACGCCGGCACCGACCTGTGCAATTTGAACTGGCCGTTCAAGCCCGATCAGGACTGGCCCGAGAACGAGCGCGCCGCCGATTTCGCCCAATAGCTTGGTTGAGATTGCCGCCGAGTGAACGCCGGGCGTAATCAACACATTGGCTTCGCCTTTGAGGCGGGAGAACGGGTAAAGCTCGCGGAAGTTCTCGTTCAGTGCCATGCGCGGGGTCATCTCGCCTTCATATTCGAAGTCAACATCCATGCGCCGATCAAGAATTTCAACTGCGCCCGCAACGCGGCGAGAATGTTCCGTATCAGGATTACCGAAATTCGAATAGGAGACGAAAGCCACCTTTGGCGGAAAGCCCATATGCCGTGCGGCGTGCGCAACCTGCATGGCAATTTCGGCAAGGTCTTTCGGACCGGGTAATTCCGTGACGTTTGTATCGGCAACAAACAAAGTTCGGTTTTTGGTCAGAATGATAGATACACCGACCATGCGCTCGCCGGGGCGCGGATCAAGGGCCAACCGAACATTTGACAGCGCCACGTCGTAGTGACGGGTCACCCCCGTGACCATGCCATCAGCGTGGCCGTGGGCCAACATACAGGCCGCGTAGACATTTCGGTCGGTATTCACGAGGCGTTGCGCATCGCGATAGAGGTGTCCTTTGCGCTGAAGCCGCTTATAAAGATACTTCGTATACAGCTCGTTGTGGGGCGATGTGCGCGAATGGTAGGTCTCGAATTCATGATTGACCGGCAAGCCAGCATCAGCGAGCGCATTTTTAATGTGATCATCGCGGCCAATTAGAACGGGTGTTCCCAAACCCTCTTGCTGGAAGGCATAGGCTGCGCGGACCACAGCCTCTTCTTCACCTTCGGAAAAAACAATACGTTTAGGTTTTTCGCAGCCGCGCAGGCTGGAATAAATTTTCTGAAGGAACGATGCTGATGGGTCGAGCCGCGCTGCGAGCGAGTTTTTATAGGTCGAAAAATCTTCGATTGGTTTGCGCGCAACGCCGGTGTCCATCGCGGCTTTTGCGACGGCGGGTGGAATTTCTGAAATCAAACGTGGGTCGAATGGTGTCGGAATAATATAACCCGGCCCGTACCGTAGGCGCGTGCCATAGGCGGCAGCGACCTCGTCGGGAACATCTTCGCGCGCGAGTTTAGCCAGCGCACGGGCGCATGCAATTTTCATTTCGTCATTAATTGTCCGTGCTCGGACGTCTAGCGCGCCACGGAAAATGTAAGGAAAGCCGAGCACATTGTTGACCTGATTGGCGTAGTCAGAGCGACCAGTGGCGATGATCGCATCGCTACGCACCTCACGAATTTCTTCGGGCAGGATCTCAGGCTTTGGATTGGCCATCACAAAAATGATTGGGTTTTTGGCCATGGACTTGATCATGTCTTTAGAGATCGCCCCGGCGACCGACAGCCCGATACAGATATCTGCGCCATCCATCGCTTCGGCGAGGGTGCGTTTGTCTGTATCAACAGCGTGGGCCGAGTGCCACTGATCAAGCTTTCGCCCTTTATAAAGAACACCACCGGAATCGCAGACCAGCGCATTTTCATGGGGCACACCCATTGCCTTGACGAGGCCGATTACGGAAAGCGCAGCCGACCCGGCACCGGAAACCGCGATTTTTGCGTCTTTGATCGAGCGCCCGGTTAGATCGAGTGCATTCAATAGTCCGGCGGCGGCGATGATGGCTGTTCCGTGTTGGTCATCATGAAAAACCGGGATATCCATCAGCTCTTTGAGGCGCTGTTCAATAATAAAGCTGTCGGGGGCCGCAATGTCTTCGAGATTGATCCCGCCAAAGGCCGGGCCGAGATAGCGCACAGCATTGATAAAAGCATCAGGGTCTTTGGTATCGACCTCGAGATCGACAGAGTCGATATCGGCAAAGCGCTTAAAGAGAACCGACTTTCCTTCCATGACCGGCTTTGATGCCAGCGCGCCAAGATCGCCCATACCAAGGATGGCTGTGCCATTTGATATAACGCCGACCATATTGCCTTTAGAGGTGTAGTCATAAGCACTATCGGGGTCATCGGCGATCTTCTGAACAGGCACAGCAACACCTGGCGAATAAGCAAGCGAAAGATCGCGTTGGGTCGCCATAGGCTTTGTAGGGTTAATCTCTAATTTCCCCGGCTTGCCCCGGCTGTGAAAATCGAGTGCTTCCTGATCTGTGAATTTTGTTGTGTTGTCGTCCATGATAATCCGTCTAATGCCCGATGGTTATCTATTCAGGCATACGCGGCTCAACATGGGGCTGCAATCCTGAGACCGCAGGTTTTCGCTGGTTCGGTACAATAAACTTGGTGAACGTTGCTTAAGTATCGGCAAAGCGACGCAATAGGTTGTGATAAACCCCTGAAAGGGTCAGGACCGCCGGGTCATTCATGCCGCGCTCAGATCCCAAAGTTTGAATCGATTGGTCGAGATCAAAAAGCGTGGCGCGGTCTTCGTTTGATCGGACCATGCTTTGCAACCAAAAAAAGCTCGCGATGCGAGCACCGCGCGTGACCGGTGTCACAGAATGAAGGCTGGTCGAAGGGTAAAGCACAAGATGCCCAGCAGGGAGCTTGACTTCCTGAACGCCAAATCCGGTTTCGATGATCAATTCGCCGCCATCATATTCGTCGGGCGATGAGATAAAGAGGGTCGCAGATAAATCGGTTCGAATACGAACCGGCGTGCCTTTGACCCCCCTTATCGCATTGTCCACATGGGCACCGAAAGTCTCGCCGCCTTCATATTTATTGAACAAAGGCGGAAAGATTTTGTTGGGAAGCGCGGCTGACACGAAAAGTCCGTTGCGCCCAAGGGCGTCGAGGACCAAGCCACCAAGCTGTTGGGCGGTCGCTGACGCTTCGTCCAGTTGCTGGTTTCGTTTTGTTAGGGCTGATTGTGTGCCGGCGGTTTGCCGACCATCAACCCAGGATGCCCGATCAAGCCTGTCGCGAAACATTGCGAGCTCGTCAGCCGATAGAACATCCGGGATTGTGGTCAACATATTTTCTAGGCCTTAAAAATCGACATCAACGGTAAACATCGCGGAACGGCCAGGTGCAATATAGGCAAATGGCGTACCGGAGCGGTAAAGCGCATCATAATAGAGTTTGTCCGCTGCGTTGACGAGATTGAATGAAACTTCGACATTATCGGTAACGCGATATCCACCAAAAGCGTCGAAACGCCAATAGCCGGGAATTGCGGTTCCGCGATCTGCAACTGATCCGCCAACGCGTTCGCCCTCATAGGTTGCTTGTCCACCAAGATGAAAGCGGCTCGTGACTTGGTAACGTGTCAAAAGGTTAAAACTTGTCTCGGCAATATTGGGCAATCTTGCACCGATCTCTGTTGGGTCAGGCGAGTCCGTGATTTCGGCTTCGAGTAGTGAAAGCCCGCCATGGACGCTCCATTGTTTTGTGACCTGACCAGAGAAGCCAAGCTCAACCCCTTGAACTCGTTGTTCGCCCTCAAGTGTGAAAACGCCATCGATTCCTTGGACGCGCGCATCGGTTTTGTTGGTGCGATAGACTGCGGCCGTCAAAGCTAGATGTTCGTCTAAGACATTCCATTTTGCGCCAATTTCAAAAGACTTGTTGCGCTCAGGGTCTAGGTTTTCGGTCGAGGTCGTAATGCCGCCATACGCATCACCAAGACCATCTACTTGTTCGCCCGATGGATTGGATGATGATCCGTAGGACGCATAAATTGATGCATTCTCGGCTGGCTTATAGACCGCGCCCAAATGCCAGTTCAGGAAATTGCTGTTATTGCTGAATTCGCCAGCCCCGCGACCGCCAACGGATTCAACGTCGATACGATAGAAGTCATATCGCATACCACCAAATACGCTAAAGGCTTCATTGAATTTAATTGTATCAAGAAAATACAACGCGTCGGATTTAATGTCAGCGACGGAATAGGCACCACTTTCCTCTACTTGGAACGGCCACGCTACGAATGGATCAGGGTTATAAAGGTTTTGAAATACCGTAAACGGAGAAATGTCCAAGCCCGTCGAAGGATCTTCGGAATCGAGGAATCCAAATGGGCGGTTTTCGATCGTTTCCCGGCTGATTTCAAACCCGGCGACGATTGTATGTTCAAGGCTACCAGTATTAATTTCAACCGTCGCATCGGTTTGATTGGCAAAGTAATCATTGACCGAATTCCGGTTTTTCGGATTGGCGCGAACAGTCCAATTCGCCGGGTCCGCATCTGATGTGTCAGGGCGCTCTGGCGCGGATACAACATAGGAATTGCCGGTTTTTCCGTAACGAACGACGCTTTTAATGGTCGCAATTTCACTCGGTGAGTATTCGACTTTTCCGGTGTAAACATTTGCAAATGTTTCGCGGAAGTCACGATTGACGAGGCCGTAAAAATTGTTGCGATCAACTTGAAACGGTTCGTTGTTTGCGACGTCGTATGGAACGCCATAATCCGGCATATCCTCAGTTTCGAGATGATAATAATCAAGGCTCAAGGCGAGGTTTTCTGTGGGTGTAAAGAGGATTGCAGCTGCGGCACCCCAACGATCATTATAGACTTCGTCGCGACCAGCGGTTTCGCCATCATGGAAAAGACCGTTGACACGGATGGCGAGTGTCTCACTCAGCGCATGGTTGATGTCACCGGTAAGCCGTACAGAGTTTTCGGTGTCATAACTGGCTTCGACATCGCCAAAGTTTTCGAATTTTGGTGCTTTTGAAACAAGGCTTACGGCACCACCTGTGGAACCGCGTCCGGCAAATGCACCTGATGGACCTTTTAGAATTTCGATTTGCTCAACGGCAAAAATCTCGCGTGAGACAACACCCGGATCGCGGACGCCGTCGATATAGACGTCGTTACGCGCATCAAAACCGCGAATGAAAATTCTGTCGCCGAATGCGTTACCGCCTTCGCCAGTACCGATCGTGACACCCGGCTGCGTGCGAACAACATCGCGGAAGGTACGTGCGCCCGAATCTTCGATGAGCTCTTTTGGCAAAACTGCGATTGATTTCGCCGTGTTTAAAAGACTTTCCGTGAGTTTCGATGACGAAGAACGGTCAATTTTGTATGGTGCCTCTGGATCAGCATAAGGGTTAGAGCCGTGGCGCTCGCCCTCCACAATGACTTCGTCTTTCTCGATGTCCTGTGCAAGCGACGGGGCGATGCTTGCACCTGCAAGTCCAGCCAATGTGCTAGCCCGCGCGAGATGTCTTAGTGTTTTTGGTTGTTTGGTACCGCTTTTCATTGCGAAGTCCCCTGCAAATTTACTGTTGAATATTGCAGCGCAGTAACGCAAATGAGAATGATTATCAACACAAGTGATAATGATTCTTATTATAATTCGCAAAAGCTACCATAATACTGGTTTGTTTTTTCGTGATCAGAATTGCGCGAGGGATGAGAACCACTGGCTTTGATGCCTTGCGCTAGTGGCCTGTGGTGACTAGCTAGACCGTAGGAATAGAAAAGGCCGCTCCATGTTTATCCAGACTGAAGACACACCAAACCCGCAATCAATGAAATTTGTGCCCGGACGCGCTATCCTTGGAGCTGGAGCTATGGGTATTGATTTTCCGACCATTGAATCGGCTGCGGCTTCGCCGTTAGCGCAAATGATGTTCGAGACCGATGGCGTTATGGGCGTTTATCTTGGCGCGGATTTCGTGACCGTAACAAAAGCTGAAGCGGTTGAATGGCTTCATATTAAGCCCGCGCTCCTTGGGTCGCTCGCGGATTTCCTTACTGCGGGCATACCGGTGTTGCATGAAGGTGCAGAGGCAAACACATCAGCGCCCGCGACGCCACTCGAAGATTACGAAGGCGACGACCGCGAGGTCGTGGAACAAATTATTGAATTGATTGAAACCCGTGTCCGCCCAGCGGTGGCTGCTGATGGCGGTGACATTGTTTTCAAGCATTTTGAACCACGGACTGGGGTTGTATTCTTGGCGATGCAAGGGGCGTGTGCGGGGTGTCCATCCTCAACCATGACGTTGAAATCCGGTATTGAGAATATGCTTAAACACTATGTGCCCGAAGTGGTCAGCGTTGAAGCGGTCGCATAGGCTCAGGCATTGCGCTTAAGCGGTTGAGCCCCCGCGCGGCATCCTATACGAGAATCTCTATAGTCGAGTTGTAAGGCGCACCGCCCAAACCGGAAAGTAATCTCATGTCCGATAAAATGATCAATGACCAAGCCCTAGACATTATCTTCCGCGATGCCCGCACCCATAATGGTTGGGAAGACCGCAAGGTCACATCGACCTTGATGCAGGCCGTTTATGACCTCACCAAATTTGGTCCAACATCTGCAAATTGCTCTCCGGCGCGGTTTGTTTTTGTTGAAAGTGACGCCGCTAAAGCGCGCCTCAAGCCACACCTCGCCGAAGGAAATGCCGCAAAAACTATGGCTGCGCCGGTTTGTGTCATCATTGGCTATGACTTGGCGTTTTATGAAAAACTACCCGATCTGTTCCCGCATACGGACGCAAAAGCTTGGTTTGTGGGCAATGACGCATTGATCGAAGAAACTGCGATCCGCAACGGTACGCTACAGGGCGCTTATTTCATGGTTGCGGCGCGGGCATTGGGACTCGATTGTGGGCCGATGTCGGGGTTTGACCAAGCTGGTGTCAACGAAGAATTTTTCAAAGGTACGACCATCAAAGCGAATTTCCTTTGTAATGTTGGTTACGGTACGGACGAAAATATGTTCCCGCGTTCGCCGCGTCTCGACTTTAATGATGCTTGTGAAATTCTCTGATCCATTTGCGTAGCCGCGCTGTGAATAAGCAATCTTTTCTCGCGCTCGCGCGGAAGATAGGGCTGTTACCAGCGCTTGATGCTGTTCGGTTTGTTCGGTCGAAATGGCAAAGTGCCGCCAGCAATCAGAAGTTTCTCGAACGTCGCCCTGAATTCGTGCAGCCGCCTTTATGGTGGATGCACGATATGTATCGCCACACCTCGTTTGAGCTTTATTGGAAAACGGGACAGGCGACCGCCGCCGCAATTCAAGAAAAAATCGACGGTTATGTTGATGCCAAAGAACCTCGCGTTGCCGACTGGGGCTGTGGGCTTGGGCGGGTGCTACGCCATATGCCGAATCGCTATCAGCGATATGGATTTGACTATAACGCCGCAGCAATTAATTGGTGTGCAAATAATATTACTGGCGCGCAGTTTGCGCGTAACGATCTTAGTCCACCGCTGCCGGCACAAAATGATAGTTTTGATGCGCTTTATGCGCTTTCGGTCTTCACGCATTTGTCCGCCGAGGGGCATGAAAACTGGATAACCGAGATTGAGCGCGTCCTAAAACCGGGCGGCGTCTTCCTGGGTGCATTTCATATGCAGCTTCCGGGCGAGCAATTACTGCCCCATGAGCAAGCACAGTTCGATCAAGGCGCGTTGGTCGTAAGAGGCGGTGTAAAAGAGGGCTCGCGAACCTTTGTCGCCTATCACCCAGAAGCATATCTCCGGGATAATTTGTTACGAGGGTTTGAAATCGTCGAGCCACCATTTGCGCTTTTCGGGCAATCATTAGTGATCGCACGAAAGCCATGTTAAATTGATAGTGCTCTTTCCATTAAGTTTGTCCACGGAAAATAATGACCCGGATCTGTCCGGCGGACGGGGTCAAGGCGTGCATGGCTGACCACATGGCGAAGGTGCGGATATTTTGCGCGGGCATAGCGAATAATTTCTGCCGTTGCTGTGATTTGCCATTCGGTAAACGGTGCGCCGCGCTGGGTGTTAACGATTTCAATTCCTAATGACCGATGATTGAGCCGCCGCGCGCCAGCGCAAATGGCTGAATGGCAGCAGCTATTGCGCACATGCCATGCGGCGCGGGTTTCCGGCGCACATGCCCAGACAAATGCCTCATGCTCTGCTTCGCTCGGGCCGGGGACAGCCCAATGAAAACTCGCGCGCCCTTCGGCCATGACCGATACGGCACCATCCGTGGTCGATCCTGCGGTGGCGTGAATTACAATCAATTCGATGTCCGGGTTTTCGCGGGGGCTGGTTGATAGCGGGGCCGCGGCCCAGGCGCGGCGATGAATAACTTCGTTTAGGGGGGCAGGGGGTATGCTGTTTGACGGCAGGTCGAATTGAAACTGGCGTGGGTCATTCATGGGGATGGCGTTCATTTTGTCCTCGACTGATTTTCCGCTTTGCGACACCACCCGCTCAGGGCTAGGAAGTGCCCATGTTGATCATGGGTCTTGATACGGCGTTGCAACGCTGCTCGGTGGCTATTCTAAGGGGTGATGACGTGCTCGCGGATAAGTCCGTGGATATGGAGCGCGGCCACGCCGAACATTTGGCACCGATGGCGGCGTTGGCGGTGAAGGAGGCGGGAGTTACTTTCCGCGACCTTGACCGGGTCGGCGTTGTGATTGGGCCTGGTGGGTTTACTGGTGTCCGGGTCGCCTTAGCGTTTGCGCGCGGTCTGGGTATTGGGACAGGCATTGATATTATCGGAGTGACAAGCCTCGCGGCGCTCGCTGCAGGCGTAGAGCCAACATCACTGACAGCGACCGTCATTGATGCCCGCCGGGGCGAGGTTTTTGCGGCACTGTACGGAAATGATGGTGCGGAGATCGCGGCACCATTTGTTTCGACTCCCGAACAAAGCTTGAATATATTGAGGCAAAGTGCCGGGGCTGAGCCTGTCACGATTGTTGGCTCTGGGGCCGCGCTGCTTGGCGACCTTCCAGACAACTGGCAGCGACAGGCGACAAAAAGCCAAATTGATGCTAAAATTGTTGCCCAATTAGCGCTTGCAGCCCCGCGCTCAGCGTTGCCGCCGGCCCCGCTCTATCTTCGGGTGCCTGACGCCAAACCGGGCAAGCCGGGCTTATTTTCGGGATCTGCGCCCAGATGAGTGGATGGCGAATTTGGACGGCGAAAACCGAAGATGCTGACACATTGGTTGCGTTGGAAGCCCTCGCGTTTGACGCGAGAAGTTGGGGTGAAGACAGCGTTAAGGCGAGTTTTGTTGCGTCTGGCGTGACGGTCCTATTGGGTGGCCAGATATCTGTAGAAGCGCCGCCATTGGGTTTTGCGTTGTGGCGTGACCTTGGCGAACAGGCCGAGATACTCACCATCGGGGTTGCCCCGACCGCGCGTGGTGGCGGACTGGGCGAAGCGTTATTGGATGCGGTCATAAAGGCGGCACGTGATGGCGGCGCGCAAAAGCTGTTTCTTGAGGTTGATGCCGCCAATTCTTCGGCCCTCGCGCTTTATATGCGGGCCGGGTTCGCGACGATCGGTGCGCGAAAACAATATTATCGCGATGGCGGCGACGCCGCCGTGATGGCATTGGATCTCTAAATCCGCATTATCGCTCCGTTATGAGTTGCAAGCGCGAGCGGCCACGGCAATAAAGGCACCAATTGCAACTGGCTATGCTGAAAAGGAGCACATATGATGGACCGGCTCGAAAAAATTTGTGTTGAAAAAGGCATGCGTATGACAGAGCAACGCCGCGTTATCGCGCGGGTTTTGTCAGTTGCTGAAGATCATCCGGATGTTGAAGAAATCCACCGGCGCTCTACTGAGATTGATTCAAATATTTCAATCGCGACTGTCTATCGCACTATGCGCTTGTTCGAAGAGGCTGGCGTCGTCGAGCGTCACGACTTTCAGGATGGCCGTGCGCGCTATGAAGAGGCGACTGATGATCACCATGACCATTTGATCGACCTACGATCGGGTAAGGTCATTGAGTTTATGAACGAAGAAATTGAGGCCCTGCAAAAACGTATTGCAGAGCAACATGGTTTTAAATTGGTTGATCACCGGCTTGAGCTATATGGCGTGCCGCTTGAGAAAAAAGACGATTAAGCTAGGCGGTAAAGGGCGATCAATTTGATCGTACGTATATTGACTTTCAAAAAGTAAACTGAGTAGTGTACGCCTGTGATTTGAAACAGGCGTGCGCACAGACATAATATGCACCGCGCACGGAGACGGGAGGAAAACCCATGACGTCCCTGCGCCAACTTTATCCAATCCCAGATATAGACCCCTGCTGGACAGTTCCACAGGATTTTGAGGCTGCGTTTGATTGGGAATATGACGACGGCCGCAAGCAGATGATGCACCTTTATCAAAAGGGCAAAGACATGCAGTGGGATGCGCTAAACCGCATCGATTGGACGTTAGAGCTTGATCCCGATAATCCGATGGAATTGCCCGACGAGCTAAGCGGGATTTACCACACCCCGGTCTGGGCCAAGATGAACAAAAAGGAACAGGCCGAGTTCCGTCGCCATTCCCAAGCATGGACGATGTCGCAATTCATGCAAGGTGAACAAGCCGCGCTTATTTGTGCCGCAAAAATTGTTCAGCAAGTGCCGGACCTCGACGCAAAATTCTATGCGTCAACACAGGTCATGGACGAAGCGCGCCATGTGGAAGCCTACAAAAAATATCTCGGGATCATGGGCGTTGCCTATCCGATGACAAAGCCGCTCCAGACGCTTGTTGATCAAGCGCTACGGGATTCGCGGTGGGATATGACCTATCTGGCGATGCAGGTGGTGATCGAAGGGTTGGCGCTTGCGGCATTCGGGAATATTCGCGACATTTCAAAGAACCAGCTATCGCAACAGGTGAATGCCTATGTGATGGAAGACGAGTCGCGTCATGTGGCCTTTGGACGACTTACGCTCAAGGAATATTATCCGCAGCTCACACAAAAAGAACGCGACGAGCGCGAAGAATTTTTGGTCGAGGCGTGTTATCATATGCGCGACCGGTTCGAGTCAAAAGAGCTCTACGAAACGCTCGACCTGCCCGTGGACGAGGTTGTCGAAGCCCAGAAAAATTCAGAATTTCAGCGCCATTTCCGTTCGATGCTATTCCAGCGCATTGTGCCGATCGTGCGCGATATTGGTTTGTGGTCTGATAAAATCCAATCAGCCTATACTGATATGGGCGTGATTGGGTTTGCTGATACCGATTATGATGAACTTTCGCGCAATGACGTTGAGCGCGCTGCAGAGTGCGATGAGATCAACAAGCAAAAGCGCCAGGCCTATGTCGAAGGCGTCGCTGCAATCGGTGAAAAAGGTATTGAGGCTGCTGAATAAAACGAATGCGCGCGGCGCTTAAACGCCGGAGAAATTTTTCCGGTAGCGTGGTGCGGGTTGCGCCACTGTTTCGCTACGATCATCGTCAATTCGGTCTGCAAGAGCATCAGCCGTAAGGCCAAGCTTGCGGATCGCGGTGCTATAAGCGGTGCGAATGGCATCAATTTCTTCGGGTGCGATGGTCTCGCCGCTTTTTTCGATTTGTTTTGCGGCATTGATATAGATTTGGCGATTCTCGCGTAGCGCTTTGATTGCGGTTTCCACGGTCGAGACGTCGCTCATCGTAAGGCGTGGTGCAGACAATGCATTTTGCGCGACAAAATCTAACCGTTCGGCGGCAATCAAATTGATCTGGGCGTCTTGCGCCAATTTCGTGAAGCGCTGGCCCGCAGGCTCAAGGCCTTCAAGATAAATATCAATCGCTTCACTGCGGGTCATACGATCATCATCATCAGCGCCGGTGATGCGTGAGACAAACGATGTGGATTGCGGTTTTGGCCATGGTGCAGATTCGACCGCATGTGCTGCGTCCGCGAGCAAATCGCGCTCTGAAACAGTTTTGTGGTCTGCATGGGACGCGATGGGATTAACGGCACAGCCACTGACTAACACCATCAGTGCCGCGGCAAAACCGCCAACGATCCCGGAATGTGGTCCGGAACTCAGTTTGTACAAAACACGACTCCACTGAAAGACTTGTTACACACGTCTCTCCCCACTAAAGGCTAACCTAACAAATCGTTATTGTCAGCATGGAAATGTCCGAGTTGAGCATTTTATACCCTCCGATAGAACCGACCGAGTCCGGAATGCTCCGGGTTTCGGACCTGCACGAGATTTATTACGAGGTATCCGGTGCGCCAGATGGTAAGCCCGTTGTCGTCTGTCATGGTGGACCGGGCGGTGGTACGACGCCGTCGATGCGGCGTTATTTCAACCCCGCGCGATACCGAATTATCCTTTTCGATCAACGGGGTTGTGGTAAATCGCGCCCCCATGCGGAACTGAGGGATAACACCACATGGACGCTGATTGACGACATGGAAGCGCTACGTGCGCGTCTTGGGGTTGAGACATGGCAGGTCTTTGGGGGCTCGTGGGGCTCAACCTTGGCGCTGGCTTATGCCCAGTCCCACCCGGATAAGGTGTCGGAACTGGTGTTGCGCGGAATTTTCACGCTACGTCGGGCTGAACTTGAATGGTTTTATCAGGAAGGGGCAAGTTGGATTTTCCCTGATGCATGGGAGGATTATCTTGCGCCGATCCCTGAGGCCGAGCGCGGCGACATGATTGGTGCCTATTACAAACGCTTGACGGGTGATGACGAGAAAGAACAAATCCGTGCCGCCCGCGCGTGGAGCCTTTGGGAAGGCGGAACGGTCAGCTTGATGCCGTCCCCAGAACGAATGCAGGTATTCGCCAGCGATCAGTTTGCGCTCGCCTTTGCCCGGATCGAATGTCACTATTTTCAGCATGGCGGATTTTTTGAGCGTGACGATCAGATTCTCGCCAATTTGGACCGTATACGTCATATACCGGGCGTCATCGTGCAGGGACGCTACGATGTCGTCACCCCCATGAAAACGGCGTGGGAGTTACACAAAGGTTGGCCAGAAGCCGATTTCAATCTCATTCTTGATGCGGGTCACGCCGCAAGCGAAGCCGGTATTGTGGATGCGCTGGTAAAAGCGACCGACAAATACGCGCGGCGATAGGAAACGGTCGTGTCAGGCTGGGCAGTAGGCTGCGGTGATGATTGCGCCTTGCTGCGGTGACTGCACGATCAGCGCACACCCTTCGTTTTCAGCCAGCGTTTGATTGATGCTTAGGGTGCCGCCTCTGCGCCGCACAATTCCTAAAGGCTTCATGTCGGTGACCACATTGATTTCATCAAAGGTCATGCCTTTGTTGCCGCCAGATGTAATGTCGGTATTGGCGTGGCGTATGAATGTGACGAGGTACGCATTCCCGCCATCGTCTGATTGACCAACTGTAAAGTTTAACATGTTGTCTTCACGCGAGGCGACAACCGACGGGACTTGCGCGTCTGCACTTTCAATGAGTGCATAGATTTTTTCGGGGACTGCACCAACGGTTTCGGCTGCGCCATTGACGACGATCTGGGGTGTGTAAACTGAGCTGCGGTGGCGAATATTGGCGTTATAATTTTTTTGACGCGCGGTGTATTCGGCTTTTGAAAATGGGTCCGTCCATCGACCATGGCGTGTGTTGGTCATGTTCCAATAGTCAACATGCCAGCTTAACGCGACGACATTGTCCCGCGCGGCGGTTTTTGGAAAAAGCTCCGCGGCCTTTGGGCAGCGGATACAAGATTGCGATAAAAATAGCTCGACGACCACAGGTTTAGAAATGTCATTGGCCGTTTTATCGGCGGCGTTCGCTGGAGCTGTGAAAACAGCGCCAAGGGCGGTCAATACCGCGCCGCACGATTTCATGACGTTCTTCGTTGTTACGCTCATATATCCTCAAGAAAGCTAATACCTGCTCTCTCCCGTCCCTTAACTTGACGCGCACATGTTGCTCTATCAAATCAATTGCGGTCACAAGGCTGAGATAACAACTGTCACCCGCCTGAGATTGATTTCGCCAATATGATTGCATCCGCCCTTTACGGCGACTAAATACCCAACTTCGCGAAAAGATACGAGAAAAATGACCGATCCACGGCAAAACCAAGGTAAATCCGTCTTCATCCGCACTTACGGGTGCCAGATGAATGTCTACGATTCCGAGCGAATTGTGGGCCTTCTCAAACCGCTGGGCTATGGGGTGGCGGAAACGCCGGATTCTGCTGACCTTGTGGTATTGAACACCTGCCATATTCGGGAAAAAGCCGCCGAAAAGGTCTATTCCGATCTTGGTCGCCTCAAGGTTATCAAAAAATCACGCAACAAATCTGGCGACGACCTCAAAATTGCCGTCGCTGGCTGTGTGGCGCAGGCCGAAGGGGCAGAGATCACGGCCCGTGCGCCCTACGTGAATATGGTGGTCGGCCCGCAGGCCTATCACCGCTTGCCGGAGCTTTTGGCCCGTGCTGCCCGCGAAAATGGCGAAGTCCTCGATACGGACTTTGCTGTCGAGGAGAAATTTGATCGCCTCGCCGAGCGTACGGCAGATGGCCCTACCGCATTTCTGACCATCCAAGAAGGCTGCGATAAGTTTTGCACTTTCTGCGTCGTGCCATACACGCGCGGCGCAGAAGTCTCGCGTTCTGTTGACGCGGTGGTCGCCGAGGCGCGTTCACTAGCAGCACAGGGCGTGCGCGAAGTCACGCTGTTGGGCCAGAATGTCAATGCATGGGCGTCTGCGCCGCCTGCTGGTATGGCCGGTAATACCTGGGGCCTTGGCGAGCTTTGTCGCCATTTGGCGAAGATCGATGGGTTAGACCGGATTCGCTTCACCACCTCGCATCCGCGCGACATGGATGACGGCTTGATTGCTGCACTTGCCGAAGAAGAAAAGTTGATGCCCTATTTGCACCTTCCAGTGCAGGCGGGTTCGGACAAAATCCTCAAGGCAATGAACCGGGGTCATACGGCTGAGCATTACGTAAAGCTGATCGAGCGCATTCGCGCTGAGCGTCCTGATATTGCTCTGTCTGGGGATTTCATCGTTGGTTTCCCTGGCGAAACGAGTGAAGATTTCAAAGCGACTTTGGACCTCGTAGAGGCCGTAGGATATGCCTCCGCTTATTCGTTCAAATATTCACGCCGTCCGGGAACGCCCGGCGCTGCGATGCAAAAACAAGTGCCGGAAGACCAGAAAAGCGAGCACCTCGCCCAGTTGCAGGCATTGCTTGAGCGCCAACGGGTCGAGTTTAACCAAAAGCAGGTGGGTCAATCGCTGACGGTGTTGTTTGAAAGAGAAGGCCGCAAAAACGGCCAGCTCATTGGCCGGTCGCCATATTTGCAAAGCGTTCATGTGTCGGCTCCAAAATCTATGCTAGGATCAATAGCGCCGGTATCGATTGAGGGCGTAACGCCCAATGCGCTGGCCGGTGTTTTGAAAGAGGGTGAGTACGCCGCTTGAGCGAACAGAAATCTGCTGACGCAATCGATCACGTCGATTTTGACGACAACCGATTTGTCGCCGTGCTTTCCGGCGAACATGACGCCCACCTTTCAATTCTCGAAGACGCTCTTGGGGTTCGTATTGACCCTCGCGGCAACCATTTTGCGGTGACCGGTCCCGAAAGTGCACGAATTCGAACAATCGCGGCCCTCACGTCGCTTTATGCCCGCGCCGAGCGCGGTGAGAATATTGGTGTCGGTGATGTGCGGGCCGCGGCAAAATTAAGTGAAAAACCAGCCGAGCTGAAATCTGTGCCTCAGACGATCAAAACCCCAAAGCGGCTCATTGCTGCGCGAACACCTAATCAAGCCGCGTATATGCGGGCGCTTGGCGAGCATGATTTGACGTTCGGTGTCGGCCCTGCGGGTACGGGCAAAACCTATCTTGCGGTGGCCCATGCGGTTGGATTGTTGCTGGCCGGTAAGGTCGAGCGCATCATTCTCTCACGCCCTGCGCTTGAGGCTGGTGAACGCATTGGTTTTTTGCCCGGTGATATGAAAGAAAAAGTCGATCCGTTTTTGCGACCGCTTTATGATGCACTTCACGATATGATGCATGCGGATTATGTCGAGCGACGCATTGCAGCAGGCGAGATTGAAATTGCGCCAATAGCCTTTATGCGCGGCCGGACATTGGCGCGCGCAGCGGTTATTCTAGACGAAGCACAGAACGCAACGCCCGCCCAGATGAAAATGTTTCTGACGCGGCTGGGCGAGGGTGCGCAAATGGCAATTACGGGGGACCCTTCGCAAACTGACTTGCCCGCGGGTGAGGCATCTGGCCTCGCCGATGCGCTCGGGGTTTTGTCGGGGGTTCAGGGGATCGCGGAAATTCGTTTTGTGGCGACCGATGTCGTCCGCCATCCTTTGGTTTCAAAAATTATCAATGCCTATGATAAGCGCGACCAGCATCATGCCGGCCCGAGGCCATGACCGGTACAGACATCTCTGGCAGTATTACGCCCACCATGATCGAATGTGTCATTGAAGACGAGGTATGGCGAGAAGCCTTGGCTGACGTCGACGTCCTCGCAGGCGAATGTTATCGGGCTGCAACCGCCCTTGAGCCGGATATTTCTGGCGAGATAGCGCTGATGCTTTGCGATGACGAGGCAATTCAAGCACTGAATTTGCGATTTCGCGGCAAAGATAATGCCACCAATGTTTTGTCTTTTCCCTCCGGCGAAGAAACGGGGTTTCTAGGTGATATCGCCCTGGCACGGGAGACCTGTGTTCGTGAAGCCGCACTTGGCATGTTGAGTTTGCGTGATCATGTGGCACATCTGATTATTCATGGAATGTTGCATTTGATTGGTTATGATCATGAGACGGATGATGAGGCGGTCCTGATGGAGGCTCGCGAAACTGAGATATTGAGAACCATGGGAATTGCAGATCCCTATGGGGCGAGCCAAAATGACTGACAGGCTAGATGACGACGGATGGACGGAGACGATGAACGGGGAAGAAAGCGACGATGATAGTGGTCGAAGCGACAGTATTATGGCGCGGTTTC
This sequence comes from Hyphococcus lacteus, assembly GCF_041058985.1. Classification (NCBI taxonomy): domain Bacteria; kingdom Pseudomonadati; phylum Pseudomonadota; class Alphaproteobacteria; order Parvularculales; family Parvularculaceae; genus Hyphococcus; species Hyphococcus lacteus. Next base: position 790,809 of record NZ_JBEHZE010000001.1, on the reverse strand, counting down.
GCGCCCTGATCGGTAAGCCGGATCGCGAAAGCGATTTCGAAGAAGACTACATAAATGGAGATGGTCGGTCCGAGCAATCGATCTCTCAATCGCGCCGAGAGATGATTGAGCGCGTTGTCGCATTTGACGACAAAAAAGTTTTTGATGTGATGGCCCCGCGCGCGGATATCGCGGCGGTGGATCTCGACACCCCCCTCCAAGAATTGATCCGCTTATTTTCTGAGGCCGGACATTCGCGGTTACCGGTTTATCGCGGCGATCTTGATGATCCGGTGGGCATGGTTCACATCAAAGACCTAATCGGGATGATTGCTGACGATGCGCGGCCCTTGCCGAGTTCTGGACCGATACTGAAATCGTTAAAGCGTGATGTTTTATATGTGCCGCCGTCGATGCGGGTCACAGATTTATTGCTGCGAATGCAGGCGTCGCGCATTCATATGGCGCTTGTGATTGATGAATATGGCGGCACTGATGGGCTTGTTACCATTGAAGATTTGGTCGAAGAAATCGTCGGTGAAATCAATGACGAGCATGACGAAGATGATACCTTGGTGATCGTACCCATCGCCGGTGGCGGTTGGGAAGTTGATGCGCGGGTTGAGTTGAGTGACTTCACTGAAGAAACCGGCCTTCATCTCGATACGGAAGATGATGAGATTGATACAGTTGGCGGATACGCCGTTTCGCTTGCAGGGCGGGTACCGCAGCGTGGCGAAGTCTTGGCCGGGCTTAACGGATATGACTTTGAAGTGATCGAAGGTGATGCCCGTAAGGTTCGCAAACTTCGGGTGAGGCCATCGACGGCGAAATCTTCAACACAGGCTGCGGAGTAAGTCTGAACATGGGCTTTTTGAGCGTCGTCAGCGGATGGCTCGCGCAGTCATTAAAGAATTATGCGGACTTTGTTCGTGGCGCGACGGGCAAAAAACGATGGCTGATTGCTTTTGCCGCCGGTATTTGCGGCGCGCTTGCGATGGCGCCGGTTTATGCCCTTCCGCTTTTGGTTGTCTCATTTACCACGCTGGTTTTGTTAATCGACGGCGCGCAGATTGCGCAAAAAGCAAAGCGTGCGGCATTCTTTGTGGGCTGGTTTTTTGGCTTCGGTTATTTCCTTGTGGGAATTTACTGGATGGCCTTTTCGTTTTTTGTCCAAGCGGATCAGTTTGCATGGATGGCACCCTTTGCGGTCATGGGGATGCCAGCATTTCTCGGGCTCTTTACGGGTGCGGCAGTAGCGCTTTGCGCTTCGTTGAAAGGGTCGGGGTGGGCGCGGGTTTTGCTGTTTGCGGCGGTCTGGACCCTTTTTGAATATGCCCGTGGTCATGTTCTGACGGGGCTACCGTGGAACCTCGCGGGGCAGGCATTGGCCGGGAACGCGCTGACCGCGCAAAGCGCCGCATGGTATGGGGCTTACGGATTAAGCCTTGTGACCATTTTTATCGTTGCGGCCCCGGCTGCAACAATCGACCAGGTTCGTACCCGATTTTCCGGCATTGTTGTTTTTCTGTTGGGCGCGGCGCTTATCGTTGGCATTGGGGGGCTACGCCTTTCTTTGCCAGAACCCGTTGGTGATGCGCGTGTTGTTCTGCGGATTGTTCAGCCGAATATTCCGCAAAAAGAGAAAATCGATTGGAGCTATTGGCAACGCAATTTCGAACGCCAACTTGAGTTGTCGCGTGGGGCACTTCCGCCTGATGCAAAACTCTTTGTTCTGTGGCCAGAAAATGGCGCGCCTCTTTTGGATGAAATGCCGGATGCGCTGGCAGCCCTTGATAGAGATTTGCCCAGCGATACAGTTTTATTGGCGGGTGCTGTTCGGCGTGATCGCGATACGGACGGAATAGAGCGCTATTATAATTCGATTGCGGTAATTGAAGACAGTGGCAATGGTCGCGTGGTCACAGACCATTACGATAAGCACCACCTTGTTCCTTATGGAGAATATCTTCCATTTTATGATTTGATGGAACGAGTCGGGTTAGCGCAGCTGACACCTTATGGCGATTCTGGTTTTACTGCCGGTTCCGGCCCGCGCCGGATACGGGCTGGCGGGCAATCATTCGCGCCGATGATTTGCTACGAGGCGATCTTCCCAGGGCAATCCTATCCGAAGGATGCGCGGCCTGACTGGCTTGCGATGGTGACCAACGATGCTTGGTTCGGCGACACCTCGGGACCGCGTCAGCACCTTGATATGGCCCGGTTGCGCGCGATCGAAGCGGGCCTACCACTGGCACGATCAGCCAATACGGGCGTTTCAGCCTTATTCGATGGAAAAGGACGTTTGTTGGCTCGCGTACCGCTCTATCAGACAGGAAAAATCGAAGCGCCGCTTCCGCCGCCTTTGCCTCAGACGCTTTACAGCAAGTTTGGTGATTGGATTTTCTTTTTAATGACAATCACTTGCTTACTGTTTGGTTTCTATTTGCGGCGCTAGGGCTTGGACTTTGCGCTTGGCCCGCATTCATCTATAAGGCGGCAGTTGCGTTGTTCCAGAAAGGGGCGACCAAGCTCGGGGAGACTTATGGATATTCCGCAAAATGCGGTGAATCGTGAGCCGGCGACACCTTCGAAATCTTCGGGGCCGCATCCAATCGATATTCATGTGGGCGCGCGCGTAAAGCTGCGGCGCATGATTTTAGGCATGAGCCAAGAAGCGCTCGGTAGTGCACTTGGGCTAACTTTCCAGCAAATCCAGAAATACGAAAAAGGCGTCAATCGCATCGGTGCTAGCCGCATGTATGAGATTGCACGGCTGCTTCAGGTGCCGGTTCAGTTCTTTTACGATGATTATGATGCCGAGCCATTTGCCAGTGGTTTCGCCGAGGAAGCCGAGCCAGTGATGGAGATGGTCCGTTCTCAAGAGGGGGTCCAGCTCTGCCGGTATTTCGCGGGCATCAAGGACCCGGACGTCAAAAAGCGCGTACTCGATCTGGTTCGCTCGATTGCGGAAACTGAGAATATCTAAACCAGCGCCTATTGCCGCATTTTGTCGTAGGCCTCTCGCAAAATCTTGATCAGAAGGATTGGACAGGGGCGAGCGGTTTCGCTATAGGCCCTCATATAAACTTTTCTTTATATGCGAGGTCTGGTTCTTTTATGGCGCGGCAGTCTTTTATTTTTACGAGCGAAAGTGTTTCCGAAGGCCACCCTGATAAGGTTTGCGACCGGATCTCTGATGAAATTGTAGATCTCATTTATCGTGAGGCCGACAGTGCGGGTATGAATTCGTGGGATGTCCGCGTCGCCTGTGAGACATTGACGACGACCAATAAAGTAGTGATCGCCGGTGAGGTTCGTGCGCCTGAAGCGTTGATGAATGGCGAGGGTGGTGTCAAGCCTGATTTATTTGTCAAAGCGGCACGTGAAGCGATCAAATCCATTGGCTATGAGCAAGACGGGTTTAATTGGGAAACTGCTGATATTCAAATCTTGTTGCATGGTCAGTCTGCTGACATTGCTCAGGGTGTGGACAAGGCCGCAGACGCCAATGCCGAAGGCGCGGGCGATCAGGGCATCATGTTTGGGTATGCTTGCCGCGAAACACCGTCGTTGATGCCAGCGCCAATCTATTACAGCCATAAAATCCTCGAAGATTTGGCTATCGCACGCCATACTGGTGAGGGTGATGTAGGCAAGCTTGGCCCCGATGCGAAAAGCCAAGTAACAGTACGCTATCGCAATGGCGAACCGGTTGAGATCACGTCGATCGTGCTTTCCACCCAGCATCTTGATGCATCATGGGATTCGGCGAAGGTTCGTCAGGTCGTTGAGCCATATATCCGTAAGTCCACAGACGGTTTGCCGATTGCAGAAAACTGCGAGTGGCATGTCAATCCTACAGGCAAATTTGTAATTGGCGGGCCTGATGGCGATGCCGGTCTTACTGGCCGCAAGATTATCGTGGATACTTATGGTGGTGCGGCTCCTCATGGGGGCGGCGCATTTTCAGGTAAAGACACGACCAAAGTTGACCGTTCAGCCGCTTATGCGGCGCGTTATCTCGCGAAAAACGTGGTTGCCGCTGAATTGGCGGATCGTTGCACGATCCAGCTTTCTTACGCGATTGGCGTTGCGAAACCGTTGTCTGTTTATGTGGACCTGCACGGTACGGGCAAAGTTGAAGAAGACGAACTCGAAGATGTGTTGCGTCAAGTGATGGACCTATCTCCATCGGGTATCCGCCGCATCTTAGATCTCAACAAGCCGATTTATGCGCGTACTGCCGCCTATGGCCATTTTGGCCGGGAACCTGATGCGGATGGTGGTTTCTCTTGGGAGAGAACTGACCTCGTGGACAAGTTGAAAGCAGCGTTTTAAGCGCGACCGCAGTCCCGGCAATCGATCAAAGATTGCCGAGAAATGTCTGGGTCCCGATGAATAATATCGGCTTCTCGCCGGCTAGATCGAACACGGGTTCAATTTTTACGCGGACGCGATAAGCGCTTTTGTTTTTCCGATAATTGACGAGATCAACAGCAACAAGCTCGCCTTTTTCAAGGGCGCGACGGATCAGGGCCGTGTTCTCTTTTTCGGTTTTGCGGCCTTGCAAAAAACGACAGTTTTTACCGATGACCTCTTCAGGTTCATATTCAGTCAGCTCATAAAACCCGGTTGAGGCATATATGAGCGGCATGTCGTCGATCGTTGGGTCCGCTACCGTAAATGACGGCTTCCCTTCGCGGGCGAGTTTGGTTTCAAGAATCCCAAAATCTCGCGAATGAAGTCTGTCTTCGACAACGGGTAGTTCTGAATCTATGGAACGACCGATCAGCTCACGAATGGCCGCCGCGCGGCTGGGCACTCGGTGCTTGAATTGCCACGCTTCAATTTGCTCGATTTCTTCAGGCGATAGCGAGACTTGGATTTTCTCTGTTCTTTTCGGCATTGCCTTGGGTGGCTCATCTTCAAATTATGGTTACAGAAAAATAGTAGGTTCAGGTTTTTAGAACATCAAAACCTGTTTTTCTTAAGTTAGCTGCGGGCCAAGGGGAAGCATTTATTTCTGGACTGCCCCCGGCGGTGTTCACATGACGGCTTGGCCTGTGGCGATTGATCCGCTAAGCCCCCGCTTATGGATGAACCTAAATATATTCCGCGCCTTTATGGACGTCATATAGATAAGCCGCTAAGGGCCCGTCCCGCGCAGCTAATGGAAGAATTGTTGCCGCAAATTGCGGTGCCCGAACCCCGTGATGGGCGCATAGATCCCAAAGCGCTATTTCCGCAGGCAGATGAAATCTGGCTAGAAATTGGCTTTGGTGGTGGGGAGCACTTAGCCTGGCAGGCCACTGAAAACCCCAATATTGGGATGATCGGGGCAGAACCCTTTGTAAACGGCGTAGCCAAATTGCTTGTCCATGTGGAGGATAAGGCGCTCAGCAATGTTAAAATCCATTATGGCGATGCCCGCCCATTGCTCGAAGCGTTGCCGGATAAATCGCTTGATCGGTTATTTGTTCTTCATCCTGACCCGTGGCCGAAAAAGCGCCACCACAAACGCAGAATGGTTTCGCCCTGGTTCTTTAAGGAGGCGGCGCGTCTTGTGAAACCGGGTGGCATTTTGCGGGTTGCGTCGGATATCCGTGACTATATTCGGTGGACGTTGATGCACGCACAAAATGCGCCTGAGTTTGAATGGACGGCTGAATGCGCAGCGGATTGGCAGATAAGGCCCGATGATTGGCCACAAACCCGCTATGAATTGAAGTCCCGTAAAGAGGGACGCACGCCGGCCTATTTGGTTTTTAAACGCATCTAGAGTGTTGTTGACCTGATTTTGACTTGCACTCAAAGCCAGTGTTCGCACTAATGCGCGGATGAGAATTTTTCGGTTTTCGATGGTCGTGCGCATTGTGTTGTTGGTGACCGCATTGGCCGCAATAACGAGTTGCGCAAAATTAACGTTAGCTTGGACAGATCTAAAACCTGACGGCATCGTGGCAAGCCCGCCGGTGCTTGGCGCATTCATGGGGCAGTCGGAAATTACATCCGCAGCGCAATGGCAGGTTACGCGCGTACCTGCGCTCAGGGCGGCGTTTGAGCGCGAAGTTTATGGCGACATGCCTGACGATTACGACGTCGCCGTTCTGAGCCGCACGATGCTGGATAATGATGCGTTCGGCGGTCAGCTTATTGAATATAAATTGCAAGCGACTGTCGTGTTCGGCGAAGTGGTGAACCGAACTAATCCATTTTATATGGATGTTGTGCTACCTAAAGGCGTAGAGCAGCCACCAATCATCCTTATGGAAACATTTTGCCCTCGGTGGGATACAATACCACATTCTGCGGTGACGCGGGTCGATGGATTGAATAGCTGCATGAGCGGCGGTATTGGCGAGACGGTAATGAGCTATGTTTTTGGTCGTTATATCGCAACGCCGCCAATCGAGATGATCCTTCGTCACGGCTATGGAGTTGCGACGACCTTTCCCAGCGAGTTTGTTGCTGACAACAAAGAGGAGGGTTTGAAAACGCTCGAGGCTTTGTCTGTTGGTCGCGATGGTGCGCGCTGGGGTGCGATTGGTGCTTGGGCGTGGGGGTTTTCAGCCATGGTCGATGTGCTTGAGAATGACCCCGCCACAGCTGCGTCGTCAGTGATAAGCTGGGGACATTCGCGATACGGAAAATCGGCGTTAGTGGCGGCTGCCTTTGATGAACGGATAGACGCCGTGATTGCGCACCAATCAGGTACTGGAGGCGCATCGCTTAATCGCGAAAAAAAGGGTGAGACTGTTGCAGCGATAACAAAAACATACCCGCACTGGTTCGCATCATCCTATGCGCATATGGCAGGCCGCGAGCAAAAAATGGACGTCGATCAACATCAGTTGTTAGCGTTGGTCGCGCCGCGCCCGGTTTTATTGGGAAACGCACGCCGGGATGTTTGGTCGGACCCTAACGGCGCGTTCCGCGCAGCGCAGGGCGCTGATCCGGCCTACGAATTATTGGGTGTGTCCGGTCTATCGCAGACACGCTTAGATGAATGGGTGCCTTCGGCTGAGTTGGCATTCTGGCTGCGGCCAGGAACACATGGCGTGGTCAAAGAAGACTGGCCAGCGTTTCTGGAATTCCTTGACGCACATTTTGATTAGGCCGTTACGCGTAACGGCCTCGGCCGAACATAGCGCCCAATAAACCAAACAGGAATGACGCGCCGCCCCAAAGAACAGCAAAGCCGCCACCGGCGTATATCGCGCCATCAACGGTTGTTGGAATTGCTGGTTTGTATTGCTCGTAGACGGAGACGGTGATGTCACGCATTTGCGATTTGGCAAGGATCAGTGGGCGGACATTGTCATCTACGCCTTCGAGTTTTGCCATATGCGCTGTCAGTATTTCATAGCGCTGAACTGTCGAAACATAGGTTGTGCACAGAGCATCAAGGAGGCCCGTTGCTGTCCGGCATTCGCCAAGGGCGCGTTCGCGCGTGTAATCATATTGGGCAATATTGGCATCAAATTCTTCGACAATAGGGCGTAATTCGTCGATGCGGCCTTGAAGGTTCTGCATATATTGAAGGGTAAAGCCCGGACCTTGCGATCCGAGAACGGCACCTGCAACACCCAATAACATCGCGAGAAAACGGCCCATAACCTGCCCCCCTGTTTAAGCAACCCCAAAATCCCTTGAGGTGATTTTGACCTATCGAGCCATCAAAATCTATAGCTTGTTAACCTTGAATGCAGGAGATCACGAAATGCCGGTGTTATGCGGTCTTCCGGCGTTTTGAGGCGGCCCATAGCCCCGCAAAACCGGTAATCATCAGCGGAAGAGCGGCGGGAATTGGGGTCACAACCACTGGCGGGCTCAATGTGGCGTTTGCGTTGGGTGTGCTTGGGATGATGTTGTTCGCGCGGCCGCCGGGGGCATTGGGTCCGCCATTAAACCCCAAATTGCCACCACCATTCGACATGCTGCCCATTAGACCAATTTCTGGCGCGAGGGCTAAACTCATAGGCTCGCCATTGGTTGTTGTTGTTGTGCCGATATTGTTGCCAGTGCCATCAACGGCCCCCGTGGAGAGAGAAGAAAGTACTGCCGCCCGTAAGGGGCTGTCACCGGGTCGAACCGTTCGTCTTGTACGGCGCGTGTCGGCAGTCTTTGCGAAAATATCTGGTTCCGCGTCGGTGTATGGGTGACAGATCACTTCCCACACGGCACTGCGGACAATACTGGGGTCGCTGGCTCCGCCACAATCGGCACCGAGGCGTTGTGCACGATGAAGCGCCGCATAGTCCGGTTTTGAGGCATCTGCATCATTTTGTGACATTAATTGTGGTGCGGAGGGTTGATTGGTATGGCCCTGAGCCCGCCCCGCAAAAAATGCGAGTGACGCAGAAATGAGCGTAATCATCAGGTAATAAATGATTAACGATGTTACGCCGCGTTTTTTTAGTCGGGTGTTCATTCCTCGAGCGCTCCTTCACTCGAAGGAACGGCTTCAAGAAACGTGCCCTGTTAGGGTTTTGGAATATCTTGTGACGTCCAGATGTCTTTGGCCCGCCACGCACAGGTTTTCTTGGGCGGCCTCAATGCCAAGGTCCGGCCGAAATTAACCATACGTCCCAGATACCAAAGAAAATTAGCGATGATATAGCCACCAGTGCCGTAGTGGCTTTTGAAATACCGCGTTCGCGACGCGTAATAATAGGGCGGCAATCGCCGGTGCGCAGCCGCATGATCTTCGATGTTCGATGATTTGCCGCAAAAATGTTCGACCGCAGCATCACGGCAATATTTCAGCGTCCACCCGGCTTTGTGCGCTTTGCGGCAATAAGCTGTGTCTTCAAAATACATGAAGTACCGGTCATCGAGTTTGCCTAATGCGTCGACCATCGCGCCGCGCAGCATGATGCAAGGAAATCCGAGCCATTCAATTTCGGTGTCGTCTTCATCGGCCATAACCGGGACAACCGCATGACGAAATTTGCGATAGAAAAAATCGAGGCCGGTGGCTTCGACAAACTCGCTTAACGGTCTCGGGTGCCGAAAACGACTGATTGCCGGCTGTCCTTGTTCGTCGAGCATTTGCGGGCCTGCGAGGCCAATGTTCGGATCGCGCTGCATCGCCCCGAGAAGTGCGGCAATAGCCCCCGGTCGCACGATCGTATCGGAGTTTAACAAAACATAGAATTCCGCGTTACCAGCCTCGATCCCAAGATTATTTCCGGCCGCATAGCCGCCATTTACGGGGGAAAGCACCAGTGTCACCGCTTGGTCAGGCCCGAGGGTTTCGGCCCATTGGCTTAGCTGTGCGGCGGAGTTATCGGGCGAGCAATTATCGACGACCACGAGTTCTCCGCCCAGGCTTTCGATTTGCGGCAAAACGCTTTGTGCGCTGGCAATCGTCATGTCCGGTGTGCCGTAATTGAGAATAATGACGCAGACAGGTTTCATCGAAGGGTAAATCCTATGGGGCGGGGTGGCAGGTCGGATATTGTGGACAGTGATAGAGCCCGGGATGTATAACAAATGCGAATTAATGGAAGCCTTCGAGAAATCATGGATTACGGGGGCTGACAAAGCTTTGCTGGCGCCCTATATATCCGATCAAACGCTTATCGATTTTCGGAAGCGGGCCCCGCGGGGCCCGCTTTTTCGTTACTAGAGCCTCAGTTTGCCCAGTTAAGGAGCCCGCTTTTGACGTTGGAAAGCCGCATTGCCGAGCTAGTTACCCCGGTCGTTGACGATTTGGGGTTAGAGCTCGTGCGCGTTCGGATTACCGGCGGGCAGACAAAAACCTTGCAAATTATGGCTGAGCGCCCAGATCATACCATGAGCGCTGGCGATTGTGCCAAGCTTTCGCGCGCGTTATCGCCGGTCTTCGAAGAGGCTGACCCCATGCCGGGCCAGTATACTCTTGAAGTCTCTTCGCCCGGTATTGATCGACCTTTGGTCCGCGAGAAAGATTTTATCGATTGGCAAGGCTGGCCCGCGAAACTCGAGCTCAATCAATTGGTCGAGGGTCGCAAGCGCTTTAAGGGTGTGTTGGCGGGCATGGACGAAGGTCGCGTTGCTTTCGACATCGAGGGCGAAGAAGAGACCGCACTATTCCCGTTGGAATGGATCGCCACGGCACAATTGATCCTGACTGACGAGCTAATAAAGAAAACCATGAAGGCGGATAATGATGACCGCCACAATCTTTCTGATCAAGACGATCAACAAGGAGACGACGTGATGGAGACCTCTCAATGACCGCGGTTAGCGCCAACAAACTGGAGCTTATTCAGATCGCCGACGCAGTCGCGCGTGAAAAATCTATCGATAAGTCACTTGTCATCGAGGCAATGGAAGATGCGCTCGCGCGTGCGGCGCGCACCCGTTATGGTCACGAAACATTGGTTAAAGCTGAGATTAATCCGAAAACCGGCGAAACCAAACTTTGGCGTTTGCTCGAGGTTGTCGATGAGGTTGAAAGCGACCTGACACAGATCGCAAAAAAAGATGCGCTGCACCTGAACCCAGAGGCCGAAGTCGGTGACTTTATGTCAGAGCCTTTGCCGCCGATGGATTTTGGCCGTCAGGCCGCCATGGGCGCAAAGCAGGTTATCACGCAAAAAGTTCGCGAAGCAGAGCGCGATCGTCAGTACGAAGATTTCAAAGATCGTATCGGCGAAATCATCAACGGCATCATCAAGCGTGTTGAATATGGCCACGTAATTATCGACTTAGGCAAGGCCGAGGCGATTATCCGTCGCGATCAGCAACTCCCACGGGAGAATTACCGTAATGGTGATCGCGTTCGTGCGTATATCATGGATGTTCGCCGTGAGACGCGCGGCCCACAAATTTTCCTTTCTCGTTCGCACCCGCAATTCATGGCGAAATTGTTCGAACAAGAAGTGCCCGAAGTCTATGATGGTGTTATCGAGATCAAGGCTGTTGCGCGCGATCCGGGAAGCCGCGCCAAGATTGGCGTTTTCTCTAATGATAACGGTATTGATCCGGTCGGTGCGTGCGTCGGTATGCGCGGTAGCCGGGTTCAGGCAGTTGTGAATGAGTTGGGCGGTGAGAAAATCGACATTGTACCGTGGAACGAGAGCGACGCGACGTTTGTCGTGAACGCACTTGCGCCTGCTGAAGTGTCAAAAGTTGTTCTTGATGAAGATCTAAAGCGTATCGAAGTTGTTGTTCCTGACGAACAATTATCGTTGGCTATTGGTCGTCGCGGGCAAAACGTACGTCTTGCATCGCAACTTTCTGGTTATGAAATCGACATCATGACCGAGGAAGAAGAAAGCGCCAAGCGCCAAGAAGAATTCCGTATACGCTCTGAGTTGTTCATGAGCGGTCTTGATGTTGATGACATGATGGCGGGTCTTCTGGTGTCAGAGGGCTTTGCTAAGATCGAAGAAATCGCATTCGTTGACGTTACTGAGCTGATGGAAATTGACGGCCTTGACGAGGACACTGCTGAAGAATTGCAGGCGCGTGCGCGTGACTGCATCGAAGCAGAAAACAAGAAGCTTGATGAGCGCCGGGTCGAGATGGGTGTTAATGATGACATTCTCGGCCTTGAAGGGCTTGACCTTAAGATGATTGTTACCCTTGGCGAGAATGACGTGAAATCCGTTGAGGACCTCGCGGGTTGCGCCACCGACGATTTGACCGGTTGGACTGAGCGGGTTGATGGCGAGCGTAAACATTACGAAGGCATGCTTGAAGCGTACAAAATTACGGCAGAAACCGCAGAAGATTTAATTATGCGGGCGCGTTTACAGGCAGGTTGGATCACCGAGGAAGACCTCGCGGCCCAACGTGCTGCTGAAGCTGAGGAGGAAGCCGCTGACGATCGCGACTGAAGATGACCGTCCTAAAAATCGCAAATCGCCAGAACGGCGATGCGTTGCGACGGGCGAGAGCCTTGAACCCCAGAAGGGTTTGCGGTTCGTTTTGTCACCTGATGGGGAGTTGGCACCGGATTTTACCGGCAAGCTCCCTGGGCGCGGGGCTTGGGTAACGGCTTCACGGCAAGCGCTGGAAATGGCGCTGAAAAAAGGCGGGTTCGCTCGATCGCTTAAGGCGGGCCCCAAAGTGCCTTCCGATCTTGTGGATCGGGTCGAGGCTGGTTTGACCAAGTCGGCGCTTTCGGCGCTTGGGTTGGCGCGACGAACCGGCGATGCGGTGGTTGGATTTGAAAAAGTCCGGACCATGTTGAGAGAGAACGGTGCTGACGTTCTTGTTAATGCGGCTGATGGCGGTGTTGATGGGCGTCGGAAACTGGCAAATTTGGCGTCGGAAATCACCGTCGTTGAATTGTTTGACGAAGCAGCGTTGGCGGCGGCCTTGGGTCGTGAAGGACCGACGGTGCATGTGGCGCTCAAATCGGGTGCCGGTGCGCAACGATTTTTGCGCGAAGCTCGGCGGTTGGAAGGGTTTCAGAACCCAACCGATTAAGTGTCGGGTCGTGAGAAAGTGGGTCCGGTGTGGACCCCGGCCCATTAGGGCTGTATGTCGAAGGCGGTTTGAGCCAAGACGCAGGGGCGTTGGGGCAAAAACCATCATAAAGAACGCGCTTTTATGAAGGGCGCACTTGGAGATTTAATGAGCGACGACGTCGAAACAGATACCGATAAACCGTCACGGCGACCTTTAACGATCCGTCGTTCAGAGACTGGTGCGGTGAAGCAAAGCTTTTCACATGGGCGCTCTAAAACCGTTGTCGTAGAGACAAAACGGCGGCGCGTTTTGACACCTAAAACGGAAACTGAGCAAAAAGCAGAGGTCGCACCTAAAAAGGAAGCGCCCGCTAAAAAGCCAGCACCGGTCAAAACCGATGATCGTGCAGCGAAGGCGAAAGCGGCAGCGCAAAAAGCGGCAGAGGCCAACCGCAAAGGTTCTGTTCTGCGCACACTTTCTGAGGACGAAAAGCAAGCGCGTGCTGGTGCACTCGCGGTGGCGCGACGTGAGCAACAGGCGCGGGCGAAACGCGAAGCGGCAGAGCGCGCAGAGCGTGAAGCACGCGAAGCTGAAGAACGCACAAGGCTAGAAGAAGAGCGTAAACGCGCAGCGCTTGAAGAAGAAAAGCGCGCCCGCGAAGCTGAAGAACGCCGCAAAGCCGAAGAAGAATCGCAACGCCTTCTCGAAGAAGAAGAGCGTGAGCGCAAAAAACGCAATGCTGCGAAAACCGATGCGCGCGCCAAGGGCCGTGCTGCGGAAAAAGAACGCGTGCCCGACCCTGCGGAGGCTAGTAATCCGTTGGCGCAACTTGGTGGCCGCTTGAAATCTAAACGCCAAAACCTTGGTGATGATCGCCGGGACCCTGCAAAAGCAAAAGAAAGCCCGCGTCGTCGTTCTGGTAAATTGACCATCGCGAATGCACTTGATGACGAAGAGCGTCAACGGTCGCTCGCTTCTGTTAAGCGCGCCCGTGAACGCGAAAAGCAGGCCCGTCAAAAACGTGGTGGCGATTCCAATCGTGTCGTGCGCGAGGTCATCATTCCTGAAACGATTACGGTTCAGGAATTGGCGGCCCGTATGTCGATGCGTGCTGTCGATCTTGTGCGCGAATTGATGTCGCAAGATCAGATGGTCACGGCGAATGATATTCTTGATGCGGATACTGCACAGCTGATTGCCGAAGATCTTGGTCATACGGTCAAGCGTGTTGCGGAATCTGATGTCGAAGAAGGTCTTGGTGGTGCGGCGGATGCGGACGATGATTTGTTGCCGCGCCCACCAGTGGTTACAATCATGGGCCATGTTGACCATGGTAAAACGTCATTGCTCGACGCCCTTCGCCAGACGGATGTGGTCGCGGGCGAGGCTGGCGGTATTACACAGCATATCGGCGCCTATCAGATCACGCTTGGCGAAGATCGTAAGATCACATTCCTAGATACGCCGGGCCACGCTGCGTTTACGCAAATGCGAGCGCGGGGTGCAGAGGTTACTGACATTATCGTTCTTGTTGTTGCGGCTGACGATTCTATCATGCCGCAAACGGAAGAGGCCATCAGTCACGCAAAAGCAGCGGGTGTGCCGATTATCGTTGCGATCAATAAGGTAGATAAACCTGACGCTGATCCCAATAAGGTGCGTACGGACCTTCTTCAACACGAAATTCAGGTTGAAGGCATGGGTGGTGATATTCAGGACGTTGAGGTTTCTGCGTTGAAACGTACCAATCTTGATGCATTGCAAGATGCGATCTTGCTACAGGCCGAATTGTTGGAACTGAAAGCGAACCCGAATCGCCCGGCTGAGGGTGCGGTTGTTGAGGCGCGTCTCGACAAAGGACGTGGCGCGGTGGCGACATTGCTTGTACAACGCGGAACGCTAAAACGCGGTGATGTTGTTGTGGTTGGTTCAGAGTGGGGCAAGGTCCGCGCGATGACCGACGATCAGGGCCGCAAAGTGAATGCAGCGGTTCCAGCTTTACCGATCGAAATTCTTGGTTTGAATGGTGTTCCTGAACCTGGCGATACCTTCAACGTCGTCGAAGGTGAGGCAAAGGCGCGGGAAATTGCTGAATTCCGTGCTCGTCAGCGCCGCGAAAAAGCAGCTGCCCAATCGGCTGGTACATCGCTTGAGCAAATGATGGCGCAGCTTCAGGATTCTGCGGTTAAAGAACTTCCTGTGGTGATCAAAGGTGATGTTCAAGGCTCGGTTGAAGCATTGGTTGGTTCACTGATGAAGCTGAACACCGAAGAGGTTCGTGTTAAGGTGCTTCATACCGGTGTCGGCGGTATCTCTGAGAGCGATGTTATCCTCGCGGCGGCGTCTAATGCGCCTGTCTTTGGCTTTAACGTGCGCGCGAACAAACAGGCACGCGACGAAGCTGATCGTTCAAAAGTTGAGATCCGTTATTATTCGGTGATCTATAATTTGATTGATGATATCAAAGCGGTTCTTTCGGGTATGCTTGAGCCTGAACTGCGTGAAACATTCCTTGGCAATGCTGAAATTCTTGAAGTGTTCTCAATTTCGAAGCACGGCAAGGTTGCCGGTTGCCGCGTAACCGAAGGCAATGTTCGCCGTGGTGCGAAAGTGCGCTTGATCCGCGATAATGTCGTTATTCATGAAGGCGAACTGTCTCAGCTTAAACGCTTTAAAGACGACGTACAGGAAGTTCCTGTTGGTCAGGAATGCGGCATGAGCTTTGCCAACTATGAAGATATGCGTTCGGGCGATGTGATTGAGTGCTTCTCAGTCGAGAAAATTACGCGGACGCTTTAGGCTGCTTTTAAGGTTGGGGCTGGTTTTTCCGGTCCCCGCCTGACCGCTCCTTATTCGCTAATGGATTGTTGCCCCGATGTCTAAACGCTATTCCAGTGCAAAAGGTCCGTCGCAACGCCAGTTGCGCGCGGGTGAATTATTGCGTCATGCACTGGTCGAGGTGTTACAACGCGAGGATTTACGCGAACCTGAACTGAGCGGTGTTTCGGTTACCGTCAGTGAAATTCGCATTTCACCAGACCTCAAGCAAGCTTCAGCCTTTGTTGCTCCTTTGGGCGGCGGCAATGAACGCGAAATGGTAAAAGCGCTTAACAAAGTCGCGCCTTATCTGCGTAGCTTGGTCGGGCAGAAAATCACCATGAAATATACGCCGGCGATTAAATTCATGAGTGATGAGACCTTTGCTGAAGCAAAGAAAATTGACGAACTTTTGTCTCGACCTGAGGTGGTTCGCGACCTGGAGACTAAATGACACTTTTGAAACTATCTTCGTGACCGCGATAGGGTAAAAACTTTACCTTATTGTTTCTAGGTACTCACAGAGACGGGAATGAGTTTTAAAAGTCGATGACATCATATTTTCAGCATGCAAAATTCAAAGCGCCGATGGCGAATATGCGCAGTGCTGTTGGCGCGTTGTGGCGCAATGGATCTTCGATTGCTGGCCTTTATGAACCCCTGTCGCCAGAAGAAACCAAACCTGTTACCGGCGAGCCGGTAAATTTCCGTGGCGACATTCCGAAACATGCGGGCGACAAGAAACACCAACGTAGAATGCGCTACGCGGCACCGCGGCCAATCGTTGAAAACGTTGAGAACTTGTTGGTAACACCCAGCGGCGGCGGGTGGTGCAATGGTACGCTGTTTGAGCGCTATTCGTCGTGTAAGCCCGGTCTACGGATGTTGTTTGAGCAAAGAGCACCGGTTCGAGAAGTTGAAAGCGGATATTTCATTCAATCAGAACATATTGATACGTTTGGTGATTGGACTTCGGAATATCTCAACCCGTTGGCGGGCGTCGAAAATATAGACGCGCCGGTGTTTTTGCCTGCGACCTTTGCCAACAAGCCTTATGTCAAAAGGGATTCCGCTCGGTTGGGCATTGATTTTTCCATTCTCGATGCGCCGGTATTAATCAAAGATGCGCGTGTGGTGCGCCAGCAAATGTATATTCGTTACTGGTTGCCGGAATATGCTTTGCGTTTACGAGAATTCTATAAGGCAGACCCCGTCACGCCAAAGCCGGGGTCTATGATATATTTGTCGCGCCATGGTGAACCTTCAGAGGTCGCTGTGCGTACCCACCCGAACCGCTTAATCGAAGAGATTGTCAAAAGCCGGGGCGGCACTGTTCTTCGTACAGACGAAACAAGCTTCGAAGGGTATGTTGCCGCTGCCGCAGATGCGGAAACTGTATTGCTTGATCACGGTTCCGCCGGGTACAATCTTGTTTATTGGCAGCCAAAGCGCGTGATAGAATTTGTAAGCGATGCGTGGTGGATGAATTCATTTTTGTTTTTCGCAAATTCCCTCGGTGTTGATGATTACGGAATTATTTGTACCGACTATGGCGACGATGATGCGGTTGCTACACGATTGAACGCCCTGTTGGATGAACCGGTCTCCTAAGCATGAAAAGCTGAGTATTGACGGGCAGCGTAAGACCTGTTTGAAAGCGTGCGCCCCGTAAAGCCGTTCGACCCGGCGCTGTGGCAATTAGAGTTCAAAAATCGATTGAAGGAGCCCCCATGGGCAGACGGCGCAAAAAAGGTCGGCCAATTTCTGGCTGGTTGGTGATTGATAAGGCATATGACTTTGGTTCAACCGAAGCCGTATCGAAAGCAAAGTGGTTATTTCAGGCGCAGAAAGCCGGCCATGCCGGAACCTTAGATCCACTTGCCACGGGCGTATTGCCGATAGCGTTCGGTGAGGCCACAAAAACTGCGGCCTATGTCATGGATGCGCAAAAACACTATCGCTTTACGGCGAAGTGGGGCGAGGCAACATCAACCGATGATATTGAGGGGGATGTGGTTGCGACCTCTGAAAAACGCCCCAGCCGCGAAGAGATTGAAGCGGTGCTGGCGCAATTTACCGGTGAGATTGAACAGACTCCGCCACAGTTTTCGGCAATTAAGGTCGATGGCGAACGGGCTTATGATATTGCGCGCGACGGTGAGAAAGTTGAGTTGGCGTCGCGTACCGTGAATATCTATAATTTAGAAATTGTCGAAACACCGTCTACTGATGAAACAATATTTGAAGCGCATACCGGTAAGGGTGCCTATGTACGGGCTTTGGTGCGGGATATTGCCCATGCGCTGGGAACTGAGGGCCATGTTAGCGCGCTTCGTCGATTGGCGGTTGGCGCATTACGCGCCGAGGATGGGATCACGCTTGCGGCGCTAGAAGAAATGGAAAATATCGAAGACCGTGACGCCGCGCTTCTGCCAATAGTGAGTGCACTTGATATGATGCCGCAGGCGAACATCGACGGACCGCAGGCGGATAAATTACGCCGAGGTCAAGCGGCCATTATTTCACCAGCGGTTGCAAAGGGGGTGCGCGGAGAGGTTGCGGGCGCAATCGAGGGGGTTCTCGCGGTTCTTCATGATGAGGCCGTTGCGATCTGCGAACTCGATGGTCTAAAGCTTAAACCGAACCGAGTTTTTAACAGTTAAAACCTTTTCTCGTCCTGATTTCTTGGTATCATTTTCCGATTGGGGAAGCTGATCGTCTGGAAGGGGCATAAAATGTTTCATTCGCTTAAGAAGGTTTCGCGAATTGGCTTGGGGCTGGCGAGCATTTTTTTCGCTAACACTGCGCTCGCTGGTTCAATTCCTGTCGACGATTTGGCTCGCGTGCCTTTGTTGGACAGCGTTTCTTTATCTGCGGACGGTAATTATTTGGTTGCGCTCGTCGCTGCGGATGGCGCGGTGTCAGAAAGCCCTGCGGTTTCGGTTTGGGACTTAAATGATGATCAAGCGAAACCGCGTATTGCTAAACCGGACTCTAGTGTTGAATTCATCGGTGCCTCAGCGCTTAAAATGGGGCAGGTTCTAACTGTCGCCCGGAAGCCATATTCTGGTGAAACATATGGTTGCGATGGCGAAGGCACGCGCGGTCTTACGCATACATATACTTACAAACTTTTTTTTGCGGACCGGAAGCTCAAAAAGTTCAAAGACCCGTTCGATATTCGCGGCACGCTGAAAGGGCGCGGTGAGGCGACAATTCGGTGTTTCGAGATCGCGGTGCGGGGCAGTATTCGCTCAGACCTACTGCCCCTCGATCCGGAAAATGTTGTTGTTTCAGAATTTGATGCGCGTACGTATCGTATCAAATATAAAAAATATAACCTACGTACGGGAAAGACAGAGCTACTTTTCATCGACTCCGAAGAAGAATCCGCAGGGCTCATTGATCCGCGCGATGCTACCGTTTGGACTCGCAGCAAGGTCTATTTCGATAATGGCGAGTTTCAGTTTGAAACTCTTGTGAGAGATGCAACGACTGGAAATTACGATGTCCATGATAAGTTTACGTGGGACTCAAGTCAGCGGAATGAAATTTCTGTAGTTGGTCGCGATGAGGAAACTGGGAAGCTTTATGTAATTACGGATCAATTTAGCGATAAAGCGTCGGTCTATATGTACGACCCCGCGACGCGCGAATATGACAAAGACCCTGCGTTTGCTCATGGCCGGTATGAAGCTATGGATGTGATTTTAGGGCGCTCCCCCAATGATTTTAACCAGCTATTGGGTTTTGTGTATGGTGGTGAAGTACCGCGAGCCTATTGGCTCGACCCGTATTTTGACTCGGTTCAAAAGACGTTTGAAAAAATTCTTCCAGACACAAATATTTCTATCATTGACTACTCTCACGACCGCTCAAAAGTGCTCGTCCGTTCATCGGCATCGAATGTTGCTCCATCTTATTATCTGTTGACTGATGGTTCACAGATCAAAAAACTGGGTGACTCCGCGCCTTGGATCGATACGTCTTCGGTCGGTAAGACATCACTTATCTATTATGATGCGCGCGATGGCCTCAGCATCCCGGCGCTTTTGACCCTTCCTGCTGGGTGGGAAAAGGGGGATCCGGCGCCGCCCGCGATTGTTATGCCGCATGGCGGGCCATGGTCGCGTGATTTCGCTGATTGGGACCCAACGGGCTGGATACAGTTTTTGACTTCGCGTGGTTACACCGTGTTGCAGCCTCAATATCGCGGGAGCGAAGGCTGGGGCCGTCAGCTGTGGCTCGCTGGTGACAAGGAGTGGGGCCAGAAAATGCAGGATGACAAGGATGATGGTGCCGATTGGCTTGTTGCCAATGGGTATGCTGGTGCCGACCGTATGGCGATATTCGGATATTCCTACGGGGGCTTTGCCGCTTTTGCTGCCTCTGTTCGTAAGGATGGGCCATTCCAATGCGCGATTGCCGGGGCTGGGGTTGCGGATTTGACGAGGCTTGGCCGCCTATGGAGCGATAATAATCTCCAGCGATATCTTCAGGGGCGTACGGTCAAAGGTATGAATCCAATGGAGAATGCCGACGAGATTGCGATGCCCATTCTTATTCTTCATGGGGATCGTGATGTTCGAGTGCCGATCAGTCATTCTCAACGTTTTTACGGTAAGGTTTCCGATAAGACGAAAGCCAAACTGGTTGAGATTGAGGACATGCCGCATAGTCTACCGTGGACGCCGGCGCAGAAAAAACTCATGTTGGAATCCATAGACGAATTTCTTCGGACGGATTGCCAGCTTTAGGGGTTCCGGCTTCTATGGGCTAACCAACTTGAGAGAGGCTTGGCATGCACCACAAGCGAAAAGGACCGAAATCAATTCGCGCGGGATGTCTTTTGTGTAAACCGCACAAACGGCAAGGCACCCCAATGAAACAACGGCTGCGGTTTAGCGATCTCCGTAAGGCGCGGATTGGCGGTAGGCGCGATCTTCGCAATCGGCAATTTGCGCAGGAAAGCGAAGCGTAGCGTAATATTGCGCAACGGCAGAGCTTTTGGTGGATACCTCTAAAATTCGGTTCCGTATTACTCTGTTCGGGCGATCAAAATATTCATTAGAGCGCGAGGCCTTGGGCCGTTTTAGGAAGCCGCTCAAGGCGCTTTCGGGCCTTGCAACGCAAGCATTTTTCCCCCATAAGCCGGGCTTCTATGACCTTGCTGGACGGCGTCCCGGCGAGGCCGTCATTTTTTCCGGCGCCGCGGAGATGAATACATGTCGATTACGGCTGGCCGTAAGGCCGAACTTATCAAAAAATTTGCGAATAAAGCAGGCGATACAGGCTCGCCAGAGGTGCAGGTTGCAATCCTGACTGAGCGTATCACTAATCTGACCGAGCATTTCAAAGAGCACAAAAAAGACAATCACTCTCGTCGTGGTCTTTTGAAAATGGTTTCTCAGCGCCGTAGTCTTCTCGATTATGTAAAGCGTCTCGATCACAGCCGTTACCAAACGCTGATCGAAGCCCTTGGCATTCGTCGCTAACGCTATTGGGCGCATGACGGTGAGGTCTAAACGGCCTCACCATCCCAGACAGGCAAATATAATTCGGAGCAATTATGAAACTTGAGGGTACGTCAGCAATCATCACCGGCGGCGCGTCGGGGCTTGGTGCTGCAACTGCAGAAGCGTTGAATGATGTGGGTGTTAAGGTCGCTCTTTGGGACCTCAATGCCGAAAAAGGGGAAGCGCTCGCAAAGGACCTTGGGGGAATTTTTTGTTCCGTAGACGTTAGTAGCGAAGACAGCGTTACTGAGGCTTTGGCGAAATCCGTTGCCGCACATGGTACGCCGTCAATTTTAATTAATTGCGCAGGGATTGCGACAGGCGAGAAAACCATCGGCAAAAATGGCCCTCACCGTCTTGAGAGCTTCAAAAAAGTGCTCGACGTCAATCTGGTTGGTTCGTTCAATTGCATTCGTCTTGTTTCCGCTGAGATGGAAAAGAACGACCCGCAGGATGATGGCGAGCGCGGCGTAATCGTGAACACGGCTTCTGTTGCTGCGTTTGAAGGTCAGATTGGCCAAGCGGCTTACGGCGCGTCCAAGGCCGGTGTGGCGGGCATGACATTGCCGGTCGCGCGAGATTTGATGAATATTGGCATCCGCGTAAACACGATCGCACCGGGAATTTTCTGGACGCCGATGATGGCGGGTATGGACCAAAAGGTTCAGGATGCATTGGCGGCAATGGTGCCGTTTCCAAAGCGCCTTGGCCGCCCCGACGAATATGCATCTCTCGCATTAGAGATTTGCCGAAATACAATGATTAACGGTGCTGTCTTTAGACTAGACGGGGCCATCCGAATGCAGCCCAGATAAGCTCGATTGCGCCGCCTCTATGGGCGGCGCTTTGCTATCCGGGTTTCATAGCAAGGGCGCCTTACGATCCGCGTATGGCGCAGTACGAAAGAAGAGAAAACATGTTTAACATTACGAAAAAATCAATCGAATGGGGCGGTCGCACGCTGACCCTCGAAACAGGGCGTATTGCGCGCCAGGCCGATGGCGCGGTGCTCGCCACTTATGGTGACACTTCCGTTCTCTGTGCAGTAACAGCCGCTAAAGAAGCGAACCCGAATTTCGATTTCTTTCCGCTGACCGTTCACTACCAGGAAAAATACTACGCGGCTGGCCGCGTACCGGGTGGCTACTTCAAACGTGAAGCCCGCCCAACAGAAAAAGAGACATTGACATCGCGCTTGATCGACCGTCCGATCCGCCCGTTGTTTGCTAAAGGCTTCAAGAATGAAGTTTTGGTTGTTGCTCAGGTATTGAGCCACGACCTTGAGAATGACCCGGATATCATTGCGATGATCGCCGCTTCAGCAGCGCTGACGGTTTCCGGCGTGCCATTCATGGGGCCAATCGCGGCGTCTCGCGTAGGTTATACCAATGGCGGCTATGTGTTGAACCCAACCATCGACGAGATGGCTGATACGCAACTTGATCTTGTCATGGCCGGTACGAATGACGCAGTGATGATGGTTGAATCAGAAGCAAAAGAGCTTTCTGAAGATGTCATGCTCGGTGCGGTGAAGTTTGGTCATGACGCTGCGAAGCAAGCGATTGATCTGATCATCGACTTTGCTGAAGAATGTGCAAAAGACCCATGGGACTTTACAGCACCAGACCATTCAGAACATGCGGGCAAAGTACGTGCGCTTGTCGAGGATGATGTAAAAGCTGCGTATAAAGAGCAGGTTAAGCAAGTCCGCCAAGAAAAAATTGGCGCTGCAAAAAACAAAGCAATCGACGCATTCTGTGATGACGAAGATGAAAATGCACTTTCAAAAAGTGTTGTAGGTGGTCTTTTCAAGCAGATCGAGTCTGACATTGTTCGTGGCGGCATTCTTGATACGGGTGAGCGTATTGATGGTCGAGACACGAAAACTGTCCGTCCTATCGTTGCCGAGGCAGGTGTTCTTCCGCGGACGCACGGTTCGTCGTTGTTTACACGCGGCGAAACACAGGCGCTTGTGGTTGCGACGCTCGGCACTGGCGAAGATGAACAATTTATCGACGCATTGGCGGGGACCTATAAAGAGCAATTCTTGCTTCATTATAACTTCCCACCATATTCAGTTGGTGAAGTGGGCCGTATGGGCTTTACCGGACGGCGCGAAATCGGGCACGGAAAACTCGCATGGCGCGCGATGAAAGCGGTTATTCCGTCACAAGAAGAATTCCCTTATGTTATTCGTCTTGTATCTGAAATCACCGAGTCTAACGGATCATCGTCAATGGCGAGTGTCTGTGGCGCATCACTTGCGTTGATGGATGGCGGTGTACCGATTAAACGCCCTGTGGCTGGTATTGCTATGGGTTTGATCCTCGAAGGTGAACGCTTTGCCGTTCTTTCTGACATCCTTGGTGATGAAGATCATCTTGGTGACATGGACTTCAAAGTTGCTGGTACGGATCAGGGTGTGACATCACTTCAGATGGACATCAAAATTGCGGGCATTACGGAAGAAATCATGCATATCGCTCTTGGCCAAGCCAAAGACGGTCGCATGCATATTCTTGGCGAGATGGGCAAAGCGCTCGATTCTGCGCGTTCTGATCTTGGCGACTATGCGCCACGTATTGAAACCATGCAGATCGCGAAAGACAAAATTCGCGAAGTGATCGGCACGGGCGGTAAAGTGATCCGCCAGATCGTTGAAGAAACAGGTGCCAAGATCAATATCGATGATGAAGGTCTGATCAAAATCGCATCGAGCGACAAGGCACAAATCGACGCTGCGTATAAGTGGATTCACTCCATCGTTGCTGAGCCTGAAGTCGGCGAGATCTACAAGGGCAAAGTGGTGAAAGCCATGGATTTTGGCGCATTCGTCAACTTCTTCGGCCCGCGTGATGGTCTTGTGCATATCTCTCAGCTTTCTCAGGGGCGCCCAGAGAAAACCACCGACGTCGTGAAAGAAGGCGATGAAGTTTATGTGAAACTTCTCGGCTTTGATGATCGCGGTAAGGTCCGCCTGTCGATGAAAATCGTCGATCAGGAAACAGGAAAAGAAATCGAGCAAGAGTAGGCTTGATTTAAGCCATTGAATTCATTTTCGAATTCGGCAAAAAGCGGCATCTGTGGTAAGCAGGTGCCGCTTTTTTATTTTCCGACACTCCGATGCAGGATAAGTGTTGGCTGAAATCATAAGCGCGGTAAGCTCTGTATCCACGCAACAGAAAAAATGGGGAGCCTTTGCGATGGCGATAAGACAAAGAGTGCTTACAAGTGTGGCCCTGGCGGCGCTGATTGGCCTTTCCGGATGCGGAGAAAAGGCAACGGCCCCCGCAACACAAGAAAACCCAACCGAAGTCGTTGAAGAGGCCGAAACTCAAACGGCGTCTGAGTTGTTGTTGGAGATGGCGGATCGACACGCCAAAGAGATACTCCGGGCATCGCCAGAATTAGCGACAATTCTTGGCGTTGACGAAGCAATCGCGGGCGAGGGATTTCAGGCCCGGCTCGGTAATTATGGTTTCGCTGCAAATGAATCTGCGCGAGCCATGAACGAACGGTTTTTACAAGAAATCCGGAGCATTGATCGCGCCACCCTCGAAGGGCAAGCTTTGATTACTTATGACGTGCTCCGCGATGCCTATCAAACCGGGGCTCGGCGCAACCAATTTGCCTTTGGTGGTGCGACACCTTTTGCCTCAGCGGGACCATATGTGGTGACGCAACGCGCTGGCCCTCAGGTAATTTTACCGCGCATTATGTTGACGCAACATCCCTTAAAAAATGAACAGGATGCGGAAGATTATATTTCACGCCTTTCTGAGTTTGGGCGCGTATTTGACGAGACCGTGGAAACAGTGTCTTCGGACGCGGCCCTTGGCGTAACGCCGCCACGCTTTGCGTTAGATGGGGCGTTGCGTACCATCAGTGTATTTACGACTGTTGCGCCCGCTGAAAACCCTTTGACGACGACATTCGCAGCAAAAGCAGAGAACATCGAGGGACTTAGTGCTGACGACCGCGATGCAATGATCGCGCGTGTCGCAGATGCCGTTGAGACAAATGTTTATCCGGCCTATGCCCGCTTGGCTGCGGCGCTTGAAGGGCTGAAGGTCCAATCTGGTGATGACGCTGGTATCTGGACTATGGGCGAAGAAGGGGCTGCGTTCTATGCGCACCGGCTTGCGGCCTATGGCGCAGGCGGGATGACGGCAGAGGATGTGCACGAACTTGGTTTGGCCGAAGTGGCCCGCATCAATGAACAGATGGATACGATCCTAAAAGAACAAGGCCTGAATAGCGGTACAGTCGCTGAGCGCTTCACCGCGATTGGAGAGCGTCCTAATATGCGTTATCCGAATACAGATGAAGGGCGTGCGGATTTGTTGTCCGACCTGAACGCTCAAGTATCTGAGATCATGACGCGTGTGGATGATTGGTTTTATACCCTGCCATCACAACCGGTCGAGGTGCGGCGCATACCTGTTTACGAGCAGGATTCATCCTCAGGCGGATATTATAGCGCACCGTCACTTGATGGCTCTCGGCCCGGGATTTTTTGGATCAATCTTAAAAATACAGCGGATTGGCCGAAGCATGCGCTCAATACTCTGACTTATCATGAGGCTGTGCCGGGTCACCACTTTCAGCGATCACTAGAGCGCGCTGCGGGGTTGCCGCTAATTCGAAACATGCTTGGCTATTCGGAATTTTCCGAAGGTTGGGCGCTTTATTCAGAGCAAGTGGCAGCGGAAATGGGACTCTATGCCAATAATCCGCTCGGGGACCTCGGGCGCTTACAGTCCGAACTCTTTCGTGCTGCGCGCCTTGTGACTGATACGGGTATTCACCACAAGCAATGGTCCCGCGAAGAAGCCATTGATTACATGCAAGGGGTAACCGGTGATACGCGGGCATCCGTAACCCGCGAAATCGAACGTTATTCTGTCTGGCCGGGGCAGGCGACGGCCTATAAACTCGGTATGCTGAAAATTAATGAACTACGTCAGCGCGCAGAAGATGCGCTTGGGCCAGATTTTGATATCCGGGAGTTCCATGACGAGGTATTGTTGACGGGCGCGATGCCATTGTCCGTGCTAGAGAAAAAAATCGATAATTGGATCAAGGAAAAGCAGGGCACTTGAACAGGGCAAAGGGTGAGCAGCAGCACGCTGCACTTGATCGCGCTGTCTTTGCCTCTAATCTAGTGAGAAAGCTAGAAAGCGCGAGACATGTCGGAAAGCCAAGTCCTCACCGGACGTCCTTATGAATGGTTAAGCGAAGAAGACCGTTTGTCGGTTGAAACACCATCCTGGCACAAAGGTGCGATTATAGCGGTCATCCATTTTGCGGCATATTTTGGGTCGCTCTATGGTGCGCTTGGTCCGTTTCCATTTTTTGTCAATTTTGCCGCTTCGGTTGTGAACGGGTTTTGCCTCGGCCTTTTATTTATCATCGGCCATGATTGTGTTCACAAATGCTATTTCCCAAACTTGCGCGCGAACCAAATTATGGGCCGGATTACTTTTCTGCCGTCTGGTCATTCCGCCAGCCTGTGGGAGACAGGGCATAACCGCTTTCACCACGGTAAGACCAATTACAAAGGTGTCGATTACGTCTGGGCACCGATGAGTGTCACTGAATATCGCGCGGCCAGCCCGTTTCGAAGATTTTTAGAGCGACATAACCGGGGTCTGCTGGGGCAGATTTTCAATTACCCAATCAGTATTTGGATTCCCAAAATTATTTTACCGATAGCCCCTGAAACCCGTGGCCAATGGCGTCGCTATTTTTGGGATTCGGTTTTTGTCGTGGTGGGGCAGGCATTCATCATCACCGCGATTTTGACGCTCGGTAAGATGTGGCATCCTGAACGAAGCTTGTTGGCGATATTCGTCATCGGCTGGTTCCTGCCGATGTTGGTGTGGAATTTTTTAGCCTCGTTTAGTTTCTTTTTGCATCACGCCCACGAAGATACGCATTGGTTTGATAAGGCCGAAGATTGGTCTTTTTATAATTCATGCATTGAGGGCACGGTGCATATGGAGATCAAAGAACTGAAATGGCTTGGTCTTTATTTTAATGTGATGGAACACACAGCCCATCACGCGATGTCTACAATTCCGATTTATAACCTTGATCGCGCGAGCAAGCTTTTAAAAGAGCGGTATGGTGAGGCTGTAACGACCTATCAATTTACGCTGCGCGATTATTGGCGGATCTTGGCTGCGTGTAAATTATACGATTTTGAGAACCGTCATTGGACGGATTTTGAAGGACGGCAAACAGGCCCCGCACTGGAAAATCGCAAAGCGAATATTCCTGTCGCTGCGGAGTAAGACACAAAAAAGGGGCCTAATGGCCCCTTTTTCATTCGGTATATAATTCATTTTAGCCTTTAAGTGCGGCCTCGTCTGGCATCCCAACAATATGGAACCCACCATCCACATGATGAGTTTCCCCGGTGCATGATGCACCAAGGTCCGACAAAAGATAAAGCGCTGCGCCCGCAACGCCCTTCGGGTCGGTGTCATCGCGTAGTGGGCTCGCGGCGCGATTGAATGAGAACATGTGACGACCGGATGAAATGCCCGCAGCAGCAAGCGTTTTAATAGGGCCCGCAGAAATCGCGTTCACGCGAATGCCGTTTGGTCCTAGGTCGCGTGCGATATAACGCGTGGATGCTTCCAGCGCGGCTTTAGCAACGCCCATAACATTATAGTTTGGCACGGTCCGCTCAGACCCAAGATAGGTCAGCGTGATCATTGCGCCGCCGGGTTTCATCAGTTTTGACGCACGGTTTGCTGAATCGACGAACGAGAACGCAGAAACATCCATTGTGTCTTTGAATATCTTGCGAGTAGTGTTCTCTACGAACGAACCTTCAAGTGCGGTTTTGTCAGTAAAGGCAATAGCGTGGACGAGGAAATCAATCGCGCCCCACTTGTCAGAAACGGTTTTGAAAGCGGCATCCATCGAATCGTCCGACAGCACATCACATTCAAGAATGAGTTCCGCATCAACGCTTTCGGCGAGTGGTCGAACCCGACGTTCAAGCGCTTCATTGGCATAAGTAAAGGCAAGTTCCGCACCTTGGGCTTTGAGCTGCTGCGCAATATACCAGGCAATCGAATTTTTGTTTGCGACGCCCATGATCAAGCCGCGTTTGCCCTTCATCAGATCGCCTTGGGGGAATGAAATGTCGCCGCTCATAATTTTATTTCCTTTTTGGGCCTACCGCCGCATTGCCGGACATATCGCGCCGTCGGGTTATGCCGCGCCGGCCGCGTTGCGTCCAATAACCATCATTGTCAAAATGAAATAGGCGAGCCAGACCAATGCGTAAACGCCCATACGCGTAGTTTTTGGCTGTTTTCGAACAACCGGTAGAATTAATCTGAACCACCATAGACCGACCGTCGCGATAATTGTTGCGACGATTGCGGCCATGATGACCGGTTGGCTCATTGTCTAGACCCTTGCAACGACGAGTGAGCCGTTGGTGCCGCCAAAGCCGAAGCTATTGGTCAAGAAGCAATCAATCTTGGCGTTGTCGACACGCTCGCGAATGATCGGCAGGTCGGCGAATTCTGGGTCCAGATTTTCGATATGGGCAGATGCGGTCAGGAATTTGTCGCGCATCATGATCAAGCCATAAACCAACTCTTGTGCGCCAACAGCACCAAGCGAATGACCCGTCAGCGATTTGGTCGACGAGAATGGCGGAATCGCATCACCAAAAACTTCGCGGATCGCTTGGGTTTCCTTTTGGTCCCCGACGGGTGTCGATGTGCCATGCGGGTTGAGATAATCAATCGGCTGTTTCGTGGTCTCTAGGGCGCCGCGCATGCAACGCACTGCGCCTTCGCCAGAAAGCTGAACCATGTCATAGCCATCAGAATTAGCGAAATAACCAACGATCTCGCCATAGATCGTCGCGCCGCGCGCTTTTGCGTGTTCATACTCTTCAAGCACGACCGTCGCGGCACCACCGGAGATAACAAAACCATCCCGGTCTTTGTCGTAGGCACGACTTGCAACGGATGGGGTGTCGTTAAAATTGTTCGACATGGCACCCATAGCGTCAAAGATATTGGCTAAGGTCCAATCGAGTTCTTCGCCGCCACCAGCAAAAACAATGTCCTGCTTGCCCCACATGATCTGTTCGGCGGCTGCACCGACACAATGAACTGAGGTCGCACATGCGGATGAAATCGAATAGTTCACGCCAAGAATTTTGAACGGAACCGCAAGCGTCGCCGAATTGGTTGACGCCATCGCTTTCGGAACGACTGTTGGGCCGATGCGTTTGGTGCTGTTATTTTTACGGGTAATGTCCGCAGCCTCGACAATTGCTTTGGTTGAAGGGCCGCCAGAACCCATAACAATGCCGGTTCTTGGGTGGCTGATTTGATCTTCGGTAAGGCCCGAATCTTCAATCGCTTCACGCATCGTAAGGTAATTCCACGCAGCGCCCTCGCCCATGAAACGGCGGGTTCTGCGATCAAGAATTTCTTCGACGTTTAACTTCGGGCGGGCCGACACCTGACACTTAAAACCATGCTCGGCAAAGCTTTCATCGCGCGCAATGCCAGAGCGACCTTCGTAAAGGCCTTGTTTTACGTCTTCTACATTGTCGCCAATCGAAGAAACGACTCCCATGCCAGTGATCACGACGCGTCGCATAAAAATCCTTTCGTGTTCGCCCGAAGAAAAGGGGATATCTTAAAGTGACAGGCCAGCGGCTAACTGTTCTTCGGAGAACAACCCAACCCGTAAATCGTTTGCCGAATAAATCTGGCGTCCGTCAACTTTCATTACACCATTAGCGATGCCCAGAATTAGCGGGCGCCCCATCATTCGGCGAATGTCTAATTCATAAGTAACGAGCTTGGCGCTTGGCACAACCATGCCCGAAAATTTCACATCTTTTGCACCCAGCGCACGGCCAGAACCGGGGTGGCCAGACCATGTCAGGAAAAACCCGACAAGCTGCCACAAAGCATCAAGGCCAAGGCAACCAGGCATCACAGGATCGCCAGGAAAGTGGCAATCGAAGAACCATAGATCGGGATTCACATCGAGTTCTGCAACCACCCGGCCTTTGCCATATTCGCCGCCATCGCTGGTAATTTCTGTGATGCGGTCAAACATCAACATGGGTGGCACCGGCAGCTGTGCTGAGCCTTTTCCACGTAGGCCGTGATAGCCGCACTCAAGTAGTTCTTCGCGGCCGAAACTGTTTTTCTTTTCTGTCATGCGCTCTGATTGCTAACTTTGTTAAGGCGAGGCTAATCCTCGCGTGTGTTAGCCGTTTGGTAAAGGGGACGCCGCGTTCGGTCAATTATGCGTCGCAGCAATATTGAGCGCTTCCGTAGAAGAATATCGCGACCCGAGCGGCATATGGGCCCGAGCCCCCCAAAATGCTGAAGCCCGCGCCCAGCCTTTTCGGCCATTGGCGGTCACCCGAAGCCAGCCGTCGCGTTCATCTTCGACCTTGGTGACAACCCCGCGACCCAACCGGGCTCTGGCAGGGGCGCTGGCGTCTGGCCGTGCGCGTAGAGCCAGCCCGTCTTCCAGGACAAGGGCGGTTTCAATGCCTGAGAGCTTTGACTTGTGGGTCCAACATTCATCGCCCTCAAGATCACGAATTTTTCGCCAATAGTCTTTGGTTTCGGCTATGATCAAAACGGGTAGCCCCTGACGCATGAAAGTTAGGCGGACAGGGTGAGCGAAGCTTGGTCCTGATCGGCAAAATGTCTTTTGGGCCTTGAGGGAGACAAGACGTGGCACGGGTAGGCCGGAAGGCGTGTCGAGCCGTATTTCCGCGTTTTGCGAAGGTGTGCGATCTTGCGCAGCACCGGCAGGCGCGGTCATATAGAGGGCGAGAATAAAAACGGTCGCCGAAGAAATTTTTGAGATTATATTGAGACGCGACATGAATGGACGCTCGAAAAAACGTTAAAAGATGAATAAACCCTTATTCAACAGCGAAGCCGTTAATCTTGGGTTAACCAGACCGTTATTTTCGCAAAAGCTTTAGGACGCAAGGCACAACGCATGAATCCAAAGAACCTAAAAGTGGCGCTTACGCGACGATTGCCTTCGCCGGTGGAGGCGCGCCTTTCTGATCTCTTTGATACGACCTTGCATGATTCCGATGAGCCCCTGTCACCAGAGAGGCTAGTGTCTCGCGCGCAGGACGTTGATGTGTTGGCCCCCACATTGGGTGATCGTCTAGATAATGCATTTTTTGATGCTGTCGGCCCGCGCTTGCGAATGGTTGCGAATTTCGGCGCCGGCACTGATCATATAGATGTGGCTGCAGCGAATGCCCGGGGGATAACCGTCACCAATACGCCATCGGTTTTGGCCGAAGATGCGGCTGATATGGCGATGACCCTTATCCTTGCAGTGCCGCGCCGACTGGTCGAGGGTGTCCGCTCGCTTGAAAGTGGAAATTTTGAAGGATGGTCGCCCACATGGATGTTGGGTCGACGGGTGCGCGGTAAAAAGCTCGGTATCATTGGCCTTGGACGCGTGGGCGAGGCTATTGCACGCCGCGCAAAGGCGTTTGGGCTTTCAATTCATTACCATAATCGTAGTCCGATCAATCCGCATATCGCAGAAGAATTGGGCGCGACCTATTGGGACAGTCTCGATCAAATGTTAGCGCGGGTTGATATAATCTCAATTAATTGTCCGCATACCCCTGCAACGTTTCACCTGTTGTCCCGTCGCCGTTTAGAATTACTGCAACCACAGGCTTATGTGGTCAATGTTTCGCGCGGAGAAACCATTGATGAAGAAGCGCTTGCAAGCATGATCGAAGAAGGCCGTCTCGCGGGGGCAGGGCTTGATGTTTATGAACGCGGTGCCCCGAGTGAAAAGCTCATGAAAGCACCGAATGTGGTGCTGTTACCGCATATGGCATCGGCCACCGTTGAAAGCCGTATGGAAATGGGCGAACGGATGATCATCAATATAAAAATGTTCGCAGACGGACATAAGCCGCCCGATCGCGTTATTTTGGGTTTGGATGACGGCCGCTTGCCGCGTGTTGGGTAAGGCGTCGTGGGCTGGTACGGTGAATACATTGAACCGGCTCTTGTTTCCTGCGCATGTGGCCTGAAGGCTATATCGAAAGAGCGCGTAAAGATCGTTCCCAAAGCGACTGGGCGTGTCTTGGAAATTGGATTTGGCTCTGGCCATAATGCCCCTTTTTATAACCAGTCTGCCATTGAGCACCTTTATGCGCTTGAACCGTCAGCGGCTATGCGTAAGCGTGCGCAGAAACGTGTCGCAGATTTGGCAATTCCAATGGAGTGTCTGGATTTGCCTGGGGAAGAAATTCCGCTTGCGGATGAAGTCGTGGACACGGTGTTGGTGACGTTTACGCTCTGCACGATACCGGATGTAGAAAAGGCTCTGGCAGGTATGCGCCGGGTATTAAAACCTGACGGCAAACTGGTCTTTCTCGAACATGGACTTGCGCCCGACGCGGGCATCGCTAAATGGCAAAACCGCTTAAACGGGGTATGGGGCAAGCTTGCTGGTGGTTGTAACCTCAACAGAGACACCACCCTGATGATCCGAAATGCTGGGTTTGATATTAAAAGCGTGGATCAGCATTATGCCGCGGGTTCGCCAAAATTTGCCGGATATATGAGCTTGGGCGTGGCCGGTCGGTAACAGCTCATCACTTCGGCGCGAATTTTCCCAAATTTTAGTTGAATCGCAATTTTCCGGGCGCATCATATAGTTAAGCCAGAGTTAAAAGGCTTGATTTATGGGCGCTCTTGCCCATTTATCCGGCCCCGCTGTCGTTTATAAAATATAGAACTGAAAGTTTGTATCGTGCGTAAGCTATTGGGGATCGTCGTTTTAGGGGTAATGGCCGGAGCCGCACATGCGGATTCTGTTCCTGATCAATTTGATATGGCGTTGAAATACGCTGACCCGTCACGTGTGGTTGCGGCGG
Organism: Hyphococcus lacteus; assembly: GCF_041058985.1. Taxonomy (NCBI): domain Bacteria; kingdom Pseudomonadati; phylum Pseudomonadota; class Alphaproteobacteria; order Parvularculales; family Parvularculaceae; genus Hyphococcus; species Hyphococcus lacteus. The sequence continues at coordinate 758,148 of NZ_JBEHZE010000001.1, read as the reverse complement.
TAAACACCGAGTTCACTGCACAGCCGGGCCAATCTGTCCGTTTGAGTGTCTATGATAGCGAAGAGGCTTTTCTACAGTCTGCGCGAATAAAGCACCAAGCGTCGATTGGCGAAGATGGCGTTGCGGTTTTGAACCTTTATGGCTTGGAGCCGGGTGAATATTCATTTGCGGCGTATCTTGATGAAAATGGTGACGGTGTTCTCAACCGTGGCAAAGTTCTTGGTCGTCCGAAAGAACCAGTGGCATTTTCAAATGGCTTCGTGCCAAAACTACGCAAACCGCGCTATGATGAAACCAAAGTTTCCGTCGCTCCCGGTAGCGTAGTTGTCATTACACTGAAAGATTAAACGCCGCAGTCAGGGCATTTCGGGTCTGCGGGTAACTGCACGGTGCGAAACTGTGCGGCCAACCCATCATATAACATCAGCTTGCCAGCAAGACTGTCGCCGATTTCTAGAACTTCTTTTAACGCTTCGGTGGCGGCAAGCGTGCCCATGACGCCTGCAACCACCCCAAGTACGCCTTCCTCAGCGCAATTAATTTGTTCCTCGCGCGGTGGCTCTGTGGGCACCAAACAGCGATAACAGGGTAGAACGCCCGGATGCTCAAACGGTTTAAAGGTCGCTAACTGTCCCTCGAACCGGCCAAGAGCCGCAGAGATCAAGGTGGTTTTGGTGGCGATGGCCGCGCGGTTAAGGACGTAGCGGGTCTCGAAATTATCAACCCCCTCAATCACTAGGTCATAGTCGGCCATGATCATTTGTGCGTTATCATCATTGATCCGAGGGTGCGGAATGACGGACACGCCGGGGTTAAGCCGGGCCACAGATGCGGCGGCGGCATCTGTTTTGGGGCGGTCAATATCTGCGGTCGCAAAGATGATTTGCCGTTGCAGATTCGATAATGCCACGACGTCGTCATCAGCAATACCGAGCGTGCCAATCCCCGCTGCCGCAAGGTATGAAATGATGGGTGCGCCCAGGCCGCCAGCGCCAATAACCAAAACCTTCGCGGCTAACAGCTTTTTTTGCCCTTGTCCGCCAACTTCGCGGAGAAGAATGTGCCTCGCATAGCGTTGTTTTTGTTCTGGTGTCATGGGGGTATTCTGGGCCAAGCGTGGCAGCGGTTCAATCGCCGCTTATTTTGCAAATAATGCCGCGCGCACACGCAAGGTACGCGTCGCAACTGAAATTTCCATCAAGAATAGAATTAGTCCGACAATCATGGCCAGCATTGTTGTGATGAACATGATCGCAATCAATGCTTCGATATTTGCGGCAATGAATTCACCAATAAAAAGCGTTGCGACGACCACGCAAATCAACAGTGCGGCGGTTGAGAAAAGCCAGATGGCGCGCTGTGCATAGAGCATCCGTTTATCGAGGGCACCCAACTCCTCTTTTATCCGTGACAAATTGTTGGGGTCGGGTTGGTCGGCGAGCTGTGCTTCCAAAACGCGCGCACGATCAATGACCCGCGCAAGGCGGTGGGTGACTACATTAAGCAGTGCGCCAATACCGGCTAGCAAGAACACCGGCGCGACCGCAAGCTGGATGATATGGCTAACATCTAAAACTTCATTCATGGGCGTTTAGTCGCATTATCCGAGTAGCTCGTAAAGAAGGCGGTTTAACAAACGCCGACCATCATCGGTGGCGATAAGCTGGTTTTGATCCCATGACAAAAGGCCGTCTGAACAGAGCTGGTGAATGGTTTCAATCCGTTTTTCTTTCTCAAAATAGGGATCGTTTGCGCTAAGTGGTATCCCCTCGGCTAACCGTAAGCCCATTGAAAAGCGTTCTGTCAGTGCTTCGTCTTTGCTAAGCGGCGTTTCCATTGTCGGTGCGCCGACAAGATAATCGGCGGGTTTGAGTGGCGTTTCGGTGGCTATCCGTATGTCGTTTTCGGTTATGCGCCCGTGGGCACCGGGACCAATGCCAATATAATCAGCATTCGTCCAATATATCATATTGTGACGTGACACATGGCCGGGCTGTGCGTGATTTGAAATCTCGTAAGCGGGCATACTCGCTTCAGTTGTGCGCGCCTGCGCGAGATCAAACATGTCCGCGCATAAATCTTCGGTGGTGGGTTGCCAGCGCCCCGCCGCGACCGCTTTGCTGAATGCTGTGCCCGGCTCAATCGTGAGTTGGTAAAGCGATAAATGCGAGGCCCCCAGCGCCAGAGCTTCGGCCAGTTCTTCGTCCCAAGCGGCTAGGCTTTGGTTGGGCCGCGCATAGATGAGGTCGAACGTCGTGCGCGAAAAGATATCATTGGCGGTTTCAATCGCGCGTCGGGCGGCGGCCGCATCATGGTCGCGGCCCAGAAATTTCAACGCATCATCCCGTAGCGATTGAACCCCTAAGGATAGGCGATTGATACCGACTTGAGCGAGGTCCGAAAATTTTGCGCGCTCAGCATCTGTTGGATTGGCTTCGAGTGTGATTTCCGCATCATCCGAAAACCCCCATTGGTGGTCGCAATGATTGATCACTGCTTCGATCACAGACAGGGGCGCAAGTGACGGTGTGCCGCCCCCGAAATAGAGGCTCGATAAAGTTCGCCCATTGGTGCGGCTTGCCCATCGGTCGATGTCTTCGGTTAGCGCTTTTATCCACGCAGCTTCGTCGATTTGCCGGTTTTTGTAGACGTTAAAATCGCAATAGGGGCAAATCCGGGCGCAATAAGGCCAATGTAGATAAACCCCAAAGGGGGCGTTACTCATTGGGCGTTCGCCGCTTCAACAAGGGTGATCGTATGGTCGAGCAATGCTCGTTCGCCTGCGCTGGCGTGGCTGGGGACAATAATTTCGGCCTCGGGAAATGTCGTTGCGACATTGTGAACGGACTGTGCCCATTGGCTAAGGTCCGCGTCCTCGGTGTTGCCCAGGCTATTTGAATTTCCGGGCCTGATCAGGCAACCAACAAAAAGGACCTTTGTTGGGGCATGATAAACCACAATATTGTCGTGCGTATGGCCCGGCCCCGGATAATACACCGTAATCGGACCATCATGATCAATACCGTTCTCAGTCCATCCCATCAGGTTTTCTTTATCTTGGTGTTCAAGTATCGAATATGTTGTGGGGCTTAGGCTGCGCGCGGGGGCATCTTGGTTGGTCAATGGATGCGCGCGACCACCAATGCCGTGTTTGTTAAGTGCGGGAACGCCGCCCATTTTATCTTGATGGGCATGTGTCACGATCGCCATATCTGGGTCAGTACCCAGCTTTTGATCGACAAGGTTTAATAACTCTTCGGTGTCGTCATTTGTCCATGCGGTATCGACTAAAACAATACCTTCTTTGGTTTTTATAACTAAACCTTGTGATAGAACTAATCCATATGACGCGATATTCGCATAGGATTTATGGACCCAAACATCCGGTGCTATTTGCTCAAGCGATGGCGCCGGAACCGCAGCAGCTTCAGAAACGGTTTCGCCACTCAATAAAGTGCAGGCACTTAGAAGAGGAATAATCGCGGTTAGAAAAATTTTCCTGACTTTCATTAAAAGCTCGCTTTTATCAGTTTACGGAATGCATCTGCGCGGTGGGACATATCATGTTTACGGTCAGGGTCCATTTCTGCGAACGTAATGTCGTGACCATTTGGTACAAAGATCGGATCATACCCGAACCCTTTGTCGCCGCGTCCGGGGAAAACCAGATTGCCGTTTACGCGGCCTTCAAAAACTTCCTCATGCCCATCGGGCCAAGCGAGGGCCAGAGCGCAGACGAAATGTGCGGTGTAGTCCTCGGTTTCGGCCTCGATCAGGGCATTTTCAACTTTTTTCATGGCACGATCAAAGTCACGCGGTTCCCCGGCCCAGCGCGCAGAGTAAATGCCTGGATCACCGTTTAGCGCATGAACGCAAAGTCCGGAATCATCTGCTAGCGCAGGTAGGTTTGCGGCCATTGCAGCGGTCCGCGCCTTAAGGGCAGCGTTCTCCGCAAAGGTTTTTCCGGTCTCTTCTGGGTCGATAAGGCCAATTTTTTTTGCTGACACGGCGGTGATGGCGAACGGTTTAACCAACGCATTGATTTCACGCACTTTTCCGTCGTTGTGCGAGGCGATAATGAGCTGTCCAGGGGCTAGTTTTCGGTGATTTTCGCGCATTATTTTATCCCTTTTCAACAAAAATTTATCGTTTTTCGGAAAAAACGCTTGCATCGTTTTTCGATAAGTGTATATCGTTATTCAACAAGACGACGGATCAACCATCGCAAAGCCTAAACGAACAACAGGGCGAAAAGCCCGAAATTAGAGACCAAAAAAAGAGCGGCCGGGCAATGCCCAAACCGCTCAAGAGATCAAACGAGATGCAAACACAGGAAAGAAAAGGAGAAACCCATGCGCTTCACAAACTCTGAGAATAATGTCGGTAGATTTGGCGGATTTGTCAATGGATTGGCGGTCCTTGTGACGATCACATTAATTGGGGCGGGCTATTTTTCAGCGCTCGGCTCATTCGCCGGAGTTGCTTAATGCAAAAAGCCCTACAACTCACGGCGGCTGGTAGCCTGATTGCTATCGCCGCCGGGTGCTTGATCTCTCTGGCCAGCATGGCCCCGCAGAAGGTAGAGATGAGCACTGACGACACTGCGAGAGCGTGTCAGACCAAAATCTGCCTGATCGCTTTTTTCTAATGCGTTCAGGCTACCTTTAACAACTAGACGGAGGGTGACCTTATGCGCGCGATTGGCAAGGGATCGCTAGCTTCAATTCTCGCAATGGGGCTGCATGTAACGCGTATCATCCTGTCGATAAGCCTGATCGGCATTGTCCTCATGTTGCTGATCATTCCCTTTATACCATCGCTGGCGGTGGTCCTGAGCAGTTTTGGCGAATTAGAGGTGGCGAATGACGGCGACGAGCGCTTGGTAGAGCTTGGTGTTTATCTCTCGGTCGCGCATGCGTTCGCGACAACGGCTGTCATGTTGTTTGTGGTCAACCGGCTTTTAGAGATTTTGAAAACGCTGCGACTTGGTTCGCCTTTTGTAAAAGAAAATGCTGACCGCTTTCGCGCCGTGGGTTACGCGCTTTTGATCGGCGAAGGCGCTAAATTCGCATTCGGGTTTTTATCCCTGGTGTTTCGTGTGGATATTGAGGTCAACAGCTCGTTTATTTCGTGGCTAGCGGTCATCGCTGTCTTTGTGCTTGCCGAGGTGTTTCACGAAGGTGCGAGAATGAAAGAGGAGCAAGACTTAACAGTCTAAGTTCAAAACAGTGCATAAAATGGAATCCAAATCAAAATCTACAACACTGCGTTCAGTCAGTATGCTGATAACGTTGTTGATATACACGCGCGCGATTTTGATCCTCAACTATTTGGCGGTTCCATATTATTATTTCGCTGGCTCTAATTGGCCCAAATATATCGGCTCCAATCCCGAAGACTTGGATGCAAAATGGCCGACACTTTACCTAGGTATTGAAGTGAACGAACGGATGACCCAATCGGGGCTCGTCATTGAATCGTTGTTTTTGCTGATTTCTGTCACTTTCGGGATCTATGTGATCGCGCAGATGTTGGCGATTTTGCGCAATGTGCAAAATGATAATGCCTTTGCGCGTGATAATGGTGCGCGCTTGAGGAAGATCGGGTTTGTCGGTGCCGCGGCGCAATTATCGATTTATTTTGTTTGGCTCACCGGAGCGGTATTGCAAGGGATGGGCTTAATAAGCGTTGAAGGCGTCGAGATGGGGCTTTCAACAGCGCCGTGGATTGGTGTTCTGATCGCGTTTTCTTTGGCGACAATTTTCCGTCATGGAACGGACCTTAAAGAAGAACAGGATTTAACTGTATAATGGCGATTTCGGTAAAACTCGACCGCGTCTTGCTTGATCGCGGCATGTCCCTGACGGAATTGTCAGAGCGTGTGGGTGTGACGATCGCCAATCTATCCATTTTGAAAACCGGCAAAGCAAAAGCAATCCGTTTTTCTACACTCGAAGCGGTTTGCAAAGAATTGAAATGCCAGCCCGGTGACATTCTTTTTTTCGACGACGATTAATTCTATTGATAGGGTGCGGCGGCCGGTTCCGTAACGGATTCGGGCGGGGGGCCGTCTTCGCTTTGCGGCACAGCATTGCCAACCGCACGGCTGCTCCATGCAAAAATTAGCAGGGCGGCTGCAAGACTAGACGATAAAACGTAAGGCGCTGCAGGGGACCATTCGTAAAGCGAAAATGCAACCATCGGCGAAATAATAAAACCGGTTGCCCCGGCTGAGTTAGCCAGTCCAATTGCGCCGCCTTGTTCTTCTGCGCTAACCCGCATCGAAGCGGCGGCAGTTGAAGCTGGAATCGCGAGGCCGGCCCCAAGGCCCCCAACCATCATTCCAATAATGACGGGTAACAATTCGGCGGAGCTGAGAATCAAAACATGACCAATGACCATTAGCGCGGGAGCAATTCGCATGAGCCGCGCTGGCGTTAGGCGTAGTCGCCGAACGATAAAAAGTTGCCCAAACAGCGATGAAAGCGCCCCAGCAGTAAGGCCAATACTGACATATCTAGTGGCATCAATATGATTGTACCCTAGGCGGTCGATAAAATAGAATGCAATCGTCTGTATGGGGATCGCATTGATAACCCCGAAAACAAGCGCAAATACCAAAAACGGAAGAAGGCGCCGGTCTGAAATTTTGACTTTGGCGCGATTTTTCCGTTGTGTTGGGCCTGTACGTTCCGGCAGAAATTTATAAACCGCGAGAAGCATGACGACGCCTAAAGCCGCAGTTGCATAAAAGGGGGCAATCGGCGCGATAAGTGATGTGGCGGCACCAAACCCCGGTCCAAGCATTGCACCGAATCCGAAGGCTGCTGAAAATCCGGCAATGCCTGCGGTACGATCTAATTGCGAGGTGCGGTCAGCAATATAGGCTTGGGCGGAGGGTGGGCCGGCAGATCCGATAAAGCCGTACAGGCTACGCATAGCGACCATCAACAGATAGAGCGGGAATCCCGAAAGCGCGCCTGCTAGCGCAAGCTGCACCGATGCGCCGAATAGAACCATCGATAGCGCAAAACCAAACATCCCAATCAGAATAAATGGTTTTCGTCCTTTCGTGTCGCTCATCCGTCCCCATCGCGGGCCCGTAAAGACCCACGCCATCGCCGAGAACATAAATATTGATCCAACCTGAAAGTTTGTCAGGCCGATTTGTCGTGCCAATGGCGGAAGAACTGAAAATACAATGGTCTGGCCCATCCCTGCACAGACAGCGCCAAACAACAGAATATAAATTGCAAAGCGTCGCTCTTGCGGGCTCGTCGCACTGGACGAGTAATCCGTGTTTGTTGGGTGCGAGGGGTTCGATGGTTGGTCCATCGCGGGTGGCTCTTCCATGTTGGTACTGTCTCACCATGACACGCGGGTGATTGCAAATTAGATTGTCAGCATAATGTTCGTCTTTTGCTTTTCTAAGACGCGATCACGCGATAGTGTTGGGTGTCTTTGAATTGGAGGCACCGATGCAGGAGGAAGAGCATTTTTCTGTGGAGGGTGGATGTGCGTGTGGCAATGTTCGTTATCGCCTGACGAATTCGCCATTGTTCGTACATTGTTGCCATTGTCGGTCGTGCCAACGAGAGACTGGTGCGGCATTCGCGCTTAACGCCCTTATCGAAACCACATGCATAGAGCTTTTAAGCGGGACGACGCAATCGGTTGATACGCCATCGCATAGTGGGCGCGGACAGAAATTTCACCGATGCCCTGCGTGTCATATTGCGCTCTGGAGCCATTATGCGGGCGCAGGCACCGCAATTGCATTTGTCCGTGTGGGAACGCTGGATGAACCCGATAATATTCCGCCCGATATTCATATCTATACAATGTCGAAACAATCGTGGGTTTCGCTCTCTCATGAAATTCCAGTGGTGAAAGAGTATTATGCCGCGCGGGACTATTGGCCGGAAGCCAGCTTGGAGCGTGCTCGGATCGCAAAAGGACAGCAAAAAGCATAGATTGCGAATTGGGCCCCGAGGCCCTATATCCGGCCTATTATGACAAGTCTCGATCTATCAAAACGGCCAGAAGGTCCGCTGAATGCGGGTTGTGCGGCACCCAAAAATCTCGCGGGTCTGACCCGTCCGGAGATCGCCCAGCTATTGGGCGAGGCTTTTGGGTTGGACGAGAAAAAAGCAAAAATGCGTAGCAATCAGGTCTGGCGCTGGATTTACCAGCATGGCGTGACCGATTTTGCGGCTATGACCGACATCGCTAAGGACATGCGGGCGGGTCTGGCAGAGCATTTTGTGGTCGCTCGCCCGGAAGTCACCGAGCGCCTTGTCTCGGTCGACGGTACGCGCAAATACTTGCTCCGGTTGGGGCCGGGGGTCGAGGTCGAGTGTGTATACATTCCTGATGTGGGCCGCTCGGGCGCGCTTTGTGTTTCCTCGCAAGTCGGATGTACGCTGGCTTGTACGTTCTGTCACACCGGCACGCAAAAACTTGTCCGTAATCTGACGGCAGCCGAGATCGTTAATCAGGTTTTGGCGGTAAAAGACGACTTAGAAGAATGGCCATCCAACGCGGATGCGCGGCGGCTTTCCAATATCGTCTTTATGGGCATGGGCGAGCCGCTTTATAATCTCGATAACGTCTCAAAAGCGATTGACGTTATTTCTGATGGCGACGGTATTTCGATTTCTCGGCGGCGGATTACGGTTTCAACGTCTGGCGTCGTTCCTGATTTTAAACGATTGGGTGAAGAAACTGCTGCGATGTTGGCGATCTCGTTGCACGCCACGAATGATCCGTTGCGCGATGTGCTGGTTCCAATCAATCGCAAATTTCCAATCGCGGAATTGCTTGATGCTTGCCGTAACTATCCTGGTGCTTCAAACGCGCGGCGCATTACGTTTGAATATGTGATGCTAAAGGACGTGAATGATAGCGATGCCGAAGCGCGGGCGCTGGTCCGGTTGCTCAAAGGTATTCCTGCAAAAATTAATCTTATTCCTTTTAATCCATGGCCAAGCGCGCCCTATGAATGTTCTTCATGGGAACGGATTGAAGCTTTTGCAGAGATTATCTCACGCGCGGGGTATGCCTCGCCTATTCGTACGCCGCGTGGGCGCGATATTTTTGCGGCCTGTGGGCAGCTGAAATCAGAAAGCGTCAAAAAGCGCGCAAGTGACGTCCGGCGCGAGGCAGCGGCGAACGCGGTCTAAGATGCGCGTCACGGATCAAATAGAAATTCAGGAATGGGAATTGATAGAGAGCTTTATTCGGGCTTCCGGCCCTGGGGGGCAAAATGTCAATAAAGTTGAAACGGCGGTACAGCTTCGTTTTAACGTAAAAAACTCACCATCTATTGATGAAGCCGTAAAACGACGACTGGCGTCCATCGCGGGCCGCCGTATGACGAAAGACGGCGAACTGATCATCGATGCTCGCCGCTTCCGCATACAAGAGCGCAATCGTGCAGATGCGCGCGAGCGTCTTGTGGTCATGATCGAGCGGGCGTCCATTCCGCCCAAACCGCGTAAAAAAAGCCGTGTTTCACTTAACCAAAAACGTAAACGGGTTGAGGAAAAACGGCGTCAGGGCGAAAAAAAGTCGCACAGAACACGGCCTACCCTTAACGATTGATCATATAACGCTGGTGCTGAAGTGTGATAGAAAGTACAACGTGTTTATTCTTATCGTGCCATCGGGCGCTAAATAAAATCGGGGGAGACGTTATGAAAAGAATATTGACAAGTTTAAGCTTGGTGTTTGTGCTTGTCACAAATGCAATAGCTGGCGATACGCTTACGGATGATCAGGCTAAACGCTTTGTCGAAAGTTTGGAAACGGTGAATGGGTTCGGTGCGGACCTCGAAGCGGCAGGTAAAACGGAACGGCTAGCGATAGATACCCAACCCAAAGCAGGCGAAAAATTTATGCCTTATACAAAAGCGCTCACTGCGCTGAAGGCGAACTATCCTGCTGATCACGCAAAGTTTTCAAAAATGATCAAGCCGCATGGTTTTAATGCGGAAGAGTGGAGCGGCGTTGGCGACCGCGTTATGGTCGCGTATCTGGCATTGCGAATGCAAGAGGATGACCCGCAAGCCATGGCGGCCCTAAAAGAGATGGACCGCTCTATGCTTGATATGATGCCGCCAGAAATGAAAACGCAAATGGAAGCTGCGATGGTGATGATTGACGCAGTGCAGAGTGCGCCTGCCGAAGATATCAAGGCGGTTAGATCAGTAAAACCTGAGCTTGACGCCTATATGGAGGCGCAAGAAAAGAGCTAACAGCTTTTTCTTTTGAGCGTAAAAAAACCCGGATGAGCGAACTCATCCGGGTTTTTTTACGAGGAAGGGTTCGCGTTATCGTCGTCATTGGAGGGGCACCAATGGTGATGGGGTGACAACGCTAGTGGGTGATTAAATCACCGAACCCAGTACATAAACGGTAGAGGCGCTAATCTCCGTCGTAAAAAGATGAAAATATTATTTCGACGGAATGCCCACGGCGTGTCGTTTAACTACGAAGTTCAAATTTCTCTATCACCTTGTCTAGAAAGCCCCAATTATGTTTCTTCGTTCACTGACCATTATTGTTCTTCTGTCTGCGGTCGCCGCTTGTTCGTCTTCACCGAAGGGTGGCCGTCAAGGTGGCGGGCCTGTTGGGGTGAATCAGCCTTCGGCTTTGCTTGCAAAGGCCCGAGATACGCAAGCCCAGCAAGGGTGTGCGCGTGCGATCCCCGCTTATCGAATCGTTTCGTCTTATGGGGCAGGCTACGAAGTAGCGCAGTTCGAACTTGGGGCTTGTCTATTAGAGGTCGCAACAGAAAACACCATAGAGGAAGCGCTGTTCCGATCTGAAGGGCTATTGTGGTTGCGGCGCGCTGCATGGGCCGGTAATCCACGCGCGCAGGGAAAATTAGCCGAGGTGCTTAGTGGCCTGAAGGTGTTTTCCGATGAACGAGTCGCGAGTGACCCGATAGAAGCAATGATGTGGGCCACAATCTATGACCGTAATGGTTCGCGCAATGTTTTTAGCCTTCCTGATATTCCAAACCCTGTGATCAACCACATCAACGGCCAGCTTTCACCCGCAGACTTGGCCCTCGCTCACGAGCGCGCGGCGGAATATCGCAAAATCGAAATGGCTTCGTTCGTGGCGCCAGAAGGTGCCCGCGGACAAGCAGGCTCGCGCGGCGAAGGCCAACGGCCACAAGGGAGGCGGCAGAGGCGTCGCTAAGGTTGAATTACTGATTATTTCATGGCCATTTACAGCGCGGAAAGCGGTGTGAATGATGGTTAGAAAGTTGGTCGGATCGACATTGTTGGTGTCAGTTGTGTTCGTTTTGGGCGTATCTTGCGCCCCAACGGATAGGCCAGTTGATGCTGGGTCGAGCGATGCTTCACAAGGTGTTTCGTCGATGAAATGGTCCACGTTAAGCGGTACGCCCCCGATTATTATCGCCCATCGCGGGGCGAGCGGATACCGGCCGGAGCATACATTGGCCGGGTATGAGCTTGCGATTGCACAAGGTGCCGATGTGATCGAGCCAGACTTGGTTTTCACAAAAGATGGCGTTTTGGTCGCGCGCCATGACCGTTATTTATCGACAAGCACGGACGTCGCGGACCATCCGGAATTCGCTGACAAAAAGCGGCGAAACCCTGATCCTAATGGTGAGGCGAGGGAGGATTGGTGGGCCGAAGACTTTACGCTCGCGGAGATAAAATCGTTACGTGCTCGACAGGCTTTCCCTGGTAGGTCGACCGAATATGATGGGCAATATGAAATCCCGACATTTGATGAAATTCTGACCCTTGCTACAGAGCAAGCGAAAACATTAAATCGGTCTGTGGGCGTATATCCCGAAACGAAGCATCCGGATTATCTTGAAAGCATTGGGCTTGATTTCGAAGATCCGATGCTGTCTGCATTACGTGGATTTGATGCGGGGCCAGTATATATTCAGTCCTTTGGGCCAAGTATTTTGAAGCGAATCTCGGGAAAAACTGACGCGAAACTCATTCAACTTGTCCATGAAGAGAGTCCCGGTAGCGGTTCAAATATTCCGCTTGCGGAGATCGCAGCGTATGCGGATGGTGTTGGCCCCGCGAAAGCAATCGTGCTGCCGGACGTTCCGATACTTGGTGGCGTGGACTTTGTTACCCGCGCGCATGAGCTTGGATTGCTTGTTCATCCGTGGACATTCCGTAAAGACCAGCCCGCGGGCCCAGGGGTTGCGACGATTAGCTTTCCTGTTGACTCGATTGCCGCCAAGGTCGTGAAAAGCGATGCGGAAGTTGAATTTTACAGATATTTCGCGGCTGGGGTCGATGGCGTTTTTACTGACTTTCCCGATATTGGGGCAGACCTTAGGGATGCGCTTGCGGACGGTGAGGACTGACAAAAAAGCCGCCGCGATTTTTACATCACGGCGGCTTTAGGTGGTGCATCCTCCCTGAAAAGAGGCACCTAAGTCCGGGGCTTACTCTGCCGCGGGCTTAAACTGGGCGGTCTCTGTGGATTCGTTCATCGCAGTTGTTGATGATTGACCGCCCGAAAGTGTGTTTGCAACAAGGTCGAAATAGCCGGTGCCAACTTCGCGTTGGTGGCGTGTTGCTTCGTATCCGTCTTTTTCTGAATCAAATTCAGCTTGCTGAAGTTCTGAATATGCTGCCATGCCGCGGTCGCGATATCCGCTCGCGAGCTGGAACATTGAATGGTTGAGGGCGTGGAAACCAGCCAGCGTAACGAACTGGAACTTGTAGCCCATTGCGCCAAGTTCGCGCTGGTATTTCGCAATCGTTTCTTTGTCGAGATTGGCTTCCCAGTTGAATGACGGTGAGCAGTTATACGCCATCATTTTACCGGGATATGCTTTTTGAATGGCCTCAGCGAAGCGGCGAGCTTCGTCGAGATTTGGTTTCGATGTTTCCCACCAAATTAGGTCTGCGCATTTCGCATAGTTCAGGCCACGAGCAATACAATGATCAACGCCAACACCTTCTTTAAGGCGATAGAAGCCTTCTGGTGTGCGACCTTGGTCGAAATCGATGAAATCATGGTCGCGCTCGTCAATGTCGGATGTAATCAGCTTTGCCGATTCAGCGTCAGTACGAGCAACGAGAACTGTTGGCACGCCGGCAACATCAGCAGCAAGGCGAGCTGCGTTTAGGTTGCGTTCGTGTGCTTTTGTCGGGATCAACACTTTACCACCGAGGTGGCCACATTTTTTCTCGGATGCGAGTTGGTCTTCGAAGTGAACCCCAGCGGCACCCGCTTCGATATAGGATTTCATAAGCTCATAGCAGTTGAGTGGCCCGCCAAATCCGGCCTCGGCGTCAGCAACGATCGGAAGGTAGTAGTCGCGTTTTACGTTGCCTTCGGAAAATTCAATTTGGTCTGCGCGAGACAAGGCGTTGTTGATACGCTTTGCGAGTTCGGGGCCGGAATTCGCTGGGTAAAGCGATTGGTCTGGGTATGTCTGTGATGCGACGTTTGAATCGCCAGCAACCTGCCAACCCGACAGATAGATCGCTTTCAAGCCGGCCTTCGCCATTTGAACGGCCTGATTGCCAGACAAAGCGCCGAGGGCGTTGATGTAATCTTCTGATTTCAGAAGCTCCCAAAGTTTCTTAGAGCCACGTTCAGCGAGCGTATGGGTGATCGGAACAGAGCCCCGCAGACGCTCCACGTCGGAGGCTGAGTAGTTGCGTTCAATGTAGTCAAAACGCCCTTTGGGTGTGTTGGGAACAAGTTTGTCAAAATCAGTCATGAAGAACTCCTCGTGGCTTGAACGAGCGCTAACCGCCCTGCTTGCCGTGACGATAAGCTGACGATATGGCGCTGCACAACGAAACGTGGGTGTAGTTGTGTGTGGGGACTCTCAAAAATTTGTTATATTGTAAGTTTTGTCATATAACTGGGTATGAGTTAGTAATTTAGCGTTTGTTTCTGATTCGAAATATTGCTGTTTCGGGTCGTTATACAAACATGATGTTGGAATGAAGACAGGAATCCGGGTGGTATGGCCAGAGAAACCAAGCCCTTATATGTGGGGCCTCGCATCCGGCGTATTCGTCGGGATCTTGGTTTAACACAAGCACAGATGGCCGCTGACCTAGAGGTTTCGGCATCATATGTGACCCTGATCGAGCGAAACCAACGGCCTTTGCCGGCGGACCTACTACTTCGGATCGCAGAGACCTATGGGCTGGATCTCAGTGCGTTTGCCTCGGGTGAGGATGATGTTTTCAATCAGCTAGAGGGTATGCTGGTCGATCCGATCTTTCATGAGTTATCAATCACCAAAGAGGATGTCCGCGATTTGATGTCGGCAAACCCCGCGATGGGGGAGGCTGTTGCGGCGCTCTATGGGGCCTATCGCGCCAGTCGTACTTCCGCGATGGAGGCGCGCGCAGCAGGAAAGGCTGGCGGCGTCGACTCGGTTGAGGAGGCGCGGGACTTCATCACGGTTACGCGAAACTATTTCCCAGTGCTCGATGAGATGGGTGAAGAGATTGCTGCTGCGTTGTCGAACGACGGCGGAAACTTTTTTGATGCGCTATCTAAACGATTCAAGACAAGGCATGGTTTATCCGTACGCGTTCTTCCGGCAGATATTATGGTGGGGGCATATCGCCGTCATGACCGGCACCGCAAGCAGGTGATGGTCTCTGAAGCGTTGGATCTAGCCAGTCGCTCGTTTCAGTTAACGTTACAATTAGCATTGATCGAAGGGCGAGCGCAGCTCGATGCGGTTGTCAATCAAGGCGCATTTGAAAGCGATGCGGGTCGGCGGTTGACGCGTGCAGCGCTAGCGAATTATCTCGCGGGGGCGATCATGTTACCTTATCGGAAGTTTCATCAATCCGCAGAGGAGCTTTCCTATGATGTCGAATCCATTGCTCGCCGGTTTGGTGCAAGTTTCGAGCAGGTCTGTCACCGGCTGACGACACTACAAAGGCCCGGTGCGGAGGGCGTTCCATTTTTCTTTTTGCGTATTGATGCGGCTGGTAATGTTTCGAAGCGCTTTTCCGGTGGCGTCTTTCCTTTTGCACGCTATGGCGGGTCATGCCCATTGTGGAATTTACATGATACATTCCGTACACCCCGAAAAATTCATACACAGACGATCCAACTTCCCGACGGCGAAACCTATTTCTCAATTGCGCGAACGGTTCATGGTGGCGAAGGCGGCTTTAATGCGCCAAAGGCAGAGCGTGCTGTCACATTGGGGTGCGAGCTGAAATATGCCGATAAGCTGATTTATGCGAAAAATACTGACCTGGGTGATGGTGCGCGGGCGCAAATTGGTGTGACCTGCCGGTTGTGTTCTCGACCTGCGTGCGCGGCACGAGCGCACCCGCCGCTGGAACGGCGCCTCATCATTGATGAACATCGCCGTTTGGCCACACCATTCAGTTTTGCGTTTGATTGAGCTGTGGTCGGGTTGTCGCCGATTGATCGATTGCTTAGCTTGTATCCAAGCGTCTATTGTGGCGCAAAGATTTATACAAGCGTCTATTGTGGCGCAAAGATTTATAACGGAGTCCCTGAATGACTGCACAATTTCGCAATATACTTCTTATTTCTGCCGCTAGTGTTGCGCTCGTTTCGGCTTGTGGCCGCGATGAAGAATCCTCTGCGGTGAATACATCATCAACGGCGACGCAAGAGGCCAATTCCGAACAGGCAAAGCCCGACGCGGGCCAAACAGCCAAGATCAATCAGTGGTTCGAAGCGCAGTTTGAAGCGGATGTTGCGCGTTCGCCGATGACGCAGACATTTCTTGGCCGCAAAACAAACTACGATAAATGGGACAATGTTACTGAAGAGTTTGAGCAGGAATCGTTTGAGCTGCAAATGGCAGCACTCAAAGAAATGCGTGAAACTTTCTCTCTCGAAAGTCTCGATCCATCTGCCCAACTTTCTTATCGGTTATTTGAATATGAAGCTGAGCAGGAGCAGCGCAATCAGCCATTCGACGATCACTGGTATGTGTTTAGTAATTTTCGGGGCCCGCATTCCTCTGCTCCGGCATTCCTAATTAATCAGCATAGGGTCGATGATGTTGAAGAGGCCGAAGCCTATATCGCACGCCTTGAAGGTATGAAGGAATACCTCGCCCAAAACCAAAAAAATGCTGAAGCGCAATTTGAACGCGGAATTTATCCGCCGAAATGGGCATACGCTAAAATGATAGAAACCTCGCGGAATATTATTTCCGGGGCACCCTATGATGATAGCGAAAAGCCTTCGACTTTGTTTGCGGACTTCAACAAAAAAATTGATGGGTTAGATATTGAAGACGAGCAAAAACAAGCTCTTAAATCGCGCGCAGAACAGGCCATGATCAATTCGGTCAAACCCGCCTATGAGGCGCTGATTGATATGTTCCAGACCCAAGCGGCGCAAGTTAATAATGATGACGGCGCTTGGAAGCTGCCCGATGGCGAAGCGTATTACGCGAACCGCCTTGAGGTAATGACCACAACCAACATGACAGCCAAAGAGGTTCATGATCTTGGTCTATCTGAGATTGATCGCATTCATGGCGAGATGAATGAGATCAAAGAACAAGTCGGCTTTGATGGCACGTTGCAAGAGTTCTTTGTTTATATGCGTGAAGATCCGGATGGAAAATTTACTTATCCGAATACGGAACAGGGGCGGGCAGATTACCTCGCAAAGGCAACGGAAATAATTGATGTCATGCGTGGCCGTTTAGACGAGCTTTTCTATACCAAACCAAAAGCTGATTTGGTTGTGAAGAAAGTAGAGCCGTTCCGTGAAAAGTCAGCGGGCAAAGCGTTCTATCAGCGTCCTGCGCCGGACGGATCACGTCCCGGTATTTATTACGCCAATCTTTATAACACCGCGAATATGCCGATTTATCAGATGGAAGCTCTGGCCTATCACGAAGGTATTCCCGGCCATCATATGCAGCTTGCCATTATGCAGGAGCTGGAGAACGTCCCTAGCTTCCGTCGATTTGGCGGATTTACGGCGTACACCGAAGGGTGGGGGCTTTATTCGGAATATATTCCGAAGGAAATGGGGTTCTATGACGACCCTTATTCTGATTTTGGACGTCTTGCGATGGAGCTTTGGCGTGCTGCGCGGCTTGTTGTTGATACTGGTATTCACGACAAAAAATGGACTCGTGAAGAAGCGATCAACTATCTGATGGAAAATACACCGAACCCGGAAGGAGACGTAGTTATGGCGATCGAGCGATATATCGCCATGCCGGGTCAAGCGACGGCGTATAAAATCGGAATGAACAAAATTCTCGAATTGCGCCGCCGGGCTGAGGCAGCCTTAGGCGACGATTTTGATGTCCGGGCTTTTCACGATGTGGTTTTAAAAGACGGGGCGCTGCCACTTGCTATCCTTGAAGAGCAAGTCGATGCTTGGATTGCGGCTTCTACAGCGAACTAAAGAACCTAAGAAACCGGCGCGCTAAGTCATTGGTGCGTCGGTTTTTCGTTTATTCGACGGTGGTATGACCGAAAAAACAACATTGCCCATTTCCGCTTATATTCGCACGCTCAACGAGGCGCGGATGATTGGTGATGTCGTGCAGTCTGCGCTGTTGATTGCCGATGAGGTGGTGGTCATCGACTCTGGCTCCACGGATGACACAATAGCGTTGGCGCGCGATGCGGGTGCTCGCGTGATCGAGCATGGCTGGCTGGGCAATGGGCATCAAAAGCGACTTGCCGAAGAGGCCTGCCAACATGACTGGCTTCTCGATCTTGATGCGGATGAAATTGTCACACCAGCGCTCGCGGCAGAAATAAGATCATTGTTTGCAAATGGTGAGCCGAGCGAAAAAATATTCAAAACTATGCTTGCGTTAGTGCCTCCGGTGGGCGCGCCCTGGACGACATTCGGGTTGCAATCTCGTCATAAGCTTTATGACCGGCGTTCGGTTCGAATGCCCGCTCATAAAGCATGGGATCAGTTTGAAATTCCGGCGGGCGTCGCGGTAGGATGTTTAGACGCGCCGATCTATCACCATGCGTTCACGGGCGCAGAACAATTTATGGCGAAGCTCAATCGGAATTCATCGGTTCGTGCGGCGGCACTGGCGATTAAACCTAAGCCATATCTCGCTCTGCGCATTATTTTTGGATTGCCATTTTATTTTGTAAAAAAATATTTATTGCAGCAATATTTTCGTGGTGGAATTTATGGATTTGCTATCGCTTTTATGTCCGCGCAGGGGCGATGGATGCGGGACGTAAAAATGTGGGAGCGTGCGAAAGCTGAGGCACGCTCCAACTTGAAAAACGATTAATAACGGGTCCGACCGCGGGTGTAATCTAGTACTTGGCGTGCGTCATAGACGCTTGCGCTTCGCGGTGGTGGGTTGTTGCCCATGATAATTTCAATCACCACAATGGCATCGTCGTCATAGCGGCTATCATAGCGCGGGCGAGTGTCATTTCGATCATTATAGGTTTGAAACCGATCATAGCGCTCAAAATCATCATCCCGGAAAGAGCGGTTCCGACTTATAATTTGGAACCAGTCATAGCGCTGATCAAGAGTGACTTCGGCAGCGCGTCGAAGGGCCCAATCTTGAGCTAACTGTGTATCGCCATTGTCTACGCGATACTGTACGCGGTAACGATTGTCATCTATTCTGTAGTCGGAATACCCAGCGTCCGCTTGGGACCGCGCCGGTTCATATCGTGGACCATAAGATCCGGTCGCGCAGCCAGCAAGCATTAGCGCTGCTAGCGCCATTACAGAAAATCCCTTGTTTTTCATCACGCGCTCCTCTTGGTATGCGTGAATGCAACAAGCAAGGTTAAGAATAGTTCCGATGGAAAAATTAGTGAATTAAGTCAATGCGCTATTTGTCCTCAGCGTAATAGTCTTTGACTAGGTTTAGCTCATCGAGTGATGGCTCGTTGTAATCACTGTCTTTGATGTTCGGGCGCGGCGGCAATTCGATTGGATCGAATGCTTGTTTATTAAATTCATAGGGAACACGATCCAGCACCGCGCGAATAATGTTTAATCGTGCTGTTTCTTTGTCATTGCCGTCGACCACTAGCCAAGGTGCGTGATCTGTGTGCGTTTGCGCAAACATTTTGTCGCGATACCGGGTGAATTCTATCCATAGGTCACGTGCCTTGAGGTCGATAGGTGAAAGCTTCCAGCGCTTGCGCGGATCGTTTGCGCGGTCCTGAAAACGTTTTTCTTGTTCCTCGGCGGAAACGTGAATCCAGAACTTGATAACGATCATACCGCTATCCACGAGCATTTTTTCAAAGTTCGGGACTTCGCGCATGAATTGTTCGTGCTCGTCTTGGGTGCAAAACCCCATGACAGGCTCAACAACGGCACGGTTATACCAAGACCGGTCAAACAGAACAATTTCGCCGCCAGCAGGCAGGTGTTTAACATATCGCTCGAAATACCACTGGGTACGTTCACGGGCAGACGGCTTTGGAAGGGCGGCGATACGCCAAATTCGCGCATTCATCCGTCTCATGATGGTTTTGATTGCGCCGCCTTTTCCCGCCGCATCGCGCCCCTCAAAGATGATTGCGACTTTCATCCCCTTGCGCGCGACTGTTTCTTGCAGTTTTGCAAGCTCGAGTTCTAGTGGTTCAAGTTCTTTGGCAAAGCGCTTTTTTTTCATGAGGTGATAGGTGTTCCTTCCGGTGTGAACCGGTATGTCTGGCGGCAAAACTCACAGGCTACGTTGATAGCATCACCCTCTACCATATCGCTTAGCTCTTCTTTTGAATAGCGCGCGAGAACGGCAGAGACTTTTTCCATCTCGCAGCTACATTCAGCACGTAGGGGCATGGAATCAAACGTACGCACACCATCTTCGTGGAAAAGCCGGTACAGCAGAGTCTCGGCGGTGATTGACGGGTCGAGTAATTCGTCGGCCTGTGTTGTTTCGATAAAAGCGCGCGAACGGTCCCAAATTTCCTGATCGTCACTAGATAAAAGTGATGCTTCACCGCGCTCACGCGTGCCGCCTTCACCGGGTACAAACTGCGCCATGATACCGCCCGCGCGCCATTGCTCTTTTTCTC
Organism: Hyphococcus lacteus; assembly: GCF_041058985.1. Taxonomy (NCBI): domain Bacteria; kingdom Pseudomonadati; phylum Pseudomonadota; class Alphaproteobacteria; order Parvularculales; family Parvularculaceae; genus Hyphococcus; species Hyphococcus lacteus. The sequence goes on along the minus strand of NZ_JBEHZE010000001.1, from coordinate 738,112 downwards.
CGGGGGCTTGAATGCGGCCAACGGCAAGCTTGATGACCGTTGGGATTTGCTCGGATTGGGCGAAATAAGAGACTGCGGTCTCGGCGAGTGTTTCGCCCTCGATTGCGGTTACGCCTTGATAGCGTTCCATATCAGCCCCCTGATCAATCGTCATGACGATCGACCCTTTGCCCAATAGGGCAGCCGCCCCCTTTGGCAAATCGTCAAGGCGATCAGCCTTGGCGGTGGCGCGTAAGGCACCGCCAGCGGAATAGTCCGCGACGACCAAAGAGGCAGGGCCATCACCTTGGGCCTGGAAGATAAGCTTTCCTTCGAATTTTAGCGCCGCGCCCATCATCGCCACAAGCGCTGTTGCTTCGCCTACGAGTTCGCTCAAATGGTCAGGAAATTCGTGTGCATTCAAAATTTGATCAATTGACCCAGAAAGCCGAACCATGCGGCCACGTACGGCCGTGTCAGCGATCTGAAACGGCAAAATGAAATCGTTCTGAGGAGAAGTTTGTGACATGAAAAGCCTTAGTCTTTGATTTTGTATCCAATGCGCAGCAGCATGTAAGCAACCGCAGAGAAAATTCCAGCGAGGCTTAAGGTGACTAAAACGCCCGTTACGGCGCTGGCTTCGTGAACGCCAGTAAAGCCAGCACGGAACCCATCAATCAAATAATAGACCGGGTTGTAGTGGCTTATGGTGCGGAATGGCTCAGGCAGGTTTTCGATTGAATAAAACGTACCAGAGAGAAATGTCAGCGGCGTTATAACGAAGTTCGAGACGGCGGCGAGCTGATCAAATTTGTCGGCCCAGATCCCGCCGATAGCACCGAGGCTTGCAAAGATGACCGCCGCAGCCATTGAAAAATAAAGAATAGCCCAGAAGGCTTCGATACGCATTGGGTTGCCATTGAAGGCCATAAACACGGCGCAGGTGGTGGCCGTGATCAGACCAACCATAATCCCGCGTGTGGCTGCGCCCGCGACGAGCGCAACCGTAAGTTCGAACGCGGACAATGGCGGCATGAGAACGTCGACGATTGATCCTTGGACCTTGGCAATAATGAGCGAGGAAGAGGAATTGGTGAATGCGTTGGTTAGCACTGCCATCATAATAAGGCCGGGGGCCAGAAATTCGATGAATGGAACACCATTTACATCGGGCCGCGCAGCGCCAAAAGCCTGTGTAAAGACAATCAGGAACAGGAGCGTTTGAATAACCGGCGCAATAACGGTCTGAAAAACCACCTTCATGAAGCGGCGTACCTCTTTGAGGTAAAGCGTCCACAATCCAAGCCAGTTGACGGCCCCAAAGCGACGTGCGCCAAAGCCTGCGCTCAGGTCGAATGCGGGAATTTCTGTTTCTTTTGAAGTGTCTGTCGTGGTCATAAAAAGTGCCAATTTTGATTATTGCGTTGCAACCTGTGTGTGCGCGCTATGGCGCGTTCGCGTCAAGTATGACGATTTATCAACATGTGGTGGGCAAAAATTTGTGGGGGCGCCATGTTGTGTTTTTCAACCTATAGGATACTATATTTAGGCGCCCAGGGAGTGGCGTTAACTCACTACACTAAATATTGAGATTTAGACCAGCGCGGTAGCGCTTTCCGGAATCAACGCGAGGAGAAGTCGAGATGGCTTGGACGGATGAGCGGGTGGAGCTTTTGAAAACCCTATGGGCTGAAGGGCTCTCGGCGGCGCAAATAGCAAATAAGATGGGTGGCGTCACGCGGAATGCAGTGATCGGTAAAGTGCACCGTCTTGGCCTTTCTGGGCGCGCGACACCAGCGAAACCACAACGCGGTTGCGGTCCTTCGCAGGAGCCTCGCGAAGAAGTTGTTACGGTTAAACCGCAGCAACGGACTGAGATTAAATCGGTTATTCCTGAAGTTGATACGATCACCCCAGTTGTTCTTGATACCGGCGCGATGACGACCGTCGCGACGATCAAAAACAATATGTGTAAATGGCCTATTGGCGACCCGGCGAAAGATGATTTCCATTTTTGCGGACAACCTGCATCAATGGGTAAATCCTATTGCACGCATCATGCGCGTCTCGCATTTCAGCCACCACAACGTCGCGACCGTCCGATGGTTCGTCGTCCAGCATCTGCATTGCTCGAAAAGCGTCGCGCAGCCGCAAGCTAATCTAAGCAGCTATAGCAATTTAAAAAGCCCGCCATTTGGCGGGCTTTTTTTTAGCTCATATCAAGCGCATAACCCGCAGATCGTACCGTTCGAATAGCATCGCCCTGTTTATATTTATTGAGCGCTTTTCGTAGTCGGCCAATATGCACATCAACTGTACGGACTTCGACGAAAACGTCAGAACCCCAAACGGCATTCAACAACTGCTCGCGTGAGAAAACCCGACCCGGATGTTGAATCAAATGGTCGAGAAGACGAAACTCCGTCGGCCCAAGATGAATTTCTTTGTCGCCGCGCGTGACCTTGTGCGACACGCGATCAATGCTGATGTCGCCAAACACTACCGTATCATCGGCAAGGCCGGGTCGGATGCGCCGCAAGATTGCTTTTAGGCGCGCCATCAATTCCGCGGTTGAAAATGGCTTGGTTAAATAATCATCTGCGCCAGTTTCTAAACCGCGAATGCGGTCGGCTTCTTCTGACCGCGCGGTGAGCATAATGATTGGAATGTTCCGGGTTTCCGGTTTCGCGCGAAGGCGGCGGCATACTTCAATGCCTGATACCTTCGGTAGCATCCAATCAAGGATAATGATGTCCGGTCCGTATTCTTCGACCTTCAGCAGGCCGTCTTCGCCATCAGTGGCGATCGCAACATCAAATTTTTCTTTGGTAAGGTTGTATTCTAGAAGGGTCGAAAGAGCGTCTTCATCTTCGACGATCAAGACCTTTGTCTCGGGCATGCCGGCACGTCCCATGTCTTAGGCGCATCGGGTTGTGACGCGATATCAAGGTGCCGATGAAATGTGGCGTCCTCGATAATCAGAACCTGATGCGGATCCTGTTTCTGTCTAAACCGTGCCCGCTTTAGGGGGTGAAACAGTGATTGTCGAGGTCTTGTCTCCTTTTGGTCGAGACTCCATAATACGCGACCCCGTCAGCAGAAAATGCAATGCCTCAGCAATGTTGGTCGCATGGTCACCGACGCGCTCAAAATTCTTTGCTGTGAAAACCAGATGCGTACACGCATTGACCTTGGCCGGGTCGCGCATCATCGCCACCAAAATTTCTTCGAATACTGAGTTATACAACTCGTCGAGTTCATCATCGCCGACCCAAACTGCTTTCGCAGCGTTGAGATTGCGCGCTGAGTACGCTGTAAGAATGTCTGAGATTTGTCGCAAGCTCGCGCGGCCCATGCGCGCAACGCCAGAGGTTGGGCGCGCGGGCGCTTCCATGCTGACCACTAAAGTTCGTTTAGCAACGTTTTTTGCAAGATCACCAACGCGCTCAAGTTCACCGGCAATTTTGCCGATGGTCATGACCTCGCGCAGGGCCTCTTCGGGTAACGGGCCGTGCAGCAGTAATTCCATGACTTTGTTTTCGATCGCATGATCGAAGGCGTCTATACGTTCGTCAGCCGCAATAATTTTTTCTGCGGTTGGGATGTCCCGCCGCTCAAACGCACCAATTGCGCCGGCCAATTGACTCTCTACCTGCGCGGCCATGCGCGACAGTGACGTCTCAAGTTCGAGACGTGCAGGGTAGGATTGGCTCGGGGCTGACGTTGGCATGAATTTGTTTTCTTTATCTTTTTTCTATTTTTGACTCGGTCACACTCAATTGAATAGCAAATTATTGTGCTGGGGGACCGAATACATGGGGGTTATTTATGACAATTTCTTGTCTGGTCAAATGAAAAAGCGCAACAGTTGCGCATAATTTTTTTGATTTCGTCAAACGCGCGTTAAGGTGCCGACTGAAAATGACAAGTGAAAGACGCGCCGTTTGCTGGCCGGCTTTCGATCTGAAACCCACCTTTGTGGCGGTTCATGATGTGTTTGACGATCGCAAGCCCGAGGCCGGTACCGCCGCTTTTGCGGCTGCGTTCTACATTAACCCGATAAAACCGCTCAGTCAGACGCGGCAGGTCACTTCGCTCAATCCCGACACCAAAATCACGGATCTGCACATAGACAAGGTCTTCAACGGGAATGCCGAGACGGGCTGCAACTTGTTCTGCGCTATCGCCAGCGCGATGGGCAGGCGGGCCATCCTTAAACGGTGTTGGCGCGGCACCGCGCCCAACTTTGACCTTTACCATGGGCGGCTCTCCGCCATATTTCACGCCGTTGTCCACGAGATTTTGAATGGCCTGAAAAACTTCATCATGGTCGGCACGGATGTTGGTCGGCTCGTCGGTTTCTTTTGTGAAATCGACAATCGCTTCTGAGGCTTCAAATAACGGCGAAAGGCTTTCGATAACGTCTTTCGTAATCTCCGATAGATCAAGGCTCTGACGTGGCGGCACATGTTCATTCAGCTCGATCCGCGAAAGCGACATCAAATCAGCCACAAGTCGCTGCATGCGTTCGGCTTGCGCTTGCATAACCAGCAAGAATTTTTCACGCGCTTCGGGATCGTCTTTAGCTGGGCCGCGAAGGGTTTCGATAAATCCGAGCACAGATGCCAATGGCGTCCGTAGTTCATGGCTGGCGCTGGCAATAAAGTCTGCACGCATTTGCTCGACGCGTAACTCGCTCGTCAGATCACGGATAAATACCAGTGCGCGGTTCGACTCTTCAACGCCAGTCTCAATGGGCGTGATATAGGCGCGGCAAGTGCGCTCTACGCCGCCAATCGTTGTGAATTCGACGGTTACAGACTCATTGGTGGCGATAACATTTTCAGCGGCTTCAAAAACGCTGGGGGCACGCAATACCGATGCGAAGTGCCGCCCGGTGACTTCGGTCATACCAACAAGGTCTAGGGCTGCGGGGTTTGCATGTTCTACCAGGCCATCGGCCTCGAGGATAAATAATGGCTCTGGTAATGCCCGCGCGACCCCTTGGGCCATGCGAAGGCGCGCGAGCTCTGCTTTTTGAGCGTTGAGTTCGGTCTCGATGATGCGCTGTACGGGGGCGGCCCAAACTCGCCCAGACGAAAATCGGTATCTGACCGAAAGCGCCGCTAAAAATGCGACCCAAGCCAAAAGCGCTAATCGCCAATCCGCGAGCTGCGCAAAGATGAGTGCGGCACAGACCCCGGCACTAATACCAATCGCCCACATGAAATCGCGTGCGCGGACGCGCGCGGCCGTATTGCGGATCAAGGAGGCTAAATCGTTTTGCATATTGGAGGGGGTTCTATCGCGGCCTTAGCAAGGCGAAAAGCCCGCCGCCCAAGAAACCTGCAAAACATTGCAAAGAAATTCCGAGGGCATCGCGCGCGCCACCAATGATACCGGCACCGCCACCAAGTTGCCGCTCTATCAATATCAGCATGACGAACATGGCCGCGGCTCCGGCGACCGGATAGGCAATGACTGCAAGTGGTTTTAAAATCCGCTTAACCCCAGCCGCAACAATGAATGCAATCAAAAGGGCAATGGCGATCATCGCGGCATAGGCCCAAAGACCAGTGATGTTGCTCAGGTAATTATTAAATTGCTGCCCGCTGGTAAACTCCATGCCGATAGCGGTCTGTTTGGCGATCACTTGCTGAGTGTAGAAACCTGCTGCGATCACATAGGTGGTTAGCACCGCGAGGATATAGGCGATGGCCGTCTGTCCAATTTTCATAGTGCCCTCTTTGCCGCCATTTTATGCGCCCCATTTTGCCCAAGGCCCAAATAGTATAGCATAGTCGAAAATCAATTCATGCGCCGGAATATTGACCTCTATTGCCGCCTGCGCATACCCAAGAGAACAGTATAATCCATTTTTGCGAAAGGGCCGAAAATGACCAAGCGTTTCCTGATGATGAGCTGTGCCTTACTGATGACGGCCTGCTCTGGCGCTAATGACGCCGGTGCAAATTCCGCAAAGGGCGGTGGCGACCCTGCGTTGCAAGAAACCTTGGCTGATCCCGCGCCAGACGGTCAGCTTGCGCTAAACATAGAGGTGCTCGCCGAAGGGTTGGTCAATCCGTGGTCAATTTCGTTCCTGCCGGACGGTGACATGCTGGTGAGTGAGCGGGCTGGACGATTGCGGATCATCCGGGATGGGGCCTTGGTTGCCGATCCTGTTTCAGGATTGCCGGATATTCACCCCGGTCGTCAAGCTGGACTTTTTGATATTCTTCCGCACCCAAATTTTTCTGAAAATGGCTGGCTATATCTTGCCTATGCCAATGGCTCTGACCGTAAGAATGCAACGCGCGTTGCTCGCGCAAAATATTCCGATGGAGCACTCACCGATCTTGAGGTGCTATATGATGCTGTGCCTGACAAAGACACAAATCATCATTATGGTGGCCGCATGGTTTGGGGCGGTGATTCCAAGCTGTATGTGACGATTGGCGAAGGATCGAAATATAAAGAAAAAGCGCAAGACATGAAGACCAGCTTTGGTGCCGTCGTGCGTTTGAACGAAGATGGTTCAATCCCCGAAGATAACCCGGTATTTGGCGATGATTCGCGTCCTGAGCTTTGGACAAAAGGTCATCGCAACCCGCAAGGCTTTGTCTATGACCAGGCCCGCGATGTGATGTGGGAAACAGAGCACGGTCCACGCGGCGGGGACGAATTGAACATCATTGAGCCAGGCAATAATTACGGTTGGCCGCTCGCGAGCTACGGTATCGATTATAATGGCGCGAAGATTACACCGTTTACAGAATATGAAGGTACAACCCAACCGGTGAAGTATTGGACGCCGTCAATTGCAACGTCGGGCCTTGCGGTTTATCGCGGCGATATGTTCCCCGATTGGGATGGTGATCTATTGATCGGCGCGATGGCCGGTGCTGCGCTTCATCATGTGATGATGGATGGCAACACACCTGCAGGTGAAGAGCGGTATTTGCTCGATCGCGGCGAGCGCGTTCGTGATGTTCGCGTCGGTCCAGATGGGGCAATTTATGTAGCGACAGAGCTGACAAACGACCCTGAAGCATCGGGCAAAGTACTTCGGTTGACCCCGCAATAAGGCTTAGTCCAATTTTGGATCGGCAACATCTGGGGCGGCAAGGGCGCGAAAAGCGGCTTGCCGCGCGAACCGTAGTGTGATTGCTTTGCGTCTGGCGGCCACAAGTGGGCGCGCCGGTGCGGGTCGTTTAATGGCCGCGCCATATTCGTCAGCGATAATCAGCCCTTGGTCATAGGGTAGGATATCCGCGGGAAAATCAGGATCGACCGCAAAGAAAAACTGATCGCAATATTCGCGATATTCTGGCCATTTCTGATCTGATTCAAAATCCGCGCGACAGGACTTTATTTCCGCCATCACTAATTTTCCGCGCCGATCAAGGGCCGCAATGTCGGCCCGCCGTTTGATGGGCAGGCGAAATTCCGTAATTGGGCTGAGGCCCATGTCAATAAAAAGCCGTGTCACGCCCCGCGTTAAAGCGACGGTGCGATCTGGCCGGGTTGGGTTTTCGGGCTTGGCAGCAAGCGCCATTGGTGTAATGTTCCGCATTTGTTCATGAAACAATGCGAGCCAGCATAGGTCAAGGTAGAAACGAAAATGCGAGCTTTAGCCTTGGAATTCCGGCAGGCGTACAACCAAACCATCAAGGTCTTGGGTGACTTTGATTTGGCAAGACAAGCGTGAGTTTTCTTTTGGCTCATAGGCAAAGTCGAGCATCGACTCTTCCATGGTGGCTGCTTTGCCCGTTTTTTCACGCCAAGCGTCGTCTACATAGATGTGGCACGTGGCGCAGGCACAGGCCCCGCCGCAATCGGCGTCGATGCCGGGAACCATGTTTTTAACCGCGGCCTCCATTACGGACGCGCCTTCGGCAGCCTCGACGGCATGTTCGGTTCCATTTTGTTCGATAAAAGTAATTTTTGGCATGAGGCTCGTCTGTAGCTAATGGGACATGTTTACGAATAGGTGGATGTAAGGCCTTAGCATGTGAGGGCAAGTCTTTTATGTCTCTATGCGGCGATTGACATGACGATGTGGCTAATTTTCACGCTTCGGCCCTGGTATTTTCCGGGAAAATCTAAAGGACGACATGACGACGATTGAGCTAAATTTGCCCGATGAGGCCGCGACCAAAGCGTTTGCCGCGACGATGGCGCGAGTGCTGAATGACGGTGATATAGTGCGACTGGCCGGTGATTTGGGGGCAGGGAAGACAACCTTTGCCCGGGCTGTCATTGCGGAACTCACCGATGTCAAAGACGCGCCGAGCCCCACCTATATGTTGGTTGAAACCTATGACAATGATCAGTTTTTACTCTGGCATTTCGATCTTTACCGGCTTGAAGACCCAAATGATGTTTGGGAACTTGGCTTAGAAGAAGCGCTTGAAGGCGGGGTAGTGTTAATCGAGTGGCCGGAACGGATCGACGGGTTGTTGCCTGAAAAAAGCCTTGGGCTACGGTTAGAAACCTCGGGCCCAAGTAAGGCGCGCCGCGCCATTCTGGACGTAGATGAAGATTGGGCGAAACGCCTTAATGATGCAGGAATCGCATAGAATGAGCGGGATGACCCAAGATAAACAATTCGACACCAGAGCAGATTTCCTTGCCGCCGCAGGTTGGGTCGATGCACGCGCGGTGCCGCTTGCGGGGGATGCCTCGACGCGTCGTTACGAGCGCCTTGATCACCACGGCCAGTCGGCCATCTTCATGATTGCGCCACCGAGTGCTGAAGCGCCGTCTTGCCCGGTGGACGCTGACGAGGTCACGCGAAAAGCGCTTGGCTACAATGCCATGGCGCGCTTGGCGGGGCCAAATCTCAACGCTTTTGTAGCGATGGCAAATGCGCTGCGGGCAGCGGGGCTGTCTGCGCCCGAGATTTATGCCGCTGATCCTGCGAATGGCTATGCCTTGATCGAGGATCTGGGCGACGATCTTTTTGCCCGCGTGGTGGACCGCGTTGATGAAGAAACCCTTTATCAACATGCGATTGACGCGTTGCTGAGCTTACACAAAAAATCGCTAACACGACCTGCGGATGAAACATACGCGATGCTCGATTATGACGGATTGGCGCTTGATGCCGAGACGCGTTTGTTAATGGAATGGTATTGGCCATTGAAACATGGCGTTGACGCGCATGATGATATCTATGCAGATTATCGTGCGCGGTGGGCAAGCGTTCTTGATGGGCTGTCGGCACCACATACATTTGCGCTGCGCGATTATCACGCAGAAAACTTGTTGTGGTTACCAGACCGAGAAGGGGCCGCAAAGGTTGGCGTCATCGATTTTCAGGACGCTTTATTCGGTCAAGCGGCCTATGATCTTGTGTCACTTCTCGAAGACGCGCGTCGCGACGTTAGCCCGGGCCTCGCCGAAAAAATGTTTGCCTATTATCTCGACGAATCCGATTGTGAGAGCGTTCAATTTGAACGTGACTATGCGATCTTGGCGACGCAACGCAACGCGAAGATCTTAGGTATTTTCGCGCGGCTCGCTAAGCGTGATAACAAGCCACGGTATCTTGAACTACTACCACGCGTTGAGGCGCATTTCCGCCGCGACCTTGCGCGCCCTGCAATGACCCCGCTCGTGCCGTTTTTTGAAAAATATTTCCCGGAGCTTGTATGATTGCCGCCATGCCCCGATCCGCCATGGTGCTTGCTGCCGGCCTTGGAACGCGTATGCGCCCGCTCACCAATGATCGGCCCAAGCCCATGATCGAAGTGGCAGAAAAGCCATTGATTGATTATGCGCTCGACCGGTTTGCGAGGGTTGGCGTTGAGCGCGCAGTCGTCAATGTGCATTATTTGGCCGAGCAAGTTGAAAACCATTTGGCTGGTCGAACCTCCCCAGAGATCGTCATTTCGGATGAGCGCCAAGAGTTGCTAGAAACCGGCGGCGGCTTACAAAAAGCGCGGGGGCTGTTCGCCGACGGCCCTGTTTTCTGCACCAATACTGATGCCATCATGATTGATGGTGATGGACCCGAGGCATGTACGGCCTTGGCAAGTGTTTGGGATGGAGAACAGATGGATGCGCTATTGCTGTTGGTGCCGATTGAGCGCACCAGCGGATATGATGGGGCGGGGGATTTTAATAGATCTGTTGACGGACAAATTCAATTACGGAAACGCGATACGGCTCCGTTTGTGTTCACCGGATTACAGATAATCGCGCAGGGTCTGATTTCTGAGGGGCCGGGTGGCGCATTTTCGACACGCGTTTTGTGGGATCTGGCAGCCAGTCGTGGACGGCTTTTTGGTGTCATATATGACGGCGATTGGTTGCACGTGGGTGATCCTGATGGTCATGCCCTTGCGGAAAAGCGATTAGGAAAAAACCGTTGACACCGTCAGAGATTTTTAACGCGCCGGGACCGCGATATTTTTCGATTGCTTCCGGGAGGCCATTCCTGACCGATCTTGCACGCGGGCTTACTGCCTCACTGACGGCAGCGGGTTTGGATGTTTCCGATGCGCATATCTATCTGCCGACGCGGCGTGCTGCACGCGCATTATCAGAAGCATTTTTAGAGGCGGCGGGCACTAATGCCGCCCTAACGCCCCATATTCGCGCGCTCGGAGACATCGATGAAGACGAATTCGTCCTCGACGATTTGGGCGGGACGTTAGACGACGAGCTGTCGCTGCCACCGGCAATTTCTTCGGCCAATCGGCGGCTCATTTTGGCGCGCCTTATCGCCGAACGTGACCGGGTTTTCTTTGATGGGCAACACCGATGGGCCGGCGCAATTTCGGCGGCGGACGAGCTTGGGAAACTGCTTGACTCTCTTTATACAGAAGAAATTGACGCGTCTGATTTAGATCGGATTGTGCCAGATGGACTGGCGGAACATTGGCAGGGATCGTTAGAGTTTCTGAAAATCGTCACCGAGTTGTGGCCAAATTATCTGGCGGAACAATCGCTTTTTGACCCCGCGGCACGGCGTATTGCTTTGATCGATAAACAAACCCGCCGGTGGGAAGAGGTGCCGCCTTCGCGCCCGATTGTTATTGCGGGGACGACAGGTTCAACCCCGGCAGTTGGGCGAATGATGAGCACAGTTGCGGCATTACCTTTTGGCTGTGTTGTTCTGCCGGGATTAGATTTACGTTCTCCAGATCATGTTTGGGATGCCGTTGACGAACCACACCCCCAAAGTGGTTTGAAATCTTTGATTGAATCTTTGAAGGTAGAGCGCGGGGCGATATATTCGTGGCCTACGGCGGACGGTAACAAAAGTGATCCGCGTGCCGATTTAGTAACGATGGCATTACGGCCAGCGGATGCATCGGACGATTGGCGCCAATGGGCCGAAGAAGTCAAATCTAACAAAGATGCCATATCAAAGGCGCTTGAAGGGTTTAGTCTTGTAGAGGCGCGTGATGAAGAGCGCGAAGCGAGCATCGTCGCATCAAGGCTTCGTGAGGTTGTCAGTGTTCCCGCTCAAACCGCAATGCTTGTGACGCCAGATCGTGATCTCGCGCGCCGGGTAGCAATTAAAATGCGGCGGTGGGGCGTGGTTGTTGACGATTCTGCGGGCGCGCCATTCGCTAATACGCCATGCGGTATTTTTCTGCGGTTAACGGCGGCGTGGCTCAGTGACGTGTCGGACCCGGTGCACCTTATGGCGCTGCTGGATCATTCGCGGTTTGGTGGCGGTGTTAGTGGTAAAGACCGCGCCCGTGCGATCGGTCGTGTGGATCGGGCCTTACGAGGGCTTAAACCCCAAGGTGGTTTCGCAGGGTTGCGCAAACGTCTTGAACTCAATTCCCCCTTAGAGGGTGAGTTTGCGACGTTTTTTGAAACACTTGAACGTGCTGCGAAGCTTTGGCCAAATCCGGACGCCAGTTTTACTGATCGTTTCGAGGCCCATTTGGCCGCAAGCGAGGTTCTTTGTGGTAGCGATGAAGAAGCTGGTGCTGAGCGGTTGTGGCGTGGTGATGATGGCGACGAGGGGGCGGCGTTATTGGCGACGATGCGCGATAGTTTGGGATTGATCACGCATGATCAGTCTTCTGAGTATGTGGATATTTTTACGCGGTTGATCGCGGGTGGTGCTGTCCGACGGCGCGAGCCGGCACACCCTCGGCTTTCAATTCTTGGCCCACTAGAAGCGCGCTTACAAACCGCAGATGTTATTATTTTGGCAGGCCTGAACGAGGGTGTCTGGCCACGCGATGCGGCGATTGATCCGTTTTTGTCACGGCCCATGCGTAAAGAGTTGGGTTTGCCGTCGCCCGAACGCCGAATTGGTCTCGCGGCGCACGACTTTGCGCAGTTGTCAGCCTCGCCTGAGGTGTTGCTCACGCGTTCGACCCGCGCGGGCGGAAAACCGACCAAACCTTCACGCTGGATTGTTCGTTTAAAGAACATACTAAAGGGCGCGCAAGTTCTTGAGACTGTTGATGTCTCGCAAAGAAGTGAAGCGATTGCAGGGCTGCTCGATAAACCTAAAGATATAAAACACATTCATGCGCCCAAACCGTTACCACCAGCAGAAGCACGGCCAACCGAATTTGCTGTGACCGCAATCGAAAAGTTGTTGCGCGACCCGTATGCTATTTATGCACGGCGAATTTTAGGGTTGAAAAAACTCGATGCGCTGAGCGAAGATTTCAGTGCGCGACATGTGGGCAACCTCTTTCATAAAATCATGGAGGAATATGCGCACGGTCCCTTACCGGATGTTGCTGACCGTGAAGCCCGATTGCGCGCGCTTTTTGATGCGCACGCACCGGAATATGGATATGAGGCCCGCCACGATGCTTTCTGGCGCGAGCGTGTTGGGGATGCGCTGGTGTGGCTCGCGAGTTGGGATACCGAACGACGCGCGCTGGGCACCCCTGCGGTGATCGAAGGGAAGGGCGAATATAGTTTCGATCTAAACGGTACTCGCTATACCCTTAATGCCAGAGCCGATCGGATCGATTTGTTAAGCACGGGTGGCGCATTCGTGATTGATTACAAAACCGGCGACCCACCAAGTTTGAAGATGCAACAAAAGTTTAGTCCGCAATTACCGCTGACTGGGTTTATTGTTGAAAAAGGCGGCTTTGATGAATTGGGCGCAGCCCCGGTTGATGGCTTTGAATACCTCAAAGTGGTTGGACGAAAAGCCAAAGAACGTGATGCGGGCCTGAGCGGTGATGACGCCGCCAAGCTCATTGCTGAAACTCGTGATGGATTGGTCGCGCTACTGCTTCATTTTGCGGATCCAGAAAATGCTTATCTCTCTCAACCGCGTCCGCAATATACTGATAGTTTTGGTGACTATGACCATCTTGCACGCCGCCGTGAGCGAAGCGCACAGGGCGATGGCGGGGGTGACGAATGACGCCGCTAGAGGAAACAACCAATAACCAGCGGCTTGCCGCTGATCCGAAAAGCTCAGTTTTTGTGATGGCAAACGCTGGGTCTGGTAAAACACGGGTGTTGACCAATCGTGTTGCCCGGTTATTGCTGTCCGGTGCCGATCCGAAAAAAATCTTGTGCATTACTTTTACGAAAGCGGCGGCCGCAGAGATGGCGGAACGTCTATTCTCCGTACTCGGAGAGTGGGCGCTTGCAAGCGATGCGGATTTGGTCAAAGCGCTGTCCGAACTTGAAGGCGAGGACGAAACCTCAAAATCAGCAGCGGACCTAGCGGGCGCGCGGCGGCTCTTTGCCAAGGCGCTTGAAACCCCCGGTGGTTTGAAAATTCAGACGATTCACTCTTTTTGCGAAAGCGTGTTGCGTCGTTTTCCGATTGAGGCCGGAGCGCCACCAGGGTTTACGGTGATTGAAGACGCGCAAGCATTAGCAATTCGAAATCGTGCGCTAGACCAACTGGCAGTTGGCGCGAAGAAAGATCCCGAAATTGCGGCGGCGTTTAAACGACTTTCTGCGTCTCGGGCGGAGCAAACCCTTCGTGATTTGTTGCTATTTGGGCGGCGCGTAACTTTTGAAGATGAGAGCTTAGAACAGACACTTGCGGCTCTGGCGCGGCAATTATTGATCGACCCAACGCTTAACGAAGATAGCATAAAAGCCCAGTTTATCGGCTTTCTATCAGACGATGATTTAAAGTGTGCCCATGACGGTTTGGCCGCGGATGGCAAACAACCACAAGAAGCGGCCAAGCGATTGGCTCCTTATTTCATTGCAACCGATCCGAGTGAACAATGGGAGATTCTGACGGGGTTCTTGATGACCGCAGACCGCAAAGGGATGCGCAAAAAGATTGCAACGGCGGCGACAAACAAGGTTGATCCGTGGGTGGGGCCATTCCTCGATAAACTTGCCGCGGATTTTGAAGCAACACTTACACAAATAAAAACGCTGGCGCTTTTTCATGATACTGCTGCGCACTTGCGGCTATGTACGGCGTTAAATGACCTTTATGCTGAGGCAAAAATTAGTCGTGCAGCATTGGATTTTGATGATTTGATTGTCCGCGCACGACAATTATTCAGCCGGGTGAATTCGGCATGGATCATGTATAAGCTCGATTATGGCGTCGATCATATTTTAATCGACGAAGCGCAAGACACCAGCCCAAGCCAATGGGCTGTGGTTGAAAGCCTGTTTGAAGAATATTTTAGCGGCGCGGGCGCGCGGCAGGACCAACGTAGTTTTTTTGCTGTTGGTGATATGAAACAATCGATCTATTCGTTTCAGGGTGCCGATGTTGGCTTATTCAAAGCCAAAGAATTAGATTTGGGGCAACGCCTTACGGCGGTGACTGATTATAAAAACCTGCAACTGAAAATGTCGTTTCGAACAACGGCACCCGTACTCTCTTTTGTGGATGAAGTATTTTCCGAGCGCGCGGCTGCCGAAGGCTTGGGCGAATACCCGATCCCGACCCACGGCGTTTGCCGCGAAGGGGTGGCCGGTTTGGTTGAGCTATGGCCGCTGGCACCACGCCCTGAGACCGAAAAAGTCGAGGCATGGGATGCGCCGGTCGATGCGCCGGCGGGTGAACATCCTGTGCGGGTTCTATGTGACCGAATTGCGCTGACCATCAAAGATTGGCTTGATCGCGGTGAGGTTTTGGAATCGAACGGACAGCCCATTCGTCCGGGTGACATCATGATTTTGGTCCAGAGCCGCAGCCCGCTTTTCCGCGAGGTTATCCAGCGTCTTTCGGCTCATGGGGTCCCTGTTGCGGGGCCGGATCGTCTGGTGTTGATGGAAGATCCCGCAATAGAGGATCTGCTTTCCTATGCGCGGTTCGCACTTAATCAGTCGGATGATTTATCGCTGGCTGAAATTCTGAAAAGCCCGCTTTTCGGTTTTGATGACGATAAGGATTTATTCCCGCTTGCTTTTGATCGCGATCAAAGCCTTTGGGCGGAATTGCGGCGGCGCAAGGATGAGTATGCGCATTGGAGCCGCGCCTATGGAGAAATTTCTGCGGCTCGCGATATAGCGCGCCAACAGGGGCCGTTCGCATTCTTCAGTCATGTGCTTGAAACCGGTGAGACCTCTGGTCGTTTGCGGTTTTATGAACGATTGGGCGAAGCATCGAGCGATGCGATGGATGAGATATTGCGTCAAGCGATTGATTTCGAAAACGGGAAGCCGCGTTCTCTGCGGGCGTTCGTCGCTTGGTTCGAAAATGCTGCGGGTGATATTAAACGCGAAATGGAGCGCGAGAACAACTCAGTCCGTGTCATGACGGTTCACGGTGCCAAGGGTTTAGAGGCTGATATTGTATTTTTACTCGACGCGCACCGAGAGGTGCAAAGCAAAAATGTTGGTCCGTTGGTAGCGCCACCTCAAGACGTAGCCCTGCCCGAAGGGTTTAAATTGTTGACTGGTCCAAAGGCTGACGATGTATCGCTGAGCGAGCAAGCGCGCGAACAGAAATTGCAATTAGATTATGAGGAATATCGCCGTTTGTTTTATGTGGCCGCCACACGTGCCCGAGATCGGCTCTATATTTGCGGCATTGAGCAAGGTAATAACAAAGACCCCAACAGCAAAGAAACAGGTGTAAAATCTTGGCACGCACTTTCATGTGATGCCTTTGATCGAATGGGCACGGAAGTAAAGCTAAGTGATGAACCATTATGGGCGAATAGACCAGAGCCTGTGATGCGGATTTCATGTCCGCAGACCGCTGATGTCAAACAAACCCATTCTGATGTTAGAGATGTTGATGCATTCACCATTCCGTCGTGGCTATTCGAAACCGCACCAATAGAGACGAGGGGTGCACGCCTTGCCCCGTCGAAACTATTGGGCGAGGAGGATACGGAGCCGACGACCGCCGCATATTCCCCGGTTGGGCCATCAACTGACGGTGATAGATATTTCCGTGGACGGATTTTACACCGATTGCTCGAATTGTTGCCTGATGTTCCCGCTGGTGATCGAGCGAGTGCGGCAGAGAAGTTACTTTTGCGGCTCGCGGGAAATATTGACGAGGACGAACGAGCAAAATGGCGCAATGAGATATTGACCGTTCTGACCGATCAGAAGTTTGCGGCGGTTTTTGCGCCGGGATCCCGTGCGGAGGTGCCGATCATCGGTCGCCCAGCAAGTGCGCCAAAGAATGTGCGGATCAGCGGCCAGATCGACCGATTGGTTGTGACGGAAAAGCAAGTGTTGGTTGTGGACTATAAAACCAACCGTCCACCCCCGCTTGAGGCCAGTAAAGTTGATCCAACTTATGTTGCGCAAATGGCGGCCTATCGGGCACTGCTACAGGAAATCTATCCCAAGCATGAGATCGTCTGTGCGTTACTGTGGACCTATGACGCCCGATTGATGGAGCTTCCGGGCGAAATGCTCGATCACGCCTTCGCGCGTATTGTGACAATGGGTTGAAACCCCGCCAACAGCCTCTATCTTGCGCAATACGAATATGAAATACAGGATCAAACGGCGCTTTCAGGAGTAGTTCAGCCATGGCCATTAAAAATGTAACCGACACCAGCTTTTCCGATGACGTGCTAACATCGGGTGAAACCGTTCTCATTGATTTCTGGGCGGAATGGTGTGGACCATGCAAGCAGATTGCACCAGCGCTTGAAGAGATTTCATCTGAATATGAAGGCAAGCTCAATATCGCGAAAGTGAATATTGATGAAAACCCGGAAACACCCGGAAAATACGGCGTGCGCGGAATTCCTACATTAATGATTTTCTCTGGTGGCGAGCATATTGCAACTCGCGTTGGCGCGGCACCAAAAAGCCAGATTGCCGCGTGGATCGACGAAGTGTTGAAAGAGGCAGCGGCCTAAGCGTTTTCGCGCAAAATTTCACCCGCCAAATAAAGCGAGCCGCTGATGAGAATTCTTGGCGGCTCGTTTTCTTTTTGAGCACAAGCGGCATGAATGGCGTCGGTGATTGATGCGCTGCTCGTGGCATTGAGCCCGGCTTCGCGCGCAGCTGCTGTGACTTCCGTCGGCCCCATCACACCATCATGCTCCGCAGCGACGCAATAAACGGCCTGAGCTAATCCGGCGAAGGGCGCAAAATATCCAACGGCATCTTTGTTGGCTTGCATGCCGGAAATCATTACCAATGGGCGCGGGTTTCGGGCCTCGAAATCGGCCATGACGGCGGAAATAGCGCGGCCAGCATGAGGGTTGTGACCACCATCGAGCCAGATTTCTGGCTCGACACCGAGGGCGGCTCGGGCCTGCTCAATCAACGGTCCACGGGTTAGGCGCTGCATCCGCGCCGGCCAATGAGCGTTGTTCAAACCCTTTGAAATGGCGGCTTCGTCGAGCGTAATCCCTGCGGCGCGCAATGCGGCAATGGCGGTGCCTGCATTCTCGATTTGGTGGCCGCCGGGCAGACGCGGCAGATCAAGATCACAAAGACCATGGTCGTCTTGATAGATCAGTCGTCCGTGCTCAGAATGTACATTCCATTGCTCGCCAAATGCATGGATAGTCGCGCCAGTTTTTTGTGCATGATGTTGAAGTACTGCCATTGCCTCGGGCGATTGCTTGGCGATGACCGCAGGCGCTCTGCGCCGAAATATCCCGGCCTTCTCCGCTGCAACTTCATCAATAGTGTTCCCGAGAAATGACTGGTGATCTAGGTCAACAGGGGTGACAACGGCGGCGAGTGGCGTCTCAAGAACATTTGTTGCGTCTAACCGTCCGCCTAGGCCGACCTCGATAATCGCAAAGTCAGCCGGAGATTCGGAAAAGGCTAACAGCGCTGCGCAGGTTGTGGTTTCAAAATAGGTGAGTAGGTCCGATCCCATGGCCTGGTCGGTTCGTTCAAGCGCGTCGATGAGTGCGTCGTCGCTGATTTGGTTGCCGCCAACAACAATGCGCTCGTTAAACCTTACGAGATGAGGGGAGGTATAAACGTGTACGGATTTTCCCGATGCTTCAAGCATCGCGCGTAAAAACGCGACTGTTGAGCCCTTTCCGTTTGTGCCAGCCACGTGAAAAACAGGCGGCAATTTTTTCTGTGGTTCTCCCAATCGCGTCAAGGCCGCGTGGACCCGGTCAAGCGAAAGATCAATTATAACGGGGCGTCTGCTCGCGATTTTCGCGAGCGTAGCTTCAACCTTGCTCAACAGACAGGGTC
This sequence comes from Hyphococcus lacteus, assembly GCF_041058985.1. Taxonomy (NCBI): domain Bacteria; kingdom Pseudomonadati; phylum Pseudomonadota; class Alphaproteobacteria; order Parvularculales; family Parvularculaceae; genus Hyphococcus; species Hyphococcus lacteus. Next base: position 719,563 of record NZ_JBEHZE010000001.1, on the reverse strand, counting down.
CTTTATTCGACCGCGCATAATATTATTCTGCGGCTTTATCCAGCTTTTGTGGCGTTTTTGGTGATGCTGGTTTTTTTGTTTTTGCCGTGCCCGTCGCGGGTTTTTCTGCTGGTATGGTTGCAACCACATTGGTTGGTTTGCTTTGCGAAGCGCCGGTATTTTGACGGTCCTTCAACAGCACCCGAATCAAGCGCGCGAGGGTTGATTTGATATCCGAACGGCGGACAACCATATCAACCATGCCTTTCTCTTCGAGAAATTCAGCACGCTGAAAGCCTTCCGGCAATTTTTCGCGAATGGTTTGTTCGATAACACGTGGGCCCGCAAAGCAAATAAGAGCCCCCGGTTCAGCCAGGTTGATATCGCCGAGCATTGCGTATGATGCCGTCACGCCGCCGGTCGTGGGGTTCGTCAGTACAACAATATAGGGTAGTCCGGCCTCTTTCACCATTTGCACGGCGATGGTGGTGCGCGGCATTTGCATTAACGAAAGGATGCCCTCTTGCATGCGGGCACCGCCAGACGCAGCAAAAACAATTAAGGGTGCACGTTTTTCAACGGCGGTTTCTGCGGCTTTGAGCATCGCTTCGCCCAATGCCATCCCCATTGATCCACCCATGAACTTAAAGTTCTGAACAGCAACAACCGCGCTGGCACCGTCGATTTTACCAAAGGCCGCGCGGATAGCATCTTGTTGGCCGGTTTTGCGCCGATTTTCTTTTAGTCGATCAATATATTTTTTTTCGTCGCGAAATTTTAGTGGGTCGGTAACCGGGTCGGGTAATTCGATATCTTCGAATTTGCTGTCATCAAAAACCATGGCCATGCGTTCGGTCGGGCCGATTGCGAAATGGTGGTCACAAGATGGGCAGACTTGGTTGGCGGCGTCGAGATCACGCTGGAATACCATCTCGCCGCAGCCGTTGCATTTCGTCCACAACGCGTCGGAGCCATCTTCTTTGCGGTTAAAGATGTTTTTAATGCCCGGAGGAATATTTGACAGCCAGCTCATAAACGACAGCGCTTTCTTACGTTACTTTTCCAAATGCGAGTTTTGCCACTATTTCCGCGCGGCGTGGATCGCCCCCGAAATATCCGCCGCTAGCCTCAAAACTGCGTTAATAGCATTATCGGCCTCACCGGGGCGGGCTTCAAGGGCATTCGCAAATTCATCGACTAATGCGGACCCAACCACAACAGCGTCAGCAAATGTAGCAAATTCTCTAGCTTTTTCAGCCGTTTTGATGCCGAAACCAACCGCTGCTGGTAGGCCCGATGCGGCCCGAATTCGGTTCAAAGCGTTCTCGACGATTGCTTTTTCGCCGGCGGCCTTGCCGGTGATCCCAGCCACAGAGACGTAATAGACGAAACCGGAAGTATTTTTCACCACAGAGGGTAGACGCTCTGCGTCGGTCGTGGGGGTCGCCAGACGGATGAAATCGAGCCCTGCTGCCCGCGCTGGCAGGCAAAGCTCGGTATCTTCTTCGGGGGGTAAATCGACAATAATCAATCCATCAACACCGGCTTCTTTGGCGTCGCGGACGAATTTTTCGGGTCCGTAAGAATAAAACGGATTATAATAGCCCATCAGAATGATCGGTGTATGATCATCTTCCTTCCGAAATGACCGAACCATTTCCATGGTTTTGCGCAAGGTTTGACCACTATTCAGTGCCCGCAGGCCAGCGGCGGAGACGGCAGGGCCGTCGGCCATGGGGTCGGTAAAGGCCACACCCAACTCAATGAGGTCCGCCCCTGCTGACGGTAGTTTCTTGATCAATTCCAGTGATGTCGCGCTATCGGGGTCGCCCGCCATTATGAACGGGATGAAGGCGGCGCGGTTTTCTTCGCGAAGTTGATCGAAACGGGCTTTGATGCGTGACATGAATATGAACCTGAACTGTGCCGGACTGCGTAACGTGCTGGTGCAAGATTGCAAGCAGTTGGCCTAGTGTCGGGGCATTTCGTCACTATTTTCAGGCCAAGCCATAAAAGAAAGCGCGGCCTCATGTCGTCTTCGCCATCGTCTCAGCAGCATGTTCCGCCATCTAGAGCAGCGGGGGGGATAGCCGCAAAAATCGCTCAAAGCGTGATTTGGGTCTATCGGCGATCTTTATCGCCGGTGCTCTATTTTTTCGGGGCGCGATGCCGACATGAGCCGAGTTGCTCGCAATATGCTAGTGAGGCGTTTGCCCGCCACCGGCTTGGGCGGGCTTTCTGGCTGTCGTTCTCGCGGTTGTTGCGGTGTCACCCATTTGGGTCCAGCGGATATGACCCGGTTCCTTCGGAAACGCCTGCGGCGGGCTGGCGGTTTTGGCGGTTAGGGGATTGGTCGTGGACGCCGCGCAATGGTGCCGCAAGCACGCGCCATGACGCCGATCAAACCGAATAGCCACCAAACATGGCTCATGCGCTTGACGAATGGCCCGCACTTTGGGAAGTGACAGGACTGTTTTGCGCCTGCAATAAATGAGAAAATGACCATGGTCGCCATTACTTTACCCGACGGTTCCGTTCGCCAATTTGATGGTGCCGTAACGGGTGCCGAAATCGCTGAGAATATTTCAAAATCCCTCGCCAAAAAATCTTTGGCGGTAAAGGTCGATGGTGAGTTGCGCGATTTGTTGGGTGAGATCACCAGTGACGCATCAGTCGAAATCGTTACGCGCGATCATGATGATGCGCTTGAGTTGATCCGTCACGACGCCGCGCATCTTTTGGCGCAGGCGGTTCAAGAGTTGTTTCCCGGCACGCAGGTAACGATTGGTCCGAACATCGACGACGGCTTCTTTTATGATTTCGCGCGCGATGAACCCTTTTCATCTGATGACCTTGCCGCCATTGAAAAGCGAATGAGCGAGATTGTCGATCAAGATCGCCCGACCCGCAAAGAGGTCTGGGATCGCGACGAAGCAATCAAGCACTTCAAGGAAATTGGCGAGCACTATAAAGCCGAGATCATTTCCGATTTGCCGGAAGGCGAAGACATCAAGGTCTATTTCCACGGAGAGTGGCATGACCTTTGTCGCGGCCCGCACCTTCCGTCTACGAAGCATATTGGAAAAGCGTTTAAGTTGATGAAGCTTGCCGGTGCTTATTGGCGCGGCGATCATCGCAATGCGATGCTGCAAAGAATTTACGGCACTGCGTGGACAAACGAAAAAGATCTTAAGGCCTACCTTACACGCCTTGAAGAAGCCGAAAAGCGCGACCACCGGAAACTTGGCCGCGAGATGGATCTTTTCCATTTCCAGCAAGAGGCCCAAGGGTCTGTATTCTGGCACGCTAAGGGATATCTCGTTTGGCGTCAGCTCGAAGCTTATATCCGCCGTCGCCTAGATGCCGATGGCTATGACGAAGTGAAAACCCCGCAGTTGCTGGATTCGAAATTATGGGAAGTTTCGGGCCATTGGGGGAAATTCCGCGAAAATATGTTTGTGGTCCCAGATGAAATTCCGTCCACCGAGGATGACGGCCCTGTGCTGACCGGCGAAGCCGACTTGATGGCGCTAAAGCCGATGAACTGTCCGGCGCATGTTCAGATTTTTAAGCAGGGGATTAAATCCTATCGAGACCTGCCGATACGGATGGCCGAGTTTGGCTGCTGTCATCGTAACGAAGCCCATGGCGCGCTCCATGGATTGATGCGTGTGCGTCAAATGACGCAAGACGACGCGCATATTTTCTGCCGCGAAGACCAGATCACTGAAGAGACTAAGCGATTCCTCGAATTGTTTTCGCGGGTTTATAAAGACATGGGCATGACCGAGATTGCCTATAAACTTGCGACACGCCCTGAAATGCGTGCAGGCGATGACGCAACTTGGGACCGCGCAGAAAAAGCGCTCGCCGATGCATTAACGGCGGCTGGGCTTGAGTTTGAAATTGCCGAAGGGGAAGGCGCATTTTACGGACCAAAGCTGGAGTTCCATTTGACCGACGCGATTGGGCGGACATGGCAGGCCGGTACATTCCAGCTTGATTATGTACTGCCTGAACGTCTCGATGCGAGTTATGTGGACGAAAGCGGTGGTCGTCAGCGCCCGGTTATGTTGCACCGCGCTGTGTTTGGCACGTTTGAGCGATTTATCGGTTTGTTGATTGAGCATTATGCCGGGCGGCTGCCCTTGTGGTTGTCCCCGGTTCAGGTCGTTGTGACTACGATCACCTCGGCTGCTGATGATTATGCCCGTGAAGTGGCCGATCAGTTGCGAGCAACCGGTCTTCGGGTTGATCTCGATATCCGCAGCGAAAAGATCAACTATAAGGTCCGCGAACATTCGCACGCGAAAGTGCCGGTGATTGCGGTGGTGGGCGCGCGCGAGGCCGAAGAACAAAAAGTCTCGCTTCGTCGTCTCGGGTCTAAGGATCAAAAAACCATGACGTTGGACGCGGCAAAAGCATCATTGTCAGAAGAAGCGCTGGCCCCTGATATGAAACGCAATTAGCGTTTCATCATGGAGCTGAGTTGGCGAGATAAACGTGATAAGGCAAGCCGCCGTTTGTTCTACGGCTTGTTCTTTTTGTTACCGCTAACGGTTGTGTTTGGACATCGCGGATTAGCGCCGTGGTTGTTGCTAGCCAGTCTTCCGGCTTTTGCGCGCGGCGACTTTTGGCAGGCTGCGTTTGGCAAATTATTTGATAACCCGAGTTTGAAAGATCCGAAGTTCGCAGGGTTTACCGCGATTTTGTTTTTCTGTTTTTGGATTTTTGTTTCGGGCTTCTGGTCACCTAAGCATCAATTTGATTTGGCGCTGTATGTGCTGGCACCTGTATTGGTTGGCGGAAGTGTCACTTGGTATGCGCTCAATCTTTCACGGGTTTGGGCGTGGCGATTGGGCCGTGCGTTTTTGCTGGCGATCGTCGGCGGCATGATTGTGCTGGCGTTAGAGGGCGTCAGCGGCGGTGCGTTGCGCGGATTATTTCCACCCCACGAACCTGATCGTACGCGCGATACAATTGCTTTGGCGCGCGGCGTGACGGCGCTTACGCCAGCGCTGTTTCCGGCAGCGGCAATCGCCGTCCGGCTGTGGTCGAAACCGGCCGCAATTCTGGTGTTATTGTTGGGATTGGTGGCTGCCGCGCTGAATGATGTAACGGCAAATGTTGTGGCTATATTGATTGGTTTCGGCGCAACCATGGTGGCGCTTATGGCGCCGCGCCTCTCGTTGAGGTTTGCGGGTTGGGGGGCCATCGCTCTGCTGCTTGGGTTTCCTATCGCCGCATCGTTCATCCCGATCGAAACGATTTACGCTTTTTTCAACGACCAAGTGTCGGGCGAGACGCAAATGGCCTTGGCGTCAATGCTGCACCGCCTGGCGATCTGGAAGGCAACAGCGATAGAGAGTATTTCGGGGATGCCTTTTGGTCATGGTGCAGATTATGCACGCATATGGAAAGAAACTGCGCCTATGGTCGCGGTTCCGGGTATGCCGACATTGGTTTCTGTCAGTCCTAACCATCCGCATAATGTATTTATTCAAGTGTGGCTAGAATTAGGGGTGCCAGGTATCGCTGCGTTGTTGTTGTTCTTTTATTACGGTCTTAAAACGTTGCTGCGCGCGGGGCTTTCCAAGGCAGTAAGCGCGGCGGCGGTTGGCGCATTTGCGGCTGTTCTGGCCTCCGTTATTGTAGAAGGTAGCTTGTGGCAAGTGTGGCGCATGGCGGCGATGGCGCTTGCGGCCAGTGGTGTGGCGTTTCTTCACTCGCTTGAAAAGCGATAGGGAGTGCGCGGCGTGGACCAACCCCAAAGCATGACGCCAACAGTGACTGCGATAGTCGTGAGTTATTTCACGGGACCGGTTTTAACGCGCTCGCTCCAAAGTCTTTGTACGCAAAGGCCTATTGCAGAAATTATTCTGGTCGATAACGGCAACTTTCCCGGTGATGTCGAGATGGCAATTGAGGAAAGTAATAGCGCCGAACGCGTGCGGGTTATTTCCGGGCACGGTAATATTGGCTTTGCGGCGGGGTGTAATCTTGGCGCGCGAATGGCGCAAACCGACCATCTTTTGATTTTTAATCCCGATGCAATCATGCCCGAAGGCGGGGTCGCACGAATGTTGGCGGATGCTGCCGCGTTAGAACATCCATGGTTGATGGGGGCAAAGCTTGTGGGGCCGGATGGTATTGAACAGCAAGGTTCGCGCCGCCGCGTATTGACGCCCGGCAGTGCTTTTGTTGAGGCGACAAAGCTCTATCGTCTTGCGCCGCAACACCCCTATTTCCAGCGTTTTAACCTTCATACGAGCGACTGTCCTGATGATGTCATTGATGTACCGACAATATCGGGTGCCGTGATGTTGTTACCGCATACAGATTATATGGCAAATGGCGGGATGGATGAACACTATTTTATGCATGTTGAGGATGTCGATTTTTGTTTGCGGTTTGCGGATGCAGGCGGTGATGTCTATTTCAACCCGCATGTACCGGTGGTGCATTTCAAAAGTTCAAGTCGCGCCAATCCGGTAAAGATTGAAGCACGCAAGACGGCAGGAATAATTCGGTATTTCCACAAACATTTCGAAAAGGCTTATCCGCGACCATTTCTGTGGCTTGTTGATGGGGCGCTTTGGTTATCTTTTGGGATGTTGTTTATAAAACGCGCCATATTAAAAGCACTGCGTCTTGTTGGATTTCGCATGAGAAACGGAGAGCGTGGTTTGCGGCGTGCCCGTGCGCTTTCAAAACGGCAGTCGAAACGCTGAAATTACCGGCTGCCCGGCTCAAAATAATCCTCAAGTGCAAAAAGCGTATAACGGCGATACATGTCGGGCGCGATTTCGGTGTTTATCGTTCCCATGGGCGTGATGCTACCAAAGCGATAGTCCACATGGGCCGCGTCATCGCGGGTGGTAACAAATAAAACGCGTGATGTTTGTATCGGGTCGAATGCGAGAAATGCTTCGAAATGATTGTCGATTTTGTTGTTTGCGTCGAGTGCAACAATCGGCATGGTGGTCGTACGCTGATGATAAAGCATTTCACCAATTAGGTAGCGGTCGTCGATGACGATGGCATCGAACCCTGTTGCACGCGCCATGATCGCATCAGTTTGGGATTGCCATCCGCGTATATCTTTTGCGGTGCGCGAAAGCCCAAGCTGATCTATTAGGCTAAAATTGAGAACGCCAATGGTGAAGCATGCAATCAACACACTATTGAATGCGAGGTTGACCATGATGAGATTAATTTTGTTTCGGGAAATCAAAAACCAAGTCACCAATAACATTGCGGCCGGATATGCCGACGCTGCCCAATTTGCATGTGCCCGCGAAAGAAATGCCTGTAATGTCACAACAGTTAGCGGTGTTAACGCCAAAATAAAAAGCATCAGTGCTTTGTTGCTTGATGCAGTATCGCGCCATGCGGATCTTTTGGTGGCGATATAAATCAATGCCGCAAAAGGAATGATGCCGAAGACGGCAAATTGTTCCGTCAGAAATCCCAAAAGGCTCAATGGCTTAAACATTGATGTGCCCCAATTAGCATTGTCTGCCGTGTGACTTAGAGTTTGAAATTCATGGAGGCCGTTCCAAATAATATTGGGCAGTAAAAATGCAAAGGCGACAACTGCGGTAAGTGCAAGTTGTGGCCGCAGAAATCGCTGCCGCAATGATGGAATGATCATCATAAGGCCCAGTGCGACCGGGAAATAAATCATCGCATATTTGGACAAAAGGCCAAGGCCGATCATCGCGCCCAACGCAGCAAAATTTGCCGTCTTATGTTGGTCGCCGGTAAAAATTTGCGATAGAAAATAAATTGCACCGGACCAAAAGAATAACAAGAGTGCATCAGTGGTGATCAGAAAAGAAGAAAGAATGATGCCCGGAACGGTCAGCCAGCCTATTCCAACCCAGAAAGCAATTTGTTTACTGAATAAATCTTTCGCGGTGTAGTATAGAAAACTAGCGGCACCAAAATGTAAAAGCGGTGCAGAGAGCCGAACGGCCCAAGGTGCATTTCCAAAAAGATCAGTGGTCGCGGCGATTGCCCAAGCAATCAGTGGCGGTTTAGAATAATAGCCAAAATCAATGTCGCGCGACCAATACCAATATTGAGCCTCGTCAGGACCAAGTTCAGCAGACGATAGCGTCAGGGTGATAATGCGCAGCAAGGTGAGCGCGCCAGCGAAGGCCCAGAAACTGCGCCAAAGTGGTGTCGTTGCGATACTGGTGTTTTCTTGTGTCATGCACTGCCGATTAGCGAATGTCAGGGCTACGAACGTAAATAGTTAGCGTAACTTTATCACCATTGGAGTAGTTGAGCCCGTCAATAACAGCAAGGGTATTTACGTTTGTCTCACCCAGCGCAACCTTAAACTCTTGGTCATGTGATCGATCAATGATGGCGGCACTTACATCACCATTTCGCAAAAGCGATGCTGCGTAACTTGGGGTGGTTAACGCTGTTTCGGTTCCCAATAAAAAAACTGTTGACGGTTCAGAATATCCGGCGATCGCAACCGGCGCAGTATTATTGTGGATTGGGTGGCGGTCCGCCAATTCAAGCGCGATTGAAATGCGCGGCGATACAGCAAGATCCGATAGGCTTGGTAAAACGACGGTCATTAATGTCCACGCATAAAGCGATGCTAACGCTGTCGCTGCTATGCTGCCCTGATAGGCTTTACTGCGCCAAAAGAGCATGGTGACGAAAATCGTCGCCAAAGCGATCGTTGCGCTTACACCAAAACAAATTCCGGTCATCGCAGCTTCGCTAAAAATTATGGGCAATAAAGCAACGAGGCTCGCCGCCACTAACCCGATGGCACAATAAATAAGTGCGCCAATTTTTTCCGGCCATTTGACCGTGCCCATTTTCGTTGCTGCATGGGCTGCCATAATTGCTAGGGCCGGGTATAGCGGCATGACGTAATGGGGTAACTTCGTGCTTGCGAGTTCAAAGACAACCCATGCGGGGATTAGCCACGCTAATAGAAAACGCGCCTGCCAATTCCTGCGCTCCCGCCATGTGCGGGTCACTCCGCTGATGATTAACGCAGCAGCCGGCCAGAACAAAAAGCTTAAGAGCAATAGATGATAACCGGGCAGCCCTGCATGGCCCTCCTGTACACTGCCAACTTTGCCCAACATGTCCCGGCCAATCGCTTCTGTGAAAAAGCGGCCGTCGGTGGCATGCCAAATTGCTAATGCCCAAGGTACTATCATCAGTAAAAGGATTATTGTGCCGATAATCGGCCGCATAGGCCAAATCCACGCAAAGCGCTTTGGGCCAGCCAGTAGACCCACGCCTGTCAATAAAGAGACTAATGGCGCTATCGGACCCTTTATGAGAATCGCAGCACCTTGCGCGATCCAGAACGCTAATGGCCAGCGCCAACTACCAAATTGGTTTGTTTGAACGCGCGCGTATATATGCAAAAACGCAAGCTGCGCTAAACAAGTCAGCGCAAGGAGAACGCCATCGGTTTTCGCGATAGTTCCTTCGGCGGCAACAAGCGGCGCACTCGCCAGAAACAATCCGGCCAGAAACCCAGTGCGCTCATCATATAGCTTCATACCGGCAAGGGTTGTGCAAATCGCTGCAATGATAATCCCAATCATCGAAGGAATTCGATATGCCCATATTTCGCGTGCTTCGACCGTGGAAAAGGCGTTCACGCTCGCGGCCTGGAGCCAATAAATACCGGCAGGCTTTTTGTTACGCTCGCGATCCTGAAATTGAATGGCGATATAATCGCCGCTTTCTAGCATTTGTGTTGTCGCTTGGGCGAACCGGGCTTCGTCCCGGTCCAATGGCGGCAACGACCACAGCCCCGCCATCGCAGTCGCTGCCGCAAAAAGGGCGACAACAATTACGCGCATAGATGATGGGCTTAGCTTCAAATTCATCGATATTTAGGCCCCAATATGCCTATTATCCTAGGTGGTCCTCTAGAATTTGTCTCGTATTTCCACAAATGAGAATAGGTGACCCGGCGCGCCGGATCAGTTAAGAGCATTGGCCTTATGGATCAACGCGAAAATCAACAGCCAACGCTAAGCGTCATTGCCCCCATGCTGAATGAAGCGGGTGGCGCAGCTTTGCTGGTTGAAGAAATTGCGGCGGCGCTATCGGAAATTGATCACGAAATTATCATCGTTGATGATGCCTCAACGGACGAAACTCGCACGGTTCTTCGCGCGGCGCGCAAGGTTTATCCACAATTACGCATTCTTTGCCACGAGCATAACGCAGGGCAGAGCCGCGCCATCCGTACGGGTGTGTTGGCTGCACGTGCTGAATTTATTGCGATGCTTGATGGCGATGGTCAGAATGATCCTGCCCATATTCCATCGCTCTACCGTGTGCTGATGGATGAGGTGGCGAAAAGCCCGATGACTGCCATGGCGGCCGGCGAGCGCCAAGGCCGCCAAGACAGCCGCGCGAAAAAATGGGCCTCACGGGCGGCAAATTCTATTCGTCAAAAATTACTCGACGATGGGGCAGCGGATACCGGCTGTGGGCTGAAGGTATTTCGCCGCGAAGCCTATTTGAGGCTTCCTTATTTCGACCACATGCATCGTTACTTGCCGGCACTGATCCGTCGCGAAGGATATGGGATTGTTTTTATGCCTGTTTCACATCGCGCCCGCGCGCATGGGGCGTCAAAATACACCAATATCGGGCGTGCACTGGTTGCGTTTCGTGACTTGATTGGGGTGATGTGGTTGCGGGCGAGGGCGAAATCGCCCGGAAAAACTACCGAACAGCCGTAATTTATGACCAGTTTACCATTTTTGGCGCGCGCCCGCGCTCATGTTAAGCTATAGGGAATGAGGGGAAGCCGACACCACGGGTTTGGGTAGCGGCGGTAGAGAAGGAATTCGGACGATGTATCAAATGTTTCCATTACTAGCGATCAGCCTGATCGTTTATGCGGTGTTGGCGCTAACAGGAGCGGCCGGACCACTTTGGTATGAAATTGTTTTTATCGAATTGCCGATGGTGTCGGGGGAGCTATGGAGCGTCAGCTGGGGTGACGTATTTTTGCTCGGCAGCATGGGTCTATTGTTTGTGGAATTGCTAAGAGCAACCAAAACCGGGTCAGATTCAATTATGAATCACGCGCTTTCAGTTGTTGTTTTTGTGGTGGCGCTTTTGCTTTTCATCATCGTCAAAGGCTTCGGAAATTCGATTTTCTTCTTGTTTATGTCGATGACATTTCTTGATTTCATGGCCGGATTCATTGTGACCACCGTTACGGCGCGCCGCGATCTTGCTGTGGGTGGCGGTGGTGCTTAGCTGATGTCACGTCTTGATTGACGTATCTGTCCCAACAAGAGACACATTATAGATAAACATCAAGCGCGTGCGGCCCAACTTGGGAAGCACGCGTTTCTGTTTGTTGATAGGCGCGCGCTGCTTTGTTGTCGAAAGGCTTGGCTTTTTGCCAACTCGATTGGCAATTTGCATAAAACATTAGGGTGGAATGAACCGTCAAAGCGCGCGCGGGCACTGGCTCAGCGACTTTTGTAAGTCGTTGTTGTGATGGTGTGCGGCTCCAAGAAGCGGGTTGGTTAAGTATTTCTTTCATACCGTGCCTTACAAGGCAAAAACGGTGCCGAAAGATAATATAACAACGAAGTGGATCGCTTCAAATTTTATTTACGGCTTTGCGATTATAGTACGAACGTAAAAGCGCGAGTGGATTAATGGTAAAAAACGCTGAGGCGTTCCCTTTGAACAATATTCAAGATGATTCTGCCCAGAAACCCGATGGTGATCAGCCATCTCGGGCCGGAGCGAACGAGCATGTTGTAGCCGCGACCGAAGCCTCAAACGGGGCAAGTGATCGCGGTCTTCAGACCATGTTTGAATTTGACCCTAGTGATGGCACTTTGAGTTGGTCGGATGCTGACGCGGCCTCGCGCATTTTTGGCGTTGAGCGGGAAAAGGTTGCTGCGACCGGTGATGCATTTTCCGCGTGTATCATCGAAGAAGAAGACGAAATACGGGTGGCCGCATTTTTGGGGCAAAAGCCAAGCTATTCATGTGAGTATCAACTCCGCCGTGCCGATGGCGCAGGGCATTGGGTAGAGGAGCGCGGCGGTTGGATCGGGTCGGGTGCTGGCCGGCGCCTGATTAGCGTTATTCGCTCCATCGAAGGGCGCAAACGCCGCGAAGAACAGCTTTCATGGCTTGCGCTCAATGATGAGCTTACGGGCCTTTTGAATCGCGCACATTTGCGCAAAACGCTCGAAACACACATTGCCCGTCTGACAAGCGAGGGCCAAACAGGCGCCTATATACTCGCAGGCATTGATGATGTCGGCGCGATCAACGCTGATTTTGGGTTCGAAGCTGCAGATACGGTTATCGTAGAAACCTCAAAGCGCCTTGCAGGGTTGCTTGGCCCGAAAGATCGAATTGGCCGTGTGGCGGGTACGAAATTCGGTATCATGATCAATGATTGCGATGACGAACAGCTGCGTCAGACATGCGTGCGTTTGTTGAATGTTGTACGCGAAAGTGTCGTTGAAACAAAAAGTGGTGCTGTCGCGGCTTCGGTTTCATTGGGTGCTGTCAGCCTGCCAGAGCAAGCGACAACGACGAATGAAACCATGACGCGGGCTGAAGCCGCACTTGATGCGGCAAAGCGAATTGGTAAGTCAAGCTGGTCTTCATTTACTGATAAAACTGACGTCGTCAGTATGCGTCGACGTAACACGCATATGTCAGATGTTATCCTGACTGCGCTCAATGAGCGTCGAATTCGCTTGGCATTCCAGCCAATAGTGAATGACCTTGACGAGGTCCCTACGAAATTCGAATGTCTGATCCGCATGCATGGTGAGGACGGGCAATTGGTTCCTGCGCCTGAATTTATTCCTGCTGCGGAACGTCTTGGATTGGTGCATTTGCTTGATCGCCGGGTTCTGGAATTGGCGCTGAACACACTTGCGATTTGTCCTAATATTCATCTCAATGTGAATATTTCCATGGAGACTGTAAAAGATTTTGTTTGGGCAGAAGGCTATATTGCGCTTTTGCGCGCCCATCAGGAATTTACAAATCGCATCACAGTTGAACTGACAGAAACACAGATTATCGACTCGATTGATGCAACAATCGAATTCGTGTCCGAGATTAAACGCCTTGGGTGTTCATTTGGGATTGATGATTTCGGCGCTGGTTATACGTCATTCCGTAATCTGAAAGCGATGGATATTGATATCCTCAAGATCGACGGATCATTCGTGACGGGTGTTTCGGCGTCTCGGGAGAATCAACTTTTCGTCCGTACACTTCTCGATCTAGCGAGAAATTTTGGCATGAAAACAGTTGCTGAATGGGTCGATAACGAAGCCGACGCAATGTTGCTAAAAGGGCTTGGCGTGGATTTTCTTCAGGGCTTCATGATTGGCAAGCCGGAAATTACGCCAAACTGGCTACCTGAGGGCGCACCAAATGATGCGCCTCAGCGTAGTATGGATCGCGGTTAAATCGTTCGCTTAGTCGTCGTTTTCAAGTCGGTCGAGTTTTTTCTGCAAAGCTTCGACCTGAGATTTCAACGCATCGATATCGGAATCGTTTTCCTTCGCAGAAGGAGTGGGCGCAGGGCTTTTTTGTGGTGTATAGGCTGGCCCTAATGGCGAAAACATTTTCATGGCTTGCTCGTAGAGTTCCATGTTTTTGCGAACACTATCCTCGAACATTGAAAAACCCGGCGCCGCACCAAAAGTATCGCGCATACGGTCACGCATTTCGTCTTGGTTCTTGGTAAAGCTGTCCATGCTCATTTCGAGATAGGACGGCACAAAGGACTGTAGGCTGTCGCCGTAGAATTTGATGAGTTGCCGTAAAAACTGCACTGGCAGTAAATTTTGGCCTTTGCTCTCTTCTTCGAAAATGATTTGGGTCAGTACAGACCGGGTAATGTCTTCGCCAGATTTTGCGTCATAGACCACAAAATCTTCGCCCTCCTTGACCATCTCAGCCAAAAAATCGAGCGTCACATATGATGACGTGGCGGTGTTATATAGGCGGCGGTTCGCATATTTTTTAATTACGATTGCATCGCCATCGGCCTTTGAGCGGCCTTTACTGCTTTTTTCTGTCATTGTTATTTCCTCCGATGCCCCATTTTCGACCCCGGCTTCCGGGGCTGCGGCGCTGCAATATTCATGCGGCACCGCGGCGCAAAGATTTTTGTGCGCTTGCTAATACTGCTATAGCATGAAATTAAGATTTGACTACGCGTTCGCAATATCTTTTGCGGCTGCGTAAGCCATTGAGATAGTTTACCCTTAGTGCTGACGGGGCAATTTATGGTTAAGGCCCAAAGTCCTTCGGCGGCACGCAACATCAAATCAGGAGGCTCTATGAGCGGAGCAGTAATCGTTTCGGCAGCGCGAACAGGTGTCGGTTCTTTTGGTGGCGGATTAAGTACGGTGCCAGCCGCTAAGCTTGGTCAAACCGTCATCGCGGCGGCCATGGAACGTGCAGGCCTGGCGGGCAATGATGTCGAAGAAACAATCATGGGTCACGTGCTTCAGGCGGGCCAGGGTCAGAACACGGCACGGCAGGCGAGTGTCAACGCTGGTATTGCTCAGGAACGTCCGGCAATCACGATTAATCAAGTTTGTGGTTCAGGCTTGCGGGCTGTGGCTATGGCTGCACAGGCGGTACGCCTTGGTGATGCAAATATTGTTGCCGCCGGCGGTCACGAAAATATGTCACTTGCTCCGCATGTGGCGCATTTGCGCGATGGCGTAAAAATGGGTCCGAAAAGTTTTGTGGACTCAATGATCGTTGATGGTCTTTGGGATGCATTTAACGATTTTCACATGGGGCAGACAGCGGAAAACCTCGCGGAGAAATACCAAATCAGCCGTGAAGATCAGGATGCTTTTGCGGTCGGTAGTCAGAACAAAGCGGAAGCGGCAAAAAAGGCCGGTAAGTTCGCAGATGAAATTACGCCTGTGGTTATCAAGACCCGCAAAGGCGAGATTGTTTTCGATCAAGACGAATATATTCGTGATGGTGTCACCATTGACGGTATCTCTGGCTTAAAGCCAGCGTTCAAACGCGACGGTGGTTCGGTCACGGCAGCCAACGCATCGGGCCTTAATGACGGCGCCGCAGCATTAATCGTTATGTCAGAAAAAGAAGCAGAAAAGCGCGGCCTAGAGCCATTAGCGCGGATTGCATCTTGGGCGCATTGCGGCGTCGATCCTGCGTTTATGGGCATCGGCCCAGCACCGGCTACGCGTATTGCTCTTGAAAAAGCAGGCTGGTCGCTTGACGATCTTGACCTAATAGAGGCCAATGAAGCCTTCGCGGCGCAGGCGCTTTCTGTTGGGAAAGAGCTTGGTTGGGATGCGTCTAAGGTTAATGTGAATGGCGGCGCAATTGCGATCGGTCATCCTATTGGTGCCTCTGGCGCGCGGATCCTGACGACGTTGCTCTATGAGTTAAAGCGATCCGGTAAGTCAAAAGGACTTGCGACGCTTTGCATCGGTGGCGGAATGGGTGTTGCTCTTTGCGTCGAGCGATAAAAATCTTGGTGCCGAAGATATTGGTCTTCGGCACCCTTAAAGGATCTGATGAACATTAGATCTCGATACGGAATAAAAAGGCTCAAACAGAGCTAGCCATTGGGAGAAGGCAAATGGGTAAGACAGCTATTGTGACCGGCGGAACACGCGGCATTGGGCGCGCAATTTCATTGGCGCTGAAAGACAAAGGGTTCACAGTTGCCGCCAGTTATGCAGGCAATGATGATGCCGCTGCAGCGTTTAAAGCAGAAACCGGCATAGGCGTTTATAAATGGGATGTGGGTGATTACGAGGCGTGTAAAGCCGGTGTTGCGGAGGTGGAAGCAGCGCAAGGCAACACAGATGTTCTCGTGAATAATGCGGGCATCACGCGCGACGGATTTTTTCATAAAATGACACCGGGCCAATGGTCCGAAGTGATCCGCGCAGACCTCGATTCTGTTTTCAATATGAGCCATCAGGTTTTTCCCGGTATGCGCGAGCGCGGTTATGGGCGCATTGTCAACATATCGTCGATCAACGGCCAAAAGGGCCAGATGGGCCAAACAAATTACTCTGCGGCAAAAGCAGGTATGCTCGGGTTTACCCGTGCTTTGGCGCAAGAAGGCGCACGCAAGGGCGTGACAGTGAACGCCGTTGCCCCCGGCTATATCGCCACTGAAATGGTGGCCGCGCTTGACGAAAAAGTTCTTCAGAGCATCGTCGCGCAGGTTCCTGTGGGGCGCCTTGGTACGCCAGAAGAAATCGGGGCGAGCGTTGCCTTTTTGGCCGACGAAAACGCCGGTTTCATTACGGGCGCGGTTTTGACGGCGAATGGTGGCCAGTACTTTGCTGCCTAACGGCAAAAAAGCCTGATTTTATATGGCTTCGTGACCGGTTTAGGCTGGAGCGAAGCCATTTTTTCACCAAATTCAACTCCTATATTCCCATTGGAACATAAACCCGTAGGATCTAATTTGCCCCCTTTGTTGCCTCGCCATTTTCTGATCGCATCGCTTGCTCTGCTCACGGCGGGCGGGATCAGTGTTGATGCGCGCGCGGCGGAGCGCTCGACCTTTTTAGCGCAGGCGGACAATCCGTTTAACAGTCTGGTGGGTAAGCGCCGGGAAAAATCAAAAGAACGCCGCCAGCAAGCCGGTGCGGTCGAGCGCTATGTGTTGGCAGGTGACGGTCGAATTTTTCTGTTTGAGGAGCGCGGCGCAACCGCAAGGGTGCGATTCCTTTGCGAAGCCGATGACCAGCGGATCGATTGTGCGCTAGATGATACGGCACCCTCGCCAGAGATTTATCAGCTCAATGCTATTCGCGGGCCGCGGGGCGATGTGATTTATAAAAATGCTCAAGGGGAGACGTTGCTGCGGATCGCAGCTTATGGCGGTGCGACGGTGTTTTGGCCGGGCGAGATTCAAGGAACGGCAGCCTCAAAATCTTTTGGTGACGACCATACCTTGTCACTTGTGTTCGAAGATCGACAAGTAGCCACAATGCGCGCCCAAAGCGCAGCAGCGCATATTAGCGCAAAAACTGGTGCTCCAATTTTGTTTGATATTAGCGCCGCACCGCGAGCGTCGGGCAGCAACTCGGCTGTGCTGGCCGATGCGGTTCTAACGGCCGCTAAAGGTATCGCGCGTGTGGCGAAGGACCCCACGGGTGCGCGAGTGATTGCGGCTCGGATCAAGAAAGTCGCGTTTGCGCCGGGCAAGACCGCCAATGTGCGGCTTGATGGGGCTGTGTTGGTGATCGTTTATGTCCCAAATTTAGACATCGATGGGCGGCCGTCATCATCAGAAATTGCATATTTCCTCGAAGAAAGTTTGTGACGTAGCCTAAAATTCCGATGCCGGTTAGGATTTAGACAGGATTATGTCTTAAAAGAGCCGCATTGGAGCAACATTATTTTCTCATGCAACTATCAGCTGTAGCATATCGATTTCTCGCCTCCCGGACAGCCGCCGCTATTTTGGCGGCCCTTCTGTCGGGTGGTTGTGTGCTGGCTGTGTCTTCGGTTGCCGAGGCGCAATCTCTGCGCGAGATCCGTGAGCAAGAGCAGGAAGAAAAAGCTCTAGACCGGGAAGCTGCCTTTACACAATCCGTATGCGGTATGAAATTTCAAACTGTGATTGAGTGGCGCTCTGCGGCGAACTGGCCTGAGGGTGTGAGTATCGCGTCTTCATGTGATGGTGCGCTGGGCGCGCTCGAAGCGGCTTGCCGCAAAGGCAATGCCCCGCGTGTGAGTCGGTTCGTGTGTGCAGGGGATGGTGCCGGTGCTTCTTATCGCGGCGGTACGTTGCGATATGGCGCAAGCCCCGGCGACAACGGGTTTTCAGACACTAAAGCTGTTCTGGATAGCGCGAACTAAGCGGCGCTGATTTGTTCGAGAATACCAACCCGAATTCCGTCAAATACATATTGTGTAGATAACGCCATCAACAACATGCCGAGTAATCGGGTGATCGCGTTCATGCCGGTGCGGCCTAGTGCGTCACCAATACGGCTGGCAAAAGACATCATCAAAACGGCAATACCCAAAACGATTACAACGGCCACCATGGCGGCACCCTTTTCGATCATTGCTGTATCGGGACCCATGACCAGCATGATGGTTGCGATTGCGCCGGGGCCGGCAAGCATCGGAATGGAAAGAGGGAAGAAGGCGATATTGTCCCGTGCTGATGCCTTGGGGCCGGGGGTTTTGGCTTGGGTTTCGCTGTCGGGATCAAAGAACATCCGAAAGCCCATAATAAACAAGATGATGCCCATAGCGGCGCGAAATGCATCCAGCGAGACTCCAAGATGATGTAGTAACGCATTCCCGGCGAAGCCAAAAAACACTAAAATTAGAATTGAATAGAACGCGGCCATCAACGCGATGCGAAGCCGTTCGCGCGGAAGTTCATCCTTCGTCAGAGACGCAAAAATAGGCGTCACGAGGATTGGATCAATCACGATGAACAATGTGACGAATGACGCCACAAAAGTCGGCAATAATTCAGCAATCATAAGCTTTTCCTTAGCGGCCTTTTGCCTAACGGCATGGCCGGACGCAAGCGCAAATCGAAGCCTAAGACGTTTCACAGGTCGGAACAAATGCCAACCCACTGTGTTTGGTTATCAAGAAGTTAACCATGTTGACGCTGTGGAGAGGGAATGATGACGATGGAACACCCAACCAAAGCGCTCGTGTGCGGCAAGGACCCGCGCAAAGTTTTGACCTTGAGTGCTAAATTTTTTGGTGCGAGCGTAGTCGCCATGAGCGCGGTCGCGTGTGCAAGCAGTAACGATTATCGGTATAGCGACCAATATGAGCCTTATGGAAGTGGCTATGAAAATGTCCGGTATGACGAAAGTAACCGGACTGATAGGCGAAGTTTTAACGGCATTAATGGTGCGCGTGTCGCCCACCGGCTTTATGGTGATGCGCGCGCGGAACGCGTTGACGGGGATTGTGAAGCCCGTGTCAACATTGAGCGCGGCGAGACGATTTCCGATATTGCTGAATATTGTGACGTCCCGGTCGCAGCATTAATCGACGTAAACCCGCAAATTAGGAATCCACGGGCCGTATCAGCGGGTGAATTAATTCGGGTGCCCAACGTGCGAGGAACTGTTTACGAAGGCTCGTCCCGCCAAAACATACGCTATTCAGACGATTACATTCAGGCAAGCGTGATCGAAACTGACCGAGACGACCGGAATTATTATGTGGTTCGCCGTGGCGACACGCTTGGTGAAATTGCGAGCCAGTTTGATATTTCTCTACGCGAGATTCGGCGTTTAAACGGAAATATTGATCCCTATGCGTTGCAAGTCGGGGAGCGAATTTATCTGCCTCGGTATGCCCAAATAGACCCGCGTCAACGCGAGCGGCGTGACTACGTTCATTATAAAAATGAACCGCCATTGGTCTCAATTTCGCCGGCCCTTGGGCCGCGCGATGGGAAGATCAGGGTGATCGGTGAGAATTTCCGACAAGGTGAGCAAGTCACCGTGTTTTTCGGTAAGGACAAGAACAATCTAACCAAGCTGAAAATGGTGGAATCTGATGGGGACGGACGGATAGACGAATATATTCGTCTGCCTGACGAGTACCAAAATGAACGAGCCTATTTCGGTCTGCGACCTAATAATTATGACGGTTATTTCATGACCGAGGCATACGCCATTGACGCGAGTGACAGCCGAAAAAATTATGCCCGCGCGCGTACGCATGTCGTTCGTGATGGAGAAAGCCTCGCGTGGTTGGCGCAGCGTTACGACGTCAGTATGTGGGAGCTTAGAGACGTAAACCCCAACATAAACTTTGCGGATTTACGTCGAGGCCAACGGGTGCGCTTGCCGCAATCGGCACATGACGGCGTGTTTGGTGGCGATGATCCGGTGATGTCTGCGGTTCAGACCAGCGTCTACTACGATGATCAAATTACCCTTGCCGCAGAAGGGTTTCCGGCCAGTACACCGGTCACCATTTATGGGGGCGACAATCGCAATAGCCTTGAAAAGGTGTCTGAAGTTCGCAGTGGCCCGCGCGGAAAGTTTGTTGCTGATGTCGATGTTCCGGACAATGTTTCAGGCCAGACAGCATTATTCGTAGCGGCTATCGAAGATGGGCCACGTACAATATTTAGTGAGCGCGTACGCGTTGTGACACGTGATGCCAATCGTGTTTCACAGCGCGCGATAGAGCCGCAAGACGCAGGCTATGTCCGTGCTAATTCTCCTCAAAAAATTGAGCGGGGCCGAGAAAATAACCGGAATTGGTTTTCTCGTTTTCGCAAAACCAGAAACGATGATTATGTTGGCGGCGTGACACCTAGTCCTACGGGCGGCGTTGATAGCGCCGGACAGGCGGCAGTTGTTGGAATTTTGACGGACGAAGGAAAAAAATGTCCGGCGATGCGCGATGATGCAGGAAACCTGTTCACGCTGCTTGGTGACATGGAAGGTTTCGACGATGGTGATCGCATATTGGTTCGCGGGTCCGTTCAGGCAGATGACCGGATTTGTGGCCAGGCCGAAACTATCCAAGTCTTCGCAATAGAATCTGCGCCTTGGTAATTATAGCCTCACGTTTTTGCGAACAAAAAAACGGCGGCTCAAAAGAGCCGCCGTTTCTTTTTACGCAACTAAACTTATAGAGCGCGGGTGGCTTACATCATGCCGCCCATTCCGCCCATTCCGCCCATGCCGCCCATGTCAGGCATGCCGCCGCCAGCAGGTGCGCCATCTTTCTTCGGCGCTTCAGCAACCATGGCTTCGGTTGTGATCAACAGACCAGCAACAGACGCTGCGTCCTGAAGGGCATGACGAACAACTTTGGCTGGATCAACAATACCAGCTGCGATGAGATCGCAATATTCGTCAGTCTGCGCATTGAAGCCGAACTTGTTGTTGTCTTGCTCGTTGAGCTTGCCAACGACAATCGAACCTTCGCCGCCAGCGTTTTTAACGATCTGGCGGATCGGCGCTTCAAGCGCTTTGCGGATGATGTTGATACCAGCAGTCTGGTCAGGGTTTTCGCCTTTTGTATCCGCGAGTGAGCGAACAGCGAACAGTAGTGCAGAACCACCACCTGGGACGATGCCTTCTTCAACAGCAGCGCGTGTTGCGTTTAGAGCGTCATCAACGCGGTCTTTGCGTTCTTTCACTTCTACTTCGCTTGCGCCACCGACTTTGATTACAGCAACACCGCCAGCGAGTTTTGCTAGACGTTCTTGCAGTTTTTCACGGTCGTAATCTGAAGTTGTTTCTTCAATTTGACGACGGATTTGACCGGTACGTGCTTCGATGTCAGCTTTGTTGCCAGCGCCGTCAACGATTGTTGTATCATCTTTGTTGATGGATACTTTTTTCGCAGTGCCGAGCATGTCGAGCGTTACGTTCTCTAGTTTGATGCCGAGGTCTTCGGAGATAACCTGACCACCAGTAAGAACAGCAATGTCTTCGAGCATTGCTTTACGACGATCGCCAAAGCCTGGAGCTTTTACAGCAGCGATTTTCAGACCGCCACGGAGTTTGTTGACGACCAAAGTTGCGAGGGCTTCGCCTTCGACGTCTTCTGCAATGATAAGCAGTGGACGGCTTGACTGAACAGCAGCTTCGAGAAGCGGAAGCATTGACTGAAGATTGCTGAGTTTTTTCTCGTGAAGAAGGATGTACGGATCTTCGAGATCAGCAACCATCTTGTCAGCATTGGTGATGAAGTATGGTGAAAGGTAACCGCGGTCGAACTGCATGCCTTCAACGACTTCAAGTTCGGTTTCAAGCGATTTTGCTTCTTCAACCGTGATGACGCCTTCATTGCCGACTTTGTCCATGGCTTTGGCAATCATTTCGCCAATTTCTTTTTCGCCATTCGCAGAGATCGTACCGACCTGAGAAATCTCGTCAGATGAAGCAATCTTTGTTGCGTGTGCTTTGATGTCTGCGACAACTTTAGTCACGGCGAGATCGATACCGCGCTTAAGGTCCATCGGGTTCATGCCAGCAGCAACAGCTTTTGCGCCTTCTTTAACGATAGCTTGAGCAAGAACGGTCGCAGTTGTGGTACCGTCGCCAGCTTCGTCATTCGTGCGAGAAGCAACTTCGCGCACCATCTGTGCGCCCATGTTTTCAAACTTATCTTCAAGTTCGATTTCTTTTGCGACCGATACACCGTCTTTGGTGATGCGTGGGGCACCAAAAGATTTTTCGATGACGACGTTACGACCTTTAGGGCCGAGCGTCACTTTTACAGCGTTTGCGAGGACATCAACGCCGCGTAGCATTTTGTTGCGCGCATCGACGTCGAATTTGACTTCTTTAGCAGCCATTTATGCGTCTCCTAAATTAAATTGAATGGGTTAGTCGATGATCCCGAGGATGTCCGACTCTTTCATAATCAACAGGTCTTCGCCGTCGATTTTGACTTCAGAACCCGACCATTTGCCGAAAAGGATTTTATCCCCAGCTTTAACGTCGAGCGGAACGATTTCGTTATCGTCGCCACGAGCACCTGTGCCACAAGCAACGACTTCGCCTTGCTGTGGTTTCTCTTTTACGGTGTCGGGGATAATGATGCCGCCTGGTGTTTTCGCGTCTTCTTCGATACGACGGACCAGCACGCGGTCATGGAGAGGCCGAAAAGCCATAACAAACGTCTCCCTAGGTTGATATGTTAATAAAAACAACCGATTAAAAACAAAAAACAGAACGGCGACGCCGCCTGTTAGCAGTCACCTTCGGCGAGTGCTAGCGCGGATTTAGGGAGGCAGCGGCCAACCGTCAAGGCCCCTAATGGCGTCCTTTTTCAGAATTTTTCGACTAATCTCGGTGGAAAATTCTCGGAAGCGTCAGATTGTGCAACTTTTGCCGCAATTACGTGTTTTTAATTCTCGCCGAACGACAATAACGCCATATTGCCGACACGACCTGGTGGTAATTCGCCGGGTCTCGGCTGACGTGGGGGTCTTTCACTAGACACATGCGTTACGAATTTGTCTGCGCAAGGCGCGAAAGGAAGAATTATGCGGAAAGCACTCATTATCGGAGCCATCGCGGTTTTCGCGGTTGGTTGTACTACAAACCCTTACACGGGCGAACAACGCGCCAGCCGTACAGTAACTTCAGGTGCCGGCGGTGCCGCAGCGGGCGCAGCGGCGGGCGCAATTATTGGTGCGATTGCGGGTGATGCCGGAAAAGGTGCGTTGATCGGCGCGGGTGTTGGTGCAGCAGCGGGCGTCGGTATTGGCGTCTATCAGGACCGTCAACAGGCCAAATTGCGCGAACGTCTAGCGAATTCAGGTGTTTCGGTGACCCGTGACGGCGACAATATCCGCCTAAACATGCCCTCAGACATCACGTTCGGGACTAATCAGTCAGATATTACGCCTGGGTTCTATGAGACGTTGAATTCTGTGGCGTTGGTGCTCAAGGAATACAACAAGACCGCCGTCAGTGTTTATGGTCACGCCGATTCAACGGGGCCTGAAGCCTATAACCAGACACTATCGGAACGTCGTGCATTGTCGGTTTCAAATTATCTGGCGGCGCAGGGTGTAATGCCCGGGCGCTTGCGCGCGGTTGGTTTTGGTGAATCTCGCCCTATCGCGGATAACAACACTGATTATGGACGGACAGCGAACCGCCGGGTGGAAATCATTATCGATCCGATAGAGGCGCAGTTCTAATCGGATGTGCCTTGCCGCTTTTCGCGGCGTTAATATTTTAGTAACGCCGGACATCATTGTGTGTCCGGCGTTTTTTTTAATTGAAGCTGATTTCGTTGCGGAGAATTAAGCGCTTTTAAAGAGACTTTTCTTAAAAATGTTCGGGTTGAAATGCGTAAGGGAGAGCGCGTTCAGATGGATCGTCAGAAACGAGGCGCGGACATGAATTTTCGGCAGAAGAGCTCACGATATAGCGGGGCCGTCCTGTTTACCGCAGGCATCGCCGGTGCAATTTTGGTTGTTGCTAGTATTTCCTCCGGGTTTCGACCGGAGATCGAAATTTGGTTAGCGACCGCATTGGTCGTGTCAATCATCCTACATGCGCGTGCCGGATTTGCGCTCAGCCGCGCCCAGCAAGAATTAGAAATGCTGCGGGGGTTGGTGGACAAATTCCAACCAGCGCGGCGCAAGGCGCAACCGGATTTGGCGTTTGAACCTGCGAGCGACGTCAGTGAAAACGATGCGGATGTGCTGAAAGAAGTGCAAAACGCGATCGAAAATGACCGCATTGATTTATATCTTCAGCCGATCGTTAGCCTGCCTCAGCGCAAGCTGCGTTACTACGAAGCCTTTTCGCGTCTTCGCAAAGCCGACGGAGATGTTTTACGCCCCGCAGATTATATTGATGCGGCGGAGCGGGCGAACCGCATTGGCGTTATCGACAATATGATTTTATTGCGGGCCGTACAGGCGCTGCGCCAGTTCGACCCAATGAACAGTCAACATCGGATTTTCTGCAACCTGTCTCCTGCAACAATTTTCGACAATGACTTTTTCACGCGCTTTACCGATTATCTCGATGCGAACGAAGATTTGGCGCATCGGTTGGTTTTTGAATTTACCTATCCTGCGGTTGAGATGATGCATGACCGGGTACGCACGAATCTCGAAGCCATCGCAAAGCGTGGTTATGCGTTTTCTGTGGACCATATTCGTCGTTTTGATCTCGACTGGGCGGCGCTGCGCGCAAAGAATTTCCGTTATGTAAAAGCATCGAGCGCTATGTTGCTGGCCGAAAGCAGCAAGGGCGATGAAGGGCGCAAGTGTGTTCATCAGTTCAAACAGGCGCTCTTTGACAATGGAATCGACCTGATTGTCGAGAAAATCGAATATGAATCAAAAATGCCTCATATTCTTGAACTCGGCATAGATTATGGTCAGGGGACACTGTTTGGTGTTCCGCAGATTGCGACGCAATTTACGGTAAAAGAACCTGTACGCGCGGTGGCCTAGGCCGCGCGCGTCAATCGGGCAACGGTCAATCCGCTTCCGACGCTTGACCGTCGAGGCCTACGGCCTTATCGCCCATGCCCTGTGAAACAGATACCGATCATTTCATCCTTCGGCGCGCTCGCTGAGCGCTATGACGCCCTCCTGTGTGACGCGTGGGGTGTTATCCATGATGGGGTGACGCTTTTCCCGGGCGTTGCAGACGCTTTGACGCGCTTTCACGAAAATTGCGGTCCGGTGATCATTCTGACCAATGCCCCGCGCCCTTCGTCGGTTATTCCGCCGCAACTTGCCCGATTGGGCCTGCCGAAAGCGGCGGTTGACGGGATTGTGACCTCTGGCGACGCGACGCGCGCGGCCATCGTGGCCAGGCTTCCTGCGCCTGCATTTCGGTTGGGTCCATCAAAGGATGATGCGCTTTTCCAGGGGCTGGATATTGATTTTCGGCCCGTTGAAGAAGCCGAGTTTGTCATCTGTACTGGCATGATCGACGACCAAAATGACCAGCCTGAGGATTATCGGGAGTTGCTTTCAAAAGCTGCGCAACGGCGCTTGCCGATGATTTGCGCTAACCCGGATATTGTCGTGAACTGGGGTGGGCGGATGATCTGGTGCGCTGGCGCGCTTGCTGAAATCTATGCGGAATTTGGTGGCGAGGTGATTTTCGGCGGCAAGCCCCATGCGCCAATTTATGATTTGGCGTTGGAAAAGGTTGATGAATTACGCGGTCAAAAGACTGCAAAAAACCGTATCCTTGCTGTGGGCGATGGCCTTAAAACAGATATTCTTGGTGCAAATAAACAGGATATAGATGTGTTGTTGATTGCGGGTGACGGCGGCATACATGATGGCGCGACCGATAGTGCGTCGATTGCAGCTCAGCTCGACGTAGCAGGTGTAACCGCAGTGGCAGCAGCTGAGGCGTTAACGTGGTAAAACCGATCATTGCAGCCGTTGGGAATTTTGATGGTGTCCATCGTGGGCACCAATATCTTTTGGCTGAGACAGCAAAATTCGCCCATGAACATGATGCGGCACCAGGCGTGGTTTGTTTCGATCCACATCCGCGTCGATATTTCCGCCCAAATGATCCACCATTCTTGCTGACCCTGCCCGAACAACGAAACGCATTGCTACGTCAGTATGGTGCAAAAGAAATCTATTCTCTGGCTTTTGACGAAGCGTTGGCGGCGATGCCGCCAAAACAGTTCATAGAAGGTGTATTGAAAGATAAGTTAGGGCTCGCGGGCGTTGTTGCGGGGGCTGATTTTCGGTTTGGCGCCGGGCGGGCCGGTGATGGTGCGATGCTTGAAAACCGCGGCGAGGACATCGGTCTTGCGGTCAAGTTGGTTGAAACAATTTCAAAAGATTCGAGTACAGATAAATTTGGATCCAGTGCAGTGCGCAAGGCATTGCTCGATGGTGACGTTGCGCGCGCGGCGGAGATTTTAGGGCGCCCTTGGTCGGTTGTCGCAACCGTTGAGGAAGGTCGCAAGCTAGGCCGGACAATCGGGTTTCCGACGGCGAATATGAGCTTGGGAGAGATCATTGCGCCGCGTCAGGGTGTCTATGCATGCCGCGCATCTGTTGGCGGGAAAACCTATGAAGCAGTTTCAAATTTTGGGCGCCGCCCAACCGTTGGGGCAGAGTCACCTTTGCTTGAAACAAACTTTTTTGATTTTGACGGTGATCTTTACGGCAAGGAAATTGAAGTCGAATTTATCGCCTTTTTGCGTGAAGAGAAAAAGTTCAATGGTCTTGATGAGTTAAGTGCGCAAATCGCCCAAGATTGTAAGCAGGCTAAAGAAATTTTGAGCCGTTAAGCTCGCACAAATGTGCGTTGTACCGCCACATTCTCGACAATTTTCGTGATAAAATGAAAATTCAAACGAATACCCCGTGCTTTTCGCACGCGGGTGGCGGAGGTTGTGTAATGACGATTGGCAAATCCAAAAATAAAAAGGCGCGGAAATTAACGCTGGCGGTGGCTGCGGTCACAATGGTGTTTGGCGCCGGCGCAACCTCGATGGCGGGTAGCAATGTCAGCATCGGGTATTCAAGCGGTTATTACGGTGGCGGTGGATATTACAATGCCGGGTACAGCCATTATAACCGTGGTCATTATCGCGGCCACCGCCATCATCGACGCCACCATCGGCGTCATCACCGAGGCGGTGGTGGTGGAAAAGGCGCTGCGATTGCCCTTGGCGTAATTGGCGGTGCGATCATTTTGAACGAGCTTGCCGAGAACAGAGCCGAAGATCGCGCCCGCGATCGTTATTACGAAGACCGTTATCACCGTAATGCCTATCGTGATGACCGGTATTATGACGACGGTTATTATGATGACCGTTATGCGGATCGGCGATATGACGATGCACCGGTTGATGATCCATATGATGATGAACTCGCTGGCGGTGATAATGCGCGTTACAGTAACGCTTACGGTGGTTCGTCTGCTGCGGCTTATCAAACCTGTCTTAATCAGGCCCGAGGCGCATTAGCGGAACGCGGCTTTGTGGTCACGGCGCCTTACCGCCCGGAAACCGTGGAAGATCGTGGTGACTCTTGGATGATGACCGCCACCGTGACCGCCCAGCGTGGCGGTGAGCGGTGGGCACGGGCCATGTCCTGCGAGGCGAGCGGCAGCCGGGTTTACCGGATGGAGCTGATCTAGCCCTATGCTGTCCCAAGCCCGGCCAATACTCGGTTGGTTGGTCTGGCGATAATTTTAGAAATTACGGCGGTTCAGTGCGCCCGCCCCCGTGACGGCGGCGGGCGTGCCTGTTATAGGGCTGTGATGATGGCTCATTTTCACTTTTCCATCGCGACCATTCCCATTCAGGTTGGGGCGCGAATTCTTTGCCCGGCTCGGCGTTGCCCTAGCATTCATGCTTAGGTAGCCGGGACCGGGGTTTGCTCACCTTTTTTGGCCCCTTTGGGGGCGATATGTTTAGAGAAGAGAAAAACGATGCCAGATGCATCGGCCGACGATGAAACCAAGGGCCGCGATTACAAAGACACATTGTTCCTCCCCAAAACCGAGTTCCCGATGCGGGCTGGTTTGCCTAAGCGTGAGCCACAATGGCTAAAACGCTGGGCGGATATGGGGCTTTATCAGCGCCTTCGTGAAGACGCGAAAGGCCGCAAAGGTTTCGTACTTCATGATGGGCCTCCCTATGCCAACGGGCATATCCATATGGGTACGGCACTGACCAAAATTCTTAAAGACCTGATCATTCGCTCAAAACAGATGACCGGATATAATGCCAATTTCGTTCCGGGGTGGGACTGTCACGGTTTGCCGATCGAATGGAAGGTCGAAGAAGAGTTCCGGGGTAATGGCCGCGCAAAGCGCGATGTTCCATCTTCTGAATTCCGGGCGGCATGTCGGATCTATGCCCAGAAATGGCTTGATGTTCAGCGTGATGAATTCAAACGCCTCGGTGGTGAGGGTGATTGGGATAATCCGTACACGACAATGGCGTTCGCATCCGAAGCACGCATCGCATCGGAGCTTCTGAAATTCGCAGAGGCCGGGCTTTTGTATCGTGGGTCAAAACCCGTGATGTGGTCGCCGGTTGAGCAAACCGCGCTCGCCGAGGCTGAAATCGAATATCACGACCATCAATCCACAACGATTTGGGTTAAATTCCCGCTTGAGAGCGGCGATTTTAAAGGCGCGTCGGTTGTGATTTGGACGACGACACCGTGGACGATCCCCGGCAATCGGGCGATCTGTTACGGGCCGAAAATGTCTTATGGCTTATACGAAGTTGTTGCCATGAAGGGCGACCTAGAGTTTGAGCCATGGTCCGCGCCGGGTGATCGATTGATCCTTTCTGATGCCCTCGCGGAAAGCGTACGCGAAGCGGGCTTGATCGAAGAATGGAAACGTGTGGGTGATGTGCCCGCAGAGGCCTTAAAAGACCGGCATTGTGCGCATCCGCTAAAAGGTTTTGGCGGCGGTTATGAATTTGACGTGCCGTTATTGGCCGGGGATCATGTGACCGACGAGGCGGGTACGGGGTTTGTGCACACTGCACCGGGCCATGGTCAGGACGATTATATTGCCTGGGTTAGCGCGTTCGGTACGCAGGTTGAGATTCCGCACACCGTGGATGAGTTCGGTGCTTATACGGATGAAGCGCCGGGCTTCACTGGCGAGCAGGTTCTTGTCATCGAAGGCAAGAAAAAGGGCAAAGACGGCGGTGCGAATAAGGCAGTGGTCGAGCAATTGATCGCCCACGGAAAGCTTTTGGCGCGCGGACGGATTAAACACTCTTACCCGCATTCTTGGCGCTCGAAAGCGCCGGTCATTTTCCGAAATACACCGCAATGGTTCATCGCACTTGATAAACCAACACAGAACGGCAAAACCCTGCGCGAGAATGCACTCAACGCTATCGACGAGACACAATTCACACCGCCGCAAGGGCGTAACCGAATTCGCACGATGGTCGAGGGACGGCCAGATTGGCTAATTTCACGCCAGCGCGCATGGGGTGTGCCCATCACGATCTTTGCACATAAAGAGACTGGCGAGGTTTTGGTCGATGATGCTGTGAATGGCCGCATCACTAGCGCCATTGCCGAAAAAGGTGCGGACGCGTGGTTTGATACGCCCGCAGCCGATTTCCTGGGCGCGGATTACGCGGTCGATGATTACGAGAAAGTCGACGACATCCTCGATGTTTGGTTCGATTCTGGCTCAACCCATGCTTTTGTGCTTGAGGATCGCCCCGATCTTCGTTGGCCTGCGGATATTTATTGCGAGGGGTCTGATCAGCATCGTGGTTGGTTCCAGTCTTCGCTGTTGGAAAGTTGTGGTACGCGCGGTCGCGCGCCCTATGGACATGTGGTGACCAACGGCTTTGTGGTTGATGGCGATGGCCGAAAAATGTCGAAATCTCTCGGCAATGTCATGGCTCCAGACCAGATCATCAAGCAGTATGGTGCAGAAATCATCCGTATATGGATGGCGAGTTCTGATTACACCGACGACCTTCGTGTGTCTGATGAAATCATCGGATCGTCCGTGGATGCTTATCGCAAATTGCGCAACACGATGCGTTATCTAATCGGTGCACTTTATGAGTTCAGCGACGACGAAAAAGTAACGCCGGCAGAAATGCCGGAGCTTGAGCGCTATATCCTACACCGGCTTTCTGTGCTCGATGAAGAAGTCCGTGCGGGCTACGACAAGCTTGATTTCAAAGGCGTTTGGCGCAAATGCCTCGACTTCGCTTCGCTGGAGCTGTCTGCGTTCTATCTCGATATTCGCAAAGATAGTCTGTATTGCGATAGCCCCAATTCAACACGCCGGCGCGCAGCACGAACGGTGATGTCAGCGGTTTTTGACCGGTTGACCACATGGCTTGCGCCGATTTGCGTGTTCACCATGGAAGAGGCGTGGCTGGAACGGTATCCGTCTGAGGATGGTTCGGTTCATCTTCAGCAATTCCCCGACACCCCTGGTGAGTGGCGCGATGATGCGTTGGCTGCCAAGTGGCGCAAAATTCGCGATGTGCGCCGTGTTGTGACGGGCGCATTAGAGGTCGAGCGACGTGAAAAACGTATCGGTGCCAGCCTAGAAGCAGCGCCTGTTGCTTATGTGGCGGATCCGGAAATGTTGAACGCCTATAACGGGCTTGATCCTGCGGAGCTTTTTATAACCTCGGGCGCGACGTTAAGTGGTGACCCGGCCCCGGACAATGCCTTCCGTCTGGAGGGTGAGAGCATCGACATTGCGGTGGTCTCCCAAAAGGCCGCAGGTATCAAGTGTAAGCGCTGTTGGCGGATATTGCCCGAAGTTGACGTTGATCTTTGCAAGCGTTGTGATGATGTGGTGGAAAACGCATGAGCCAACGCCAGCTTTCGACCGGACTTTCGGGGGTGATCAAGCGCATGGCGGACTGGTGGTCCGTCGCGCGGCATAACCGATTATTTCTTTGGGGATTGATCGGGGCTGTCGTCATCGCGCTTTTAGACCAAGCGTCGAAATACTGGATTGTTCATGTGGTTGGCTTGCCGGAGATTGGCAAAATCGAAATCTCCGGCATTTTTGACCTGACCTATGTCGAAAACCGTGGCGCAAGCTTTGGTATGTTGTCGGGAATGCGCGTAATTCTATCCCTGATCTCTATCGGTGTGGCGGGCGCGCTGGCGTTCTGGCTGGGTCAGCTAAAGCGCGTCGTCGCTGCGGTTGGGGTTAGCTTTATCATTGGGGGCGCGCTCGGCAATCTCTATGACCGCATTGCTTATGGTTATGTCGTCGATTTTCTGGATTTTTCTGGACTGTATTTTCCGTGGGTTTTCAATATCGCCGATAGTGCGATCAATATTGGTATTGCGCTTTTGTTGTTTGATGCGTGGAAGACCCGCGATATGTCGTCATCCGATGAAAGCAAAGACGCCTAATACGGTGAATGGACGTTTGCGTGCGCCGCGCGCTTCGTTATAGTGCGCGTCCAGATGGGGCGCTTTGAGGCGTGGAGTATTTATTCGATGACATCTAATTCGGTTTTAAAATTGACATTCGCCGCTGCTGCGATCGCCATAATGACGAGTGGTTGCGGAATTGGCAAAGCGGTCGGCGGCGGGAAAAACGCGCCAGACGAGTTTGCTATCGCAACCAAAGCACCGCTGGTGGTTCCGCCTGATTATGCGTTGCGTCCGCCAAAGCCAGGTGAATCGCGCCCGCAAGAGCTTTCTCCTTCGGAACGCGCCCAGCAGGTTCTGCTTGGGGATTCGAATGCGCAACCGCCAACCGATGGCGAACAGTTATTGCTTCGTAAGGCGAATGCGCTAGGTGCAGATCCGTCGATCCGTACTGTGCTTGATGCTGAGAATGGCGGTCGCGGCGAAAAAGATCGCAGCCTCGCAAATCAGATCATGTTCTGGAATTTTATTGACGGTAAAGTCGATGATTCAGCGGCACCGCTTCAGGTTGATAATCCCGAGGCGTGGATGGCTGCGCGTGAAAAGGCAATCAAGTCAGTGATTGGCGAAGAAGGTAAGGTCGAAATCGACCAATCTAAAGCGCTTAAGCTTCCGGGCGTATTTTAACCGGCGCACTTCTCTGCACTCCTGAAACAGAAAAAACGCGGCTCTTTCAAGCCGCGTTTCTCCGCAAGACAATCAAGTTCGTGTCGGAATGGGGGGAGAAATAATTCCTCAACGTTCTTAATTGCTATGGTCGATGTCCTTTAGTGTGGAATTGTCGCTCAACATATCGGCGAGATCCCTAAAGGCAGAATAGGCGATAGCGTCTGCGCGATGCATGTCTTGCACTGGCTTGTCCAAATCCGGCGCATCCCAGCGCCACAGGGCGAGTTTATACATCAGGTCTTTAGCAGTTCGTGCGGGTAACGTGGCTGCAGTCCGAATGACCACGGTTTGCGCTTCAATTAGCCCTTCGATCCGCTTTGTTTCTTCTGGCGCATCGGAATTCGTATTCTGGGCGAGCGCGTTTTCTATTTTTTTGAACACAGCAAATAATTGCTGGTGGTGATCGGTCCGCTCTGCGGTTAGTGGCGCAGCGTGGGCTTGGATCGATTCAATCTCTTGGTTCAGACATGTGACGTTCATCGTGGCTCCCCCACTTTGAAGTTATTGGGATCCGCTCTCTATCAAATGCAATAACCCCTGTCTGTCACGTGAATAACCCACATAAATAGATCAAGTGTACTAATGTATCACCCTACAATAACACTACCTTAATTGGCGGCTTTTTGGAAGTATTTGTGATGAATGGCCGTTCATTGTTTTCTTACAGCGAATATACAGATATTTAGAGGGCTAAAAATTTTTAAATTAGTACGAGTGCACTAATTTTTATCCCCGACAATCAGCCCGTGGCGAGAGGCGGACATTGCGGCCTGGGGGCGAGAGTTTGAGCCAAGTTTTTCAAAGGCCCGGCTGACTAAGGTATTTATCGAACTTACGGAGAGATCCAGCGCCCGTGCAATTTCTTTGTTAGAAGAACCCTTGGCCACTTGGGCGATGACTTCCAGCTCTTTGGTAGAGAGCGGTTTGATGATGTGCTGCACCAACGGGTTGTCCGGCAGGGATGCGCCATGTCGTGCAAACATTTCGACAGCGCTTCGAATGCGACGAAACTCGTAGTCTGAAATCTGGTCAGTAGAATGCGGAAAGCCCATCGAAACATAAAGAATGCGCCCCGGACGTGTGAGGACTTTCATTGAAATACCGTCGGGAATACCGTGATCGGCCATTTGTTGAAGGAGTTCCTTCATAACCGGAATCTCGGTATATTCCTTTTTATATTGGCTATATGTCACGGGTACAGACGAAGCTAAGGCCGCTCGGGCAATTGGGTCGACGGCCATGCACGCATTTTCATTATAGAAGTTCAGTATACTTTCTGGAAATGTGCAATGAATAGGGGTCAATAAGGTTGGTTCGTCATACTGCCCATACGCAAAAGCAAAAACATAGCTCGCGACGGCACCGCAATCGGCAACAAATTCATCAAACAGGGACAAGAGTTGCGCCACGCTACTGCGTGTCGCGATCAGGCTGCTTAGTCCACTTATGGTTTTAATATCTGGCATATAGTCCGGGTTAATCATTTCGGGCCGCGGTTTTTAAGCAAAACGCAGCGAGGAGTCACGCAACAAAACCGTATCTGCCTGAGACTAAACGCCTCATTCTTTGGCAGGTTTAAGCCTCAGTCTATGGCAGAATTAAGCCCTGACCGACGCCAGTGAGCGCCGCTTCGACACGGGACGTCACGCCTAGTTTTTCAAAACATCGACGGACAATGGTATCGGTTGTATTGGGGGAAACGCCCAATACGGTACTTATCGCTGTATTACTCTTGCCTCGCGCGATCAGCTCTAAGACCTGAACTTCCCGCACGGACAATTTTTGAGCAGGCTTCTTTTCTGTGATTTCATTGTATCTAATATGCATATGCTGACAGATTGCTTGCAATTCAAGTAGGTCAGCGCGGGAGAGTTTTACCTCCTTTGCTCCTTTTTTGCCTAGGCAAAAATGTGCGATTTCACCGGGGCGAGCATAAACAGGAACGCCAATGCTGTTATGAATACCAGCAGTATCAAGATCTTCTAAAAATGACTGCTGCTCTGGTGTTAAATTGCTGCGCGCGGAGATCTCTGCGATGTAAAATGGCAAAGCGTTTTTGCGCGCTTCCTCGGCAACCGGATCAATTTCGAAATAGTCAGATTCGATATAGGTCTGGTTCCACGAAGAGGGCAGGGTATTTATCGGAAACGCTGTCTCAATCGGGATTTTTCGAAAATTGTCAGCCACATAATGATAGCTGATCATGTCAAAGCCATATTGCTTCATAAATTGAATAAAGTATCGCTTAAGGGTCGCGCGATCAGTAATGTATAGTGTGTCATGAATGAAGGCGTCTATGTCGTCGCGCAAAGAAACACCTCCCTGAATAACTCTTTTTTCTTTTGAATTGACCTTAAACTCTTACACTATTCTTGTAAAAAAGGTTCCGCACAAAACGGCAAGCCTGCGCGGGTCACACATATCTTATGGCGCGAAGCCGAGTTATGCTATCCATAATGAACCGATGGGTGTAAATATTTTGATTTTTGGTGCTGCTGGGGTGTTTGCGGTGTGCGCCGACTTTGCCATAAACGATTATGACCAATCACGCAGTTTCAAACTCAGAATCTTCCCCAACGCCAAGCGATAGTGGGCGTGCAGGGGCAATACACCGTTTGCCGCCAGGGGCTGTAAACCGGATTGCGGCTGGTGAAGTCATTGAACGCCCGGCCGCAGCGGTAAAAGAGCTGGTTGAAAACGCCTTAGACGCTGGCGCAAGTCGGATCGACATAGAGGTTGAGCATGGCGGAAAATCGCGTCTTGTGGTCGTGGATGATGGCTGTGGAATGTCGCCTGCTGATTTACAGCTTGCCGTAGAGCGCCACGCGACGTCCAAACTGCGGCCCGGCACCGATGGTGATTACGACCTCATGAACATTGCAACGATGGGCTTTCGCGGCGAGGCATTGCCATCGATTGGGGCGGTGGCGCGCTTGTCGATGACCTCAAGGGCGAAATCCGAAACGCCGGTTGATGCGTGGAGCCTTTCTGTCGAGGGTGGTGCGCTTTCCGGGCCAGCGCCTGCGGCGTTTGGTGGATATGGAACCCGCATCGAAGTGCGTGATTTGTTTTATGCCACTCCTGCGCGGTTAAAGTTTTTGAAGTCCGACCAAGCCGAGACGACAGCGATTGGTGAAATCGCGCGGCGCCTTGCGATGGCGCGTCATGACGTGGCGTTCACTTTGACATCGTCGGGGCGCAAAATTTTGAACCTCGCAGCAGAGACACCCGATGAAGATGGCAGGTTGAAGCGACTGTCAGCGATCATGGGACGTGATTTTGCTGAGAATGCGTTAGCGATTAACGCTGAACGCGACGGCGCACGGGTGACGGGGTTTGCCGGTCTGCCGACATTTAATCGCGGCTTGCCGGACAAGCAATTTTTATTCGTGAACGGACGGCCAGTGCGCGATAAGTTAATTGTTGGGGCGGTGCGCGGGGCATATGCAGATTTTCTGGCGCGTGACCGGCACCCGGCTGTGGCGCTTTTCCTCGACCTTCCGGCTGAGCTTGTAGACGTCAATGTGCACCCAGCAAAAACCGAGGTTCGGTTTCGCGACGCCGGCAGCGTGCGCGGCCTGTTGGTAAGCGCTTTGCGTCACGCGCTGGCAGCGGCAGGGCATCGGGCATCGACAACGGTTAGCAATTACGCCTTGGGCCGTATGTCGCCGCAATCATCCGATAATATTGCGCCCTTTATGCCGCAATCACAGGGGTACTCTTCCGCGCCAAACCCGTTTCAACGGCAAGCACCCATGGCCGCCGAGCCGAACACTGGCTTGAACGACCCACAGCGGGCCTTTGACGAGACAAGCGTGCCCAGCGCACGCACCGAGCCGGAAATTCCGCGAACACCGCTGACTGATAAGCCTTTGGGGGCAGCGCGGGCGCAATTACACGAAACTTATATCGTCGCCCAGACGCAGGACGGTTTGGTCATTGTCGATCAGCATGCGGCACATGAGCGGCTTGTCTACGAGCGGATGAAATCGGCATTGGCCGACGGCGGCGTTGCTAGTCAGGGATTGTTGTTACCGGAGATTGTTGATCTGACAACGGATGAAGTCACTAGATTGGGGCCGAGGCTGGAAGAATTCGCTGGGCTGGGTTTGGTGATGGAGCGCTTTGGCGATGACGCGGTTATGGTTCGCGAAACGCCAGCGATGTTGGGCGAGGTTAATATAAAAGGGCTGGTGCAATCGCTTTGTGATGACCTCACGACGATTGGCGAGAGCCTCGCGCTTAAAGAGCGTCTCGAAGAAGTCTGTTCTTCAATGGCCTGCCATGGGTCAATTCGGTCTGGGCGGCGCTTGACCGGCGACGAGATGAACGCGCTTTTGCGCCAGATGGAGGCGACGCCCCATTCGGGCCAGTGTAATCACGGGCGACCAACCTATGTCGAGTTGAAGCTCGCGGATATTGAACGTCTGTTTGGTCGCCGATAAGGATCTTTTAATTGCGTGAGAACGCTGGAGAAAACACCCATGTCTGACGCGAAATTCACTACCCTAAAAGGACTAGGGCATTTTGATCGGCTTACGGACGAGGCTTCGTCGAAACACGCAGCTCGTTTTCTGGAAAAAATGAAAACCCGCCATACAGTACGCGAGTTTTCAAGCGATCCGGTGCCGCGAGAGATTATGGAAAGTTGTATTGCGGCGGCAGGTCTGGCACCGTCAGGGGCGAACCATCAACCGTGGTTTTTTGGTCTTGTCGGTGATCCAGCTGTAAAACGCGAAATCCGCTTGGCAGCCGAGGAAGAAGAGCGCGCATTTTATGGTGGGCGCGCGGGCGATGAATGGCTTGATGCCCTTGCGCCAATCGGTACCGACGCTGAAAAGCCGTTTCTCGAAAAAGCGCCGTGGCTTATCGCGGTGTTTGCACAACGACGTGGCGGCGTAGAATCCGGCATGGATAAAAAGAATTATTACATCAATGAAAGCGTTGGCATCGCCAGTGGCTTCTTGATTGCCGCTTTACACCAGGCCGGATTAAGCGTTTTGACTCATACGCCAAAACCAATGGGTTTCTTGAATGAAAAATTGGGTCGTCCGGCAACGGAGAAACCGTTTCTTCTTATCGTTGCGGGCTATCCAGTTGCTGAGGCAAAAGTTCCTCAACATGCGCTGACCAAGAAACCGCTAAAAGACATCATGAAAGTGTACTAGTGTGCGCCTTCTGTGTTTGCGGCAACCGCAAATCAGACTAGCACTTTTAGCCGATGATTCGGCCTGCTCGTGGTCGACCAGTGTTCAATGCAATGGTCGATTGCGGAAAACGCGGGGGGAGACCGAAAAACGGACGCAAATCGCAGCAATGGGCACGCGTTGAAAGAAGGGACCTGAGTTATGGGTATGATTAAAGAATTCAAAGAGTTTGCCGTTAAGGGCAATGTTGTCGACATGGCTGTCGGTATCATTATCGGTGGCGCATTTGGCACAATCGTCAAATCGTTGGTTGCTGATATTATTATGCCGCCAATTGGTCTTGCGCTGGGCGGCGTAGATTTCTCGGATCTTTTCGTCAATCTGACGGATATCAAATATGAAAGCCTTGCCGCAGCGCAAGAGGCCGGTGCACCAGTCATCGCTTATGGTAGCTTTATCAACAACGTCATTTCATTCCTGATTGTTGCATTCGCAGTCTTTTTGTTGATCAAAGGCATTAACAGCCTGAAGAAAAAAGAAGAAGAAGCGCCAGCAGAACCGGCAACACCGCCACGCCAAGAGGTTCTGCTCGAAGAAATTCGCGATGCTCTAAAGTCTCGCGCATAGAACGACCCCTACCAGTGAGAAGAAGCCCGGCTGCTAAATGCGGCCGGGTTTTTTTATGACGGTAATTGGGGGCGGAGCCACGGGAAAACCTCGATTCAATCCTATCTGGCGCTATGGAAGGGCGATTGTCGGCGGCGGGCCATTGTCCCCAAGCGCCGCCCCGTCTATATGCCTCGCTGGCCCAGCATTTCGTGCTGGGGTTTTCTTTGGCCCTTTGTTAAGTCCTGTCCTATGACGCCGCTCAAAAATATCCGTAACTTCTCTATCGTTGCTCATATTGACCACGGTAAATCCACCTTGGCTGATCGCCTGATCCAGTTCACAGGCGGTCTGACCGTGCGCGAGATGAAAAGCCAGGTGCTCGACTCGATGGAGCTTGAGCGCGAGCGCGGGATTACGATCAAGGCGCAGACGGTGCGGCTCAACTATACCGCCAAAGATGGCGAGACTTATGTTCTCAATCTGATCGACACGCCCGGTCACGTGGACTTCACCTATGAGGTTTCGCGCTCGCTATCCGCATGCGAAGGCGCGCTTTTGGTTGTTGATGCCAGCCAAGGTGTTGAAGCCCAGACCCTTGCCAATGTGTATCAGGCGATTGATGTGGATCTAGAGATTGTTCCTGTCCTGAATAAAGTCGACTTGCCGGCGGCAGATGTGGACCGCGTTAAGGCGCAAATCGAAGATGTGATTGGGATCGATTCATCTGAGGCGCTTGAAATTTCCGCAAAAACGGGCGTCGGCGTCGACGAGGTTCTAGAGGCGATTGTTACGCGCCTTCCTGCGCCATCGGGCGATGCGGAGGCACCGCTTAAAGCGTTGTTGGTTGATAGTTGGTATGACGCTTATCTTGGTGTTGTGGTTTTGGTTCGCGTCATCGACGGCACGATGAAAAAAGGTATGCGCATTCGAATGATGGGTGCGGAAGCCGTCTACACCATTGATCAGGTCGGCGTATCGACACCGAAAAAGACACCGGTCGCCGAACTCGGCCCCGGGGAAATCGGTTATTTAACGGCATCGATTAAAGAGGTGGCTGATACCAGCGTCGGTGACACCATTACCGATGATCGTCGACCGACAACGGAAATTCTTTCAGGATTTAAGCCATCTGTGCCCGTTGTTTTTTGTGGTATCTTCCCGGTTGACGCGAATGATTTCGAAGATCTTCGGGCGGCGATGGGCAAGCTACGCCTTAATGATGCGAGTTTCGAATTCGAGATGGAGACCTCGGCGGCGCTTGGTTTTGGTTTCCGTTGCGGCTTTTTGGGGCTTTTGCACCTAGAGATTATCCGCGAGCGGTTAGAACGAGAATTTAATCTCGATCTCATTACAACAGCCCCGAGCGTTGTTTATAATATTCACCAGACTGATGGTTCAATGGTCGAGCTGCACAATCCGGCGGACATGCCGGACCCGGTTCGGATTGATCACATCGAAGAGCCGTGGATTAAAGCAACGATTATGGCCCCCGACGAATATCTCGGCGGTATCTTGAAACTATGCGAAGAGCGGCGCGGCATTCAGCAAAACCTGACCTATGCGGGTACACGGGCGATGCTGGTTTATGAATTGCCGCTCAACGAGGTCGTGTTTGATTTCTACGACCGGCTGAAATCCGTCTCGCAGGGTTACGCGAGTTTTGATTATCAGATCACAGACTATCGCCCCGGAAATCTCGTTAAAATGCAGGTTCTTGTGAATGACGAGCCGGTTGATGCGTTGTCGATTGTTGTCCATAGCGACAAGGCCCAGAACCGTGGCCGGGCGATGTGTGAAAAGCTAAAAGACCTGATCCCGCGCCACATGTTTAAAATTCCGATTCAGGCCGCTATCGGTGGCCGGGTGATTGCGCGGGAAACCATTTCGGCGATGCGCAAAGACGTGACGGCGAAATGTTACGGCGGTGATGCGTCGCGTAAGCGAAAACTACTCGACAAGCAAAAAGCGGGTAAAAAGAAAATGCGCCAGTTTGGCCGGGTCGAAATTCCGCAAGAGGCGTTCATCAAAGCGCTAAAAATCGATAATTGATCGCTGCGAAGCTTTGTTGAGGCAATGTGGTTTCGTGTTCTAAGGTTAGGCAAAGGAGCCTCGCCCATGAAACGGATTGCGGTCGCTATTATCGTTGTTTTGCTGGTTGTCTTGGGCTGGCGGTTGTTGCCCGAAAGCAATGAAGTCGTGCTCTATCCCGCTAAGGGTGTGGTGACGGTCACGGGCACGGACCATATGGCCGAAGCGGTCGTCGTAGAGGGCGGGCGCATTCTTGCGGTGGGAAGTCGCGAAGCACTTTTGGATGCCCATCCAAAAGCAAAGCTCGACCAGAGTTTTGCGGATCAATTCATTGTCCCCGGTTTTATCGATCCGCATATCCATATGGTTCTGTCGTCCATTCAATATGCGGTGCCGACAGCGCCGCCATGGCCGATGGCCACACCAGACGGGATAAAAGCGGGCTATCCAACGCGGGAGGCATTTTTTGCGCGGGTGCGCGAAGTTGAGGCCGAGGCGAAAGCCGGCGAACCATTGGTGATTTATGGATTTCATGATCTCGTTCATGGTCCGCTTGACCGTCATGACCTTGATGCGGTGACGACTGACCGGCCACTGATTGTTTGGCATTATTCTAGTCACGATTTTTACTTGAACTCTGCGGCGCTCGAGTGGGCCAAGATTGATGCATCGTTACATGAAAAATTCGAGGGTGTTCCACTTGGCGATGACGGATTGCCGACGGGCCGCGTTTTTGAAGACGCGGTGCCGCATCTGTTGGAGACGTTAGGTGGTATTCTGATGAATCCATTCAAGGTGAAAAAGGGTCTTGATGGGTTTTCACATCTACTGCGCGAAGGCGGCGTAACGACGGTCGCTGATTTGGGCTACGGCGCGTTTGGGTTGAGGCTTGAAGACTTAAATATAAAGCTGAATTGGCAATCGCCGGAACATAGCGGCTATCGGCTTTATCTGGTGCCGGAGCATCGCGCCTTTGAGAAAAAATTTGGCGACAAGCGCGTGGAAACAATTACAGACATGGTGACGGGTGCGCGCGGAACACCCGCCCCCGTGTTGCCGCAGGTGAAGTTTTTCACAGATGCTGCATTTTATTCCCAAACCATGCGGGTTTCCGAACCCGGCTATCTCGCGGGTCAATCGGAAGGGTCGCAAGGGTTGTGGGTGATAAAACCGGGTGATCTGGCTGCTGTGATCGCGCCTTACGGGGACGCTGGGCTTGGCGTGCGGATCCATTCTAATGGTGATGAAGCGCAGACGGCGACCCTTGATGCGCTGGCGGAATTACGGACACGCGATGAAGATCTGCGATTTGTGGTCGAGCATGGCGGGTTGTTCTCGCCGGATCACGTGGCCAAAGCGGGTGTGTTTGATGCTGTGGTTTCTGCGGCTAGTCACTATGTTTTTTATCTTGGCGAAGCCTATCAAGAACCGTTAGGGCCTGAGCGCGGGCAGTGGATTTCGCCGCTTGCGTCGTTATCGGCAGCCGGTGTTCCGGTCACGCTTCATTCCGATGCGCCGCTTGCGCCGCCATTACCGCTTTTAGCTGCAAGTGTTCATATGACCCGCGCCACCCGTGAAGGGGGTGTGTTGACGCCATCTGAGAAATTATCCCCCTACGAAGCATTAGAGGCGATCACGATTGATGCTGCTTATGCCTTGGGTTTAGAGGATGAATTGGGATCGATTGCGCCGGGCAAGCGGGCGGATTTTACGATCCTGTCGGAAAATCCACTAGAGGTGCCGGGTGCGGCATGGCCGGACATCAAGG
The DNA here is from genome assembly GCF_041058985.1 of Hyphococcus lacteus. Lineage (NCBI taxonomy): Bacteria > Pseudomonadati > Pseudomonadota > Alphaproteobacteria > Parvularculales > Parvularculaceae > Hyphococcus > Hyphococcus lacteus. Next base: position 677,958 of record NZ_JBEHZE010000001.1, on the reverse strand, counting down.
TCTGGGGCGTAATGTTGGACGGCAAGAAAAAGCCGCTCGATCACGCAGAGAATTAATCCGCGCGCTTCACGTATTCTAGGGTTTCGGTGTTGACGATGATTTTTTCGCCAACGCTCATATAAGGCGGCACCATAATCCGAAGGCCATTATCGACGGTCGATGGTTTGTATGATGATGAAGCCGTTTGACCTTTAACGGTCGGTTCGGTTTCGGTGATCTCAAGCGCCACATGTTCGGGCAGGGCAACACCGATCGGGCGGCCTTCATGGCTTTCGATGGTGACGGCCATACCGTCCTGAAGGAATGCTGCGCGATCACCGATCATGTCCGTCGGGATTGAGACTTGTTCGTAGTTTTCCTGATCCATAAAGACCAGCATGTCACCTTCTTTATAGAGGTAGGTGTGATCCTTTTGCTCTAGGCGAACCCGCTCGACCGTTTCTGATGCGCGGAAGCGTTCGTTCATTTTGCGGCCATCAATCAGGTTTTTTAGCTCAACCTGTGCGTAGGCAGGGCCTTTGCCCGGTTTAACGGCGTTGATTTTGACGGCTGCCCACAGGCCACCTTGGTGTTCGATGACATTGCCGGGGCGGATTTCATTGCCGTTAATTTTCATATGGCTCTCATGATCTGAGTTCAAAAGGTTTGCCGCTCTAACAGGCGGTCCAAGATGTGGCAAGCGCGCTTAGTCCGCCAGCCGCTCCATTTCTTCGTCGGAAATCTCGAAATTTGCATAGACGTTCTGGACGTCGTCACAATCGTCGAGCGCATTCATCAGCTTAAGCAAGGTCGCGGCCTTGTCACCTTCAACATCGATGGTGTTTTGCGGTTTCCATATAGGTTTGGCCGAACTGGCCTCGCCAAAGGTTTTCTCGAGCGCCGAGCTGACTTCATTAAGCTGGTCAAAGGCGCAATAGACTTCGTGGGTGTCTTCGGACGATTGAACATCTTCTGCGCCGGCCTCAATCGCTGCTTCAAGCATACCGTCTTCTGAGGCGACCTCAGCGGCATATTCAATATAGCCCACGAGATCAAACATGAAGGAAACTGATCCGGTTTCACCAAGGTTGCCGCCATTTTTCGAAAAAATCGTGCGAACCTCGCTGGCGGCGCGATTGCGGTTATCGGTCAGCGCTTCGACGATCAAGCCGACGCCCGCCGGGCCAAATCCTTCGTAACGGATTTCTTCGAACGCGGCTTCATCAGCATTGGTCGATTTTTTGATGGCGCGGTCGATATTGTCCTTGGGCATGGATTGGGCTTTGGCGGCCATAATCGCAAGACGCAGGCGCGGGTTAAATTCCGGGTCCGGTGCGCCCATTTTCGCGGCAACGGTGATTTCTTTAGACAGCTTCGAAAACATTTTCGACCGCTTGGCGTCCTGGCGACCTTTACGGTGCTGGATATTCGCCCATTTACTATGCCCGGCCATGGGGACCTCTTCCTTCGTCAATTAGCGTGGATCGGACCCGTTTATGCCGAGGATAGCCGAAATTTCAAGCGGGGGAGGCAAATGAGCTGGTTGAGCGCGTGGCGCGCCTTGACCCTGGGCGGTGTTCACGCCTATTGCGGCCCTAATTGTCGGGATAATCAACGGGAGACAGGCATGGGTGATCTAAAAGGCAAAACCATCTTGATAACGGGTGCTGGGCGCGGGATTGGCGCTGCTAGCGCACTTGCCTGCCATAAGGCCGGAGCAAAAGTGGTCCTCCATGCCAGTGCAAAGAGCGAATTTTCAGCCAAGGCCGCTGAAGCGATTGGCCAGACCGCCGAAGATTTCCTCTACGTGGATTTTACCAAAGCGGGGGCCGGTGCGGCTTTGTTTGAAAAGGCAATCGCCAAAGCGGGCCAGATTGATGCCGTCCTTAATAATGCGGGGGCCTATATCGCCACGCCATTGGATAGCGATGATGGCGATTGGCAGGACCTCTGGGCCACGACAATGGCAGTCAATGTTCAGGCCCCGGCCGATATCTGCCGCGCGGCGATTGCCCATTTTCAGGCCCGTAAATCTGGCGGTATCATCGTTAATGTTGCAAGCCGCGCCGGGCATCGCGGCGATGGGCCGGACCATTCGGCCTATGCGGCATCAAAAGGTGCTGTGTTGGCGATGACCAAAACCTTTGCCCGGTCATTGGCCGGTGAAGGAATTTTATTCTATGCTATCGCCCCCGGTTTTGTGGAAACACGCATGGCCCCCGAAGATATCGAAAAGCGTGCGCAAGCGGTCAAGGAAATACCGCTTGGCCGTGTTGCCGCACCGGAAGAAGTTGCGGCCACGAGCGTGTTTCTTTTGTCGGGGGTTGTACCCGCCGCGACCGGGTCTACCTTTGATATTAACGGCGCATCCTATGTGCGTTGATTTCTATTGCACGATACGCATGCGGATCGTATAAACGCCCGTCCGCAGCAAGTGCGAATTTTATGTCTGAGATTGTATCCAACTAAGCCGACTGTAACGGCGCGATAAAAATACCGTCTGCCAAAAATGGCGCGGGTGTTTTTACGCGCTCGGATTTAGCGATATATTTCGGACTTATCCATGAACATTTCTAAGGCGGAGCAAAGAACGCTCCATGCGCTCGCCCGTGGTGGCGGCATTCTGGTTGAGAAAAACGAAGCCGGAAAAATTTTTCGTGTGAATTGCGTCACCCGCGAAGGGTGGACGCTCGAAGATTGTACATTTGGCGTGTTTCAAAAGCTCAAACGGCGCAGGCTTATCGCGTCGAAAAATGGCGGGCCTTATCAAGCTACACGTTTAGGGCGAATATCCGTTCGGGCTCAACTGGATAACCGGGCCTGACACCATTTGGCAAAGTCGCATTGTCTGTTAGCTTCGCGACAGAGTTTCGGAGGACAGGGAATGCGACTTTCCGTTTTTGGCGTTTTGGCATGGTTGATTTTTGGTGCGGGTGCGAGTGCGCAAGTGCCAGACGCTGCGCCATCCGTGCCGGTCGATGAAGTGCCGATGATGGCCTTTGAGCCAACGCGCGAAGAGGCGGTCCTTGAGGCCTATATTGACGGCGTTGTTGCCGCCTATCGACGAGACAACCACATTCCGGCAGTGTCGCTTAGCGTTGTCAAAGACGGTAAAATCCTGTTCGCCAAGGGTTATGGCTATACGGATGAGGATACAAAAACACTCGCCAGTGGTCAGGAAACGCTTTTCCGCATCGGGTCGGTGTCAAAAACATTTACGTGGGTTTCGATCATGATATTGCATGAGCGCGGCATGGTTGATCTCGATACGGATGTTAATCAGTACCTCAAGGGGATAGAAATTCCGGCGGCTTTTGACGCCCCCGTGACGTTGAACGATTTGATGTCCCATAGTGCCGGATTTGAGGATTCTTTTGCCGTCTATACTTTCTCTGATGGAAATGAGGAAAGCCTGACCGAGGCGCTTAAAAACACAATGCCGAAGCGGGTTTACGCCCCCGGCGCGCGGGTTTCCTATTCCAATTGGGGGGCAGCATTGGCGGCAAAGATCGTCGAAGATGTTTCGGGCATGCAGTATGAGAACTTTGTCGCACAGGAAATTTTCGACCCATTAGTGATGCAACGCACGACGTTGGATGGCCCGTCAAAAATGGATACGGGTCTCGCGGAGAACCTCGCCAAGGGATACCGATATGAAGCGGGTACCTATGTAAACGGCGAATATATGGAGCTTGGCCCGTTTACCTCGGCAGGCGGGGTTTCCTCGACCGCAGATGATATGGCGCAATGGATGTTGGTGTTGTTGGGGCGCGGCAATCATAATGGTGTGCAACTCATGACACCTGAAACCTATGCGAAAATGTTCGCAGCGGTGCCAGATAAGCCAGCAATGGTGAACGGGTTTATGACCCAAAGCTATCATGGCGTCCAAACGGTTGGTCATGCTGGCGCGACGGCGCAGTTTTTAACGAACATGATGTTGGTGCCCGATTTAGACATCGGTATTTATGTTTCGCAAAATACCGGCGGTGCACGAGGTCTGGTGATGGGCCTGTCGGATCTTGTTCTGGATCATATGGTTGGTGACAGTTTTGACCGTCCGCCTAGTGATGACCCTGCCTTTGAAGAGGCTGCGGCTGCCTATGCGGGTTCTTACCTTTCAAACCGTCGGTCATTTACACAGTTTGAGAAGCTGTTTGCGGCAGCCAATGTCTCGGTGGTGGCCCCGGCTAACGGTGGGGCACTTACGGTGTCGAGCGGTCCTGACGTGTCGCGATATGCACCCGTGCCGGGAGTTGCTGATACGTTTGAAGACAGTAATGGTAACCGCATCGTCTTTGCACGGAATGAGGGCGGAGAGGTCACGCACTTTGTTGATCAAAGCGGCGTTCACTCAAACGAACGGGTCAGCTTGTTCGGATCGCCCGGTTTTTTAAACATGACGATCTCTCTTGCGGCGTTCTTTGGCCTCACCACCTGGCTCGGTGCCTGGCGCAGGCAGGGTCGCCCGGTGATCCATGCGGCCACAGGTGGCTTGATTAATAAGTTCGATCTTTTGGCAGCTGTCACTGTGTTTGGATTTGTCGGTGCCGCCGCAGGATTGGGCATCGCGCTGAGTAGCGTAGAGATATTGTCATCTTACCCGCCATTGGTCGTGACGTTGTTGCGGGTTTTGGGGTATGGGCTGTTTGTGATTGCTTTGATTGCGATTGGCAGCTTGTGGCCCACATGGCGACAATCAGGGTTTAGCATATGGCGCAAACTTCATCACTCCGCATTTGCCTTGTCGCTGGGCACGCTGGCTGTGGCGTTGATTATCTGGAATGTGATTTTTACGGGGACAGCTTAGTCCAGCGAAGGTTCTGTCCGGCGTAATTGCCCACCAATCCGGATGGGGTCAATGGTCCGTGCAAGACCGGATCGCGGGTCCGTCTCGATCATAATACCAGAAATCGTCGCCTCGCCAGAAGCCGGCATGAAACGGCCACCCGGCATTTTGGTCGTGAACCGCCGCAGAGGTTCAGCCTTGTCCATGCCGATCACGCTATCGTAGTCGCCGCACATGCCAAGGTCGGTGATATAGCCCGTACCGCCCGGTAAGATCCGATCATCCGCTGTCGGAATATGGGTGTGGGTACCGACCACAAGGCTCGCTCGACCATCAAGGTGATGCCCCATCGCACCTTTTTCTGATGTCGCTTCCGCATGAAAATCAACAATAACGGCGTCTACGTCTTGGCCTAAAACCGCGCCGCCCAATTCGCGATCAAGCGCCGCAAAGGGGTCGTCGCATGACGGCATGCCATGTTGCCCTTGGGCATGGGCCACAAGAACGCTGGTGCCATCGGGGCCGGGAAACACGCCGCTACCGCGACCGGGATTACTGCTTGGGAAATTGACGGGGCGCAAAATGCGGTCTTCGCGATCATAGATGTCGAGTTCTTCACGCTGATCATAGGCATGGTTGCCGGTGGTCATGACATCTGCGCCTGCGTCGATGAAATCCTCGACGATGCGGCGTGTCACCCCAAAACCGCCCGCTGCGTTTTCGACATTGACCACAATAAAATCGAGCGCGAACTTTTTGCGAAGGCCGGGAAGGCGTTCCAGCAGCAGCGTTCGGCCACTGCGTCCCATAACATCACCAAAAACCGCAATCCGCAAAACGCGCCTCGTTTCTACCTAAGCTCTAACACCGGATCGCGCCGCGCTCGGTCACGATCCAATCGAGCGCTTGATCTAGGGGTGAGAGGGGGATGGCGTCAACTTCCTGTTCGCCATAAGCGTAACCAACCGCAAGCGGATTGCCTTGTTTCCGTAATGCTTCGAGTGTCCGGTCATAGTACCCGCCGCCATAACCAAGCCGTCCACCCTCGCGCGTAAATGCCAGTAGCGGCATCACCAGAATGTCGGGTGTCGCTTCGGGGGCACCTGCCGCTGGGGTCAATTCGCCATAAGGGCCGGTGACGAGGTCTTCGCCGGGCATATAAGCCCGAAAGATAAGCGGCGCTTTCTTTTTCGTGACCACAGGCATAACGACCCGTGTACCTTCCTCAATCAGGGCGCTGACCAATGGCTCAGTGTCGAGTTCGCCTTTGATGGGGTAATAAAGCGAGACAATCGTGTCTTCGCGCCGGTCAATCGCCCGCATAAATGCACTGGCGGCGTGTTCGGCTGCGTCGGGGCGTTTGCGGGCGGCGGCGCGCCGTTCGCCTTTCATCCGCTCACGCAGAACGGTTTTCGGATTATTGAAAGGGGCAATTGGCGGCAGCATCGTCTCTCGGCTATCTCAGCGAAATTCAGGTGCCGCCCTGGCCGTTGGACTTGTTGTTCGCCCTGGACCCTAAGGTACAGGTGGGCACCGCGTGATGAGGACCACGGCCCTCGCCAGAGACAGCTCCCGATGGATGAATTAAGGCCCCGGGGAATGTCGTCCTGACGGGCCGGGCAGCAACACCGTAAATAGGTGTCCAAATTCGTGCCGTAAAGGGGGGGCGAGCTTATCTTGGTTAGAATCAAGAACCCAATTTTTCACGAACCTTCGAGGTTTGTTCATCTGTGTGCGCGCCATTTGCGTCATTTTCGGTTAGACGAACACGAATCGTCTGTTCAATACCCTCTATGTAAATCAACTCTTTTTCGCTTCTAAACGAAGTTTTATCGTGTGTTGCGCATCAATCGGATGCCCGGCGAAAATTTGATCTTTCTCGCTAAAGCAACCCGGTATTTTGTCTTTCCAACTCATGATTGAAACCTCGCTCTTAAACTCTATTTAGGTTACACTTGTCGGTATCAATAGGAGTGAGTGTGTGCCCAAATATAGTTATCAACTAATAATTCCGCCAGAAGTAAAAATTAATCGGAGAGACGTAAACTCAATTAAACCGGTGGTTGTGTCGCGCGAAACCCATGAGGAATTTGCCGAAATTGAGAAGGCGGAGTCTCGTGCCATTGAACTAATAAATGACAGTGTTATTCGAATTCCCAATTTATTCCAGATTGTCCGGGTGCCGGATGGCGTGACACTTCGCAAATATTCCGATTTGAAAGCGCTTGCCATTCGCGCCAAAGAAAAAAAGTAAGTTATTTAAATGCCGCCAAAAGACAGAATGGCCGCTTGGGGATCGCATAAAATTTTGTAAATGTGTTTATGCGGAGTCGGTAAGAAGAGCTGAGCTCGAGAAAAGGACTTAAAAACCTCTTGGCCGGCCAGCAACACCGTAAATAGGTGCCCGAAAGCGCTCCGTAAAGGGGCGATGTGGGCGGGCGGCTATTTCTCGGCGCTTTGGGGTGTGGTGCCGGTGTTTTGGTCGTCGCTACTCATGGTGCGCCAGCTTGGGTAGAGCAGGCACCCAAGGAACGAAAACGCAGCCGCGATCAGCAAAACCATGGCAAAGATTCCGCCGCCAGCATTCCCCAACCAATTCGCCACAAGACAGGTCGTTGCGATAATCAGATACGGATAAACAGGCGGGTCCTGTACCATATAGCGACTGACGAACAGCGCCATTGAGGCCAGCAACAAAGCCAATGAAAAAAGATCGAAGATCGAAAACATAGAGACTCCCCTCTCAGGGTATCGAGCATAAATCTTCGGTGTTAAATCCGGCTTAAAGAATGTTTTCGATTTGTCCGGCGAATTGAAATTCCGTTAACCATAAAAAACGGCGTTACTTATGGGGTGTAAAAGTAAATGCCGATCTGCGTATCGCCATAGGTGCGGCGATCAACCTCGGTAAATTCTTGGGTGCTCACCGGGGTTTCGGCTTTCGCTTGCTCAACAACACAAAGGGCGTTGGGTGCAAGCCAGCCATCTTTATGAAGCGCAGCCATCGCCGGACCTGCAAGATCCTTGCGATAGGGTGGGTCAAGAAAGGCAAGATTAAAAACCGGGCCGACACCGGCGGGCTTTGGCCCCAAATCCGTTGCCGAACGACGGTGGAGGCGAGTGATCCCAAATAGCGATAGGGCTTCGATATTGTCGCGGATCGCACCGCGTGCGTTCGCATCGGTTTCGACAAACAAACACCATGACGCGCCGCGCGACATAGCTTCAAACCCCAGTGCACCAGAACCGGCAAACAGGTCGATGACCCGCGCGCCCTCAATGTCAAAATCTGGCCTTGCCCCTATAATATTGAAAAGCGATTCCCGTGTGCGGTCGGTGGTCGGGCGTGACGTATCGCCTTTAGGCGCAATGATTTTCCGCCCGCTATATTCACCGCCAATGATGCGCATCATTCGTCTTCGTTTTTGTGTTGGTCCAAATGGCGCTCCAGCTCGTTTTTTTCTGCCTTTGCTGTGTTTTTCTCGGCTTTGTCTTGGCCAAACTTAGCGCGGTTTTCCTGCGCCTGTTTTTCTTTGTCAGCGCGGTTTTTCTTTTTACGAAACTGGTTGAGGTTGATCACATTGTTCATAGGCCGATCTCTTGGCAAATAGCTTTGCCTAATTGTTCTTTCAACTGTTTACCGGGGATTTCTTCGATGCCATCCTTTGGCAGCTTGCCCAACTGGAATGGTCCGTAGGCGGTGCGTATCAGCCGGTTCACATCAAGGCCAAGATATCGCATCAGATTTCTGACTTCGCGGTTTTTGCCTTCGTTAATTGATAGTGTGATCCATGCATTGCCGCCTTGTTGTTGGTCAAGGGTTGCTTTTACGGGACCATATTGAACACCGTCAATTTCGACGCCGTCTTGCAAGCGGTCAAGCGCGGACTGCCGCACGCGGCCATGGGCCCGAACGCGATATCGCCGCGCCCAACCCGTTGAAGGCAGCTCAAGCCGTCGCGAGAGATCGCCAGAATTTGTGAGCAGCAATAAGCCTTCGGTCGTCAGGTCGAGCCGCCCAACAGAGATCACGCGCGGCAGGCGGCCGACCAGCGTGTCAAACACTGTCTGGCGGCCTTGCGGGTCTTTGTGGGTCGTCACTAGGCCGTCGGGTTTATGATAGCGCCACAATCGGGGTTGATCTGGCTTGCCAATCCGGGTGCCGTCTACGCGGATATCCATATCGGGGGTGACTTTAAATGCCGGCGTATCAAGTACCTTGCCATTAACCGTGACAATGCCCTGTTCGATCAGCTTTTCCGCTTCCCGGCGCGACGCCACGCCGGCACGGGCAAGAAATTTAGCAATTCGTTCGCCTTCGGCGGGCAATGCGGCGGATTCTTCGGTCATCGTCGTGGCGTCCTTTAATTGGGCTTTATTGGTGCGCCTTATACGCATATGCATCAAGTGCGGTCTATGATCTCTGTGCCGGAGGGCGTAATCATTCCCGCGTGAATGATGATTTAAAATATATGACCCTCGCGATGGATGCGGCGCGCGCTGCGGCTGAGGCCGGGGAAGCGCCAATCGGTGCGGTATTGGTTGATGGTGCGGGCGCGGTTTTGGCAAAGGCAGGCAATGCGCCGATCGCCACGCATGATCCAACGGGCCATGCCGAAATTCGGGCACTGCGTATGGCGGCAGAGAAAACCCAAAATTACCGCCTCACGGGAACGTCGCTTTTTGTAACGCTGGAGCCGTGCGCTATGTGCGCTGGGGCAATTTCTATAGCGCGGGTGGGGCGGCTTGTGGTCGCGGCAAAAGACCAAAAAGGCGGCGCGGTTTTTCATGGGCCGCGCTATTTCGAACAGCCGACCTGTCATTGGCGGCCCGAGGTCGTAGAGGGGCCGCTGGCGGAAGAATCCAGTAAACTCCTCCGTTCATTTTTCCAGATGCGACGTCGCTAACTGCGTTTCAGACTTTCATCATAGCGTTGGCTGGCTATCATGCGGCCAAACAAGGAGCCCAAAATGCAATTCGAGTATTCCGACCGCTGCAAAGACTATCTTAAACGTGTCACCGATTTTATGGAAAAGCATGTCCATGAGGGTGAAGAAATATACGAACGTCAGCATACGGAATTTGGCCCCGGCGAAGGGCGCTGGAAAGTACCGCCAATTATCGAAGAGCTAAAAGATAAAGCGAAAGCCGAGGGGCTTTGGAACCTGTTCCACACCAATCCCAAATGGGGTCCCGGCCTTTCTAACGCAGATTATGCCCCCCTCGCAGAACAGATGGGGCGTAGCCATATCGGGCCAGAGGTCTTCAACTGCGCAGCGCCGGATACGGGCAATATGGAAGTGCTGATGAAATACGGCACGCCAGAACAGCAAGAGCAATGGCTTAACCCGCTACTCGACGGGAAAATCCGTTCAGCGTTTTTGATGACTGAGCCACAAGTCGCATCATCGGACGCGACCAATATCGAAACAGACATCAAGCTTGATGGCGATCATTATGTAATCAATGGCCGCAAGTGGTGGTCATCTGGTGCGGGTGATCCACGTTGTAAGATTTTCATCGTCATGGGCAAGACTGACAAAAATGCGGACCGCCACAAACAGCAGTCGCAAATTTTGGTCCCTGCTGATGCGGAAGGTGTGAAAATCCTGCGGCACTTGCCCGTCTTTGGATTTGACGATGCGCCCCATGGCCATATGGAAGTTGAGCTAAAGAATGTACGCGTGCCAAAGGAAAATATTATCCTTGGCGAAGGGCGCGGATTTGAAATTGCGCAGGGACGGCTGGGCCCTGGTCGTATTCACCATTGCATGCGCACGATCGGCACAGCCGAAGTCGCGCTTGAGAAAATGGTCAAGCGCATTTTGACACGCGAAGCCTTTGGCAAGCCGATTTATAAGCATTCCATTTGGGAACAACGTGTTGCCGAAGCGCGCATTGATATCGAAATGTCACGCTTGTTGACGCTCAAAGCCGCATGGATGATGGACACAGTGGGTAATAAGGTTGCGCAGGGCGAAATCGCCATGATCAAAGTGGCTGCGCCGCGCATGGCGTTGCGCGTGATTGACGATGCCATTCAGGCATTCGGCGGCGCGGGTGTTACGACCGATCCGGGTCTTGCTAAATTATATTCAGGTATCCGCACATTGCGTTTGGCCGATGGGCCTGACGAGGTTCATTGCCGCGCAATCTCACGCATTGAATTCAAAAAACATTCGAATTCAGCATAACGCCGAAAAATAGATTGCTGATCTAGAAGAGCGTTCAGGCAAATGTCTGAGCGCTCTTTTTTTGTGCGGGTTTTAGCGCTCAACGACGTCGTGGATATTGGTGTAACAACCAATCATGCGCACGGGTTTGTTGTTTGCATCACGGATCGCCTGCCCCCGTGCAAGATACCAATGATACTGGCCATTATCATTTTTAATGCGAACGCGTATGTCGAACGGTTCATCTTTGCATAAATGAGTGCGCAAAGCTGTTTTATACCCCTCCAGATCGTCTTTGTGCATGGCCTTTTCGATCTCGGCGAGGTCATGGGGGGCTTTGCCTTTTGGATAGCCGAGTATTTTTTCAATGCCCTCTGAAACGACAGTACCGCCGGTCACAACATCCCATTCCCAAATGCCATCAGTCGCGTGGGCGATTGCCCAGCTATAGCGGTCAAGTTTTTCCGTAAACTCGATGCAATAGGCGAGGCGAGGAGTGAAATGTTCAAGAACCGTACGGGAGACAAAACCTCTTTCCTGTTTGTGTTTTGTCATGGCAACAACAACGCCGATGGCATTGCCGTCCTGGCCCTTTAGGACGACGCCGGAATAGGCGGAGATATCGTTGTCTTGGAGAAACTGGTCGCGCGGAAAGAGCTGCGCAACATTTTCGGTGATGATGCAGCAATTCCCTTCCACGGCGCGGGCGCAGGGGGTGCCGTCCAAGCTATAGGAAATATTTTCCTGAATTTCGCCATTTACAACAAAGCGCAAACTGCGAACGAGATTGGAATATGGGTTGAGGCGCGCAACCGCCATGTAATCTGCGTCGAGGACCTTGCTAACGGCGAGCGCGTATTCGGTTAGGAAATCGCTATCAGGAATACCAGAAAGCGCGAGTGAAAGTGCAGAAATAGCGTCTTTCGCTTGTTGTTGTTGCGAAAATTTTTCTTCCAGCGCGGCGTCAACTCTGGCTTGAAAATTCGGGGCGGTTGCTGCGTTAACCATTATAAATGCTGTTCCTGCGTCGTTTCGATAATGTAAAAGCCGTAGCCTCAGCGTAATTGTTTCATGTGTCCTATTAAAAATCTCTTAGGGGTTAATGTAGATTCACGAAACTTTGGGGATTTTTTTGGATGATCATGAATTCAGCCACTAATTCATGGTGACATATATGGAAATGTTTAACCCGTTTGGGCCTTGGCTGCTTTTGGCCTTTGTCGCTTTTGTGTCGTTCCGTATAGGGCAGGCCACCAAAGCCGAAAGTCCGGCTGCGCGCTCACATCGGGTGATGGCGGAACAAGACGACATCAATGCCGCTATTGCTCAGGTTGACGACCGGGAATGGGGCGAGATTGATCAGCTTCTCGTAGAGAAAAAGAAAATCGCGGCCATAAAAGCCTTACGCGAAGCAACAGGATTGGGGCTGAAGCTATCACGCATGGCGATTGAACAACGCCAGAAGGGGCGGTAGCTCAGGCTGGATCCCGCGTCACCAACCACAACCGCCACCCCAATGTTATCGATGCGGCCAACAGGGCAACAAGCAGCCCCCACCAAACCCCAACAGCGCCAAGTGGGGTCCCCAAACCCAGCCATGCAGCGACTGGGAAACCAATCACCCAATAGCTGATGCCCGTTAAAATCATCGGTACACGAACGTCCTTTAGGCCGCGCAATGCTTGTGCGGCTGCAACTTGTATGGCGTCAAAAAGTGCAAACGCAGCGGCGATCGGAAGGAACAAAACAACCAAGGCAAGCACCGCTGTATTCGAAGGCGAACTTTCATCGAGATAGAACCCGGCAATTTTGTTTGGAAACAACATGACCGGAATTGCAACAGCCATAATGGCACCAACACTACAAAGTAGCGTCATGACAGACGCGCGCCGGACGCCTTGAAGGTCTTTGGCACCGGCCATCAATCCGACCCTGACGGAGCCAGCCATGGACAGCCCCAACGGCATCATAAAGGCCGCAGCGGCAACGTTGAGGGCAACCTGATAGGCGGCCATTTCGTCGATACCAATCCGCCCAACCAGAAAAAGAGATGCGTTAAACAACATCGCCTCGAACCCGATCGTGATTGAAATTGGCCAGCCAAGGCGCGCAACTTCGATAAAGCGCGGCCAGTCAGGGTTGAAGAAGCGTTGGAACAGGTTGAACCGTTTGGCGCGCGCTTCCCAGTTGATATAAATTACCAACGCAAAAAAACCGACTGCATGAGAAATAGATGACGCGATTCCAGCGCCCACAAGCTCAAGCCGTGGCAGGCCCCAATTCCCGTAAATCAGCAGATAGTTAAGCAATGTATTGAGAGCTGTGGTCGCGATGATAAAATACAGTGGCGCGCGCGCGCGTTCAATCGCTGCTAGGAAGTTGCGCAAGACAATGACCCCAAGTGCAAACGGAAGCCCCGGCACGAGTGCGATCACATAAGGTTCTGCAAGCGCTGCCACATCCGCAGGTTGGCCCAACATCAACGCAAATTCTTCGGCGAAGAAATATACTAACGAACAGATCGGTGCGGCGATCCCCACAACCCACAGACCCATACGGACGGACCGCCGCGCGTCACGTACATCATCACCATCGGCACCAAGCGCTTGTGAAACCATGGGTGAGGTCGCCACCGCAGGCCCCATGCCCGCGACAAATAGAAAATAGAACAAGACGAGGCCAAGGCCGCCTGCGGCAAGATGCGTCGGGCCAAGCTGGCCAATCATCACCACATCAACAATATTGATTGAAAATTGGACAAGCTGGGTCGCTGCCATCGGAAGGCCGATGGTCATCAGCGCAAAAAACTCCTTGCGCCACGGTGAAGCGGATTTCCTAATCGCTTCCGATGTGTTGTCGATCTTCGCTGTCATCGTCGCTCACAGTATCGCAAATGCGATGTTATGGGCGTCCTTTACCTAAGCAAATCCCGATTGGAAAGAGAATTAGGACAATCAGTTTTCAAGAAAGGGTGAAATGATCGCGGCACCATCGCGGTTTGCGGTCAGAATATCAAAAGAGCCGTCACTTAATATTGTGCGCGATTGAGCAAGAATTCCGTAGGCAGACCAAGCCAATCCGCCGCCAATCGACAATCGCATTGCACCTGCTTCGTAAAATTCTGCGGCCTTGTGTTGGGCTAGATCACCAAGAACCAGAACATTCACAGGCTTGGAAACATTTGCACAAACCGTGCGAATGGCCGCTAGGTCCGGCAAGCCCGGTGCGTATAAAACATCAGCCCCGGCATCTGCGAAGGCGTTTAGGCGATCAATGATTTTATTGATTTCGCCGCGCCCATATAAAAATGCTTCCGCCCTTGCTGTTAAAACAAAGTCTCGACCGCTTTTGTTAATGGCCTCCCGGGCGGCTTGAATACGTTCGGTCGCAAGTGTGTCGTCTTCGATAACTGGCGTGTCCGTTTCGCCTGTGCTGTCCTCTATGGATCCGCCGGCAAGTTTTGTTTCGCAAGCGCCTTTTATGGTTTCGAACACATGACTAGGCGCAAGGCCAAACCCGTTTTCAAGATCCGCCGAAACGGGAATATCGACGGCGCTCGATATGACCCGCGCATGGTCCAACGCCTCATCGCGGCTGATGCCGTAATCACGCCGCCCGAGCGTCATGGCATACCCTGAACTTGTGGTCGCGAGTGCTTTGAAACCCAGTCCGGCTAACATTCGCGCTGAGCCGATATCCCATGGGTTGGGGATGATGAACGGTGTTTTGTGGAGCGTGCGGAATGTCTCGGCGGTCATGATCGTCTCCTGTTGCGTCATGCGCTGCTTAGGGCACGGCGCATCAAATTCGGCCACCCGAAACTTGCGATCCTAGTCGGTCACCGCATCATGCCATTGTTTATAAGCGCCGCCGCCAAGAACCCCGGATTGGATTTGGGCCATAGCGGCATTGGCGGCATCAGTGGCTTGTGTGTTTGGGTGCACGGGGCGGCGCAATGGTCGTTTGCCTTGGGGCATGCCCATAATCTCGGCGATGGCGCGCGGAATGTCGTTCGGGTCTGTGTTGCCGCCACTACTCATGATGCCATTGGTCAACGCAAGGTGTGTTTCGTAAGCCGTTTTGCGTTCATCGCTGACGCGGGTCAAAAGCGTTTCAACATTCCGTGTACCACTTTCCCATATCTTTGTCGGGTAACCGCCGGGTTGGATGATGGTGACATCCACCCCAAAGGGCGACACTTCATAAGCGAGGGATTCAAACATCGCTTCAACGCCGAACTTGGTGGCGCAATACATACCAAGATTGGGAATGATAATGCGCCCTAATTGTGATGACACATTAAAAATCTGACCAGATTTTTGTGCGCGCATTTTTGGTAAAACCGCACGTGCCATGCGCAAATAGCCAAAAAGATTGGTTTCAAAAATCAGCCGCGTGGCTTCCATGTCGTTGATCTCAACAGGGCCGGCCATACCAATCCCGGCATTATTGACCAGCACATCAATTGACCCACCGGCGATGTCTTCAGCGGCGCTTGTTCCGCTGGCAATCGAAGCCTCGTCGAGTACATCAATCTCGACTGCGGAAAGGTCGAGTTTTTCATCGCGCGCCACCTGTAACAGCGATGCCGCTTCAGGGCGGTTGCCATTATCAAAATTCCGCATCGAAGCGATAACCGTGGCCCCTAACCGAGCAAGGTGCAGCGCCGTCAACCGGCCAAAGCCTGAACTCGTGCCTGTGATCAGCACTGATTTGCCGGATAAATCCGTGGCGGCGGCGATCTCCTGGGCGCGGGCTGGGATTGCGGTTGCTGCGGCAAGAGCGGACCCTGCGGCGAGCCATTGACGGCGGGAAGGGGAAAATTTGGTCATGCCTGTCTCCTCTAATATTTGGAGAATTTAAGCTAGATTGGATTGAAAGTCAGGAAAATCCCGAAAAGACTGGACCCTGGTCATAATAATTCAGTAATGACAGCCGAGTATTCAGGTTGCGTCCGGACAGAAAAAAAATGGCCCACGTTCGACGGATTGCCGGACTTGCAACGTATAAATCATTTAAGCCCTATTCTTGCGGGGCGTTTTTGCTAATTTTGGGTGGAGAAGCACGAAATGAAATTGTCTGGTTCGCTAGTTGCCGGTGCCGCGATAGGCGTCATCTTTGGCGCGGCCATGACCGGTTTCGTTCTGACGTCTGGTGCCGGATCCGCACCTGAACAAACGCAAGCGCGCGGCGGTTCTGATGGTGGCCCGGGCGGTGGGCGCGGTGGTTTCATGCCAGCAGTCAGTTTCGCTGCGGTGGAAGCGGCGACCGTCGGTAAAACCCTCGACATTATTGGTGAAGGCCGGTCGGTCAAAAGTGTGGCACTCACCTCTGAGGCGACGGGCCTTGTGACCGTGGTCAATATTGCGCCGGGGAAACGAGTATCCGAGGGCGACGTGTTGCTACAGCTTGATGATGTACAACAACGGATCGCCCTTGATCGCGCACGGGCGCAATACCCAATCGCGAAAGCCAATTCTGAACGCTACGCATCACTCAAAGAAACCGAAGCGGCCTCTGCGCTAGAGGCGGAAACAGCGTTCAACAATTATAAAGCGATTGAGGCTGATCTGCGCGCGGCGCAATTTGCACTTTCGCAACGGACGATTAAAGCGCCGTTCGATGGCGTTATCGGCCTGACGACCACAGAGCCCGGTGATTATATCCGCGCGGGCGATATGGTCACCACACTTGATGACACGTCATCAATCATTGTCGAATTTTCAATTCCGCAAGAAGCGGCCAATTTGATTGAGTTAGATCAGTTGGTCACGGCCCGTTTGGCGGCAGCAGATGCCAAACCCCATGAGGGCAAGGTTACCGCAATCGATAGCCGTGTTGATGCGCAATCACGCACGCTCAAGATCGAAGCCACTTTTGACAATAGTGATAAGCAATTATTACCCGGCGCAATCTTTTCTGTCTCGACCACAAGCGAGGGGCAAGAGGCTGTCTCTGTTCCCGGTCTGGCTATTCAGTGGGATCGATCCGGGCCATTTGTCTGGCGACGCGGAATGGATGGCATGGCGCAGCGGGTCGATGTCGCAATTCTTCAGCGTACCGACGAGCAAGTTTTGGTCGAGGCCGAGTTGAAGGCAGGTGACTATATCGTCTCTGAAGGGGCTGACCGTGTTCGCGGGCAAATGCCGTTGCCAGAACCCGCTGGGGGCCGCAATAAAGGCGTTTCTGCGGCTGGTGTTTCAGCATCCGGAGCTTTCGCCGGTAACGACTAAAAAAGCCGACATTGCTGCCGGCTTTTTCTGCACTTCATTTGATCTTTTTGTTTTTTATTGGATAGCCGCGTTTTCGGATGCCTGCTGCCGTGACTCGCGATCCATGCGGGTCATAGCTTTTTGAAGCTTTTCAAACGCACGAACTTCGATCTGGCGCACGCGTTCGCGGCTGACATTATAAACCTGGCTTAACTCTTCGAGTGTTGATGGGTTATCTTTCAACCGACGCTCGGTCAGAATGTGTTGCTCACGCTCGTTTAGGGTCGAAAGCGCCGTTTCCAATAGGCCCATGCGCATGTCATATTCGTCTTCGCCCACAAGCTTGGCTTCTGGATTGACCGCATTGTCATCGACCAACCAGTCTTGCCATTCACCGCCGCCTTCGGCGTCTTTTGACATTGGGGCATTGAGTGACGCTTCGCCACCAGACATCCTGCGGTTCATAGACACAACGTCGTCATGGGTCACGCCCAGTTTCGTCGCGATGTGTTCCACCTGATCCGGGTGCAGATCGCCATCATCAACGGCCTCAATCTGGCCTTTGATTTTCCGCAGATTAAAGAACAACTTTTTCTGAGCGGCGGTGGTGCCGATTTTCACCAGGCTCCATGACCGCAACACATATTCCTGAATAGATGCGCGGATCCACCACATCGCATAGGTCGCGAGGCGGAAGCCTTTGTCAGCGTCGAATTTCTTGACAGCCTGCATGAGGCCTACATTGCCCTCAGAAATAACCTCGCCAATCGGCAGGCCATAACCGCGATACCCCATGGCGATTTTTGCCACGAGCCGCAGATGGCTTGTGATCAGGCGTTGGGCTGCTTCGGGGTCTTCGTGTTCCTCAAAGCGCTTTGCCAGCATATATTCCTCATCTTTTGCAAGCATGGGGAATTTGCGAATTTCCGCGAGGTATCGCGAAAGGCTCCCTTCGGGTGTGAGGGCTGTTCCGGTTGTGGTCAGTGCTTTGCTCATAGCCATATCTCTTTCTTCAGAACGCCTTTGCCAAATGCAGACAGGCGCATAAAGTTCGGTCGATTACGGGCTTTTTTCTGAAGTCCCCAAAGAAACGCCTCTCCCGGGCGCTGTATGAGGCATATAGGTAGGCAAATGCCGAATCCCATAGGAACTAGTCAAATTTTTCCCGCCAACCGTGGTTGTTCTCATAATTTAGAACAAACATTCGACGAAATTAGGGCAAAAATCCAATGAACTTGCGTTCACCCTCGGGCACGATTTTGTGATGTCTAACGATAGAATTCCACTTGAAACTGGACGGGGCCTGAAAGCTGCACATGGTGGAAAATCTCTGGCTCAATAATGCCGAAATCGCCCTCTCGGATGGTTTTGCGCTCTTCCGGCGGGCCGGGGACGACATAATCAAGAACGCCGGATATCACGACGAGCTTGCCCCAAACGCCGGGTTTGGTGTTGTGATCGCCGGTCAATTTTGACGGCGTAGTGGTTTCGGTAAACACCGGAGTCTCAGCATATCGTGTCACATGATCGGGCAGGGATTGATGCATTTTCTATTCTTTTGTTTGACGCAAAGCTGCGTTCAGTTCCGGTGCACCAAATAATGCCAGTTGCAAACTTTGGGCAATCCGTTCGGCGCGCTCCATGAAATAGGTGACAACTGCGGGTGAGGGCGCAGTTTCCTCTAGGGTTTGCCGGAACAGCCCAAGCCAGATCGAAAAATGGTGTGGACGGATGGTTTTATGTCGTGCGTGGGCCGGTACGGGGCGGCCATTATATCGTCCGGCGTTAAACGCGACTGATGCCCAAAAGTCTTTCATCTTCGCCAAATGCGGCCCCCATTCGTCGCCAATCGCTTTGTCGAAAACGGGCCCTATTTCGGGTTCTGCGCGAATACGGTCATAAAAGCTATCTACGAGTAGGGAGATATATTCATCCGTAATGCCCATTGTGGCGGCTTTGGCTTGAATTTCAGCGCGGCGCTCTGCGGCGCTGGCAATGGTTGGGTTTGTCATGCGGCTTTCGCTCCGAGCAGAAGCTTCAATTCTGGATTTCGCGTCACAAGATCTTTGATGGTGTATTGATCGAGAACATCAAGAAAGGCATCCATCGCGTCGTGCAAAACACCTTTTAATTTGCATGCGGGCGTAATCAGGCATTGCCCCTTACCGCCTTGAAAACATTCCACCAAAGCCAGATCGGCCTCCATCAGGCGGACAATATCACCGACCTGAATGTCGCCGCTTGTTTGTTTTAACCGTAATCCACCTGATCGGCCGCGAACGGTTTCGATAATACCTTCGCGCCCGAGAATATGGGCGACTTTCATCAGGTGGTTTTTAGAAATGCCATAGCGTGTGGCCGTATCTGCGATGGTGCACAAATTGTCTGGATTGACTGCAAGGTGCATCAAAAGCCGCAAAGCATAGTCAGATTGAACGTTTAATCGCATAAATTCTCCAAAGATGCATTTTATATATTGCAATTCTAATTCTTTTGCAACATATAAGATGTATATGAAATGCATCATTTAGCATTGGAGCAAAAAATGAGCGCTTTACCTGCAACCCCTCTCGATACAACAATTCTTGAAGCTGAGTTGGCATCGGACTACCGCAAGCGGCCAAATCTTCGCTTGGCGACGACGACGGAAACACCACAAAAGGCACCGCGCCCCAACACGGTTGTCCATAGTAATGTCTTCAAAATTCTTGCAGGATTAAATGCGTTTGTTCTGTTGTCATTTTGGGCGACGTTTCAGGGTGACAAAGAAGCGTTGTTTATGGTTGCCATCAGCGCCGTTTATCTGGTGGCCTATATGGGCACGCCATATATTTTGATGAGGACCGGCAAAGAAAAGCAAAAAGATACCCAAAGTTTTGGGCAATTTTTGTCAGAACCTTTTGAAACTTGGACCGAGACCATCACTGGACGCGGTGCGATGATTCAAATTTTGATGGTACCAACAGCCATTACAATCGCTGTTCTCGGTATGTGCATTATCATTAGCTTAAATCAGTAAACAAACTTAAAGCGCACGCAGGGCTTCGGCAAGTGTGTTGAAGTCCTGCGGTGGTGCCTGTTCAAACCGCATATCCTCGCCGGTGGTTGGGTGCCGAAAACCCAAGACCCGCGCATGAAGCGCTTGACGACGAAAATTCTTGACGGTTTCAATCGCGTGGTCGGCAACATCCTCACCGGGTCTGAGACCAGAAAGGCCGGGACCACGGCCATAGGTCTGATCACCAACAAGTGGGTGTCCAATGGTTGAAAGATGTACACGGATTTGATGGGTTCGTCCCGTCTCCAGCGTGCATTCAATCCGAGATGCTAAGGCATCGCCTTTTAGCTTTGCCCGCGCGCGCCCAAACACTTCAACGACTTTGTAATGCGTAACCGCGCGGCGCGCATTGGGATGGTCTTCGTCGCGGACTGTCGCCATTTTTTTGCGATCGTTACTATTGCGCGCCATCGGGGCATCAATCGTGCCAAAACCGGGGCGGGGCGCACCGATAGCGATACATTCATAAAGCCGTTCGATATCGTGGGCGGCAAAGGCCTTGGTTAGCCCTTGATGGGCCGCGTCGGTTTTAGCAACGACCAACAGGCCAGATGTATCTTTGTCGATCCGGTGGACAATACCGGGGCGCGCGACGCCGCCTATACCCGATAGGCTGTCGCCGCAGTGATGGATCAACGCATTGACGAGTGTCCCGGTCCAGTTTCCTGCGCCCGGATGGACGACCAGACCGGCGCGCTTATTGATGACAATCAGATCGTCATCCTCAAAAATCACATCAAGTTTGATTGGTTCGGCCTGTGGTTCCGGCTCCGTCACTGGCGGCAGAACCAGGCGATATTGTTCTCCGGCGCGTAATTTCCATGACGGATCCGAAAATGCCTCGCCATTGCGCAGTAATGCCCCTTCGTCGATCAGCGCTTTTAGCCGCGAGCGGGTCAGTTCTTCGATTTTCAAACTAAGCCATTTATCGACGCGGGTGCCGGCGTCATCTTCGATGACGTCAAACACATAGGTGCCGTCCTCATCGGTGGTGAGGGGCGCATCGGGCTTGAGGGTTTCGTTTTCTGCGGTCATAAGCAGGGGCGGTTTACCTGTGCGCGAGCCCTACGGCCAGAGCCAAAGAGAAATAAGGACTGATTTAGCGTGAATAATAACAGCGCCAACGAGAAGCCCACGCCAGATAACGCCCCAAATCCGAGAGAAGGTGAGGCTTTGGTGGGTATCGGCGATGTTGCCGAAAAGATCGGCGCGCGAAACCTCTGGATTATCATCCTGACGATGCCGGCGTTCTTTTTGGTCCTGCTGGCGGTGATAATCGCGTTTTTTGGTAAATCCGAAGAGGAAAAAATGGCCGAGAAATTGGCGGCCGAACAAGAAGAGATGCTCATCCCATGGACTGAGCCCGGAGACCAAACAGCGACGCATGCTGTGATGCCGCTCGCTGGCGGACATGGCGCGATTGCTCTTGATGGGGATCGTCTTGCCGTCCGGGTGGATGGCCCAGACGGGTTTGTCGTCGTGGTCTATGATCTTGCTATAGGCGAAGAAATTGCGCGGCTACCGTTTCCGGCTGAATAATTATTTACGCGATATGAGGCGCGTGATGAGCCAGATCGGTACGACAACAGCCGCGCCAATCGCCAGATAGGTGAATAAGGTCAGTGCGACTTCGCCAACATTTTCGCCCAGCATAGCAACAAGCCGTTGGACATTATCAAAAATGCCGCGCCAGAAATCGCGTGGACTAATCCCCATGAGCGTGAACAGGGCACCAACAATGATACTGACCACCACAAGTTGAACCACCGTCTTTGAGCCGCTGCTACCTTTGAAACGGTCAAGAAATTTATTGTCGGCCATGATCCTACCCCTAACGCACTTTTTAATGCGCATCGTGCGCCGACTGATAATAAGCGTGATCGAAAGCCGGTTCAATGGAGCGCCACATCAAGGGCGGATATCAAGCCGCCAATTCACCGAAAAGCGCCAATCTTGATCAAATCCGGGAACCGGCTGATCGTAGGGGCGAGCCACTTCTAATTCAATGAAGCCCTTGTCTTTATAAGCAGCGCGAACGCCCGCGCCAAAAGAGCCAAGATCTAGGGATTGTGATGGGCTTGTAAGTCGAGAAAAAATATCCGCCTGCGCATAGTCAATAAAACCATAGAATTCTGACCGGGCGAAATCACCAGAGAGCGGTCGCCACGCAGGTTCAAGCGATAGTCCAAAACCACGATCCGCATTGATAAGCCCAGAGGAAAAGGCGCGGCCATAGCGTGCACCGCCAATTGAAAAGCGTTCATTGGCGGGCAAGCGGTCATCGCTCCAATGCCCTGTACCGGTCATGGTCAGGCGCACATCACTGCCGATTTTCTGAAGCACATAGAGGTCGCTCGTCGCTTTCGTGAAAACTGCATCACCAATCAACGCAGAGACTTCCGCGCCCATCATGTCGATCCCTTGACTAAGCGTGCCATTGACCCGGACAATTCGTTTCTTCCCTGCGAGGGAAAATTCTGCCCCAAGGCGGGCTGCGCGGGTGCGTTCTGTGGCGATCAGTGATCCAAACGCGGCGTTGTCGCTGTTCACCGCATCAAGGGATGCGCGCATGTTGAGGTTTTTCTTGTAGGACCGGATAATCGGTATACTGACGCCGCCAGAGTATAATTGTGCGTCACCTTCCATCACGCTACCGTTTGGGCGTGATTGTAAAATCGCTGCGCTTACATCAGCGCGAACGCCATTTGTACCAATCGGTGTCGAATGATTGATGCGCGCATAACGCGAATCTTCCAAGTTGGCCGCCGCCGTTAGCTGAACGCTGGTCATGTCGCCATCGCGCAATAATCGATACAGCTTCGCTTGTGCGCTAAATTGCCCATCTCGGATAAGCCGCGATGTACGGTTGTTAAACCCAAACGAAACTGTGGGTTTGCCGTAATCAACCGCAAGGCCGAGACGGACTGCGCCCGGCGCATTCCCATAAGAAAGCGTTGGCTTTACTTTAACGCCCGGAATATCGCTCATGAGCGATAGCGATCGCTCTAGAGTAGCGCGCTCTAACGGGCGTTCGGCAGATAAACGCTCTGCATAGGCGGTAATAAGGTAATGATTTCGCCCTTCGGTTTCGCCGCTTAGCGTGAAGGATTCCACATGGCCTTCAGCAACAAGAATCCGAACGATACCGCCGTTGAAATTCTGATCCGGGATGACGATTGTAAACAGCGCAATAGGAGACTGTTCATAGGCTTTGGTCAGCGCAGAAGCTAATTCATTTAGCGCATCCCGGGTAATCGTCCGTGCAATGAACGGGCGCGCAGCGTCCGCGACATTCGCCGGGACGGCAGTCCCCTCGAATTTGATACTGCGGATCAATATAGATGGAATTTTCTGCGCTTCAATACTGACTGTTACATTTGATGAAGGCGCATTGACTAGGCTGGGGTCTGGCGTCTCGCGAACCTCACCCGGCCGCAAGCGATCTTCGACAGAAGGAAGTTGAACAGCGACGGCGGAGCCTGCCATAAAAACGAATATTGAAATGAGTGTTTTGGATTTTTTCACGGTCGATTTCCGTTTCGGAAATCGACATAGTGTCGAAAAAAAATTCCGTCATGATGTGGCATTTAGCAGTTGCCACCCAGCAATCCGCCCACCGCTGAGCAGCTGCCGCCGAGGAGGTCATCGGCTGTGTCTTCCACGACGTCAACCAATCCATCCTCACCCAACAGGCCGCCTTCGCCGGCTACGCCATCATCGCCAATAAGGCCGCTGTCACCGAGTAGGCTGTCATCACCCACCAAACCGCCGCCTAAAAGGCCGTCATTGTTATTTACATCGTTCAGGATTGGCACATCTTCGAGGATGCCACCATCACCACCAACAATCGGTGCGCCAGACAACAGGCCGTCATCGCCATTGGTCAGCGGTGTGTTTTCGCCAGGCAGCGAAGGCGCACTTATGGTTGGTTGTTCGCCCAGAACAGAGCCTAGTGCATTGGTAAGATCCTCATAAGGAATAGTACTGTCGGTGCTGTGTAAAATATCCTCAGATACTGTAAGGGCACCCCCAACGGAGTTGACGGGCATTATGCCGCCCGCTTGGGTTGCGTGATCTAGAACGCCCGTTAAACCACCGCCGGACTGCTCGATGCTATCGCGCATCAGGTCATTTTCCGGACGTAAGGTCACAAAACTACCGCCGCTCAGCACGCTTACGGTCAAGCCACGCCCGGTAGTATGTTTAGGCGAAAGAATGCTTGCGCCGATGAAAGGCTGTGCCTCTGGGCTACCGATTAAATAGGCCTCGCCAATGGTTATGGTTGCAAGCGTTCCCGGGGTCGCGAGCAACCCATCGATCAAATAGACTTCGCCTTTCCCCGATTGCACAAGGGTTTGTCCGGTTTCGGCGATAACGCCGATGACCGTACCGGAGAGCGAAAGGCTGGCCGGTGTAATTTGGTCCGCGATCGCAGCGACTTTCATGCCCTCATTGGCGACCATATTCACGGTCCTACCACTTGATGTTTGAACATTGGCAAGAATAAGGGGCGCTTCGCCAGGCTTGCCGGTATTCCGTAAAAGTCCCATTCCGGCGATACCGTTCTCACCGACTAAACCGCCGGTGGCCAATGCGCCAGCCTTCCCAAGGCTGAGGCCGCCATCACTGCTTCCGCTTCGGCTGCTTTGCGTGGTTGAAGCGCTTTGTGCTGTGGCGTTACTGCTCGATGTTTCTGGCGACTGTGTGTTACGGTCTGCTCGATTGGTTTTTTCAGGCTCGGGTGATTTTGGTGTGTCGGAAGCGTCAGGATTTTCTTTTGTTGGTGTGCTGTCAATTCCAATAGAGGCAACACGCGCGGTCCCGGTTGTCGTCATGCACGCAGGCAACGTCAATGCTATTGATGTTGTAATCGCTAATCCAATGAAGGAACGTTGGTTTTTGTACATGGTGGCTCTCTTTACGTTTGGGTAAGAAATTCTCCGGTGTCGCGGCGGTGAAGTTGGTATTATTTATGAGGCCTACTGATGAATATAAGGTAAAATATCCAATGTGGTTATTTATAAAAATCAGGTAATTCTGCGCCAAACCCCAAGGAATCCGCGAATATTGGAAAGAATTAGTACGCTTTACTTTGTGGTTATAAATATTGATGAGTGCTGATTTTGGCGAAATATTAGGTGTGCTGATTACAATTTCACCTCGAAAATGGGTCAGTGTTTTTGCGTAAAGACAGCAGTCGGAGAGGCGTAGGGCATGGGCCCCTCCGACTGTGAGCGACGTTTAGCAGCCACCACCAAGTAAACCGCCGACAAGGTTGCAGCCGCCTTCTTCACCACCAAGAAGTCCGTCAACCGTGTCCTCCACAACGCCGCCTAAGCCTTCGTCTCCTAATAGGCTTTGGTCGCCACCAAGAAGCCCGCCATCACCTGTTACATCGCTAAGAAGTGGCAAATCCTCTAGGATCGCGCCTTCACCACCAATAATCGGTGCGTCTGCCAATAGTCCGGCTTCGCCGCCAACTATGGGTGCACCCGTTAACAGGCCAGCGTCCCCGCCCACCAGGCTGTCATCGCCAAGTACCGCATCAAGTGCCGCAGCGACATCTCCGTCAAGAATGGGTGTTTGCCCTTCGCCAAGAACGCCACTTGATATGCTAAGCGCGCCTTCGGCATCAGCGCTGACCGAGATGATACCGCCTGAAGGACCCGCATGATCAAGAACGCCGGTTAATCCGTCGGTTAGATGGGCAACGCCGCCGGAAAATGGCATTTCGTTTGCGCCAAGGGTCACGAGTTCACCGCCGCTCGCCAAGCCGACCGTGAGTACATCGCCGGATAATTGATCAGCTGACAGAATGCTTGCGCCAAGGAATGGTGTTGCTTCGGGGCTACCCACCAGATAGGCCTCGCCGATTGACGCGGTGATGAATTCACCCGGCGCAGCGAGAAGGCCGTCAACAAGGTAAGTCTCACCATTTCCCGATTGAACAAGGGTTTGACCTGTTGCCCCAATAACGCCGACGACTGTGCCGACTAACGCAAAATTTCCGGGAATAGCGTTGTCCGCAATAGTGGCGACCTTCATACCTTTGTGCGCAACCATATTGACGGTTTCGCCGCTTGCGGTCTGAACGCCTGCAAGGACGACCGGTGCAGAGCCCATTTTGCCGGTGTTTGCCAAAAGGCCAGTGCCTGCGATGCCGTTTGGCCCCACAAGTCCACCCGTCGCAAGTGCACCTGCTGCGCCAAGGTTGAAATTCCCGTCATTGCCGTTTTTGCCCTGTGGTCCTTGAGCGCCCTGTGCACCTTGTGGCCCCTGCGGTCCCTGTGAACCCTGTAGCCCTTGTGCGCCTTGCGGGCCAGCTGCACCGGTTTCGCCTTGCGGTCCTTGTGCGCCGTCGGCACCTGCTGGGCCTGGCTCGCCTTGAATGCCTTGTGTACCTACGGTGGCGACACGGTGTGTTTTGTGCGATGTGCACGCAGGTAAGGTAAGTGCGAGCGCCGCTGACGCGGCGAGCAGGGTTTTTATTTTATATTCCGTGTGCATTGTAACTCTCCCAAATGCGTCAAAAAATGCGGCAACGCCGCAAGTCAAACTGCTGAACGATGGAGAGAATTAGATAAACGGACCGAATTAAATCAAAGTCAAACCGTATACAGAATTATGCGTTACTTTTCCACTTTGGGATATGTTTTTCGCAAAGCAGGAAGCTGAATTCTGATTTGTGAAACGATTTCCGCATAGGGGAATATTGCACAAAAAAAGCGCGACATTTTTCAATGTCGCGCTTTGACGGATTATGTCTGACTTCTATTCGGTCTTTTCCATATAAACTGAACGGCAAGGATAGGGGATAGAGACCCCTTCGGCATCAAAGCGTTCTTTTACAGCTTTGGTAAGGGCCCATTTTACGGGGAAATAGTCATCGCGATCGACCCAGACGCGTGTAAGTATGTTAACCGAACTATCGCCCAAGCTATCGACAGCGATGGTTGGTTCCGGGTCGGTTTTCCCGCGTCCGTCTTTTTCGATTTCCTCTTTGATCAACGCCATAGCTTTATTCAGGTCGTCATCATAAGAAACACCGAATAGAAAATCGACACGACGGGTCGTAAACCCGGCATAGTTCGTGATGACATCGTCAAAAATCATTCCATTGGGGATGATCAACTTTTTATTGTCCGTGGTCGACATTTCTGTGGTGAAAAGGCCGATATGTTTGACTGTGCCCGAAACCCCAGCCGCTTCGACAAAGTCGCCCACATCAAAAGGCCGAAACCCGAGCATCATTACGCCAGAGGCCACATGACCGAGCGTGCCTTGTAATGCCAGACCAATGGCGAGGCCAGCGGCACCAATAACAGCGGCAAAACTTGTTGTGGGTACGCCAAAAACCCCAAGCGTCGTTATTATGACCAGCGCAATTAGTCCATAATGAACAAGACTCGACAGAAAGCCCGACAAGGTTTGATCGACTTTACCCGATCGGGTTATGCCCGCTTCCACGAGTTTCTTGATTCTTCCCGCGAGCCATAGCCCGACGATCAAAACAATCAATGCGCCAACAACGCTTGGTAAATAAGCGGCAGCTTTTTCGACCATGCCATGAATGAATGTAACCGCGACGTTCAGCTTTTCCGAGGGGTCACCCGCTCCGCCAGTTCCGTCTTGCATAGATAGTATCTCCTTTTACTCATCGCGGGCGTCATAAACCGAACTGCCCCTTGAACCAATAGGTTGAAATGACAGACGGCCTTTACATCGGATATGATGAAAATCGCCCGCAATTCCGCATTTGGTGCATAGATATCCACCAACGGCACAGCGCCTCTAAGGTTCCGGACAATATTTTTTAGCGTCAATCGGAGCCTCAAATGGAGCAATCACCGCGTCTTTCGCTTTCTTATGTTCAGCCAAATCAGGCGCAAAAGCATGTAACCGTGAATGAAACCTTTCGCAGGCTGGACGCTTTGACCCAGATGACAGTTCGTTCACGGATGGTATCAGTTCAGCCAGTATCGCCCAATGATGGAGATTTTTATATTCTGCCAATAGCGACCGGCGACGCTTGGGACCTTTATGATGTGGGTGACCTTGTCGGGTTTCAGGACGGTGCCTGGATGCGGATTATACCGGTTGAGGGGATGCGCGCTTGGGTCGCTGATGAAGATGTGTTTGTGATTTTTGATGGGACCGCGTGGAACGCGTTGTCAGGGGGTGGTGCCGAAAGTGCCGCGCGGTTTGGCGTTAATGCAACGGCGGATCTGGTGAACCGCCTGTCCGTAAAATCCGATGCGATACTTTTTAATTATGATGATGTGACCCCCGGTTCGGGTGATTGCCGCGTGAACATCAACAAAGATGCGAGCGGCGACACGGCATCGCTTTTGTTTCAGGTGGGCGCTTCGGGCCGTGCGGAGTTTGGCCTTACGAGCGATGATGATTTCCACGTTAAAGTATCCGCTGACGGATCAACATGGGATGATGCCATGATCATCGATAAAGCCAATGCGAATATAGGGTTGGGCGTCGCTCCATCGACGAAACTGCATATTCTAGGTGAAGCGGGCACCAATCCTGCGGATGGCGATATTCATCTGGAAAAGGACGGCGGATTTGCGTTGGTTGTTTTGTCTGAATATTCGAGCGCCAGCCCATCGGGCTCTGCGTTTTCGATCCAGCGACGGGCACGCGGTACGCGGTCCTCTCCGACAGCGGTGCTTGAGGATGATTGGTTGGGCGGATTTTCGTTTCGCGGCTATGCTGACGGCGGTTTTCAACAACGCGGGTTGATTAGTGGAATCGTTGACGGGACCGTCAGCGGCAGCAGTGTTCCTGTCGCACTTAGTTTTCATACTGGCGTCACGGGATTAAACGAACGTATGCGGATTTCTTCTGATGGAGGGATTACAATAGGCAGCCCCACCGGGGCGAGCAAAGGGGTCGGAACAATCAATGCCGAGGCCGTCTATGATGACAATGTGCTGTTGAGTTGTTACGTTTTTGACCAAGTTTTAGAGGGCCAAATCGATATAGCAAAATGGGACGCCAAAGTCCCAAATCGAATGCGCGTTGCCGAACATGATTTGGAAACGGAGTTAAAACCGGCGCAGCAGGTTAAGCGACAGCATAACCCCATGCGCAAATTCAAAGCGCGAATAGGCGGCGAGTATGACCCTCTGACCCTTGATGGTTATGCGCGCCATTGGAAGGAAAAGCGCCATTTAACGGCTATGCCTGATGAGGCGAATTTTAACCCCGAGCAGGGTTTGCCCGCAGGCGCGTGGGTTCAGCGTCTGATCGAGACTGCAGAAATCCACGCAGTTTTGATCGAGACGCTCAATCAAAAGATAAAAGCACTAGAAGAGGCTTCGCCCGGAAGAAGCGGAATAATCAGGCCGGTTTAAAGGTTAAGGCAACGCCATTACTGCAATAACGCAAACCGGTCGGTTCTGGTCCATCCTTGAACACATGCCCTTGGTGGCCGCCACAGCGCGCACAATGATATTCGGTACGCGGGATAATCAGCTTGATGTCTGTTTTCGTGCCAAGGGCGTCGGGGATGTAATCCCAAAAAGAGGGCCATCCGGTGCCGCTTTCAAACTTGGTGTCTGACTTGAACAAATCATATCCACATCCAGCACAGGCGTATGTGCCGTCGCGTTTTTCATCATTTAGCGGGCTGGTGCGGGGGCGCTCCGTCGCTTCTTTGCGCAACACGGCAAAGGCCTCTGGCGACAGGCGCTCTTTCCATTCGCTATTGGAGAGCTGCCATTTTTCATAATCCGGGATCTTCGAAGTATCGGGTGATTTTGCCATGGCTTGTTCCTTTGTCTGGACACCGCACCCTGCCGCCGTTCCTAAAAGGCCAAGTGTCAGGTGCCGTCGGGTCAGTTGAGTCATGGTGCGCATCCTTTGTCGCTCGTCGCAACCAACAGTTTGCCTCGCAAATCGTTCAGAGCAAATGTATGATCCGTTCACATATAGGTGCGAATAGCAGCAACAGGCCCGTATCGCGGTTAGATTTAAACAATCTCAAGCAATTGTGACTGTCGTGGATGTCGAGTGTTTTGATTTGCCAGATGAAATGCGCTGCTGCCGGAAAGAGCGCCACATAATAAAATGGGTGCGCATTGATGAAAATGCCCGAAACCGCAAAACCCAACAAGGTGAGACCAGCGAACCCCACCAACCAGTTCGGCGTTGCTGCGCCAAGTCGCAGGGCTGTGGATTTGACACCGATCAGTGCATCATCCTCCGTATCCTGATGGGCGTATATGGTGTCGTAGAACAACGTCCAGAAAACCCCTGCGGCATAAATCGCAAACGCTTCTGGCGCGAGCGTCCCGGCGGCTGCCGCAAACCCGACCAATGCGCCCCAATTAAACGTGAGGCCCAGCCAAGCCTGCGGCCAATAGGTAATCCGCTTCATGAATGGATAGCCCGCGACCAACACCAAAGAGCCGAGACCGAGCAGCACTGTAAAGCCGTTGAACTGCAAAAGGACCGCAAGACCCACAAGACACAAAAACGCCAGAAAGGCCCATGCTTTTTTGACGCTGATTTGCCCCGAGGGGATTGGGCGCAGGGCCGTTCGGGCAACTTTGGCGTCAAAGTCACGATCGACGATATCGTTATAGGCACAGCCCGCGCCGCGCATCACATATGCGCCGACGGCAAAAAGGAGCGGATACCAAAACAGGTTGCTCCCTTCATGACCGGCCGCGGCGGCCAGCGCCAACCCCCATAGGCATGGGATCAGCAATAGCCATGTGCCGATAGGGCGGTCTGCGCGCATCAACCGCAAATAAGGGCGGATGGTTTTGGGGGTGTGATCGACCCAGTTATTGGGCGCAGTGTCGGGTGTCGAGGGGGCGGAATCTGTCATGACCGATCTCTAGCGCTCAATGTCGGCGTGATAAAGCATTCCGTTCATCCTGCGCGTTCGTCATTTCGTAGGCGATCCGGAATCCAGCAATGATGAAAGAGATAATGCGTCTGCTTTTTAACCGCTATGCGCACATACAAGAAATATTCTGTGCGCAAATGCCATTTTCTCAGCGACAAAATTTCTCTAAAGGTTTTCCATGATTCCGCGGTTATATATTGATATGCCAATCACGTCGGGTGCTGTCCTGCCCCTGACGGCCGAGCAGGCCCACTATTTGCGCAATGTGTTGCGCCGGGCTGAAGGCGATCCTTTGTGCTTATTCAATGGGCGCGATGGTGAGTTTACCGCAAAAATTGGCGATTTGAAAAAACGCGGCGGTGTCGCGATTGCCGCAGAGCAGTCGCGCGAGCAAATGAGCGAGTCCGATCTGACGCTTTATTTTGCACCGGTGAAGCGTGGTCCGCTTGAGATGATTTTACAAAAGGGAACAGAAATTGGGGTCGCTCGATTTGTGCCTGTTCTAACTGAGCGCACCATCGCCCCGAAGCTCAACCTTGATCGGTTACAAGCCATCGCCACAGAGGCGGCTGAACAATGCGAGCGAATGAGCGTTCCTTCTGTGGACGAACCAGTCAAATTCGCCAAATTGATCGAAGGGTGGCCGCCGGCCAAGCGCTTATTGTTCTGTGACGAAGCTGGCGATACGCCGCAAGAAGAGTGGGGTGGCCGCGAAGGTCGCGCACTTCCAATGTTAGAAGCGCTAAAGAAAGTGGATAGCAAAACTGATGAATGGGGCGTGCTGACCGGGCCGGAAGGCGGGTTTTCATCAGATGAGCGTACAACGCTGCGTGCACAAAGTTTTGTAACCCCGGCCACTTTAGGCCCCCGAATTTTAAGAGCCGACACGGCGGCAATCGCCGCATTAACCCTTTGGCAAGCGGCGATGGGTGATTGGCAAACACGTTAACGTCGCGAGAGCGTGATCAGGTCAAGGCTTGGCGTGATGCGCTCGGCCCTATAGAGCGGCATGAACTGGGCATTGCGCCTTGAAGAGTTGGAGAGAAAAGTGACAACCGCCAAGGAAACAACCGGCTCCGCGCCGCGTATCGAATCGCTGGAGCAACTGGCGCAATATATTGCAGCCGGCGAAAAGCCAAAGGATCAGTGGCGTATTGGTACTGAACATGAAAAATTCGTGTTCTGTCGTACGACGCTTGAGCATGTCCCCTATGAGGGCGAAAACGGTATTCGCGCCATTCTCGAAAAGCTGAGCGAAGAAACGGGCTGGTCAATCATCGCCGAAGGCGGCCTTCCCATTGGTCTTAAAGGTGATGGTGCCAGTGTTTCACTGGAACCAGGCGGTCAGTTAGAGCTGTCTGGTGCGCCGCTGGAAAACATTCACGAAACTTGCGACGAGGTGCATCGGCACCTTGATGCAGTGAAAAAAGTTTGTGACCCGCTGGGTGTTGCGTTTCTAGGGATGGGCTTCACGCCCATTGCGACGCGTGCAGAAATTCCGAAAATGCCAAAGTCGCGCTATGACATCATGCGGCGCTACATGCCAAAGGTCGGCGACCTTGGTCTTGATATGATGCACCGGACATGCACAGTTCAGGTTAATCTGGATTATTCCTCTGAAGCGGACATGGTCAAAAAATTTCGCACCTCGCTTGCGCTACAGCCAATAGCGACAGCGCTTTTTGCGAATTCGGGCTTGTATGAAGGAAGGTCATCTGAATACGCATCATATCGTGCACATATATGGACCGATACTGACGCTGATCGTACGGGGTTATTGAACTTCGTGTTTGAAGACGGCTTCGGTTATGAGCGCTATGTTGATTACATGCTCGATGTGCCGATGTATTTTATTCGCCGCAATGGAGAATATCTTGACGCGGCGGGGCTATCGTTCCGTGATTTCCTCAAAGGCGAGCTTTCGATTCTGCCGGGCGAAAAACCAACGATGGATGATTGGGAAGACCATATGTCCACAGCGTTTCCAGAGGTCCGTCTAAAGAAATTTTTGGAAATGCGCGGCGCAGATGGTGTTCCTTGGGCTGGTATTTGCGCACTGCCGGCATTTTGGGTCGGGCTACTTTATGACGATGCGGCGCTAGCGGCCGCGTGGGATGTGGCCAAGGGTTGGACCACAGAGATGCGTGAAAAATTGCGGCTGGATGCGGCACAATATGGCCTAAAGGCAGAAATAGATGGCCGTTCGGTTCAGGATGTTGCCTTGGAGATATTGGATATCTCGCGGTCGGGTCTCCGGTCACGGGCGCGCATGGGCAACCTTAAAGAAGACGAGACAACTTACCTAGACCCAATGGTGAAGATCGCAAAAAGCGGAATTACAATGGGCGAGGCGACCGCTAAGTATTTTCTTGAAGATCTTGGTGGAGACGCAAAAAAGTTGTTTGAAGAAAAGAAATATTGAGGACTGGCGCAGAACAAAACTTACGTCCTCACGCAAATGCGAATTTCATCTTGGTTTTGTCGCCCTAAATACGAGCGACAACGCAAGAACAGGAGAGGTCGATGCCGAATGCTTATACGCCGCCGAAAATTTGGACATGGGATTCAGAAAATGGTGGTCAGTTTGCCAACATAAATCGCCCGACCTCCGGTGCGACTCATGAAAAAGAACTGCCGAGGGGGCGTCACCCGTTCCAGCTTTATTCCATGGGCACACCCAATGGCGTCAAGGTGACGACGCTATTTGAAGAGCTTTTGGAAAAGGGGGAGGCGCGGGCCGAATATGACGCGTATTTGATCAATATCGGTAATGGCGACCAATTCGGTAGTGATTTTGTTGACATTAACCCGAACTCAAAAATCCCTGCACTGATGGATTATTCCGGTGATAAACCGGTACGCATTTTTGAATCGGGTGCAATCCTTCTTTATCTAGCAGAAAAATTTGATGCATTTTTGCCGAGCGATCCTGCTTTACGACCAGAGATGTTGTCATGGTTATTTTGGCAAATGGGCAGCGCGCCCTATCTTGGTGGTGGCTTTGGGCATTTTTACGCTTATGCCCCAGAGAAATTTGAATATCCAATCAACCGTTTTTCGATGGAAGTGAAACGCCAGCTTGATGTACTTGAAAAGAATCTGGCTGACCGACGATATATGACGGGTGATGATTATACCATCGCAGATATTGCGATTTTCCCTTGGTATGGTTGGATGGCGCTTGGGTTGTTGTACGATGCCGCCGAATTTCTACAGGTCGAAGAGTATAAAAATCTACGGCGTTGGGCTACGGAAGTTTCGGAACGTCCAGCAGTGAAACGTGGGCGGATGGTCAATCGAACCTTCGGCAAACCGGAATTACAATTACACGAACGTCACGATGCTCGTGATTTTAACACCAACACGCAAGATAAAATTGGTGTGCCCGATTCCGAATAAGCCATTTGCTGAAGCGCTTGATGCCTTCGGCGATACGCGCGCCGCATGTGCAGTGCTTGCACGAAAAGACAAAACCCTTGCGCGGGCGCTTGATGCGATTGGTGCGCCATATATCCGCCGTCGTCCGGGCGGGTTCGGGGCATTGTTTCGGATCATCGTCGAACAACAAGTGTCGGTCCCGAGCGCGCAAGCGATCTGGGCGCGATGTCAGGCGGGGATGGAATGTCATAACCCTGCGTCGCCACTTCGTTTGGGTGAGAGTGAGTTGCGCAAATTTGGGCTATCAACGCCAAAGGCACGCTATGTTATGGCGCTCGCTGAGGCGTGGGTAAGTGGCGCAATCGATGAACGCACTTTAAGCCAAATGAGCGACGAAGATGCGGCCACTGCGTTGCAGCAGGTTAAAGGAATAGGCCCATGGACGGCGGCGATATATCTGTTGTTTTGTGAAGGGCGCGTTGATGTCTGGCCGCGCGGCGATGTGGCGTTGTTGGGTGCTTATCACGCTGCGCGCCTTCGTGGGCCACGCCCCGATATGAAACAGTTTGATGCGCGCGCAGGAAAATGGGCACCCTATCGCGGTGTAGCAGCCCATATTTTATGGACTTATTACGCCCATATCCGCGGGCGCACACCGATTTAAACGGGTGTTGCGAAAATATCCCCTAGACTGTCAAACTTCTGTCATGCAGAATCAGCTATAGATGTTCTGTACAAGATTGGTTTATTCTTTCCCGACAGCAGGGGAGTTCCCGCTTTCAGAGTAACGAGTTGGCATTTTTGTTTTGGTGATCTTATCGCAGAGGGGCGTTGCTGATGTCCGTTGCGCAACGCTCCCCTGATGCATGTCCTGCACTTGTTCTGAATGCGGACTTTAGGCCGCTTAGTTATTTTCCGCTCTCGCTATGGTCGTGGCAAGACGCGCTCAAAGCAGTATTCCTTGATCGTGTTGATGTTGTTGCACAATATGATACCAGCGTGCACAGCCAAAACTTTGAAATGCGACTACCATCGGTGGTGTCGCTAAAGACTTTCGTGAAACATTCCCGCGCGCCGGCGTTTACGCGATTTAATGTTTTCTTGCGCGATAGTTTTGCCTGCCAATATTGCTCATCGACTGAGCGTGATGCGCTCACCTTTGATCATGTTGTGCCGCGCTCTCAGGGGGGGCGGACCACATGGGAAAATATTGTCGCCGCCTGTAGCGCCTGCAACATTCGCAAAGGGGGCCGTACACCTCGCGAAGCCAAGATGTTCCCGGCGCGTGAGCCACTTCGGCCTTCCATGTACGAGCTGAATGAGCGGGGCCGGGCTTTCCCGCCGCACTATCTCCATGAAAGCTGGCAGGATTTTCTCTATTGGGACTGCGAGCTCGAGCCTTAGAGAAAGTTCCCCAACATTCGGAACCATTTCGCCGCAAATCGAATTTGTGCCAGCGCGTTTGCTGGCTTATGGTTAATCATGAGTTTTAACAAAGGGGATTTTGATGAGCGACAAATTTCAGGTTCTTGATCACAAAGTGACCATGTCGCGGCGCGGCTTTGTACAGGCTGCTGCAGCCGGTAGCATCGTGGTTCTAACGCCGGGCTGCGAAACCGTCTCGCAGGCATTCACGCCTGATAGTGCGCAAATGGCCCAGCTTGCTTCATCAGCGTGGACCGACCTCAAGGCACAACAACCCACGACCAATGACCCGCGCTATGTCTCCCGCGTTAATCGCGTTATGCCCAAAATTATCGCGGCAGCCGGTGATAGTCCCGCCGGCTGGGAGGTGGCGGTGTTCGCCTCTGACGAATTGAATGCGTTTGCGCTGCCCGGCGGTAAAATTGGTTTTTATACCGGTATTCTCGATCTGATGGAGAATGATGCCCAAATCGCAACAGTCATGGGGCATGAGGTCGCTCATGTGAAATTCAACCATTCGGGCCAGCGTTATGGCCGCACGGCGGCGACCCAAGCCGGTCTTGGTGTTGCCCAGGTCGCGCTAGGCGGCGGTGGTCAGGGCTCACAGGTCGCGCTACAGGCGCTTGGCCTTGGTGCACAATATGGTGTGATTTTGCCGTTTTCACGCCAGCACGAGCTAGAAGCCGACAAATATGGCCTGCGTTATATGCACCGCGCTGGGTACAACCCCAACGAAGCCGTGCGTTTTTGGGAAAAGATGTCCGCTAAGAAATCTGGCTCAACTCCCGAATTTTTGGCGACACACCCCAATGATGCCACGCGGATCGCGCAGCTCAAGCGCGAAATCGCCCTCTTGGGTGCTGGCTCATAGGGCATTTGCTTTTTCTGGGCGAAACTTTATGAAAACTGACGCTTCCCCGCTTGAATTAGCGGGGGGCCGCGCGTAGGTTCCGCGCCTTCATAAGCCGCCTTAGCTCAGTTGGTTAGAGCGCTAGATTGTGGATCTAGAGGTCGGTGGTTCGAGACCACCAGGCGGTACCATTTCCCTTTTTCAAAATGCGATGGCGGTCAAAATCTGGACTGGTGAGCAAGCGGTCGGTGGCGTTTATGCTTTCAGTCACGGCGTCGTAATAACTGATCAACCCGCGAGCCGCTCCCAAATCCTGTTCAAGATCAGCGATGAGGTGGACGGTGTAATCGGCACCTATGCGTGCGTCGGCCCGCGCATCGTTCCAGTTCGCGACTTGAATGCCGAGAAACACGCCCATGACGACGATCATGGTCTCGACAAGGACCGTGAACCAGTCCTGTCGGCGAAAAGCGGTGGCGATGCGGCGAAGGATCATTGCGTCACCTGTTCGTTTGTGGTTGTGACACCCAGCTCTTCGCGAAGCGCATCCCGTAAATGATAAAATTTCGCCAAGCGTTCGCCGTCGGGGCCATGTGAATAGATTTGAGACGTGTCGCGCATATTCACGAAACAGTTGCTCAGTCGCCGTAGGTCCGTCGGTTCCTCACTGATGGGCCTTTTCAATTCCCGGTCCCAATAGACATCGAAGCACTGTGCATCGATCGCGTAGGTATTTTGGTCGAGTTGCAAGCCAGCCTCCGCCAGCATCGGCAGGTAGGAACCGTAAATCGTGCGGATCATTTCCTTCAGTTCATCCGGGATTGCGACGAGCAACCCGTCTGCTTCCATGACATCATAGATGGTGTCGCGAGCGTAGAGCGTTTGATTGTGTGCTACGCCAACGGCCAGCTTTTCTGCGATCAGCTCATAGGAAGGCGTTTGTTTGGCCAATTCAGCGATAGCCACCGTAAATGCGTCAATCCGCACTTGTTGTCGCGACCTGACCAGTTCGATCCGATTGATATCGCCTTCGAGATCATCCAGTAAAAGCAGAAGCGATTCCTGCGCAGCGTGCGCTCTATCTCGCGTTTCACGAACATCATTAAATATAAGGCCCAGATATACACCAAAAATGACGATCAGCATTTCGATCAGGACCGTGAACCAGTCCTGCCTGCGGAAAGCGGTAGCGATGCGGCGAAGGATCATTGCTCTTCTATTCCTTCGCTCAGTGTAGCAAGATAATCATCAAGCGCCTTTTCAACTTCTCTCAGATAGTTGACATAGATTTTTTGCAAGACGGCTACGTTGGCCGCGAGAGCCACTATTTCGGTATCTCCGCAAATATTTTCAGGAGTCAGCAACTCATAGCTGTTGGCATCGTAGCCAACTGAAGCTCCCCAATCCATTTCACCGCGGCCTGTTAACGATACCCCGGCCGCTCTATGCGCTTCCTGATTGGCGTTTTGTTTCACGCTTACATATCGTTGCCATTGGCGATCGATAAACTCCATTTCATCCGTAATCGTTTGAATGCCAGTCCGCACACCCGCAGATTGAATGTGTGCCATACTGCCTGTTTCCATCGCCTGCTCGGCGTTGGACAACGAAAATCGCGGCGGCGGAAAATCCGATATGCCAATGATTAGGATAGTCAATTCGTCGCCCATAGCTATGCAGGTCTCTTTGTCCTTTAGTGCAAGGGCGAGTTGAAATGCGTTATTGTAAATCTCTTGATGAAATTCTTTATAACGCGCCATTTCGCTGCGCGTTGTGGTCGCTTCAGAAACCATCCGCGTCATCAAATCAGCCACTTGCGCATTGCTTTGTTGCGCATCATTCCAATTCGCGACCTGAATACCGATGAAGACGCCGACAACGACGATGATAAAATCGAGAAAAACCGCAAACCAGTTTTGTGCTTTGACGTGTTCGGTGATGCGGCGCAGGATCATGGCGTCATCCCCTCACGGCGGTCGATGGCGGCTAGAGTTTCGGAAGCCGCCTCCTGTAGTGCGCTGGTCTGTGTATTACCTACCACGCGCGCGACGCTCGTCCATTCGCGCAATGTCGTCGCTATATCCGGATGAGCGAGTATCTGCGCGACCCGTTCGGGATCAATATAGAGTTCGCCTGGTGGCGGTGCGCAGGGGTGCCGATATTCTTCCATGCCGCCTGACTGCACAAAACAGGCGTCCCAATATGCATCCTGCCATGCGATCGGCATCATGTTACGGACGAGTGCCCGGTAATGCGGCGGCGTCTCGAGGGCGACACCGCCTCGATGGCTTATATTTTTATAGGTTTCCACCGCCTCGATGATTCGCCGATCTCTGGGCAGCCCTTCGCGCCGCAATTCGTCATAGGTTGTCCAGTTCACCAGCATGCGCTGCCATTGCGAAGCGTGCATGAGATCTACAATGATCGGCCAACAGTCACCGGTACAGGTCGGTTCCTCTCGCTCAATCAGTGCAAGAATGCGGCGCGCGGCATCCCCGCCGACTGTCAAGCCTTCGCCAACCGCATGCGCCATGGCCGCATTGTGGACCACTTCTTCGCGCAGCTCCTGAATCAAAATGCGCTCGCGCTCAGCGAACCCTCGTGCGTCATTCCAGTTCGACACCTGAATACCGATGAAGACCCCGACAACGACAATGACAAAGTCGAGCGCAACGGCCGTCCAGTTTTGTGCTTTGACGTGTTCGGTGATGCGGCGGAGAAGCATTATTATTCCTTACCCGTTGTTTCCGGCGCACGTAGGCGGGTTTCGTCTAGATAAGTGACGATGAACTCGGAATCGACACTCAAGATAATGGGATCGGCAATGTTAAACATCGGTGTACCCTCCCATCCGGGCATTTGCCTCTTCCACCAGTTCTTGCCGAACCTGCTCCCAAAATAAAATGGTGCAGTATTCCGAATATGGCTTTCCACTCGGGCCATTGTCGTCAATCCGTCGGCCTCCATTTGAAGGAGGTTGTCCCATTGCAACGTGACCGCCGCCAGATGTGAATCAACGATTCTAATTTCAGTATCAGTCATGGATTCAGGTGCGTGCACGGATTTTGTCCATGCAGCAGCTGTTTCTGGTGAGGCTAGACTTAATTCAATATTGGCAAGTTGATTGTTTTTATCAGCCTCTAGTGCCGCACGAGTCAAAGCAGCATTTTGTTGAACCTCAATGATCAGAATGATTAGGCCTAGCACAACACCTAAATTCGCTCCGAGGGTCAGCCAACCGTTGACCCGGTCAATCTTATTATTAGCGGTCATTTCTTTCCCCGTGCCTTGTTTCTCTGCGGCGTGTTTTTGCTCAATAGGATAAACGCCC
The DNA here is from genome assembly GCF_041058985.1 of Hyphococcus lacteus. Taxonomy (NCBI): domain Bacteria; kingdom Pseudomonadati; phylum Pseudomonadota; class Alphaproteobacteria; order Parvularculales; family Parvularculaceae; genus Hyphococcus; species Hyphococcus lacteus. The sequence goes on along the minus strand of NZ_JBEHZE010000001.1, from coordinate 637,893 downwards.
GCCTGTTGAGTGACCCGAATATAAGGTGCGGTGGCGAAGCAAAGTATGTTAACTTTTAATTTCGACTCGGATCAGTCGAACGGATTCATTTTCAAGCAGAATTTCGTGATTATTTGGTGCGGCAATGGCAACATCAAGGTTGGATTGCCATTCATCCGGATTTCCAGTTTCGTAGCCTAATACGTTTTTCTGTTCTGCGGGTGTCGGTATTCCTTCGGCTTTTGTGTGCGAAGTGAACGCAAGTGCCGCAAGCAGACACGCAAAGGTCCGGATGTAAGATTGAATTTGCATAGTTCCCCCCTTGGCCGCAGTAGGGAATAGCGCTGCGGACCGTCGATAAATCTATGGGTGCTTATGCAAAAAGGCAAGTATAAGTAAGGCCTAACGGATTTTGATTTGTACGCGCCATTTATTTATGAAACGAGTGCCTATTGCTGGCGGATCTTCGGGCGGTCCGGCAAAGCATTGCGCAATCGCCATCCATTGCGTTGCTGCATCGCCGAAGGTCTCTAGCTTTGTGTCTGCAATATTGCGGGTTTGCGTGACAACCTGGGCGAACTCGACCGCGCTGCCGCGGACAAAGTTGTCGGTTTGCGCGTCATTCCAACTCCACTCCGCACCAGATGGGGCGGTTAAACGGACATGGGGCTTTGGTTGTGGCGGCGTGATCTGGCGGTTGCGGAATGTCCAGCTATATGTCGTGACACCAAGGTGGCAAATATTACGGATACGATCGCTATCCTCGCGCTCAGCACCAAGAATATCGAAAATTGCTTGGCCGTGGGCCCAACTTTCCATCTGTCGCGCGATTATTTTTGCGGTTGTGGTCATCTCCGGGCCGACCCATGCAACCCTTTGGTCTGGGGATGTTTGGCGATATGCGCCTGCGAGTTGTGGGTAAAACGACCGCCATGTGTCTATTAGGGCTCGTCCCTGTGCGTTGTTACTATGCTTTTCTAACCAGAATCGTTGAGCCTTTATGTGCCCTTCTTGTCCCATCACGGGCAGTATGTCGGCAAGAAAGGATCGAAATTGTTCTTGGTCTTTGAGCGTTAATAATGCGGTGACGTTCCACATATGGAGATGTGCAACGATGTCTTCGATCGTCCATTTTTTGAACTGTGTTACGCATTTCAAATCTTGCTCGTCAATGTTGCAGAGGAGATCATACAAGGTATCACATTCAGTCAAAAAATCTTTAGCTGCGTTATGCATTATTCCTCATCCAAACTATTTGTTTGTGCCCAATCTGGTTTGCGCTTTTCAATAAACGACAGGATGCCTTCCCGGCCTTCATCACCGAGCATACATTTAGCGAAACCGTCGGCTGCAAAATCGATCATAGCGTCTGTATTCATATAGGCCGTGGCACGGACAATTTCTTTTGTAATTGCGTTTGCGCCGGGTGCGCACCGGATAACATTTTTGCGAATGTCTTGTTCAGCCGCATTACCCTCTTTAGCGGTTTTGACGACAATATCGACGATCCCAAGTTTGTGGGCTTCGCTGCCATCAAATCGTGCACCCGTCAGCATCAGGCGGCGCGCAGCCATTTGCCCGGTGCGCTGAATAACGAAAGGCGCGATCTGTGCCGGAGATATTCCTAACATTGTCTCCGTTAGCGAGAATTTAGCGTCTTCAACCGCGACGACGAAATCGGCGCAGCACGCCATACCGAGCCCGCCGGCGATTGCAGCACCTTCAACCATAGCAATGACAACTTGCGGCATGCTGTTAATGAGCGCAAAAAGCTCGCCCGCTTTTTGGCTCATGGTTTTAGCGTCATCAAAGGAAAAGTTGCCCGCCAGGCTTTTTTGGAAACCTTTTAGGTCCCCGCCAGCGCAAAAAATGCCGTTCTTGCCACGCAAAGTAATCCCGCGAATGGTCCGGTCATTGGTGACACTGCTTAACGCTGCGAATAATTCGGTGGCCATTTCATCGGATAGCGCGTTACGACTTTCAGGACGGTTGAGAGATATCGTCAACCATCCGTCTTGAATTTCAAGAATAAGCGTTTCTGTTTCAGGTAATGACGTCATGCGGCGCGCCTCCAGCAATCTCAACTATGATTGCTGAAGGTAACATCAGGGGGCATTGCCTCCCACTGTGCAATGCAGTTGCAATGTTACGGCGTGATTATTTCCAGTTGAATTCTGGCGTTGCCTCGGCTTCTGGCGCGAGTGGCTGCGCATTTATATTGGGGGAGCCTTGGTGAAGCCGACAATGTCGTTCAATTCGTGCGAGCGCAATTGCTAGTCCAAGTATACTCCAATACACGATCGGCGTGTGGTAGACGCTACTTGTCGTGAAGATCGTGATCATAATCCCGACAATAGTCGCAAAATAAGCACGGCAATAAAGCGCTAGCGTTGGGTTATACGTGATCGCAGATTTCATAGCACCGCGTAGAGACATGAGTGCGAACAAAAAGACACCGACGAATAATGCTATTCCGACAAACCCGCTTTTGAGTCCGACCTCTAGATAGCTATTGACGATGTCGATAATGCCTTGACCTTGTCGCAAGGCTTCGAGTTTCGGGTGGTCGAGATAATTTGAAGATCCAAAAAATGGATTTTCTGCCATTACCTCACGTGCGGCCTTAAGTAGTTGTTGGCGATATGAAATTGTGTCGCCCGCGGTTGTGCCAACAAACGGCAATAGATTCAGGATTTTTTGCCCGAATGGCGTCACCATTGCGATCAAGCCGCCCAATACGCTGGCTGCACCTAGCTGTACTGCGCGGGTCATAGCTTTTGGACTGATCGCAACAAAGGCCAAAATCATCGCGACGGCACCCATCCAAGGTCCGCGTGAGAGTGACATCAATAAGCCTATTGTCAGTAAACCGAACCCAAGGCTTTTATAGAATTTAGAAAAGTTCTCAGTAAAGAACGCTAAACCCACACCGATGCCCGTCATGGCAATAAAACCCCAAACAATTGGGTCAATCACTGACGCTGATGCGCGTAAAAACCCATCGCGCATAGTGTAGGTAAAGGGCATTGCGCCGAACCAATTATAGCCGACACTGGTATAAAAATGCCATGTACGGATTAACTCTAAGATTGACAGGACGGACAAAATTAGGATCGGCATCGTGTAAGCTGCTGAAATTATCCTAATATCTGAAAGTGACTTTGGTGCTCTACTGAAAACAAAATAGAACGGCGCAATAACGAGAAACTGCTCGATCATCGTGCGGATAATGTGCGTTACCGTCGGGCCGCGCAGACAGAGTATTAACTGCAGCGCCAGAAAAAGTAAAAAACAGACGTCCGCGGCTGATCCGACAGGCGTTAGTTTTTTCATTTTCGGTGCGGCAATCATCGCCGGAATAAGCAGCACGAACGTAAAGACTGCTTGTGGCGTAACCATGATGAATTTGTTGATCCCAGCAAACCCCGGTATCGCATCACCAATATTTGGCGAAACGAAAAGCAACAACATAAAAAGGGCTGACTTCAGCGGGTCTGGTCTCGACATGAACAAGACAACAAGCGCTGATATAATGACATAGGGCCAGAAGCTGGGAATTAAAAACAGACAGGCGGTTATGGCCAACCACAAATTACGCCAATTATCAAAACGCTTCGCCCCGATAGCTGCCGCATAGGGCTTTCTGAAGAAGACGAACCCGATCACGGAGAGCACGAAAACGACGATGAAGGCTTTGTAATGCGTCGACATAGGAAATTATTTCAGCTCGAATCGTTGGCCATGGGCTGGGCCGGGCGTGTTAATGTAAACGGCGTTTGACAATGCATGAGCCGCACCAGATGGGAAACCCCATAGAAGTCATAGATTTGTCAACTTTATTATCGTAGTTGCGATGATCAGACGGCGGATGTCGAAAAATAGTGTTAACAAGATGACCAGCGACGAAACGACAGCATCAAATTTACCCGCGCATTCGTTGCGGCGGCGAATTTTGACGAGCGGCGGTGCCATAATGAGCGGTTTTGGTATTAGCCAAGTACTTCGTTTGTTTTCCAATTTGATTCTAACACGTCTTTTGATGCCAGAGGTCTTTGGCCTCATGGCGGTGGCGCTTTCCATCAATATCTGGGCAGTGATGCTGACTGATATCGGCATTGGTTCCAGCGTTATCCGCAGCCAGAACAGCGACAAACCGGCCTTCATGCGTACCGCATGGACCACCCAAATCTTAAGAAATTTGTTGGTTTGGGGCATCATCATGTTGGCCGCGCTAGGGGTTTACTTGCTGACCAAGGGCGGGGTGGTCAATGCGGAGAGCATTTTCGCAGACCCGGTGCTGCCTTTATTGATGGTCGTGATTGGGGTTCAGTTACCAATCAGCGGTTTGGGTTCCACAAATCGATCACTGGCCGAGCGTCGGTTAGAAATGAACCGTGTTGTTGGGTTGGAGATTGGGCAGCAAGTTTTTGCCATGGTCGTGACGATCAGCCTTGCTTATTCGGGATTTGGTATTTGGGCACTGGTCATCGGGACGCTCTCCGGGGCGATGTTCGCCACGATACTTTCTCATGTTATTTTCTCGGGCCCGCGAATGGGACTCCAGCTTGATCGCACTCATTTTGATGAGATTTTCAGTTTTGGAAAATGGCTGATCATTGCATCTTTTTTCGGATTTATTCTGAATCGTGGCGATCAATTAATTTTTGGATGGATGATGAAGGCAGACTCATTCAGCCTTTATGCAATTGCGGCGATTTGGGTTATGGCTGCAGTATCCATTATTCAATCCGTTATCGGAAGAGTGTTTTTTCCTGCATTCAGTGAGGTTTTGCGTGATGAACCGCAAAACCTTGCGGCACTCTACAAAAAAATACGACTGTTGATAGATGCCTCGGCAATCGCAATGGCCTTCGGGGCATTTTTTCTGGCAGAACCAATTTTTGCGTTGATCTATCCAGATGACTTTGACGGGGTTGGATATTACGTAAAGTTACTCGCGCCGACATTATTATTTTTGCCGTACCGCCTTATTAACACGGCCGTTTTGGCGTCCGGAAACAGTAAAGGATTTACGGCGGTAACAGTCATTGGTGGAATAGTGATGGTTTTAGCTTTGCCATTAGCCATGACATATTTGGATGAGAAAGCCGCAATTATAATTTACGCCTCTATTGCCATTGTCACCTTGCCAACAGTTTGGGCTTTGGGAAAAAAATTGATGAGAATTGATCCAATGGTTGAGGGACGGATGATCGCAGCGGCGATAATTTTGGCCGCTATGTTGATGTTTACAACCTGAATTCGGATTTGTGCGACGGATGAAAGAGAAGTTGAAGATTGTTTTTGTTCAGGCGGCGGGGTCCCTTAGTGAAACCGGCGGCTTTCGAATTGTTGCGGGATATGCAGATCATCTTCAGCGTCGTGGGCACGAAGTTACGTTGATAGCGCCAGAGGGAGGCGCACCTAAGCCAAGAACGCTCAAAGGTAAGATCAAAAATTTATTCAGATCGAAGCAAAAACCGAAATCAGTCGCGTCACCGCCATTTTTAGAAAACAGAAATGTCGAGATAAAGATAATTAACGGCGTGCGAGAATTGGCCCCGGCTGATTTACCTGACGCGGATGTACTTATTGCTACATGGTGGGAAACTGGCGAGTGGATATCTAGCGCGACCAATAGGTTTAAAAAATTCCATTTAATCCAAGATCATGAAATTTTTCCGTATCTACCAATTGAACGAGTGAAAGCAGTTTATAACCTACCGTATTATAAGATTGTTGTGTCGGATTGGTTGCGAGAGGAAATGGTTAATTATGATAATATTAGAGAGCCATTTTTTGTAGAAAATGTAATTGACTACGAAAAATTTAATAATTCTACGCGCAAAAAATCGGATCACCCAGTGGTGGGATTTCTCTATTCTGTCGCGCAGAGAAAAAACTCTCCACTCGCAATTGAAACATGCCGAAAACTTAAGAAAATATATCCGGATCTGCGCGTCATTGCGTTTGGAAGCCATGCGCCGAGGCCAGAACACAAAATGCCTAACTGGATAGAATTCACCCTGAAGCCAACGGGAAAAGATATCGCGAAAATTTACGGTAGCTGTGATGTTTGGCTGTTTACGAGCGACAGCGAAGGATATGGATTGCCGATCTTAGAGGCGATGGCGAGCGGAACACCTGTTGTTGCGACCCCGGCCGGGGCAGCCCCCCAACTGGTCTCCGAAAAGAATGGTGCGATCATTTCTCACGACGTTGATTCAGCGGTAAAAGCCACACAAAAAATTCTCGAACTTACCGAAGAGGATTGGTCTCGCCTTTCAGAAAATTGCGTTGAAACGGCACGCCGCCGCGATTGGGAAACGGCGACCGATGAATTTGAAGCGGCCTTGCTTAGTATCGTTAATGGCAAACAAGCTGAATTTATTAAAAACTAATTAAAGCTTCGCAAGAAAGTTTTTAAGAATGTTTCATCTTTCTTCCTAGTCTGAGTGTGGGCGAATTCTCTCTAATTAAGCCTTTGTCAGTGATCTCACTCTATTAAGGTTTTGGTTAACCTTAACACGAGTGCGCGGCACCATGCCGTGTGTTGTTTATGCGGATGGGTATGGTTGATGATCAGACTTCGGACGGTTTTTCTATTTAGTGTCATCGCAATTATTTTGCCTAGCGTAGCGATTGGGGCACAGGATAATATTGCCGAAGTCGGATCGGTTTACCCCGGCGATATCGTTGCCCCTGTAGAGGAAGGCAAATCTAATTCTGGCGCGGCTCGTGATACATTTACAGCGAATTCAAAACTCGAACATGCACTTGGTCCCGCGAGTTACCTCGTCACGGAACAACAATCCGCTTCAGATTTTACAACGGCAATCCGGCGTGCGGTGGGGCGGCATCCTGCATTCCATGCCACTGCGTCTGACCTTGGCGAGGCGAACGCGGTTCGTCATCGTGCAAAATCGGCGTTATACCCGCAATTATCGGCACAATTGAACGGCGACTATTCTCTGACGCGTGAGTTTGCCACGGGCACAGATAATGTGGTGGAATCGTTGCGCCCGCGTGAGCAATACACCGCAGGTATTTCAGCGTCGCAGTTAATTTTTGATGGCGGCGCGACAATCCAACGTATCCGCGGGGCACGCGCACTCGACCGAGAATATAAATTCGCCATGAGCTCGCAGATCAATAACCTCGCACTTTCAGCGTTAACGGCTTATCACGATGTTGCAGCTCACCAAGCCCTTGTGGCCTTCGCTGAAGCGTTCATCCGGCGCAATGAAGAAATCCTCGCGGATGTAAAAGAGCGTGAACGTCTAGGCGCTGGATCAAGAGCAGATGTAACGCGCGCATTCGCGCGGTTGTCGGCGGCGCGCGCTAGGCTTTCAGAAATTCAAGAGAGCAAGCTTTTTACGGACATCGCCTATGAAGAGTTTTTTGGTGACGCACCGCCAAAACTAAAACGCCCAGGAATGGCAACACCAGACGTAAATTCGCGAAACGAAACTGTGGCAACGGCGCTGGAACAAAACCCAGAGATATCGGTTGCGCAAGCGCGGTTAGATGCCCGCCAAGCTGATGTCAAAGTTGCGAAAAGTGCGCGTATGCCAGAGGTGCGGTTATCCGTTGATGCTGTAAAATATGATATCTTTGAGGGCGGCGATGACTTTGATGTTCGGGCTGGCCTAAAGATCAATTACAATATTTTTGGTGGAGGAAGTCGTGCGGCGGATATTGCCATTGCACGATCTCGCGCACGCAAAGAAAAATACAACGAAGAGCGTATTCGACAAGATGTCGCTCGTGAAGCGGCGATGGCTTATGAGCGTCTTCAGAGCGCAGATGCCCGGCTTAGTTCGCTTGCTGACGCGCTTGTGGCGCATGATGAAACCCGTGAATTGGTTTTAGAACGATACAAGCTATCGCGCGGTGATTTGATTGATGTTCTTCAGGCAGAAAATGATTATTTTGATGCAGGTGTCGCATATCTCATTGGCCTCTCAGGGCGTGATATCGCTGGTTACGCACTGATGGAACATACAGGTGATTTACTCCGTCTGTTTTCTCCAGAGAATGAATATAATGAAGTGCGATTTGGTGATGCAAATGGATAAGCGCTCATTCTTTAAAGACATGGCGCCGAGTGAGCATTGGTTATTTGGGCCGCTACGTAAAAACACCAAGATATATGGACAGACGGTTTTAGCCGCGACAGTGGTGAATTTGCTCGGACTAGTTTCGTCGTTCTTTATTATGACGGTTTATGACCGTGTTCTACCAAACCAAGCAATTGAATCACTCATTGCCCTAACGATTGGGGTTATGCTCGCGCATATTTTTGATTTTCTTTTAAAATCGTTGCGTGGTTATTTCATCGATATTGCGGGACAACGTCTTGATGCCACGGTCGGTGTTAGTGTCTTTGATAATTTGATGTCTATGCGTCTGGAGGCGCGAAAAAGCGCGACGGGGGCGATCGCAGGTTTGGTTAAAGAATTCGAAAACCTTCGTGACTTCTTTTCGTCTGCAACCCTTGTGGCCATTGTTGATTTACCCTTCATCTTTTTCTTTATCGGAGCAGTCGCGTTGATCGGCGGGCCGATTGCGTTTGTTCCGCTTTTAGGGGTCGTGCTTGCGTTAGGTTCCGGACTTTTGATCCAGCCGTTGATTTTGAAACGTACCCAGCAAGCGATGGTTGAAGGCCATCAGAAAAATGCGGTTCTGATTGAAACCTTGGGCGGGTTGGAAACCGTGAAAAGTGTTCAAGCGAGCGAGATGATGCGTTCGCGTTGGCGCGGCGGTGTAACCCGGCATGCGAAAGTTTCCACGGTTGGCCGTTTCCTCAATCAATTTGCGGTAAATGCTGCCGGTTTTTCTCAGCAGGCCAGTCAAGTCGGTGTTGTTGTCATTGGTGTTTTCTTAGTAAGCGCAAACGAAATCACAACTGGCGCTTTAATCGCTTGCGTTATTTTAACGGGGCGCGCAATGGGGCCGCTGGCGCAAGTGGCATCGCTGTTGAGCCGCGTTAATGGGGCGATGGCATCCTATAAATCACTTGATGAATTGATGACGGCGCAGAGCGAAACCGATCCCAAACGAGAATATTTAGCGCGTCCGTCGCTAAGTGGAAAAATAGAGTTTCGGGATGTTGCCTTCTCTTACCCGGGTGAAACCACAAGGGCATTGGAAGATGTATCTTTCACGATAGAGCCAGGCGAACGCGTGGCAATTCTCGGGCGTAACGGTTCCGGAAAAAGTACGATCGTGCGCCAGATCACAGGTGTTTATCAGCCGACAGAAGGGTCTGTACTTGTTGACGATACCGATATTCGGCAGCTTCGACCCGCTGATTTGCGTTCTAATATTGGCGTGGTTTTACAAGATGTTTGTCTATTCTCAGGGTCGGTGCGGGAGAATATTGCGCTTGGTCTCGATAAAATTTCCGACGAAGATATTCTGGAAGCGGCAAAAATTTCGGGCGTGCACGATTTTGTTGGCGCAAGTGCGGGCGGATATGATCAGCGATTGACCGAGCGCGGTGAGGGGCTTTCGGGCGGTCAGCGGCAGGCGATTGCCTTGGCGCGGGCATTGGCACCGAAACCGTCAATTCTATTGCTAGATGAACCATCGAGTGCGCTCGATTCGCAAGCCGAGGCGGCCTTAATTGCGCGCCTACACGAAGCCACAAGAGACAGAACGGTGCTTATCGTGACCCACAGAATGTCAATGGTGCGATTGGTAGATCGGATCATTGTTCTTGATCGTGGGCGGATACTTGTTGATGGCCCACGCGATACTGTTTTGCGGGCGATGTCTTCTGCGCGGGATCTGAAAGAAAAACGAATTGCCCCGCCGCCATCTGTTAACGGCATTAGAGCAGCATAGATCATGAGCGATCAGAATACACACGACTTCGATATCGATGATTCGATGCCAATCGAACCCGCTAAGGCGGCGCAAATGCTGCTTTATATTTTAGCCGGGCTTGTGGTGTTGACCTTGGTTTGGGCGTCCCTCGCAAAGCTTGATCGTGTCACGCGTGGTGCGGGGTGGGTCGTAACATCGAACCAGCTACAAGAGTTGCAGTATTTCGAAGGCGGTATTGTTAAAGAAATTCTGGTTTCGGCAGGGGATCACGTCGAATCAGGCGAATTATTGGTTCGACTAGATCCCACACAGATGAATGTTGCATTCGCACAGGGCCAAGAAGGCCACAATGTGCTCGCGGCGCGTATCGCGCGGTTAGAAGCGGAGGCGAGCTTATCGCCCGTCGCTTTTCCGCAAGGTTTGGTCAAAGCATCACCGCAGGCTGTGTTGAACGAGCGAAAATTGTTTAATGCCCGGCAGGAAGAGTTCCAAGCGTCGATTGGGATTGAAACGAGCAAGTTGGAACAACGCCGAAAGGCACTCGCGGATTCAGAAGTCGCGCTGATGACTGCGCAAGAGGCATTTGATCTTGCAACCGAAGAACATAGCATAATGAAGCGGTTGGTCAGTCGCGGTATTGAACCACAGGTCGAATTGTTGCGCGCACGTCAACGCGAGGCCGCGGCACGTGGCGAGGTCCAGCGTGCGGAAATCGCGATTGGTCGGTTTAAACTTGAGATATCTGAGGCCGAAGGTGAAATTAATCGCATACGCAAGACATTCTCTGCCTCGGCGTTTGATGAATTGACGCAATCCAAAGCAGAGCTTGAAGAACTAAAGGGTGAATTGCCGGCGCTTCAGGACAAAGTTGCCAGAACGGAAGTTCGCGCCCCGGTATCGGGCGTTATCAATCGTGTACTGATTTCAACAATTGGGGGCGTAGTTTCGCCTGGGGAAACCATCGTTGAGATTGTCCCGAGCGAAGATACGCTATTGGTTGAAGCGAAAATAAAACCCGCCGATATTGGTTTCCTTCGGATCGGTCAAGATGCGCGTGTATCGATATCGGCCTATGATTCTTCGGTTTACGGTTCACTCGATGGGACGATCGAAACAATTAGCCCCGACGCAATCGAAGAGGAAAAATCTGGCGAACGATATTACTCGATCAAAGTTCGTACCAAAGCCGAAGCGTTGAAATCTCGGCAAGGCGATCTTAAAATCGTCTCTGGGATGGCCGCTGACGTTGCTATCCTCAATGGCAAGCGCTCGGTCCTAGCCTATATCGTTAAGCCGATGTCGGTCATGAGTAACAAGGCGTTGCGCGACAAATAACTTCTGCGCTTGTGGTTTACCTAGTGCCAAGACTAAAGAGGGGTATGGAAGCGGATCATTCATCACCCTTGGTCACGGTCATCATTGTCAATTACAATGCTGGTGACCGGTTACGTCGATGCCTTGAGCATTTGGCGGCACAGGTTTTCCGCAATTTCGATATTATCGTCGTCGATAATGCGTCCGATGATGATTCACTTGCGGTAGCCACAGCCAGTGATATTAAATTTACGCTTATTGAAGCGGGTGACAATCTTGGCTTTGCGGCGGCCAACAATCTTGCTGCGAAATCTGCGCGCGGTCGCTGGCTCGCATTTCTGAACCCCGATGCTTATGCCGAGCCTAACTGGCTTACGGCTTTTGTCGCTGGACAGAGGCGTTTCCCGGTCGTTGAGGCATTTGGGTCAACACAAATTGATGACCATGACCACGACCGACTCGATGGTGCCGGAGATGTGTGTTCTGTTTATGGAATTGCCTATCGCGGGTTTTTCGGTTGGCCGCGCAAAAAACGCCCGCAGGATAGCGGTTGCTTTGCTGCTTGCGCAGCGGCCGCATTTTATCGCCGTGATGTATTTGAAGCGCTCGGCGGATTTGATGAGCGGTTTTTTTGTTACGGCGAGGATGTCGATCTAGGCTTTCGATTATTACTTTCTGGCGGAGAAACAGTGCAATTGCACGATGCCGTTGTTCACCATGAAGGATCAGGCGTCACTGGACGGAATAGCGAATTTTCAGTGTATCACGGCCATCGCAATCGGATTTGGCTTTATTACAAGAACACGCCGGCGGTTCTGTATTGGTTGACCGTTCCGATTCGCGGGATTGGTGATTTACTGTTGTTGGGCAAAGCGTTGCTGTCCGGAACTTCTGGCGCATATTTTAATGCGATCAAAGACGGATATGGAAACCTTGCTCAGTTCAGAGATGATCGTGCAATTTTATCAGTGCAAAAAAAGAGTGCCTATATCGCGGCGCGAATGGTCTGGTCGCCCTTTGCTTTATTGCGTCGACAGGGAAAGACTATCCCGATAAAAGAGCGCTCGCAGAGTGAAAAAAGCTGTACAATATGAAGTTCTCGATATCGGTACCCATTGGCGCGTATCACCCCTTTTTACCTTGGTGCCTAGAAAGCCTCGCGCAGCAGGGTGATTCAGTTGAGATCTGCCTTCTTGATGCGTCGGGTGACCCCCGCGTGCGCGAAATTGCGGATCATTATAATGCGGCGCTGACCTATCGGCGTCACGGGCCTGATGATGGACAATCCGATGCGATCAAAGAAGGGTGGGATAATAGTACCGCACCATTTCTTGGGTGGCTCAACGCGGATGATATTTTATTTCCCAATGCGCTAAAAAAAGTCAGCGATAAGCTTGGCGGTGACCCAACACTTGATGTTGTTTATGGCCATTCGACCATTCTCGATGATGAAGCCCGCATGACTGGTTATCATTGGGCGGTAGAGCCGCCGGGACTGCGCCTCCTTGAGGGGGGGATTATTTCTCAGCCGTCGTGTTTTTTCCGGCGCGCCTCCTACGAAGCGGCGGGCGGTATAGATTTGTCGCTTCACTATACCATGGATTGGGATTTATTTATTCGGATCTATCAAACGGGCGCGAAGTTCGATTTCATCGATACGCCTTTGTCGATGGTGTTGTGGGGCGCGGATACCAAAACAGCATCTTTCAACGCGCGCCGCCGCGAAGAGTTGCAACGTATCATCAAGATGTATGCACCTCAGGCGAAGCAGGCTTCGATTTTTCGTTCATTCGCTATTCAAAACGTGCTTTCACGGATTAAGCCCGCTGCGATACAAAACGTCGTGACCCGGGCTTTGACGCGCGGTCGGAAGATTGTTTACGGATTAGCTGCGGACGGTGCGATCTCAGAGAGCGCAGAAATTTTTGTGGCGCATTACGACGCAGAGCCGAAAAATAGTCTGGTCGTCGAAGTAGAAGATGCTTCAAAGCTGATGAGTGCGGAGATTTGTGATCGCGCTTATGAAGCGACGACCTCTGGCAATCTGGTCAGGCTAACAACACATGAGAACGTTTTATCGGGTGAAACGATTTGTATTCGGCTGATCGCAAAAGATGGCCAGACAGTTCGTTTTCGGAATTGTCGCTGGGCTTAGCTAAGTCGTGCGTCAGCTTGATTATCTAAGAACCATTCGATCGTTTCCGTCAGGCCGTCACGCAATGATATTTCGGGTGTCCAACCCATAGCGCGAAGCTTATCCGCTGACATCAGTTTGCGCGGTGTGCCATCTGGCTTGCTGGTATCGAACCGCATAGGGCCAGATAGGCCGACAATATCACAAATAAGCGTTGCGATTTCGGCTATCGGTATGTCGTCCCCATAGCCCACATTCACATGTTCATGACCGGAATAGTTTTTTAACAGGAATACCAAAGCATCGGCGCAATCACGGACATGTAAAAATTCGCGGCGAGGCGCGCCCGTCCCCCAAACCTCGATACCGGTTTCGCCCGCGTCTTTTGCGGCCAATGCTTTTCGAATAAGCGCCGGGATCACATGGGAATTTTTGAGATCAAAATTATCATTTGGCCCGTATAGGTTCGTAGGCATAGCGGAAATATAATCTGCACCATGCTGTCGGCGGTAAGCCTGACAAAGCTTTATCCCTGCGATTTTCGCAATCGCGTACCATTCATTTGTTGGTTCGAGCGCGCCGGTTAAAAGCGCCTCTTCGGTAATCGGTTGTTCTGCAAATTTTGGGTAGATGCACGACGAGCCTAGAAACAATAGTTTCTCAACCCCATTCTTGTGTGCCGCCTGAATCAGGTTGGCCTCAATCATGAGATTGTCATATAGAAAATCTGCCGGGTACGTATCATTGGCGTAGATACCGCCAACCCTTGCAGCGGCGACAATGACCGCATCTGGTTTCTGATCGTTCATCCATGCGTTGACATTTGATTGCTGAATTAGATCAAGGTCCGCTCGGCCAGCAGTCAGAATCGCGGCGCAATTTTCGCTTTTGAGGCGCTCAACAATCGCAGCACCGACCATGCCACGATGGCCAGCCACAAAAACACGTTTTCCCTCTAGCGAGTAGGTGTTTGACATCGACTAGTTCGCCTCGCCGCGCACTCGAAATGCAGGGTCATTCATATCCTCACGGACCATTTCCGAAACGAGCTCTCGGAATTTCGTCGTGTGTTTCCACCCTAGTTTTTCATGTGCCTTTTTCGGGTCCGCGAGTAGTTCTTCTACCTCAGCGGGGCGGAAGTAGCGCGGATCGATACGGACCACGACACGACCGGTTTCTTTGTCGATCCCTTCTTCTTCGATGCCTTTGCCGCGCCATTCGATCGTTATGCCGACTTCTTTAAATGCCAACTCTGTAAATTCGCGGACGGAATGCATTTCGCCGGTGCCAAGCACATAGTCGTCCGGCGTTTCTTGTTGGAGGATACGCCACATGCCGTCCACATAGTCTCTGGCGTGACCCCAATCGCGCTGCGCGTCGAGATTACCGAGATAAAGACAGGTTTGCTCTTCGCGCTTTATTGCGGTGACGGCGCGAGTGATTTTGCGGGTGACAAAGGTCTCGCCGCGTAGCGGGCTTTCATGGTTGAATAAGATGCCGTTTGAGGCGTGCATTCCGTAAGCTTCGCGATAATTGACGGTAATCCAGTAGCCATACAATTTTGCGGCAGCATAGGGGGAGCGCGGATAGAAAGGTGTCGTTTCGCGCTGAGGGACTTCCTGCACCAATCCGTATAACTCAGATGTTGAGGCCTGATAAAATCGAACTTTGTCTTCCAACTTCAGGATGCGGATGCCCTCAAGCAGGCGAAGCACGCCAAGCGCATCGGAATTCGCCGTATATTCGGGAGTCTCAAAGCTGACTTGGACATGGCTTTGCGCGCCGAGATTGTAAATTTCGTCTGGCTGGGTTTCCTGAATTAACCGGATGAGATTGGTGGAATCAGTTAAGTCCCCATAATGCAAGTGGAAATTAGTTTTTCCTTCATGGGGGTCTGAGTAAATATCGTCGATCCGGCCGGTGTTAAATGATGATGAGCGACGCTTCACGCCATGAACTTCGTAGCCTTTTTCAAGCAGGAGCCGGGCCAGGTACGCCCCATCCTGACCGGTTACACCGGTAATGAGGGCCGTTTTGTTTGATCTGGGCGTCGTTGTCATGATTGGCATCCGGGCTGAATTTAAAAAAAGAGCCCAGTGGGCTCATGGCGTCATTATAGGGTGGCTATATCCCGGGCCGCTTGGCCTATTCAAGAGATGTCGGGTCACATTGGGACAGGCGAAGTAAAATTAATTGTTCTTTGAATGAAACACTGAGAAGGGGGATTTCCTAAAGGGGAGGGTGAAAACAGTTAGTCAGGGGAGAAGGGGCGTCGAGTAAGGGTCTGTAGTTGCGCGATTTTTCGATGATTCGCCCTATGATTGTCGGCATTGTCAAATTGGTGCCACATTAACAGTTTATTTAGGAAATTGGGCGGAACGAAGATTGCTTTGGGGAACTTTGAACGCGTATAACCGTTGTCGCAGGACACACTCTAGTATTTTGCCGTAGTATTTGGGGAATAGTATCCATGAGAGTATTAAGTTTAATCGCCGCTGCAGGTGCCCTTTTTGGGGCCGCGCATGCCGCGCCCGTTGCCGTCGCTAATGAGAATTTTGAAGCATCACAGACGTTTACTAATAGTAATGCGTTCTATGGTGAGTGGGAAAACAGTGCTGTTGGCTGGGATACTGATGGCAAAGCAGGTGTATGGGCACCGAATTTCGGGAACTTCTTTTCCAGCACACCAGCCGCAGTAGGCGACCAAATTGGTTTTGCTGCCGCAGGCGCGACAATGTCTCAAGATTTGGGAATCACCATTGGTGTCGGCCAGTCATTTACGCTTTCGGCTTTGATCGGCGACCGTAGTGATAAATCTTTTGGTGGTGTATTTGGTTTTTATGCTGGCGACCCATCAAACATTATCGCTTCAACTGCGATGATTTCCTCAGGTGACGGCCTGTGGGGCTTGCAAGAATTTTCAGTTCTGGCCACAGCGCTTGTTGGCTATGTTGGTCAAGAGCTTGGGATTTTCTTTTCAGGTACCGTTGGTCAGGTAAACTTTGACGGTGTGAGCATTGTTTCGGATGGCGATGTGATCGTGAACCCACTGCCGGGGGCTGTTTGGTTGTTCGGTACTGCCCTTGCTGGCGGTGTGTTTGCTAAGCGCAAGAAAAAGTCAGCGATCGCTGCTTCCTAATATTTTTATATAAAATCAGTTTCGAAATTAAGGCCCCTCATGTTTTCATGAGGGGCCTTTCTTGGCTTTGATATCCAGACAAACCGAGGCCTAATGCGAACGCTTGACGCAATGAAAATACTTGGAGCGATGAATGCCCAAATTGATAGCAATCGCTGGTGTCCCGCGTTCGGGAACGACGTGGCTCTATAATGCGGTGAGACTGATTCACGACCGCGCTGGGCGCTCCATTTATGGGGCGTGGTGCGCCGACTATGACCCCAATACGTCAGCGTCTAGGCATCTGATCAAAGTTCATAAGCCCGAGCAATTACATGCGCATCCGGAGATTACCTTTGCCACTAACCGCGACGTCGCGGAGAGCTTGGCATCACTGGTGCGCATGGGGTGGCTTGCCGACGAAGAGGTCGCAATCAAAAATGCTGCAACGAACCATCAGCGACTTCGATTGTACTGGGAAGAGAGGGCTGATTACATTGCGCAGTATGAAGAGGTCACAAAGCAACCGCTGACGGTTATTGAAGGCCTTTGTTCGCGGCTGGAAATTCTGTTGGAGAAGTCGATGTCGGAAGCAATCGCGCATGAGTTAGCCATGATGCAATCACCAAAAAGCGGGAATTATGACCCCGTTACGTTACTCCATCCGGGGCATCGCTCTGATGCAAAGATGAACGAGCGTCAAGTTGATCGTGTCCGGGAAATTTTACGTAAAACAAAAACAGATGATTGAACGCGCTGAACTAAAAAACTTGTCTCATTCTTTAGATGGAAAATTACCCAAATTTTCCATTATCACGCCAGTCTTGAACGGCGAGAAATATCTCGCAGAGACGATTAACTCAATCCGTTCTCAATCGTTTGATTCCTATGAACATATTATCGTTGATGGTGGTTCAAGTGATCAGACATTGACCATAGCAAACGAAGCGGCATCTCAAGACTCTCGCCTTCAAGTTTTGGAACGTCCGGGCCTTGGTCAATATGCAGCGATCGTAGAGGGGTTTGGTCACGCGTGCGGTGACTGGCTATCATGGTTGAATGCCGATGATTTATACACCTCATGGGCACTAGAGGTGGTTTTTGGTTTTGCAAAAAGACGAGAAGATGCTGACTGGGTGAGTGGATTTCCGGCCTGTTGGGACGCAGACGGAACGCTGCGATTTTTGCGGCCTGAGGGGTGGCACCCACAAATTTTGATCAAAGGTGGGTGGTTTCACAGTCAGTTGCTAGGGTACATTCAGCAAGAGAGTGTATTCTTTAAACGGAGTTTGTTTGAGGGATTGTCTACGTCTGAAAAGGCGATGTTTCAAAACGCAAATCTTGCCGGTGATTTCAAGTTATGGAAGTCATTTGCGGCCCAGACAAAATTGGTAACCGTACCAACTGTTTTGGGTGGATTTCGGCGGCACGCCAACAATCGATCAATCGTGGGCGAGGAAAAATATATCCAAGAAATCCGTACCGCCGGCGCAAAGTTTCTGCCGCAGCCTTTGGCGAATTTGGCGCGAGCAATCTATTTACGAGCGACATCCACAAGAGCTGCGCAATTGGCCCATGAAGAAGATAGAGCTGACCAATGACGCTATAGCTTGATCAAGGCAGAAACGGTTTCGTCAACAACACGATTTCGTTCTTTGATTAGGGTTTGCGGATCGGAGAACAGCTTGCTGAGGCGTTTTTGCGTTTCCAGGTAAGCTTCAGCGAATGCGAGATCTGGGGCGAAACTTTTGATCTTTTCGATGGCCTCGTCAGATTCTAATCCGAACAAATTAATGAATGTATCAGATGGAATGATGTCGTGGATGCGGTGTTTTGGGCTAGCGAAATAAAGAGGCACCCCGAGACAAGCGAACGCATCAAAAATTTTCTCGGTGATGTAATGCTGCTGGTGTGTGTTTTCTAAACCTGAAACGACAAAGGAATTTCGGTCAAGTGACGCTAATTTGTCGAGATGCCAATCGGGTAATGCTTGGCGCGGTCCCGTTTCATTCCACCCTTTTCCGCAACGAAGGGCATCATTACCACCAAAGCCATCAGCAATTCGGGTTCTATACGCGGATAAGCCGTATAAATCCTCGTTCGGTCGAGTGAAGTCATAGCGCGAGTCTTCGCGACGTTCTGCAAAGGATGCGAATTTCCACTTGGCCTTATCCCAAACAGCCAAGATTTCAGCCGGTGTTAGCTCGGCGTTTCGTTTAAAAAGATTGGCATACCGAACGAAGTAATGGTTTTCGGTAGTTATAAAATACGGAAGTTTGTCAAAAGCGAATATCGGCGAGGTCATGTGGTTTAGTGCTTTGTAGGCAAAGTCCTGTCCATTAATTCCCATTTTTACTGTATCTTTATCGAATGCGGTTGCCCAAACCGTATCCCATAAGGGCTCTTCGGAAATAACGACTGGTTTTTTTTCGAACTTATCTAGACATTGCGATACGATGTTAGAATCTCTAAAATCAATATCAAATCCTGTGACACAGATACTTTTAGAAGTAGTGCTGGCGGTATAATCTATATACGGCGTAAATAATTCTCTATAAGCAGGATAGGAAAGTGGTGTGCGATTTGAATGCTTACCTTGCAATGAAACCTGAACTTTCTCTTTGATGTATTTCGAAGATAATGTTGTCAGGGAGGCGTTGCGAGTGCGATTTATAATTTTTACATTCTCATCTTCAGGATTATCTTTAACCGCACGATCTATGTAGGGTTGCAAATTTTTATTGTCGTTGATGTGCGCTGAAAATTCTTCGGGTGCGATTAATGCTCGGCTCGCCAGTGCGTTGAGGAATACCGACCTGCTTGCAGCGTCTTTTTTGTCGAATGCCAGTTGAGCGCTTTCAAGGAGTTGATCACCCGATAATGGCAGTTCTGAAATGTGTGATTTTGCAATGGCGTCTTGATCCTTTTGGAGGATAAGATTTTGTATGTCGTAGATAAATGCGTCGGGACCGTACAACATCAGCAATTGCTGCATCGCTTTACGCTTCGTGGAAATTAGGTCGGTGTCTTTGGCTAGCTCCTCCAGAAGCTCAGGCAATTCCGTAATGTTTTGCTGAGTTTCCTCAACAAAAACTGCTGCTTCTTGCCACAAAGTTTCATCGCCAGGGGGTAGGTATGTATCTGCCATAATGACCGGAATTGAACCCGACGCAATCGATTCCCATAGGCGGATTGAGTTCGGCCCAGACCCGGAAGGGCAAAGTGAAAATATACTCCGGTTGAGCGTTTCTTTGAATACTTTGCTTCTATCCATGTCGACGAGACCCGTCGGATCAACATGGGTAGCTTTAACTTGATGACTATAAACAATTTTGTTGTAGTGCCAATCTTCCCGACCAATCACAACGCCGCGCGGGTCGTCTTCCAATAATTCAATTATATGACGTCGAGTGTCGGTTAGATACCATTGGTTTGATTTTGCACCAATGAAAGAAAAAAGAATGTCGCGGGGTTGAATGGATTGTGCGTTATCGCCGACTTGCACTGGAAACAACGGAAAAGGATGTATACGAATACCATTTCTGATATCTTCCGTTTCATTCATTTTTGTCGCGTGTGTCCAGAATATATCCGTAATTCCGCACTCCCGGAAAATATCTAAAAAATCTTCCATAAGGATGTGTTGGCAAACGGTTATAACCGGCCGCCCTGACGGGAATATGTTCTTTGCAGCATTTAACGCTTCTTTTTCAAGTACCCCGGCATCATCTGCTTTGTTATTGGTTTTGTCGATTAACGTTGCCCACGGAAATGCGAAATATAGCGCTGTAGCATTTGGTGGCATCCATTCTTTTACTTTGTTAAACGCATGCTGTTCTGTAATGGCCGGGAACTGCCATTTTTCGTCATGCGCGATGATTGAGCCGCAGGCCTGTTGTGATGCAACTAGCGCATTGGATTTTTTCCGTTCTAGATGGCGATATTCGAGGTGATTTTTCAAATTCCGGTCTTCAACGATTATGCGGATTGGTTTCATAGAAACTCTAATTGCTTTGCCGACTAAATCGTTTTTGCCTAGTGCGTCGAAGTTGGATTCTCTTTCCGCCGTAGAAACTTGCGCTTCGATCTCGGCTTCGTATTCACTTCTATTGGTGCTACTTAGTTGTCCGTCTCGAATTGAAAAAACAGCAAGGGGATGCTTTGTCTGAAAAAGCTCATGGTTCTGAGCAAATAGCCGCCATAAATTCCAATCACCTGCGTATCGAAAGCGTCGGAAATCATTTTGAATATCAATTTGGTGCCATAGTTTATTTTTAAAGAATGTGCCTTCAGATTGAATAAACTCCCAGTGGGTGCCGTCGCATAAGTCGTGCTTCACAACAGAGGACCCGACCGGCCTACTGGTGTGAAGCATAGAAATATCTTCTGCTGCAATTGCAGCGGTGCCCGTCAGCCATGATATTTCTTTAGAGTCGGCAGCTCTTGAAACTTGTCCTAAAAGAGCAAATGATCCCGGTAAAAACACATCGTCAGCATTAATCCAACACATCCAA
This sequence comes from Hyphococcus lacteus, assembly GCF_041058985.1. Taxonomy (NCBI): domain Bacteria; kingdom Pseudomonadati; phylum Pseudomonadota; class Alphaproteobacteria; order Parvularculales; family Parvularculaceae; genus Hyphococcus; species Hyphococcus lacteus. Next base: position 617,003 of record NZ_JBEHZE010000001.1, on the reverse strand, counting down.
TCATCTGGTGTTAGCGAAAATTGGCTGAACCCGTTTGCGATCGCATCGTACATTCCATTGTCAGGTTCAGAACTGAATGAGAACTGGTATTTCCTTGCGAGAACCGGGAAGGTCTGTGTCTGAACTAATTTGCTCCAGTCGCGCAGTTTTGAGACTGTTGAATCGTTTGAGCCCCCATCTGCTACATGGTGGAATATCCGAATATTGCCAGATTGTGACGCTACGCTCATTAGTGTGCGAATGATTGTGGTTCCAGCATTGAAGCTTGGTGTAACAACGAAAACGTTTGTGGCATTTTTTTCTTGCATTTTATATGTCACGTTGCTCAGCGATAATACCAATCATCCCACTGGGCCTCAACGCGGGTGTAGCCATGGGATATGAAAAGGGCATGGATTTCCTTTCGAATGGGCGCGAAGTTGTGTTCTACAGTCCAGCAACGAACATCCCACTCATCAAACGGAAACTCTTTTAGGATCTCATATTCGCTTCCCTCAGTATCGACACTGATATAATCAATTTGTTTGGGTGCTTTGTGTTTTCGTAGAAAGTCATGAAGTGAAATGGTTGTTAAGACGGTTAGCTCGCCGGCGTCCTTATAGGCTGTGCGCCGGTCACCATGGCCATCCGCGTCGGCGTGTTTGCTCATGCCGCCAAAAACATCTGCAAAGATGAACTCGACTTCTTCACCCGTTGTTGCGCCAATGCATGCGTCGCTAACTGTAGATTGTCGGTTTTTCTTTAGCTCTTGCAGGAATTTTGGGTTTGGCTCTGCGAGCAAGCCGCCCCAATCAAACTCCTTTTCGAGTAAATAGGTATTGCTCAAGGTGACCCCATTAGTGGCACCAAATTCCACAAAAAAACCGGCGCGTTTATGGCCGCAAGTTTCTAGGACCCAAAGGTCCTGACCGAGCTGTGCCATGGAACGACTTTTCAAATCGGTTGAATTAGGCGTGTGGTCGGTTGACGATTGGTAGAGTTGTCCGCGCGTAAGAGCAACGGTGAATTCATGTTTTAAAAGGCGCAATTCCGAATCCAAAATTGCCAGTTTTGAAAAATCCGATGGCGGACGCGGGATCGACTTTAGTTCGTCAGTGTGGTGTGCAATTTTATTTGCGGCATCGGGGAGAAGTCCTAATTCGATCATTTCACGGACTGCAACATCGTGCGCCTGTAGCGGTGCTATGTCTAATCCTGTTACCTTTAGGGCTTCTAAAAAGTGAGATTCAGCTTCGTCTATTTTTTTGTTTAAAAGCAAGGCGCGGCCTAATGAACGATGTACACCTGCGATTAAAATATGAGCAATAGCCTTTGGTGGACATCCGTGTTCTTGACTCTTTTTAACAAAGCGTTCGGCTTCTTTTTTGTGTCCTAGTTGTTGGTGCGCGCAAGCGACATAGGCATATGCTTTTGCACCATTTGGATCATCGCTGAGCTGCGTCTCGGAAAATTCGATGAGGGCACCCCAGTCACCTTTAGAGAACGATAGCGCTGCATTCGATTTTGCGCTGCTATGGTTATTGGATGTCATGTTAGGATGCTTTATTCCGAGACAAGAAGTCTTTGATCAATTCCAGTTGCGCATCTGTTTTTACCAACTCGCTATTTGTCAGCTCGCTTCGATAATGCGCTTCTTGTACAATTCTTTCCAAGCGCGCAATTTCTATTCCGGATTCTTTCTCGAGGCGTGCGATTTCAGCCTTTGCTTCGGCAAGCTCGGCGCGAGTTTTCACGAGCTCTGCGTAAAACTGTGACAGTTCTGCTTTTATGATCGGGTGATCTGGTGTGGACGCATCAATCGAAGTGCTAAAGCCCTGTTTTGAAAGAAGGGGCCCAATTTCTCGGGTTGTTTTTGCGCCTTCATATAGCTGATTTTCTGTACTGTGTATGTGAACGCGTGTGAACTGCGTAAGAAGTTTGCTATCAATCAGTGATTGAAGGATCTCGTATTCAACGCCGGGCGTGTCGATAACCAACAGATGCCGCTGTGTTTCGCCCAAACCAAGTTCTTGAATAAAATTATCCGCTGCAAGGGTGTTCACCGGAATTGTTTTCACGATTTCGATGTTTGGATATAGCTTTTTCAGGCCCGTCGGAGTGTTAAGGCTACTGGCACTTTGCAAGTTGAGAACATTTAAAACGCGCGTGCCGACACTACCCGCTACTGCTTTTGGCAGTACGGTGACATGAGAACGTTTTGCGTTGCGCGCGGCTAAAACATCGGCAGCATCAGGATTGGCTTCTACTAGAATGATGCGCCGTGCCCCATAGTCGGCTTGTTGTCCATTCGTGTCGCGTCCTGCGCCGAGGTGGACGATAGTATCAAAGTTTTTTTGCGCGTTATCGGACAATTGAGAGTTCCTTTAGCAATAAATATAATCCGTAGGCGTCTATCGTTGTTTTGTGCTCATAGGTTTAAGGGCGCGTCCCTCAGTCTTCCCGTGTTGCAGGTAGTGAACAAGTGGATTGAGGCCAGCAGCAGCGATGTCGGGATTGGCCTTTAGATAAGCGATACTGTCGAAATTTGGCCCTGGTGCGCGCCCTTCGCGTCCTCCATGCCGAATATAATGTTCCGCTGGATCCGCCCCTAGTCTAATGACATCGTCATATTTTGCGATGTACCATGCTTGGTCAAAATACTGAGAATTACGAATTAACCTGGCGTGACGCTTAGTGCGCAGAAGGTTACGAAGTCGGAACGCACCACTCAGCGATTGAAACGTCCACCTTATGGGGGCTGTTATTCGCCATGAAGAGCTAGATCGGATTTTTACGATGTCTTGCTTAAGTTGGGCGATTTCCTGACGGTATTTTTTTAACTTCTTTTCGTGCTCAGCGCCAAAGGCGATGGACTTGTAACGCGTCTCGAGCTCGCTTTGAACGCGATATAGTTGTGTACGTAGAAGGTTGTTTTCTTCACCTTTGCGTTCAAGTTGTTCGACGTTTTGTGTGGATTGCTCCAATTTCTGATGTAACGCGCTAATGCGCTCATTTAGCATAGTGAGTTCGTTCAGTGCTTTGTCGCCGAGAGCGCCAGGTTTTTGCGAAAATCGCAGCGCCGATACGCTAAGCTCGGAGGAAAGATTCTCTGTCTCGGGGTGGTCTGCAATGATTTGTGTGGCGATGCTTTTAAAGATAGCCAGTGATGATGGGTTTTCCTGTGTCAGAATAACTTCTGCGTCGATTTCAAAATTGTCTTTGCATGCGAAATGAAAATCCCTCGGCGTGTGAGTTGCGTTGTCGCGCTCGATCAGCACTGTTTTGTTGCGATGACGACGATAGGCTGTGAGTAACGGCCTGACCAATTCTTGCCATTGATTGAGGGCGTCTTCAGTCGGCACACCCTCGGCGAGTGCGTTGGCAATATAGGACGCGGCCCCTTGGTAGATAAAAAGCGCTCGGACATCATCGTCAGCGGAAAGAAGCGCGTCAATGAGCGGCCACGTTCCTGGCTCCCCAAGCTCCGCAATGGCTGTCGGTCCAAATTGTTGAAACCGCTCGATTGCGGTCACACGAGTTTTTGGCTCCAATACGTCCCGGTCAAAGCGTAAGCCGTCGGGTGTAATATCGCGGGTGTATACGGGCGAATCACCAGACGCTGAAGCGAAGTTAAATTTGACATTGTTACGGCTTTTGCTGTGGGCGAGGCCAATTACTAGGCGCATGTGCCAGTCCTGAAAGGGTTAAATTCGCGGGAAAATATAGTGCTAATTCCTGTACTATAACAGCGCTTGATGCTAGCAGAATCAATATTCGAAAGTGATCAAAAGGTCCAGTCGGGCATCGCACGAGCGCGATATTACGATACTTGCGATGGGTGAGAGGCTCGGTCTGTACTTGGATAAATGCAGGTCGGTTAAAAAATTGGAGTTTTACGTGCGTGCATTCTTGAGAAAAATCAAAAGTAGGTTCTCGCCAAACGTTGAGGCACCACAGCAGGTGACGGGGGGCGAGCCTTTGCCAAATGCTGTTTCGGAGCGCCGTTTACCGACAAAGAGTTCAGCACTGAAAAGGCTGATCGAGATGGACGTACCTGTTGAAACTATCCTTGATGTTGGGGTGCTGACTTGTACCGGCGAACTAATGTCGAATTATAGGTCAAAATTCCATCTTTTGATGGAGCCCATCAAAGAGTGGAACGATTCAATTAATAGGAACTATTCGTCCGTTAATGCCTCTTATGAAATCCTAAATGTTGCTGTTTCTGATCGTGACGGCGAGATATCTATGGACGTGGCTACTGTTCGAGATACACAAAAAATTACCCATGCAAGAATGGCGGACGACACCAAAACGGGAAATCGTATTGTGCCAATGAGTAAATTGGATACGATCGTGGGTGAGCGAGACCTACAGAAACCCTTTCTCCTTAAAATTGATATTGATGGTGCGGAGCTTCAGGTTCTCGCTGGTGCTGAAACAACTTTAAAAGACTGCAATGTCGTAATCATTGAGGTTGGTATAACAAATATGCTGGAACGTATTCAGGCAGTTCAGAAAGCGGGGTTCCAAATTTTCGATATTGTGGATATTTGCTACTATAATGGACGATTTGTTCAGGCTGATGTTATGTTTATTAGTCATAAAGTAATTACCGAGAAAAATCTTGCGGTGTACAAGGATGGTTTTGATATTAGTAAATGGGAGCCTTATCAGCCATAATTTATTTCTCTTGATGGATCAGCCTAACGTCCCTTAGCTGCAAAATGCCCTTTTTCTGAAATGCACTTAAAATGAGCAATACATCGATAGAGCCGAATTCTCGTATCTCTCATAATGAGAAATCCCCGGTCTATTATTTTGATGCATCAAGTAGCCGTTATGATTATGCACTAGAAGATCTAAAGCGTGCGTTCGCTCGCCCCAAGCTGATTTGGTCATTGATCCGTACAGGGTTTTTTACGCGCTATCATGGCACTATCCTTGGTGGTCTCTGGGTGACGGCGACAACAGCGCTGACGGTTAGCGGGCTGGCGGTGTTATACGGTCAGATTTTTGGGGCAGACCTAAGTAAATATTTCCCCTATGTTGCGGTTGGGATTGTCGTCTGGGGGCTGATATCCACTATCATTAATGATGGTGCTTCAGTTTTTCTTGCTGCGTCGGGGACGTTTACACAATCACCCATTCCCAAAAGTTTGTTTGTGGTGCGCGCAATCGGTATTGCTGCGCTTGGGTTCTGTTACAAACTGATTGTCATTGCTGTTGTGGTTTTCGCGGTTGGGTTGCGCCCAAGCCTTGGCGATGTTGGGCTGTCTTTCCTAGGCTTGCTGATGGTTGTTTGGACGGGCTTTTGGTTTGCGTTAGGCATTGGGACAATCGGGACTCGTTTCCGCGACGTCGGGCAGCTTACAGCCGCCGGGCTGACATTCGCATTTTTTGTAACGCCAGTTTTCTGGCAGGCATCCCGGTTGGGCGAGTATCAGTTCGTCGTGCAATATAATCCGCTGGCGCACTTTCTCAACGTGGTTCGTGGACCTTTGCTAGGACTTGATGGCGTAATGAATAGTTTCATTTGGGCGGGTGGGTTTTCGATATTGGCAACAGTATTTGGCGTCGTGACCTTTGGGTATTTTGCGCGCCGCCTTTGTTATTGGAGCTAATTGCGCATTATGGCGTCTATCGAACTCAACAATGTTGGTGTGCACTATCTGATCCCACAAGCAAAATCGGCCGGTCTTGTTGGTGCGATGCGGTCGTTAGCCATGGGGGGCGTAATTGGCAAGAGGCATGGCCGCATCGGCGTGACGGCGCTTGATGACATCAGTTTTTCTCTTGTGAATGGTGACCGTCTTGGGTTGATCGGACATAATGGTGCAGGCAAGTCCACATTGTTGCGAGTTCTTTCCGGCATTTTGCCGCCGACGTCTGGCCGTATCAGGGTTGAGGGGCGTATTTCTGCGCTAATGTCGATTCAGTTGGGGTTGGACTCTTATTCTACTGGCTATGAAAATATCCGCAGTCGTGCCCGTTTTATGGGGCTGACTGAGGAAGAGATTGATTCCAGATTTGATGATATCGCAGCGTTTTCAGAGCTGGGGGATTATCTCGACCTGCCTATTCGGTCTTATTCAGCAGGAATGAGACTGCGCCTTGCATTTTCAATTGCGACCGCGTTCAGCCCCGAGATTTTAATTTTGGATGAGTGGTTGTCGGCGGGGGATGATTACTTTCAGAAAAAAGCGCGAGAACGCCTGACTGGGTTGATTGATAAAACCGGCATTTTTGCGTTCGCAAGTCATAATGATGCTTTGATGGCCCGAATGTGCAACAAAGGCATGGTGTTACATCAAGGAAAGCCGGTGTTCTTTGGTGAAATCAACGAGGCGTTAGCTTACCATAAGGGTGTACCTCAATAGAGCTTAGCGCAAAAAGTAGAGCTTAGTGGCAAATCCAGCAAGCCAGCCCGACACGTCTTAAGAAGAGAATGAAATGACAATGGCGACAAATCCGATGATCAGTGTCGTTGTGCCGATGTACAACGAAGAAGAGGTTGTCGAGGTTTTTTTTGAAGCAATTACCAAGGTTCTCCGTTCACTAACGACTTCTTATGAAATTATTTGTGTGAATGATGGCAGCACCGATATGACACTGCCAAAGCTTATTGCTGCGCGTGGTGCCGATCCAGCCATTAAGATTATCGACCTCAGCCGCAATTTTGGGAAAGAAATAGCGCTAACGGCTGGGCTAGACTTTGCCACTGGTGATGCGGTGGTGCCAATAGACGCCGACCTTCAAGACCCGCCTGAGTTAATTAACGAGATGGTTGAGAAATGGCGTGATGGTGCCGATATGGTGATTGCGGTCCGGACTGATCGCGGTACCGATGGATGGTTTAAACGAACTTCGGCGAATTTGTTCTATCGGGTTGCCGGGCGACTCAGCGATACGGGCATCCCTAACAATGCAGGCGATTTTCGATTGATGGATCGGAAGGTAATCGATGCATTGAAGGCGTTGCCCGAGCGGACGCGGTTTATGAAAGGGATATTTGCGTGGCTAGGCTTTAAACAGGCCGAAGTTACCTATTCTCGCCCTGAACGCGTAGCAGGAACAACAAAATGGAAGTTTTGGAAGCTCTGGAATTTTGCCCTCGAAGGGATTTTCTCTTTCACCACGCTCCCGCTTAGAATTTGGACCTATATGGGGTTTGCAATCTCAGTTATCGCGCCCGCATATGCGCTGTTTATTATTGTGCGGACCAGTTTTTTGGGAATTGATGTTCCGGGATACGCCTCGACCATTGTTGTTATTTTATTCTTCAGTGGTCTTAACATGCTAGGGCTTGGGATCCTGGGGGAATATGTTGGCCGTGTTTTTGTCGAAGTGAAACGACGCCCCCTATATCTGGTTCGCGAGACAATTGGTGTCGAATTAAATCACGAAAAGCCAAAACCGATATAGTTGCGTTAGGTCATGAAATTGAACTGATTTGTCTTTCGCCCTCTGTGATGGACGTTTGGTGATGGAGCATAGGTTTTTCTTGCCAACAAAATCGTTGATTTTTTCTCGTTGGAGCGGGTTGCCGAATACTGCTCAAGCAGACGTATATATCTGTGTACAGATGTGTGGACTCAGCCCCGGATTTTTGTAAACGACTTGATCTGATGGCGCTGCGCATCTAGCGAGATCCTGCAACAATGCTTAGAAACTTCCGGTGTGCTGGTCCGTGAAGGTCTTTTCCTAAGCAAGCTATTGAAATAAAAGATAACTCTAGAATGCAGCGACATTACTCTCCGCGATTAGGAATGGAAGATGGATTTAAAAGAAGAAGAAATCCTTGGCGAAGCCATCGATAGCCATTGGTATTATACATCCAAGGCTGAAATGATGGCGGCGCATTTGCGCGGTCGGTCTTACAAACTTTTGGATGTTGGCGCTGGGTCAGGCTGGTTTAGTCGATGGTTGCTTAAAAATGATGTGGCGAGCAGGTCAACCTGCGTTGACATAGGATATCCGAAAGACAGTCAGACTGAAATCAACGGCAAGGAGCTATGCTTTAAGAAAGCTATCGATCAATCAGACGCCGATATGATTTTGATGATGGACGTTCTTGAGCATGTCGATGATGATGTTGCGCTTTTGAAATCATATTTGGATAAAACCCCAACGGGTACGGGCGCGTTTATTACTGTTCCAGCATTTCAATTTTTGTGGAGCCCGCATGACGAGTATTTGGAGCACCGCCGAAGGTACACAATCCAATCTTTGACTGAGACGGTTGTGGGTGCCGGCGCGCATGTTCAATCTATTCATTATTTCTATGGTGGTGTGTTTCCCATTGCGATGATGGTGCGGCTACTCAATCGTATTACTGGACGTCAAGGGTCGGATTTGCGGCCACATGGTAAAGTGGTCAATTCGATTTTAGCGGGAATATGCGCGGTTGAATGTTATGTTATGCGGGCAAATAAAATTGCTGGTCTGTCTGTTGTATGTTTGTGTAGCCGATGAAACTGGATTCGTTCATTTCTGAAATATTCCGCATAGGGCGGTTTTCTATTGTCGGTGCACTCGCGACAATGATCCATTTAATTACCAGTATTTCGAGTGCCAGTTTTTTTCTATTTTCTATTCAGGTCGCAAATCTTTTAGCGTTTAGTGTTGCGCTAGGATTTTCGTTTCTGGGGCATTACTATTTTACATTTCAAAGCAATAAAGTAATGCGGGAGGTGATTCCGCGTTTTTTAATCACCGCAATGTCTGGCTATGCCGCAAGTGCGGGGTTGTTATTTTTGTTAGATGGGGCCGAATTGGCACCGCAGATAAAACTTGTTTTGGCGGCGATGATGGTGCCGATTATGAGTTATATTATCAATCGCTTTTGGGTTTTCTAATCCGCCCTTAGAATGAAAATTTGCTGCGAACCAGTACTGTTGTTTGCGACGACATATCGAAATCCCCAAACGTTTGATGAATTACGTTTAGGTCGATTGCGCCGTATTTGGCTGACAACAAACGATAGCTCGCCTCAATATCAAGACGGCGCTTTGCGGCCGCAAGCGATACTTCGGTCGGCGTAAAACTAAGACTGCGTGTTGATTGGTCAAAATCGGTTGGCAACAGCATTTCAATGCCGCCACGCTCGATCTGCATTGGCTGACTTACGCCTAGCCACAAACTATCATGGTCACCGAACAGTTTTTGGCGTTTGATGGCAAATGATGCCTGAGTTGTGACGAGTGACAAACGGTCATCGCTGAACTGCCTGAACAGGCTCGCATCGGATTGGGTAAGCCCAACAGACAGTCTGCCCTGTAACTGCCATAGCCGCGCGGGGCGCCAAATTCCTTCAAAGGCGGAATAAACTGTTGTGGCCTGATTGCTGTCGGCAAATTCTGCTCCAAGAACTGCGCCTTGTTCATGTCGCAAGCCCTGTTCTATTCGGAGTGTCGCGTTTTGGCGATCAAAGCTTAGGCCTGCGCGCGCGACAGAAACAGTGACCGCGGGCGTGTTGTCCAATGTGCTAAATAAAGATTTTGTGTCTGGATAACGATCATTATCGCCCGTGCTCGTTGTGAGATCTAGCGAGAAGTTCCTAGAGAGTTTGAACCGCATTTGTGCAGTGACGGCATTGTCGGATTTAGGAAGAAACGAGTCGGTGAAAGTGTCGCGGCTTAGGAAGGGAGTTTGCCGGGTTGAGAGCGTCATGCGATCTACGGCGTGGCCGGAAAAGCCTTGCGCCACAAACAATGAAATATTTTCTGATATTCCTGCCTGAGTAGCGACCGATAGTTTCTGGTGTATCAGTCTTTTTTGCGCGTTCCCTTTGTGCGCCAGCGAAATTTGAGTGTTTGAAAGCGATTGATTACTCTCGTCCCGTGTCGTCATTTGAAAATGCATTGCCACACGACCATTGAGTCGTTTCGATGCAAATTGATGATCGTTAAACGGACTAAAGCTACTTTCGATGTTAAACCCCGTGGGTGGAGTTTGACTTATCGTTGTGCCGAGAGATTTTTGGAAGTCGCGATTATAGGCATCAAAAACAACAATCTCACTCAGACCTGCGAAGCCTGTACCATAGGCATCGGAGAGATCACCCCCAAGAGTATTTGCATCAATGCTGTCGCCCTCGACGCTGGAGGTTGTGACGCCGCCAATGGGTTGTGTTGCGGCTCCGATATTCAATAGTCCACGACCATATATCGGATCGGTGCCGGGCGCGCCGAGATCGGTAGCGCTGGTCAATAGAATATCGACCACTTCTGTGGCGGTAAGATCTGGCCATAGTGAACGTAATAATGCGGCAGCACCTGAGATATGTGGTGTTGCGGCGCTGGTGCCAGAGAATGACCGTGTCTGACCGGGTGTTGATCCCGAAATGGTCACGCCACGGATAGACTCTCCTGGTGCGACCAAATAAATTTCAGCTGCATCGCCTGCGCGATTGGAGAACGTCGAAATGGTATTGAATCGTCCAACGGCTCCCGCAACGATGGCGGCGGGAGCACCGGGAACATCAAGAGCGCCCAAGGCAGACAAATCTGGTGTCGCGTCTCCGTCATTTCCGGCAGCTAAAACGGTTACGATGTCTGCGTTCTTGGCGCTCGTCAGGTATTGGCGAAAGTCGCTTCGCGCGCCCGCTTCATCTGAGCCAAATGACATATTGATTACATCAGCACCAAGACTAACGGATCTGTTGACACCTTCTTGGATGGCATTGCCGTATAATATATCTTCATCACCATCGTCGTCCGCACGGTAAATCAGCAGTGTCGCATAAGGCGCGACCCCGTGCACACCGGAGTCGTTTTTGTTGGCCGCTATTATTCCAGCGACGGGTGTCCCGTGATCGTCGCTATCTTGTAGCTCTGGGCCGCCATCACGGGCATCTGCGCCGCCGACGACACTAGAAATCACTAAATCGGCGCTTTGCGCGTGGATGCGGCCCTCGAATTCAGGGTTATCAACATCAATTCCCGAATCAATGACGGTTACGACCACATTGCGTCCCGTCGCACCCGCTTCATATGCCTCCAACGCTGATATCTGCGCGAGGCTGGGTTGTCGGTTATATTCCGCCGTATCGAAATTGGTTGGCGCTGGGGTTGGTGCCGGCGTTGGCGCAGGGGCAGGCGTGGGTGTGAATGGGGTTTGTCCGCCGCCACCTCCACCACCGCAGCCGACTAGGCCCATCGCTGCAAAGGCCAGCAAGGTGACGGAATAATTTTTATAAAACAAGGGCATAGCGACAACCGCACATTTAAATGGTCACAAATTCTCCAACGCCCGTCAGTTATACTGCGGGAGGCCAAGGAAATGGTAAATGCTTAGCGCGTGGAAAAAGCGATGCGCTGATTAGAAAGGGGACGCGAAATCCGCCCATTTCGGTGCTTTTGCGTCTTTCTCCGAAAGAGAAGCCTCCGCGCCCGACAGGCCCCACTCAATCCCGAGGTCGGTGTCGTCCCATTTTACTGATCCGTCGCTTGCGCCGTCGTAAAACGCGTCAACTTTGTAAGCGACTTCGGTGTCTGGCTCGAGCGTGACAAAGCCGTGGAGGAAACCCTGAGGGATAAAGATTTGGGTGCCGGTTTTTGCGCTTAATTCTGTTTTCACCCATTGGCCAAAAGTAGACGAATTTTTTCTGGCATCCACAGCAACGTCGATGATTGACCCGCGAAGAACGCGAACAAGCTTGCTTTGAGCGAATGGCGGAGACTGGTAGTGGAGGCCGCGAACCGTGCCTTTTCGGGCTGAAAATGAATGGTTGTCTTGAATGAAATCACAGTCAATGCCCGCTGATTTAAAAGCCTTTGCATTGTAAGTCTCACTGAAGAAACCTCGGTCATCAGAAAAACGTCTTGGCGTGATCAGTTTGACGTCGGGGATGGCAAGGGCAGTTACGTCCATGGGGTTTTCCTTCAAGTGGTTTTTGGCACATCAAGCGCAGGGGTGCGCGCAATGCAAGTTTTGTGCGGGATTGTGAGAATTTTCTCGTTAGGACCAACAAATTTTCGGACGTAGTGCCATCCGGAAATTATCCACAGGGAAAACTGTTTTCATCTGATCGACCGCGATATCTTGCGTGTGAGTTCGAAAGGAGGCACAAAATAGGGTATTGGATTGCCCATCGGCGTATCCCGATAAAACTGATCCCAGGATTTCCAAAATGCTCAATGATTCTAACCCAAATTCCTCTCTGCCCGGCTTGATGACACCGTCATTTGCTTACAAGCCATTTCGCTATCCTTGGGCCTATGAGTTTTGGAAGCGTCAGCAGCAAGTTCATTGGATGCCTGAAGAGGTGCCTCTTGGGGAAGACTGTAAGGATTGGGCCAATACACTCAGTGATTCGGAGCGAAACCTGCTGACGCAGATTTTTCGCTTTTTCACCCAATCTGATATTGAGGTGAATGACAATTACATGGAGCGCTATGCGCGCGTGTTTAAGCCGACCGAAGTCAAGATGATGTTGTCGGCATTCTCGAATATGGAAACAGTCCATATTGCGGCGTATGCGCTCTTGCTTGAAACGATCGGCATGCCGGATTCCGAATTCTCGGCCTTTCTCGAATATGAAGCGATGCGCGACAAGCACGACTTTATGCAGAAGTTTGGCGTCGATTCGAATGAAGATATTGCGCGCACACTTGCAATGTTTGGTGGATTCACCGAGGGGCTTCAGCTGTTTGCGTCATTCGCGATGTTGATGAACTTCCCGCGTTTCAACAAAATGAAGGGGATGGGCCAGATCATCACATGGTCGATCCGCGACGAGTCGCTTCACTGCGAAGGTATGGTCAAACTTTATCACGCATTCGCTCGTGAAACGGGTTGTGTCACAAAAGCCGTTGCAGACGATATTATTGATTGCTGTAAAACGGTTGTGGGTCTTGAGGACAAGTTCATTGACCTTGCCTTCGAAATGGGTCCGGTTGAAGGGATGACCGCGCAGGACATCAAAAACTACATTCGCTATATCGCCGATTGGCGTCTCGATCAGCTCGATTTGCCTAAGATTTATGGTGTCGAGAAGCACCCTCTGCCTTGGCTCACTGAGATCCTGAACGGCGTCGAGCATGCAAACTTCTTTGAAGCGCGGGCGACGGAATATTCCAAAGCGGCAACACGCGGCGACTGGCATGGTGATAGTGGGGTTTGGTCAAATTTTGATCAGATGATTCAAAAACGGAAAACCGTGGAAGCGGACAGCTGATTTCGCTTTGCCAATCTGTCACGTTTAGATGATAAAAGGTCTTCGAACAGTCGGAGATAGCATGTCTTTATTTACACCCAGATTGCGAGCAACCCTTTTTTTCCTGTGTTTTGCAGGTTTTCTTGCGTCTTGCGCCACGCAAGCTACGGACAGCGCAACGCAAAGCTCGAATGATGCGATAGCCACAGAACGCGCCATTGCAACGGGTGGGCAAGCGGCGAGCAATCAGTATGTGATCCTCATCGGCCTTGATGGTTTGCGCAATGATGCGATTGACCGCTTTCCTGATGATGCGCCGAATTTGCGAGCACTGGCTGAGCGCGGGGTGCGTTCCAAGGGCATGGTCCCGGCAATGCCGAGTGTTACTTTTGTCAATTTTTACTCATTGGCCACTGGGCTGTATTCTGAAAATACGGGTGTAGTTTCTAATTCGACCTATAGCCGACACCTTGATCGGGTTATGGCGCGTTCGGAGCATTCTTTATCTGAATGGTGGGGCGGCGAGCCGATTTGGGTCACGGCTGAGAAGCAAGGTGTAAAAACAGGTACAATGTTCTGGCTTGGGTCCGAGGCGGAAATTCGCGGCGTTCGCCCAACCTATTGGTTACCCTATGAGCATATGAAGCCTTATGATGCGCGTACGGAGGAGGTGCTGTCTTGGCTTGCCAAACCGCTTGCTGAACGTCCACGATTTGTGACCATCTATTTCCATGCCGTTGATACGGCCGCTCATATTTATGGCGTTGGTTCGGAAGAAGAGCGCAAAGCGATTGCACAAGTTGACGCCCAAGTCGGTGCGCTTGTCGCTGGTGTTGAAAAGCTAGGGTTGGGTGATCGGGCCAATTACATTGTCGTTTCCGACCACGGTATGGCCAATGTTCCCAGTACGAATGTCATCAACCTTGATCAGTTCATTTCCTTTGATGATGTCTTTATCCCGGAATTTGAAGGTCCTGATGGGGCAGGACGCAGCCCGCTTATCCATATTTTTGAAGACGGCGGCGATATAGAAGCGATCTATGATGCGCTCGCTGAAGCGTCCTTGATGAACCATTTTACGGTTTACCGGCGAGAGAACCTGCCCGCGCGTTGGCACGCAAATAATTCGGACCGAACCGGTGATCTTGTGGTGGTGGCTGATGTGGGCTGGCTTTTGTTCGGAGAAGGACTGACAGCAAAATATTCTGCGGTTCCGCTCGGTGGGGTTCATGGCTATGACCGGCACGCGCCCTCAATGCTGGCAACATTTATTGGTAAAGGGCCGCGTTTTGTCGACGGCAAAGTCGCTGAGCCGTTCGATAATGTTGAGATTTACGGGATAATTGCTAATATTTTAGAGATTGAGCCAACGGAAACCGACGGCGATATTTCTAATGTCGAATACTTTATGGTGCCGGCGAGCATAGAAAAATAGCAAGCTCTTGCGATATTCAGCCTCTTAGTGGACAAGCCACTTGCGCCTCGCCATATTCCGCGCGAAACCATGTCACCAATCAAGACCATTAAGAAGGCCGCATACTCATGTCGAACGAATCTGAACGTATTACGATCCTTGCCCGTGAATTTACTGCTGCTGCGCTAGAATTCCACCGTGGAAAGATGGCCGAACGCGGCTATCGCATGGAGGGTTCAATCACGCCACGTGTTTTTAAAATGATTGAAGGCATGGAAGCGCCAAAAGACATGTTTGAAGGCGAGCCGCTTTTTGCTGTGACGTTCGTCAAAAAAGATTAGGCTACAGCCTAATTGGCCGTGTAATTCGACATTCTTGCTAAAGTGCGTTAGGGATCGTTATCCCGTAATCAGATTAAAACGCAAAAGCGAGACCTATGTTCGCGGCAATCAATGCAATTATTTGGGGGAAGATCCTCCTATTCGTCCTTATACCGATCGGATTGTGGTTCACGATCCGATCGAGGTTCGTTCAGGTCCGGCACTTCACGGAAATGTTCTCCATTTTCGGACAGGCCTTTGAGCGAAAAACCGACCAACCATCATCATTCCAGGCCTTAGCCCTCTCTGTCGCTGGGCGGGTCGGTGCGGGCAATATTGCTGGCGTGGCTGTGGCCATTGCGCTCGGTGGTCCGGGGGCAATCTTTTGGATGTGGCTTGTTGGTCTTGTGGGTATGGCGACCAGCTTTTTTGAATGTTCGATTGCGCAGCTATTCAAACGGCGCGAAGCCTCCGGGAACTTTAGGGGTGGTCCCGCTTTTTACATCCAGCACGGATTAAAAAAACGCCTTGGTGCCGCAGCACCGATTTTGGCGGGCACCTATTCCATTTTGCTACTTGTTGCGTTCGGGTTCGCCTTCAATGTCCTGCAAAGCTACGCCGTCACAACATCTCTAAACGGTGCCTTTGGGGTTCCTGCCCCAGCGGTCGGTGTTGTGTTGGCTGTTATCGTTGGCGTTGTGATTTTTGGTGGCGTCAGCCGGATCACGCGTGTTGTTGAAGTCGTTGTTCCGGTTATGGCCATTAGCTATATTTTGCTGGTTTTATTTATCCTCGCGACTCGTATTACCGAAGTGCCAATGGCGCTGTGGACAATCGTAGAGAGTGCGTTCGGACTTAACGAAGCAGTGGCGGGCGGTATAGGTGTCGCGCTGACTCAGGGGATTAGACGGGGTCTGTTCTCAAACGAGGCAGGTCTGGGGTCCGCCCCAAATGTTGCCGCAGTTGCATATGTACGCCATCCCGCACGACAAGGGATTGTTCAAGCATTTTCAGTGTTTATCGATACACTGATTATTTGTACTTGCACGGCATCGATTATTCTTTTGTCTGGGGTTGATATTAACGACCCCAATATTGATGGCGTACTTCTCACGCAGATTTCCCTCGCGGCCCATGTCGGTGATTGGGCGGATGAGTTTGTAGCATTCGCGCTGATGCTTTTTGTGTTCAGCTCGATCATGTATAATTACTTTCTCGGCGAGAACGCGCTCGATTTCTTCGTCAAAGACAACAAGCTCGTTTTCAATATTTTCCGTATTGCAACGTTGGGGTTTGTGATCGTTGGTGCAAATATCGATCTTAGCGCGGCGTTCGGGTTTGCTGATGCGGCGATGGGCATGTTGGCACTGGTAAATCTATTCGCATTGGTGCTTCTATTCCCGATCGGCTTGCGGGTGATGCGCGATTTTGATGCGCAACGGCGCAACGGCGTTAGGCCGGTGTTAGACCCGCTGGATTATCAAGATCTAGATATTGATGAATCCGCGTGGACGTTAAGCGAAGACGATGCGGCATATCTCGCGGAGAAACGCGCCAAAATGCCAAGCGAGACTTAGCGGTTACCTGTCAATCGACCATAGAGATCTGGGCGGCGATCGCGGAAAAACCCCCAACCGGCACGTTTTTCTGCGATTTCATCGAGGTCCAGCGTGGCGGCAATAAACCCTTCTTCGGTCCGATTCATATCGCCGAGAAAATCGCCGCCATCGTCCAATATAAACGACGATCCGTAGAATGATTGCCCGCCTTCGTCGCCGATCCGGTTCGCCGCGGCGACGGGGACAACATTTGAAACAGCATGTCCGGTCATGGCGCGTCGCCAACGCGGCTGGGTATCCAGACCGGGGTTTTCTGGCTCAGTACCGATTGCGGTCGGGTAAAATAACACTTCAGCCCCCATCAACATCATCGCGCGTGCGGCTTCGGGGAACCATTGATCCCAGCAAATGCCGACACCAACTTTTCCGAATTTCGTATCCCACACTTTGAAGCCGGTATCGCCTGGGCGGAAATAGAACTTCTCCTCATAGCCCGGTCCATCGGGGATATGACTTTTACGATAAAGATCTAACAATGAACCGTCAGCATCAACCACCACGAGACTGTTGTAATATTCCTGACCATCCCGTTCGAAAATCGAAAGCGGTAAAACCGCCCCTAGCTCAGCGGCTAGTGGCGCAAGCTTAGTGACGACAGGATGCTCCTTATAGGGATAAGCCGAGGCAAAATGCGCGGTATCTTCGGTCTTACAGAAATAGGGCCCCTGAAATAGCTCAGGTGGCAAAATGATCTGCGCGCCATCCTTTGCGGCATCGCGGGTTAGGCGAGCGACGGTTTCAATATTGAGGTTCATGTCGTCGCCGAAAGCGGCCTGAAGAACGGCGATGCGAAGTGTGCGGGCCATTGGTCTACCTTCCTGATATGCTTGACGCTTAACGGCGCGTCGCCGATGTTGCAATCACGATGAAATGAAAAGGGCGAACGTCATGCCAAAGCTTGATATCTACTGGTCTTTTCGCAGTCCATATTCCTATCTGGCGATTGATCGACTGGTTTCAATCCGCGAAACATATGCGGTGGAAATCAATTTTCGCCCCGTGAGGCCGCTCGCCATGCGTGAGCCTGATTTCTTTGAGCGCGGCCGCAAACAGTTCCTGCCCTATTTGTTTCGGGATGTCCCGCGTGAGGCACAGCGCCTAGGGCTGGGGTTTGCGTTGCCCACCCCCGACCCGATCAATATGGATATGGTCAGCGGTAAAGTTGCGCCAGATCAGCCCTTATTGATGCGCGCAATGGATTTAGCATTTGCGGCAGAAGTAGCCGGAAAGAGCTTAGATTTCGCGCAAGCACTCTCGCACCGAATTTGGACCGGCCAAGCATGGGCCGATGATGACGCACTATCAGACGTCACGGCCCAGTTAGGCTTAGAGCTAGCGACATTGGACGAATGGATCGCTGAGAATAGGCAAGAAATCACGACTACTCTGGAGGAGAATGAGGCCAGTCAATTGGAATATCATTGGGGTGTGCCGCTAATGGTGCTCGACGGGGAACCATTCTTTGGTCAGGACCGTTTGGATTCTTTGGTCTGGCGTCTTAATGAAATGGATGCGAAACGCGGATAAGGTGTTTTTCTCGCCGAGTTGCGGATCGGCCACGAAGGAGCCAGTAATGTTTAGAATTTTTGCGATTAGCCTGATTACACTTACCGTTGTCGCCTGCGCCACCGTTTCCCCGCGTATGCGGATTGAAAATCGGTTTGTTGAGTTTGGCTTATCGGAAGATAAAGCCAGATGTATGGGTAATGAGTTGGATGATCGGTTGAATCGAAGTGACCTCAAAGCCGTCGCAGATTTTATCGGTAACATCAATGAAGCAGACTCTCCCGGGCAATCGCTTGATGCGCTAATAAGTATTGAAAACCCTCGTGCAGCAGGTGCCATTGCGCGCGCCGGAATCGCCTGCGCCTTTAGTTGATTGAATTATTATGAATTGGACTGATGCCGCTGTACCCAATGCAGCGGGAATGCTGAGACCGCCATTCGCACCTGTTGGAGATGCTTTTGCGGAAAATTTTCGCAATGCGCTAGAACTTGGGGCGAGCTTCACAGCGTTCCAAAATGGCGAATTGATCGTTGATATTCGTGGCGGTTTTGTGGATCGAAAAAAGGAACATTCCTGGACGGATGATACTATAGCTTGCATTTATTCAAGCGGAAAAGCCGTCATGAGCTTTCTAATCGCGCGCGCGGTTAGTGATGGCTTGCTCGCTTATGATAAGCCTGTTGCTGCCTTCTGGCCTGAATTCGGTGATGCCGGAAAAGCAGAAATAACCATTGCGCAAATGCTTTCGCATCAAGGCGGATTGGCGGGATTCAAAGATGAGATGCCGCCAGAAAGCTGGCTGGATTGGGTTTTAATCACAAAGAAAATCGCTGTGATGGAGCCATTATGGGAGCCAGGTAGCGCGAGCGGATATCACCCGCAAATAGTGGGGTATATCGCAGGGGAGCTATTGCGGCGCGTTACGGGTAAAACCGCCGGCGCGCTTATCCGCGAGATTACGGAGCCTAATGATTTATCGCTTTATTGCGGCCTTAGCGAAACGGAGATGGCCCGGACGAGTTTTATGCCGAAGCCGCCCAAAGCGCCGGATCTTGGTGTGATGAATGAGTTCAAGAAATATGCTTTTTTGAAACCGTGGTCGGCACCAGCGCGTGTCTCTCGGGAAGGGTGGATGGCGGCTGAAATTCCAGCCTCTAACATGCATAGCGCTGCTCGCGCTCTTGCGGCGATTGTTCATCCGTTCGCCAATGATGGTGTAGACACGAACGGAAAACCCGTACTCGAACAGAGCGCGATTGATGCCGCATTGAAAGAGCGAGTGTGTGGTGACGATTTGGTGTTACCATTTCGACTTTCGTGGGCCGCTGGGATGATGCGTAACATTAATCGACACTTTGGCCCGAATGAGAATGCATATGGCCATGCGGGATTTGGCGGATCATGCGTCGTGATCGATCCAGAAAATAACCTGACGGTCGCCTATGTAATGAATAAAATGTCGCCGCACTTGGTCGGTGATCCGCGTGCTGTGCATTTGCTTGATGCGCTTTATGACTGTCTTTAATTAAAAACGTAAGCTTAGGTCTATGCTGACAAGTGCTGGTTGCGGATAGCCCGGAAAAATTTTGGCCATTGTCTCACAGTCGTCTAAGTGTTCACGACGAAGCCTCGTGTCTGCCCGGGCAAGTTTAGTGATCGCCAAAACTTGAATTTTATGCTCGGTAAGGTCGAGCGAATAAATGGCACGCGGTTTCGCTTGGTAGGGCGTCTTTTTGTCGAGCTTCGATCCGGCCGCAGCCGGGGATGCCCCAAGCACCAGTGCGATTGCCAGTAAGGTGAGAATAATTTTCATCGATCTCTCCGTCTGTGGTTGTGGTCAAACCGTGACAGAGCGAAATCACCGAAAACTTATCCGTGAGCGGTGATTTTGTCTAAAAGCTGTTTGCGAAACCGTGATAAATTAAGTTGAAAATCGACGGTTCAACCAATCGATCATGATCTTGTTGATCTCATTTGGTTTTTCCCAATTCATCCAATGTCCACAATCGGGAATGATATGCTTTTCCAGGTCTGGAACCAGTTCGTCCATATCGACGGCGGTTTCCGGCGGGAGAAATAAATCGAGGTCAGCACCTATCCATAATGATGGTGCACGGACCACCTCATCACGACCGGCCATATATTTCCAATTTTGATCTACATTTCGATATAAATTTACCCCGCCGTGGAAACCACTATTACGGTAAGCGTCAACATAAACTTGTGCATCTTGCGTGGAAATGATTAACCCGTCATCGCTTGGCTCAGGCGCGTTTTTAAAACGTCCGGGTACATCGAAAATTTCCGGCACTAACGATGGCCATTTTTCTCGTGGGACTGGCCGCCGGAACATTAATTTTACAAAGCGTTCCGGGTCGGTAGCGAACAAATTTTCTGCAATTTCCGGTTGCTGGAAGTGAACAAAATAATGCACATTGCCAAAGCGCTTGCGTAGTATTGAGATCGGCTCGACCGGTGCACGCCGGCGTAATGGCGTGCAGAGCCCAATAGCACCTACGACACGTTCGGGATGGAGCTGCGCCATGCTCCAGATCAAACTACCGCCCCAGTCGTGACCACAGAAAATCGCTTTTTTAATGCCGAGTGTATCGAGCAATCCGCAAAAATCGGCGGTCATTGTTTTTGCGTCATATAGGGTCGGGTCTATTGGTGCATCGGAATATCCAAACCCCTTGATATCCACAGCGATGACGCGAAAGCCTGCATCAGCGAGTGGGCCTAGTTGGTTTTTCCAAGAGTAAGCGATCTCTGGCCAACCATGTATCAGAATAATGGGTGGGTTTTTGCGCGTCGGGTCGCCGTCATTTTCGTAAATGGCGAGGGTTGTATCTCCAGCGCGGATCCTGTGCGGGGTCGGAAATGTGCTCATATGTAAATAGTCGGGCCTCGGGCTGCGCGCAGCAAGTATTTTTTACATCTGCGTTTCGTCATTGCCTTGTCTATCAATATGCTTTGTCATTGCCGAATGGCATCGCAAGAAAAACAGACACCGACAATACCGGATGGATGGCGACCTCAATCGCATCTCGAAACCTTTAGCGGTCATGCAGGCCCGTTTTATTTTCGTGATCCGGGCCCAATACCCGGCGTTGGCTTTTTCTCAGAAGCCCATCACGCAAATCTCGCCGGCGTTGTTCATGGCGGGGCGTTGATGACACTTGCGGATATGTCCCTTTGGGATATCGCATCGCGTAAAATCGGTACTTTTCGTGGTTTAACTGTCACCATGAATTCGGAATTTGTAGGGCCTGGCCCTATAGGCGCTTTTATTGAAGCGACTGGAGAGGTCACGCGCGCGGGACGAAATTTAGTCTTTGCGAGGGGGCTTGTGACGTCGGACGGAGAACCGATTTTGAGTTACTCCGGAACCTTAAAACGCATTGGTTGAACTGTCAGCGCTGTTTGGGCCGTTGTTCCAATCCATAGACTGCGTCGGTGAATTGGTCGAGCTGCTTGCTTAGAACTGCCTGCGCATCATAAAGGCCGCGATTATAATAATGCGCACCAATTTCGTCAGTAAAGAAATTGAGCAATAATTCTGCGGGAATGTCGCCAATCTGGTGCTCAAGTTCTTCGTGGAAATAGGTTTGAATGCGCGCAACAATTTCTTTACGCTCTTCATTGGAAAATTTGATTGGCTGCATTGCTGCTCGCTTTTATCTTTTTAGGTGAGCGGTGTTACACCGCTCGGGTGACAGGGCGTATGGTCTTTCCGGCACGGGCGGCGTCTACACTGAAAATCGCGAGCGCAGTCCAGATCAGGCCAAAACAAATCGCGTGATAAAGGGTAAACTTTTCGCCGAAATAAATCCCAAGTGCGAATTGGAGCGTTGGGCCGATATATTGCAAAAACCCCAATGTTGAAAGGCGTAACCGACGTGCGGCGAGCGCGAAGCAAACAAGCGGTATAACCGTGACGGGGCCTGCTAACACCAACAAGACATCCATTCCAAAATCGCCCGATAGAAAAACAGCGTTGCCAGCTTTGATGAGCCAGATCAGGTAAATCAACGCGATAGGTGACAGGAGACATACTTCAATAAAGAGTCCCGGCATCGCGCCAACGTTGGTGGTTTTTCTGATATATCCGTATGCGGTAAAAAGCACTGCCAGTAAAATTGACGTTAGGGGAAAAATCCCAGCGCCAAATGTTAATGTCAGTACACCTGCCGATGCCAACGCAACGGCAACAATTTGCGCTTTGCGTAGAGTTTCACCGAGGATGAAAACCCCAGCCGCCACATACATTAAGGGATTGATGTAATATCCAAGACTTGCTTCGAGAACGCGACCATCAAGAACGGCGAGTACATAAATATACCAATTCGCTGCGATTGAGATCGCTGCGAGCGCCAGCATAAAGAGAACGCGTTTGTCGCCTAAGGCCCCCAAGACCTCTGGCCATTGCCGACGAAAAGTGAGGATGAGCGCACCAAAAGGGATAGACCACAAAATGCGGTGCGCCATAATTTCCATGGCGGATACTGCGCCCACCGATTTTATATAAATCGGGAAGATGCCCCAGATAAAATAGGCAATCACCCCGGTAATGAGGCCGAGGCGAATTGCACTTTGCGCTGGTGTAGGATGGTCGTTCATTCGGAATAGGTCCGGTTACGGTCGGTGCCTTATAGGCCGACCGTTGCTCCGGGCCTACCCGATTATTGTGCTATTAAGCGGCGGCGTCTTTCACAAGGCCGCGATTGAGAACGAGTTCGGCGATTTGTACGGCATTCAGTGCTGCACCCTTGCGAAGGTTGTCAGATACACACCAGAATGCCAGGCCGTTGTCGACTGTTGGGTCGATGCGAACGCGGCTGATGAATGTTGCAAAATCGCCGACGCACTCAACCGGTGTAACATACCCGCCATCTTCGCGCTTATCGACAACCAACAGGCCGGGCGATTCGCGCAAAACTTCACGGGCTTCGTCATCGGAAAGTGCATTTGCAAATTCCACATTCACTGACTCGGCGTGACCAACAAAGACCGGAACCCGGACGCAAGTTGCGGTCAGCTTGATCTTGGGATCGAGAATTTTTTTGGTCTCGGCGACCATCTTCCATTCCTCTTTAGTGAATCCATCTTCCATGAAAACGTCGATATGCGGAATGACATTAAACGCGATCTGCTTGGTGAATTTAGAAGGGGTCGGGCTGTCATTGACGAAAATACCTTTCGTCTGATTGAACAACTCGTCCATGGCTTCTTTGCCAGCACCGGAAGTTGACTGATATGTCGAAACCACGACCCGGTTGATTTTTGCGGCATCATGCAAAGGTTTTAGTGCCACGACCAATTGTGCGGTTGAGCAATTTGGGTTGGCAATGATATTTTTCTTGCGTGCGCCAAGAACCGCATCAGCATTCACCTCTGGTACGATCAGCGGAACGTCTGGGTCCATGCGGAAATGCGATGAATTGTCGATGACAATCGCGCCTGCCTTGGCGGCCTTTGGTGCCCATTCTTTCGCAACAGATCCGCCCGCCGCGAAGAGCGCAATATCAACCTTGGAGAAGTCGAACGTCTCAAGATCGCGGCATTTCAACGTTCGGTCACCATAGGAAACCTCACGGCCAATAGATTTGCGCGATGCTAGCGCGTAAATTTCCTTGGCTGGGAAAAGGCGTTCTTCAAGAATGGCCAGAACTTCCTGACCGACATTTCCGGTTGCGCCAACAACGGCGACATTCACTTCCATGATATGCACTCCACTTTTGCGCTTGCGTAAGAGCGGTAAATGTCTGCCGCTGTCAAGCGTAGGGGCGGTACATATCTCTCAATTTCCGAGATGTTCTGGCGTTTTCTGCTATCCGAAGCTGGCGTGCAGAAGCATTACGCGCTCAATGTAGCGCCAAAAGGTACAATTTTATTGTCGGCATCGTGCCCGATGTCTGCGCGACCCAAATACGGCAAATTTTTCCGCGCGCACCAATTTTTGATCAGTTCTTCATCGGTTTGACCAAATGGGCGATCATTGTCGGGTACATCGCTGATCCGGCCAAGCAATACTCCTGATGCACTCCGAATGCTTGGATTGCCGGTGATTGAGAACATGGCTCGGTCGATTCGATAAAGATATTCCGACACGTCTTCGAGCATGATGGCGTGTCCCGAAAGATCCGGCATCCAGTCAGTGCCGCAAAGATGCGCGAGAATAGTGATGTTGAACGCGACGACAGGGTTTCCGGAGCCAACATTTGGCTCGAAGGTCGTAGCTGATCCGGATGCTAAAAATTCAAGAGCCCGTGCGATAGCGGTTTCACCACGATTGCGGGGTAGGTCCGGCGGCATTGGACCATGCACAGGGCGACCGATGCCTTCTTTATATAGTCGCGCCAGCAGGAATCCCGCATCGGAATAGCCGAGATAGGTTTTGCGGCGGGCATGTTCGTTTAGTTTCTTGAACATGCTTTCATCCAACCGCGCCGCGCCATATCCGCCACGAGCAAACCACACCGCATCATATTTCGGGTCATTTGCCACTTCGAGAAACGCGTCGGTGCGTTGGGTATCATTACCTGCGAAATGGCCGGACGTTAAAAAGCACTGCGCATGGAAATCTAGCGCGATTCCGTCACCATGCTGCTTTCGGGCAATCTCCGCCACATTATTGGCGAGTTCGCGCGATATGGGTCCGCCGGGACAGACGAGGGCAATATGTTTTGTGGCGTTTGTCATCGAATAATTGTTCAGTGCTTACCACTTATTACTTAATTTGGGTTACTGCGATCCGCCTATGAGTGAAACAAAAGACTATTTTTTCTGTGGAATCGGCGGATCGGGCATGTTGCCACTGGCGATGATCGTCAATGCGCGTGGTGCCCATGTCGAGGGGTCTGACCGTGCGTTGGATCAAGGGCGTAGCAACGCAAAATTCGACTATTTGCGTGATTTAGGTATTGCTCTTCACCCTCAGGACGGTTCGGGCGTGGTTCGCGCCAACCAAATTTTGGTCGCTTCAGCAGCGGTTGAAGATACGGTGCCCGATATTGTTGCGGCGAATAAGCGTGGGGCCTCGCGTCTTTCGCGGGCGGCGCTCCTAGCAAAGCTTTTTAACGAATCGCGCCGTCCCATAGGTGTTGCTGGCACGTCTGGCAAATCAACCACAACAGGCATGATCGGTTGGATTCTCCATCACGCGGGGGCATCGCCGACGGTCATGAATGGCGCGGTCATGAAAAATTTCGTGACCGAGGAAGCGCTATTTGCCAGTGCCTTGGTGGGGGACGGGGACGCGTTTATCTCCGAGGTAGATGAAAGCGATGGGTCCATCGCAATGTTCAGTCCAAAGATTGCGGTACTGAATAATATATCTCTCGATCACAAAACTATGGACGAGTTGCGTACGCTGTTTGGCGGCTTCATCAATCGTGCCGAACTTGCGGTGCTCAATCTCGATAATGACGAAACCGCGCGCCTTGCCGCTTCCCATGACGGCGGGAAGCTGACTTACTCATTGACCGATAGTTCTGTCGACTTGCTCGCGTCGAAGATCGAACCACAACGGTTTGGCGTTTCCTTTACGGTTATTCATAGCGGTGGTGACAGCGCGGATGTGACGCTAAAAATGCCCGGTCGCCATAATGTATCAAATGCGCTTGCCGCGATTGCTGCGGCGTTGGCGTGTGGTGTTTCCTTGACGGATGCCGCTGAAGCACTTGGTACATTTGAGGGGGTGCGTCGCAGACTTGAATATGTCGGTACTGAAAATGAAGTAACGATCATTGATGATTTTGGGCACAATCCCGACAAGATTAGCGCTAGCCTGAATACGCTTCACGAATTTTCTGGGCGGCTGTTGGTGATGTTTCAGCCTCATGGGTTTGGTCCGCTAAAAAAGATGAAGGCCGAATTTGTACAGACTTTTATCGATCACCTTGAGCCGGATGATATTTTAGTGATGCCACAACCCGCATATTTTGGCGGAACAGTTGACCGCTCTGTCACAAGCGATGATATCGCGCTTGGCGTTCGTGAGGGTGGGCGGAACGCCGTCGCGCTGGCTGACCGGGAGGCTTGCCGAACATATTTGGAAAGTGAAGTGCGTAGTGGCGACCGCATAGTGATTATGGGGGCGCGTGACGATACGCTATCTGACTTTGCGCAATCGATTTTGAAATGGCTCAGCAAAAAATAAGGGCGGGAGGACTAAAGTGACCGATCTCACAAAATGGTCGGCACGGCCCGAACCGAACTTGCCATCCATTACTGGGCGGTTTGTCAAAATAGAGCCGGCTAACTTTCCGCACTGTTCGGCTACGCTATTTCCGACCATTTGCGGGCCGGACGATGATGATCTCTGGACCTATCTTCCGATTGGGCCTTTTGCTTCGCCGGACGATCTGGCGACAGCATTGGTGACTGTTGGCGCGGATTGGAAAATTCACCTTATTCTCGACGCACATACGAACGAACCATTAGGCACCGCGAGCTTTATGCGCATTCGTCCGAATGCCGGATCGGCAGAAGTCGGCTGCGTGGTTTTCTCGCGGCGGCTCCAGCGCACACCAGCTGCGACCGAAGCAATGTACCTCATGGCCCGCCATATTTTTGAAGACCTCGGTTATCGCCGGTATGAATGGAAGTGTGATGGCGAGAATGAGCCGTCGAAACGTGCAGCCTTAAGGCTTGGTTTCCAATTTGAAGGTGTTTTCCGTCAGGACCTAGTTGTAAAAGGGCGCAATCGGAATACGGCTTGGTTCTCAATGCTCGATTCAGAATGGCCAATTATAAAGTCGGCGTTCGAAAAATGGCTCAATCCGGCAAATTTTGACCGAGACGGCCAGCAGCGCGAGGGTCTAAAAGACATTCGTGCGCGACTTTGATGGCTTTGTGAGCAAATGCCCTGTTGTCAGTTGGTGCGGCGTAGTTATAACCCCATTCAGATAAACAGCCATTTTTCCTGACGGAGCCCAAATGAACATTCACGAATATCAGGCCAAACAAGTCCTTAAGAGCTACGGTGCGCCAGTTTCCGAAGGCCGCATTGTGACAGAGGCCGATAAAGCCGAAGCCGCAGCAAAAGAACTTCCCGGCCCGCTTTATGTCGTGAAAGCGCAAATCCATGCTGGTGGCCGCGGTAAAGGCAAGTTCAAAGAAGAATCAGCGGGTGAAGCTGGTGGCGTTCGTTTGGCGAAATCACCGGCGGAAGCGGCTGAATTTGCAAAGCAGATGATGGGCGCAACGCTGGTAACGAAGCAGACCGGCGACTTGGGTAAGCAGGTCAATCGCGTTTATATCGAAAATGGCTCTGATATTGAGACCGAACTTTATCTTTCAGCGCTTGTTGATCGCGGCACCGGACGGATCGCGTTTATTGCCTCGACTGAAGGCGGCATGAACATCGAAGAAGTCGCCGAAGAGACTCCGGAAAAGATTGTGACAATCAATATTGATCCGGCAACGGGCTGTATGCCGCATCATGCGCGCCGCATCGCACAGGCGCTTGACCTTTCTGGTCCCGCAGCCAAACAGTGCGGCAAGCTGATCCCGACGCTTTACAAAGCGTTTGTCGAAAAAGATATGAGCATGCTTGAGATCAATCCGTTGATCGTGACCAAGGGCGGCGATCTTTTGGTGCTAGACGCTAAGGTCGGATTCGACCCGAATGCACTGTTCCGTCATCCTGATATTCTAGAGCTCCGCGACGAAACTGAAGAAGACCCAGCCGAATTGAAAGCATCAGAATTTGACCTTTCTTACGTAAAGCTCGACGGCAATATCGGTTGCATGGTGAACGGTGCCGGCCTTGCTATGGCGACCATGGACATCATTAAGCTTTACGGCGCTGAGCCAGCGAACTTCCTTGATGTTGGCGGCGGCGCGACCAAGGAAAAAGTCACCGAAGCGTTCAAGATCATCACCACCGATCCGGGCGTAAAAGGCATCCTCGTCAATATCTTTGGCGGCATTATGCGTTGTGACATCATCGCCGAAGGTATTGTTGCGGCGGTGAAAGAGGTTGGCCTCGAAGATCCACTAGTCGTTCGCCTTGAAGGTACGAATGTCGAAAAGGGCAAAGAAATCCTCTCGAATTCAGGCCTGAAAATCACAGCCGCTGACGACCTTGAAGACGCTGCGAAGAAGGTTGTTGCTGCGGTTCAGGGCTAAGCCTTTCCATGCAGAACAAAAGTGATTTCGCGCTCCTCCATCCACTCCGTGTGCGGTGGGCGGAGTGCGACGCCCAAGGCATTGTCTTTAACGTCAATTATTTCCTTTTCATTGATGTGGCGATGACCGAATGGTTGCGCGCTCTTGGGATTATGGGCTCTGACACGGCCGAATTTTTTACGGTCCACGCAGAGGCGGACTATCGTGCGTCGGCAAAATTCGATGACATGCTTGATATCGGTGTGCGGTGCGTTTCATTCGGGCGGTCATCCATGACGCTAGACGCGGGGATCTTTCGCGGTGATCAATTGATGACCGAAGGCAAGATGGTCTATGTTCACGCAGATCCAAAAACGCAGGAACCGTCTCCAATTCCTGACGACTTTATTCAAAAGGTTCTAGCCTTTGAAAAGGTAACACCGGCGCGCGCCTGAGGTCGCATCGTTAAATGTGGGCCGGGCGTGGGGCCAGAGGCTGAACGCGACAGATGAATTACCGCCATGCATATCACGCCGGCAATCATGCGGATGTTTTAAAACATATCGTGATTGCGCGCGTGATTGATCACCTCAAGCAAAAAGACAAACCGTTCCGCGTGCTCGACGCCCATTCCGGCATTGGCCTTTATGGCCTTGAAAGTGTTGAGGCAGAAAAGACCTTTGAGTGGCGTGAAGGTGTCGGGCGGCTGTTTTTGGCCGATGGCTCATCTATCGAATTGTCATCGGATGCTGAGGCAATCATCGCACCGTGGCGGGATGCGATCCGCTCGGTCAATAATCCGGGTAGATTGGCTTTTTATCCGGGGTCGCCGGAAATCGCCGATTGGCTCATCCGGCCTACCGATAAAATCAGCCTTAATGAATTACACCCCACTGACTATGAAACGCTTGCAGCACGTTATGGCGAGACGGGGCAGGTCAGGCTTTTCAAACTCGATGCTACGGCATTTCTAAAGGCGACTTTGCCTCCAATCGAGCGACGCGGCCTGGTGTTGATTGATCCACCTTATGAGCTAACGGATGAGGGTGATCGTGTTGTGCGCATGATGACCGAAGCGCTAAAGCGGTTCGCGACTGGCATTTACTGTGTCTGGTATCCGGTTACGGGCGACGGATTGGATCAAAAGTTACGTGATGCTGTCGCCGGGATGGGATTGCGGAATGTTCTTGATGTCCGTCTTGATATCCGCGCCGTTAAGAAGAATGGCGGCCTTGCGGGTTCCGGCATGATGATCATCAATCCGCCATGGCACCTTGCGGAAGAGTTGCGCGTAATTTTGCCTGAGCTGACCGAGCGTTTGAGTCAGGGTGAGGGTACGTTTAAGCTTGATCACCAAAACGACGAATAGGAGTGCGCGCGTGCGCCAACCGTTGAAAAAGATCAATCTTCTGAAAGCGTTCGATCAGATCAACGAACATTGGTCGCCGCATATCGCGGATTGCGTCAACGGTCAGGATATTCGCCTCGCAAAAATCGAAGGTGCGTTTGACTGGCATCACCACAACGGGGTGGAGGAAGCCTTTTTCGTTTTCAAAGGCCAATTTGAGATGCATTTTCGAGACCGCGAGAAAGAGTGGGTTATTCCGATGTCGGAAGGGGATTTCCTCAAGGTTCCGGCTAACCAAGAGCACAAGCCAGTGGCCGAAGACGAATGCTGGATTTTGCTGATCGAAAATGCCGGGACACTAAACACAGGCGAGGAAGTCACTGCGCGGTCTAAACAGGACTTGCCCATGGTCGATGAGTAACGCGCAAAAAAAGACCGCGCCAAGCGCGGTCTGAAAGTTGGAGGGGCTTCAAAAGCAAGGAGTGCTTCAAAGCGTGGCCTCTTTGCTCTTCATATGTTGCGCCGCAACGAAGCTTTTGTGACAATTTCGATTCAATTGATGCCGTCGTTCACAAAGTGTCGATTGCGAACCGTAAAAAATTGGCCAGCCTGTGCACGCAACGACCCCGCGGACGCGTTTTTCGGCGAAGGAATGTACAATTTTGCGCGATCTCATAGCCTACGGTTATGTTCTGCGAGAAATAATGGCGTAACAGGCCATTTTCGAGCGGGTAAGCTGTTGCAGCGTCTGGCGCGCGTCTATAAGACCGCGTCAGTAAATGAACCGCCGGAGCCAATTCATCAATGTCCATTCTCATCGACAAAAATACAAAAGTTCTTTGCCAAGGCCTAACCGGAAAAACCGGTACGTTCCATACGGAGCAGGCCATCGCCTATGGCACAAACATGGTCGGCGGTGTTACGCCGGGTAAGGGTGGAATGACTTGGGAAGCGGGCGACGCAGCCAGTGGCGCGACCCTCCCAATTTTTGATACGATGGCTGAGGCAAAAGAAAAAACGGGTGCTGATGCATCGGTGATTTATGTGCCGCCGCCCTTTGCCGCTGATTCAATCCTGGAGGCTATCGCGGCCGAAATTCCATTGGTGATCTGCATCACCGAGGGAATTCCTGTTCAAGATATGGTCTCGGTTCAGCGCGCCCTTGATGGTTCTAAGACACGCCTTGTTGGCCCAAATTGCCCGGGCGTGATAACGCCGGACGAATGCAAGATTGGCATTATGCCGGGCCATATCCACCGCAAAGGTCATGTCGGTGTGATTTCGCGCTCTGGCACACTTACATATGAGGCTGTGCACCAAACGACGGCGGCTGGTCTAGGCCAGTCCACTTGTGTCGGTATCGGTGGCGACCCAGTAAAGGGTACAGACTTCATCGAAATCCTCGACATGTTTTTGCATGATGATGACACCCATTCGATCATTATGATTGGTGAGATCGGCGGCTCTGCGGAGGCGGATGCAGCTAAATTCCTCAGCCAGCACAAAATCAAAAAACCGACTGTTGGCTTCATTGCTGGTGTCACGGCACCGCCAGGACGCCGCATGGGTCACGCCGGTGCGTTGGTTTCTGGTGCTGAAGACACGGCAGAGGCAAAAATCGAAGCGATGAAGAGCGCAGGAATTGCAGTTTCGCCGACTCCGGCGGCCATGGGCCGGACACTTCTGGAAATTCTTAAAAAATAAACGCTTTTATCGTTAATGGGCAGTGTATTTTGATTGAAACCCGCGCAACGTGACGTATCTAAGGGGCTAGCGTCAATCGGCGTAAAGACGGATAGGGCAATGGCCAAGGACGGGGAAGTTCCCGCAAATTCGGCTTCTAATAAGTCGGAAACAGACTCAATTCTCTCGGGCTCTAATGCTCGATATCTCGAAGCGCAATACGCTCGTTATAAAGCGGACTCTGGCTCTGTAAGCCAAGAATGGCGCGACTTCTTTCAAAGCGAAGCTGGTGCCTCAGATGGTTCTACCCAGACTGACGGCCCAAGTTGGGCCCGACAAGATTGGCCGCCACGGGTTAATGGCGAGCTGACGGCGGCGCTGGACGGTGATTGGTCGGCACTTGAGCCTGCGTTGAAAGCGAAAATCGAGAAACGGGCAGCAGCGGCTCCGGGTGGTGCGGCTTCGCTTGCTGATGTGCGCCAAGCGACCAAAGATTCGTTGCGCGCGTTGATGTTGATCCGTGCATACCGAATTCGCGGACACTTAATCGCAGATCTCGACCCTCTCGGGTTGCAGAACAAAACAGTACATCCTGAACTTGATCCGGCGTCGCTCGGCTTTACCGAAGCTGACATGGATCGTCCGATCTTTATCGACAATGTGCTCGGGCTCGAAACCGCAACATTGCGCCAGATCCTTGATATTCTTAAGCGGACTTATTGCGGTACGTTCGCTGTCGAGTTCATGCATATCACTAATCCGGAGCAAAAAGCTTGGATGCAACAACGCATCGAGGGCGCGGATAAAGACATTACGTTTACGAGCGAAGGTAAGCGTGCCATCTATCAAAAATTGGTAGAGGCTGAGGGCTTTGAAAATTTCCTCAACACTAAATATACGGGTACGAAGCGATTTGGCATTGATGGCGGCGAGTCCATGGTGCCAGCGCTCGAGCAGATCATCAAACGTGGTGGCGCGCTCGGGGTAAAAGAAATCGTGATCGGAATGCCGCACCGCGGTCGTCTAAACGTTTTGGCGGCGGTAATGGGTAAGCCCTATCATCATATTTTCCATGAATTCCAAGGCGGTTCAGTGACCCCCGACGACGTCGGTGGTTCAGGCGATGTTAAGTATCATCTTGGCGCATCATCTGACCGTGAATTTGATGGCAACAAAGTCCACTTGTCGCTTACGGCGAACCCTTCTCACCTTGAAGCGGTGAACCCGGTTGTCTTGGGTAAGGCGCGTTCAAAACAGGACCGGATTGAGCCGCCTGATTTAGATACGCCGCGCACGCATGTTCTGCCGCTTTTGCTGCATGGTGATGCAGCGTTTGCTGGGCAGGGTATTGTTGCCGAATGTTTTGGGTTTTCTGGACTGCGCGGATATCGCGCTGGCGGTACAATCCATTTCATCGTCAATAATCAAATTGGTTTTACGACCAGTCCGAAATTTTCCCGGTCGTCACCTTATCCTTCTGACGTTGCGAAAATGGTTGAAGCACCAATTTTCCACGTTAACGGTGATGATCCCGAGGCTGTTGTTTATGCCGCAAAGGTCGCAACGGAATTCCGTCAGAAATTCGGGTCAGACGTCGTTATCGACATGTTCTGTTATCGCCGATTTGGTCACAACGAGGGTGATGAACCGAGTTTCACTCAGCCGCGGATGTATAAAAAAATCCGTAGCCTGAAGTCTACCCGCGAAATCTATGCCAAGCGGTTGGTCGACGAAGGCATGGTTGGCAATAAAGAAGTCGAAGACACTCAAGCGAATTTCCGAACGTTCCTTGACGATGAATTTTCGGCAGCAACTAACTTTAAGCCGAACAAAGCGGATTGGCTCGATGGCCAGTGGTCTGGCTTTGTCCCGCCGGTGGACGAAGATCGTCGTGGCGATACGGCTGTCGATCTTGACGATTTAAAGGATACGGG
Organism: Hyphococcus lacteus; assembly: GCF_041058985.1. NCBI lineage: Bacteria > Pseudomonadati > Pseudomonadota > Alphaproteobacteria > Parvularculales > Parvularculaceae > Hyphococcus > Hyphococcus lacteus. The sequence goes on along the minus strand of NZ_JBEHZE010000001.1, from coordinate 583,927 downwards.
CGCGTCACTAACGACGGCACCAAAGGGATTTAATATCCACCGAACGCTCGGACGTATTCTTGATCAGAAAAAGAAAATGTTCGATTCGGGCGAGGGCATTGATTGGGCGACAGCCGAAGCGCTCGCGTTCGGAAGTCTTGTAAAAGACGGTTATGGCGTTCGCCTTTCCGGCCAAGATTGTCGACGGGGTACATTCTCGCAACGACATGCAGTCTTTATTGATCAAGAGACAGAAAAAACATACACCCCGCTGCGTCACCTTAATGGCGCGAATGCGACCTTTGAAGTCCACGATTCAAATCTGTCGGAATTTGCCGTCATGGGTTTTGAATATGGCTATTCGCTCGCAAACCCGAAATTCCTCGTTTTGTGGGAAGGTCAGTTCGGTGACTTCGCCAATGGTGCTCAGACGATTATTGACCAGTTCATTTCGTCGGGTGAGCGTAAATGGCTTCGGATGTGTGGCCTCGTATTGCTCCTGCCGCATGGTTATGAAGGTCAGGGGCCAGAACATTCATCAGCACGGCTAGAGCGGTTCCTACAGCTTTGTGCACAAGACAATATGCAAGTTGCAAACTGCACGACACCGGCGAACTATTTCCATATTCTCCGTCGTCAAATGCGCCGCAACTTCCGCAAACCGCTTGTTTTGATGACGCCAAAATCACTGTTGCGTCATAAAAAATGTGTCTCGACCTTGGCGGAAATGAGTGAGGGTTCGTCGTTCCATCGTGTTTTGTGGGATGACGCAGAATATCGCCCGGGCTCGACCGTTAAGCTTGTCTCTGATGCCAAAATTAAGCGCGTCGTGATTTGTTCCGGTAAGGTTTATTATGACTTGCTCGAAGAGCGCGAAAAACGCGGAATCGATAATGTCTATTTGCTCCGAGTTGAGCAATTCTATCCGTTCCCGGCTCATTCGTTGATCAAGGAACTTCAGCGTTTCCGTAATGCTGAAATGATCTGGTGTCAGGAAGAGCCAAAGAATATGGGTGCATGGTTCTTTATGGAACCAAATATCGAATGGACCCTTGATCAGATTGATGCCAAGCATAAGCGCGCGCGCTATGTTGGGCGTCCGGCTGCGGCCTCACCGGCGACTGGCCTGATGAGCAAACATAAACAAGAACTTGAAGAATTTCTGGACGAAGCGTTGTCAGTTTAGGGCACGTTACCTCCATAGGAGATTAAAGCATGGCTACCGAAATCCGCGTCCCAACGCTTGGCGAGTCCGTAACCGAAGCCACGATTGCGAAATGGATGAAGAACGAGGGCGACGCAGTAAACGTTGATGAACCGTTGGTTGAGCTGGAGACGGACAAAGTTTCGGTCGAGGTGCCTGCGCCGGCAGCGGGTGTTCTCGCTAGTATTTCTGCCAATGAAGGCGACACCGTTGAGGTGGATGCACTGTTGGGCGCGATTGAAGCTGCGGGCGCATCGGCAGAAGCAAAGACGGAACCAGCGTCGAAAAAGACTGAATCAAAACCTGCGGCTGCCTCGGGCGGCGGTGAAGAGATTGAAGTGCGGGTACCTGCGTCTGGCGAATCCGTAACCGAAGCCGATATCGGCGAATGGTTGAAAAAAGAAGGCGACGCAGTCGAGCTGGACGAGCCAATTGTCAGTCTGGAAACAGATAAAGCGGCCATGGATGTCCCAGCACCGGCGGGCGGTGTGATCAAAAAAATCATTGCTGCGGAAGGCGATACGGTTGAAGTCGGCTCGCTGATCGCAATTATCGAAGCTGGGGCTTCTGCTAATGGTGTGGCTTCGTCTAGCGAGATTGGCGATGCTAATCGTCCGTCACCGCGTGCGGCAGCAGCGGCTGGACACGATGTATCAGCCAGCAATGATAAACCGCTTTCACCGGCACCGCGCCGGGTGGTTGCGGAGCGCGGCCTTGATGCGACGGCGATCCAGGGATCAGGTAAAGGCGGTCGGGTAACCAAGGGCGACGCCTTGGCTGCTCAGTCGACACCAGCACAACAAACGCGTGCACCATCCGCACCACGCGACCTTGGCGAACGCGAAGAGCGCGTAAAGATGTCTCGTCTGCGCCAGACAATTGCGCGTCGGTTGAAAGAAGCGCAGGACAGCGCGGCGATGCTAACGACATTTAATGATGTCGATATGACGGCAGTCATGGAGCTTCGTAATCAGTACAAGGATCTATTTGATAAAAAGCACGGTATTAAGCTAGGCTTTATGTCATTCTTTGTTAAGGCCTGCGTCCATGCACTGAAAGAAGTGCCAGATGTTAATGCTGAAATTGATGGCACCGACATTATTTACAAAAATCATTATGATATTGGTGTTGCCGTAGGTACGGAAAAAGGTCTGGTCGTACCGATTATTCGTGATGCTGACTTGAAATCAATGGCTGAGATTGAGCTTGAGATTGCTGATTATGGCCGTAAAGCTCGCTCTGGTGATTTGAAACTCGAAGATATGCAGGGTGGTACTTTCACTATCTCAAATGGTGGTGTTTATGGCTCGCTTCTCTCGACGCCGATCCTCAATCAACCGCAATCGGGCATCCTTGGGATGCACCGCATTGAACAACGTCCAATCGCGCGCAATGGCGAAGTGATAATCCGCCCAATGATGTACCTTGCTATGTCTTACGATCATCGCATCGTTGACGGAAAAGGTGCGGTGACATTCCTTGTGCGTGTCAAAGAGAACCTCGAAGATCCGCAGCGTTTGTTGTTGGACCTTTAATCTTTTGCCGGCGCGATTTCGCGCCGGTTTTTGCTTTTACAATAGTAAGGAATTCAGATGAGTGAATCATTTGACGTCGTGATTATTGGTGCCGGTCCCGGCGGATACAACGCGGCTATTCGCGCCGGTCAATTGGGGCTGAAGACTGCGATAATCGAAAAGCGCGATAATAAAAAACTTGGCGGAACCTGCTTGAACGTTGGTTGCATTCCGTCAAAGGCGCTGCTCCACGCATCGCAGCTCTATGAGATCGCGGAGAAAGATTTTGCTGGTCTTGGAATCAAAACGTCTGGTGTGTCGCTTGATCTCCCACAGATGCTCAAACAAAAAGATGATGCCGTCGATGCGCTGACGAACGGCGTTGAGTTTCTGATGAAGAAAAACAAAGTCACGACGTTTCTTGGGGCTGGTGAGATCATTGCGCCCGGTAAGGTTCGTGTGACGGGCGAGAAGACCGTTGAGCTTGAGGCAAAAAATATTGTTATAGCAACGGGTTCCGAAGTGACGCCGTTGCCGGGCGTCGAAATTGATGAGACACAGATTGTGTCGTCCACAGGTGCTTTGGCGTTACCGAAAGTGCCAAAGCATCTCGTTGTTATTGGCGGCGGTGTTATTGGCTTGGAACTTGGTTCAGTTTGGCGCCGGGTCGGTGCGAAAGTAACGGTCGTTGAATTTCTTGATCGAATTCTGCCAACTATGGATGGTGAAGTTTCCAAACAATTCCAGCGTATTCTGAAAAAACAGGGCGTTGACTTTAAGCTTTCGTCAAAAGTGACGGGCGCAAAGAAAAACAAATCCAACGTTAAGCTCACCGTAGAACCTGCTGCGGGCGGTGAGGTCGAAACCATCACGGCTGATGCGGTTTTAGTTGCAATCGGGCGTCGTCCTCATACGGACAAACTCGGTCTTGAAACCGTTGGCGTTAAAACGGATAAGCGCGGATTTATTTTGACTGACCACTTCAAGACGAATGTGGATGGAGTTTGGGCGGTTGGCGATTGCATTCATGGGCCTATGTTGGCGCATAAAGCCGAGGATGACGCGGTCGCTTGCATCGAGTTGATTGCAGGAAAAGCTGGTCACGTAAATTACGAGACTGTGCCGAATGTGGTTTATACCTATCCGGAAGTGGCGTCAGTTGGTAAAACTGAAGAGCAGCTCAAAGAGGAAGGGGTTTCCTATAAGACTGGTAAATTCCCATTCATGGCAAACAGTCGAGCGAAAACTAATCATGAGACAGATGGTTTTGTGAAAGTGCTTGCTGATGCTGAAACAGATCGCGTGCTCGGTGTTCATATTGTTGGTGTCGAGGCCGGTGAGTTGATTGCCGAGGCCGTCAGCGTCATGGAGTTTGGTGGTGCATCCGAAGATATCGCGCGCACATGCCATGCCCATCCCACTCGATCCGAGGCCGTCCGCCAAGCGGCGATGGCCGTTGAAGGCTGGACGATGCAGGCGTAACGTCTAGTATTGTGCCCATGAAATTGAACATAACGCGTATTGCCGAGAATGAGGTTGATACGCTTTATGACTTTATTACTGCGCTGGCGATTCATGAGGGTGAGGACCAGTTTTTAACGGTCACGCCCGAAGAGTTGCGTAATTCCGGTTTTGGGCCAAATCCAAAGTGGAGCGGTTTTTTCGCAGTTCTCGATGGCAGACCAATAGGGTATGCGACCTATACGCATGATTTTCACCTTTGGAGCGGACGCACGCGTATTACGCTGGATGACTTATTCGTCGTGGCTGAGTGTAGAGGCCATGGGGCGGGGGAAGCGTTAATGCGAGCTGTGTTCGAGGTTGCCACAGAACAATCGGCCCAAGTGAGCTGGACGGTGAGGCCGGAAAACAAAAAGGCAATTTCTTTTTATAAAGGGCTGGGGGCGAAATATCGCGAAACGGGCAAATGTTTTTGGACTCCGCCCATCTAAGGCGTGACTAATCCGGCGATAGTCAATTTTTGTTTTGTGCCCTCGACAATTATCGATATTCCGATAAACCAATAAGATGCAGCTTACTGTTCCAGACTTTGTCGGGTTTGTTGGTGTTGCCCTCGTGGTTGGGACATATTTCTTGTCGCAGATGGGCCGAATGGATGTGCGCAAACCGCTCTATCCCGGCCTTAATGGTATCGGGGCCATCCTTATTCTTTATTCGCTTTCCAATACATTCAATGCAGCGTCATTTGTGATTGAGGTATTTTGGTTGGTGATTTCGGCGGCAGGGTTGATTCGCGCCCTCCTTTTGAAATCGCGATAATCTCCAGATCAATTTTCGAACTCTAAGCGCAGCCATTGGGATATTCGGCCATTCTATGCGGTCACGTTGAGGCAATCTTCTAAATGCCGGGGGTGCGTAACGGCTGGATTTTCCGTCTATTTTGAGCTTATTGTGTCCGCTTATGCGCGTCCGGAGGGGGCGACGCATGGGGTGAATATAAGGGCAGCCCGATCAGCTTTCTGCGGATTTGGGTGCTGCGCAAGGAGCATTTATGAGCGATTCAGGCGCCGTTGGGGCAATTCCCCCGGGCGAAAAAACGATACTTGGCCATCCACGCGGCCTTTTCATTTTGTTTTTCACCGAAATGTGGGAGCGGTTTTCATATTACGGCATGCGGGGACTGTTGGTCCTTTATTTGACCCAACATTTCTTGTTCTCGGACGAGCGTTCGGCAGTCATGTATGGCGCATACACTGCGCTGGTTTATGTGATGACCATCATCGGCGGATCGTTGGCGGACAAGTATCTTGGACAACGAAAAGCGGTGACCTATGGCGCAATTCTTCTTGTGATGGGTCACGGGTTGATGGCTTTCGAGGGGAGTGGCTCAAAAGAGATACTAACCTATGAAGGACAAGAGTATCAGATCACGCTTGATGGTCGGGGTGGCGATGCGCCACAAATCATTATTTCCGACAACGGACAATCAGTCATCACCTTTAGCGAGGGCGCAAAAGAGATGTTGATTGAACAGCCCGAAATTGTCGGCTTGCCAGCCTCCATTCCAACGGATGCTTATGACACGCGAATCGAACAAGAAGAGGTTTTCGTCAACACGCTCTATTTGGCGCTAGCGCTGATTATTGCGGGTGTTGGCTTCCTAAAGGCGAATATCTCAACCATTGTTGGTGCGCTTTATGGGCTTGGTGATACGCGGCGAGATTCGGGTTTCACTATTTTCTATATGGGAATCAACCTTGGGTCGCTGCTATCGTCATTGACTGTCGGCATCATCGGTATTGTTTGGGGTTGGAAATGGGGCTTTGGCCTTGCTGGCATTGGTATGCTTGCCGGCCTTTTGACGTTCTTGTTTTTCCAACCCTGGCTTGAGGGCCGTGCGGATCCGCCGAGTTATGCAAAGCTAAAAGAAAAAGTCTTTGGCCCAATCAATGTGGAATGGGCATGCTATTTGGCTGGTGTCGGCATCATTATTGTTGCGATGCTTACTGTGATGAACTCGCATCTCATCGAGGAGTGGTTCGTTGGCGGTCTTGGTATTTTGATCCTCGTCTTTCTCATCGGGTATGCGGTAACGAAGCTCAAAGGTACGGAACGTGATCGAATGCTGGCCGCGATCTACTTCATTCTTGCTCAGATCCCGTTCTGGGCATTGTTTGAACAGGCGGGTTCTTCGCTCACCCTTTTCACCGACCGTTTGGTAGACAGAACAATGTTCGGCATTTCTGTGCCGACACCTGTCTTTCAATTCCTCAATGCAGCCTACATCGTTGTGTTTGCGCCAGTTTTTGCATGGATGTGGATCGCACTTGCCAAGCGTAAGATGGAACCATCTGCACCAGTGAAATTTGCGATTGGCGTGTTCCTTGCTGGATTAGGATTCTTGTCACTTGTTGGCGGAATTGCGGCGTCGGGTTCTGGCGTTGCAATGACGGCGGTCTATTTTATCTTCTTGATCTATTGGGTTCATACCATGGGCGAATTGATGGTATCGCCGGTTGGGCTTTCGCAGGTTACCAAGCTTGCCCCAGCCCGTGCCGTTGGCATGAGCATGGGAGCTTGGTTCCTATACTCTGGTCTTTCTAACTATCTTGCGGGTGTTATTGCACGCGGGACTGGTGCGGAGACTATTGGTGGTCAGCTGACGGATGTTGCTGCTGCCAAAGCCACTTATGTGACGGTATATACCAATGTCGGTTACGTGGCGATGGCGATAGGTTTCGTGATGTTATTAGTGTCACCATTGATCAAGAAGCTTATGCATATTGATACGATGGGTGACCCGTCCCATGCACTTGCTGGCGAAGCGCAAGCGGGGCAGCCAATGGAAGGGGGCATTCATCCTCCTGAGAAAAAAGGCGCGTAAATGTCTTGATTGCTTAAAGGAAAAGCGCCCGGTTATCGCCGGGCGCTTTTTTGTTGTATGAAGCGTCTACGCGGTATGACGGTGTTTAAATGAGTAACCGACTGACGAAAATTGTGACGAGGGGCGGTGATAAAGGAGAAACATCACTGGGCGATGGAACCCGTGTCCCTAAAGATGACGCGCGAGTTGCGCTATTGGGCGATGTGGATGAGCTGAATAGCTGGGTTGGCGTGGTGCAAAGCCATCTTTCTGCTGGAGTGCTACCGGCACTGCTTTCGGAGATTCAACACGATCTTTTTGATCTCGGTGGGGCTTTGTGTTTTCCGGGTACGCCGCTTTTATCTGAACGTCATGTTGCGCGGCTCGATGGTGCGGCTGAAGAGTTGAACACAGATTTGCCGCCGCTGAAGGAGTTTATTCTTCCCGGCGGCGCGCCGGTACTTGGTTTTTGCCACGTGGCGCGGGCAACCTGCCGCCGAATTGAACGCTCGATGGCAACGTTTTATCGCGATGCGCCAGAGGCGATTTTCGCGCTTCAATATTTGAACCGGCTTTCCGATGTCTTCTTTATTGCCGCGCGAATTGAAGCGCGGAATATCGGGGTCAATGAAATCTATTGGCGCAAAGAGAAATCCCTTTCCTAGTGCGGATTTTCTTAGGTGATTTTCGGCAGCAAGCCATTGATAATTCCGCTCTGGTCACGCATAGGGGTTACGCCAAAAGTGCATTCAATAACTTCGGTGGGTAATATTTTTGCGTCGGCATCACCGACAATTCTACCTTGATCAAGAACAATGATCCGAGTGCAGAAACGCGATGCCAATGGTAGTTCGTGAAGTGCGGCGATGACAGAGCTTCCATTGTTTGCTTTGTCCCGCAGCATTTGCATGACCGATAGCTGGTGGGCGGGATCAAGCGCCGCAATAGGTTCATCGGCAATGATGATCGGTGTTTCTGCGGCCAATGTACGCGCAAGGTGAATTCGTGCGCGCTCCCCCCCAGAAAGTTCTCCCACGGGTCGGGCTTTCAAATGGGTTGCGCCCGTGGCCATTAGGGCGTTATCGACCGCTTTTGCATCCCGCGCATCAATCTGCAACGGGCTGCCATATGCAAATCGCCCAAGCGCAACTACGTCGCGCGCGATCATTGACCAATAAACCGGCCGTGATTGTGGCAAGTAAGCAAGTTTTTTTGCTCGTTCTATTGGCGATAATTCCGAGATGTTTTGTTCGTTTACGGTACATTGGCCGGCATCACCGGACTGGAGTCCGGCCAGAGCCCGCAATAGCGTAGATTTTCCAGCGCCATTTGGGCCGACAAGCCCGATAAACTCACCGGGGGAAATGTTCAAATATACGTTGCGTAAAATCTCGGTGCCACCAAGAGAAACACAAAAACTGTGCATATTGATTGTCATGACGTAATCCGTTTACTGCTCATGGCGACCCATACGAAACCCGGCGCACCTATAAGTGCTGCTGCAACGCCGAGTTTTAGTTCCTGATCAAATGGAAGAACGCGGATCATAAGGTCCGCAGCGGTTAGTATCGCGCCACCAAGAAGTGCGCTGGGTACGAGCACGTGTGCGGGATTGTGGCCAGAAAACGCGCGAACGATATGTGGGGCGACGATGCCGATAAAACCAATCGCGCCCGCAATCGCTACGCTTGCACCCACAAGCGCTGCGGCCCCCGCAATCACGAGCATTGTCGTGCGCGCAAGATTCGCGCCGATCGTTGCGGCAGTTTCCTCGCCCAGCGTTAGGGCGGATAGTCCAGGCCCACTCGCATATATCGCTGCGAATCCTACGACTGTGAATGGTACGGTTAAAGCGATGTCTTGGAAACTGCGATTGGCTACGGTGCCGAAAAGCCAATTTATAAGATCAGAAAGTGCGTAAGGGTTAGGGGACAGATTCATGACGAGAGAGAGTAGCGCCCCACAAAGCGATGAAATTCCTACGCCGATTAAAATCAACCTTGCGGTTGAAACCCGTCCTGCGCCCAAAACATATAATATTGTGGTTGCGCCAAGCGCAAAAAGGATCGCCGAAAATGGCGTCACCCAAAAAGCCAGGGTGGCGAAATTAAAATATATAGAGAGAACAGCGCCTAAGGCGGCTGCCGCAGATACCCCAAGCACACCGGGGTCCGCAAGTGGGTTGCGCAATAACCCTTGAAGCCCGGCCCCGGCAGCACCGAGGCAAGCGCCAGCAACCCAAGCGGCAAGCGCGCGCGGTAGTCGTATTTCGCGGACGACAACGCTTATAGCGCCGTGATCATTAAAAAGCGCTGCAATAGCAGCGGTTGGGGCGATGGATGCGGGGCCTATAAACAGTGATATGATAATCAGTATAGAGCTTAGGACAACGAGGGAAATGGAAAGCGTCTGGTGATGAAGGATTGTTTTCATCGGTCGTTCTCCGCAATCGCCGCAGCGATTAATTCAGCCGCCTCGACACCAAACCATGCTGAGCACGAAATCAAATCAGGCGGCAGACTAATATGAGGGCGATCTGCGATCACCTTAGTGAGGGCGGGGTGGTGCACCGCCGACCAATGGTTGACGTCTTGATCGCGCGATTGGAAAAATCCAGCAACAACAAATTCCGGCGGTTCAAGTAGTAACGCCTCGGCGGAAAGAGGTGGGTAATAACTTTTGCCTTCTTCTGCGGTGATGTTGCGCGCGCCCGCCGCCGCAATAATAGCATGGATCATAGTTTTATCACCGGCGGTGACGCCCCCCGGCGTGACGTAAAGTGCCCGAACCTCATTGTTTTCGGGGAGCGCAGAAAGCCGCGCACGCAGATTTCTTATCAATGCTTCGCCGCGTGCGGTTTGCTTTAATGCACTTGCAACTAATCGGATGTTTTCGATTATATCTTCAAAATTGTTAGCGTTACCAAGGGTTACGACATTCGCGCCGAACGCGCTAAAAGCAGATTCGGCATTTGCACCACCACCCCATTGTCGAATGATTACTTCAGGCTCTAGAGTAAAAACCTCTTCGCGCGTCGCCCGGACTTTATGATGTGATCCGACGGCCGTGCGCATGTAGGAATAATCTTTATCTGCCCCACGCGATACCGCTAAAACCTGATCTGGATCAGCAAGCTTTAAAACATATTGATCAGCGCAATAGTCTATCGAAACCACATTTGGTTTAGCGTTGGCGGTGCTTAGCACCACCAACATGGCCATTGAGAGAATGGCGCGCTTAAACATCAAAGTCGAACTCTGATGCCGCCGAAGACAGAAACGCCAGGTTCGCTATAGCCCGATACATCTTCATATTTTGTATCCGTTGCATTTTCTACGCGGCCATAAATTTCTAATTGGTCTGTAAATGCGTATGCCGCGCGAAGGTCGAGGCGAATAAAGTCATCGTTTCCGACCGGGAAATCAGCCTCCGAACCATTATAGGTAATGCTAGTGGAAAGGTTGAGTTGTTCGATTGGCCGATAGGTGAGTACAGCAACGGATTTGTGTTTTGGCTGACGCAGCAAACGGGCGTCAGTGCCGAGGTCAATCGCGTCGGTAAAGCTATAGGACAGCCGAGCCGACAATGTCTCATGAAGCGCAAAGTTAGCGGCTATCTCGACCCCACGTGAACGAGCGCGATCTATATTGAAATACCCACTGCCAGCAAAGTCGAAATCAATCTGATCAGTAACCCGCGTATGAAAAAATGTCGCCGACAATGAATGATCGCCGACACGTTTTTCCAAACCAATGTCAAAACCATTGGCTTTTTCGGGGCGTAAATCCGGGTTCGGGATTGTACCGAACTGATTGTAATTCAGCTCAAACAGGCTGGGTGCACGGAACCCTTGCCCCCAGCTTGCTCGAATGAACATATCGTTCGGCGCAGCCCAGACAGCGGCCACACGGGCAGTCGGGGCACCGTCAAAATTTGAAAACTCGTCGCGCCGAACACCAGCCGAAACTGTTAGTGCGTTTATCGGTTTCACCTCAAGCATTGCAAAGACGGCTCCGGCATTCGCCGACTCGTCAACGCCAGAAACCTCGACCGACGTACGCTCTATTTCGCCGCCAGCAATGATCTGGATATTCTCCCGCAGAGACAGTGCGCCAAGATAATCAGCAGAAAGACGGTCACCATTAGCGGAAAAAGTCTCTAGGCCATTATTTAGATTTTTACGGTCAATGGCATTATAGGATACCGTAAGCATGCCGTTAAATCCATTGAAGTCTTGAGAGAGCTTCCCTGCGATGGCGTAGTTTTCAGCATCCTCAGTGTCATCCGTGTCACCAAAACTAAAAGTCGGCGGTGCGAAACCATCAATCTCTGAGTGACTGTCATTGTAACGGGCAATTAACTCGGCGTGCCATTGATCGTTCAATGCAATACCGCCGGAAAAGGATCCGAATAGATTGCGGTAACCATCTTGTTCAGTACCGACTGATGCGCGCGAAACGCCGTCAGTCCGTGATCCTGAAATGGTAACACGGCCATAGGCGCGCTCATCACGTAAAAGAGCTGTGGCACCACCCCTGATCGTGCCGCGCGACCCGCCCTCAAGATATGCGGTGGTGGCTGAGCGGTCTTTCTTGGTAGTAATGACAATGACACCGCCAATTGCATCGGCCCCGTAAAGTAGGCTTTGTGGCCCATGCAAAACTTCGATGCGTTCGATGTCTGCGACGTCAAGATTAGCAAAGTTAAATCCGCCCTGCGGTGCGCTCGGGTCGTTGACGATGATACCATCAATCATCACCAAAGTTTGTCCGCTTGCGGCACCGCGAATACGCGCGGCAGTAGCGCCACCGGGGCCGCCGTTACGCGCGATGGCAACCCCGGCTGTGTCGCGCAATGCCTCAGATACAAAACTATATTGGCTGTCGATGATATCTTTAGCGCTGATTACCGTGACGGTTGACCCGACTTCGGATAATGATTTTGGCGTGCGTGTTGCCGAGACGACAATTTCGTCACTCTGCGGATCAAAGGCCGATATTTGCGCGTTCGCGATGTTAGAAAACGAACCGGAAACAACAAGCGAAAAAATAGATATGGTGGTAGGCGAGTAGAATTTGGTCATTAGCGACACTCCTTAAAACAAATGGATGTCGCCACGACGGGTTCACCGCTCGGCTGACTATTCCCGGTCAGGCGAGAGACGACGTCGACGGCAGGTCTCCTGACTTCGCGGATCGCTGGTCCCTTCGCTGCCTTACCGGATTTGGCTTAAGCCGAAATTCCAGTGGCATATTAGCGAGGTGCCTAGCCGCTTACAGTTGCGGGTACAGCTGCGGATTCACACCGCATTCCCTATTCTCCCTCGTTAAGAGGGCACCGTCTGAGCTGGTGGATAAATCACCCCCCGAAAGAGCGCAAGCACTATCGGGGGGTGTAGAGAAGATTATTCGACAATAGCCAAGTCTGATGCTTCTTTAGAAACATCGATCATCGGTACATCGTAAAGATTGAAGTACTCAACGATGGACACGACACCGAGAGCAGCAAGAACAAGAATAATTAGCCAGAGAATTGCTTTCATTTGGACACCCCACGTTTTCAATTCCGGTTTCCCCACACGGAGCCTAACTGACCGAAATTCATAATTCCACAGAAAACATTACTTTGCCGTCATGAAGTTTTTTTGTCGGCACTGAAGTTTTCGCAGTTAGGTTGAATTTCGATCCGTGAATTCTCTCTGTGCTGAATTTGTGTTGCGACTGCGAAGGTTTTGTTAATCGCCGAAGCTGCCCATTGGGCCGGGGAATACCACAGGGCTTTGTGCGCCGTCTTTAGAGATAGAAGAAACGCCAAAGAAATAATTGTCGATGACAATGTTTTGCAACGTGAATTCAGACACTTTGCCGACATCAATGCTGTGCGTCCATTGCGGTGAATCTGTTAGGCGCCAATGAACGCGATATCCTGCTATATTGCGTGCTTTTCGTCCGGTTGGTACGTCCCATTTTAATGTGGTGGACGGTTGTACGGCACCTTCTATTTCTACATTCGCCGGGAAGGGGGGCGCAGAGGCCATTCCCGCAAGCGCAACAACATTGAGTGATGTCAGTTTGCGCGCATAATCGAAATTTACACCTTCAATAACATCGCCATAGGTGATGCCGTCCTCCGTGCGCAAATCTTGATGTTGCATCACATAATTTTCGTGTGTTTCCATTATACGGACACCGGGCATACCGACTTCGTTGAACGGACGGTGGTGTCCGCCACGCGAAAACCGATCTAGGCGATAGACCATCATGACATCGAGATTTGGAATGTAGTCATCGGCAAGGCGATCAATGTAACGAGCAAGGTTGCGCGACGGCGAGTCGACTTCGCCGCCAGAAAAACGGCGGATGCGCGCTTCTTCTTCGGTTTCGAGGAAGCGTGTGCCTTCTGAAAAAACGCGCGCAGTCGAATTGTCGATGACGCCATCTATGCCTTTGATGTTACCGATCATATCATTGTTCAGCACAGCTTTGACCTGCCAGCCATTCGCTAGGGCATGGGCGGCCAGAATTTTGCCGCCGAATAGGCCCTGTTCTTCGCCAGAAAGACCAGCGTAAACGATCGTTCCCGCAAACTTTTCTTTTGAAAGAACCCGCGCGGCTTCGATGACGCCAGCAAGGCCCGATGCATTATCATTGGCACCGGGGCTATCGGAGGTGCTATTGAGCGGATCGCTAACGCGCGAGTCGATATCCCCGCTCATCATGACGACCCGATCAGGGTCTAATGTGCCGCGTTGCAATGCAATAACATTTACAACCTCTGTGCGATTGGGAATGCGGGGTTCGCCCTCTACAAAATCGCTGACATAAAAGACTTCAAGGCAGCCGCCACAATCTGAGGAGATCTTATCGAATTCAGCTTTGACCCAACGACGCGCTGCACCAATTCCACGTGTGTCTGATTCTGTTTCAGACAGCGTATGACGTGTACCAAACCCCACAAGCCGATTAATGTCGGCTTCGATACGATCCGCAGAAACATCCGCTTGCAGGCTATGCAACAAACGATCATTTGCGCCGTCAGCAGCAAGAATGGGTGTCGGCACCAAAAGGGCCAATGCGATCAAGGCGTAACGCATAATAAACTTTCCTTTTTTAGGAACCCTTTCGGGCAAGAACTGTTGCTCCGCAGCAACCCTGTAATAGGAAAACGCAGCAGGGGCTCTAGGCGCCGATGCGTTGTTGCAACATCATTAAGAGGATATTAAGCATAAAAGGTAATTTCGTCATAACGGCACTATATTTCTAGCGGAAGAGCCGCTACGGAATTTGTGAAATTCACCGGAAGCCAGCCCCGGACGATAGTTGGGCTTTGGCGGTTTATCTTTGGTCCACCTGAGGAGGGGAACGATGAAACTCAAGACGACACTTATTGCGGCCGCGGCCACATTGGTCATTGCGCCAGCCGCTCACGCCTATGAAGGCCTCTATGGCGCAATCGGCGCCGGCTTGAGCTACATGGGTAATGGCAAAGACATCACCAACGACCAAGCTGGTGGTGGCGGTGCTTTCGCGTTTGACTCAGACGCTGAATATGATCCCGGCATCGGTGTGTACACAACGCTCGGTTACTCATACGCGAACAATTTCCGTACAGAACTAGAGCTTTCGTACCGCAATAACTCGATCGATTCGATCGATCCAGATGGTCTTGGTTTTTCTGGCTTTCCAGCAGGCACAATCAGCGGTGACACAACGTCAATGGCGGTTATGGGCAACGTATTGCTCGACCTAGGCCGTGGCGGTTTCGCACCTTACATCGGTGCTGGTGTTGGTGTTGCAAACATCGACAACGACATTGTCGGCACGAATACAGCGGGCGCACCGGTTTCACCTTTGGCAATTGCTTACGGCGCTGACCGTTGGGCTCTTGCGTATCAAGGGATTGCTGGTGTTGCTATCGAACTTTCTGAAGGTCTCGCACTTGACCTTTCATACCGCTATTTCGCGACGAAGAAGCGTTCATATGCGGGTACTTTGAACGGTACACCTGCTGCATTTGAAGCTGCTTACGATTCACACAGCCTGTTTGCTGGTCTTCGCTGGAACTTCGGTGCAGCTGCTGCGCCAGTTGCGGCACCTCAGTATAAAGATTGCTGGGATGGCTCAAGCGTACCGGTTTCTGCTTCATGCCCACCACAAATGGTTGATGAAACTGCGGTTGATCTCGATCCAATCAATTTCACAGTTTACTTCGATTATGACAAATCGAACCTGACACCACAGGCAAATACGTTGATCCAAGAAGCTGCGTCTCGTGCGCTTGAAAACGACATCGATACTGTTGTTGTTTCAGGTAACACCGATACGTCAGGTAGTTCTGCGTATAACCAAGCGCTTTCTGAGCGTCGTGCCCGTGCGGTACGTGATGGCCTCGTGGCAAACGGCGTTTCACCCGATGCAATCCGCATGGAATCATATGGCGAGACAAACCTTGCTAAAGCAACGGCTGATGGCGTTCGTGAGCCTCTGAACCGTCGTTCAGATGTTGTGATTTCGTTCGAATAAGAACAGATCAGTCTACAAATTAAGAAACCGGCGCAGTGCAAACTGCGCCGGTTTTTTTTGTTTCAAAATTCTGATCGGCGGTGCTGCACCTGGTCCTTTGTCGGCTAGACCCGATAGATCTTTACAAAGGCGGCGACCCCTTTCTCGACTTGATGATCGATTGCCGCGTCTAAATCATTCGGCATGTCCCCCATCAAAATCCGCGTATGCAGCGGCTCTGTAATTAAGGCCCCTAACTGCCAAATCGCGGCTTCCGGATCTTCAATGGAATAGCAACCCCGTGCCGCCAGACGGGCTAAAATTGGGGCGCATTCAGCGACCAGTGATGCTGGGCCGTGTTCAAGATAGGCTTGGCCAATCGCCGGGGTTCGCTCTGCTTCAAAGGCGGCAATGCGGCGCAATGATAAAGCCTCGGGTTCCAATATTCCTTGAACAAACAGACGGCTGAGCGCTCGGATCAATTCGTCGGCAGGCAGGGTGTCTTCGATATCGCTGACATTTACGGGCAGAAGGTGCTTACAGGTCTCGGTGATGGCCGCGCCGAACAGCTCCTCCTTTGAGCGGAACCGATTATAAACCGTACGCTTGGATACGCCTGCGGTTAGGGCAATCTGGTCCATGCTGGCCGCATCAAAGCCACGGGCCAAGAATGTGGTACGAGCAGCGTTGACGATCGCAGTCGTTTTCTCGTCCAGATCGTCCAATATAGCCGCTTCTGTCATGGCGGGTCCCCTTGATTACTATTGTCCCAGGATATCGTTGATCCTGTGTTTGTTCTGTTTCCTATGGAAAAGCGATTATGGCGCAATTCACACAGAAGCGAAATATCGCTTTCTCAGGCGTTCTCTTTACCACTCGTTAACCACATGATTCGAAGCATGGTCTATGGTGCGTAGAAAGACAAAAGCAAAGGCTAAACGCCGCCCTAAGGCTAAAAGCCGTCGGCGAAGCACGCGGAGAGCTGCTCGGCGACGCGCTCCGTCGCGCTTTGCGGCGCTTGCCCCTTTTAGCCGCGCAGCGGCGGAATTGAGCGTCTTTGCTTTTACTGGCCTGGTGGCATTTGCGGCAATTTTTGCTTATTTCGCCAGCGATCTTCCCGATACCGCTGAGCTTTGGCGTGAGGGTGATGGCCCAAAAGTAACCCTTTTGGCGGCTGATGGCGCACCGATCATGCTTCATGGGGTTAGCCATGGTGCCCCGATCAAATTGTCGTCCCTTCCGGCTCATGTTCCGAACGCGGTGCTCGCGGTTGAAGACAGAAATTTCTATCATCACTTTGGTGCCAACCCGGTTTCAATAGTTCGGGCGCTGATCGTAAATGCCAATGAAGGATCGGTTCGTCAGGGTGGTTCGACCATCACCCAACAGCTCGCCAAGAATGTATTCCTGAGTGGTGAGCGCACCATGAAGCGTAAAATCCAAGAATTGATGCTCTCGTTTTGGTTGGAGCATAAGTTTCGCAAAGACGAAATCCTGACGCTCTATCTTAACCGGGTGTATTTTGGTGCTGGTGCCTATGGCATTGATGCGGCGAGTTACCGTTATTTTGGAAAGCCTGCATCAAAGCTGGCGGTCGGTGAAGCGGCAGTGCTGGCGGGATTGTTAAAGGCTCCGTCGCGCTATTCGCCGACCAGTAACCCAGAAGATGCGGGCAAACGGGGGCGACTTGTTATCGAGCAAATGGTCACCGCAGGTTTTTTAACAAGACGTGCCGCAGATGTTGCGATTTCAAACCCGGTGATGCTCGCGTCGCCACGGTTTGAAGCAGCACCATATTTCATTGATCATGTGATGCGTGAAGCGCGTAGTCTTTCGCCGAGTGTTGATGCAGATTTAATTATTCGGACGACCTTTGATCCGAAAGTGCAGGCGGCGGCAGAAACGGGTTTGATCGCAGGGCTAGCTGTGGCCGGTGATGGTCTAAGCGATATTGAAAGCGCCGTAGTCATGATGGACCGTGAAGGTGCGGTGCGGGCAATGATCGGCGGGCGCGATTATGCGCGGAGCCAATATAATCGGGCAACGCAAGCAAAACGGCAGCCTGGCTCTGCGTTTAAGCCGTTTATCTATCTCGCTGCGATGTCCCATGGCGAGCACGCCGATAGTAAGATCATTGATGCGCCGGTTCAGATCGGAAAGTGGTCGCCGGGAAACTATAAAGATAAATTCTATGGCGAGGTTACATTACGCGAAGCCTTGGCGCGTTCGTTGAATAGTGCGGCGATCCGCCTGCAAGAACGGGTTGGTCGAAATAAGGTCCGTGAAACTGCACGAAATATGGGGTGGTCGGACAATTTAAATCCTGGGCCGTCGCTTGCACTGGGTGTTGATGAGATTTCGCCGCTCAATTTAGCCGCAACTTATGTTCCATTCGCGAATGGTGGTTTTAAAGTTGTCGCCCATTCAATTGATCGGATCGAAACAGCGGACGGTGATGTAATTTTTCGGCGCGGCGGCACGATCGTAAGTGAAGCGGCATCGCCAAGCGCCATCGCCGCAACCAATGATATGATGCAAAGTGTAACCGAATGGGGCACAGGGCGGGCCGCAAAAATTCCGGGTTATGCGGTCGCCGGCAAAACCGGTACGTCCCAAAATAATCGTGACGCATGGTTTGCTGGTCATGCGGGCGGTTTGGTTGGTGTGGTTTGGGTCGGGCGTGACGACAATCGGCCAATGGATGGGATTACGGGCGGCAGAGCACCTGCGATTATATGGCGAGAGATGATGGTCCGTGCGTTGCCGCCGCCAGTCTACAATGCGCCGATAAAACCAACGGACCCGATTGCCACCCTGTTGCAATCAACGGGCTGAATCAGCAACGCCATATGTGAAAAGGGTTGGCCCCTCGGTGCTCAACCATTGTGCGGCTCCACGACAATCGACGCCGAGCCCGCGGACAATGCGCCAAAATGCAGGTGAATGATTCAGGTGGATCAGGTGCGCGCATTCATGGGCAGCCACATAATCAAGAATTTCGGTTGGCGCGAGGATGAGTCGCCATGAATACGAGAGCGAGCCATCGGATGAACATGACCCCCAACGCGTGCGTGTGTCGCGAATTTGAATGCGGCCACGCTTTCGCTTTAGTTGTTCACAATAAAAATCTGAGCGCTCGGTCAAGCGCAATCGTGCTTGCCGCTTAAGCCAATCGGCGACACGGCGATTGAGATGTTCTGGCCGTCCGCCTACGCGAATGGCGGGCATAAAGTCATTATCGATTCGAACTGCGCCACGCAGATTTTCATCATGGATGATGATGTGATCAATCCCTTGATAGGGGATCGTCATACCGGCTTTGAATGGGCGCCCGCGTAATTGGTCCTGTAGTTGGCTGGCAATCCAGTCGATTCGCTCGTGGGCAAAGCTGATCGCCTGTGGAAGCGCGCTTTTGCTTGGTGCGGTGACATGAATTTCCCCAGTTACGGGATCGACCTTCAAAATCAACCGCTTGGCGCGGCGGTTCACACGGGCAATAAGCGGTGCTGCCCGTGCTCCGATATTGATTTCGGTTCGGGTGATGTGGTTTACCGGCATAAGGAATATACACTCACAAGATATATCCTTACCGGTTTGGTCGAAAGATCAATTTGTTTCGGCATTATCTATGAAAACAATCTACTTTTAGCGTGCAATAAGGGCTTTTAATAATGTCTTTTTCAGGGTCACCGCTTCTGAACAACCGATGACAAAAACGAAAACCAAATCTGCGAACGAGCCGACACCGATGATGGTGCAGTACCTCTCCATAAAGGGGACGGCGAAGGATGCATTACTCTTTTATCGAATGGGTGATTTCTACGAATTGTTTTTCGATGATGCAATCGCCGCCGCACGTGCTCTCGATATTGCGTTGACCAAGCGGGGTCAACATGCCGGTGAAGCAATTCCGATGTGTGGTGTTCCGTTTCACGCTTATGAAAACTATCTCGCAAAACTTATTCGCGCAGGACACAAGGTTGCAATTTGCGAGCAAATGGAAAGCCCCGAGGAGGCAAAAAAGCGCGGATCAAAATCGGTTGTAAAGCGTGAAATCGTTCGCACGGTGACGCCCGGTACAATTGTTGAAGACTCTCTTTTGGATGCGCGGTCAAACAACTTTCTTGCAGCGCTTGCGATATTCCGCGATGGCGCGGAGGCTGCGATTGCATGGGTTGATGTCTCCACCGGAGAGTTATCCGTACGCGAAACAAATGTTGATCGGGTCGCGGCTGATTTGGCGGCGATCTCTCCTAAAGAACTTGTGGTTCCGGATTTTGACGACGACAGCCCATGGCGCACTCCTGTTATGTCGCGCGATATGACCTTAAGCCCCCAGGCTGCGCATTATTTTGACTCTGCTGCCGGTCAACGGCGCATAATGGAAACCTATTCGGTTGCTTCGCTCGATGGGTTTGGGGAGTTCTCTAGGCCTGAGTGTGGGGCGCTTGGCGCATTGTTGGGGTATGTGACATTGACGCAGGCGGGGCGTATGCCTGCGTTAAACCCGCCGCGCCGGGCCGCGTTAAGCGAAGCGATGGTGATTGATGCTGCGACGCGGGTGTCGTTGGAGATATTGCAAACACAGACCGGAACCCGAAAGGGGTCGCTTTTGTGGGCGATAGACCGAACAGTAACAGGTGCGGGTGCGCGATTGCTGGCATCAAGGCTCTCGGCTCCGCTAACGAATCTCAATGATATTGGCGCTCGCCATGACGCTATTGGATTTTTTGAGGTTGCACGAGACTTAGCCGATAAGGTTCGTGGCTTGTTAAAAGAAACACCTGACGCCGCTCGTGCAATCTCACGGCTTGGGGCGTTGCGCGGTGGCCCCAGAGATCTCGCGGCAATACGCGATGCATTATTGAAAGCAAGAGAGATCGCGCAGACGATCTCGTCGGGTGCGGGCGGTAATACGTTGCCGGATGAACTGAAAAACGGTGTCATTGCATTAGAAGATGCGAAAGGTGCTGGGTTTTCGGAATTGGTTACGAAACTACGCGAAGCCTTGAGCGCTGAGTTGCCGATGTTGGCGCGCGACGGTGGGTTCATTGCTAAAGGGTTTGACCCGGGCCTTGATTCCGTTCGTATACTGCGTGATGAATCGCGCCGGGTGATTGCTGGTCTAGAATCCAATTACCGAGAGCTGTCTGGTGTGAAGGCGCTTAAAGTAAAACACAATAATGTGCTGGGCTATTTCGTCGAAACACCGCCGACCCAAGGCGATAAGTTGATGTCTGCACCGCTCAACGAGACATTTATCCATCGTCAAACATTGGTCAGTGCCGTTCGATTCAGCACGAATGAACTGGCGGAGCTTGACGCAAAAATTTCGCGTGCGCGTGATGAGGCCCAAGCAAGAGAGCTTGAGCTATTTGAGGGGCTTTGCCGCACAATATTGGAACGGCGTACGGCAATATCGGCTGTGGCGGCGGCAATAGCGGAAATTGATGTGGCGACATCTGGCGCGATGCTCGCGTTAGAGCATCAATACGTTCGGCCAATTATTGACGATAGCGTTTCGTTTGAAATCAAAGGCGGGCGTCACCCGGTCGTAGAGCGTTCAATTTCCGATGGCTTTATCGCGAATGATTGCGTGCTTGGCGATAAAGATGACGCTTATTTGTGGTTGGTGACGGGCCCGAATATGGCCGGTAAATCAACCTTCCTCCGGCAAAACGCATTAATCGCTATACTGGCACAGGCCGGTCTCTATGTGCCGGCGACGCGTGCGCATATCGGCATTATTGACCGCGTGTTTTCTCGGGTCGGCGCATCTGACGATCTTGCCGGTGGGCGCTCTACTTTTATGGTCGAAATGGTAGAGACTGCCGCGATACTTAATCAGGCCACGGCGCATTCGCTGGTGGTGCTTGATGAAATAGGGCGCGGTACATCGACATTTGATGGGATGTCGATTGCATGGGCGGCCGTAGAACACCTTCATGATACGAATCGATGTCGCGGACTTTTCGCGACTCACTACCATGAATTAACGGCGTTGGCCGAAAAGCTGCGACGGTTAAATAACGTGTCTATGAAAGTTCGAGAATGGAAAGGTGATGTTGTATTCCTTCATGAAGTTGGGGCGGGGCCGGCTGACCGTTCTTATGGGGTTGCTGTCGCCCGCCTCGCAGGGCTTCCGCCGGGTGCGGTTAAGCGTGCTGAAGTCATCCTGAAAATGCTCGAAGATCGGCGACAAGGCGGGGGCAGCATGACTGAATTGCCGCTGTTTGCAGCGGTGCCTGAGCCAGAAATTGAGACACCTCATCAAAATAATCAGTTAACGGATGCACTCAATGCGCTTGATCCCGATAGTATGTCACCAAGAGATGCATTAGAGTCGATCTATAGGTTGAAATCTCTCTTGGATGAGGTATGAGGGCGCCCATTGCGGCGGGGAATTTTTCCCGCTTCTGAGTGGGGATCCGAGATGAAAAATTGGATGGCGGCTGTGGTCGCGGTCATCTCAGTGTCAGCAGTCGCGCAGGCTGGACAAGCGATTCCCGAAGCGACCCCGCAATACGCATCAGTGCCGGCGACGAATTCGCAAACCATTTCATTGAGCGAAGCAATTCAGGAAGGCGTACGGGCCTATCGACTGGGTGATTTCCCTACTGCAACGGCGCTATTAACCGTTGGTGCGGATGCAGGTGAGCCAAAGGCCCAGCGCTATCTCGGCTATATGTTGATCGAGGGCGAGGCGGCTTCCGCAGAAAACCTGCTCGGTGGTGTTCAGTTGCTCAAACAGGCAGCGCGCGCAGGCGATTACGCTGCGCTTATCCGGCTGGAGGATCTGCGTAGAAAAGAATTGGCGCATAGCCCGACGCTAAAGGACATGATTGAGATTGAAACAGTGCGAGCTGAAAGCGGTGACCCGGTTGCCGCTTGGCGTTTAGCCGAGCGGTATGAGCTTGGTGACGGTGTGGTGGCATCCGAAGTTGATATGGTGCGCTGGCTGGAAATTACTGCTGAGGCTGAAAAAGCCCGCTTTCCAAAAGCGGACGAGGCGGCGTTCCGTTTGTGTGAAACATTTGCGCTCGGCGAAAATACTCAAAACCCTGACCGGGCTCGTCATTGGTGTGCGAAGGCGGCTGATAATGGTCATGCGGGTGCGGCGATCGTTCTTCGCCGCTTGGCGTCTCTTTGAACGAGCATCCATTAACAACTTACGGTTTGCCACAGTTGAATTTTTCATTGTGCCGCGCGACAATGGGGTGAAATTTTTCATTCGATACCCCGTGACAAGCAATTTGTGACAATCAAACAGTCGGCTGATACATCCTATCTTGCAAGCGAAACGCTTGACGAGGCAATTGCCGCAGCAATGCTGGCTGATCGCGCCGGACAGGCACATGGCGCGACAGGCAAGGTTTTAAAAAATTCGTTGTTAACGTTGCGACGTAAAACCATGCGCGATGTCGTGCGTGGCGACCGCATTGCGCTTAAACTTTCGCGCGGCGTTGATGAAATGGTCAAATCATTAGTCAAAAATGCGGGCGATAATTTCGGCGATGATATTGCTGTGTGTGCTGTGGGTGGCTTTGGTCGTTCGGAACTCGCACCATATTCTGATATTGACCTATTGTTCTTACATCGGCCTCAGATCGAAACACAGCTTCGGGATACCCTCAACAAGCTTCTGTACCCATTGTGGGATTCTGGCGTTAAACTGGGTTACGCAGCGCATACACCAAAAAGCGCCGTTGACTTTTGCAAAGAAGACATCGTCGCGCGTACGGCCTATCTTGATGCGCGGTTTTTGTGTGGGTCTAAGGATATTTTTGACGAATTTCACACGGCATATGACAAGCTGCGTAAACGGACAATTCCTGAATTTGTAACGGCGAAGCTCGACGAGCAAAACGAACGGCAGGCGAAACAGTTTGAAACTCGCTATCTTGTCGAACCCGATGTGAAAGAAGGTAAGGGGGGGCTACGTGACCTCCAGACGATTCGGTGGCTATACAATTATGCGTATGGTGACGCGGTACAGACTAATGCGGCGATGGATAAAGTCATGGGCGCATCAGAGCGTCAGGCGATTGTCAAAGCCGAGCGTTTTTTGTGGTCGGTGCGGGCGCATTTACACGACTTGCGTGGTCGCGCCGATGAGAAACTATCCTTTGATGTCCAGCCAGAAATTGCAACGCGTCTAGGCTATGCGGACCGAAAAAATATGACGGCTGCGGAGCGGTTGATGAAGCACTACTTCGTCAACGCCGTCGAAGTGGGTCGATTGACACGGCTTTTATGTGCGCGCCTTGAGGAAGAACGATCAAAGCGACTGCCACGTCTTCCCAAAATGTTGCCACGAGCACTTCAGCAAGACGAAGCCTCCGGCAAGCCGAACTTACGCATTCGTAACGGACGGCTTGATTTTGAAAACCCGTCTCGTGCGCGCAGCGCACCGCGCGATATGTTCAGACTTTTTCGCGCCTTCGGCAAAGAGCCGAAAATTGACTTTCACCCAGACGCATTGGCCATCGTCACCGAACAGACCGCAAGCGTTACACTAGAAGTGCGCCGTGACCCGGTGATCGCAAAACTCTTTGCGGGTATTTTGACCGATTCAGTCGATCCTGTCCGTGTACTGCGAATTATGACGGAAACAGGGTTGTTGGGAAAATATATCCCAGCCTTTGGTTCTATCGTTGGCCGTATCGACTATGGTCTTTATCGGCGGTTTACCCTTGATGAGCATGTGCTTCGGTGCGTTCGGTTTATTGTCGATATTTATCGCAATCGTCTCGAAGAAGATCACCCTATTGCAACGCACATTGTTCGCAATGCAGAAAACCCTCTTGTATTTTTTTATGGCGTTTTGCTGCATGAAGCAAAGTGGTCGCTCAAAGAAAAGTCAGTGATTGCCTGCGAAAAACTAGTGACGCGGGTTTCCAAGCGCCTTGGTATGAACGAGGCCGATGCCTCGCTTATCGGATGGGCGGCTTCACGGCATTTGATGTTAGTACGCACGGCTGAGCGACGGAATTTGACAGAGAGCCATGTTATTTCGGCCTTTGCGCGCTCGGTCGGTACACGCGCGCGACTAGATTTAATGTTGGTGATTTCCGTTTGTCACTTGCGAGTGGTTGGTGTTCAGTCATGGGATGAAATGACAAGACGTCGCCTATCGGAACTATATGATGGTGCGGCGTTGTGGTTTGAACATGGTGATAAAGCACTAGAGAAAAAACTTGATGACCGCGCCGTTCTTGTGCGACGCGAAGCCGAAACGCGGTTGGTGGGGTGGGCTGATCAAGATAAAAACGCATTTTTAGGTCGTCTCGACGATTCTATGATGCGTATGCTTGACCCAGAGATCATCGTTCGATTTGCAATGCTCGCACGTGCGGCTGAACGAGATGCGGCCAACAGCGCTGTGGTCGCGACGCCGCGCGATGGCGACCTTGAGGCTATTGTCTATACCGATGACCGGGCCGGCCTGTTGGCCGATCTTGCGGGTGCGGTGGCGTCTACCGGAATGAGCGTAAGAACAGTGCAGGCGCTTACGACGGCCGATGGCAAGGCAATCGACATTTTTATTATTCAGTCTCCGGATGGTGTTCCTGTCGAAGATGTTGAACAGACTCGCCGTCTTCATGGGGCATTGTTGACCGCCGCATCGACGCGTCCCGAAACACCGCCGAAGCTGCGACGACGTATTGGCGACCGACGAGAGATATTCACCGTTGAGGCTGATGTGCGGATAGAACCAAATGCGTCAGAAACCGCAACCGTTATCGAAGCCGAAGGTCTTGACCGCCCGGGATTGCTCTATGAACTGACCGGCGCGCTTGCGGATGCGGGGGCCACAATCATTTCCTCCCATATTTCGACTTATGGCGAACGTGCTGTTGACGCATTTTATCTTCAGGATCGAAACGGTCAGAAATTAACGGACCCTGCAACGCTTGCGCATATTGAAAAGACCTTATTTGAGGTCCTCACGGCTGGCTCTGAGGCGTGAACCCCATTAAGCGTCAATTTTCGGCTTTTGCTGATTTTTCATAAGAGACCCTATGAGCGGGAATATTTTTAAATCGCTGGCGACTGTAAGCGGCATGACGATGTTCAGCCGCGTGTTGGGGTTTGTGCGTCAGATCCTCATGGCGGGCATCATCGGTGCGGGCGGCAATCCGGTTGCTGACGCTTTCTGGGCAGCATTTCGGTTGCCGAATATGTTCCGGCGGCTGTTCGCGGAGGGGGCTTTTCATGCTGCCTTTATTCCGATGTTCCAAGGACGAAAGGTTGATGGCGGCGAGGCCGAAGCAAAGCATTTTGCCGAAGAAGTTCTTGCCGGGCTAATCTTTATACTGACGCTGTTGACTGCATTGGTTCAGGTGGCGGCACCGGCATTTGTATTTCTAATTGCTTCTGGGTTCGAAGATGATCCGGAAAAATTCGCACTAACGACGCTTTATACGCGAATTATGTTTCCCTATCTCATGATGATGTCGCTGGTCGGCCTTTACAGCGGTATCCTAAACTCACTTGGGCGTTTTGCGGCTTCTGCGGGGGCACCGTTAGCGCTTAATGTTTGTTTGATCACGGCAATCTTGATGTATGCGAATGCAGATGTTGAAGTGTCTGGTGCCGCAGCGTCATGGGGTGTTTTTGCGGGCGGGATCGTTCAGCTTTTAATTCTTTTATATGGGGCATACCGCCAAGGCTTTTTGTTGAAACTGCGAATGCCGCGCCTGACCCCTTCGGTCAAGCGTTTGTTTGCGCTCGGTGCGCCCGGTTTTATCAGCGCCGGTGCGGTTCAAATCAATCTTATCATCGGTACGAATATCGCGAGCCAGGAACCGGGGGCGGTTTCTTGGCTCATGAATGCTGACCAGCTTTATCAACTACCGTTGGCGGTGATCGGTATAGCCCTCGGGATTGTATTGCTGCCGATGCTATCGGAACGGGTGAAGGCTGGCGATGAAACGGGCGCAGCGCGGGCACTCAATCGATCGCTTGAATTATCAGCACTCCTCGTTATTCCGGCGTCAGCTGCGTTCCTCATTATGAGTGAGCCGATTTGTGATGCGTTGTTCAGGGGTATTGCTGCCGATGCGCTTTCCGCCTTTGGGGTTCAGCGTTCCGCGTTTACGCCGCATGATGTTGCCATGACCGGCGCGGCGCTGGCGATTTTTGGGGCTGGGCTTCCGGCATTTGTCTGGCACAAAATTTTCTCGCCAGCATTTTTTGCACGAGAAGACACGAAAACACCGATGAATTACGCACTCATCTCGATTGCGGTGAATGCGGTCATGTCGCTTTCATTATTTCCAATCTTTGGCTTTCTCGCAGTTGCCGTTGCAACGGTTTTTGCCGCATGGCTTCAAGTAGGGCTTTTGGTGTGGCGGCTTTCCCGGTTGGGATTATTCAAACCGGGGGTGCGCCTCTTCAGCCGCCTTGGCCGGATACTCGCTGCATCTGCCGGTATGACGGCTTTTCTTTGGTGGGCGCTAGCGCAATCGACCGTCCTTGGCGCTTATTTCTGGAATCGCGAATGGATCGCCGTTTTGATGATCGCCGCGGCGGGTATGGTGGTTTACGGCGGGCTCGCCTTCATACTTGGCGCCGCGCGGCTATCCGACTACAAGACGGTCGCTAAGTAATTGGCGGCGATCACGTCGCGAGTAAGAAAATCCCAAAAGAGTAGTCACATGAGCGGTTATCAAGGTCCAACGCGTGTTTTTTCCGGTATTCAGCCTTCAGGCGGGATGCACCTCGGAAACTATCTCGGCGCAATTCGGAAATTCGTAGATTTACAGCATGAATATGACTGTCATTTCTGCGTCGTGAACATGCATGCGATTACCGTCTGGCAAGACCCTCAAAAATTGCTTGAACAAACTATGCATATCGCGGCGGCCTATTTGGCGGCGGGCGTCGATCCGGAAAAGGCTGTGGTGTTTCACCAGTCCGGTGTCCGTGCCCATGCCGAGCTTGCATGGATATTGAATTGCGTGGCGCGCATCGGTTGGGTGAATCGCATGACCCAGTTTAAGGATAAAGCGGGAAAAGACGCCGAGCGCGCTTCGGTTGGGCTTTATACCTATCCCGTGTTGATGGCGGCGGATATTCTTGCCTATAAGGCGACGCATGTGCCGGTCGGTGAGGATCAGAAACAACACCTGGAACTTGCGCGCGATGTCGCGGCGAAGTTCAACCATGATTACGACAAACCCGATTTCTTTCCGCAACCAGAGCCGCTGATCAAAGGCCAATTCGGCGAGACGGGTGCGCGGATTATGTCGTTGCGCGACGGCACCATGAAGATGTCGAAATCTAATCCATCCGAAAATTCTTGCATCTATCTAACGGATGATACCGATTTGATTGCCAAAAAAATAAAAAAAGCGAAATCGGACCCGGAACCACTCCCCACAGAAACGGGTGGCCTCGAAGATCGACCAGAAGCGAAAAACCTTGTGGGTATTTATGCGACCCTTTCCGGCAAATCAGTAGCCGAAGTGCTGTCTGAATTTGGTGGACAGGGCTTTGGCGTTTTCAAACCGGCACTTGCGGAACTTGTGGTCGAGAAAATTTCACCGATCAGCGCTGAAATGCGTCGGCTCGAAGGGGATCCTGCATTCCTTCAGGGTATTTTGCGCAAAGGCGCAGAGCGCGCCTCCGAGGTCACAGAACCGATCTTGAAAGAGGTTAAAGAGACTGTTGGTTATTTAGTCTGACCAAAGACTATGATCTGAAAAGTGGTGTAAAGCGTATAGCAACGCTTTTCAGATCTATCTCGTTCAGGAACGTCGAATTGGCGCGATAGGGCAATAAGTATCTGAGGTCCGTAAGTATCTGCGCCCTCTTTGGGCATGTTGATAGAGCTTACTCGATCCGCAAACCGCCTAAAACGTTGCGGAAAAAACTTCTTGATTGGGGCCAAAGCCAGCGCGTTTCATCCCGTCAGAATTCCACGCGAACGCGACATTGCCGTCGCGAGATACGGCAATCACGCCGCCATCACCGCCAAGCCGGGCCACGTCTTTGATAAGACCTGCTGTTGCCTGGTTGAGGTCCGCGCCCTGATAGCGCACGCGGCTTGCCACATCCTGTGCGCCGCCTGCAAGAATGAAATATTCGCCAAGCCCGGTGCAAGATGCGCCGACAAATTCGTCTGCCCATGTGCCTGAACCAACAAGCGGTGTGTCACCTACGCGGCCTTCGAGCTTGCCAAAAACACCACCGGTCGATGTGCCCGCTGCGATTCGCCCATCGGCATCAAGCGCGACGGCACCTACCGTTCCGTGTCCAAGTTCTGCGCTGGTCATTTCGTTTGGATCAATCCCGATCGGCACAGTATAATACGCATCCGGATCATCGATAAATTCAAAATTTGAATCGCGGCAAAAATTTTCTGCACCGCGCCCCACCAGCATTACATGGGGGGTCTTGTCCATTACTGCACGCGCGGCGGAGATTGGATTTTTCAAATGCTTCACGGCAGCCACTGACCCGGCTTTGCGTGAAAAAGTACCGGCCTCGCATGCCATGATCGAAGCATCCAGTTCGGCATATCCCGCCTTATTCGGAGCTGCGCCGCGCCCGGCGATATAAAAGCCTGATGCTTCCATCTCGGTCACAAGCGTTTCCACCACATCGATGGCAGGCGCGCCCTTGACCAAAAGGGCTTCGCCTTTTTTTGCCAATTCCAGCAAGTGCGCTTCAGCTTTGGAATAATCCCGTCCGGCGCGCGCGCCCGCGCCGCCATGAAGGGCCAGTGCGACTTTTGGCTGTTTGGTCATTTTCGTACCTTGAAATCAATTACGAGGCCCTTCTACGACCGATGTCCTGTCTAGCCAACGGGCGAGCGAGCTTTTATGAGAGCGCCACGATTAATTCTCAGGAGATTGTGATGGCTCGCCTCGCGCTTATTCGACATGGACAAAGTCAGTGGAACCTCGAAAACCGATTTACCGGTTGGGTTGATGTGGATCTGACCGAAAAAGGGACCGCAGAAGCGCATAAAGCAGGGATCCTGCTGAAAGAAACGGGGATCGAATTTTCTGAATGTTTTACTTCTGTTCAAAAGCGCGCAATTCGCACCCTTTGGATTGCGCTTGACGAAATGGACCGGATGTGGCTGCCGGTGACGCGCGCATGGCAATTAAATGAACGTCATTATGGCGGGCTAACCGGCCTGAACAAAGCCGAAACGGCCGAAAAACATGGTGCTGATCAAGTTAAGGTGTGGCGTCGTTCATATGACACGCCGCCACCGCCGCTTGAGGCCGGTAGCGAGCATGATCTGTCGAACGACAAGCGATATCTGCATTATGGTGTTGATGTGCCTCAATCCGAATCGCTCAAGCTGACGCTGGAACGCGTGCAGCCCTATTTCGAAAAAGAGATTGCACCGCGCATCAAAAATGGTGAATCGCTGATCATCGCAGCACACGGCAACTCGCTGCGGGCATTGGTGAAAATTCTATTTGGCGTTTCGGATAATGAGATCGTGAATGTGGAAATTCCGACCGGCAACCCGCTTTTGATCGAGACTGCGGACGGCTCTCTAAGCCCAGCTTCTGCGCGTTACCTTGATGAGGCTCGTGCCACGGCCTTGCCGCCGATTAAATAATTTTAACCGTCTTCGAGGCGGTCGGCGATTTCTTTGACCCGGTTGGCCGCGGCTTCGATGGCGCGGCTGGCCCCGCCAATGGTATCATCGTCAAGAGCCTCGTTAGCGCCCTCAAGATCCTCGGCGCGTTCACGCACCTCGAATAGTTCATCACAAATTGTGAGCGCGGAGAGTAGCATTAACCGTGCGTCGCCGATTTGGCCTAAATCCGCAGACATCGACGTCACGCGGCTATCGAGATAATTGGCGAGTTTCGTCAGGCGTTCTTCCTGACCTTCCTCACATGTCACCCGGTAGTCGCGTCCGTTGATGCTAATTTCCACCTGACTCATGAAGTTCCACCTTTTTTGGCTTCGTCGGTGTCCAGAAGGGACTTGATGTCACTAATCGCGGCGGCCACTTCGCGGCTCGCATTCTCGGTTTGATACCGTGCTGCGCTGGCCTGGCGTTTGGCGGCACTGATCACGTCGTCATTCGCGGCAAGGTCGTCAAGGCGACCGTCAAGCTTTGATTCGAGGGCTTCCAGTGCGTCAGCCAGATTACGTACCGCTTTTTCTAGAACCGTCATTAGGAATCCTATATCTTTGTGCCGTCGGATATCGCGTCAATTTGGCCCTCGGCGCTGATTCTGTCCACCCATCCCCGCGCTAGTCTTGACCCTTTCCCTGCGGCAATGCATGAAGCCCGCGATTACTCCGTGTTTTATTTGCATTAATGAGGGTTTCCCGCATGACAGATGCCGGCTCTTCGCCGTCAGTTCCTACTCAGGAGGCCAAAACTATGGCTCCACAAATGGCTAATGCGATCCGCGCACTTTCTATGGACGCGGTCGAAAAAGCGAAATCAGGTCACCCGGGTATGCCGATGGGCATGGCGGATGTCGCGACCGTGTTGTTTACGCGATTTATGAAATTTGACGCTAGCGCGCCGGAATGGCCCGATCGGGATCGTTTTGTGCTGTCCGCTGGCCACGGCTCGATGCTGATTTATTCGCTGGGCTATCTGCTCGGCTATGACGGTATGAGCATCGAAGAGCTAAAGAACTTCCGCCAGTTGGGCGCGAAAACAGCGGGCCACCCAGAATATGGTCATGCGCCAGCGGTTGAGACGACCACTGGCCCGCTCGGCCAAGGGTTGGGTAATGCGGTTGGTATGGCGCTGGCCGAGGCGCACTTGGCAGCGCGGTTTGGCGATGATGTCGTCGATCACCACACCTATGCGATTGCTGGTGATGGTTGCCTTATGGAAGGCATCAGCCAAGAGGCGATTTCCCTTGCTGGTCATCTCAAACTCCGCAAGCTGATTGTTTTGTGGGATGACAATAACATCTCAATTGATGGCCCGATTTCGATTAGTGACTCAACCGACCAGTTGGCGCGCTTTCAGGCTAGCGGTTGGGCAACAATGCGTGTTGATGGTCATGATCCGGACGCTATTGCCGAGGCAATCGAAAAAGCGAAAAGCGCTGATCGACCGACCTTGATCGCGTGCCGAACGGTTATCGGTTATGGATCGCCCAATAAAGGTGGCACATCCGCAACCCACGGTGCACCTTTGGGTGGCGACGAAATCACAGCAACCCGCGAAGCCCTTAATTGGCCACATGCGCCGTTTGAAATTCCTGAAGACATTCTTTCGCAATGGCGTGCTGCCGGAGTACGCGGGGCAGATGCGCGTAAAGCGTGGGATGCGCGCGTGGCCAAAAGTTCAAATTGCGAAGCCTTTAAAACCGCAATGGCCGGTGATTATGCAGGTGTTCTGACCCCTGCGATCAATGAGTATAAAAAAGGCCTCGCGGCAGAACCGCAAAAACTAGCGACCCGCAAAGCCTCAGAGCTAGCGTTGAATGTCGTCAACGAGGTTGTGGGTGAAACGATCGGCGGTTCAGCCGATTTGACTGGTTCTAATAACACAAAGACCAAACATCTCGAAGTTCTGTCCGCAGAAAACTATGCCGGACGTTACGTCAATTATGGCATTCGCGAACATGGTATGGCTTCGGCGATGAACGGACTGGCATTGCATGGGGGCGTTGTTCCTTATGCGGGCACATTTATGGTGTTCACGGATTACTGCCGCCCGGCCATTCGCCTTTCGGCGTTGATGGGTTTGCGGGTGATATACGTGATGACGCACGATTCGATCGGGCTTGGTGAAGATGGCCCGACACACCAGCCGGTTGAACATCTTGCTGCGATGCGCGCTATACCAAACCTCAATGTTTATCGCCCATGCGATGGCGTTGAGACTGCGGAATGCTGGGAATTATCGCTTAAACATATTGCGACACCGTCGATTGTTACATTGACCCGGCAGGGATTGAAGCAGGCGCGGCTTGAACATACAGATGAAAATCTGTCTGCGCGTGGTGCCTATGTGATTGCGGGCGATGGTGACTATGACGTCACGCTTTTTGCGTCTGGTTCAGAAGTATCGTTGGCCATCGAGGCGCGCGAGGCGCTAGCGAAAGAGGGCGTAAAGGCCCGCGTGGTGTCCGCTCCATGTTTTGAACTATTCGCCATGCAACCCGATACTTATCGCGCAGAGGTGTTGGGCGATAAGCCACGGATTGGTATTGAAGCGGCGATCCGTCAGGGTTGGGACATCTTTTTGGGTCCGAATGACAGCTTTATTGGCATGTCTAGCTTTGGCGCATCTGGCCCCGCGAACGAACTATTTGAACATTTCGGAATTACAGTGTCGGCAGTCGTCACTGAGGCAAAACGGTTGATTGGTTAGGAGATCACAATGGCGCTTAAAATCGCAATTAATGGCTTTGGACGGATTGGGCGTTTGGCGCTTCGATCTATTGTTGAAAATGGCCGCAAAGGTGTGGACGTTGTTGCAATCAACGACCTTGGTTCGGTCGAAACGAACGCGCATTTGGTTCAGTATGACTCGGTGCATGGTCGCTTTCCGCACGAAGTAAAAGTGCGCAACGACACAATCGACGTTGGTCTTGGCCCGATTAAAGTATTCGCTGAACGTGACCCAACCAAGTTGCCTTGGGGCGAGCTTGGTGTCGATATCGTCTTTGAATGTACCGGACTTTTCGCATCAAAAGAAAAAGCCGAGATGCATCTTCAAGCCGGTGCGAAGCGCGTTCTCGTTTCTGCACCAGCGACGGGTGATCTGAAAACGATTGTTTTCGGCGTTAATCACGGCTTGCTTACCGCCGATGATCATGTCGTGTCGAACGCGTCTTGCACAACAAACTGCCTTGGGCCAGTTGCGAAAGTGCTTAACGACACCGTTGGTATTGAACGTGGTTACATGACCACTATTCACTCATACACAGGCGACCAGCCAACGCTTGATACGATGCACAAAGATCTTTATCGCGCCCGAGCTGCGGCGATGAATATGATCCCAACATCGACCGGTGCCGCTAAGGCATTGGGCTTGGTGCTTCCTGAGCTTGCAGGAAAGCTAGATGGTTCTTCGGTTCGTGTGCCTACGGCAAACGTTTCTGTGGTTGACCTTGTGTTTACACCATCGCGCGATACCACGGTTGAGGAAGTCAATAATGCTATCGTTGAGGCGGCGAACGGAAAGCTAAAAGGCATTCTTGGTTACACTGACAAGCCGTTGGTATCGTCAGATTTCAATCATGATCCACATTCATCGACATTTGCGTTGCCGCAAACGCAGATCATTGACGGTAAGATGGTCCGTATTCTGACATGGTACGACAATGAATGGGGCTTCTCCACACGGATGGCGGATACGGCCCTTGAAATGGCGCGTTACCTTTAAGGGGAAAGATCATGGCACGTTATCGTTCGCTTGATGATATTGATGTCGCTGGAAAGCGGGTTCTTGTCCGGGTTGATTTTAACGTGCCAATGAAGGATGGCGTTATTGGCGATGTGACGCGAATAGAGCGCGCCATGCCGACAATCGAAGAGCTGTCAAAAAAAGGTGCCAAAGTGATATTACTATCTCACTTTGGTCGACCCAAAGGCCGTCCTGACGCAGAGATGTCATTAAAGCCTGTTGTAAAGGCGTTGAGCGAAAAGTTGGGCGGGCCGGTAGAGTTCGCCGAAGACTGTATTGGTGATCCAGCTAAAAAAACTGTTAAAAACATGCTTGATGGCGATGTAGCAGTTTTTGAAAACACCCGTTTTCATGCGGGCGAAGAAAACAACGACGCTGAATTTTCAAAAGCGCTGGCGGCGAATGGTGATATCTTCGTTAATGATGCGTTCTCTGCGGCACATCGCGCTCACGCCTCTACTGACGGCATTGCGCGCCTTTTGCCGGCTGCGGCGGGGCGTGCGATGGAGCGCGAGCTAGATTATTTGAAAGCGGCCCTTTCAGAACCAGTTCGTCCGATGATGGCGGTTGTTGGTGGCGCAAAGGTTTCGACCAAAATTGATCTCTTGCTTAATTTGGTCGGTAAGGCCGATATCCTTGTTGTCGGTGGTGGCATGGCAAATACATTTTTGTTCGCCAAGGGTGTGAACATCGGTAAATCACTGTGCGAGCCCGACCTTGCGGATACCGCGCGCGAAATCATGGCGCATGCGGATAAATCTGGCTGTGATATCGTGCTGCCAATTGATGTGGTGGTTTCAAAAGAATTTAAAGAGGGTGCAGACCGAGAAGTGGTTGCGGTTGATTCTGTCAAAACCGACCAAATGATTCTCGATCTTGGGCCTGAAACCGTCAATCTAATCGCAGATAAAATTGACACTGCCAAAACGCTCGTCTGGAATGGTCCGTTGGGCGCGTTTGAAATTAAACCGTTTGACACCGCAACGGTCGAAGCTGCGCGTTATGCGGCGAAGCGGGTTAAAAGCGATGAATTAGTGGCGGTCGCCGGGGGCGGCGATACTGTTGCCGCTTTGGTGCATGCTGGCGTCGAAGATGACTTTACATATGTCTCGACTGCGGGCGGTGCATTTCTTGAATGGCTCGAAGGCAAGACATTGCCGGGTGTTGCCGCACTTGAAGCTGAATAATCAAAACTAGGGAAGTGGTTATGAACCTCGTGGAACTGAACAAAATTGCCAATGCGCTCGTTGCGCCGGGCAAAGGCATTTTGGCCGCAGATGAATCATCGGGCACAATCAAAAAACGTTTTGATTCAATCGATGTTGAATCGACAGAGGATGCGCGCCGCGATTATCGCGAAATGCTTTTCCGCACGACTGAGGCGATGGAAAACCACATCTCGGGCGTGATCCTGTTTGACGAGACCATTCGCCAAAATGCGAAAGACGGTACGCCGCTCGTCAAATTGATTCAGGATGCCGGTTCAATCCCAGGCATTAAAGTAGACAAAGGTGCCCAAGATCTTGCGGGTGCTCCCGGCGAAAAAATCACTGAGGGCCTCGACGGCCTTCGCGCGCGCTTAAACGAATATTACGAGCTGGGTGCCCGTTTTGCTAAATGGCGAGCGGTTATCGACATCGCCGGAAATGACATTCCATCCGGATACAGCATTTCCACTAACGCGCATGCGCTTGCGCGATATGCTGCGCTTTGCCAGGAAGCAAACATCGTTCCGATCGTCGAGCCTGAAGTTCTGATGGATGGCGATCATGATATTGACCGCTGTTACGAAGTTACCGAGTTTACACTCAAAACATTGTTTGATGAGCTCTATGCCCAAGACGTGGCGCTTGAAGGAACAGTCCTTAAACCGAATATGGTGATCTCTGGCAAAAAATGTAAAGAGCAAGCAAGCGTTGCTGAAGTTGCTGAGATGACTGTGCGTTGTTTCCGTCAATCGGTGCCTGCGGCGCTACCAGGCATCGTCTTTCTGTCTGGTGGTCAATCAGACGTTGAGGCCACAGCGCATCTTAATGCGATGAACGAACAGTATAGTGATCAAATGCCATGGGGGCTTTCATTCTCCTATGGTCGTGCGCTTCAAGCGGCACCACTAAAAGCATGGAGCGGCAAAGCCGAGAATGTTCCGGCAGCACAGGCGGCGTTTAACCACCGTGCAAAAATGAATGGCCTCGCCCAATTGGGCGAGTGGTCCGATGGGCTGGAAAACGCGTCCTGACGCGATCTGGTCTGACGTGATATAAAAAGCCCGGCCTTGTGCCGGGTTTTTTTGCGTCAGGACCTTGAAATTTCTACGTGTCGAGCCAACATCAATCAGGTAAACTAGATAGTTTAACGATATCTTGTAACAGATAGGCCCCAAGATGAACCAATCCACCGAAGCGACAACGGCTGCCGCCACTGAGGTCCCGCCAGAAGACATCGTTTGGATCAACGGTTTTCCGCTGCCGCCAAGCCAGCCGGTCCGACCCGTTCATGCATTTGTTTCTGTCATCCGGTTGATGCGTAACAAAGAAGATACGCGTCAGGTTTTTGAAATTGTTCAAGCTCTTTCTGGTCGGTCAGGCCGCCAGCTGTTCGAGCGGTTTACAAATTCCGAATATGGCCGGCGCGTAGTGTCAGAGCCGATCAAGCTCGAGGCGTTACTCGGCGACCGAGAGCGTCTGCGCCAGTTACCAGAAGGTAGCCTTGGCCGGGTTTATCTAGACTTTATGGAAGGCGAAAATCTGTCCCCGGAAGGTTTGCTGGAGGCAGCCGAAGAGGCGGGCATTGATTTCAAGAACGAAACCCAATTCGAAGAGTTCCGCCGCTTGTTTTTACATCTCGATGTTAGTCACGACCTTTGGCATGTGCTGACGGGCTATGGCCGTGACGCGTTGGGCGAGTTATGCAATTTGGTCTACACCCGCCAACAAACCCACAATCCAGGCTTTAAGTTGATTGTGATGATTGGTTTTCTGGCGCAAAAAATTGAACAGCCGTTTCAACCTATTCAAAAAGCGTTGGCTGAAGCAAAGCGAAATGCCCTGAAGACAAATTGGATTCTCGAATATGATGTGGAGCAGTTGTTGCCGCTTCCACTTGCCGAGGCACGCCGTGTTTTGGGTATTCGTGAGCCGGTGGTCTATAATGCTATCCCCGATGAGATTAAGCGCGAGCTGTTAAAGCCGAAGGTTACGGAAACCCAGACGGAGCGAGAGCGCGCAGGAACGATTGAATCTACGGCCTAGTTTTTTTGTGGTGTGAATTAAGGCGTGATTAAGCACAAAAATTACCGTGCGCCCTATCGCCGTTTTGGTTCGCGCGCCCTATATAAGTCGTTATGAACAATGACAGCCGTCTATACTTAATTACCCCGCCACAACTCCCCGACCTTCGCGCATTTTGCGACGACTTTACCGCCGCGCTCGATGCGGGCGATGTCGCCTGTATTCAACTGCGTTTAAAAGCGGGTGATGGATCGGCGGTTACTGACGATGATGTGCTTTATGCGGCTGAGGCGATCATGCCCATTGCCCAAGAGCGCGAGGTTGCGTTTATTATTAATGACCGTCCCGATCTGGCACTTAAGACCGGTGCGGATGGTGTTCATGTTGGGCAATCAGATGCGTCTTGCAAAAAGGCCCGCGCGGTTTTGGGTGACGATGCGACGGTTGGGGTGACCTGCCACGAGTCAAAACATTTTGCGCTCGTGGCCGGCGAAGATGGGGCGGATTACGTGGCGTTCGGTGCATTTTTCCCAACCACCACGAAAGAGACCGAATTTAAGGCTGAAATTGGCCTTTTAGAGTGGTGGAGTTATGCGACGACCCTGCCGTCTGTGGCTATAGGCGGGATCACGCCAGAAAATTGTCGACCTATCGTTCGCGCGGGCGCGGATTTCCTCGCGGTTTCGGGCGCAGTCTGGAATCACCCCGAAGGGCCAGGCGCAGCCATTAAGGCTTTTGAGATGTCCATTTCAGAGGCATAACCCTTGCAAAGTCATAGGCTCAACAAGGATGAGCGTTATGATTAAGCCAGAATGGGTTACAGTTCTTTGTGGTGTTGCAATCGTGGCAACGTGCTTCGCACTTTCGTTTGCTGAAGGCATGAACGTGTCTCAAGCGACGGTCGTGGCCGAGGTCGCAACAGACCGCTAGGCGTACCGGTCGAAACACCTTATCCTTTGGCGCATGACGTTGCGCCATTTTTTCTTTGCCGCTTTTTTGGGTCTGTTCCCCGCTGCTGTCTTGGCTGCAGATGGTGAAGATTTGTCGTCGATCATGACACAGGTTCGCGCCGGTGAGTATCAAGACGCGGTTGCTACATTATCGCCTCTGGTGGAACACGGTGACGCCGATGCTCAACACCTGATGGGCTATCTTTTTGAGAACGGCTTTGGCGTAAAGCGAAATCTTCAGCGTGCTGTTGAACTCTATGTAATGGCCGCGCGCGGCGGGCAAGCCGATGCGCAGTTTGCTTTAGGGGAGCTAGCCCTTGAAGGCGACGGCATAGAAAAGAGCGCGAAAACAGCTGCGGGTTGGTACTTGCTTGCGGCGAAACAAGAGCACGCACTCGCTAAATTACGTCTTGGTGTTTTGTATGCAGAGGGCAACGGCGTTGATCGCGACCGGCAGAAAGCCCTTAGTTATTTTGAAGACGCAGCAATAGCCGGTGAGCCGATTGCCCAACGGAACCTCGCGATTGCGTATTTGTCGGGTGATGGCGTCGCACAAAACATACGCAAAGCAGCCGAATGGTTTGAACGGGCTGCCGCGAATGGCGACCCGGTGGCAAATTACAATCTGGGACTCTTGTATCAGTCGGGCCGTATCGGCCCGCCGGACCTTAAAGCCTCGACCGAGAAAATGCGCGCTGGGGCCGAGGCGGGGTTTGCGCCGGCGATGGTCGGTTTGGGGCTTTTGCTGCACGAAAGTAGCGAAACTGATGAGTTGCCCGTTGATTGGTTCGAGCGCGCCGCCGCTGCAGGCGATCCGCAGGGACGGTTTTTGTATGCCGTGTCTTTGGCTGAAAGCGATGGTCGCCCACAAGACATCGCAGGTGCCATTGCACAACTTGATGTCATTCTTGCTGACAAATCACTGCTTGATCCTGAGTTTCGACGCCAGGTAAACGCGCTTAAAAAGAGCCTGTTGAAAGAATTGCCCAAGAACCGGCAGGCAACCAACAGAAACTGATCCGCTCGCTATTCCCCTTTTGTTCCAAATTGCTCTAAGGTCGCGCCATGAGCGCAGTGATTCGTATTTTGGGAATTGATCCCGGTTCCGTCGCTACCGGTTGGGGCGTTATTGATTGCGCGGGAACGAGGCTTTCTTATGTGGCATCGGGCGTTATCCGCACCAAACGTGGCGCAAAACCAGCGCAGAAGCTTGTGCAAATTTTTGACGGGCTGACCGCATTGCTTGGTGAGCACAAGCCAAACCAGTCCGCCGTAGAAGAGACATTCGTCAATGCAAACCCGCGTGATGCATTGGTGCTTGGGCAGGCGCGCGGGGTGGCATTGTTAGCACCGGCGATGGCCGGTTTATCCGTGGCCGAATATGCAGCGAATTCGGTCAAGAAATCTGTGGTGGGTCGCGGTCACGCGGATAAAAAACAGGTTCAGTCCATGATTAGAGTGCTGTTGCCAAAATGTGGTGAGATTAAAAGTGACGAGGCCGATGCGCTGGCCGTTGCGATCTGTCATGCGCACCATGCGGGGCATAATTTAATGATCAAAAGGCAAAAAGCATCATGATTGGCAGGTTAAAAGGCACTGTTGTTTCCGTTAGCGACGATACGGCGATCATCGATGTTGGTGGTGTCGGTTATGAAATTTTTGCGGCCGCTCGCGTCCTTCAGGGGCTTCCCTTGGGCGAAGACGTGACGCTTTCTATCGAAACTTTGGTGCGCGAAGACTTAATCCGGCTTGTTGGTTTTCCGACGGAAAGTGAGCGTGGCGCTTTTCGGATATTGCAAACGGTACAGGGGGTTGGCGCGAAACACGCGCTCGGTATCTTGCAGGTACTAACACCGACTGATCTTTATGATGCTATCGCGGCTGAAGATCTGACGGCAGTATGTCGGGCCCACGGCGTAGGAAAGAAGCTTGCGCAGCGGATTGTTACTGAGTTGCAGTCAAAAGTCGGTGCGTTAGCCGGAGCGACCGGCGAAGTATTGACTCTCGCGGCCCGGCGCAAGGTTGCCGATGATGCGTCTACAGATCAAACAGCAAGCGCGCGTGCCGATGCGGTCTCTGCGCTTTCGCATCTCGGTTATGATGGTATCGACGCCCGCCGGGCGGTGGCCCGCGCATCCGAGGGGCTAGATAGCCCCGGTGTTGAGGTGTTGATCAAAGCGGCGCTAAAAGAACTGGCTGCGTGAGTGTAAAGTAATCGGATAATTTCATGGCTGAGCCTGCATATAACGAAGACCGGCTGATCGACGGCGACACAAAGCCGGATGATCTTGATGCAGCGTTGCGGCCAAAAATGCTGGCAGATTTTGTTGGTCAGCCTAGCGCCAAGGATAATCTCCGGATTTTTGTCCAAGCGGCGAAGGCCCGGGGCGAGGCGCTGGACCACGTTCTGTTTCATGGCCCGCCGGGCTTGGGCAAAACCACATTGGCCCAGATCGTCGCCAATGAA
Source organism: Hyphococcus lacteus (assembly GCF_041058985.1). Lineage (NCBI taxonomy): Bacteria > Pseudomonadati > Pseudomonadota > Alphaproteobacteria > Parvularculales > Parvularculaceae > Hyphococcus > Hyphococcus lacteus. The sequence continues at coordinate 543,394 of NZ_JBEHZE010000001.1, read as the reverse complement.
TTGGGCGTGGGGTTCCGTGCGACCTCGGGGCCAGCCATCACCAAGGCTGGTGATCTGGCGGCATTATTGACCAATCTTGAGGCCGGTGATGTGCTTTTCATTGATGAAATTCACCGACTTTCCCCTGCGGTTGAAGAGGTGCTGTATCCGGCGATGGAGGATTTTGCACTTGATCTGATTATCGGCGAGGGGCCATCGGCGCGATCCGTTCGGATTGACCTTCCGCGCTTCACACTGGTCGGGGCAACCACTCGCTCGGGCCTGTTGGCAAAACCGCTTCTTGATCGGTTTGGTATTCCGGTTCGGCTTGAGTTTTATTCTCAAAAAGATCTCGCATCTATTGTTGCGCGCGGGGCGGCACTGTTGAACGCAGAAATGTCCGTGGACGGTGCAAATGAAATTGCCCGCCGCGCACGCGGAACACCGCGCGTTGCTGGGCGCCTTATGCGACGGGTCCGTGATGTGGCAACGGTTGAGGGGGCTTCGGTGATTGATACGGCGGTGGCCGATCGCGCGTTGCAACGACTTGAAATTGATACGCTGGGGCTAGACCCGCTTGATCGGCGTTACCTTCGTTTGATTGCAGAGCATTTTGGCGGCGGCCCCGTTGGGGTTGAAACCATTGCAGCAGCCCTTGCCGAAGCGCGGGATGCCGTCGAAGACGTGGTAGAGCCATTTTTGTTGCAGCAAGGGCTTATCCAGCGCACGCCGCGCGGGCGGATTTTATCCGCTGGGGCGTGGGTTCATTTGGGGCTGGTCGCGCCAAACCGCACCGCGTTGGATGACTAAGTTCAGGGCTTAACGCCGAATTCGCGCAAATGCCTTTCGATGCGCGCGCGTAAATCAGCTTCGGTTTTGTTGAAAATATGTACAACCGCATAGTTCTCGACGCCGGATCCATTGGCGATAAACAAGTTCGCGCTATGCCACCAATCATCTTGGGTCAGTTCGATGACGTTTTTGGTTTGGGAATGCATCACGCCAAAAAGCGCTGACCCCTGATCTGCGATTATGGTTTCCATGTGGGGGGCAAGCTCGTCGAACTTTGCCGGGGATGCGTTACGGGTGTCAAAGACCGTCCCGCCCAGTGATTCAACAATGCGTGCAACCTCTTGGGATGGGTAGACGCGTTGGGCTGCTTCGCTATGGGTATCGAACCGGCCGAGATAGAGAATAGACCCCGGTATCGGCGCGGGCGGCGTAATTCGAAACTTTTCACGAAATGCCGCGACATGGTCTTCGCCCCAATAATAGCTTGGGACGCGCTTTTGCATAATACGCGCTTTTTCAATGCGTATAGCCTCATCGGCAACAATATAGGAAATTCCCAACGCTTCGACGTCGCGAATGACATAGCTTTTGTCTGCGAGTACCTTTGGCAATATGAGTGGCTCAGTGATGTTTTTCGCGGTTGTAAGCGCCAGCACAAAATCACCAACCCAATCACCATAGGTGTACGGAGTTTCAGCCTCGATGATGGTGCCTGCCGGGATTGTCCGGGCGGCTTTCACAGTGCGTGATTTTAGAATTTCGACCGTTGATGGCGGACGTATTGAATAGCGCGCGATGCAGACGCCATTTTTTAGCGCGATCCCCGCGGGGGTGTAGTCGATATTGGTATCGTCGATGAATTCACTGCGCGGGGCTTTATAGGCAAGCCGCATTTGCGGGCCGCGATCCCCCACTGCCGTCACCTGGTCCTTTTGTTCGCATTCAAGTTCGGTCTTGCGAGCGGGTTTCCATCGTCCAGCGGCGGCCAGAAGTTTTTGTATTGGCGTAGCAACCCATATCCGTAATCGCACCATAGGATGTCGCCAGTCGAGATTCCCAATCACTTTCATTTGCGCAACCTGTGATGCCTTTATTTTCGTTTGCTCATTCGGGCCTAATTGGCCCTATTCGATGAAAGAGCGGTGAACAACAACACATCCATTGCCAAAACGTGTTAATGAACTCCGATGATTGAACAGACTTATTACACACTTCCCATTCGTATCTATTACGAAGACACTGATTTTTCCGGCGTTGTCTATCATGCGGCCTATCTCAAATTTTTTGAACGTGGCCGTACCGAAGCTTTAAGGGCTTGTGGTGTTCACCATTCAGAAATGCTGGCGCGCGAAGAACCATTGGCGTTCGCGGTGCGCAAGATGACAACTGAATGGGTAGTCCCTGCGCGCATCGACGACATGCTTGAGGTCCGGACCTGGTTCGTTAGTGCCAAAGGTGCGCGGATGGTGTTGTCCCAAGAAATTTGGCGCGATGATCAACTGCTCGCGAAAGCTGAGGTCGAGGCGGCGTGCATGTCGCTTGGTGGTCGCCCGCGGCGCCTTCCGGCAGATTTAACTGCCAAATTTGGGGTCAAAGATTGAAGGTCATGAAAAAAAATAGCGCGCGTCAAAATCTGCCGATTTTGCCGTAAACCTTTTATTAACCGGGATTAAACTTTGGAAAGCACCTACAAGAGGGCTTCCTAAAGCCTCTGAATTGCCCAATTTCCAGCCATAAGGGGATTATGCAAAGGGCCGTTCAGTGTTAACCATGGAATTGCCCCGCGCGGGGTGATAACGCGCATAAGGGTCGTTTGTGCCAATTTCCGCATTTTGCGGGGGGCTGACGGCAAAGTTTGGTTTTTTGTTCCGTCCATTGGGGGCGGTATCATGGGATATGTGAGACAATGGAAACAGAAGTCGCAGCGGCCGCAATAGGGGGCGATTTCAGCCTTTGGAGTTTGTTCCTGCGTGCTGACCCGATCGTAAAAACAGTGATGGCGATTCTGGTCATCGCCTCTATCTGGTCATGGGCGGTGATTATCGACAAATCGCTGACCTTTAGTCGGATCAAGTCGAAGTCGAATAAGTTCGAGGATCAGTTCTGGTCGGGGAAACCCCTTGATGAGCTTTATCGCAAGATGGGCGACCGTCAGGATCATCCAATGGCGCGCGTATTCGCCGCTGCCATGGAAGAGTGGAGCCAAGCAAAAAACGCAGGCCGTTCGGAATCGCTGGCAATCAGCGCGCGCGATCGCATCGACAAAATGCTCAACGTCACCGTATCGCGCGAGCTTGAAAAAGCTGAAAGCAGCCTTGGTGTTCTCGCGACCGTTGGCTCTGCTGCACCGTTCGTTGGTCTGCTCGGTACGGTTTGGGGCATCATGAATGCGTTCCAAGCGATTGCACTAACCAAAGACACCAACCTTGCTGTTGTTGCGCCGGGTATTGCTGAGGCTTTGTTCGCAACAGCCCTAGGTCTTCTTGCGGCGATCCCAGCGGTTGTTGGGTATAACCGTTATTCATCTGCGCTGAATTCTTATGCTGTACGTCTTCAAGGTTTTGCAGATGAGTTCTCGGCGATCCTTTCGCGCCAGCTTGACGAAAGGTCGCGTTAATGGCTGTGAAATTAAACACAGGTGGCGGGCGTCATCGGCCCGGCCGAACCCAGCCAATGGCAGAGATCAACGTCACGCCATTGGTCGACGTGATGCTCGTGCTATTGATCGTGTTTATGGTTGCGGCCCCGTTGTTGACGGTTGGGGTCGCGGTGGATTTGCCCGAAACGGCGGCTAACCCGATACAGGAAAGCGGCGAGCCACTGACCGTGACCGTTTCTGCGGATGGCACCATCTATGTGCAGGAAACGGCAGTGGAATATGAAAACCTTGTCCCGCATCTCGAAGCCGTAGCGACGGCGGGCTATGCCCAACGGATTTTTATTCGCGGCGATGAAAACCGTGCGTATGGAGATGTTGTTCGGGTGATGGGGCGAATTAATGCGGCTGGTTTCCGGAGTATCGGTCTGGTGACCGAGTCGGAAGCAGAATGATCCGACAAGTTCGTTTGTAACGAAGGCCAGTGGTTTCATGCGTTTTGGCGTATTCGCTTCGATACTTTTCCATCTTGCCCTTGTTGGGGCGGGATTGATTGCGCCGTCATTTATCGATTTGCCGGACGTCGCACCTGAACCATTTATTCCGCTTGAATTGATCCGTGAAGCAGACCTTGATTTGAAAACCAGTGTCCCTGCTGCCGCGCCCGAGCCCGTCGAAGAGCCGGAACCGGAACCCGACATCCCTGAGCCAGTCGTTGAAGAACCTGAGCCGGTTGAAGAAAAACCGCAGCCCGTCGCGAAAGCTGAACCAGAACCTGAGCCGGTTATAGAAGAGCCAGAGCCGGCACCAGCGCCGATTAAAAAGCCAGAACCAAAACCGGAACCTAAGCCAGAGCCGAAAAAACCGCCGGTCGTAAAGCCTAAACCAAAGAATGATGACCTAGACCTCGATGCGTTGTCGCAGTTAATTGATAAAGAACGCAAAACCGAAACCAAACGCGCGACCGACGCGCCGTCGCAAACTACGGAAACCGCCGATAAAGCACGTTCGGTGGTTGGTGCGGGGGATCGATTAACAGCAAGCGACGAAGCCAAAATGCGCGCAGCGATTGCGCGCTGCTGGAGCGCAAGCACAATTATCGGTGCACCAGAACCAGAAAAGCTTTTGGTGGTTATTGATTTTGAACTGAACCGCGATGGCACGTTGGCATCGCAACCGCGCGTGATCAACGAGATACAGATCAACCTGTCGGGCAATCAATTCTGGCGGGTTGCGCAACGCGAAGCGACGAGCGCTGTTGTAAAATGCGCACCATATGATTTCCTACCGCAAGAGCGGTATGAAACATGGAAAGAGTTCCGATTTAATTTCGATCCGAGCCAAATGGTCGGACGATAAAACAAAACCTAATTTCAGGGGGCCTGAAAGAGAGTAGCGATATGAGAAAAATTCTAACGATTCTCCTGACGGTTCTGGTTACCGCTTTTGGCCAGTCCGCATTTGCCCGGGTTACGATTGACATTACCCAAGGTAATGTTGATCCGATGCCGGTCGCGGCACCAGATTTTCTGGGTACAGATGACCAAACGATTGCGCTGGGGCGCGATATCACTGGCGTGATTATGAGCGACCTTGATCGCTCGGGCCTTTTTCAGGTTATTGATCAGCGCGCTTATATCGAAAAGCCAGAAAGCGTAAATGCGCGGCCACGGTTTGCGGATTGGCGGATTATTAATGCGCAAGTCTTGATCGTTGGCGAGGTGCAAGAATTGCCCGATGGTCGCATCCAGGTTTCGACGCGTGTTTGGGATATTTATTCAGACGAACAATTAGGCGCAGTGGCATTTAAAACGCCAGCTGATAATTGGCGCCGCGCAGCACACAAAGTCGCGGACTTCGTCTATAAAACACTGACTGGCGAAGAGGGTTATTTCGATACGCGTCTGGTTTTCGTGCATGAGACAGGCCCAAAAGATAAACGCGTTAAGCGCCTGATGATTATGGATCAGGACGGGGCAAACCCGATCCCGTTGACTGACGGCCTTGGCTATCAGGTCCTCACACCGCGTTTTTCGCCGACTCAGCAGCAAATTACCTATATGGCGCTTTTCGATAATCGTCCGGGTCAGGTCTATTTGTTCAACATCGAAACGGGCGAGCAGGAACAGCTTGGTACGTTCCGCGGCATGACCTTTGCGCCACGCTTTTCGCCTGATGGGCGACAGGTTCTAATGTCGATGGAACGCGGCGGGAATTCAGATGTATTCAAGATGGATTTGTCGACCCGACGCCTGACGCGACTGACCGATGATTCATCGATCGACACCTCGCCCACAATGTCGCCGGATGGTGGCCGGATTGCCTTTACGTCAGATCGTGGTGGTTCCCAGCAGATTTATGTGATGAATGCGGATGGCACAGGCCAAAAGCGTATCACCTTTGGCGATGGGCGATACCAGACACCGGTCTGGAGTCCGCGCGGCGATCTTATCGCGTTTACGCGGATGTATGGCGGTCGCTTCTACATCGGTGTGATTCGCCCTGATGGCACCGGCGAGCGTCTTTTGACAGAAAGCTATTTGGATGAAGGCCCAACTTGGTCGCCAAATGGCCGGGTTTTGCTGTTTTATCGGGAAACGCGGCCTCGTCGCGACGGAACAGGTAGTGAAACTTCGTTATGGTCGGTGGATTTGACGGGTAGAAATCTTCGCCGGATTCGTACGCCTGGCGACGCTTCTGACCCTGCTTGGTCGCCATTATTGCCTTAAGTTACTAGAATAACGACGGAAATTCGGATCGAGGATAAACGAAATTTCATTTTCTCACCGTAACAGCCGTTCTTGATTGCGAGCTCATGTATCGCTACGATTCATGTGTTGGTTAAATTTTAGGATTTAACTGACACAGATTTGTAAGATGGGGACTGTAGACTATTTTTGTGATTGTGCGCCCACAAGCGCGTATGGGGCGCGTATGGGGTTTGTGTGTAAAAATTGGCTATGGGGCGGGGGCGCGCGCTCGCCAGGCCGGATCAGAAGCCCAGGTCAAAACGGACTGGGAAGTGGAGCTTATAAATATGACTAACTTTTTTAAATCTGCGGGGGTGATCGCTTCTCTTGCGCTTCTATCCGCGTGTGCAAGTACAAACGATGTCGGCGTAGTTGATACGACCGGCCAAAATACAAATGTTTCTAGTGCTCCGACGGGTCCGGTTCCGGGTTCGCAAGCGGATCTCGAGAATTCAGCGGGTCACCGGGTATTCTTCGCGTATGACCAGTACACACTTTCTCCGCAGGCACAGGCGACACTTGCTAAGCAAGCTGCGTGGCTGAAAGAGTATCCGCAAACACGCATTATGGTCGCGGGTAATTGCGACGAACGCGGTACACGCGAATACAACCTTGCGCTCGGTGCGCGTCGTGCTGAATCAGCGAAAGCGTATCTCGTCAGCCTCGGCGTTGACGGCTCACGCATCACAACTGTTTCTTACGGCAAGGAACGCCCAATCGACACGCGGTCAACCGAAGACGCATGGTCGGTCAACCGGAATTCAACGACGACGGTCACGGGCGTAGGCTCTTAAGACTGGTCTTCGTTGTTGCAACGGATCAAGGCGCGTCACTGAAATTCCGGTGGCGCGCCTTTTCTTTTGGCAATTAGGGCAAACAGGCGTTTTTTCGCCAAAGTTTCGTGCCATAATCAGCCAAACGACTTTGGCACCCTTATTTTAGCAGGGGTAGTGAACGACATGATTTTCGACAGTAAGAGGTAGACATCACCATGCGCATAAGAACAGGTATGATCGCGCTTATTGGCGCAGTGGCATTGGCTGGACCAGCGCTTGGGGGCACCAAAGATGATGTCCGTGATTTGCAAGCCCGGATGATGCAGGCCGAACAGGCAATCGCAAATCAAAGCGCGATGATGGTCCGGGTTTCTGAGCTCGAAAGCCGTAATCAACAACTCACGGGTCGAATTGAAGAGCTGACCTATAAGCTCGAACAGGCAAACCAGCGGCTTGATGCTGTTACAGCTGCATTGTCTGGCGGCGGTGCTACAGGTGCACTCGGTGACACGGCCATGTCGGGTGATGGGCTGGGCGATGGACCTGTTGATCTGATGGGTGGTGCGTCGGGCGCGGCGTTGGGCAGTGATGATCCGATTGGTGATCAGATCGCACGCGAGACTGCTGTTGACCAAGCGGGCTCGGTTGGCGGCGGTGATGTTTCCTTGCCTATCGACCCGAATGCCGCCTTTGACTATGCGTCTGGGTTTTTACTGGCCGGCGATTATCAACGCGCCAAGGCAGCATTTAGCCTATACCTTGAGGCATTCCCGAACCACCAACGCACACCGGACGCACAGTTTCGATTGGGCGAAATTCATTTAGCGCTAGGTGAAAATGCGGCTGCGGCTGATGCCTTCATCGCGCATATTCGTAATTACCCGAATAACACGCGTGCGGCAGAGGCCTATTTAAAACTCGGGACGGCGTTTGCACGCCTTGATAAAACGAGCGAAGCCTGCACGGTTTTCAAGACCATGAAATCAAAGCATCCAAATGCCCCAAGCGCTGTTGTTCAGCGTACGGATCTGGAAATGGCGCGCATTGACTGTAAATAGGATGGCGGGCGAAAGCCCCATTTCTCTGAGCGCTTTTGCCTCTCGTGCAGAAGCGCTCAATATCCCAAAAAAATTTGCTATTGCTGTATCGGGTGGGCGCGATTCTATCGCGCTCGCACGGCTTTGTGCTGAATATGCTGGAAAAACCGGGGCACAGGTTCTCGCGTTTACTGTTGATCATGGGCTGCGTCCGGAAGCTGGAGACGAAGCCCGCCAAGTTGCCGAATGGTGCGCGGGTTTTGGAATACCCCATCAGGTGCTGCGGTGGGAGGGGGGAAAACCCGAAACAGGAATTCAGGCAGCGGCGCGTTCGGCACGCTATCGGCTATTGATCGAGGCTGCGCAAAATAGTGGGTGTGACGCTTTGTTGACCGCTCACACGCGGGACGATCAGGCGGAGACAGTTTTGATGCGGCTCGCGCGGGGCGCGGGTGTTCGCGGTCTTTCGGCGATGCATGCTGAGACACAAATTGCATCGGGGGCGGGCGTGCCCATTCGGTTATTGCGCCCAATGCTCGGGTTTGGCCGCATGGACATAACTCAGTTCCTTGTCGCAGCGGGACAAGACTTTGTTGATGATCCGTCTAATGATGACCATGCCTATGAGCGGGTTCGCGTTAGGGCGCTGATCGGTGCTTTAGAAGAACAACACTTGCTTTCCGCCACAGCATTAGCCGCGACCGCTGCGAAGATGTGGGATGCTGAAAAACGCCTAAGAGAAGCCGAGGATACGTTATTCAACAGCCTAGCGGGCCAGTTTCATCATTGGGGCGGCGTTTCCCTCGGGCGCGTTCCCTCGGGGCGCGCTGGCGTGGTGATCAACGATACGCTTGTGGGTTTGGCGCGGCGGCTTATTTTTGCGGTCGGTGGTGGTGACCATCCGCCGAACGAAGCCCAGACCGAAGCGGCGATTGGCCAAGCGCGGTCGAGCAGCGCGAGTACACTGGGTGGGGCACTATTAAAAATGCGCAAGGATCGGCTGTGGTTTCTGCGAGAGCCAGCGGCGCTGTTGGGCCGAGCTGGTGTCGCGCCCCTTGCGCGAGTGCCGCTTTTGGGGCCGCTCGTCTGGGATAATCGCTTTATTTGTGCGCCGGACGGGCCTTCAGTGGAAATCGGCCCGTTAGGCGAAGAGGGCGAGGCCACATTGGGTGTCGCCCGGTCTTTGTTTGATGGCCCGCCTGAGGCGCTTTTTACACTGCCGGGTGTATATGCAGAAGGTGTATTGATTGACGCGCCAGTGCGCTTATTTAAGGGGTCTGATGCGGCCGCTTTCCGGTCGCTGACGCCGGAGCGGTATGCCTCGGAAATTGTTAGATTTTCGTAGAAATGCCTCGTTTTGGATGGCGCTGGCATTTCTTAACGCCTATCTACTAAACTACTAAACTACTGGACCTGACCGGGCGCATAATTTGATGCGCCACAAAACAATAAAACGAACCGCCCGTCGTCGGCTAACGTAAAAGCGGCAAGAGGCTGTAAGGAAAGATCGAATGAACCGTAATCTCCTGATCTGGGGCCTTGTTATCGTCCTTTTCGTTGTGGCGTTGCAGTTATTCGAATTTTCTTCGCCCGGTCCCCAACCAGAAGAATTGAGCTATTCAGAATTCGTCCAGCGTATTGAGGCGGGGCAAGTTCTTAATGCGGATGTCGCGAGGGGGCAGGTTACCGGTCAGTTGAATGACGGCGTTGATTTTGTAACGACCATCCCAGAAGACGGTCAGACGGCGATTGCCGAGCGCCTTGATGATGCGGGCGTGGCAACCAAAATCCAAAAGGAAGAAGAGCTACCGCTTTTACTTTCTTTGTTGATTAATATTCTGCCGCTGCTGATTTTCCTCGCCTTCTTCCTTTTCATTATGCGCCAGATGCAAGGCGCGGGCGGCAAGGCCATGGGCTTTGGCAAATCGCGTGCGAAGCTTTTGACTGAACGCCAAGGCCGCGTGACCTTCGAAGATGTCGCAGGCATCGACGAGGCAAAAGAAGAGCTAGAGGAAATTGTCGAGTATTTGAAAGACCCAATGAAGTTCCAGCGATTGGGCGGTAAAATCCCGAAAGGTGCGTTGCTTGTAGGCCCACCCGGAACGGGTAAAACATTGCTCGCGCGTGCAATCGCTGGCGAGGCGAATGTGCCGTTCTTTACGATTTCCGGCTCTGACTTTGTTGAAATGTTTGTGGGTGTCGGCGCCAGTCGCGTTCGCGATATGTTTGAGCAAGCGAAAAAGAACGCACCGTGCATTATCTTCATCGACGAGATTGACGCGGTGGGTCGTCACCGTGGTGCCGGCCTCGGCGGCGGTAATGATGAGCGCGAGCAAACATTGAACCAGCTCTTAGTTGAAATGGATGGCTTCGAGTCGAATGAAGGTATTATCCTTGTTGCTGCCACAAACCGCCCAGACGTTCTCGACCCCGCACTGTTGCGTCCAGGCCGGTTTGACCGTCAGGTTGTTGTTCCGAACCCCGATGTAATTGGTCGCGAGAAAATTCTTTCTGTGCACGCTAAAAAAGTGCCTCTAGCGCCTGATGTGAATTTGCGCACATTCGCGCGCGGTACGCCGGGTTTTTCTGGTGCTGACCTTGCAAACCTTGTGAACGAAGCTGCGCTTTTGGCGGCGCGTCGCGGCAAGCGGTTTGTGACGGCCAAAGAATTCGATGATGCGAAAGACAAAGTCATGATGGGTGCAGAGCGCCGGTCTATGGTCATGACCGAAGAAGAAAAAATGCTGACTGCCTATCACGAGGCTGGTCACGCACTGGTGGCATTGTTGGTGCCGGGTAATGATCCCGTTCATAAAGCGACGATCATCCCACGCGGGCGTGCGCTTGGTATGGTGCAGTCGTTACCCGAACGCGATCGTTATTCAATGACGCTTCAGCAAATGACGGCGCGTATTGCGATGGCAATGGGCGGACGCGTTGCGGAAGAATTGAAGTTTGGCCGTGAGAAAGTGACCTCGGGCGCTTCGTCAGATATCGAAATGGCGACAAAAATCGCACGCGCCATGGTGACGCAATACGGCCTGTCTGAAAAACTTGGGCCGATTGCCTATGCTGAAGATGAAGGCGAAGTCTTCCTCGGTCAGAGCATTGGGCGGACCAAATCGATTTCTACGGATACGGCGAAATTGATCGAGGACGAAATTCATCGCTTTGTGACCGAAGGCCATGATCTCGCGAAAAAAGTACTGACGGATCATCGTGATGATTGGGAAAAAATTTCACAGGCCCTTTTGGAATTTGAAACCCTTACGGGCGAAGAGATCCAAAAGCTTCTTGATGGCGGCAAAATTGTACGCGAGGACCCGCTTGATCCTAAAGATCATACACCATCGTCATCTGTGCCGACTGCTGGTACCCCCTCTGACGGCAAGAAAAATGATGATGGCGCTGGCGGTATGGAGCCAAACCCAGCCTAAGGCCCGTGAATGCGAGCAAGCCGAATATGAGTAATCGCCCCAAAATAATGGGGATCATCAATGCGACCCCCGATTCATTTTCTGATGGGGGTCGCTTTTTTGATTCCGACACGGCCATAGCCCATGGCCTTCGTCTGGTTCGCGACGGCGCGGATATTCTTGATGTGGGCGGCGAGTCCACTCGTCCGGGTGCGGAAGAGGTTCCTGTCGATGAAGAGATTGCACGTGTCGTGCCGGTGGTGAGGGCGCTTCGCGCGCAAACAGATAGCTTAATCTCGATAGATACGAGAAAACCGGAAGTTGCAATCGCCGCTGTCGAGGCCGGTGCAACGATTTGGAATGATGTTACAGCGCTTGAGTTTTCGCCAGATAGCATCGCAACGGCGCGCACCCTTGGATGCGACATTGTTCTGATGCATGCTCAAGGCGATCCGAAAACGATGCAAGCCGCGCCGCGCTATCATGACGTGGTCGAAGATGTTTACGATTATCTTAGTCGCCGTATCGCTTGTTGTGTGAATGCAGGTATTTCTGAAGAGCGATTAAGTGTCGATCCGGGCATTGGATTTGGAAAAACCACTGAACATAATCTTTTGCTGCTTGGGCGGCTTGATCGATTTGCCCAATTAGGGCGTCCGGTGCTTCTTGGGGCATCGCGGAAACGTTTTATCGCGGCCATTGATGGCGACGGTCCCGCTGATACCCGGTTGGGCGGGTCACTGGCGGCGGCACTGGCCGGAATGGCGCATGGATGTGCAGTTATCCGGGTGCATGACGTCGCCGAGACGCGACAGGCGCTAAATATCGCCGGAGCCATAGAAAATCCGCATTTGTGGCGTTAAGGCATTGGATAAATTGACATGCTACAGTCAATAAATTCAATCAGGAGAGAGTAGCCCATGCGGGGTGATGATCACATGACGGGCAAAAGAGAAATATTCGGAACCGACGGCGTGCGGGGGCTCGCCAATGCGGGCGCGATGACGCCTGACAATATTTTGCGGCTTGGTATGGCCGTAGGGCGGGTTTTCAAAAATGGCGCACATCGTCACCGCGTCGTGATCGGCAAGGACACGCGCCTTTCCGGTTATATGATTGAACCTGCGTTGACTGCCGGTTTTGCCGCTGCGGGAATGGACGTATTTTTGCTCGGGCCGCTTCCAACACCAGCGATGGCGATGTTGACCCGATCCTTGCGCGCGGACCTTGGCGTTATGATCTCTGCTTCACATAATCCGTATTATGATAATGGCGTAAAATTCTTTGGCCCAGATGGTTTCAAGTTATCGGATGAGACTGAACTTGAAATTGAACAGCTGATGAAAGAAGGCCCTGATGCGGGTCGCGCGCAATCGCCAGATCTTGGTCGCGTGAAACGCGTGGATGATGCGGGCGCGCGTTATATAGAATTTGCGAAAGCAACTTTTCCGCGTCGCCGTTCGCTAGAGGGTATTCGCGTTGTGATCGATTGCGCCAATGGCGCAGGTTATAAAGTTGCGCCAACAGTTTTATGGGAGCTGGGTGCCGAGGTTAAATCAATCGGTGTTGAGCCAAACGGCACAAACATAAACCAGAATGTTGGTTCTACAGCGCCGAAGAAAATGCAAAAAGCGGTTCTTGAATATCGCGCCGATATCGGCATCGCGCTTGATGGTGACGCGGATCGTGTTTTGATTTGTGATGAAAAAGGCGAAATGGTCGATGGTGATCAATTACTCGCCATGATCGCGCGCGATTGGAAAAAACGCGGTAAATTAAAAGGTGATGGAATTGTCTCGACCGTGATGGCAAACCTCGGTCTTGAAAAATATCTTGAAAGCGAAGGATTAGCGCTTGCGCGAACCAAGGTTGGCGACCGTTATGTGGTCGAGGAAATGCGCGGAAATGATATGAATATCGGTGGCGAACCGTCAGGTCATGTGATCCTCAGTGATTACGGTACAACGGGCGATGGCCTGGTGACGGCGTTACAGGTTTTGGCGGTCATGGCTGCGGATGGCGGCAAAGTCAGTGAGATTTGCCACAGCTTCGAACCCTTCCCACAATTACTCCGCAATGTTCGGTTCAACGGTGGTGATCCGTTGGGCCATGCAGATGTGAAAAAGGCCATTAAAGCCGGCGAAGATCGTCTTGGTAAGGATGGACGTCTGGTTATCCGTAAATCAGGGACGGAGCCTTTGATTCGCGTTATGGGTGAGGGCGTTGATAATCAAGCGGTCACCGAAGTGGTTGATGAGATTTGTACTGCGGTTGAAAAGGTCGCATAAAAACCGCCGACAAGATACGCATGTCGGCGGTAAACTGCTCGCCGTGACGAGCTTTTTATCAAGCGAGAATACGGATCTGCGCTCGTTTAGAACAATTTCGGCGCGCAACTTTTCTTAGCCGCTTGTGCGGAACACGGTGGGCTTGGCGGCCACGTGCGTCGACCGTACAGATGAGCTGGCGACCATGACGTGAACGGACGATCTTTTCGGTCAGGACAATCCGTGCGTTGTAACGGGTGCCAAATACCTCGCGATTGACAACGCGACGCTGGCGTTGGTTGTAACCACGTCGATTGTTATAGTTTCGATCACGATAGTAGTTTCCGTCATTATAACGATCATCGCCAACACGTATTGAGATGCTCAGGCCGGAATTTTGGCCAGATCGTTGATAGGCACCGGCACGGTAATAGCGATCAGCGCTGTAATAGTCATAGTAATTCGAAGCGTGACTTCGGTGGTCATGATCGTGGCGGCAGTGGTCGGGGCGGGCAGCCATAGCGCTGGTCATGCCGAGCGTCGCGATGCCAACGGCTGCAATACCAATGGTTTTTATAAACTTATTCATTCTGGTTCTCCGTGCTTACCCCAGCTGGATGTCCATGAACGCAATATGCCGACCGAATAGGGCAGGAATGTTGCGGTTTCTTGCCCAAAACCCGACACATTCGGCTTTCCGAACAACTAAAAGTGAGATTTGATGACGGTGCGACGGCCCGATTGCGCGAGGGGGGCAAATCACTTTAATGATTCGCTATGGCTTATGCAGATGGACCCGATGACGATCAGGTAAAGCGCGGCGCACCGCCGCTTGATCAGTGCAGCCTTGCGGCAACGGTTGATCTTGTGGGTGATCGTTGGTCATTGTTGATTATACGCTCGGCCCTTTATGGCGTGACGCGTTTTGACGAATTACACTCTGGCCTTGGAATGCCCCGGACTGTTTTGTCGAAGCGGCTCAAAAATCTGGTGGACGGCGGGTTGATGCGTCGCCGCCCCTATAAAGAAGCTGGCCAACGCACCCGCCATCAATATGTTCTGACCACAAAAGGGATCGACCTCGCATTACCGCTGATCGCGCTGATGCAATGGGGCGAGAAGCACCTCGCCCAGACGACGCCGAATGCGGGAGTTTTTGAGCGCGGCAAGCCTAATGCCCCCGCGCTCAAAGTTGGTTTGGTTAGTGATGATGGTCGCCCGGTTGAACTGCGCGACGCGCAGTTACTGGCCCGCTAAGCGACATCAATCACCATTTGTGGTACACCATCCGACGTCTTTTCTACGCTTACGCCGTCTTTGTTGACCCGCGTTGAAACCCGTTGCCGGAATGCAGAAAAGCTGTCGAAGGTGACAACATCAACAGCTTCGTCAAAGTGAACTGTTAGCCTTTTATAATCGGCGGGTAGAGATTGAATGGCAATAATTTCGCCACTAAAGGCCTGTCCTAGATAGTGGCCACGGATTTTTGCACCCAATGCCAATGGATCTGGCGGCGGGCCATTCCCCGCGGCGGCATGGATCGTGTTCCAATCCCGGAAGCCATATTGCTTGGCAATTAGTTCCAGACTTTCACTGTGAGAAATAAAGTCGCCGTCTTCTGCGAGCCCGGCGCGCAGGCGTTTTGCTTGTTGTTTAAGGCCGCTAACGGCCGGTAAGTCTGTCGTCATGGTATGCCTCTTTGCATAAACCATACGGAATTATTCGATGGGGCTCGCATTGCCACCGGTCCGCATGCTGCAAATGCAGGCTGACCAATCGTTCAAAAAGGACTTCACCAAAGCTTTCGCTCGCGAGCGGCAGGGGCCTTCACCCAAACCGTTCATATGATCACGATAGCGTAGATGTCAATCGGTTATCGAGGCCCGCGTCGCCCGGCGGTGGCAATCAAGGCACCAACAAGAATGAGAAAAATCCCAAAACCGAATACTAGCCACGATGCCCCAATCTCAACACCAATGTTGAATGCGGCATTCGGAAACACCTGAATGGCCAGCGCCACTAGGCAGCAAAAAAGCCCAATCCAGATAAGGTTGTTGCCTTGCATGATGTCCCTCTTCTCTCCCAGACGTGGAGTCTGATATTGATTAAAGTCGGCGTTTGTTTGAAAAGAAAAAGGCGATTAATTGCCGCAGCATAGAAAAGAGGAACTTTGTGAAAGGCCGTGTACTCATTATTGCCGGGTCTGATCCGTCGGGCGGTGCTGGTATTCAAGCGGATATTAAAACCGTAACAGCGCTTGGTGGTTATGCGATGACCGCAATCACTGTGCTAACGGTGCAAAATACGCGAGGGGTGAGCGCGGTTCATCCGGTGGCGGCAAATGTGATCGCTGACCAGATCGATGCAACGCTTAGTGATATTGGGGCGGATGCAATTAAAATCGGTATGATCGGCGATGTGGATACTGCCGGCGTTATTGAAGCGGCGCTGAAGCAACACCCCAACATTCCTGTTGTGCTCGACCCGGTTCTGGTGGCGACCAGCGGTGATGCGCTTGCTAAGGGCGGCGTGGCTGAGTTTATTCGCGATCACCTTTTGCCGATTAGTTATGTGGTTACGCCGAACACGGACGAGGCAATGGCGCTGACCGGCATATCGGTAACGGACAGCGACAGCGTTGTGCAAGCGGGGGAGGCGTTAATTGCTTACGGGGTTGATGCGGCGCTCGTAAAAGGCGGACACATGAATGGCCCAACAGTTGAAGACACATTGGTCGCGGCTGATGGCGTGCGGGTTTTTACGACACCACGTATAGAAACGACTTCGACGCATGGAACGGGATGTACGCTTTCATCCGCTATAGCGACAGAGATTGCACAAGGGAATGCGCTTCAAACGTCCGTTGACCGTGCGATTGATTATGTCCACAAGGCGATCGCGACTGCGCCGGGCTTTGGTAATGGACACGGTCCACTAAACCATTGTCATACGTTTGATGATTAAAAGCATCGCTATATGACGTGTCAAAAATTCTAGTTTGTATTGCGTTCGGTTTGTACCGATATGCGTTTTCTAGATACTGGAGATTGTTTCATGGCCTGTTATGATTTTGAGACTTGGGACGTATTCACCGAACGCAAATTCGCGGGAAATCCGCTGGCCGTCGTGATGGATGCGCAAGGGCTTTCGACCGAGCAGATGCAAACGATTACCCGGGAGTTTAATTTAGCAGAGACAGCCTTTATATTGCCGCCAATGGATGCATCGAATACGGCACGCCTACGGATTTTTACGCCGGGATATGAGATGCCATTTGCCGGGCACCCAACCATTGGGTCGTCGGTCGCAATTGCGCGGGCGCGCAATATATCTGGTGACATGAAGCTAGAGCTTAATACCGGTGTGTTTGCAGTAAATGTTACTTCGGCGGCGGATCGCGGATATGCAGAATTCCAAAATCCGAATCTGCCTCGTGAAAATGGCACACCGCCGGAAACGGCGATGATTGAAGCGGCACTTTCGTTGCCGCATGATGCCCTCGATACAGGTTTACACAAACCGCGGCGTGTGGGCGCGGGCGTTGATTTTATTTATGTGCGGGCCTCACTTGATAACGTTCGAAACGCCAAGGTGAATCAGGCCGCATGGGATGCACTTGAACTCGAAGAGATAGTCGGCATTTATCTTTATGCGGAAGGTGGCGAAGCGGCTGATGCGGCTTATCATGTACGGATGTTTGCGCCGGGGGCGGGTATCATGGAGGACCCTGCAACGGGCGGAGCCGCTGCGGGATTTCCGGGGCAACTAGCGCTTGCGGGGGCATTGAGCGACGGTCAACATAGCTTGCTTATCGAGCAAGGGTTTGAGATGGGCCGCCCTAGCCAGATCACTGCCACTGTGGATGTCGCAAATGGTAGTGTTCAGTCCGTGCGGATTGGCGGAAGTGCTGTCCATATGCAAACAGGTCAGATTTTTGTCTGATCGCTCGTTGTTTTTTCGACCATCGGTTTCAATTCTTCGGCGATCTCGCCCGCAATGGCGGTGTTGTTTTGGCGCTTTTTACTAAACGGGCTGCGTTGGCTGATCGCCACACCAATAAGGATGATCGAGAGGGCGATGATCGCCGATAATTCCAGTCGCTCATGATAGATCAGCGCGCCCATCGCAACTGCCCAAAGCGGTGTGATGTAGTTTCCTAGAGCCATAAAGCCCGCACCAGCGCGGCGGATCAACATGATGATCAGAACACCATTGATGCCCGTGGGGAAAACCCCCAAGCCAATAACACTTAATGTACTTGTTAATGACCACTGATCCGTATTGAGATCATAAAAAAACAACGCTGGTGTCGCTATGATTGCGGCCACTATCATCATGCCTGCTGCGAATATTCGCGGGCGGATGGGCGGTGCTCTGCGCGATAAAACGGCTGATGCTGCGTATAAGATTGTCGCAAATAACAGCGCAAATTGCGCACGAATATCACTCGACAAAGCACCCTTGATGACCTCTGGTCCCATTAAAATAACGACACCAAGAAAGCCCAACCCGAAGCCGACGATTTTTCGGCCGCTTAAATTCTCGCCAGCGAAAAAATAAGCCAGTGCAACCGTCCAAATCGGCATGAACGCCATGTAGATCCCGGCGAGGCCGCTTTCCACATATTGTTGCGCCCACGGAAAAATAAAAAACGGTATGACATTGCCCACGGCACCAACGGCGATCATCCAGCGCCAAGTTCTGCGTATGCGCCATTTTCCATTCACCCGCGTGAACAGTGGCGGCAGCCGGCGTCCGGCTGCGCGCATCAGAATGTATAACAAAATCGCGCCGACCCAGATCCGGCCCATGGCGACAATAGGCGGGGGAATTGTTTCGACGGCATTGCGGATCATCACAAAGGCCGAACCGCCAAAGACAATAATTAAGGTAAATAAAACCCAATCAAAGGTCGTTGCTTCTTTTGGTGATTTCATATTGCGGGCCATGCAATCGCGCTATCGGTCGCTCATGCACGGTGCAAGAAAAAAATCTATTGCGGCGCAAAAAAATTGTTGACCTGCCGATAAGTTTTACGCAAGTGTGGCGGCGGGCCACGCCCCCCCAACGGGGCGCTAACCATCTGGAAGGATGGAAACATGACAGAAGCTACGCCAGCGGTGCGCCCAGCGCGTCCGCATTTCTCCTCTGGTCCCTGCGCCAAGCGCCCGGGCTGGTCTCCTGAAAATCTCAATACATCTCCCCTTGGTCGCTCGCATCGATCCAAGATTGGCAAGTCCCGCCTTGGTGACGCCATCGACCGAACGCGCGCGCTTTTGGGTGTGCCCGATGATTATCGCATCGGCATTGTGCCCGCGTCAGACACCGGCGCGGTTGAAATGGCCATGTGGTCAATGCTGGGTGAGCGCCCAGTGGACATGCTTGCATGGGAAAGCTTCGGCGCTGGCTGGGTCAGCGACGTGACCAAGCAGCTTAAACTCGACGCACGTTCGTTGACGGCGGGTTATGGCGAGATCGCCGACCTCGCAGCCGTTGATCCGACCCATGATGTTGTTTTTACGTGGAACGGTACGACCTCTGGTGTGCGGGTTCCGAACGCTGATTGGATCAGTGCTGATCGTGAAGGCATTGTGATTTGCGATGCGACTTCAGCCATATTTGCACAGCCGCTCGATTGGGCGAAGCTGGATGTTGTTACGTATTCCTGGCAAAAAGTTCTCGGTGGTGAGGGGGGCCATGGCGTTCTGATCCTGTCGCCGCGCGCGGTTGAACGCCTCGAAAGCTATACGCCGTCTTGGCCGTTGCCAAAAATTTTCCGGCTTACGAAAGGCGGTAAGTTGATTGAAGGCATCTTTGAAGGTGCGACTATCAACACACCGTCGATGCTTTGTGTCGAAGACTATATTGACGCGCTCAAATGGGCGTCTTCACTCGGTGGGCTTGAGGCGCTTCATGGCCGTGCAGATTCAAATGCAGCGGCGCTTGCCACTTACGTTGAAAAGACACCTTGGCTCGATTTTCTTTGCGAAGATCCTGAATTACGGTCGAATACATCCGTATGCCTCAAAATTGCCGACCCGGATATTGCGGCACTTGACGAAGCTGACCAGCGTGCATTCGTGAAAGCCATGGAAAAGCTCTTGGAAAGTCAGGATGCTGCCTATGATATTGGCGGTTATCGCGATGCTCCTCCGGGTTTGCGAATTTGGTGTGGCGCAACGGTTGATACGACGGACATCGAAGCGCTCGGCCCTTGGCTCGATTGGGCCTATGCCAGCGCAAAAACCGCACTCTAGTCTTTTTTTCAATTTTACATTCAGGGGATTACCATGCCCAAAGTCTTAGTCTCAGATGCATTGAGCGAAACCGCTGTGCAAATTTTCCGTGATCGCGGTGTCGAGGTCGATTTCGAACCGAAGCTTGGAAAAGATAAAGAAAAACTACTTTCCGTCATTGATAAATATGATGGTTTGGCCATTCGTTCGGCGACAAAAGCAACGGCGGATGTGATCGCTGCTGCAAAAAACCTAAAAGTCATTGGTCGCGCGGGTATTGGGGTCGATAATGTCGACATTCCTGCGGCGACAGCCGCCGGCGTGGTTGTCATGAACACGCCTTATGGCAATGCAATCACAACTGCTGAGCACGCCATCGCGATGATGTTCTCGCTCGTTCGTAAAATTCCGCAGGCGAACAAATCTACTCACCAAGGCAAGTGGGAAAAATCTGCGTTTATGGGCGCAGAAGTGTTCAGCAAAACGCTGGGCGTTATTGGTTGCGGCAATATTGGTGCGATCGTTGCTGACCGTGCGATTGGCCTTAAGATGCGTGTGGTGGCGTTTGACCCATTCCTGAACGAAGAACGTGCGTTAGAGCTTGGTGTCGAAAAGGCGGATCTCGATACATTGTTGGCCAAAGCTGATATTGTGACGTTGCACACGCCATTGACCGACCAAACCCGCAATATTTTGAGCCGCGAAAATATCGCGAAACTCAAAAAAGGTGCTTACATTGTCAATTGTGCCCGTGGCGGTTTGGTTGACGAAGAAGCACTCAAAGATGCGCTTGATGAAGGTCATTTGGCCGGTGCTGCGCTTGATGTTTATGCGACAGAGCCCGCGATCGAGCATCCGTTGTTTGGTCACCCGGGTGTTGTGGCGACGCCGCATCTCGGCGCTTCAACCACCGAAGCGCAAGAAAACGTGGCTATTCAGGTTGCTGAACAAATGTCGGATTATTTGATGCGCGGCGCTGTTTCGAATGCGCTCAACTCTCCGTCAGTCACCGCCGAGGAGGCCCCGCGCCTGAAACCTTTCATCGCATTGGCAGAAAAACTGGGATTGTTCGCGGGCCAGCTCACGCAGACGGGTCTCAAGAAAATTGAGATATCATTTGAGGGCGAAGTCGCATCCCTTAACACCAAACCATTGACGGCATCTGTCGTTGCGGGTGTCCTAAAGCCTATGCTCGCAGAGGTGAATGTTGTTAATGCACCAGTCGTCGCAAAAGAGCGCGGCATTTCGGTTGCTGAAACAAGTCGCGATGATGCGGACAGCTATGACAGTGTCATCCGCCTAAAGATCGTGACCGAAAAACAAGAACGCACTGTTTCTGGTACGATCTTTGGTTCAACGCCGCGTATTATTGAAATTAAGGGCGTTGAGATGGAGGCAGGTTTCGCGTCGCATATGCTTTACGCGACCAACGAAGATAAACCCGGCTTTATCGGTACGCTAGGTCAGACATTGGGCGAGGCGGGCGTTAACATCGCGACGTTTAATCTTGGCCGTTCGGGGCAAGGTGAAGGTGCGATTGCGCTGGTGGCGGTTGATGAACCCCTTACCGATGATGTGCTCGAAAAGGTTCGCGCGTTGCCGCACGTAAAACAGGCGACTGCGCTTAGCTTTTAAAGCTTGTCTGCGAGATGCTAAAAGCCCGGCATTTAAT
Organism: Hyphococcus lacteus; assembly: GCF_041058985.1. Classification (NCBI taxonomy): domain Bacteria; kingdom Pseudomonadati; phylum Pseudomonadota; class Alphaproteobacteria; order Parvularculales; family Parvularculaceae; genus Hyphococcus; species Hyphococcus lacteus. The sequence continues at coordinate 521,873 of NZ_JBEHZE010000001.1, read as the reverse complement.
AGCCGGGCTTTTTTGTGGCCACTTTCTAACCATCTGCTTTTCGATAGATACCAACAAACCAGTCGTCCCATTGATCGGTCTCAGGATTAAATTGCTTGAAGTGCTGTTTGACGCTGCCGTCATCGCGGGGTGTCCAAACACCTTCGAATGGCGCTTGGTCGCCAGTTCTGGTGGTTATGGTCCCTTTAAGGTGCATGGCACCGCCGTTGTCGATGCCGCCCTGAATGTCGATGACTGCACCGGCACTGACCCATATTTGGTGCCACTTTCGGGTCGCGGGGTCGACAAAGTTATAGCTTTGGCCCGTGCCGCCATTGACGCTCGTCCATTTCTCTAAAAGCAGACAACCATTTTCCTGTTTGGAAATGGTGTTTTTGCCTGCGGGCTGGTCATTTGCGGTGACGACCCAATTTCCAAGCCAGAAATCAAACGCGCTATACACTTCGGAGTCACAGGCAGGGGCAGGTTGCTGCGCGGCGGCGCAATTATACGTCAAGGTGAGCAGGGCACCGATCAGGAAAGGTTTCATGTTTCGTCCTTTCTTTGCTGCGTATCACTCTACGCCACACCCATTGAGATCGGCAATTAAGAGGGTTTTCACCAAGTCGCGTTTCTTGGCTCGATTCAGGCGGTGGATACGTTGACCAACCCGCCGAAGGCCCTATTGTGCGCCGCGTTATCAATGGGCATTGGGCCCCTGAATAAGGTCGGAGGCCTAAATGGCAGATGTTGCAGTTGTCGGCGCGCAGTGGGGCGATGAAGGCAAGGGCAAAATAGTCGATTGGCTGTCCGCGCGGGCCGATGTGGTTGTGCGTTTTCAGGGTGGGCACAATGCAGGCCATACGCTGGTCATTGATGGCAAGGTCTACAAATTATCATTGTTACCATCTGGCGTTGTGCGCCCCGGTTGCGTCGGTGTCATCGGCTCAGGCGTTGTGGTCGATCCGTTTGCGTTGCTGGCGGAAATTTCGCGCATTAGCGAACAAGGTGTCGTGGTCAATCACGCTAATCTCTGGATAGCTGAAAATGCGTCGCTGATCTTGCCTGTCCACCAAGAGTTAGATGCCCTGCGCGAAGGCGCGGCGACTGGCGTCAAAATCGGTACCACCAAGCGTGGTATTGGCCCGGCCTATGAAGACAAGGCCGGTCGGCGCGGATTGCGTCTGATCGACCTGGCTGATCTTTCGACGCTGCGCGAAAAAATTGATAACCTCCTTGTACATCATAATGCGTTGCGGCGCGGTTTTGGCCAAGACGATTTCGACGCACAAAAACTGTTTGAACAGCTTAGCGAAGTTGCGCCAAAAGTTGTTCCTTTTGCGCGGCCTGTTTGGCGCGAGCTGGATACCGCTCGCAAAGCCGGAAAGCGGATCTTGTTTGAAGGTGCTCAGGGTGTCTTGCTCGACGTGGATCATGGGACCTACCCATATGTTACGTCGTCAAACACAGTAGCGGGCCAGGCGTCTACCGGCTCAGGGCTTGCGCCGCGCGCGGTCAATTATGTGCTCGGCATCGTCAAAGCCTATACGACCCGTGTGGGCGAAGGGCCGTTCCCGACGGAGCTTCACGATGATATTGGCAAGCGCCTTGGCGAACGCGGCCACGAATTCGGTACAGTAACGGGGCGCCAGCGCCGTTGCGGTTGGTTCGATGCGTGTTTGGTGCGGCAAGCGTTAAAAATTTCTGGTGTCGACGGTATTGTGCTGACAAAGCTTGATGTTCTTGATGGCTTTGAAGAATTGAAGGTCTGTGTTGGTTATCGCATCAATGGGGAGACGTTTGATTACCTTCCTGCGGGTGCGGAACGTCAAGCGACGGCTGAGCCGGTTTACGAAACAATGGCGGGCTGGAGCGGTTCAACCGAGAAAGCACGCTCATGGGCGGATCTTCCGGCAGAGGCCGTCAAATATGTACGGCGCATCGAAGAGCTAATTGAAACGCCGGTCGCGATGGTTTCGACCAGTCCGGAACGCGATGATGTCATTTTGATGCGTGATCCCTTCCAAGACTAATCCATCGCGTAAAATTGAGCAGCATCATTCTGGATAGGGCGCTGCCTTTGCGGTAGGGTCCGCCAAACATGAGGGCCAAAGATGCAGCGTTTCAAAAAGTTTGTTTTCCCGGTTGTTGCCGTGCTCGGTATCGCAATTTTTTCGATTGTTGGGCGCACGTCCGCTACCGATGTGGATTATGTCTATGAGGGTGAGCCAGAAGTCGTCGCGGTGACATTTGCCTCTGCTTGGTGCTCCGTTTGTAAAATTCTCGAGCCGCGCCTCGCGGAGGTTGTTCCAGAATTCTCAGATAAGCCCGTGAAATTTGTGCGATTGGATTTCACTTTCGGTCAGACGGGAAGTCTAGAGACGCAAGCTGAAGCTGAAGGTCTTTCCGATCTTTACCCGCGCTTTAAAGGTGCAACGGGGTTCACACTTTTGGTTGATCGTGACACTGGAGAGCTACTGGATAGCTTGACGGTCAATCATTCCAAGGATGCGATGCGCACGGCGATTGCGCAGGCCATCGCCTTGGCACAACGCGAGAAAAATGCGGATCCATCGTAACGTTTTGTGATGTCTTTGGTTCCCTTGCGGAAGATACAATTTTAGCAACAAAACCCTGTAAACAGACTGGTTTCGCTTAAACGTCCGAATACCGCATAAGAAACTTTATTGCGCCGATTTCACTTGCAGGTTGTGGTTTTTTGAGTCATCATTCCCTTGTTCCGAGGAGCGTCCCGCCTGTTACCAGTTGGTAACGACTTGTGCGACGCGTAACTTTATCACAAGCTCGCGGAAAGTGATTTTCGAGAGCTTCATGAGGAGCAATACGCGCCAAGAAGTATGGGCAAATGGGACTGAGAAGAATCCTTTGAACCTGATCCGGGTGATGCTGGCGCAGGGACGGAACTAAAATGGGTTGGTGGGAATTGCCTGTTTCGCAGACAGTTTCAAACAGTCCTCAGTCGATTTCCTTGCCGTCGGGCCTAAATGCATATGCAGCGGTGAGGAAACCGACAAATTGAAAAAGATATTCGATAACTATGCGCGAACCCGCGTAGGCGCACGACGAGTCTCAAGCCATATTATCCGTATGCGCTTGATATTATTGTGTGTGTTTTTCGTTTCCCCTTCAATCGCCGCTCAAAATGGCTGTGTTGGGCAAACTGTCGATGAAACCAATTATATCGTCTGTCGGTTTGAACCGTCGAAACATGATCTGCGCCTGTTTTTGAACAATGCGAGCGGCGCGCCGTTTGGCCATTTTAACGCACTCGCGGAACATCTGGCTGCCGACGAGGAATTGTTGGTTTTCGCCATGAATGCCGGTATGTACCACGAAGACCGGTCGCCGGTCGGGCAATTTATAGAACGTGGTGAAACTGTTAAGCCCCTCAATACAAATGATGGGCTGGGTAATTTTCACATGAAACCCAATGGGGTTTTCTGGATTAAGGGCGATAGGGTTGGTGTTACCCGAGACGGTAAAGAGGGTGCCGATTATGCGACCCAATCCGGGCCGATGCTCGTGATCGATGATGAAATCCATCCCCGCTTCTTGCCGAAATCGACCTCCCTCAAACGGCGCAATGGCGTTGGCGTAACGACCAGCGGAATGGTTATATTCGTTCTGGCCGATACGCCGGTGCGGTTTTACGATTTTGCGCTGTTCTTCCGCGATGTGTTGCAAACCCCGAACGCGCTTTATCTCGACGGAACAATTTCGCGCGTTTACGCACCGGCGCTAGGACGTAACGACCCCGGCGCAGCCATGGGGCCCATCATTGGTGTGGTTGCCCCCATTGCCGAGGGTGTGCAGTAAGCAACCTTGCTTTTCAAAGTGGACGCGGCATGCTTGCAGTATTGTTCGTATCGTTAGGAGCCCTCGCCCGTGAAAATTGCCACTGCTCTTTTATCCCTCGTCTTGGTTCCGGTTGCAGCCTTCGCACAGACCGCGCCGCAAGTCGCGCTCAGCCAAGAAGAGGCGGCGATCGTTGCGCGCGTCGAGGCGAATTTTGACGATTCAATCACCTTTCTTGAGAACGTGGTGAACATCAATTCCGGCACCATGAATCACGAGGGCGTGCGTGAGGTTGGCCACGCCCATACCGAGCCATTCGAAGCGCTGGGGTTTGACGTAGATTGGATAGAACAGGATAAAGTGGATCGTGCCGGCCATTTCAGAGCAATGAAAAAAGGAAAAACCGGTGCCAGCCTGCTGCTGATCGGACATCTCGATACGGTTTTTGCAAAAGACGGCGATTTTCAGGAGTGGCGGCGCGATGGTGACCGCGCGACAGGCCCCGGTGTTGTCGACATGAAGGGCGGCAATGTGGCGATCCTTTATGCCCTAAAAGCGCTCGACGACCTTGGCTTGATTGGCGACGCGAACATTACGGTCTTCATGACGGGTGATGAAGAAATGAGCGGCAAGCCGATCTCAAAATCGCGCAAGGACCTTCTTGCGGTGGCCAAAAGCGCTGATGTGGCGCTTAATTTCGAAGGGGGCGCGAAAGGCGAAGTGGTCACGTCGCGCCGGGGTGCCTCCGGTTGGACGCTGACAACAACGGGCGTGCGCGCTCATTCCAGTGTGGTCTTTTCCGAGGAAGTTGGGGCGGGAGCGATTTTCGAAATGGGGCGTATTCTGAATGGTTTCTATGAAGCGCTTGCTGATGAAGAGTATCTGACATTCAATCCTGGCGTTCTTGTTGGCGGCACGGACGTAATGTATGACGAAACCGCGACTAAAGGTTCGGCATTCGGAAAAACCAATGTTGTAGCGCAAAAATCCGTGGTCGACGGGGGCTTGCGTTTTATTTCCGAAGAACAAAAAGAAGCGGCGCGGGCGAAAATGCGCGAGATCGTTGAGGCGCACCTACCTCAAACCGGTGCCGAGATTTCGTTTCAAGACAGCTATCCGGCCATGGCACCAACGCAAGGGAATATGGCTTTGCTGGAAATCGTATCGGATGTCAGCGAGGACCTTGGCCAAGGGCCATTGAAAGGCAATGACCCGTCAAAACGCGGTGCCGCCGATATTTCCTTCGTCGCGCCCCACGTGCTCGCCTCGATGGACGGCCTCGGCCCGCAGGGCGGAAATGCGCATACACCGGATGAATGGCTCGACGTGCCGTCGGTAAAAGATGCGACGGCGCGGGCGGCGCTGCTGATCTATCGCCTTACGCGCGAGGATGCACCGCGATTTGCTGAACACTAGCGCTTTTGATGCGCGGGAATTTACTCGGGATTTTTTAGTTTGGCTGCGGGACGCAGGTGATTGTGTCCGGCTTTTTGCGGTTTGCGCTATCCTTGCGCGCCTTCCGTTGATTTGCTAGATATCCCCTATATTCCGAGGGGCGCCGGCGCACCGGCTGAGACTGTGTTTTGTCACACGGGCACCCTTTGAACCTGATCGGTTAAGACCGGCGAAGGGACGGAGGCGAAAATGATTACCACTTCAACAGTGCTGACATTGTCATTGGCTAAGGCGTTCGGGATCTACATGATCGCGGCGGGATTGTCTGGTTTGATTGACCGCGAGCGCTGGTCCGCGATGCTCAACGAGTTTCGCGCGCACAAGGGCCTCACCTATATCTCTGGCGTGTTTGTGTTCGCCCTTGGGGCCGCATTGGTCATGGTCCACAATATCTGGACAGACCCGCTCGCCATCGCGATCAGCATTTTTTGCTGGGTCGCCGCGATCGAAGGTGTTGTCCTGATCGCGATGCCAGACCCGCTCATGAAATGGTCCGCGAGCTTTCTCCGCCCCGGCGCAGTTTTCGGTTTTGCTGTTGGCATCATCATTATCGGCGCGCTTTTACTGCTGCTCGGGTTAACGGGTCGTGCGGGTATCGCCTGATACCGATTGATCTGCGTAAACGAATTTCATCCAATCTCTCCAAGAAAGTTAAATCATGAACAAACACGTCCCCCAATCTGAATTTAAAACACCTGAAGTCACCACGGGGGCCTTGCCATCATCGCGCAAAGTCTATGTCTCTGGCGATCAGTATGCGGATATAAAAGTTCCGGTGCGCGAAATTGATCTGCACCCGAGTGCGAACGAACCGGCGGTGCCGGTCTATGACACATCCGGCCCCTATACTGACCCGAGCGTTGAGATCGACGTAGAAAAGGGCCTTGCGCGCACGCGTACTGCATGGATCAAGGCGCGCGGCAATGTCGAGGAATATGATGGCCGTGACGTAAAGCCCGAAGATAACGGCGGCGCGAGCGGTAAACATCTGGCGCGGGAATTCCCGGTCAAAAACCGTCCCCTACGCGGGACAGGCACAGGCCCGGTCACGCAATATGAATTCGCAAAAGCGGGGGTCATCACCGCCGAGATGGAATTTGTCGCGATCCGCGAAAATCTTGGCCGTAAACAAATCCTAGACGGCGCAGAAGAGCGCGTAGCCCAAGGCGAAAGCTTTGGCGCGGACATCCCGCCTTTTATCACGCCGGAATTTGTGCGCGATGAAATTGCTCGTGGTCGTGCGATTATCCCATCCAACATCAACCACCCCGAAATCGAACCCCAGATCATTGGCAGAAACTTTCTTGTAAAGATTAATGCCAATATCGGTAACTCTGCGGTGGCGTCATCGGTCGAAGAAGAAGTCGACAAAATGGTCTGGGCAACCCGTTGGGGCGCGGATAACGTGATGGACCTTTCGACGGGACGGAATATTCACAACACCCGCGAATGGATTATCCGCAACTCGCCCGTGCCAATCGGGACGGTGCCAATTTATCAGGCTCTCGAAAAGGTCAATGGCGTCGCCGAAGACCTGACATGGGAGGTCTATCGCGATACCCTGATCGAGCAGGCCGAGCAGGGCGTTGATTATTTCACCATCCATGCGGGCGTGCGATTACCCTATATTCACCTGACCGCAGATCGCGTGACGGGCATTGTTTCGCGCGGCGGCTCGATTATGGCGAAATGGTGCCTTGCGCATCACCGCGAAAGCTTTCTTTATACGAACTTTGAAGAAATCTGCGAGATCATGCGCAAATATGACGTGTCGTTCTCGCTCGGTGATGGCTTGCGTCCGGGCTCTGTGGCGGATGCCAATGACCGCGCGCAGTTCGCCGAGCTTGAAACCCTTGGCGAGCTGACAAAGATCGCGTGGGATCACGGTTGTCAGGTTATGATCGAAGGGCCGGGGCATGTGCCAATGCACAAAATCCGCGTGAACATGACCAAACAGCTAAAAGAATGTGGCGAAGCCCCGTTCTATACGCTTGGGCCGCTCACCACCGATATTGCACCCGGCTATGATCACATCACATCCGGTATTGGCGCGGCAATGATCGGCTGGTTCGGTACGGCCATGCTATGCTATGTAACGCCTAAGGAGCATCTTGGCCTGCCTGACCGCGATGACGTTAAAGTCGGCGTGATCACCTATAAACTCGCGGCCCATGCGGCGGACCTCGCGAAGGGGCATCCGGCGGCGCAGGTGCGTGATGATGCGGTCTCCCGCGCGCGGTTTGATTTCCGTTGGGAGGATCAATTCAACCTCGCTCTCGACCCCGAGACCGCCCGTGACTACCATGATCAGACTTTGCCTAAAGAGGCCCACAAGGTCGCGCATTTCTGTTCCATGTGCGGGCCGAAATTCTGTTCCATGAAAATCACCCAGGACGTTCGCGACTATGCGGATGGCCTTTCTGACAACGAGAAAAAAGACCTCGAACGCCTCTCGGAAGACGGCATGAAAGAAATGTCAGAAAAATATAAAAAGATGGGCTCTGAACTTTATCTCGAAGCCGAGGCGGTCAAGAAAGCGAATGAAAGCCTCTAAGCGGCGTGTATGTATTCTGAGTTGAAATTAGGCGCTGGCGGATTTCGCTAGCGCCTTTTTCTTTCTCATATTTAATCGCAGCTGAAATTTATCTTCAGCCTATGAATGAACCTTTCTCGGTTCCCTGTGTTCTCCTTCCCGAAAGCAATTAAGGGGCGTGAGCCATGAGAAAAGAATTACTCTTAAGTATCGCATTGGTTTTCGGCGCATCGGGCCTTGTGGCCTGCGGTGAGAAAACCGCTTCGGATAAAATGGAAGAGGCCGGTGCTGACGCGCGCGAAGCCGCCGAGAAAGCCGGTGAAGATATGGAAGACGCCGCTGATGCAGCGGGCGACGCCATTGATGAAACCGCAGAGAACATCGAAGAAAATGCCGAAGACACTGCTCATGATGTCAGCGAAGAGGCCGAACAAGCCGCCGATGAATTTGGTGATCGCGTCGATGAAACCGCTGAACAAATGAAAGAGGACATCGAAGACGCAGCCGATGAGGACCCTCAACAATAATATCCCCCACGACCCGCAAACTAAACACCGCCCCATTCGGGGCGGTTTTTTTTATGCGCATAATGCGCTTGACTGAATGGGATGCAATGTATATACATTGTACACTCATTGCATAACTCGTTAGCGGTCATGGCGGACAAGACAAAAAAAGCGAACAAAAAAGATAGCCAATTGGTCATTCGCATTAATCGCAAAGACCGAGATCGCTTCATTGAGCATTGTGATGAGATGGATACCAGCGCCGCCCGGGAAATCCGCCGCTTCATCAAGGGCTTTTTAGCCGAGCAGGATAAGCCCGATAAGTAAGGTGTTGCGCGGGTCGATTTTTAGTCAATTAAGGAAAAGCCAATGGCAAACAAGCGCGTTAAAAAACTCAAAAAAGAGATCAAAGGCCGCAAAAAGATTATCAGCAAGCAAGAATCAAAACTAAAAAAAGCAAAAAAGGCGCTTAAAAAAGCTGCCTAAACTCAATCAAGCCGGGTGAGCAATCACCCGGCTTTTTCATCTGCGGTTAATTGCGTGCATGCGCTCGGGCCGAACCCGCACCGCGCGAAAATCAATAAAAAACCCTGTTCCGGTGCGTAGTTATCCGCACCCAAGCAAGTTACGCTATAGTGGTTCTGCAGTTCAAAATGTCCTTGGCGGTATTGCTCGCCGAACAGAAAAGACCCCTAGATGCCGCGCTTGAACCCCGTTTTCTCCGATCGTCCGCAGTCGATTTTTCCGACCATGTCGCGGCTCGCGAACGCTCATGATGCGATTAACCTTGGCCAAGGCTTTCCCGACGAGGATGGTCCGCGCGAGATCAGAGAGATTGCCGCCAGAGCGACAATAGAAGGGCCAAACCAATATGCGCCGGTGGAGGGCATTCCCGAGCTGCGCGAGGCGATTGCGTTTGATAACCAGCGTTTTTATGGGCTTGACCTAAACCCTGAAACGGAAACGCTTGTGGTCTCCGGCGCGACCGAAGGGCTGGCAGCAGCTTTCCTGGGGTTCCTGTCGCCGGGGGATGAGGCGGTTTTGCTCGCACCGTTTTATGAATGCTATGCCCCGCAAATTGAGGCAACGGGCGCGCGAATCAACCTCGTCAATCTTGTCCCGCCCCATTGGCAGCTGGATCGCGAGGCACTGGAACGAGCGATCACACCAAAGACGAAATTGATCGTCGTTAATACGCCCCATAACCCGTTAGGCAAAGTGATGTCTACGGATGAATTGTCACTTATTGCCGATATTGCGATCAAGCAGGACCTGATTGTTGTATGTGACGAAGTTTACGAGCATTTGATTTTTGATGGAGTTTCGCACCAACCGCTAATGACAATATCGGGCATGCGTGATCGTTGTGTCCGCATCGGGTCCGCTGGAAAGACTTTTTCACTAACCGGATTTCGGATTGGCTATGTCTCCGGCCCAGCGCATCTCATTACCGGTGTCATGAAGGCGCATCAACATTTAGCCTATACCGTGCCGATACCTTTGCAAAAAGCTGTGGCGGCGGGGCTGCGCATGGGCGATGACTATTATGCCGCGTTCAAGACCGATATGCAGACGAAGCGAAATTTAATGGCTGAGGGTTTAACAGAGGCGGGGTTTGATGTTCTACCGTGCGCGGGAACATATTTTATCACCGTTGATATTCGCTCTGTAGGGCGTGATGACGATGCAGCCTTTTGTCGTGAGATTACTGAAAAAGCGAAAGTAGCCGCTGTACCGATTTCAGCTTTTTACCACCCTTCCCAAGCGGACGCGCCACACAATTTTGTGCGATTTTGCTTTTGTAAGAAAAAAGAAGTTTTAAACGAAGCGTGTGACCGCTTAGTCAACTATATCAAGGAGAGTTAGAACGTGTTGAGAGTATTATTGATCGGGATTGCGGTTCTGTCAGTCTCTGGTTGTACGAACGCGGTTGGATCAACGCCCGTTGAAGCCGCAAAAACCGAGCACCGTGATGACAATCCGCGCCCGTTCGATGCGTCGCGCAACGCAATGATGGATGTTGATGTGGCTTTGTCCGCGGCGCAAGCAAGCGGCAAGAATGTGCTTTTGGTGCTCGGCGGGAACTGGTGTCATGACAGCCGTGGTTTGGCCGGAAAATTTGAAGAGCCGGAACTCGCGGCGATTGTGGCTGAGGGATATGAGCTTGTATGGGTCGATGTCGGTCACCGCGATCGTAATCTTGATGTAGCGCAACGATTTGGTGTTTTGGAAGTGCGCGGTACACCGACGGTTTTGATTTTGTCACCGCAAGGTGAATTGCTGAATGTTGATAGCGTTCATGATTGGCGCACAGCCGATTCAAAGCCCTATGATGAAACACTGGCGTATTTCAAAAAATATGCGGCGCAATAGAATTGCGCCGCACTAAAACTACCGGTTCGATAGAGTCGATGGTTGCTAGTCTTTTTTCTGGTTATCGGTCCAGTAAGACACGCAAGGGATTTTTGTTTTGTCACAGCGATCCGCATATTTTCGTGCGATTTCTGTGACTTCTTCCAACAGACCCTCTTCAAGCGTTATTGGATCAAGGCCAAGGCCCAAAAGACGTTCATTTTCTACGTGAAGATCGTTTTCAGCATCTTCCTTGCGCGGATTATTGACATACTCAATCGCCGCACCTGTTTTCTTTTCGATTAATTTCGCAAGATCCCGAACCCGGTGTGTTTCGGTCATCTGGTTCAGGATGCGCACCCGTTCGCCATGTTGTGGTGGCGTTTCAATCGCAAGCTCAATACATTTGACGGTGTCTTGAATATGAATAAATGCGCGTGTTTGACCGCCTGTGCCGTGAACCGTCATCGGAAAACCAACGGCGGCCTGCATCAAAAAGCGATTAAGAACAGTGCCGTAATCGCCATCATAATCGAAACGATTGATCAGACGTTCGTCTTTTTTTGTTTCTTCCGTCTGTGTGCCCCAGACAATGCCTTGATGAAGGTCGGTGATCTTGAGGCCATCATTTTTGTTATAAAAAGCAAACAGCAACTGATCCTGCGTTTTGGTCATGTGGTAGATCGAACCGGGATTAGCCGGATACAGAATTTCTTGGCGAATTTCCTGACCATCATCAGTTTCGATTTTAATCGGCAAATACCCTTCGGGGATTTTCATACCCGCAGTGCCGTAACCGTAAACTCCCATAGTGCCCAAATGCACAAGATGGGGGTCAACGTCAGCTTCAACGATAGCGGCGAGAACATTGTTCGTCGCATTCAGATTGTTATCAACTGTGTATCGTTTGTGATAAGACGACTTCATCGAATACGGTGCAGCGCGCTGCTCTGCAAAATGGACAACCGCATCGGGCTTGAAGTCATTCAACAGATTGACCAGCCGTGCGTAATTTTTAGCAACATCAATATTTTCAAAGGTGATGCTTTTTCCGGAAACCTCTTCCCAAGCCGCAAGGCGTGCGGAGACTGGCTTGATCGGCGTCAGGGATTCGACTTCGAGTTCGATATCAATTTTACGGCGCGAGAGATTGTCGACGATGACAACATCATGTCCCACATTCGACAGGTGCAATGCCGTTGGCCACCCGCAAAAACCATCCCCACCAATCACCAGGATCTTCATATCGCTTCCCATTTATCAGAACTTCTAGCGTTTAAACTTGCAGTATATACAAGCTTTTGTGCTGTCATAAAGTGCCAATGGCGCGTTACGCAACCCCGGAGTGTACGAGACGCATTAAAGGGTGATTTTGTGCCGCTACGGATACCCGGTAACGGCAAGGGATTTGCGAAAAAACCCCTTGGAATTGCAAAATTCAACAGTGCGTTTTCGCGATTATTCGCCCGCAAGACGAATGAGGTATTGCCCGTACTGATTTTTTTTCAGCGGTTCGGCAAGTTTCAGCAATTGATCTCGATCAATAAAGCCGGACCGGAAGGCAATTTCTTCGGGGCAGGAAACCTTGAGCCCTTGGCGCGTTTCGATGGTCTGCACAAAGTGCGCTGCCTCAAGGAGAGATTCGTGGGTGCCGGTGTCCAGCCATGCAAAGCCGCGACCCAACATTTGGGCCCGCAGACAACCATCATGCATGTACATTTCGTTGAGGGTTGTGATTTCAAGCTCACCTCGCGCCGAAGGTTTTACTTTTTTCGCGCGTTCAACCACGGTCTCGTCGTAAAAATACAATCCGGTAGCGGCATAATTCGATTTTGGCTTTGTCGGCTTTTCCTCAATGGAAATTACTTCGCCGCCATCACCAAATTCGATGACTCCGTAACGCTCGGGGTCGGTTACCTGATAAGAAAAAATCTCTGCGCCATTTTTAAGCGAAGCGGCAGCGCGCAACTGATTGGTCAACCCTTGCCCATAGAAAATATTGTCGCCAAGAACCAACGCACATTTGTCGCCGTCAATGAACTCTTCGCCAATAATAAAAGCTTGCGCAAGGCCATCGGGACTTGGTTGTGTGGCATAGCTAATGGAAATACCCCATTCATTGCCATCACCCAAAAGGCGTTCAAAAGATGCGCGATCTTCGGGTGTTGTGATAATGAGAATATCACGAATCCCGGCAAGCATCAGTACGCTGAGTGGGTAATAGATCATTGGCTTGTCATAAATCGGCATCAATTGTTTAGAGACGCCACGCGTTACCGGAAAAAGACGCGTGCCCGACCCGCCTGCGAGAATGATACCCTTCATGAATTAGCTTCCTTACTTTGGAGTTCTTTGATGACCCGGACGAGAGCGCTGCGCCAATCTGGTTGCGCGACACCAAAGTCGCGTTCAATTTTTGCGCAGTCGAGTATGGTGTTCAGCGGGCGGACCGCCGGCGTTTTGTATTCCGCCGTTGGGATGGAGGTGACGGAGACGTTTTTATCGGCCATTTCGAAAATTGTGGCGGCGAATTCAGCCCAGCTGACGGGCGGGTTTCCCTGGAAATGATAAATCCCAACGCCCGGCGCGCCGCGATTTTTCTTGGCCGCAATGGCCAGAATACCCCGCGCAATGTCGCCCGCTTCGGTTGGGCCGCCGATTTGGTCGGCAACGATGGAAAGCGAATCTCTTTGTTCTGCAAGGCGCAGCATGGTCTTGACGAAATTATTGCCGAAGGACGAGAAGACCCAAGACGTGCGAATGATCACAGCGCCAGGATGGGCGGACATTACCGCTTTTTCTCCTGCAAGTTTCGTCGCGCCATATTGGTTGAGCGGGTTCGCAGGTGTGTCTTCGGCCAGCCGGTCTTTGCTTACGCCGTCAAAGACATAGTCGGTAGACAGATGAATGAATTGTGCGCCAATTTTTTGCGCAGTTTTGGCCATTTCTGTTGGGGCGTAGGTGTTCAGCTGCTGTGCTGCGCTCGTTTCTTCTTCGGCTTTATCGACAGCAGTATAGGCAGACGCGTTGATCACAATGTCTGGTTTGTGATCATGAATTGCAGCCTCGGCGTTGCCAGGCGTCAAAAGATCAGCCTCAAGCCGCCCAAGCGCCGTCAGTGTACCTTCGGTGATCGATTCAAGCTGCAGCGCTTGTGCGACCTGTCCATTCTTGCCGAAAACCAGAATCCGCATATTAGCCCTTTTGTTGGCCTAGGCCCTGACGTTTGGCGACATCAAATCCTTTGCCGCGAATGGCTTCCCACCATTCTTTATTGTTCAAATACCACAGTACGGTTTGGCGCATGCCCTCTTCGACGGAGAGTGATGGCGTCCAGCCTAATTCGCGTTCTATTTTTTCGCAATTAATAGCGTAACGATGATCATGACCCGGACGATCAGAGACAAATTTGATAAGACCTTCATGGGGGCGATGCGGCGAGTCGTTGAGTTCGTCATCAAGAACAGCACAAATCATCTTGACCAGTTCAAGATTGGTGCGTTCGGCCCGGCCACCCACATTATAGGTTTCGCCAGGTTTCCCTTTGCGTGCGACGAGCAAAAGTGCATCGGCATGGTCTTCGACATAAAGCCAGTCACGAATATTGTCGCCTTTGCCATAGATCGGAATGTCACGACCTTCGAGTGCCGCAATGATAACAACAGGGATCAATTTTTCAGGAAACTGAAATGGCCCGTAATTATTCGAACAATTAGTAACAATAACATCAAGGCCATATGTTTCGCGCCACGCGCGCGCCAACATGTCGGACGATGCTTTGGCGGCCGAATAGGGCGAGTTGGGTTGGTAGGGGGAGTCCTCGGTAAATTCGCCCGTTGGCCCAAGCGAGCCGAAAACTTCGTCCGTGGAAATGTGATGAAAGCGAAAACTCTTGGGCGCATCATCGCTTTTACTGAAATTGCGCGCTGCCTCCAGCAGCGAATATGTGCCGACGATATTGGTCTGAATAAACGCACCGGGTCCATCAATCGAGCGATCCACATGGGTTTCCGCCGCAAGATTCATAACACAGTCGGGTTTGAACTGGTTCATCAACCGCGCCATCTCATCCATGTCGCAGATATCAGATTCGGAAAATTGATAATTCGGATGATCAGCGACGTTCGCTATATTTTCCGGGTTGGCCGCATAGGTCAGTTTGTCAACATTCAAGACCGTATCGCCCGCAGCAATCGCCTGGCGAACAACAGCGGAACCAATAAACCCGGCACCGCCGGTAACCATAAGCCTCATGGCTTTCTCCCAGATCAACGGGACGGAAATTCCGGCCCTGAATTCAAGTGCTTAACGATAGGTCAAGAACGCGCGCGCTCTATTGGTGCTGTCTAGCATGGCGCAGTGACGTTTAAAGCAGGGACGCGGCAAAAAATGATTAACATTCGGCCGGATTTCAACGGATTTGGGCCAATTCTGGTCAGTGCGATTCAAGCTATCTGTTTACAAAATACATGAAAGTGATAATTATTCGCAATTAATTTTTGGTTTTTCCTTTTACATAGAACTTTTGACCTCATGAAATCATTTCGGCGTGTAATTTTCTGGATGCATCTTACGGCTGGTGTCCTTGCTGGTGCTGTTATTTTCTTTATGTCCATTACTGGCGTCATGCTGACCTATCAACGGCAGATCGTCGGGGCGGCTGAGCGAGGGTTGGTGACCGAAGTTGTCGGTCCCCGTTTGTCAGCGGATGCAATAGTGGAAATCGCGCGAGAGTACGGCGAAAGCACACGGATCGAGATATCGTCGAGAGATGATGCGCCGATCAAAATTCTAAAAGGTCGTGACCAAATTCTTCTCCATCCTGTATCGGGTGATTTATTACTCGTAGGGGATACAGCCACCGAGAAATTCTTTCACAAAACGATGGGCTTTCACCGGTGGTTTGCGCTTGAGGGTGACGCCAGAAAAACCGGTCGGGCGATAACGGGCGCGGCAAATTTATTGTTTGTTTTCCTTGTGGCGAGTGGATTGTTTCTTTGGTTGACGCCGAGTGTTCGCTGGGTGCTTGTTAAATCCAAGATGCTATTCAATATGGCACCACCTACCGGCAAAGCGCGTGATTATAACTGGCATCATGTTTTTAGTATTTGGATGTTGTTACCAATTTTTTTCATGGCGACAACGGCAACAGTATTTTATTATCCGTGGGCGAATAAAGTACTGTTTGCTGCGTATGGTGAAAAACCACAACCGGGGCGTGGGGCACCGCCGACAAAAGTTGAACTCCCTGAGTTCGATGTAAACAGTCAGCCCATTGTACTTGAAGATCGTATGCAGCGCGCAGCGGCAGAGTATAAAGGCTGGAAGAGAATTAGCTTTCCTGCTGAAACTGCGCTCAATGCACCGATATATTTTAGCGTCGATACGGGAAATGGTGCCCGATATCAGGATAAATATGAAGCGGTGATTGCTCCCGATGGGGTGTTGCTGAGCGCTGATCGCCCTAGTGATCGCCGCACTGCGGGTATGCGGGCGCGAATATTTGTTCGCTATTTACATACAGGTGAGATCTTTGGTTTCGTGGGGCAAACGTTGGCGGGGCTTGGCTCTATTGCGAGTTTGTTTCTGGTCTGGACTGGGCTTGCGCTTAGTTATCGTCGATTAATTCGTCCTGTTATTCAAAAGCGCCGGACAACGACCCTAGGATAAATTCCGGCCTGTATGCTTAATCTCGAGCGTTCTCAAAGCGCCATTTCGTCAAGGCACCATTTCGCCAGTAACGTGCTATAATAAGTTGAGATCACAAAGATGGAACATTCGTGCGCGACGCCGTGTTCCGCACAGGCGCGCGCAGTCATCATCATTTTGGTGTTGATTAATAGGAGGACGCCTGATGTCGTTGAATGAAAAACAAGCCAAACTTTGCAACGAAAACAAAACTGATTTTTCTAATCTTAAAGCTACGATCATTAATTGTAGTTTGAAAAAGGACGCAGGAAAATCCCACACCAGAACGCTCTTATCCGTTGCCCAATCCATTATGGAAAAGAATAGCGTTGAGGTCGATTATATTCATGCTACGGAACATCAAATCGCTTTTGGTGTACAGCCAGATATGACCGAGCACGGGTGGGATCGTGATGATTGGCCAAAGCTATGGAAAAAAGTAAGCGCGGCGGATATTTTGATTATCGGCACCCCTATCTGGCTAGGCGAAGAAAGCTCAGTTTGTCGTCTGATCATCGAACGGCTTTATGCGATGTCCGGAATGTTGAATGACAAAGGCCAGAGCATTTATTACGGCAAGGTTGGTGGTTCCGTCATCACCGGCAACGAGGATGGCGTCAAACATTGTGCAATGACCATTTTATATGCACTTCAACATTTAGGTTATGTCATTCCGCCTCAGGCCGATTGTGGATGGATCGGCGAGGCAGGACCGGGCCCATCTTATGGTGACGATGGAGAGAACGGGCCGATTGGTATCGACAATGATTTCACGCAACGAAACACCACAATTATGACGTGGAACTTACTGCACCTTGCGAAAATGATGAAAGATGCGGGCGGTATTTCCAACCATGGCAACGACCGCAATGCGTGGAAAGCGGGGTGCCGGTTCGATTATGAAAACCCCGAACACCGGGCCTGAACTGGCGGACGTTCACACCAAATATATGCGCCGCGCCATAGAGCTTGCGCGCTATGGCGATGGGCGAACATCGCCTAACCCGATGGTCGGCTGCGTATTGGTTCGAGATGGTGCCATCATCGGCGAGGGAGTGCATTTGGGGGCGGGACTTGATCACGCAGAAGTCGCGGCTATTCGTGATGCGGGCGATGCGAAAGGCGCGACGGCCTATGTCACGCTGGAGCCATGTTGCCATCAGGGCCGTACAGGTCCGTGTACAGAGGCAATAATAAAGGCAGGAATTCAATCTGTTTATTATGCGGTGGCAGACCCGACATCGCTAGCGGCTGGCGGTGCGAAACACCTTGAAAGTGCCGGAATAGAAGTCATCGGTGGCCTTTGTGAGTACGAAGCACGAGAGATGAATCGGTTCTGGTTTTTTGCCGAAGACAATAAGCGGCCTTTTGTTGTTGCCAAATTAGCAATGAGTTTGGATGGTCGTATTGCAACTGCGTCCGGTGAGAGCCAATGGATTACAGGTCGTGAATCACGACAATCATCACATAAATTGCGAAAATCCGTGGATGCAATATTGGTTGGTGCAGATACGATTGTACATGATAATCCGCGCCTGACCGCCCGCGATAGGGACGGTGGCGATCTTGAGGATGTTTATCAGCCAATATGTGTAGTGATTGATAGCACTGGGCGGACAAGCCCGACTAGCAACGTGTATCGCGAAGGCACGATCCTAGCGACGACGGACATGATTTCGCCAAGGGCAAAAGCGAAATTTGAAGATACGGGTGCGACTGTTGTTGTTTTGCCTCGGGGTGGCGACGCACGAGTAGACATAGTCGCGCTTTTGGCTGCGCTTTATGGGCGCGGCGTTAAGTCAATGTTGGTTGAGGGTGGCAGCACCGTCATGGGTAGCTTTTTCGATCAATCTTTAGTTGATGAAGTTTGGGCCTATCTCGCGCTCTCGTTGATCTTGGGCGGCAAATCAAAAGTGGCGATTGGCGGTGAAGGCCCGGTTAAACTTGACGTCGCAATTCGCCTCGACGGCGTGACCACCGAACACGTTGGCGAGGAGTTATTGGTACGGGGGAGGATTAGGCGGTAATACCGATTGGTGGACCAATGAGGGTGAAAAGGGGAACTGGTCTGCAAGGAGGGCAAGATGATGCAGTGGTATGTTGCAACGTATTGATAAAATTGTATAAATTCTACTTTTCTGTGTATTAAAAAAAATTCCTTATCCGACTGGGCCGCCAAACCATGACGGAATTGGGCTTTCCTCAACACCGATCTCAAACGCTGCTTTTGCAATCAGCCTTGTTGAGTCCAAAATAGGCAGGCTGGAATCTAGCTCAGAAATGAGAAGCGGAATTTCCGTGCAGACAAGAGCGACGCCGTCGCAACCGTCATCTTTTAGCCGGTCGATTATCTCACAATATTGATCGCGCGACTCGCCACGGATAATTCCGTTGCAAAGTTCGGAAAATATAATCTCGTCAATAACGCCGCGATCCGCATCATTTGGCGATACGCTTTCAATGCCAAGCACACCTAATGCGCGAGGATAAACATGCCCTAGCATTGTAAAGCGCGTTCCAAGGACGCCAACCTTGGTCATGCCACGCCTTTTTGCTTCATGAGCAACAATATCAGCGATGTTGAGTCCCGGCAGGCTCAGCGCTGGCCCCTCAAATTCCAAGGCGATATGAGCCGTATTGTCCGGGCAAAAAAAGAATTCAGCTCCAACAGCGGCCAGCCTATCGATGCTATTGGCGAGGGTTGATCTCACTTCACTCAGATCGTTACGATCCCAAGCCGGTAGGGAACGGCCCATAGCGATATAATCAAGCGTAATATCCGGATGGATCGCTTCTCCAAACTTTTTGTATCCAACATGGCAGAACTCTTTGAAGGCAAGCGCCGCGCCATCGGGGCTGTGAGCAAGTATTCCTACATGTTTCATTATCTTTATTCCTAAAATCTCACCGTAATCCGACATATTCCGGGCCTTCAAGGCCGGGCTTTAACAGCCAAGGCTCTTTTTCCGCATGGGCACTGACCAGCGGGTGACAGTAAACCTCGTCAAGGTATTCTTGCTCAATGCCGTTAAGATGAACCCCGTAGGTTCTGAACCGTAATGCAACCGGGGCGTAAAATGCGTCCGCCGCGCACCATTGCCCGAACAAGAAAGGCCCTCACGCACCAAGCCGCAACCTACGCCGCCTCTGGAGAACTGGTTCCCTCTTTTGCACAAGAGTGGTGGAGCTAGTCGGAATCGAACCGACGACCTCTTGCATGCCATGCAAGCGCTCTCCCAACTGAGCTATAGCCCCATTGCGCTTTTGCGCGGATAGTTTTGGCGATCCGTTTGGATCATGCGCCACCCATATTTGGGATATGGGTGGCGGAACCTAGCGATGGGTTGTGTGTCGCGCAAGACCCAAAATAGGCCAGCAATTAGTCGTCGTCGCTACCGCCGGTTTTGACCATGGTTGAGACGTCATCATCATCGTCGTCATCCAATAGGCTGTCATCAGATTCTTCATCGTCATCGTCGCCAAGGTCGATATCAGCGATGCTGGCGAGTTCGTCATCATCATCGTCGTCGTCATCGTCGTCTTCATCGAGACCTGGTTGACGCTTGGATTTCGGCGCGCGTTTTTCTTTTTCCGCGTTTTCGAGAGTCGTTTCTTTCTCGGACGTTTTCTCTTCGGTTTCCGTTTTCGCCGCTTCTTCGTCATCTTTACGGGCGCGGCGCGGTTTTAGTAGCGCCTCCGGTACGAATTCGTGATCGCATTTGGGGCAATGGGCCGGTTGCTTATTGAGATCGTAAAAGCGCGTACCGCATTCCGGGCAATCGCGTTTTACGCCAAGTTCTGGTTTCGTCATGGTTTTTCGCCGTTCGTAGGGGATAAGATGTCTTGAAAGCAGCCCTGTTGCCACGACGAGACGCGACTGTCAAAAGGATTGCGCTTTATTCACCCATTGATCCCGGAGAAAATCACGCGATGTCCGCGTCCAGTCGTAAACCTTCCGATACTGAAACACACCGTACTGTCGCACGCCGTAGCGGCCCACTTAATGGAGCTGTGACCGCGCCAGGCGATAAGTCGATCTCGCATCGCTCCTTGATTCTTTCGGCTCTGGCAAAGGGCGAGAGCCGTATTACCGGCCTATTAGAGGGGGATGATGTGCTGCGCACCGCGACATCAATGCGGGCGCTAGGCGCGTCGGTTGAACGAAGCGGGGCTGGAGAGTGGACTGTTTCTGGCGGCGCATGGGCAACGCCAGAAAAGTCGCTTTATTTCGGTAATTCGGGAACGGGTGTTCGCCTGGTCATGGGCGCTGTCGCTGGTGCCGGTGTTGGCGCGTCATTCGAAGGCGATATTTCCTTACGTGGGAGGCCCATGGGTCGGGTGCTTGAGCCACTGCGCCTGATGGGTGTTGAGGCTGACGACCATGAGGGGCGTCTTCCAGTGAAGATTAAGACGGCTGAAAACGGTTTGCGCGCCGTTGAGGTAAAGCTGGCATCCGCTTCAGCACAGGTGAAATCGGCGATTTTGTTGGCCGCGCTAGGGGCAAGCGGTCAAGTACGTATTCATGAACCGATCTTATGTCGCGATCATACAGAGCGGATGCTGTCCGCGTTTGGAGTTGAGCTTTCAACAGAGCCTGACTGCGAAAACGGGCGGTATATCACCATGGCAGGCGGGCAAGCCCTTTCACCATGTGATGTGAATGTACCGGGTGATCCGTCGTCTGCAGCATTTGCGATCGCAGCGGCATTGATAGTGCCCAATTCAGATGTAGTGGTGAAGGGGGTGCTGCTCAATCCACTGCGAACGGGATTGTATCAAACGCTTCGAGAAATGGGTGCGGACTTAACGTTTGAAAACCAACGCGAAGAGAATGGCGAAGAGGTTGCGGATATCCGCGCGCGTTATTCGGTTTTGCGCGGCGTCGAAGTGCCTGCATCGCGTGCGCCGTCAATGATTGATGAATATCCAATCCTAGCGGTGGTCGCTGCTTTTGCTCATGGCGAGACAATGATGACCGGCCTCGAAGAGTTGCGGGTGAAAGAAAGCGATCGAATTGCGTCGGTCGAGACTGGGCTTGTCGCTTGCGGCGTAGATGTAGTGAGCGGTCCTGATTGGTTACGAGTGCGCGGTGGCAGCACCACGCCTGCGATGATTGGTGGAGCAACGATCAAAACTCATCATGACCATCGAATTGCGATGAGTTTTTTGGTGGCGGGTCTTGTGAGTGAACAGCCTATTCAAATTGATGATGCATCAATGATCGCCACAAGCTTTCCAGATTTTATCGCGCAGATGATTTCGATTGGTGCAGATATAGCGCAAGATAAATAAAAACTGCCGTTTAGCATTTTTAGGGAGATGGATATGTCGCAAACGATGGACCTAAACGCAATTGGACGAGAGGGCATGGCCGCTTTGCGTAACGGTGATCCGAAGACAGCCCGCGAGAAGTTCGAGTCTATTCTAGCGGCGGGTGATCAAGATGAAGATACTTGGCTTGCGGTCGCACTCGCACGGCATGGGATGAAAGATTATCAGGCTACACAGAAGGCCTTGGATGAGGTCTTAAGCCGAAGCCCAAAAAACATTCGCGCGCTTTTGCTAAAGGGCGATTGCTTTATGGCGCAAGGCGATCGTCGTGCTGCTGCGTCGTTTTATAATGCGCTCGTAAAACTTGTACCGGAACCAGAAGTGTTCCCGCCGGAAGTTGCCAAAGAAATCTATAGAGCACGCGAAGCGATTGCGGTTCATCAGAAAAGTATGATGGATCATATTGAAGCGTCTCTAAAGCGTGACGGAAATCCGCTTGATGGCGCGAGCGCGCGTTTTTCTGAGTCTATTGATTTTCTGACGGAACGAACGCGCCGGTTTGTCGAGGCACCGCGCGCGTATTATTTCCCTGATATGCCACCAAAGGAATTTTATGACCGCGACGAATTCGATTGGCTGGAGCAATTAGAATCGGCGACCGATGACATTGCTGCAGAACTAAAAGCAGTCATGGACCAGCCTTCGCTTTTTGCGCCCTACATCCACCAAGAAGGTAATCGTCCCGTTCGGCATGATCACAAGTTGCTCGATAGTGAAAATTGGAGCGCTATGTTTTTGTGGCGCGATGGCGTGCGCAATGAAAATATCGCAAAGCATTTCCCAAAAACGCTAAGTGCACTTTCGCATGTTCCAATGGAAGACGTGCCAGGACGTGCGCCGATGGTGTTGTTCTCTAAGCTCGCACCGGGCGCGCATATCGAGCCGCATACAGGATTTCTGAATTCGCGTTTGATCTGTCATTTGCCGATTATTGTGCCGGGTGATTGTTGGCTTCGGGTCGGTAATGATGCGCGGCAATGGGAACGCGGCAAGGGCTGGGTGTTCAATGATACAATAGAACATGAAGCGTGGAATGGCAGTGATGAGACGCGGGTTGTTTTGATCTTTTCGATTTGGCGTCCGGAATTGACTGCCGATGAGCGTAATTATGTCGCTAGTCTGTTACAATCGGTGGACAGTTTCTCCGGTTAATTGCATTGAGCCATCTTTTGGTGGCTTGCGCCGCTGCGTTGCGTGGTCCAGTTTGTGGGCCCATGGAAAAGACCATGGATCAACCCATCGTTATTGCCCTTGATGGGCCTGCTGCTTCCGGTAAAGGGACGCTCGCGCGTTTAATCTCCGAGCATTATGGTTTCGCCCATCTTGATACAGGTACGCTTTATCGCGGTGTGGCGTGGCTTGTTCTTTCGGAAAACGCTGACCCGACTGATCCAGTGCTGGCCACGAATGCGGCCCGCACATTTGAGATCGAAAAACTGGCTGATGCCGATATCAGGACCAAAGAGGTCGGGGCGGCGGCAAGCGTTGTTGCGGCGAATAGTGACGTGCGTTCGGCGCTCCTCGATTTTCAGCGCCGGTTTGCCTTGAAACCGCCGCAAAATGCGGTTGGGGCGGTATTGGATGGCCGGGATATCGGAACGGTCGTTTGCCCCGATGCGACGGTCAAATTTTTTGTCACCGCAAGCCCCAAAACCCGTGCCCACCGGCGCTGGCTTGAGCTTGTTTCGGGACGTCCGGAACTGCAAGAGGCGGAAATCTACAAGGATCTGCTGGAGCGGGATGCCCGGGATGCGGCACGTGATGATGCCCCCATGGCGGCGGCAGACGATGCGGAGTTGCTAGATACGACTCATTTGTCTATAGACGCGGCCTTCGCGGCAGCGCGTCGCGTGATTGACGGTGTTTTCCGGCGTTGTGGCTAAATCCCTAGGAATTTAGCCGATCAGCGCTGATCTTTGGTTGTTGGAAAATGTTTGATTTTGTCCGTCTAGCAAGACAAAGCGCTGCTTTATTTTAACTCGGCTCAATCGTCCGACAGGGAAACCCTGCGGAAAGACCGCCGGATCAACCGGCTGGCCCCGATAAACGGCGTAAGCTGAACCATTGGAGAACTGACACTCGTGTCCTCAACTGAAACCTTAAACCCGTCCCGCGACGATTTCGCGGAAATGCTCGAAGCCTCACTAGTTGACCGTAAAGATTTTGAAGAAACGGTTGTAACAGGCATCGTAACCGCCATCGAAAAAGACGTTGCAGTCGTCGATGTCGGTCTAAAAACCGAAGGCCGTGTAGCCCTCAAAGAATTTTCCCAACCCGGTAAACCGGCTGAGCTTAAAGTCGGCGACTCTGTAGAAGTTTTTGTCGAGCGCGTTGAAAATGCGCAAGGCGAAGCTGTGATCAGTCGCGAAAAAGCGCGCCGTGAAGAAGCTTGGGACCGTCTCGAAAAAGTTTACGAGAAAAATGAACGCGTTGATGGTGAAATCTTTAACCGCGTTAAAGGTGGCTTCACTGTTGATCTCGGCGGCGCTGTAGCGTTCTTGCCGGGTAGCCAAGTTGACATCCGCCCCGTGCGCGATGCTGGCCCGCTAATGAACATACCGCAGCCATTCCGCATCCTGAAAATGGACAAGCGTCGCGGTAATATCGTTGTTTCACGTCGCGCTATTCTCGAAGAAGATCGCGCAGAACAGCGTCAGGAAGTTGTTAAAGAACTGAACGAGGGTGATGAACGCGAAGGTATCGTGAAGAACATCACCGAATATGGTGCATTTGTTGAACTGGCACCGGGCGTTGATGGTCTTCTCCACGTTACTGACATGTCTTGGAGCCGCGTGAACCACCCGTCAGAGGTGCTTAACGTAAATGATACGATCCGTGTCAAAATCATCAAGATCAACCCTGACACACACCGCATCTCGCTTGGCATCAAGCAACTTTCGCCAGATCCATGGGAAGGCGTAGCAGCGAAATACCCAATCAGTGCGAAATTTAGCGGTAAAGTGACTAACATCACTGATTACGGTGCATTCGTTGAACTTGAAGACGGCATCGAAGGTCTTGTCCACGTCTCTGAAATGAGCTGGGTCAAGAAAAACGTACACCCAGGCAAAATTGTTTCGACATCTCAAGAAGTCGAAGTCATGGTGCTTGAAGTTGACGAAACCAAACGCCGTATCTCGCTCGGGCTTAAGCAGTGTGCTGATAACCCATGGGAACGTTTTGCTGAAGAACACCCAATCGGGTCGATGATCGAAGGCGAAATCAAGAACATCACCGAGTTCGGTCTTTTTGTTGGCCTCAACGAAGAGATGGACGGAATGGTCCACCTTTCAGACCTTGATTGGAATCGTTCTGGCGAAGAAGCCATTAAGGATTATCAAAAAGGTCAGGTCATTCAGGCCAAAGTTCTCGATGTCGATCCAGACAAAGAGCGTATCTCACTTGGCGTTAAGCAGGTTGGCTCCGATCCACTTGAAACTATCGGTGACATTAGCCGCGGCAGCGATGTGACCTGTACGGTTACTGCTATCGAAAGCGGCGGCATCGAAGTTCAGGTCGGCGGCGCTGAAGGTCCAAAAGCCTTCATCCGTAAATCTGATCTGTCGAAAGACCGTGGTGAACAACGCCCAGAGCGTTTCGCTGTCGGTGACAAAATCGATGCTCGCGTTACGGCAATCGATTCAAAAACACGCCGCATCAACGTATCGATCAAAGCGCGCGAAATGGCGGAAGAAAAAGAAGCCGTACAACAATACGGTTCTGCAGATTCAGGCGCGTCGCTCGGCGATATCCTTGGCGCAGCCATGAAAGAAAACGAGACGAAAGACTAAGCCCTAAAAGCTGTCGTCTGATCTAATAAAAACCCCGGCCAAGGCCGGGGTTTTTTTATTCGCTTTGCGTTGTCTCTTTGTCCGCCAAACCTTTCTGTGCCGCATGACAAGTCCTGACAATAGTTTGCCATTGCTCAGATGTTAGCGGCGGCTTTCCACCGGATTTCTGGTGTTGACGCGCATTTTCGATCCGCTTTTCAGTGTTGGGATGTGAGCGAAGCCAGCTTGGGTATTTCTTTTCGTTATTCTCCGACTGCGCCTCATCAGGCGCAGATGCGCTGATCGCTTCAAAGGCACGCGAAAGCGCACTTGGGTCGAGATTCATTGCGGTCATTATCTCGATAGCTGTCTCATCTGCGGCAGCTTCTTGGATGCGGGTATGGCGCAACTGGTTTAATTGCCCACCGAGCAGTACCAATTGCTGAGCTGCGCCGGAGCCGCCAGTGATAATATCGAGCGTAATGCCAAGACCCGCATTTCGATATACAGCCTGCATTCCGTCTCGCGCTCGCACATGGCCAAGTTCATGTGCCATTACCGCGAAGAATGCCTCTTGGTCATCACCTATCGCATCTAAAAGCCCTGAGGTTGCCATGACCTGCCCGCCAGGAAGGGCAAATGCATTTGGGCCGCGTGACTTAACGAACCGAAACTCAATGGGGAAACCCACATCGCCTTTTTCGGCCATACTATTGAGAACCGGTTGCAGAATTTCCAACGCGTCTGCTTCGCCGCAGGGTTTGTATAAAATTGATATTTGTGCTGCGAGATTGGAGCCAATTCGCATTTCAAAATCTTTTGGCGTTGCTCGGGCAAGTGGACCCGACGCTGCCGGTACGCCGATAAAGACTGCGGCAGTCACAATGCCTGCGCCGATAACCAACCCCGATATCAGCGCAGTGATACGTCGTCGTTCGCGACGCCCATCAAAAATTTCCGGGGCGGCCTTTTTAAGCGCCGATGCGCCCGTTGATGGCAAGACAAGAACTGCATCCGGAAAGTGTCGGTTCGAAAGCCGAGTTTCGGTGTCAGGTTGTGCGGCAACTTTCGTGTGCCGGTATTCCCACCGAAACTCCTTCTTAGACGAGCGTATCAAAAAATGATCGTTATAAAGGACGATTTCGACGGGCTGGGCGTTACCACTTTCCCCATCGAAATATCGTCCGCTCAATGTTGGTTCGCTGCTCATGCTCAACGGGTTTTAGAAATTAGAAATGATATCAAGACCATCGGCAAGTCCCTCACCTTGTTTGGGTGCCGCTTCAGTCGTTTGCTGGATTCTCGCGAAATCTACATCCCCATCAAGCGCGATGCGGTTTGCAATACGTTTCCAGACCCGCATTTGGGCAGCCATAAAACCAAACCCTAATGTGAATATTACGAGCAAAGTGTTGGTGATCGCGAGCTCGATAATGTCGACGGTTTTCATGTTGGAAGAAAAATCCGCGCCAGCAACTTTTAGGCTTTTGACAATTCGACGGATCATCACGGCCTCATGCCAGCTAACGAAAATACCAATTAAGATAACCATTGGGATAAATGACAAATAGAGTTTACCAATCAACTCTAAATCGGGTGCAGTTGCGGTTTCCGTTAGGCTCTCGCCCATCGAGATGAAAAACCATCCAGCCCAAATCGCGTAGACGATAATGGTTCCAAACCACGCAAATGCGAAGCTCTTATAGACAGGTTCGGCTGTGGCTTCCGCAGTGTCCGTGAAGGAAAATTGCTCGCTGCCAAAATAGGCCTTTTCCCATAATTTTCGGGAAAGCTTGATGCGCGCAGCCGGTCCGTACCAGCCTAAAGTAATTATAGACAGAACAAGATAGCCGAACATGGCAACGCCATATCCTAGCGCCGAACCGGTTTGGGCAAAGCGAATGCCGCGCAGACGGGTGCGTGAGAGGTGATAGCGTCGAGCAAGAAAGATTGCGACGCCCAAGATAAAAAATAGGAACGCATACAATAGTAGCGGAACCGCGGCCAAATAGACTGTTTCGGGGCCGATGAAGAATTGGATAGCGAACACTATGCCGACGAAGGGTAGCATCAGCGTAAATATCGCGATGACAAATCCGACAAAGAGCTCTAGCCCACGACCGGTATATTCCAGTGGCTCACCGCCGACACTCGTATCCGACCAAAGCCGTCGTCGGAAATGGGTTCGCCCCCAAAACCGGAATAAGGTCAGGGTGAACAGGTTCAACATCGACGTGTAGAATCCGATCCAAAGCACCGGTCCGATACGCGAAACATTTCGCACGGTTAGATCGTCACGCATTGTTGCGCCGACGCTCGCCGTGGGCGGCGTTTCAAAATTTGTTTTCGACATGATTGCCCCTCCGTCAATGCAGTGAGGCTACAGCGCAGAATAGAAGCCGGTCAAACCATATATCAATCGAGAATAGAGCTAATCGATTTTAACTATACACACTCGAGGGAAAGGTTGTGATTGATTTCAGATGGTGAAGTGATGCCAGAGGGTGACCGGTATGGTATTCCGAGCGTGCGCCCGTACGCAGAATCACAATCCGAAAGTCTGATATGCCTGAATTGCCCGAAGTTGAAACAGTCCGCTGTGGGCTGGTGCCAGTTATGGAGGGGGCGAAATTTAGGGCAGTTGAGGCTCGCCGCCCAGATCTACGCTTTCCTTTTCCGAAAGACTTTTCAAATCGCATCGTTGGCGCGACGGTCGAAAGGCTAGAGCGTCGCGGTAAGTATTTGCTAGGATTCTTATCGACGGATGAATGCTTAATCATGCACTTAGGTATGTCGGGCCGCTTTACGATCATTGATGAAAAGGCCGATCCGGCCATGACCCAAGGCGGAAATCCCAAGCATGACCACGTGGTTTTTTCGATGAACGGTAATGGGTCTTTAGTGATAATTTATAACGATCCACGGCGATTTGGCTTCATGGATCTCGTGCCGACCTTAGAGCTTGATAATTGCAGACATTTTGCCGCGATGGGACCGGAGCCGTTAGGCAACCAGTTCTCCGGAACGACATTGAGCAAGACGTTGACGGGTAAGGCCAGCCCAATCAAGGCGGCGCTTTTGGATCAGCGCAACGTTGCCGGGCTCGGAAATATCTATGTCTGTGAAGCCCTCTATCGTGCCGGTGTGTCGCCGCGCAGGAAAGCGGGGACTGTGGCGGGTAAACGTGGCGAGCGGCTGTATAGGGCCATAATAGAGGTGTTGCGGGATGCCATAGATGCAGGCGGGTCAACGCTAAGGGATTTCGCATCCGCTGATGGGGATCTCGGTTATTTTCAGCACCGGTTTGATGTCTATGATCGCGAAGGCGAGGCATGTACGGCCTGCGGCGACGTCATCCAGCGAATTGTTCAAAGCGGCCGTTCAACGTTTTTCTGTGGTCAGTGCCAGCGGTAAAACCGGCCGGGGCTAAAATAAGCTTCAATTAAGGCGGAATCGCGTGTTGACGCCCTCTCAGTGGGTGTCTATATACCGCCGCTCGCGCCGCCGATGAGTGGCTTTCCAACCTTGAGTGACGATATATGGCCAATACAACTTCCGCCAAGAAAATGGTTCGCAAAATTGAGCGACGTACTGCTGTGAACAAGTCTCGCCGTTCGCGCGTGCGAACATTCTTGCGTCGGGTGGAGGAGGCCATCACGTCAGGTGATAAAAGTGCTGCTGAAGCAGCCTTTAAGAGTGCGCAGCCAGAATTGCACCGCGCTGTGACCAAGGGCGTTTATCACAAGAAAACAGTTTCTCGGAAACTGTCGCGTTTGTCTTCGCGTATTAAATCACTTGCAGCGTAAGCTGGTCCATCTGAAATTTGATCTTAATTGAGCGCGCTCGCCTTTGGTGAGCGCGTTTGTTTTGCCGCGTTTGTAGGTGGTGCGTGCGCACAATGTGCTGCCGCAAAAAATGCACCTTACTATTGTTCGTTTGCTTATAAGCGTAACGATTTGTTTTTGTTGAACAGGTTGTTAATACTCGCGTTCAAGGCCCAAGCGTCGCGTAAAAAAAACGACATAAAAAAACACAAAATTCACAATCAATGCTTGACCATCATCGTTCAGATTAACTACACTAGCTTTGTCGATATGACTTATGCGGATTAATTTTCGCCAATCAGTTTCAGTTTGAAAAAGTGTTGTTTGGTTCGCCACCTTTGCCTATAGCTGGGCGGCTGCTGCGTAGGCACGTAATTTTGACGCTAAATCAATCGGAGATTATTAGAATGAATAGCGACGGCTTCCTTCCATTAGTGTTTATACATACTATTGTTCTGGAAGTGGGCGGGCTTCTGTCTTAATATGCGTCTCTTAAGTTTGTCGGCTATCTTCTGATTTTAATCGATCAATAACTTGCAGTATTTTTGTGTAGCGCGTTGCGTTTTTTAATGTACGCGGCGGCGAGTTTGACTGAAATTCGGGCGGTTTCAAAAAAATGGACAATGAAAAATCAATGAGCGGTCTTGAGCAACAGGAAGTATTTAAACGTTACCTTACAGCTTTGCGTGCACGTGTAGGGGATGCGAAATATAAATCATGGTTTGTTGATCTCGGTCTTGCGGACATAAATAATGACTGCGTGACTCTTTCAACGGGTTCGGAAGCTAAGCGTGTGATGCTTGATGATCGTTTTCATCCTGTCATGGCAGAGATTTGGCGTAAAGAAATTGGCCCCGTCCGGAAGCTGAGTCTAACAGTCATGAAGAACAACCTTGCGGCACACGCAGCACGCGTTGATGCGCAAGAGGAGCAGCGTGTGGTGTCGCAGGTTCCAACAACGGAGGCCGCGCAAAACTCAACCGCGTCCGCTGTTGTTGCGGCGCGTGGTGGCAAGGGCTCTGCTACATTTGAAGATCTTGCGACGCCACTTGATCCGCGCCGTACATTTGGTGTTTTTGCTGTCGATGGGTCGAACCGGATTGCGTGGGCCGCAGCACATGAAGCTTTGGCAGAGGGGCGCCCGAAAGAGCTGATTTATTTTTATGGGCCGTCGGGTGTTGGCAAAACGCATTTGCTGCAATCAATCGCTCATGAATGGTCGCGCAATGGCCAGCGCGGCTCTGCAGGTTATGTAACTTATAACAACCTTATCAACGCTTGTGTGAGTGCGGTTTGGTCAAACTCTACGCCGGCTCTTCACAAAGCAATTCTGAATAATGATTTCATCGCCTTTGATGATATCCATTTTCTTTCTGGAAAAAACCGTACGCAAGAGGAGCTTTTAATTGTGATCGACGCAGCACTCGATAGTGGTAAGCAGGTTGTCATCGCTGGTGAGCTTCCACCAGCAAAACTAGCTGAGGCTGGTATCAATCAACGGATTGCCGATCGTTTGGCCGGTGGTATCTGTGCACCAATCCATCCGGGCGACGAGCCGCTTCGTTTATCTGTTCTGAAGAAGCGCGTTGAGCAAAGCCCTGCTGCGTGTTCAGTCTCGGATGAGGCTCTTGAATTTATCGCGCGCACATTCACGCAGAGTACTCGGGAGACAATCGGGGCACTCAACCAATTGCTTTTGATGTATGGTGCTGAGGAGACTGTGGTTGATCTTGAGGAGGCGAAAGCCGTTCTTAAATCAAGGCTGGAGGACCGTCGACGCGTGGCGACTATTGATGATGCGATTGCTGCCGGCGCGGAAGCGTTTGGGCTGACGATGGATGACCTGCTTGGGCGGGCTCAGCCGCAGCGCATCGTGCGGTCTCGCCACGCGGTTGTTTGGTGTGCCCGTGAGGTGTTGAAAGAGTCATTTCCTCGCATTGGCAAGGCGCTTAAGCGTGACCACACAACGGTCATGTCCTCCTACCGTAGGGCGCAGGCTTTGATCGAGCGCGACAAGACTTTTCAAGACGGCGTGCGACGTATTCGCGAGGCGCTGGAGGGCTAAATTCCTGCGCAAAATTTGCGTTCAAAATTAGCATAAAAAACAACGGTCTACCGAATGCGCGCCGATGCTTGAAATGAGCGTCGGCGCTAGCTTTTTGGGGGTTGTTTCGGCTATACTATTTTACGTCATTTCGCTCGGCGATTCGCCGCGTTAACTTTTCTGAACTGCTGATTTTGGGCGGGTCAATATGAGGGACAAACCTCGGGCCTGGGCAAGCTTTTCAGGAAGGCTTTCGTGTCGTCCCGGCGGCTTTTTTGCTGATTGTCCTGGAGGGCTGTTAGCGAGAAGCATCATTTCGAGAGAGCATTCTGCATGAAAGTTACGATTGAACGGTCCGCCTTGTCGAAAGCATTGGGGCATGTGCAAAGCGTCGTCGAGCGCCGCAACACAATACCGATCCTATCGAATGTGTTGTTACAGGCTGACGGTAGTACATTGACGTTGACCGCAACTGATCTTGATATCGAAATATCAGAGGCGGCCCCGGCGGATGTGGCCACAAGCGGTGCAACGACGGTTTCCGCATTGACGCTTTTTGAAATTGTTAAGCGTTTGCCAGACGGTGCGCAGGTCCGTTTGGATCTTTCGTCAGGTGAGGGGCGCTTGCAAGTGTCTTCTGGCCGGTCACAATTTGAGCTTGCTGTCTTACCAGAAGACGATTTCCCGAGCCTTGCTACTGAAGACCTCGAAACACGATTTGCTATGCCGACATCGGATATGCGTCGCTTATTACAAAAGGCGCGTTTTGCGATGTCGCAAGAAGAGACGCGCTATTATCTCAATGGCGTATATCTCCATGCCTTTACCGATGGCGATGCGCCCGCGTTGCGTGCTGCTGCAACTGATGGACACCGCCTTGCTCGAATCGACGCGCCTCTTCCCGATGGCGCAGCTACAATGCCTGGCGTTATTGTTCCTCGTAAGGCAATCGCGGAGTTGGGGCGTTTGCTTGAAGACGCTGAAGATAATGTAGATGTTGCGGTTTCTGAGGCGAAAATTCGTTTTGGCTTTGGGGCGGGTTATCTAACGTCAAAACTGATCGATGGCTCTTTCCCTGACTATGAGCGCGTTATCCCAAAGGGAAATTCCAACGTGTTGCGAGTTGAGACGAAAGATTTTGCAAAAGCGGTAGACCGAGTTTCTACGGTTTCTGCGGATCGTACGCGTTCAGTTAAAATGGCTCTTGATGCAGATCGCTTGCGGCTCACGGTCAACAACCCCGAGGCCGGGTCTGCATTGGAAGAGCTTTCGGTTGATTACGGTGGTGAGCCAATCGAGATCGGATTTAATGCGCGCTATCTGCTTGATGTCGCGCAGCAGATTGACGGCGAAACCGCGACGTTTCGTTTGGCAGACCCATCATCACCAACAGTTATCACGGATGAAGAAGACGAACGCGCGCTTTACGTTCTCATGCCGTTGAGGGTTTAAGTTTTGAGTGAAGCTGCTGTTAAAAATTGGGATGACGGCGCGGATTGCGACCGAGACGATCTCGGTCAGCGGGATGCGTCAACCATACTTGCGTCCCATAAAGGTGCGCGGATCAAGCGGCTAACGATTACTGATTTCCGATCTTATGATCGGGCTGAAATTGAGTTCGATGGGCGTCCAGTGGCGATCTCAGGCGCAAATGGTGCCGGAAAAACAAATATTCTTGAAGCGATTTCGCTGATCGGGCCGGGCCGCGGTGTGCGTGGCGCTAGGCTAGATGAATTACCGCGCATTGGCGGCACTGGCGGATGGGCCGTTTCAGCTCGCGTGGATGATGGGGAAGATGAGCGCCGTTTTGGTGTAGGGGTTTCTGCATCGAAGCCGGCCCGCCGCGTTTGCAGGCTTGACGACCGAGATGCGTCAGGGCCCGGCGCTTTTGCACAGCACTTGCGATTTTTGTGGCTTACACCGGCGCAAGACCGATTGTTCATGGAAGGTGCGGGTGAGCGTCGTCGTTTTCTCGATAGAATGACACTGGCGCATGACCCCTCGCATGGTCGCCGATCGACGGCTTATGAACAAGCGATGCGCCAGCGGCAACGTTTGCTGGAAGAGGGCGGACGCGATGAGGAATGGCTTGGGGCTGTCGAGCAACAGATGGCAAATGCTGGTGCTGAAATTGCGGATGCACGGCGCGCGATGACCGAGCGTTTAAAGGAAGCGGATGTTACGACAGAAGCTTCGGTTTTTCCGACAGCTGATATTTCTCTTGAAGGAGAGTTGGAAGGCGCATTGGAAAACACAACTGTTGTTGATGTGACGGCAAATTTTGTTGAAAAACTACGCGCCTGCCGTCGTAGAGATATGGAGGCGGGGCGAGCGCTTTCGGGGCCGCATCGAAGTGATCTAAATGTTGTGCATCGGGCAAAGAGCCGACCCGCTCGGTTATGTTCAACCGGAGAGCAGAAAGCGCTTCTTATCGGTTTGGTGCTTGCGAACGCACGAGCGCTTGCCGAACGCGAGGCCGAGGCACCGTTGATTTTGTTGCTTGATGAAATTGCAGCACATTTAGACCCCGATCGGCGCGCCGCACTTTTTACAATATTGGATGAGCTTGGTTTTCAGGCATTTGTGACGGGAACGGATAAATCCTTGTTTGATGCTTGGGGTGATCGCGCGCAACATTTTGATGTTCAAAGCGGCGCGGTTCTTGAAACTACATTGACGTAAAAAAGAAAGATAATCTCATGGCGAATAACGCCGCGCCGAAAGATGAATACGGTGCTGAATCCATTAAAGTACTCAAAGGCCTAGATGCTGTTCGAAAGCGTCCTGGTATGTACATAGGCGATACCGATGATGGATCTGGTTTACATCATATGGTCTACGAGGTCGTGGACAACGCCATTGATGAGGCTCTCGCCGGACATTGTGACTTGGTCCAAGTCATTCTCAATGAGAACGGCTCTGTCACCGTGACCGATAATGGCCGGGGTATTCCGACAGCCATACATGCCGAAGAGGGTGTATCAGCTGCGCAAGTGATTATGACGCAATTACATGCGGGCGGAAAGTTTGATCAAAACTCTTACAAGGTTTCTGGCGGTCTTCACGGTGTGGGTGTTTCGGTTGTGAATGCGCTTTCCGAAGAGCTTGATTTGCGAATTTTCCGAAATGGAAAAGAACATTTTATGCGCTTCAAGATGGGGGAGCCAGAGGCCGATCTAGTGGTCGTGGGTGACGCAAAAAATACGGGTACTGAAGTTACCTTTAGCCCATCAGACAAGATTTTTACTGGTGTTGAATTCGACTTTGATACATTGGAACATCGTCTGCGCGAGTTAGCATTCTTGAATTCGGGCGTTGCTATCAAACTAATTGATAAGCGCCATGTCGAAACACGCATTGAAGACATGTTTTATGAAGGCGGACTAGAAGCCTTCATTCGTTATCTCGATTCTTCTAAAACGCCTTTGTTGAGTGAGCCACTTTCATTTGTATCCGAGCGCGATGGCCTTAGTGTTGACGTGGCGATGTGGTGGAATGACAGTTACCATGAAAAAGTTCTTTGTTTCACAAATAACATCCCGCAGCGTGATGGTGGTACGCACCTTGCTGGCTTCAGGGGTGCATTGACTCGTGTAATCAATAATTATGCTCAAAGCTCAGGTATAGCAAAGAGAGAAAAAGTTTCGGTTACAGGTGACGATGCGCGGGAAGGATTGACTTGTGTTCTATCCGTAAAGGTTCCTGATCCGAAGTTCTCTTCGCAGACAAAAGATAAACTTGTTTCTTCTGAGGTTCGCCCAGTAGTCGAGGGTGCGGTTTATGAGAAATTAAGCGAGTGGTTCGAGGAAAATCCGGGCGAAGCCAAGCGGATCGTGCAAAAAATTGCCGAGGCCGCCGCCGCCCGTGAAGCGGCGCGCAAAGCGCGAGAGCTAACCCGCAGAAAATCGGCACTTGATGTTGCTTCGTTGCCGGGAAAACTCGCCGACTGCCAAGAGCGTGATCCGGCTAAAGCAGAGATATTTATCGTTGAGGGTGATTCAGCTGGTGGTTCGGCCAAGCAGGCGCGAAACCGCGAAAATCAAGCAGTTCTGCCGTTGCGCGGTAAAATTCTAAATGTCGAGCGGGCGCGTTTTGATAAAATGCTGAGTAGCCAAGAAATTGGCACAATGATCACTGCCCTTGGTACCGGGATTGGGCGTGATGACTTTGATCCAGATAAGCTGCGCTACCATAAAATCGTTATTATGACTGACGCGGACGTCGATGGCGCGCATATTAGAACATTGTTGCTTACGTTCTTTTTCCGCCAGATGCCGGAAATAATTCGGCGTGGGCATTTGTATATCGCTCAACCCCCGCTTTATAAAATTTCGCGAGGAAAATCCGAACAATATCTACTTGATGATCAAGCGCTGGAAAACCATCTTTATGCTGAGGGGATTACCGAAGCTGCATTGGTCTTGGCGGACGGTGAAAGTATTGCAGGCCCAGACCTTGCAGACCTTGTCAATAAAGCGCGTAAAGTGCGGGATTCAATCGATGAGTTTCCGTTGCGGTTTTCGCGAGACATTATTGTTCAGGCTGCACTTGCGCGTGCGTTGAGTGAAGCGCCGGATGACGATGAGGCGATGCAACGGGCTGCAAAGGTGTCTGCCCGTCTTGATATGATTGCGGATGAATTTGAACGCGGTTGGACCGGTAAGCCTGATGGCGAGGGGGGTTATGTCTTTGAGCGTGAGTTACGGGGCGTTTTGGAACGGCATGAGTTGAGCCGCGATATGCTTCTTTCCGCTGATGCTAAGCGGGTGCAGGCTGGGATGAACGAGCTTGCTGATGCTTTTGATAAACCGGCAAATTGGGTTCGCAAAGACCAGAAAACACAGATCACTGGGCCGAATAGCCTGCTTCGGGCTGTACGATTGGCGGGTGAAAAAGGTGTGTCAGTACAGCGCTATAAGGGGTTGGGTGAGATGAACCCGGACCAGCTATGGGAAACGACCCTGGATGAAAACGCGCGTGTGTTATTGCAGGTAAAAGTTAAAGCGGCGGATGAGGCAGATGACATTTTCTCACGCTTAATGGGCGATGTTGTCGAGCCGCGAAGGGCATTTATTCAAGATAATGCGCTTTCCGCAGCGCTAGACGTATAGAAGTAAGGCCGGCATATTTGCCGGCCTTACTTATGGGTTGTTATCATTAGCAGGGGTGTTTGTATCGACTCTGCTAACTTCATAACCTTTTGCCGCGAGTAATGCGGGTACGGAAAATTGGTCTCCAACAAGGTGCGCAGCACCCACTGCGACAAGCCCTTTGCCGGATTCATTTTTGAGCGCCGCATCAAGTTCATTAGCCCAAGCTTTGTTACGGGCAACA
This sequence comes from Hyphococcus lacteus, assembly GCF_041058985.1. Classification (NCBI taxonomy): domain Bacteria; kingdom Pseudomonadati; phylum Pseudomonadota; class Alphaproteobacteria; order Parvularculales; family Parvularculaceae; genus Hyphococcus; species Hyphococcus lacteus. The sequence continues at coordinate 485,241 of NZ_JBEHZE010000001.1, read as the reverse complement.
ATTAGTCGCTCGTACACAGATGGTGCTTGCTCTTGTAATATGTCATTCATTTGTTCGTCTAGGAATGCGGCGTTGCCCGTAACCCAAGCGCTGAACAAGTCATCAAAGGCCGCTTCTTGTTCTTCCCAATCGCGCAAAGTGACGACGAGAAGCATTTTTTCAGTGTCTGCATCGAGCCCTGTAAACAGTGATAACTGTTCTTCTAGTGTTTCAAAAAACCTTACGTCTTTTTGGGTTTGTTTTGCCTCCTTGAGGAGGACGCTATCTACACCAGATCCAGGTTCGAACCCTTGGTTGACGATGAATTGTACACTGAGTGATAAAAAAGCATTCCATGGCCTCATCGTATCGATTGCTGCGAACGGAATGTTTAGATCGCTCGCAATGTCGCGTAATTTTTGTGCATCGTTTGATTCGAGCATTCCGCTCAGGGTTTTCCCCGGCGCGTTAAACCCTTCCGTCATCATGACGTTTAGAGTTTTTGACGCAGCATCAGGCGCGTCAGCATCGACTTCGAAGTAAACTGTTTCCGCCGTCTCAATAGCTTTGGCAAGGTCATCCGTACGCCAATTCAAATTTGGCGGTAAAATGTGAAAGGTGCCCAAAAGGTAATACTCAGAATCGTCGTCAGTAACACGCCACATAGCCGGCGTCGCAGTCTCAACTTCAATAACTTCTTCAGGTGCCTGTGCCGCAACAAGCGTCGGCGTAGCAAGAAAAATGGCGGCAGGACCAAGGAAACTGCGTAGTAAGGCAGATGTCACATTCTTCATGGTTGTTCTTTCGCTTCCTATTCTTCACGATATCGGGTGGCATCCATTAAAGGGAGTACAACACGCCAGAGTTTTGTAGAATCCGTACCATAAACCATCAAGCAAGGCGAAAGGAGGGCAGCATTTAGTCATTAATTATGTTTGAGGCCTCTGGTTAATGTCGGGGAACGAGCAAATGGCTTGCCGCACGGCGGACGATCGCGTAAACAGCGGTCTCCTAAAAGGACCCGTAGCTCAGCTGGATAGAGCGCTGCCCTCCGAAGGCAGAGGTCACAGGTTCGAATCCTGTCGGGTCCGCCATTCCGATCATAATTTTAGAGATTGAAGCACGCTGTTAACGGCTGCGTGAGAAAGTTTTTGAATCTTGGAGATGTTTTTTTGTTGCCACTGAAAGTGGTGGGCGCACCGGGTTTCGAACCTGGGACCTCTACCATGTCAAGGTAGCGCTCTACCCCTGAGCTATGCGCCCGAGCAAGATGATGTCCGCTCGAAGGGGACGGTCTGTAACGGGAATTTTCCAGCTATGCAAGCCTATTAGCGTAGCTTTGGGCTACGCCGCGACAACGCGTTCGACCTCAAACACCAAATCTTTTAGGTGAAATGGCTTGGATAGAACTTTTGCGTCCTCGGGAGCTTGGTTCGCCGCGTTCAGCGCGACTGCTGCGAAGCCGGTAATGAACATGATTTTCATTTCTGGATCGATTTCGGTTGCGCGTCGCGCCAACTCGATACCGTCCATAACAGGCATCACAATGTCGGTGAGTAAAAGGTCAAACTCGCGCAATTGAAGCTCAGTAAGTGCTTCGTCGCCCTGTGAAGCATCAATTACAGAATGACCCGCACGTTCGAGCGCTTTCTTTAGAAAACGCCGCATCGAATCATCATCTTCCGCCAAAAGAATCGCCGCCATTTACGCTGACCTTTACTCTATCTCGTTATCTTCAACGAGTTGGTTGTCCTAAAGGGAGATTCTGGCTGACGCCAGCCCTGCGCTCTATCTTCGTCTTGCAATAAATGCTCCGTTTAAGAGCGCATTAAGTGGTAAGACCTTAACGAACCCTACAACTTCACGCTAACATGCCCAAAGTCGACTTAAATTCAAGCCTAGGTGTGCAATGCCGGAAAAGATTGATAGTTCTCCCTCATATCCGGGCCGCCGTCCCATAGACGTGCTGGCCCCAGCTGAGACGAGCTCACCGGTAATTTTTGCTTCTCCCCATTCAGGTCGCGATTATCCTGGTGAGCTTTTACGTAATTCTCGTCTAGATCGTCATGCTCTGCGCCAATCTGAGGATAGTTATGTTGACCTCCTGTTTGATGAGGCCCCGCGTATGGGGTCACCCTTGTTGCGGGCATTGTTTCCGCGAGCATTCGTTGATGTAAACCGGTCACGCCAAGAACTCGATCCGCGCATGTTTACTGATAATGTGCCGAAAAGTTCCGATACCCGTTCAAGTCGAGTGATTGCTGGACTGGGCGTCATTCCGCGGATCGTGGCCGACGGTCAGGATATATATGGGCGGAAGCTCTATTTCATGGATGCAAAGCGTAGGCTGTCTGCGTGTTATGACCCGTACCACAAGGCCTTACGTGGATTGGTCGACGAAGCACGGGCGCGGTTTGGTTGCGCAATTTTGATTGATTGTCACTCTATGCCATCGGCTGGTGGGGCACCGTTTCGTGAAGGTGAGCCGCCAATTGATTTCGTGCTGGGGGATCGTTTTGGGTCGTCCTGTTCACCTGAAATTGTACGCCTTGCAGAGGATGTGCTGACAGGGTTTGGCTATCAGGTCACCCGCAATGCGCCATATGCTGGTGGTTATGTGGCAGCATCTTATGGGCGGCCACGGACAGGCGTGCATGCGCTACAGATTGAGATAAACCGTGCTCTTTACCTTGATGAACGCCGAATTACGCGAACAGAGGCGTTTGAGGTCTTGCGCGAGAATATGATTGTGTTGATGCGGAAGTTAACTGAGTTCGATGCTGCCGATCTTTGTGTTGCACAAGCAGCTGAATAAATTCAGATTTTTGCCAAGGAAATCCGTGTAAAAAAAAGGCCGCGGACGAACCGCGGCCAAAGTCGTTAGGGAGGAAACGCCCAAAAATTGGGCAGTAACGCAAAAGCGCTACGAGACCGACTATAGAAATATAAATTTTGCATTGCAATATATTTTTTGCGATGCAACATGAAAAATGCAGAAATAATCAAAATTATCCATTTATGCGCATGGTTAATGGCGAATCATTGGGTATTGAAGCTTGCGAGCTCAATGATTGTAAAAAGGCCATTGGTGCATTAGGGCTCCCACTCTCATTGCAACCGAGGAAGCAGCGTCATGGCTGAAGATAGTGCGCAACCAAACGAACCGATCGAGAAAAAGAAAAGTGCGCTTCGTCGCATCGGTTCCGGGGTTGGAAGGTTAACGCGAGCGAAAAAACAGTTTGATATGCCCAAAGGTGAATCGGGTCTCAAAATTGTTATCGCCACGGATGCCTGGAAACCACAGCTAAATGGCGTAGTCCGTACGCTGGATACACTTGGAAATATTCTCACCGATTTTGGGAATGAGGTGCTTTATATTACACCGAATGAATTCAAATCAGTTCCGCTACCATCCTATTCGGAAATTCGTTTGTCGTTGATGCCAAATCGAAAGGTGGCAAAGATGATTAACGAATTCCAGCCTGATGCGATTCATATTGCCACCGAAGGGCCTATAGGAAGAGCAACACGGCGTTTTTGTAAGCGGCGGGGATATCCGTTCACCACAAGTTTTCATACGCGGTTCGCAGAATATGCAAACGAGCGTTGGAAGATTCCAACAAAATGGGGATATGGGATCCTTAAGGATTTCCATAAAGACGGGGAAACCATGATGGTGGCCACGCCAGGACTCGTTGAAGAGCTTTCTGAGCGGGGCTTCTCGAGAATGAAGCTGTGGGCGCGTGGCGTGGATCTTGAGCAATTCATTCCCGGGGACCGAGCGTTTTTGAATAAGTATAAGCGCCCAATTTTTCTGTATGTGGGACGCTTGGCCGTTGAGAAATCGATTGAAGATTTTCTCGAAGCCGACCTGCCGGGAACAAAGGTGGTTGTTGGTGACGGCCCGCAACGGGCAGAGCTCGAAGAAAAATATAAAGACATCGTGTTTACCGGGCCGAAATACGGCGATGATCTGACGCAATATTATCAGGCATCGGATGTATTTGTGTTTCCTTCGCGAACGGACACTTTTGGTTTGGTTAACGTTGAAGCGCTCGCTTGTGGTGTGCCTGTCGCAGCCTATCCAGTTCGAGGGCCGCTAGAAATACTTAAAGGCGCACCTGCGGGCTGCGGCGCGATGCATGAAGATCTGCAAACGGCCTGTTTAACTGCTTATGAAAACCGTGATCCGAAGGCATGTCGGGACTGGGCAGAAAATTTTTCATGGGAAGCGGCGTCGAGGCAGTTTATCGCGAATCTCGAAACACCCGGATTTGACGAGCAATTTTGGCTTCGCTCGGCGAAAATGATTGATTGATAAAACGTTGCGTTTCGTTTTGATACAGATCAGTAGCCACGCGAGACGGTAATTTACATTTTTACACTCTAGAGAAGACAAAAACTCTTTTTAGGCGAGGAAGTTTGCGCCTATGCACCGGTTCGGCATGGTGTTTGCGTTGTACACGCTCGAAAGAACGGGGCGCAATCGGGCGCATCGATTCGTTGGAGTTTTGTAATGGCGCATCCGATCGACATTCATGTAGGTAGACGTTTACGGCAACGTCGCCGGCTGCTTGGACTAACCCAAGAAAAATTGGCGCAGGCCGTTGATATTCGGTTCCAGCAGATTCAAAAATATGAAAGCGGATCAAACCGTGTTTCTGCGTCGCGGCTTTGGTCACTTTCTAAAGCGCTCGATGTCTCTATTTCTTATTTCTTTGAAGGCATGAATGGCGCTGAGCCAAAACTCGATATGGATTTGAGAAGTGAATATGGCTTCTCAGAAGCACCGGCCGAGGGTCTTCTTGACGAGAAAGAAACCATGGATCTCGTTCGTTATTATTATCGTCTCGATGAAGAGCCGCGTCGACGGTTACTTGATCTTGCGCGCGCACTTTCTAGCGAAAGCTAAATTCTGAGCATAAAGCCCTCCAGCTTAAGCTTGCTCAATAACGCGGTGATGGTAATGATCACCGCGTTATGTCGTTTTCACCAGAAGAAATATCAATACTCGCCGCCTTTGCGGATGAACTCGCAGATGCGGCGCGCGAACAGTCTCTGTCGCGGTTTCGTGATGGCGTGAAAATTTCTGAAAAAGACGGGCCAGTGTTTGATCCCGTCACCGATGCTGACCGAGAGGCAGAGCGTGTTCAGCGCCGTTTGATCGAGGAAAGATTTCCTGATCATGGTATTCTTGGCGAAGAATTTGGTGAGTTGCCGGGGAATAGTCCGTGGCGATGGGTGCTTGACCCCATTGACGGTACTCGGGCTTATATGTGCGGAACGACTAGTTGGACCACATTGATTGGTCTCGAATATGAGGGACAACCGGTTTTCGGATTAATAGACCAGCCCTACACAGGTGAGCGTTGGGTTGGCACAAACAAAAAATCCGATTTTAGCCGAACATCTAATCGGAAAGCCGCCAAAACAAGTGGTGTTACCGACATTGCTAACGCGCGCATATCGACTACCGATCCATTGCCAACGGCTTATTTTGGGGCGGCGGGGGCCGCAGCATTCGCTCGCGTAGCGGCTGCTGCTCGTGTCGCGCGGTTTAGCCTTGATGCATATGCTTATGGCTTGCTTGCGATCGGCGAAATGGATGTCGTCATTGAAACTGGATTACAACGGTATGACTATGCCGCGCTTTTACCGGTTGTGCGCGGTGCCGGCGGGGTAGTTTCAAACTGGAATGGCGACGAACCGGGTACGGATGACCGAGGTGAGTTGGTGGCGTCAGCAAGCGTCGAGTTGCACCAATCCACACTTGCCTTGCTTGCTGGCTAAGCAAAGGACGTCAGTCCTTGAAAACCGGCGCAACGAAATCGTCAAAGGCTTTCCAATAAAGCGCGCGCAAGGAATCGCGCTCCATCATGATTTCATGCAGAGCGCCCGGAATAGTCTCGACAGAAATTTTGTCACTCGATGCGGCAATGATTTGGTGGTCTTCGCCATCAATTTGTTGTTCTAGCCCCGCGGTAATAATGAGTACCGGTATTTTAATGCCGTCTAGGGCGTGATCGGCGTGAATTGCTTTACTCGCCTTTATGGCATCATTGACCCAGCCATAGGTCGGTGACTGCGAGGCGGCTTTGGGCTCCGCGAGCCTTAGGTCGCGGAACAGCGAATGTCGTGCTTTGTCGCTGGTATAAATATTGCCATCAAATTTATCTGCGTAGTCTTTGCTGCGTATCACTTGTGTGCGCGCAAAGCCAATTGTACTCGCAATAGACGCGGCAAGACCCGTTATTTTATTTTGTGGTTCCGGAAATAGGCGTGTCATTGGTGCGCATAAAACTGCGCGGGAAAACCCGTCATTACCGGTTGAAAGTAACTTAAGTGCTGGCATCCCGCCCATCGAATGGGTCATTAGAATATATGGTCCACCAAAGCGTGGTTTGACTTGGGTATCTGTGAAAAACTCAAGATCATTTTTTATTGTTTGGAAGTACCCGTTCCATTTCGTTTCTTTTACTTGTTCGCGGTCTGATAAGCCCTGACCACGCCAATCCATCATTGCGACATTGAGCCCGCGTTGGTGGAGGTCTCGGATCGTTTCAAAGTATTTCTCGATGAATTCTGACCACCCTGTGACTAAAACGACTGTACCGCGAGGATTATCGACAGGAAAAAATCCACCACGAATATTCACTCCTCCCGGTGCTTCGAATTCAAATGGTTCAGCATTTTCAGGAATTGGATTTTCGGGAATGGAAATAAAATGCGCCATTATTTTTTCTCCGGCTTTCCGAGACGTGTCAGCAAGCTCATGTCGCCTGATATTGTAACGCGACCCGAAATATAGGCACTTTCAAATGATCGAATGCTAAAGAGCGCCTGTTGCAGAATTTCTGCGGCACCATGCCATATGCAATCGGCTTCAGTTTTTGCGGGAGGCGTTAAAGAAACCTCGGGCGGGGACTGATGGCCATCAACCCAGAGGGGCGCTTGTTCAGCCGGGGCAAGTTTCAATACACCATCAAAGGAGGCGGCGAAGAATTTCTTCGCCGCCTCTTTAAGTTCATCATTTGCCGGTTTGGCAGGCATATACCTATTCCAGCAACGCGCCGTCGGCGGCGATCGGTTTGCGGAATTTTAGGGTCATTCGGTCACTTTCGCCAATTCCATCATACATTGCGCGATCAAAATCGGGATCGTCTTGACCACGAACTGCTGAAGAGCGGCGTGTTGGTGGTAGTGTCCAGACACCAAAAGGATGATCTTTCGTGTCTGCTGCATTCGCATTGATTTCAGATGATTGGTCAAAATCAAAGCCTGCTTCTGCGGCCAATGCTTTAACATCATCCGTATAGACATAACCCGATTTACCATCTGTGCTGACTTCCGCTCCGTCCGCGCGATGTTCAACAACACCTAAAACACCACCGGGCTTAAGTGCGCGATAGAATTCTTTAAAATTATCGAGCGCCGTTCCACCTGACTGCCAGTTATGGACGTTGCGGAAAGTAAGGACCATATCTGCCGAATTTTCCGGTGCGATATGGTGTCCTTCACCGAGTGCCGTTAGCTCTACATCGCCGTAAATTTCAGGCTTTGCCACATAGTTCTTTTCGAAAGCGGTTAGCGCGTTCATGGCGTATTCGCTGGCACCTTCGCGCGGGAAGCTTGCGGCATAATATTTTCCGCCACCACTTTTCAGATAGGGCGCAATGACTTGGGTGTACCAACCACCACCCGGCCAGACTTCGACGACGGTCATGTCGGATTCTAGACCAAAAAATTCCAATGTCTCTTTAGGGTGACGTGAAGTGTCGCGCGCGCGTTCTTCATCTGTGCGATGATCGCCAGCGAGAACCATATCGATCGTGTTTTCGCTTGTTGCCGGAGTGGCCTTGTCCGCCGCTTTGCTCGCGCTATTGTCATCTCCACTGCCGCAGGCACTAAGAGCCAGGGCGGCAATGATTGCGGCACTAAATTTTAGCGCGGATGATTTGCGACGAATGCGCGGCGTATAGGTTAGTGTCATAAATAAACTCCGGTTTTTGTAAGACGTTCTTTGTCTTTACCATGGTTTCAGCCATGGTCGAGACGGAGAATGGGCTGAGGCTTAGTTTGCCGTCATAGGGTAGATGCCCTTGAACTCCATTTCTCTATTATTATCTCAATTCGTGACGGAGGCCTAATGGCTCCGTCAATTTTGGACAGACATGTCGCTTTGACCAGTCGGTGAAGTTGATGTGTTGCAACCCTCGCTTGAATGAAGGAGGAATACCACTATGCGTACCTTTGATTTAGCCCCCCTATATCGCTCAACGGTTGGTTTTGATCGGGTCTTTGACCTGCTCGACAACGCCGGCAAAGCTGAAACGGGTGGGTATCCCCCATACAATATTGAACGCTTAGACGAGAACGACTATCGCATCACGCTCGCGGTCGCCGGATTTGGCGAAGACGAGCTTGACGTCGAATTGCATCAGAACACGCTGACCGTCACGGGTTCGCGCGGTGATGATGACGATGGCCGCTCATACCTATATCAGGGAATTGCTGGTCGTTCGTTCCAGCGCCGGTTCCAGCTTGCTGAACACGTAGAGGTGTCTGGCGCTTCGCTGGTCAATGGTTTGCTCAATATTGAGCTGCATCGCGAGATTCCAGAGGCACTCAAGCCCCGTAAAATCGGGATCTCTGGCGGAAAGGCCTCAAATGTGAAGGTCTTGAAAGACGCTGACGCAGCCTAAGTGGAAGATATTCTGGAAATCCCTCCCGGAATGGATGGGGGCGCGGGTAATACCGCGCCCTTTTTTATTGCGCACTATATTGGTACGATGGTCCAATCGTGAGGGGAGTTTGCGTTTAGATGGGTATTTTCAAGATTTTAGCGATGGGTGCCGGCTTGGCTGCAATGGCTGCCTGCACCACAAGTGATCCGGGCAATGCCTATGGGACAGAGCCATCAATCTCTATTCCTTATGATCCTTATGATTACGATCCCGATGACCTTTTGGCTGAAGCCCAAGCGCATTGCGGCGCGCGTAATATGACGGCGCGTTTTGACGGAGAAACCGTTGATCCACAATCAGTGCGTTGGCGCTATCGCCACTATCGGTGCATCTAATCTTCGGCGAGGAGCTTTTGCGCTTTTTCAGAAACTTCCGAATTGGCGGCGAGAATTGAACCAGAGGTCAGGAAGTTTTTCCCGCCATCAATTTCTGTGACCAATCCGCCTGCTTCACGCACCAACGCAGCACCCGCAGCGATATCCCAAATATTGAGATCGCGTTCCCAGAACGCATCAAAACGACCCGCCGCAACAAATGCGAGATCAAGGGCGGCGGAGCCAAAACGGCGTACACCAGCGGTTTCTTTTAATACACGCTTGGCCTCGTCCAGAGCGCGTTTGCGACCGGGGCGACCAGCAAAAGGCAACCCACATGCAAAAAGGCAGGTACTTAAATCCGACCGGCCTGATACACGCAAGCGCCGGTCATTCAGATAGGCCCCTTCGCCTTTTTCGGCCCAAAACAGCTCGTCTGTAGCTGGGTTGAAAACGACGCCAGCATAGGGCTGGCGATCACGCTCTAGGGCAATTGAAATAGCGAATTGCGGAAGACCGTGAAGAAAGTTTGTTGTGCCATCAAGCGGATCCACGATCCAACGATTGGAATTGTCCACGCCTTCTATCTCACCGCGCTCTTCCATGATGAAGCCGTATTTTGGGCGACCTTTGGATAGCTCTTCAAAAATGGTCTGCTCGGATTTGAGATCGGCCCGGCTGACAAAATCAGCAGCCCCCTTGCGTGAGACTTGAAGGGCTTGGGTTTCTCCAAAATCTCGGGTCAAACCCCGCGCGGCTTTGCGTGCGGCATTAATCATAACGGTCATCAGAGCGGAAGCGTGAGGCATAAAAAACAATCTTGATTTCGGGCACTTGGCCACAGGGCGGCGCACCATACGCCGCGCGCGCGGTTCTGCAAGGTTAGACTTAGGCTCAATAGATTTTAGTTATAGTAAATGCGGGCCAAAAGTGCACCATCCGCATTGATCTGCGATTTTCCGGGATGTGCGCAGCCAGATTTTCGGCCTCACTGAAAATTCACTGCTCGCAACTGCATGCCATTGTTCCGCCGCCCGTCTCGAGGCGCTATGAAGAGGCAAGGTCAAATAAATATAAGGGATTAAACGCGTTATGGGCGAAACAGTGCCGGTGAATAATGACGAGCCTCTGGATCCAGCTAAGTTGGCCGCAACCGCATTTAAGCTGCTGACAGAAAACCCGCTTTTCAAAGTGGGCGAGGCGGAAATTCGCGGCAACACATACCGCGTATTCGAGAATGCGCCTGCCTCCGTCGTCGGTTTGTTCGCTTATGGCGCAAGTCATGGTGATAAGGATTTTCTTATATTTGAGGGTGAGCGATTAAGCTTCGCCGAGGTCTTTAAGCGGGCATGCCGATTTGCGAATGCCCTGCGCGACGAGCTTGGCATCAAGCAGGGCGATAAAGTTGCGCTGGCAATGCGCAATTATCCTGAATGGTGCATCAGCTATATGGCCGTGATTTCTACGGGCGCGGTGGTTGTTCCGCTCAATGCTTGGTGGAAAGCCGATGAGTTGAAATACGGGATCGAGGATTGCGGCGCGAAGACCGTAATCGTTGATGGAAAGCGGCTGGAATATTTAAAGCCGCTCAAAGAAGAGCTTGGTCTTAGGTTGGTGCTCGCGCGCGACAAAGGCGAAGGTGCCGATTACAGCTATGAAGAATTGCTTGAAGGATCGAATATAGAAACGCCGCCGGCTGTCGATATTCATCCGGATGATGATTATTGTATCGTTTATACTTCGGGTTCGACCGGCAATCCAAAAGGTGTGGTGCTGACCCACCGTGGTTGCATTTCTGCACTTATGTCATGGTCCTTTATCGCGTCGGTCATAAAAGAAATGCGCGGTGGTGCGGGCATTTTTGGCGATAACCCCGGTATTTTGCTGGCGATTCCGTTGTTTCATGTAACCGGTTCTCATTCGATTTTTCTTTTGTCTTTCTTGGTTGGCCGAAGAGTCGCGATGATGTATCGCTGGGACCCGAAACAAGCTTGTGAGATTATCAATCAAGAGAAATTGACGAACTTTGTTGGCGTTCCGAGCCAGTCTTTTGAAATGATGCAAGCTGTTGACGAGGCAGGTTGCCCGACGCTTTTGGATATTGGCTCCGGTGGCGCGAAACGCCCGTCCAATCATGTTCGTAAGCTCAAGGAAAAATTCAAAAAGGCAAATCCATCTTCTGGGTACGGATTGTCTGAGACCAATGCGATGGGCTGTGTGATCTCTCAAGCAGACTATCTCAAGCGTCCTGATTCCACGGGGCGTCCCGTGCCGCCATTGACCGACATAAAAATTATGAAAGACGGCGAAGAGCAGCCCACGGGCTCCGTTGGTGAAGTCTGGATTCGCTCGCCTGCGAATTTCCGTGGCTATCATAATATGCCGAAAGAAACCGCTGAGGCGCTTACGCCGGATGGATGGTTCAAAACCGGCGATCTCGGGAAATTCGACGAAGAACAATATCTCTATATTGTCGACCGCATGAAAGAATTGATTATTCGCGGCGGCGAAAACATCTCCTGCCTCGAAGTTGAAAACCGTGTCTATCAACATGATGCAGTGGCCGAAGCGGTTGTGTTTTCTGTTCCTGATGAAGTGCTCAACGAACGTGTCGGCCTTGCTGTTTACGCAAAAGAGGGAATGTCTATCGATGCCAAAGAGCTTCGCGATTTTATTGCCGAAGATTTGGCCGGGTTCAAAGTCCCCGAACGCATTTGGGTTTCGCCACTGCCGTTGCCCCAGTTGGGCACTGCGAAGTTCGACAAACTGACCATTCGACAAATTTCTCTTCAGCACCCACCGGCGCTGTCCGTTTAGATTGGAGTTATACAAATGAATGATCTTGATACATTCCGTACAGAGACGCGCGCGTGGCTTGAGGAAAATTGCCCCAAGGAAATGCGTGACGGTGGTGCGGGCGGCGAAGACAGTATTTGTTGGGGCGGAAAGAATTGGAAATTCCAATCCGAAGCTCAAAAAATTTGGCTCGACCGCATGGCCGCAAAAGGCTGGACGGTGCCCGCTTGGCCAAAAGAATATGGCGGGGGCGGTTTGTCGAAAGAGGAAGTGAAAGTCCTCAAAGCTGAGATGCGCAAAATCAAAGCGCGTTCGCCGCTCGAAAGCTTTGGCATCTGGATGCTTGGACCGGCGCTTTTGAAATATGGCACCCATGAACAGAAGCTGCATTTTCTGCCGCCGATCACACGCGGTGAAATACGTTGGTGTCAGGGGTACTCTGAGCCAAATGCCGGTTCTGATCTCGCGTCGCTTCAATGTAAATGCGAAGATAAAGGCGACCACTGGCTTGTAAATGGCCAGAAGATTTGGACTTCCTATGCCGATCAGTCCGATTGGATTTTCGCACTTGTGCGTACGGACCCGACGGCGACCAAACATAATGGTATTAGCTTTATCCTTATTGATATGAATGCTGAGGGTGTTTCGACAAAACCGATCAAGTTGATTTCTGGTAAGTCGCCATTCTGCGAAACTTTCTTTGATGATGTCGTCGTGCCGAAAGAGCACGCTGATGGCATTAACGCGGTGGTCGGCGAATTGAATCGCGGTTGGGATGTGGCGAAATATCTTTTGACCCATGAACGCGAAATGATTTCGGCGGGCGGCGGCGGCCTTTTGGGTGGGCGCGGTATGGGCGAAGTTGCGGCCCAAGAGCTTGGTCTTGAAAACGGCAAACTTTCGGATGCTTTGTTGCGTGCTAAGATTGCCCAAGCCGAGATTGATGGCTGGGCGTTTTTGTTGACGCTTGAACGCATGAAAGACGAAGCCAAAGCCGGGCAGGGCGTCGGCGCTAATTCTTCGATGCTGAAATATTACGGCACGGAGTTTAATAAGCGTCGTTATGAATTGTTGATGGATATTGGCGGTTCTGACGAACTTGAGTGGGATGGCGAGCGCACGAAAGACGGAAAGCTCGCGCGGGGTTGGTTGCGAACAAAAGCCAACTCGATCGAGGGCGGCACGTCCGAAGTTCAGCTGAACATTATTGCAAAACGTATTCTTGAATTGCCCGGCGCGTAAAGGAAACATCATGGCTCTTGTATTGAACGAAGAACAGGAAATGCTGCGTGATTCTGCGCGTGGTTTCCTTGAAGATAAAGCACCGGTCAAAGCCCTGCGGGCTTTGCGGGATGGGGATAACCCCGATGGATTTTCGCGTGACCTATGGGCTGAAATGGCTGAGATGGGTTGGGCGGGTATTCTCGTCGACGAAGAATATGGCGGCGCGGATTTCGGTTTTGTTGGTGCTGGCGTGATTGCCGAAGAAATGGGCCGTACCCTGACGGCATCGCCATTTTTAGCCACGTCTGTATTAGCGGCCACGGCACTTAAGAAAATGGGGTCCGATGCCCAGCGGCAGGAGTTTTTGCCAAAAATAGCGGGCGGCTCTGCGCTGTTCGCGCTCGCGGTGGATGAAGCCCGCAAGCATGGCCCCGCAAAGACGGCCATGAGCGCCGAAAAACATGGGAACGGGTTTAAGTTATCGGGAGACAAAACATTTGTCGCTGACGGGCATGTTGCTGACAAAATCATCGTTGCGGCGCGCACGAGTGGCGCGGCTGGCGAGAATGACGGCATGACGTTGTTCTTGGTCGATGCAAAAGCAAATGGTGTCGCGGTCGAACGAACGAGCATGGTCGATAGCCGCAATGCAGCGCGCATAAAATTTGATAATGTCGAGGCCACCGGTGATGATGTCCTCGGCGAGGTCGATGGCGGGTATATGGCGCTTGAAGGGGTTCTCAATGCGGGCCGCGCTGGCCTTGCGGCGGAGATGTCAGGATCTTCCCAGCAAGCTTTTTCAATGACGATGTCATATCTAAAAGAACGCAAGCAATTTGGCACTGAAATCGGCGGATTTCAGGCATTGCAACATCGAGCCGCGCATCTCTACTCCGAGATTGAATTGGCAAAATCGGCGGTACTAAAAGCGCTGCAAGAGCTAGACGACAATTACGGTATGGCTGGGCCAATTTGTTCTTTGGCGAAGGCAAAGGCTGGCGAAGTGGCGAAACTGGCGTCACAAGAAGCGGTGCAGATGCATGGCGGTATCGGCATGACCGACGAATATGACATTGGCTTTTATATGAAACGTATTCGCGTTGCGCAGGAGATGTTTGGTGACACAGCGTTCCATACCGATCGCCTTGCGCAAATGCGCGGCTATTAAATTTTATCAGGAGTAAGTAATGCCTACTGCGACGACGGAAAATATTGCCGAATTTGTCGGCAAGTCTACGGGCACTTCCGATTGGCTTGTTATCGATCAGGAAAAAATTAATCAGTTTGCGGATGTAACGCATGATCACCAGTTTATTCACGTAAACCCCGAGGCTGCTGCGAAAACCCCGTTTGGTACGACGATCGCCCATGGGTTTTTGACGCTTTCGCTTTTGTCCAAATTCGCCGAAGGCGGTGTGATCGCGCTGGAAGGCGTCAAAATGGGCGTCAATTACGGTTTTGAGAAAGTCCGCTTCGTAACGCCTGTGAAGTCGGGAAGCCGAGTGCGTGGGCACTTCACCTTGATGTCGGCAGACTCCAAAGTGCCGGGACAATGGTCGTTGAAATACGCGGTCAAGGTTGAGATCGAAGGTGAGCCAAAGCCTGCCCTGGTCGCCGAATGGTTGACTATGCAATTTGTATAAGGAGTGAATATGTCGATTGATTATAAAGGCAAGGTTGCAATCGTAACCGGCGCTGGAAATGGCCTTGGGAAGTCGCACGCGATTGCACTTGCGGCGCGCGGTGCAAAGGTTGTCGTCAATGATTTGGGCGGTAGCGTAGACGGTTCGGGCGGGTCTATTTCTGCAGCGCAGGAAGTTGTAAATCACATTAACGCGGCCGGCGGTGAAGCCATTGTCAATGGTGCGAATGTCACCAAAGAAGATGAAGTCGCGGCCATGGTCAAAGAAACCATGGATAAATGGGGCCGCGTTGACATCCTTGTGAACAATGCGGGCATTCTTCGCGACAAGACGTTCCACAAAATGACGCTTGCGGACTTTCGTACGGTGATCGACGTCCACCTTGTGGGCACCGCGATTTGTACCCATGCGGTTTGGCCGATTATGCGCGAGCAAACCTATGGCCGGATTGTCTGCACGTCGTCGCCATCGGGCCTTCACGGGATTTTTGGGCAGGCCAATTACGGCGCAGCAAAAGCGGGCATGATTGGTTTCATGAATGCGCTGCACCTTGAGGGCGCAAAATACGGCATTAAAATCAACCTGTTGTCGCCATCGGCCAAGACCCGCATGACGCTTGATATTGGTATTCCGGAACCGATTCTTGACCAAATGACGCCCGAGGCGATTACGGCGGCGATGTTGTTCCTCGTGAGTGAAGATGCGCCAAGTCGAGCGATCGTGAGTTGCGCGGCAGGTGGCTATGCGCGAGGTTACGTCGTAGAAACTGATGGTATTTACTTGCCGCCCGATGACCAAACGCCGGAAGAGATCGCAGCACGTTGGGACGAAATTTCGTCTACGGACAATGTCCATTACTACGAAAATTCGTCTGGCCCGAGCATGAATTTCATGAACAAGGCGAAAGACTTCGCCGACAAGAATTAAAGGAACTTTCCTATGAGAGAAGCAGTAATCGTCTCTACAGCCCGGACGCCAATCGGCAAGGCCTATCGCGGTGCGTTTAACGACACACCTGCGCCGACACTGGCCGCGCATGCCATCAGTAATGCTGTCGAACGCGCCAAAATTGACCCCGGCGAAGTTGAAGATGTGGTGTTTGGTGCGGCCCTTCAGATGGGTACATCTGCACAGAATGTTGCGCGGCTTGCGGTGTTGCGCGCGGGGTTCCCTCATGAAGTGCCGGGCCAGTCGCTCGATCGTCAGTGTGCGTCCGGCATGATGGCTATCGCGACGGCGGCCAAACAAGTCATCAGCGATAATATGGATGTGGCCGTTGGTGGCGGCGTTGAATCGATCTCCATGAACCAGACCAAAGACATGTTCGTGCGTCCTGATCCGTGGCTGATCCAAAACCTGCCGTCGACTTATATGCAGATGATCGAAACTGCTGAAATCGTCGGTGAACGCTATAATATTTCGCGCGATGCGCAAGACGAATATGGCCTCCGTTCGCAACAACGCACCCATGCAGCGCAGCAGGCTGGCAAGTTTGACGATGAAATCGTGCCCATGGCTTCGGTGATGAAGTTCCTGAACAAAGAAACCGGTGAAACCTCGGACGTCGAAACCAAGCTGGAAAAAGACGAAGGCAACCGGCCCGAAACCACGCTTGAGGGCCTCAAAGGTCTGAAGCCGGTTTTCAAAGGCGGCCAAGTTGTAAAAGAAGGCAAGTTCATCACGGCCGGTAACGCGTCTCAGCTTTCTGACGGTGCGTCGGCTGCGGTTTTGATGGAAGCCAAGACGGCTGAAAAACGCGGGCTTTCGCCACTCGGGATTTATCGCGGTATGGCGGTCGCCGGTACGAACCCCGACGAAATGGGTATCGGCCCTGTGTTTGCTGTGCCGAAATTGCTCAAGAAGTTCGGCCTTAAGATGGATGACATCGGCCTTTGGGAGCTCAACGAAGCATTCGCTGTGCAGGTCCTTTATTGCCGTGATAAGCTTGGCATTCCCGATGAGCTGCTCAATGTTAATGGCGGCGCAATTTCGGTCGGTCACCCTTACGGCATGTCGGGTGCGCGGATGGTTGGCCACGCGCTGATCGAAGGCAAGCGTCGCGGCGCAAAATATGTCGTATGCACCATGTGTGTTGGCGGCGGGATGGGCGCGGCCGGCCTGTTCGAGGTCGCGTAACGTCGCGTGCCATTTGACGCTAATGTTGTTTACAGGCTCGTGGACGAAGTGCCCGCTGGTGAAGCCGCCAGTTATGGCATGATCGCGAGCCTGTTGCCGGGTGTCACCGCCCGCATGGTGGGCCGCGCTTTGGGGCATTTGCCGAATGGCGCGACCACCCCGTGGCATCGAATTGTGAATGCCACGGGTGCGATTGCGCCGCGCCCCTCCGCCGCTGGGCAGCGCAAATTGTTGTTGGCCGAGGGTGTCAGTTTCCGAAAAAACGGTTTTGTTGATTGGTCGCGCCATCGCTGGCGCGGGCCGTCGCCACGCTGGTTTGATGAAACCGGCGCGGATATTGAATCCATAACGGAAATTATCGCAGGCTGGCGATAGGCGCATGGGCTACTCCTCACGCCAGCAACCTACGGTCACTTTTGGGGCGTGCGGATATCTATCCACGGGGTTTGGTTTGGCCTTAAACTGGTGACTGACGCGACGCGGCGGCACCGATGCTTGCCGAGAGTATTACCCTGTCCTCACTGGTCATCCCGGGCTTGATCCGGGATCCAGTGGTAATACGAGAGATTGAAAAGGATAGTGTTTGTTGGTGGATTGCGGATCGGGGCCCGCAATGACGTGAGTGGTGAGGGTAGGCCCTATCCTCAGCCGTCATTCCAGACTTGATCGGGGATCCACTTACAATGTCTCGTACAAATCCGACCATTCAGGATTGTCGCGTTCAATAAGCGCGATCTTCCAATCCCGTTTCCAGTTCTTTAAACGCTTTTCTTCGGTAATGGCGTCGGTAATCCGTTCAAATGGTGTGTAGTAAACAAGTCTGTCTACGTTATATTTTTCGGTGAAGCCTTTGACGACTTTCTTCTTATGGGCATAAATCCGTTCGGCGAGGTTCGACGTAACACCTATATAAAGTGTTCCGTTGCGCTTTGATGCTAAGATATAAACCCATCCCTGTTTCATTTCGTTGTTTTATCTTTGGTCTTTCGCCCTGTCATCCCGTTTCCCCTTTTGTCATCCCATGTGTGCGAGGTCGAGAGGATGGTGCCTTTTGGTGGATTGCGGGTCGGCGCCCGCAATGACGTGGGCGGTGGGGTGCGCTCTACCCTCAGCCGTCATCCCGGGCTTGACCCGGGATCCATCGATTGTGCGTAAATGTGATTGGACGTTGCTTGTCATTGGATTGCGGGTCGGAGCCCGCAATGACGTGGGCGGTGGGGTGCGCTCTACCCTCAGCCGTCATCCCGGACTTGATCCGGGATCAATGGCCGATTTGATTCTGTGCGATCTTTTGTTTTTTCGAGCATCCCAAGTCTAGGAGATCAAATAACTCTAAGTTTCTATCGCCCGCCGTTTTCGAATATGCGTCCAGTATATGTAGGCATCTATGTTTGTTGTGTCTTAGGCCGGGCAAGTCATCGAAGTGGATAACTTTTTTACTACGCATTTTTCGAGACCGAATAGGCTCCTCGCAGAGAGGGCAGCGGCTTTGGTAACCAGATTCTGCAGCGCCGCTGCGGATACGAAATTGCCACGAACCGCGAGCACGAGTTCCGCGCTTAGTCATATAGGACGGTTGGTAGACCCATTTCGCTTTCATTAATCACCCTACTGACAAGCGAGGCACTCATCATAGTCGGTGGGGGCGGCGGCTTCCATCATCGATGAAATGCCATCTGTTTCGTTTTCTTTGGCTTTCGCGCCATTGGCGAATCCCGCACGCTGAATTGATTTCGAGCGGCAGTAGTAAAGCGATTTCACGCCTTTTTCCCATGCTGACCAATGCAGCATGTGAAGGTCCCATTTATCGATGTCACCCGGCAAGAACACGTTCACGGACTGGCCCTGACAGATATAGGGCGAACGGTCAGCGGCGAGTTCGATAACCCAGCGTTGATCGATTTCAAACGCCGTTTTGAAAACGTCTTTTTCGTCTTGGTTAAGGAATTCGAGGTGTTGAACCGAACCCTCATGCTCAAGGATAGAGTTCCATGTCTCGTCTGTGTCCTGACCTTTTTCTTCGAGCATTTTTTTCAGCGCAACATTTTTCACGGTGAAGGAGCCGGAAAGCGTTTTGTGCGTAAAGACGTTGGCCGGAATAGGCTCAATGCAAGGAGACGCGCCACCACAAATGATCGAGATCGACGCCGTTGGTGCAATCGCAAGTTTGTGTGAGAAGCGTTGTTTCACGCCGCGTTCTTCTGCGTCGGGGCAGGCACCGCGCTCTTCAGCAAGCGCAACAGACGCCGCATCGGCACCCATCCGAATGTGTTTGAACAACCGGGTGTTCCACGACTTTGCCATGGCGCTTTCAAAGGGGATGTTCATGGACTGAAGGAACGAATGGAAACCCATAAGGCCCAGACCAACTGAACGTTCGCGATTGGCAGAGTAAGCAGCCTTCGCCATTGATGGCGGTGCGTTGTCGATAAAGTCCTGAAGCACATTGTCGAGGAAGCGCATGACATCTTCGATGAATTGCGGCTCGTCTTTCCACTCTTGATACTTCTCAGCATTAACAGACGACAGACAGCAAACGGCGGTGCGATCATTGTCCAGGTGGTCTTTGCCGGTGTGCAGCATGATCTCTGAACAGAGGTTTGACGTTGAAACTTTAAGGCCCAGATCGCGCTGGTGTTTCGCCATTTGGCGGTTCACCGTATCAGAGAACAAAAGATATGGCTCGCCAGTGGCCAGACGGACCTCAAGGATCTTCTGCCACAATTTCCGTGCAGAGATCGTGCGCAGAACTTCGTTTGTTTTAGGCGAACGCAGGCCGAACTCTTCGTCTTTCGCAACAGCTTCCATGAATTCGTCTGAAACATTGACGCCGTGATGCAGGTTTAGCGATTTGCGGTTGAAGTCGCCCGAAGGTTTGCGGATTTCGAGGAATTCTTCGATTTCCGGGTGATGCACATCAAGATAGCAAGCCGCAGAACCACGACGGAGCGAGCCTTGGCTGATCGCAAGGGTCAGCGAATCCATCACGCGAATGAACGGGATAATGCCAGACGTCGCGCCGGCATGTTTCACTTTCTCGCCGATGGAACGAACATTGCCCCAATAGGTGCCAATGCCGCCGCCATTAGAAGCCAGCGCAACATTCTCGTTCCATGTATCAACAATCGCGTCGAGCGAATCGCCAACACCGTTCAAGAAGCATGAAATAGGCAGGCCGCGATTTGCGCCACCATTTGAAAGAATTGGCGTCGCAGGCATGAACCAAAGTTTTGAAATATAACCGTAAATGCGCTGGGCGTGGTCGGCATCATCGCCATATGTGCGGGCAACGCGGGCAAACATATCTTGGAACGACTCGCCGGGCAGGAGATAGCGATCAATCATCGTGGTCTTGCCGAATTCGGTCAAAAGCGCATCACGTGAGTGGTCAACCTCAATATCGCGCACAACCTTCAGCGCCGGCTTTTTCGCCGTCGGCTGTTCAGTGCCCGCGTCTGTTGCCGGGTTTTGGTCCAGCTCTTGGGCAAGATCTTGTGTCAGCTCTTGTGACTGAGCGTTTTCTAGGTCTTTGGCGGCTTCTGAGAGCGACATATGTCCCCGTCCCTAACTCTTTTCGCCTCCGAAAAAGGCGCGCAAAATTTGTGCTCCGGAGTGCCCATTCAGGCCCGCGTCCGGAGCGGCTATTCGTTCGTGTTGTGATTTGCCGACATTCCCAGCCGACACAAGATATAGTGATGGACACCTAGGTGAACGTCAATATGAAGTTAGTCACAGGGGAAATATTTTTGGTTAACGAGAAATTAACGCGGCGCATTATGTGCGCCTGTGGGGTTAATTCTTTTGTGGGTTTTTAAGGGTTCCGTGGCCTCGTTTCGATCCCGTATTCCGTCCTTCAGGGGCCGAAAATTTTTTTGAAAAAGCGTCGGTCCGCCAGCGTTCCGGCACCCCTGAAAAGTCAGTTTCGACGAATCGAACCGACGAATCGCGATGCCGCCATTCGGGAAGTGATTCATCTTCGGCTTTGAACGAGGTTTGATTCGTGTCGGCCGCTTTGGGTGCGAACTCGTTGCGCCCACCAGATGTAGGGGTAGGTGCTGTGCCACGACCGCTGACGCGGGCGCGATAAACATCCAGCATATCCTCGATCCGGCGGATAACATCGGCGGGGCGCGGTGCCTCCTGGGCGGTGAACCCGCTGCGCAACGCATCGAGCGCTTCGGTGCGGGCCGCCGCGGCCGTGCTCTCTGTTGCGGGACCAGCGGCCAATGACATGAGTGCGCCCGCAATCGCATAGAGAAAGCTGCCCATTAAAATCAGTTGTATCGCCCAAGGATATTGCGCAATGCCGAGGGCGTTCATGATTTCCGTTGGGTCCGGTTTCGGTAGAATGAAAAAGACCGTGAGGATAAAGCCCGCAAACATGCCCAATCCGAAATCAAGAATCGGTAGGGATTGGCTGGGGCCTCGGCGGCTGAGAAAGCCTTTGAACAAACGTTGTGCGTGGTCGCCCTCGGCACCGGTTAGAAAAGCGATCTCCCGGAAATAGGCGCAGGCCTCTAGCGCCGTTAGGTGCGCGCGAGAAAGCTCGCTTACGGCATCCGCCTGTGCACTGCGGTTATCCATTTGCTTTCGCAAGGTGGTGAGTTCGCGGTCAAATTCAGCTGAAGCGTTGGCAATTTCGATGCCTAATGCCTCAGCCTCTTTGCGAATGCGGCGATTGTCGGCATTGCCCATAAGGCGTGTAAAAATACCAACGGTGAGCGCACCCCCAAGCCCGGCGGCGGCGACAATCATAAACATCTCGACCAATGAAATGGCGTCTGCAACGGGAATATTGCCAGCGGTTACCGAAAGCCCATCGGCGCGGGCTGACATCACTCCATAAAAAAGCCACGCAGCCACAGCAAGCCAGACTGATCCGATTAAAAACCGAAGGCCTTGGGTGAGCATCGTCACTTCGCCGGCGCGCCGCTCGGCGATCCGCGCTGATAGTCCGTTTGCGGCGCGGCGAAGGTCGTCGCTGCGCCGGACGATACCTTGGGCGGCTTCTTCGAGGCGGGCCGAAAGCGGCAATGTGCCTTCGCGATCAGAACTTTTGTCACTTGGAAAAAAAGCTTGGGTGGGATCGGCGTTTTCAAACGAAGCGTGCGGTGCTGGCTGGGCTTCATTCGACTGGCCCCGTAATCGCGCAAAGGCGGTGTTAGCGCTAGCTTGTAGCGCATGAAGCATAGTCTTTTGAGTCTTGCCGGTCATTGATCCCCCACGGATTTGCAAGGTTCATCGTAGAGCATAAAGCGGCCCGCGTTAATCCTGTTAAATCGCACGTAATTACAGCCACTTGCGCCGATCACGGTGATTTGCACAGCGTCAACTGCGACTTAGTGTTGGCGTGTGCGTGCGTATTTCTTATCTAGCGAGACAGTCAGTACGAAAGGGACGTTTGTGGAATTCGAAGATCTTATCGCCAGCGGTACGTTAAATGATGACGGCCAATATTCGACAACCATCCCCCAAGGCTGGATGCAGGGGCGCACGACCTATGGTGGGTTGTCGGCGGCTTTATGCCTTGATGTAGCAACGCGCAGTTTTTCTGATCTGCCGCCTTTGCGCTCGGCGATGGTGTCGTTCATCGGCCCTGCTGGTGGTGACGTTACGGGGCAGGCCAGAATCCTCCGTCAGGGGAAATCAGTGACTTTCGTTGAGGCGGATATTGTCGGCGAAAAGGGCCTTGCGACGCGGTGCCTGTTTGCTTTCGGTGGGGCGCGGCCTTCGATGTTTGATAATACATTTTCGCCAAAGCCGGAATATAAAGCGCCCGAAGAGTGCGAGGTCTTCATCCCGGAAGAATTCGGACCGACATTCGCCAAACACTTTGAAAGCCGCCTTGTGCGCGGCGCGCGACCCGGCACAGGCTCGACCGAGCATGATCATTTTATCTGGATACGTCATAAAGATCCCAAGGCGACGGATATGGCCGCGCTTCTCGCAGTGGCAGATATGCCGCCGCCAGCGGTATTGCCGATGTTCAAAGAGTTTGCGCCCATTAGTTCGATGACATGGATGGTCAATGTGGTGGTCGAAAAACCCGAAACCAGAGATGGCTGGTGGTTGATGCAATCCCGCGCAGAAACAGCACGCGACGGCTATTCAAGTCAGGACATGCTCGTGTGGAACAGAGATGGCGAACTGGTGACCACCGGACGGCAATCAGTTGCGGTGTTTACATAAAATGAAACTTGCGTTGTTTGCTTTGCTTGTGCCGGACTATGACGAGGCCATTGATTATTATTGTAAGATGTTGGGGTTTTCGCTGATCGAAGATACGCGGCAATCACCTGAAAAGCGTTGGGTTGTGGTATCGCCCGGCGAAGGCGGATCAGCCATTTTGCTGGCTAAAGCCGCCGATGCGGCGCAGCGCGCGCAGATTGGCAATCAGGCCGGCGGGCGTGTGTTTTTATTTCTCAATAGTGATGATTTTGATGCTGACTATCAGCGCTTGAAAAAGAAGGGTGTTGAATTTCTTGAGGCCCCACGGCACGAACCCTATGGCAGCGTCGTCGTGTTCCGCGATCAGTTCGGCAATAAATGGGATTTGATCGAGCCAAAGTCCTAGCTGTTCTCAATTTCTTCGCGTTTCATTTCCAGCTCGAGCCATTCTTCTTCTGCGCTTACGAGCTTGTCTTCGAGTGCAGAAAGAGCTTTGGCGGTTTTGTTGAAACCTTCACCATCGCGGCTAAAGAAATTCGGGTCATCTAGTTTCGTTTTCAGCTTAGCGATTTCGGCCTGCATCGCTTCCATTTCTTTTGGCAGTTTTTCGAGCGCATATTGTTCTTTGTAGGAAAGCTTTGTTTTGCTCTGTGTGGGTTTGGGCTTGGGTGCCTGTTGGGCAGCCTTTGCTTTTTCGACTTTGTCCGAGCGTTCCGTACCCGGCGCACTGCCGCGCTGGATCACCATATCGTCATAGCCACCTGCGTAGCGACGCCACTTTCCCGGTGTTTCCGGGTCGGTGGTCACGACACTGCTCACAAGGTTATCGAGAAACTGTCGATCGTGGCTGATCAACAACAATGTCCCGCCATAGGCCGATAGCTGCTCTTCGAGCATTTCAAGGGTTTCTAGGTCAAGATCGTTTGTGGGCTCGTCGAGGATCAACAGGTTTGACGGTTTCGCTAGCGCGCTCGCCAGCGCTAACCGGCCACGTTCCCCACCGGAAAGTGCGGTGACGGGCTGGCGCCATTGTTCCGGCCCAAACAAAAAGTCTTTTAGATAGGTTGCGACATGGCGTTTCTCGCCATTGATTTCGACCCAATCGCCAGTGCCGTCATTGATCGCATCGGCCACCCGCATTTCAGGCTTTAATCGGTCGCGGCGCTGATCGAGCGAGACAATCTCAAGGTTCGTGCCCAATGTTACATTGCCTTCATCGGGGGCAAGCGTGCCAATGATCATATTGACCAATGTGGTTTTCCCGGCACCATTCGGCCCGACGATCCCGATGCGATCACCGCGCGCAATTTCAATCGAAAAATCGTCAATAATTTTCCGGCTACTGAATGTTTTGGAAACATTCTCAACGACTATCGCGCGCTTGCCCGATGCGCCAGCGGTTTGGACGGCAAAATTCGCATTGCCTTGAACGCGGCGAGTTTCGCGTAATTGTTTACGCATATCTTTTAGCTCGCCAACGCGGCGCATATTGCGTTTTCGCCGGGCGGTTACGCCATAGCGCATCCAATGTTCTTCGGCGACGATTTTTCGCCCCAGCTTGTGATGCGCTTGCTCTTCTTCTTCGAGAAATTTGTCACGCCATGCCTCGAAGGTACCAAAGCCTTGGCCAGTATTGCGTGTCGCACCACGGTCAATCCAGACAGTGTCATTAGTGACATTCTCCAGGAACCGTCTGTCGTGTGAAATCAATACAATCGAAGAGGGCAGGGATTTAAGCTTATCCTCCAGCCATGTAATCACCGGCAGATCGAGATGGTTGGTCGGCTCGTCCAATAATAAAATATCCGGTTCAGCGGCGAGCGCTTGGGCAATCGCCGCGCGACGGGCTTCGCCCCCCGAAAGCGCTTGTGGTGATTGATCTGGTTTTAGTCCTAATTCTTCGAGCAAGTTTTCGGCACGATAGTCGCCGCCAGTTTCATCAAGCCCGGCGCGGACATAATCACCGATGGTTTCGAAACCTGCCATGTCGGGTTCTTGCCGCAGATAGCGCAGGGTCGAGCCGGGATGAAGAAACCGCTCCCCGCTATCGGGTTCGACCATACCCGCCGCGATTTTCATCAGTGTTGACTTGCCTGATCCGTTTCGCCCCACCAGCGCAATGCGCGCACGCTCGCCCACCATCAATGATGCCCCCTCGAACAAAGGGTCACCACCCAAAGTAAGGTGAATATCGGTTAGGGAAAATAACAGTGCACTCATAATCAATCCGCTTTCAACGGTGTTCCTTTAGGCGGTCTCAGCCGTCGCAGCAATTCTTTACGGAATGTTGTGAGTCTCATGGGAGCCATGTGGTGTTTTTTGGCACTTTATCGGACCACCTGATGCACCCTTTAAAGCAGTACCTTATCGACGTGGACGAGGGGATACAGGAATTTTCCGAGCGCGTCGGCGTTTCGCGTCAAACGCTCTATCGCATTGTCACCAAAAAGCAGATGCCGAAACCGGATCTTGCGCGCCGCATTGTCGAGGCAACAGGTGGTGCGGTGTCACTAGAAGTGATCTATGGCGGCGATGGTTTGCGAAGTGGGGTTTTTACGCGCGCTGAAGATATTGCGTTAGATCACGAACGCCTAAAGCTAGCAATTGCGATTTCGGTCAATCACCTTTGGGGCGAGCATAAAGAGTTATTGGGAGAGCAGGTGATTAATGATGCGGCTGAGGCAACGCGGTTGATTTATGCGGCGTTGTGTAAGTTCTCAGTGCAGCGCGCTCGACCCGAATTGGCGTTGGCTTTTATGCCAGTATTTAAAGAGGTGCTGAGTGCCAGTACGGCCCCGCCCGCTTTGGCAGAAGATACCGCCGCGCTCGCGCAACGACTATATCAACACTGACCGGCAAGCCATTAAAATCTGTATAAAGATGGTTATTTGTGTTTGGTGATAAAGTCAGCGATGTCGGCATGTGCGAATTTTGCTTCCTCAAGCCCCCAATGCATGTGGAATAGATGAAACATCCCGTCGAACACCCGTAATGTGCTTTCCACACCTGCCCGGCGTAGCTTTTCGGCAAAACGCGCAGCATCGCCTAAGAGAATTTCGCGCGAGCCAACATGAATAAGTGTCGGGGGCAAGCCTGAAAGATCGCCATAGATCGGTGAGACCATCGGATTTTTCAAATCTTCGCCGGGCGCATAGAAATTGAACAAACGCCGACAGCTACGGCCACCATTGGATTTCATCAAAGGGTCATGCCCGTCGAGCGTGACATGGGTATCGCTTGCGCCGGCACCATCGAGCGCGGGCGAGGCCAAGATCACCTTGGATGGAAGCCTCACGTTCTCATCGCGCCATTTCAGCAGACATGAAACGGCAATCGCCCCGCCGATAGAATCGCCAAACAGCACAATTTCTTTGTCGCGATGACTTTCCAAAAGTGCGCGATAAACTGTATCGATCTGATTGATCTGGGTGGGAAAGCGTGATTCCGGTAACAACGTATAGCTCGCGCCAATCCCGCGAATGCCGCTGATGTGGCACGTTGGCAGTACCATTGAGCCGTTGACCCTTGGCGAGCCGCTGACCATGCCGCCACCATGGATGTACAGGATCAATTGATCGGTGTTGATCGTATTTTCTGTTTCATAGGAAACACATTCCCGATCACCGATTTCGGTATCAGTGATCGTATATTCGAAATCGATATCATCGTGGGTTTTAAGCCAATCCTGATTTGCGAAATGACGCGCTAAGCTGCGCGTCAGTGGGTTCATCCAGGTTTCCAAAGTTGGGTATGCGCGCAACGAATGAATTCGTTGTCGTGCAGTCTCACTCATTGCTTTACCAAGCCGTCGCGCAGTCAACGCCATCTCTCACCCCATAAGGAACGCCTATTGCGCGTCTTATTTGTGGGGAGTGTGTCGCGATGCAGAAAATATCTGGTTAAAATAAAACGTTAGAGTGTCGTCAAATGGCCTTCGTCGGTGCGAAAAAGGCCTCGCACCGACAAAAACTTAGTAAGGTTGATTAACGAAATATTGCTGTGCGCACTTATTCCGCGAACAGTTTCGCCCATGCTCGTTTAGGGCGTGATTTCCAAGCGCCCCGGTGATATGCGTCAGATGCGATCAACGGCGCGACGGTTGTTGCTTCGGCGAAAACCATTTGTTCCCACGCCACATCAACTTTGCCCCAAGAGCAGGCTTCTTTGAGGGTCGAAGATGAACACGCACCATCGCGAACGTCAGCAACAGTGATCTGAACAGCGTATTTGTGCATTTCAACATCGTCATGGCCGAGAATTTCAGCGCAAACGACAGTGTCTTGAACAAAGTTCTTAGGTACGCCACCGCCAACCATGAATAGGCCAGACGTGCCGCCCTGAATTTTGATGTCTGTCAGCTCTCGGAAGTCTGCGATTGCATCAATAGAAAGATAGGGCTTACCCGCTTTCATGCGCTCGACCTGATGTTTCACCAAGCCAAAGCCCGCAGACGAGTCCGTGAACGCCGGGCAGAAAATCGGCACGCCCGCTTTATAGGCTTCTTCGATCAGGGAGCCTTCTTTTTTGGCGTTGCCATCAGCCAGCCATTTGCCCATGGCGTGAATGAATTCGCGCGATGACATTGGTCGTGCGGGTAGGCTTTCTGCAATTTCGTAAATTGCATGGTCACACGCCTGAAGCTCTTCTTCGTCGATATAGGTGTCATAGATGCGGTCGATATAGAGATCGCGTAGCACCCGATCATCAGGGATGTCATTGGCCTGATAGTGTTTGAAACCGAGCGCTTCGAAAAAATCCATGTCCACGATCGAAGCGCCGGTAGAAACGATTGTATCGACCATGTTGTTTTTGACCATGTCGCGCCAAACATGCATGCAGCCGCCAGCAGATGTTGACCCTGCAAGCGTCAAAAAGATCGTGCAGTCTTTGTCTTCGAGTGACATGTTGAGAATGCGCGCAGCGCGTGCAGCATCACGTGAGGTGAATGACATTTTTTCCCACGCATCAATAACAGGTCGAGCGTCGAAGGTGGTGATGTCGAAATGCTCAACAGGTTTAGAAAGCAACTCTGCTTTGCGGTTGTCTTGAGGTGCATCGGTCATGATTGCGGTCCTTTTGGATTGGCCGGGTTGGGCCAGGTTTTCAAAAAACCGGATCCGGGCCGCGTCCATTGGTTGAACGCGCGGAGGGCCGAGGTGAATTCGGAATATCACTCCCGAAAATGCCGTGGCGCTGGTCTAAACGATCAACGCCACGCTTGCTAGGGCAGGTTAGGCAAGGTTGATGATTTGCGCGGTTCTGCGGGGGCGTACCGGCATTTTCGGCGCGTTGCCAAATACCGACATCATTGGAGCATCATCGACATAGGCCTCAATATATTCGCCAAAGCCGTTGAATTTTGTTGCGAGCGCAGCGCCATAAGCGCCGGTCATGCCGAACTCGATGTAATCGCCCTCGCTAATATCCGCAGGCAGCATGAATGTGCTCTGCAAGACATCGATAGAATCGCATGTGGGACCATAAAGCCGGAATGGTCGTAAAGGCCGCCGCGGCGAACCTGTCTCGCGCAGGAGCTTTACCGGATAAACAAGACCGTCATGCGCCGCATCGAACAATGCGCCATAGGCCCCATCATTGAGGTAAAGCGCATCGCCTTTGCGAAGCTCTACACGGACGATATGACTGCCGGCTTCGGCGCAAAGTGCGCGGCCGGGTTCACACCAAAGGTCTGCATTTTCGAGAACGGGCATTTGCTCGAATGCGTTTTCGATCTCAGCGATATAGTCTTCGAGTGGCGGTGGTGTTAGGCCGGGATAGGCAACCGGGAAACCGCCACCCACATCAACGATATCAATGGTAACCCCGGCTTCGCGAATAACATCGCTCACCGCATCCATCGCAATGCGCCATGCTTCGGGACGCATGCACTGCGAACCGACATGGAATGATACACCAAGTTCGTCAGCAACAGCCCGCGCTTCGCGAAGTAGCAAAACGGCTTCTGTGCCCGTCGCGCCAAATTTGCCTGAGAGTTTGTGTTGAGCGTAATCGGATGACACCGCCACGCGCACGATCAAGTGCAGATCTTTTGCGCCGCCGGTTTCAGTAATGATTTTCGCTAGCTCTTCGGTAGAGTCGACCGCAAAAATGCGAATGCCGAAATCGAAATAGGCGCGGCGGATCGCTGATCGCGCTTTAACTGGATGCATAAACGCAAGCGTCGCGTCGTCAAAACGCAATGCGATCAATTCAATTTCCGCGATTGACGCAACGTCAAACCAACGTACCCCGGCCTGATACACAGCATCCAGGACAGTAGGGTGCGGATTAGCTTTGACGGCATAAAGGACATCGCCCGGAAAACGACGCACGAACCAGTCCGCGGCCTTGGTAGCCGCGTTCGGACGAACGCAATGGACGGGAAGATCCGGTTGGTCCGCTAGAACCAACGCAAGCGCTGATGTGTGCCTTTCCATCTCATGGAACCTCGCAATTGTTGCTTCAACCAAGCGCCAATCTTGCGGAGAGGTTCCATGGGATTGGCGAAATCGCCAAATAGGAACGAAAGAACTCTATGTAAAGAAAAAAATGGGGCCATAAGGGCGTTTTTTCAAAAAGCCTGTTAGCAGCCACATTACCATGCTGCTAGTGAATTGTATTTATTCAGAAAATTTGTAAAATTTACCCCCTGTCAAGATTGAAAATATTACCGGGATCAATGTTCAGTATAGGCCTGAAGTCTATTCAGGAGTGAATAATGAGCACAGATTCAGCATTTGAAAAACAACTGGCAGGTTATCGTCTCGCGACGGCAGAGATCTTTTATCATTTGCCCGACCATCCTGACCTGCTCCAGACATATATCTGGCAGGACTATGACATTGCCCCGCAATATCCGGTGTTAAAAAAGTTTCTGGATTTCTGGTCGCATGAATTGGAAGGCCCACTTCATTCGGTGCGGCTGGCCAGTCAAAAGCTGATAACCGCTTCTGAACTTCGGTCTGTGGGTGCTTTCGCGCTTAATTAAGGTCGTGTTGAAACACAAATATGTTTAAACAGGTGCCAGCAAAAAGCGGGGCACCCTCTTGGCGAGTATTTACGATCTAAAGCCGAAATTCCAAAATCTGTTGCGGCCCTTGTGCAAGCGCGCCGCACGGGCAGGGATTACGGCCAATCAGGTAACGCTGATCGCGTTCGGCCTTAGCTTTGCCCATGGCGCGGCGAATATTGCGACCCATGGTGCACGGTGGGTGTTGTTTACGCTGCCGGTTATTTTGTTTTTGCGTATGGCGCTTAATGCCATAGACGGCATGTTGGCGCGCGAACATGGCCAAGAAACGCGGCTAGGGGCGCTGTTGAATGAACTGACGGATGTTCTTTCCGATGCCGCTTTATACCTTCCTTTTGCGTTCCTCGCGGGATTACAGCCGGGGCTGATCGTGTTGATTGTGTTCTTTGGTGCTGTCGCCGAAATGGCGGGAATAATCGGCATACAGATTGGCTCTGTGCGGCGTTATGATGGGCCCTTTGGTAAAAGCGATCGCGCATTTTTCTTTGGCGCGCTTTCATTGGTTCTAGCGTTCGAGGTTGAGCCGGGGCAGTGGAGCACGGTGTTGCTTGCCTTCGCTATGGCACTGAGCTTTGCGACGATTGTTCATCGCGGAAGAAACGCATTGCGCGATGTTCGCACACAGGAGTCTAGTCATGCCTGAGGCGCTATCGCAAAATGTCATTTGGGCGCTTGGTGTTATCTATGGGCTGCTTATCGTTGCAAGTGTCATTGTTGGCATTTTGAAATGGCGATCGCCGGGCAAGGCCACCACTGAACTATCGCGACGGGTCACGTCATGGTGGTTCATGATTACCATATTCACCGTTGCGATTGTGACCAATCGAATTGTCTCGACCGTGTTTTTGGGACTCATGACCTATCTGGCATTCAAAGAATATATCTCGTTGATACCGACGCGGCCCGTAGACCGGATCATTTTATTCTTCGCTTACCTCGCGATCCCGGTGCAATTCACATTCGCACATCTCAATAGCTATGGCTTGTTTCTGGTGTTCATTCCGGTCTGGATGTTTTTGTTCTTCCCGATGGTCATGACATTGGTCGGCAAAACCGAAGGATTTTTGCGCGCGGTGGGTACATTAAGCTGGGGCATGATGATCACGGTCTTTGCGCTCAGCCATACGGCGATGTTGCTGGCGGCGGGGCCGAGTGCGGGGCCAGCGGGCGGCGCGGGTCTGTTGTTGTTCTTAGTGGCGTTGACCCAGTTCAACGATGTTGCGCAATTCACGTGGGGCAAGTTGTTTGGTCGCCACAAGATCGTTCCGAAAGTCAGCCCGAACAAAACATGGGAAGGTTTTTTGGGTGGATTGGGGTCGACCATGGTCGTGGCCGCACTGGCCGGACCATTCCTTACGCCGATGCCATTTTATTACGCTGCACTTGCGGGCGGCATGATCGCCATAGCAGGCTTTTTGGGCGATGTGACGATTTCTGCGTTTAAGCGTGATTTGGGCGTCAAAGATTCAGGCGGATTAATACCGGGCCATGGCGGTATCTTGGACCGTGTCGATAGCCTTACTTATGCGGCCCCGGTTTTTTATCACGCGATGCATTTTTTCGTTTTTAGCGGGCGCATCTAATGAGCCGGTTTCTTCAGATTATCTTCTTTGCGCTTTTGGTCAGGCCGGTGTTGTTGCTCATTCTTGGGATGAATGTGCGTGGGCGCGAACATTTACCGAAAAAAGGTCCGGCTATTATTGCCGCCAACCATAACTCTCATCTTGATACGCTGACATTGATGGCGCTGTTTCCGCTTCGTGATCTTCACTTGTTGCGGCCAGCGGCGGCGGCGGATTATTTTCTGTCGAACAGATGGCTTGCGTGGTTTGCGCGCAATATCATCCGTATCATTCCGCTTGAGCGCGCTGGCATGAAGAAAAACCCGCTAGCGGATTTGGAAGCAACATTGGATCGCGGCGAGATTTTGATCTTGTTTCCCGAAGGGTCGCGCGGCGCGCCGGAACAACGCATTCAATTTAAACGCGGGGTTGCCTATCTTTCGAAATCGCGGCCCGAGGTGCCCATTCATCCTGTGTTCATGCACGGCCTTGGCAAAGCCTTGCCAAAGGGGAGTTGGCTTTTGGTGCCGTTTAACTGTGATGTGATTGCAGGGCCGGCGATGCACTGGCCCGGATCCACAGCGGATTTGATGACTGGCCTAGAGACACAGATGAATGCACTTGCCGATCAAGGGCATGTTCCGTCGTGGGAATGATGCGATGGTGGATTGTTGCTGCGTTTGTGTGGGGTTTTGCTGAAGCAACCTTCTTTTTCATTGTGCCAGATTTATTGCTTACCGCATCAGTGATCGCGTTTGGATTTACGCGGGCTTTTCGCTTTGCGATCTTTGCTGCCATTGGTGCTGTGATTGGCGGATTGCTAATGTATTGGTGGGGTGCCCATGACATCGCAGCCGCACTAGGACTGCTTCGTAGTGTGCCGCTGATTGCCGATGATCTTCTTGCGCGGGTTGCTGCTGAAATGAATGCTGCGCATTGGCCTGTGAATTTATCTTTGGGCGCGCTGACTGGTGCACCGTTCAAAATATATGCGGTCGAGGCCGGTAATCTGGGTATTCACCCAGCAGTTTTTGCAACGGTTGGATTTGGCGCGCGAATGCTAAGGTTTGGGATTGCGATTGCGTTGACGGCGCTTGGTGTTTCGCTGGCGCGCCGATTAGGGTTGAGCAGGTTGGTGCCGATTGGGCTCGCATTAGTATGGATCACGATCTACGGCATCTATGGGTTTGTGCGGCTATCCGCTTGAATGTCCTGAATTTAACATCCAAAAGAGCTTGATCTTTTGCCTGACGGTTTTCTCGCATGGCTGCCTTGGGCTAGGGTGCGCGCAAACTGGGATTCACACTTTCATAAAGGAGTAGCTGTGTGAGCAAAATTTGGATGATGGTTGCAAGTGCGGCGGTCTTGACGATCGCATCCTGCGGTCAGTCGGACGAAGAGACAAAACCCGCTGACGATACAATAGAACTTTCTGACGACGCCAAAACCGGCGCGGAACTGAAAGCCGATCATAACAAAGCTGCGACTGAAAATCTTGCGGCGTCAAACGAGTTTCTAAAAGAGAATGCAAGCCGCGATGGTGTAACCGTCACCGATAGTGGTCTGCAATATATGGTTCTTGAAGAAGGGCCAGAGGATGGCTATTCGCCAGATTCAACTGATCTTGTGGTCGTTCATTATGTGGGCACGCTGAAAGACGGCAAAGAGTTTGATTCCTCGCGCGCGCGCGGTGCTGCTGCGCAATTCCCTCTCAATCGAGTGATCCCCGGATGGACCGAAGGTGTTCAGTTGATGAGCGAGGGTGATCTATTCCGGTTTTTTGTTCCGCCTGCGCTTGGCTATGGCGAAAATGGAACCCCGGACGGTGATATCGGTCCAAACGAAGTCCTTATTTTTGATGTGGAGCTTATTAAAGTGCAAAGTGCAGAACGTAATCTAGAAACAGCTAATCAATTCCTCGCAGAGAATTTGAAAAAAGATGGTATCCAATCGACGGATTCCGGATTGCAATATCAAATCATCACAGAGAGTGACCAAGGCGGTAAAAGCCCCGAGGCAGCCGACACGGTAGAGGTACATTACCAAGGTACATTGCTCAACGGCACAGAGTTTGACTCGTCTTATGCGCGTGGTGAAACCATTGAATTTCCGCTTAATCGCGTCATTCCAGGCTGGACAGAAGGCGTTCAGTTGATGAGTGAAGGTGACAAATACCGCTTCTTTATTCCGCCTGCGCTTGCTTATGGCGAGATGGGAACACCAGGTGGACCAATTGGACCAAACGAAGCATTGGTGTTTGAAGTTGAATTGATCGCGGTCAAATAACACGACACCAAATTACAAATTTCTCGAACCCTCGCGAGTTACTCGCGAGGGTTTTTTTATGTTTGTGCGCGATGCGGATGCGGACATTCCGTAGCGAGATGAGCGATTTTAGTGTCAAGAAATTTTATGTTTTTTTATTGTTCGTTTACGCGCATCAAGATATGGGGAAATAGTGCTGACGTTTGGTCAGCGTTTTAGGGGACTACCTACGATGCTAAAAGCAAAGAAAAAGACGGCGAAACCTGCCGCAAAAAAGAAAGCGGCAAAAGCTAAACCAGCCGCTAAAAAACGCGCCGTAAAAGCGAAAGCGAAACCAGCGGCGAAGAAAAAAGCAGTAAAAGCCAAAGCTAAGCCTGCGGCGAAGAAAAAAGCTGTAAAGAAAACAACAGCGAAAAAAACCGCTGCGAAAAAAGCGCCGGCAAAACGTAAAGCACCCGCTAAGCGTAAAGCTGCTGCAAAGACGAAACTTAAAGTCGTCAAAAAACCTGCTGCTAAAAAAGCGGCGAAAAAAACCACTGCAAAAAAGACTGCTGCGAAAAAGACAGCCAAGAAAACTGTCGCAAAACGCAGAACAATTAAGCGCCGGAGAGCCGCTTAATTCGTATCGCCTATTGTTGATGTCCCGGCCATTGTGTCGGGGCATCCACGCATTCCGGCCAAACGCGGTAATGGCGCTATCCCCGCGAAATTCCTCATTAAATTCGTATGAAAATTGCCATGCTACCGCATGACGCCTTGCCTTGAGGCGGTTTCCTGCGCAGTGTTATTTGTATGAATGACATTACAAACCAGCTTGAATGGATATCCCGCCTTGTAGCCTTCGACACCACGTCGTCGGTTTCAAACCTTGCTCTTATCGAAGACATCGAAAGCTATCTTCACGAACAGAAGGTCGAGACGTTTCGTGTTGCCAATGACGACGGCACTAAAGCAAATCTTTATGCGCTGGTCGGCCCCAAGGTACCGGGCGGTGTGGTTTTGTCTGGGCATACTGATGTTGTACCCGTGGCCGGACAAGATTGGGCGACCGCACCTTTTACGGTGATCGAAAAAGATGACCGGCTTTATGGTCGCGGCGTTGCCGATATGAAAAGCTTTTCGGCAATCGGTCTGTCGCTAGTGCCAGAAATGCTTTCGGCCAATCTAAAGCGGCCAATTATTTTTGCGCTCTCTTATGATGAAGAGGTCGGCTGTCTCGGGGCACCGAGCATGATTGCAGAAATTGCCGACAAGCTGCCCAAGCCAGATGCAGTGATTGTCGGTGAGCCCACCAATATGAAGGTTATTGACGGTCATAAAGGGATTGCGTCGTTCCGGGTTCATGTAACTGGCTTTACAACCCATTCCAGCCAAACTGATCGCGGTGTTTCTGCGGTGGAAGCAGCGGCGAAACTTATCAACAAAATTGCGGAAATGCGGGCTGTTCGGGCGGCGCGTGCCGATGAGAACTCACCATTCGATCCGCCTTATTCAACCATGACTGTCAACGTGGTGCACGGCGGAACACAGCTGAATATCATGGCGGGTGAGGCTTTTTTCGAATGGGATTTACGGGTTGTGCCAGGTGACTCCCGTGA
Source organism: Hyphococcus lacteus (assembly GCF_041058985.1). Classification (NCBI taxonomy): domain Bacteria; kingdom Pseudomonadati; phylum Pseudomonadota; class Alphaproteobacteria; order Parvularculales; family Parvularculaceae; genus Hyphococcus; species Hyphococcus lacteus. The sequence goes on along the minus strand of NZ_JBEHZE010000001.1, from coordinate 449,782 downwards.
GGATATCATTGAAGAATTTACTGAATATGCGCGCGGTGTAGAGGCTGAAATGCGCGCAAAGGCACCGGGCTGTCGTGTGGAAATTGAGCAAATGACTAATGCACCTTCGCTCGCGCCGACACCCGACAACATGGCCGCAGATATTGTAAAAGCGATTACGGGCCATAACAGCACCGACGTCGTCGGCTACGCCGCCGAAGCGGGACAGTTTCAAGAAGCCGGCTTTTCAGTGGTAATCTGTGGTCCGGGATCGATTGACCAGGCCCATCAAGCAAACGAGTATATTACCCTTGATCAAGTGAAAGAGGGTACGAAATTCATGCGCCGGCTGATCGAACGTTTAAGCGCATAGAGCAAATAAGACCATAATGGGGAGGATGCCACATGACGTCACTTGAAGCTGCTGCATTTTGGGTTGGATTGAATGCTTTGCTTTTAATTGTTTTGAGCGCGCGTGTCGGTCGAGCGAGGTGGAAAAACCGAGTAAACTTAGGTGACGGTGATAATCCGGATATGCTTAAAGCAATCCGTACCCAAGGTAATTATATAGAATATGCACCGGCGGCATTGGGTGGTTTGGTGCTGCTCGCATTGTTGAATGCACCGATCGTATTGGTTCACGGATTAGGTGCATTATTCTTTTTGTCCCGGGTTTTTCATTTATTAGGGCTCGGCATGGGCGTTTGGGGCAAAGGCCGATTGTTCGGAACAGTTGGAACCATGTTCACGTTACTGATCACTGGTTGCTCGTTGATCTACTTCGCAATATTCTAAAGACGAACGGTTACGCATAGTGAGTATTGGCATTTTCGGTTTAATGCTTTGTTCATCTGTGTAACCGGAACCTCTCTAAGCCTATAAAAATCATAGGCTTTTTCGCTAATTTTACATTCTGTTTACGGTGTCCTGCGAGCTTTCAGAAAAGCAATAACGCTTTCAAGAAAGGCAGCGCTTTCCGTGAAAACAATTACGCATTGCCGCGCATGCGGATCAAAAGCCCTGACCCCGGCATTTTCTATGTCGGTGGGCGGTGCAACAAAAACGATTATGCGCAAGCGCGCTGCTTTATCGGAATACCTCTTGTGCGATCCATCGCGCGATGCACGCGCATGTGGCTTGCTTCAGGCCGCACAGGCCGACGAGGTAGCACCCGTTTCCGCCTCTGGCCGACATTCATCAAATCGCGATCATTTGCGATCTATCGCCACCGAAGCGTTGGAAATGATTTCCGGGCGTGATTGTGCTGCGCTTGATTTGGGCTGTAACGATGGCACGTTACTATCGTTTTATCCGCGCTGGGTGGATCGTTATGGCGTAGACCCATCTGACCATATCGACGAAATTGGCGAATGGGCGTGGACCGGAAAAGAAGCGTTTCCGTCAAAAGAAATTGATGCTGCTTTTGGCGATAAGAAATTTGATATCATCACCGCAGTCTCTTTGCTTGAGCATGTGAATGATCCGCGTGAGATGTTGAAACGGGTCAAATCATTGCTGAGCGATGACGGTGTTTTTGCGCTAGAGACGCTTTATGCGCCGATCATTTTGACGCGGAATTGCGTTGAAACATTACAGACACAAGTGCGCGCAGTATATTCGCTGTCAGTTCTTGAATGCCTGTTGCGCGAGGCCGGGCTGAAAGTTTTCAAAGGTGCTTTGACCTCTAAAGAGGGCGGTTCAATTCGACTTTTTGTGACCCATGACACCTATGAGCAATATGATTTTGATCCGTGGTATGAGCGCCTGGCCCGGCTATGGGACGAAGAAAATGCACTTGCGATGCGCGCTGTGCAGCCATATCAATCATTTGAACAACGCGCGAATGAAATGCGTCTTGATTTTGTCGAGATGCTAGAAGACATCGCAAATCGCGGTGAGTGCGTTCATATTCTTGGGGCTGATGCCCAGACAGAAGCATTTTTGCGCTGGACAGGATCATCAGCAAAAACAATTACAGCCGCTGTTGATACGGGTATTGCGCGCGATCATGATGTGTTGGGCGAGAATGGCCCCCGCATTATTTCCGAAGCTGATTGTCGCGCTTCCGAACCAGATTATTTGATCGCGCCATCCCGGTATAAACGCGAAGTCATGGAGACGTGGCGTGAAGCCGTGATGCTTGGTGCGCAACTGATTTTTGCATCGCCGTCACCGCATATCGTAACCGCGATGAATTTCTCTAGCGAGTATGGCAAGGTCATCAATAATGGTGATGGCCCGGCGGGTACGCAAACCTTGCGGACGATCCTCGCGGCTGCGGGCGGTCCTCGCCTGATATCGGATAATCCCGATCACGTGAAAGTCGCTAACGGCTAATCGGCTTTAATTGTAATGAACCGCCGTGTCGTTCCTTCGAGAACCACGGCGGTCAACATGCCACCATAACAAGCGCCAGTATCGACGGCGATCCGCCAACCCGCATCAATTGGTTTGTCTTCGGGGTGGTGGCCGTGAACGACCACATGATCGGGGCGTTCTGCGGGCGGTGTGTTGTGAAAGCGTTTTCGTATCCACATTAGATCCATCGGGTCTTGTTCTTTTAGGGGAACCCCCGGTCGCAACCCTGCATGAACGAAAAGATACGCGCCCTCGATGTGCGATAGTGACAACGATTTGAAGAACCTTAAATGGTCAACCGGCATTTGCTCGCGTAATTCTGCGGCGAGGGCCGTTGGGGTTTTGCCGATCGGATCAATGCCATAGCTTTCGAGCGTTTCTTCGCCACCCCATTCCAGCCATTGGTAAAGATCCTCCGGCGCATCAAGGAAATCGAGCATGCTGGCTTCGTGATTACCTTTCAGGAAAATCGCTTCTGCATCGGATTTTTTAAGCTCAAGCAAGCGATCAATGACCGCGCGGCTATCGGGTCCTCGATCAATGTAATCGCCCAAAAACACCAAGGTTGCATCTGCGAAGTCGTTCGTATTTTCGGCAACATCTTCGGAAATACTATCGAGAAGCGTCGCCAACATATCCGCGCAACCATGAATATCGCCAATGGCATAGATCCGCTTGCCCTCTGGGGCCGCAGCATCGCTCTTCTCGCGCTTAAAAATTTTACCGAGCATGTCCGTGGCCTAAGAGTTTATTTCAGAAGCGGTACAAACAGTCATATGAACAGGCTATAAGAAAACTGACAATGAATCCCTAGGATTCAAGATTAAAAGATTGGAAGGCCGGGTGTTCTATGAGTGTTTTGGTGACGGGCGGGGCGGGATATATCGGTGCCCACATGCTTCTGGCGCTAAAAGACGCTGGCGAGGATGCCGTTGCACTCGATAACCTTTCGACTGGCGCGCAGTGGCTCGCGCCGAGTGATGTACCCTTTATCGAGGCGGATGTCGGCGATGAGGCGGCGCTCGCAAAAGTTTTCCGGGATCATAATATCGGCGAAGTCATACACTTCGCAGGGTCGATTGTGGTTTCTGAATCAATCCGCCACCCACTCGATTATTACGAGAATAACACCGCCAAGACGATGACGCTATTACGAGCGTGCGTTGCGGCGGGCGTAAAGCGGTTCATTTTCTCATCGACCGCTTCTGTTTATGGAACGCCGGAACGCGTGCCGATTTCAGAGCAAGCGCCGATTCGTTCCATCTCGCCCTATGGGGCGTCGATGTCCATGAGCGAGCGAATTTTGCAAGATGCAGCCGCTGCCCACGATATTTCTTATGTGACGTTGCGCTATTTCAACGTTGCGGGTGCCGATCCAAAAGGCCGCGCCGGTGAAATCGGAAAACCAACCCATTTGATCAAAGCTGCGGCCCAGATCGCACTGGGACACCGCAAAGAAAAATTAAAAATCTATGGCAATGACTATCAAACCCCAGACGGCACAGCCATTCGCGACTATGTTCATGTGAGTGATTTGGCGCAGGCCCATCTGGCCGCACTTGGACGCCTGCGTGGTGACGGTAGCTCGATCACGCTGAACTGTGGTTATGGTCGCGGGTCATCTGTCTACGAAGTAATAGAGGCATTTCGGCGCGTAACTGGCGAAGCGCTTGAGTATGAAATTGCGCCACGGCGCGCGGGTGACCCGGCGCAACTTATCGCCGATAACGCGGCAATCCGAACAATTCTCGATTGGCGCCCGCGTTATGATGATATTGATTTCATCGTACAAACAGCAATGGATTGGGAACGGCATGTGGCCAAGAAACAAGGGACAGCCGCATGAATTCTGCGCGGCGCTGGGCGCGGATTTTGTTTGTTACGCTGTTGGTGATTGTCACTTTTTTGACGTTAACCCCAAACCCTGACGATACGGAAGCCGGATTTGCCTTTACGCGTATCTTGGCAAACGCTCTTTTTGGTGATGCTGCGTTGGCCGATAAAATTGCTCATTTTCTTGCTTATGGATCATTGGGCGCGAGTGCATTTTGGGCGCAAATTGTTTTATTCGCAAAGCGGTGGGTCATTGTTGTGGTGTTGCCGATTTATGGGATCGCCCTAGAGGGATTGCAGGGGCTTGGCGGTGTGCGTTCGCCCGAACTTGCCGACGGGGTTGCGAATGGGTTGGGGGCTGTTTGCGGCTTTGCCTTTGCGTTGGGGCTCGCTATGGCATTGAAAGCGCGCACAAAATGAAAACTGCGATTGTCATTCCCGCGCGTTTTGGCTCAACCCGCTTGCCGGGAAAGCCACTCCTTGATCGAACCGGCAAGCCGCTGATCCAGCATGTTTACGAACAGGCACAGCAGGTAAAAAATTCGAATCAAGTGGTTGTCGCAACTGACGACAGACGGATATTTGATTGTGTGGCGGGTTTTGGTGGCGAGGTCGTCATGACCAGCGGTGAACATGAAACCGGTAGTGGCCGCGTGGCCGAAGCGGCGGGGTCTCTGGACGCGGAAATCATCGTCAACCTTCAGGGGGATGAGCCTGAAATCGACCCAGCCCATATTGAACGCCTCATTCATTTGCATACGAACTCGAATGCATTTGCATCGACATTGGCATGTCGTTTTTCGCACAATGCTGTGAGTGGAGCCGGCTCTCCTGATGATACCGCTGCCGTAAAAGCAATTTTGGGCGATGCGATCGGCGAGAAAACTTATTGGGCGCGATATTTCACGCGTTATCTGTTTCCTGTCCCGCGTGATACTTTAGGTGCCATTAAGACGCCATCGGACTATTTTCTCCACGTAGGAATTTATGCGTTTTTCAAAGAAAACCTCATGACGTTTGCCGGTGCTCCGATGGGTGCGCTCGAAAAAGTAGAACGCCTTGAGCAGTTGCGCATTTTAGAAATGGGTGAGGCCATTGCCGTTGCGGAAATTCCGGCGGCTGTACCGGGTATCGATACGCCAGCCGATTATGATGCTTTCGTCACGAGGTGGAGTGAAGGCGTCACCTGACTGTCGGGCTTGGGGGGGGTGACAGGTCGGCGACGCCTTCTACCGATACGGTTCATGCAAGGGATGAATAGGCGTATAACGCCGGATAAACCGCAGCAGCAATAACGCTTATTGTTGTGATTAGTTTGAAGATGCGGGTCATGGGTTTTTCTCCATTTATCGTTGCGTCATGGAGATAGGGTTGAATAATCGACATGCCTAGTCTGCGTTCGTGCTACTCGTCGCAGCAGAATTTCATTCCGTCGAAAGACCAAATAGGCCAAAACGTTCTGTCGCGGCGGAACAGCTATTCGGCGCAAGCGTTAGGATAGCCAGCGGCTGGTGGGGCTTGCATGGCGGTGCCGAAACATGGCCCATTAGCGCGATTCAATTAAAGGGGACCCGACATGGAAGCGGTATTTTCTCTCGAGAACATTTTCACACTGCTCATGCTAATATTGCTACAGGCCGTGTTGGGGTTTGATAATCTTCTCTACATATCAATTGAGGCGGGGCGGACGCCTGAACACCGGCAGAAATTCGTCCGGCGCACGGGGATTTTGTTGGCGATTGTGTTCCGTCTGGTGTTGATGTTCATTCTTCTTGGCTTGATCAATTCGCTCACGCAGCCTTTGTTTTCGGTTCAGCAAGGCGGCATTTTTGAAGCGTCATTCACATTTCATTCCATCATTTCTTTGTTTGGTGGTGGTTTCATTATGTACACGGCAACGAAAGAGATCATGCACCTATTGGCGGTTGAACACATCGAAGGAATTGAAGGCGATAAAAAGAAATCAGTACCCGTCGTGATTGCAACCATTGTCTTTATGAATCTGATCTTTTCGTTTGATTCATTGTTGTCCGCGATTGCGCTAACACATGTTATCTGGGTAATTGCGACAGCGATTATTATTAGTGGGTTGATGATGGTTCTGCTTGCTGATCAAGTATCAGCATTCCTCAAAAAGAACCGTATGTTTGAGGTGATTGGACTTTTTATCCTGTTTATCGTCGGAATATTGTTGCTGACCGAGGGTGGGCATCTCGCCCATATGAAGCTGTTCGGTTTTGAAGTGATCGCCATGTCAAAAACCAGCTTCTACTTCGTGATCTTTGTTATGGTTGTGGTCTCGGTTGTTCAAACCCGATATCGAAATAAACTTGAGAAACAACGGGCAATCGAACACGACACAGCCCATCCCGCGCCGTCGACCTGAAGGGCGGGCAGGTACCCCCATTCATCTACGGTTTTGGATTAATCCATGGGCCGGAAAACAAGGGTCAACACGACACCGATAATGCCTAAGACGCCCCAAAGCGGTAGGCCCATAATTGTGCCGATGGCTTGGCTTAAACCGGCCGGCGAATTTGCGGCCAATGCCTCGCCATTGATGCCAATAAGCCCGACCACATATTCGGTGCTGCGCATAACGGGCTCTCCTGCCTCAAGCGAAGCGATCCCATCAGCCCCCAATAATGCAATGGCAATCGCCACTAAAACCCAAGCGATTAAACGAAACGCAGCCATAAAGCCCCCTCAAATGGTTAACGCAACCTTACTAAAATCAGGATAACCCGCCTTTGCCCGGCCTGCAAACCGTCATGGCAAAGAAATACGGATGGCGCATTCCACCGAGCGTTCCGGCGCAAAAATCAAGGAAATGACCTTGCGCCAACCAAGGGCATGGCTATAGTCCGGCGCTTCGACGGACAGGTGGCCGAGTGGCTGAAGGCGCACGCTTGGAAAGCGTGTAGGCGGGTAACCGTCTCGAGGGTTCGAATCCCTCTCTGTCCGCCAGCAATCTATTTAACGGCCTTATGTAGCAAGCGCACCAAAAATAACATGGAACTAAGCGCCTGAGAATCCTAATTTCCTTTTTATGGAAACAGTCGTCAAAAGCCTGATTAATGAGCGCCGGAACGTGGTTTCCCGCCTTCGCGACCACGAAAATATTGTCTACGACCTGCGCACAACAGTAAGCCACATCGACGCCACACTGTACCATTTGGGCTATTACCCAGACGGGCAAGAAGCACCCAAGAAGTCGATGGCGGCAGGGCTCTTTTACAAGGGCGAACTGCCGCGCATTATCCTCACTCAATTACGAAAGCACCCTGACGGGCTAGGACTACGCCACCTTGTTGAGCTAATTTGCGATCAAAAGGGCTGGGAGAAAACCGACAAGAGATTTAACCGGGAGTTGAGGCTGAAAATATCCCGCTCACTCGACAGGCAGCGCCTTAAAGGCGTTGTCGAGCGAACAGGTAATGAAGCTATCGGGGTGTGGCGGGTTTCTGCGCACCCCTAACATGCGGGCCTTTTAATTGCACATTGCAAGGTTATCACTGGGAGTGAGCGCATTCTCCACCTCTTCTGGATACCTGTCTATAACTTTGAGAAGCACCCGCGCCGAACCGTCCGGGAATCGACGACCCTGCTCCCAGTTACGAATATTCGCTAGGCTGAACCCAAAAAGAAGTGCGAACTCGCGCTGGGACATATTCATGCGCTCTCTAATCGCCTTAACGTCTACTTGCTCTGGAACTCTTATTGTACGGCTTCGTGACGAAGACCTTTCGCCTTTTGCATGGGCTAAGGCCTCATCCAAGCCCTTTATGATTCTACGTCCTGACATGGTTCACCTCACACGAAGTCGTCACCTCTGCGACATCGCTTACTTGAAAAAAATAGTTTACGCGTGCGTACACTACGCAATCGTCCCAACCCGCTCGATTTTTTCTAAATTTTTTGTCGCGTGAATCTCTACTAACTCGGCGACTTTTTGAGCAATATCGGTTTTCTCATTCTTCGTGAGCCTCATACTTTCCCCCGGTTTGTAAACTGCAAGCACATAGAGCGGCATGTTCAAATCATGAAAATAATAAACAAGCCGAAGCGCCCTTCTGTTCCCCTTTTCGCCATATCCCCACCGAATTTTACGAACGCCGCGAGTTTCTGGAATAATTTCACCTGCTTCGGGGTTGAATGCGAGGTAGTCGATCAGCTCTTTACTTTCATCAAAGCTCAACTCCGCGTCCAGCGCCGCCGCTACTTCCTCAAACTCGCAAACCTCAATCGGATAGACCGATGTTCCGAACTGAATGGGTCTCAAAACCTCGAACACCGGCAATCCCCCGGGTTAGTGTTATAATCAGAATTATTTATTAAGACTTTGTATACGCCATTGGCGTACCTGCTGTCAACATGTTTATAGCATTACCTCTGCCAATACCCTTTCCAATTCCGACTAACAGGCGCGGCCATTGCATTTGCTGCAAGGCGGTCCGCTAGAGTGCCGTTTGGCTTACGGCGGTGATCTTCCAGCCATGCAGCGTGCGCCGCGTACTGGTGAAGGTATTTAGGCGAAACGTGATGGTGCTGACCACCAACCATGCGGCGAAGGCGTGAGAAATAGCTTTCAACTTGGTTCGTGCAGATACCGTTCGCGCTATAGGCTTCGCTGTGATTGATGCGATTAACTGGGAAAAAGGCGTTTAGCGTATCCCAGTGTGATGCCTCGTCAGCGTGGATTTCAGCGCCGTTTGCAACGCGGTTGCGGGCAATCTCGACGCCTTCCGCTTCCGACTTCCGAATGAAGGTCAGGGTGCGGCCTGAGCGCTGACGCAACGCAATCACAACGCGGCGTTTGCCAGTTTGGTAGCGTGCAAGGCGACGATCCACGCGGTTAATCTCTTGGTTAGCAGGGCGGATATGACCGCCGACATAGCAACCGTCGATTTCAACGGTGCCGGTTAGCTTGGTGTTTTCGGTTTCGTCTGAAAGCGCTTCGCGGATCTTATGCGCGAGAACGAAAGCGGTCTTGTATTGAACGCCAAGGTCACGGCTCAACTGGACCGATGAAACACCCTTCGCGGCGTTCGCAACGATGCAAATCGCGGCCAATAGGTCGGTGAACTCCATTTTACGGCTGGCAAAGATGGTGCCAGAAGTAACAGAGAACTGGTGCGAGCACGCTTTGCATTTGAACTTGCGACGGGTGGAGATGTCGTAAGTTTCAACACAGCCGCAACGTGGGCAAATGGCGTCGCCTTCTGTTTCTGGCCAGCGGATTTCGCAGAATTTACGGTAAGCGGCTTCTTCCCCAGCTTTGTAGATGTCCTTGAGCTTGAGGGTGCGAGAAGCGGCTGAAAGTAAAAAATGTTGTGTCATGGTACTGTTTCCGATGCCTTATGCATCGTATATAGTACCTAATAGTACTGTTTACAATACCCTTGGTACCGTTTATGATAAAAAAAGTAACATAAATGGTACCTATATGAGCGAAACAGACTGGGAAAACAGGGTCAGCAACCTCCTAAAAGCTGAGTTAAAACGAAAAGGCATTACCTATAGCCAGCTAGTCGAAAAACTGGCTGAAATAGGAGTTGAAGAAAAGGAAGCAAACATCAAGAATAAGCTCTCTAGGGGCAAATTCTCAGCGGTGTTTTTATTACAAAGTCTAAGCGCAATAGGTTGCGAGAGCCTGCGGGTATCGGACTTCTAGTCCTCCTCAGCGTATTTCTTGGCGTTTTGATTGCAGATTATGCTCTACACAAAATAGTAGGCTCCCCAACCGAGACATACGAAGCCTGTGAGCGCGGCGATCTGCGTCATTGCAAGACGCTCCCCAGGGCTTTCGATCTTGTGGCTAGCAATCCAAGCGCCGCCAACGGCGATGATAAATCCAAGAGGGATGAGTATCGCGCGGAAAAGGATTTGCGCGCCCAAAAAGACATGGCGTTCTGGGCGATGTTGATGTTTTTTGCTACTCTGGCTGGGGTGGTTCTGCTCTATTCGACTTGGCGTGAAACGGTCGCCGTAACGCGCGAAACCCGGCGGATTGGTGAGGCGCAAACGCGCGGATATATTCAATTCATTCCAGTAGCCGTAACGCTTGATAAAGGGATATTTTTTTTTCGGTACAAGGTTCGGTGTAGGGGGCAGACGCCAATTCACAAATTTACTGTGAACTTTGGATGGGAATATAGGGGAATCGATTTTATCTTGAGCGAAGGTTACGAGCCTTATTTCAGCACAATAGGGTTTTCGATTACTGACCTTTTCCCGAGCGATGATTTTGTGACTAATGGGCATGGAACATATAGCAAATTCCTTATGGATAAGCTTAAAAAAGAACGCTCCGACCAATACGCAAGCTTTTTGGTTACAGCCAAGATGGCTTGGGTAGATTCTTTCGGGCTTGAACATCATCAAGAAACATTCATTCAGGCTAGGCTTGCCAGCCTTGATGATCATTCCACTGTAGATTTGGAGCGCATCTGGACTCGACCGGAAACTATTCGAGAACATCAACCCGACCTGAAACACCGTCCATAACACTAGCGCTAACACCAGCCCCTTCACCTAGCGCCCCCATGCCTGAGAGCGCTTGGTGCGTTTGCTACATAAGGCCGCTATTTAACGGGACAAGGTAGCAAGAGCAGGAAAATTTCGCGTTTCTGATATTGCTGGTCTAGACAATATTCCGAACATGGAAATCGTCGCCAGCTCCCTAATCAAAGAGCACAGAATGTTCTCGCTCGCCTTCGAGACCATGGAACATTGTCTGCGAACTAAGGGAGCATTTAGAAGGCTTGGCATTGCGCGATTAGATCGAGTTGGTTTGCCTACAAAAGGGCTGGGAAAAAACCGACAAAAGATTTAACCGGGAGGTGCGGTTCAAAATATTCCGCGCCCTCGACAGGCAACGTTTTAAAGGCGTTATGCGGCCCCACCGGTCAAGTCTTCGGCAAGCATCAGCGCATTACCGTCTGGGTCGTAAAATGTCGCGGTTTTGACCATGCCTTCGACGACGTCGGTGTCGCCATCGAACTTGACTTCGGCCTGTTCCAGTTTTTGCCGCGCGCTATCCAAATCGGCGATCCCAAAAACCGGAACACAGTTGCCCGGCACGGGTTTGGTATGTTCCCCAAAACCGATCACAACGCCGGGCGTGTTTGTCTGCATCTCGGACCACCCTGCCTCGTCAGCATGGTAAACCAGCTCAAATCCCAACATGCTTTGGTACCACTTTGCAATGTTTGAGTGAGGGGTCTTAAAGCATCAGGTGCACTGACTATTTACTGATATTTTTTAAGAGTTTGAGATGGAAGTTCACCAAACAGTTCATTGTAGTCGCGTGCGAACTTGCTCAAATGTGTGAAACCACAAGCCATAGCAACATCGGTGACTGACTCGTTTCTGTCTGTTGCTTCTTTCAGACGTTTTCGCGATAGCTGTAAGCGATATTCTTTAAGATAGCGCATAGGCGTCGTGTTTCGGAACTGCTGAAAGCCTGTATGAAGCGACCGTGCGCTAACGCCAGAAATTGCCGTCATATCTTGTAGACTTATTGTCGTGGTGGCATTGGCGCGAATAAATTCCTCGACTTTGCGAACGTAATAGGGTGCCGCAGGTGACTTGTTACCGATATATAGGTCTGAATGATTATGTGGGGCGGCGGCGAAGATTAAATGTTTTATCGCGTGTTCGACCGCATTGCATGATCGTTCGTGGCCGTAGGCGTCAAGGTCCTCATCCACATCAGCGCATATGGTCTGTATAAGGTTGGAAAGGCATCGGGCTTCACCTTTCATTTCAATCGGGCCAGGGGCAAATTTTAACGCAGGTCGTACAAGTCCAATTTCCTGAAACAAAGCGGCCTCTAAGCTGTGCTTAGATACTTTCACGGTGAAGTGCTTGTAGCCATGATCTAAAGTTTGGCTCATTTCGTCATCAGGCCCAATGACACAAAACTGGCGGGGACCTAAAACAAAGCGTTTACCATTTTGAACAATTTCGGCGGATCCCGCCAAGGTGAATTGTAAAAGATAGATGCCACCAGAAGGCGGAATTTTTATGTTAACGCAGCCATATGGGTTACCATAATCAGTGGCGTTAAATGTTATATTGGCGAGTGTTTTACTGTTGTGTCGAAACGCAATGGGTGGCACGCCCCCAGTAAGTGTCAGGCTATGCTCACAGAACACACTGCTCATATGAGCATGGATTTCATCTATATCTTCTGTACACAGCTTATTGAAGCGGTGAAGAGGTAAGTCGCGTTGGTGAGTATCACCTGCAACCGCATTGGCGTCCGTCATTTTCATAACACTACCTCCTTAACCCACGGTATTATCAGTCATATTTTTGCAATAATCAAGATTTCCAGTTGAGTACGTTGTGAGGAGGCATGTTCTCTTTCATTTATTTGAGTCGGCGCCATTAAGCATAAAGCGACGGTGAAAGAGGTCAGTAGAGTCTTGATGCTGACAAAGTTTAGTAAGTTAAGTTGGTGCTTGTTACTTGTAGCGAGCTTAAGTGATTCCCGAAAAGTCGCACTTGTGTGGTGTAAAGGTCTGTGATGAATCGCGCTTAAGTGTATGACCGCCGATCTGAGATCAGGCTCAATTATTTGGCTTAAAAGTAGAACATTTGGCTGCGATACGGCGATGTCCGGGGTTAACGACGCAGAATCCGCATTCGACCTATGCGTTATCCGATTTTCCTATGGCGGGTGGTTGTCCCGAATGGCGAGCAGGTTCAGCGATATTTCGAATGCCATTTAAACGAGTACAATCTACAAGAATATATCCGAGAAAATACAGTGGCTATCATTACGGGTGGAGCTACTTCGATCGGCGCGGCGATCATGCGTAAGCGCAACCAATAGGGCACACGCCGATGAAGTCACCGTTCCTTACAACCCTATCGGCCGTGTGGCTGATGCTGAGGCGTTTGCTTCGCTGATTGGCTATTGCCTGCGGAAATGCGGTTTTCCCGAACTAACGGGATTATATAGGCTGTAGCTTTAGTGAAGCATGTCAGCCCAGACTTGCCCAAACCTTATCGAACGCCGTAAGCGCGTTATAGGCTGTCCCGCCATCGCGACTCACTCGTGATCGCGGGCTAGGCTTTGGCTAATTACTCCATGGGCGAATGCTAAAACGTAATTGTTACGAGGAGCTACCCATGGCCGAAATACGCGATGAAATAGGTGTTTTCGACTATAGCGGAGGGATTGTTGGGCCAGGAATCGCCCCAGCCGCGACGATTAAAGATGGGGGCCTGATACGGTCGGGGACGCCACCCGGGTGTTGGGGGCCGATGATCACACCGAAATTTCAAGGTGGCCACGAGGTCACGAAACCCGTCATGATCGACGGTGCTGAGATTGGTGATGCTGTTGCGATACACCTCAATAGAGTTCGTGTAACATCGCTGGCGACCTCGTCTGGGGTTATGGAATTTGTTGACGGTCGTTATATCGGTGACCCTTTTGTTGCAAAGCTGTGCCCTGAATGCGGCACTACGGCACCGGCAAGCCATATCGAAGGCATTGGCGATGATGCGGTACATTGTGATGTCTGCAATGCAGAGGTGAATGCGTTTCGTTTCAGCAATGGATACGTCATTGTTCTGGACGAGAAAAATCAAGTTTCATTGACCGTGAATAAGCAAGCGGCAGAGAAAATCGCCGCTGATGCGGAGGTTAATGCATCCATTCCTGAGCATTCCGATCAGCACTCGATCCTTGCGCTTGCACGAGCTGATATCGCTGGCCTTGCCGCAAAGGTGCAACCATTTCTTGGCAATATCGGTACGATCCCGTCTCGTGATCTGCCGGACTCGCATAATGCTGGTGACTTCGGATCGTTTCTTATTGATGCTCCGCATGGGTATAGTTTTACGCAAGCGGAACTTGAGCAGCATAAAACCGATGGCCACATGGATACGAACTCGGTTCGCGAGGGTGCTATTTTAATTTGTCCCGTAAAAGTAGCGGGCGCTGGCGTCTACATGGGCGACATGCATGCCCAGCAAGGGAATGGCGAGATCGCGGGGCACGCGACGGATGTGTCTGGCGAAGTCGAATTGAAAGTCGATGTGATCAAAGGCTTAGAGATCGACGGCCCAATCCTATTGCAACGCCTTGATGATCTGCCATTCCTCGCAAAACCCATGAGCGCTGCTGATCGAAGTGCGGTTCAGGCGCTTGGTAAAAAATATGGCCAACATGAAATCGAAGATAATGCGCCAATTACCTTTATTGGTTCGGGTGCTAATCTGAATGATGCCACTGAGAACGGCCTTAGACGCGCGGCCAGCACGACCGGTCTGCCATATGACGAAATTCTGAACCGCGCCACGATCGCGGGCTCTATTGAAATCAGCCGCTTGCCCGGCGTAGTGCGCGTTACGTTTTTATGTCCGCGCTCCATTTTGAAAAAGATGGGTATCCTGCACCTGATTGAGGCGCAGTACGGCTAGGGTTTTACTAATCATGCGGAGCGCTTCTAGCACTCTGCGGGATCGGGATAGCGCGCTATCGGGTGCCCCGGCAAAATATTTCTACGTTTGAAAGCGTAATGATTGAAGTCGGGAAGGGGTCTAAACGACCCCACCCAAACCTTATACGCGGCGATATGCCGGGAGGAGTTATAAAGTGGCTGTACAGACGAGCTCGACAGAGAAAGATCCAGGGCGCTGGGCACGTAAATATCCTGAATTAGGTCAGGAGCCGCTGCCTGTTTCTCCTTATATTGATCCAGAATACTATGAGAAGGAAAAGGCGAAAATCTTCAAAAAAGAGTGGCTCTATGTCGCTTTAGAACGTGAAGTTCCGTCGCCGGGTAGCTATAAAGTCAGGCGAATTGATGCCGCCGATACGTCGATTATTATTATGCGCGGTAAAGACAATGTAATCCGCGCATTCCATAATGCATGTTCGCACCGCGGCAATACTGTGGTTACCGAAAAGGGCCAAGAAACCTACGGGAAAAACCGTGCCGGTGTGGTTACCTGTCGTTTTCATGGGTGGGTGTATGACGCAAAAGGCGGTTTGGTAAGCGTACCGCAAGAAGACCGCTTTTATAGTTGTTTTGATAAAAAAGATAACGGCCTAACCGAAGTTCACTGTGATACTTGGGCTGGTTTCATTTTCGTGAACGTTGATCCTAATCCTGTAAAGCCGCTCAATGAATTTCTTGGTGGGTATGCGGATCACTTTGGCGGATTTGACTATGACACTTGTGATCATGGATTTACCTATCACACCACATTGGACTGCAACTGGAAGGTGGCTTCGGATGCATTCGCAGAGGCGTATCATGTAGATACCATTCATGCCGGTTCGTTTCCTAACGTCTTTGAGGGCGCGATCGAGGACGTAGAATTATTTGGTGCACACCGAACCTGTTCTGTGAGGTTACAGGTCGAGAATCTTCCGCAGACGCCAATCGGTGATCTTGCGAACGAACGTTCGCGCGGGTCTTTGGCCGCCGTGGGCGGGGCATCGACATTGCCGCCAACGCTAAACCCAAATCGTGACGAAGATTGGGGTTTTGAATTGAGTGTCTTGTTTCCAAGTGTGCTTTTGCATGTTTCTGAAGGTATTTGGTTTACGCACCAATTTTGGCCGATTGCCCATGATAAAACCTTGTGGGAAGGAAAGTATTACCTGAAAAAGCCTCGTACACACAGCGAGTTGTGGGGCTTTGAGCGCGCCATGGTTCTGCAACGCAATGCATGGCTAGAAGACACGGCGACGATGGAAGATACCTATCGGGCAATGTTGTCGGGTGCGAAGAAATACCAGCATTTGCAAGACGAAGAAATTTTGATCCGCCACAACTGCAAAGTTGTTGACGATTATGTTGATTCTTAAGATTCAGGAGATCATGTCCGATGGAAAATGAAATGAACGTGCCCGCAGGATTTGAAGCGTTACGAAGCTTTGCCAAGTGGAATTTGATGACAGCCGATGAACGGACCGCTGCACGCCGCGAAGCTAGTACTGAAGAACTAAAAGAGTTTTATGATGCGATCTTACCGCATATTGAAGCCGTGCTCGATGAGTGTGACAAGTTCGAGCTTGGTGAACTTCCCGAAAGCCATCGCGGTATTTTTAATATCGCATTATCAATGGCAGAAATTGCTCCGCACATAGAGTTCTACAAAGGTGATCCGGGTGTTCCGTTTGCTTTTGAAGAAGAGCGTTTTATTGCGGTTCATGGGTCGGACGAGACATGGCAGGCATTGCCGCCTAATGGCCCACGATAATGAGTGATAGCACTCTGGAATTGCGGGTGCGTCGCATGGAGGCGTTTGAGGCGATCCGTCAGCTGATCGCCACTTATGCCGTTGGCGCGGATCGTAAGAACGATCCGGCAATTTTGGGGCCATTGTTTAGTGAGACCGCGATTTGGGAAGCAGACGGTGTTGCGCAATTAAAAGGCCGGGACGCTATTGCCGAAGGGCTTTCCGGGCTTGCGCGCGAATTCGTGACTTGGTCGCTTCACTACATGGTGTCACCGTTAATTACTATCGACCAGGACGTGCAAAGAGCAACATGTCGTTGGTACTTGTGGGAACTATGCACAATGAAGCACGAAGGCGGCGTTGCTGATACTTGGTATGGGGGCTGGTATGATAGCCGGTTGAGTATTCACGACGGTGAATGGTTGTTTGATTGGGTCAAGCTGGACCCGCGTCTTGCGAGCGCAAATCAGACGCCGTGGACGGGGAAGACGCCGATTGATTTAGACGCGACCCCGCCGTTTGAGTTGAGGTGATTGGGTAATGGTACAAATACTCTGTAGTGTTGAAGACGTCTCCGAAGATGAGCCGTTACAGGTGAAGTTATCTGACGGTCACGCTGTTGCTGTTTATCGTTGGGAGGGGAAATTCTATTGTACGGATGATCTTTGCACGCATGGCGATGCGTCATTGGCCGAAGGGTATGTCGAAGACGGCGAAATTATCTGTCCCTTTCATCTAGGGTCATTTTGTATAAAGAGCGGCGCTCCGCGCACGGCACCATGTTCCGAACCTATCGCGACCTATGTGGTGACCGAAAAGGATGGCAATCTTTTAATTGATCGATAGCGTAGGAATGCCATATATTATGGCATTCCTTGGTTCGAGACATATCTTGATTTTTGAACGCTCTTGGTTTGAGAGGCTTAATCGAGAAAATTCAGAACGGCCTCATTGAACTCTTCTGATTGTTCAATATTCGATAAATGTGCGGCGTCTAACAAAATATGACGCGCGCCCGGAATCGCGGCTGCCAAGGCTTCTCCCTGCGCTGGGGGCGTTGCGGGGTCACGCAAGCCACTAATAATCAGTGTAGGGCAGGAAATAAGACCGACGACAGGGCGCTGATCCATGTCACGAATAGCTGCGCAACACCCCGCATAACCCTGCGGTTTACAATTTTCAAAGACATACCGAACGTCTTGGATTTTATCGGGGAAGGTGTTCAAGAATTCTGGTGTAAACCAGCGATCCAACACGCCATCTGTGATCGCGCGCATACCATTCGTCAGGACCGTATCAATCCGTGTTTGCCAGCTAGAAGGGGGCCCCATATAGGCGGCCGTATTCGCGAGGACAACGCGGTCTATTCGGTTTGAAGCGTGGACACCAAGCCATTGGCCGGTCATTCCGCCAAGGGAAACACCGCAGAAGGAGATCCTGTCGATTTTGAGCGCGTCGAGGAGTTCCAAGACATCAAGGCCAAGCCGGTCAAGGCCGTAGGCTCCGTGTGGTGCATCTGATTGACCATGCCCCCGTGTGTCGTAGCGCAGGACCCGGTAACGCTTCGTGAAATCAGTAAGCTGATTGTCCCACATTGTGTGGTCAGTGCCGAGCGAGTTGGATAAAAGCAATGTCGGCGCGTCATCCGGGCCGTCTATTTGCCACGCGATAGAAGCGCCGTCACTCATGATTGCTATGTTTTTGGTCATGATACGCGCTCCATCGCTAATGAAAGACCTTGGCCGACCCCGACACACAAGGTCACTATTGCGCGCTTCCCACCGGATTTCTCAAGGGCGCGTAGCGCGGTGAGGGCGAGCCGGGCCCCCGACATGCCGAGTGGATGTCCGAGAGCAATCGCGCCGCCATGTGGGTTGACATGGTCTGCGTCATCCGGCAGCCCGAGTCCGCGAAGAACCGCAAGTGACTGCGCGGCGAAGGCTTCGTTTAATTCAATGATATCGACCGACGCGATTGACCAGCCTAGCCGGTCCAGTAGTTTCTTTGTTGCTGGAACTGGACCGATACCCATAACGCGCGGTGCGACGCCGGCCGAGGCCAAGCCACAGATACGAGCGCGAGGCACAAGGTTTTGTTTCTCGGCGGCTGCGGCACTTGCCAATATAAGTGCTGCCGCGCCATCATTCACACCCGAGGAATTCCCCGCCGTCACTGAACCGTCCGGGCGCGCAATGGGCCGTAATTTCCCTAACGATTCAAATGATGTGTCTCGTGGATGTTCATCAAGTCGCATCAAGTTGGGTTTGTTGGGTGAGCCAATGTCGATGGGCATTATTTCGCCGGAAAAAAAATCACGCGAGGCGGCGACGCGTTGTTGGCTGCGCAGGGCAAAGCGGTCTTGATCGTCGCGGGAAATGTTATGATCATCCGCTAGGTTTTGTGCTGTTTCCGGCATTGAATCGACACCGTATGCCTCGCGCATTTCCGGGTTAATCAGTCTCCAGCCGATTGTTGTGTCTTCCAGTTGTTGTGTGCGATCAAATGGCTTTTCACTTTTCGCCATGACAAAGGGTGCGCGGCTCATGCTTTCGACACCGCCGGCAATCATTAGATCCGCGTCGCCGGCTTTGATCGCACGTGCCGCCGAACCAATCGCATCAAGACCGGAAGCACACAGACGATTGACGGTCATACCGCCAACTGATTCAGGCAGGCCCGCGAGGAGGCTCGCCATACGGGCTACATTACGATTGTCTTCACCCGCTTGATTGGCGCAACCCAGAATTACGTCATCAATCGCATTCGGATTAAGGTGGGGGGTTCGAGCAACAATTTCCCGTATCACGAGCGCAGCCATATCGTCAGGACGGATTTTAGAAAGCGCGCCGCCAAATCTACCAATCGGCGTTCGCACTCCATCACAAATGAATACTTCCGTCACCTAACTGTCTCCTGATATGCAAACGCACGTTGATGGTATTGGGTGGACTATTTCAAACTTCTTCGCGCTTACGGACCGTGCGATTTTCGATACGTTTTTCATTGATCGTTGAGAGAACGACGCGGTCTACAAAAATGCCGGGTGTGTGCACATGGTCAGGATCGAAGGTCCCGTCAGGAACGATCTCTTCCACCTCGGCCACAGTGACCTTGCCAGCGGTTGCCATGTTCGGATTGAAATTGCGTGCAGTTTTACGAAATTGAAGGTTGCCCGCATGATCCGCACGCCAGGCTTTCACGATTGAAAGATCAGAACGAAGCCACGTTTCGCGAATATACTCGCGGCCCTCGAATGTTTCCGTGGCCTTACCTTCGGCCACGATGGTTCCAACACCGGTGGCTGTATAAAAGGCTGGAATTCCGGTACCGCCAGCCCGAATGCGCTCGGCCAGTGTACCTTGGGGGGTGAGTTCAAGTTCTAGGTCACCGGACAAATATTGTTGTTCAAAAAGTTTGTTCTCGCCCACATAGGAAGAGATCATTTTGTCGATCTGTCGCGTCTCTAACAGCATCCAAAGCCCAAAACCATCAGCACCGGCATTGTTAGAGATAACTGTGAGATTCTTAACGCCTGCGGCACGAATCTCGGGGATTAGGCTTTCTGGATTACCAGAAAGCCCAAAACCACCTGACATGATCGTCATGCCGTCAAACAACAATCCATCTAGCGCTGCTGCAGGTGTATCAAATAGTTTGTTCATGCAGATGCACGCGCCCGTTTAGAAAAGCTCTGGTCGCCATCTGATTTTGCACGTTGAAGTTTGAAATCAAAATGAATTTCGGAGCTACCGCTACTGCGATCAGGGACGGGTAACAATCCTTCGCGTGTTCCAAACGCAAAATCATCATGTGCGTGTGGGTCATCGCCAAAATTAATCTGTGTCGTGAGGGTGCGATATCCCGGTGCTTCAATGAAGAAATGCACATGGGCAGGACGATTACCATGTCGCCCAAGCACCTTCATCAATTGATCTGCGGACCCTCCAGGCGGAACCGCATAACCGCACGGCATTTTTGAATGGAAGGAGTATCGACCATCTTCACCGAGCTTGATGCGACGGCGGTTATTGAAAGGGCTTTGTGTTCCCGTGGGATCAAAATGTGAATAAAAGCCTTTCGAATTTGCATGCCAAACATGCATAATTGCATCTTTCACTTGTTCGCCATCGGGGCCGGTGATGCGTCCGGACATGACCATCGTTTCGGTATCGTCGGGGTCATCAGTTAGGTTCACATCGTTTGTCTTTGACAGATCGCCCTCGATTAATGGGGCACCCGCTACATAAAGGGGGCCCTCGATAGTTCGTGGCGTGCCACCCTCCAGGCCAGCTTCGGCGTCCTTTGCATCCATGTGTAAATCCAGGAAATGCTCTATGCCAACGCCAGGCGCGATCAAGCCAAATTCCCCTACACCGTCTTGGAGAAATTTCAGGGCGACCCAGAATTCATCTTCGCTGATATCGTGCTTTTCTATGGTGGTCATCAGCCCTTCCAGCAAATCACGCATGATCGATTTGACTCTCGGATTGCCACCACTTTGGTTGATGCCCGCAGCAGTATCGAGTAGATCCTGAACTTGTTTAGAATTGACAATATCAGTCATGGTTTCCTCCTTATTTTCTTATTCAGTCATCGATGATCGCAGACGGGTGGCGGCAAAGCGCCGTCACTTCGGTCGACATGAATGGAAACAGCGGTAGATTTATAAGTATGTCGTGCAACTCGGCAGCATCGCTGACGTCGAATATACTGATATTGGCGTATTGCCCCGCTATACGCCACAAATGCTGCCATTTGCCTGATCGTTGCAAATCCTCAGCGCGCGCTTTTTCGGTTTGTTTCAATTTTTCGAAAGTATCAGAATCAAAGTCTGGCGGAACATTTACATCCATGCGTACCATGAACAACATCAGGCAGTTCTCCTATTAGTTTGGCTGTGAACACTTCGTGTTGGCCCATCGCGTCGGAAATTTTTGACTTTATCCATATCAAGCTGCACGCCGAGACCAGTCCCAGTTGGAACATGCAAAGAAAAGTCACTATAAGTTAGTGGTGTCGCGAGAATGTCTTCGGTTTGAAGTAGTGGAGCAAAAAGCTCAGTTCCCCAATCAAGTTTCTCAAACGTGGAAAATAATTGTGCTGAAGCGGTCGTGCCAATCCCGCCCTCAAGCATTGTGCCGCCGTAAATACCGATATTCCCTGCTGTTGCGATGGCCGCGATTTGCCCGGCTGCGAAAAGCCCGCCTGACTGTGCAGGCTTGATAGAAAAGGCATGCGCCCCGCGATGCCGTGCGATGTCTAGTGCGTCGCCAGGCCCGTTCAGTGTCTCATCCGCCATAATTGGCACTGGTGAATTGCGCGTTAGTTGCTCCAATCCAACACGGTCAGCCCGATGCACGGGCTGTTCGATCAGATCGACACCGGCATCAGCGAGCATTTTTGCGCCGCGTGTCGCCGTGTGTTGATTCCACGCTTGATTAACATCGACCCGAATGGATGCCCGATCCCCTAATGCGCGTTTGATGGCGGCGACATGGGCAACATCTTCTTTAAGGGGGCGTTTGCCAATTTTAAGTTTGAAGACATTGTGACGCCCGCACTCAATCATCTGAGTGGCTTCGTCAATATCGCGATTGGTGTCACCACTCGCTAACGCCCATAAAACAGGCAGTTTATCGCGCAACCGACCGCCCAATAATTCAGACATAGCCACGCCTGATCGTTGCGCCGCAGCGTCGAGAAGCGCGCATTCCAAAGCGTTTTTTACGAAATGATTGCCAACCACTTGGCTGCGCAGCAAGGCCATAGCGGCGGCGGGAATTGTCGCATTCTGACCAAGCAGCAGGGGCGTACAATAAAGATCAATAGCGAGCTTCATCCCTTCCGGGCTTTCATCGCCGTAGCTTAAGCCGCCGATTGTGGTGCCTTCTCCAACCCCAACAATTCCATCCGAGCAGGTAACAAAAACAAACATCATTACTTGCTTGTTGATTGATGTCATCGACAAAACATGTGGACGGATGGTTGGAACATCAACGATCCAGGTATCAATCCGGTCTATTGTAATCGCCATCCAACCCTCATGTAATTTATTGAAAATAGGGGTTTAATAGGTTCGGAGATCTTGTCGGTCAAAGACCAATGAGGCAAAATGGAATACCTGAAAGGTATTCTATGGAAATCCGACACCTTCGTTACTTCGTGGCCGTCGCCAATGAGCGAAACTTTACCCGCGCGGCTGAGGCGTTGAATATCGCGCAACCGCCGCTTAGCCGACAAATACGACAACTCGAAGAAGAGGTGGGGAGCACGCTGTTTGATCGAGCAGCCCGCCCGATCAAGCTGACCCAATCGGGGCGTTTGCTTTATGAATATGCCGCACAGG
Organism: Hyphococcus lacteus; assembly: GCF_041058985.1. NCBI lineage: Bacteria > Pseudomonadati > Pseudomonadota > Alphaproteobacteria > Parvularculales > Parvularculaceae > Hyphococcus > Hyphococcus lacteus. The sequence goes on along the minus strand of NZ_JBEHZE010000001.1, from coordinate 427,056 downwards.
TACTTTCTGGCATGGACCAGTTGCAAGCGACCATGCGGCAAGCTGCGAGTGCGCAGCGTCGTCGCTTTGTGATTGGGTTTGTGGGGTCGACGCTTTACGGATTGTTGCCAGAGGTGATCCGCCGGCTTCGTCGGCACCTCGATCAAGTGGATGTATCTTTGCTCGAATATTCCACCGTTGAACAGATCGCTGCCCTGAAGGACGGTAGAATCGATATCGGATTTGGGCGGTTGCAAATTGAGGACCCTGGGATCAGGCGTATCGTTTTGGCAAATGAAAAGCTGGTTGCTGTGCTTCCGGCGGATCATCCGCTTGCAGAAGGAAAAAACCCGATAGGCTTGGCTGATTTGGTGAGCGAACGGTTGATCGTTTATCCGCGTCCGGTACGCCCGAGCTATGCCGATCAAGTTCTGGGCGTTTTCCGTGATGTGGGGCAACAGCCGAAATCGATAGTGGAGGTTCGAGAATTGCAAACGGCGATCGGTTTGGTTGCGGCCTATGAGGGCATTTGCATCGTTCCGGAATCGGTACAGCGATTGCGACGAGACGACATTGCTTATGCGCCGATTACAGATAGCGAAGCGCAATCGCCGATAATGATGATTCACCGAGTTGGCGATGTTACGAGTGAATTGACTGCACTGATAAAAATCAGTCGTGAATTGCATGCAGAAAGTATTGTTGACGCGCATGACTCAAACAAGGGATCTGAGCGGAACCGCGATATCGGCTAACTGAATTGGATCAGGTTGCGCCCCCTGTTGGATCAGTTTTCTAGCGGCCATGAAATCGCGCGGAGAGTTAACGCAATCTATCGCAACGACGCGATTGTCACGGGTGTATATAACTGAAAACTTTTTATCTTCAATTCGCCCACGGATGACCGTGTCATACTCGACCCCTAACAACCCTGCTGATTGTAAGCGGATATTGTATTGATCTGACCAGAATGTGGGGACTTGTGAGTAGGGAATTGATTCCCCGAGAATTAATTCCGCTGCGACGGCCGCCGAATCCTGTGCGTGTTGGACTGACTCTAAGCGCCATGGGCCGCCAGCAAAAATATTGGGGTGGCGTGAGCAATCACCGATCGCCAGAACATTCGGGGCAGAGCTACGGAAGCTTTCATCAACAACAACGCCGTGATCACATTCTAAACCAGCGCCTTCGGCAAGCGTAGTTTCAGCGTCAATACCAATGCCACACACAACAAGTTGCGCAGGTATTTTCGTGCCGTCTTCCAGAAGAACAGATGAAACGTTGCCGTCGCCTTCAAAGGCGGTGACCCCATGTTTAAGATAGAACTGCACGCCTTCATCGCGATGTTGAGATTCGATGAATTCAGAAATGGTAGGGGAGGTGACCCGCGCAAGCACGCGTTCTTGAGCTTCGATCACGGTTACATTTTTGCCGAGGGTGCGAGCTACGGCGGCGAATTCAAGACCTATAAAACCTGCGCCGACAACCGCAACATCTTCGACCAAGGCAAGCTCAGTGCGAATGCGCTCTACATCGTCGATATTTCGTAGGCAATGAATACCGGTAAGATTGGCACCAGGACTGTTAAGGTAGCGCGCGCGTCCACCAGTCGCCAAAACGCACCAATTAAAACCAATGCGCCGACCATCAGAGAAAGTAATTTCGGAATCTTTGTGATTAAGCGCAGCGACGGGCGATCCTAATTCAAGGTCTACTGAATTTTCATGCCAATATGCTTCGGGACGGATGAGTAGCTTAGCTGTCTCTAGGTTGCCAAGCAAATAGTCCTTTGAGAGTGGCGGACGCTCATAGGGCAGGCTTAATTCGTCTCCAACCAATAAGATGGAGCCGGCGAAATCTCTCTGCCGAAGAGAAATAGCCATAGCGGCACCAGCATGGCCAGCACCAATGATTACGACGTCATAATGATTGCTGATGGTCAAGCCAACCTCGGATGATTTGAATCGTATTTTTTAATGCATTGATCAACACCACTGCCCAAATGGCGGGCGAGAATTTCTTCGTCTTGAAAATGGATGTGTTTTTTTGCGCCCGATTTAAGCCGTGAACTAATCAATTCATGTGTGTAGCAATCTTCCATCATCGGATCGCGCAGGCTTACTTTTGAATATTCGAGCGCGAATAGCTCACCTGCGGTTTTTACTGGAGGATAGTAACCATTGATCTCCCAAATGCTGCGATCAACAGCGACGGGCCAAATGTTGAATGTAAAATATAGACCATCCAGTAGGCCGACAAAAAAGTTAGGAAAGATGTGCCAGAAATCGAATGAACCTCGAAAGTTATAGCTGTCGTCGTTGTTTTCAGCCTTGGTCCCAAACGCTTGCATTGTTCCCGTACCAAATTGGCTGGCGAGTGCAGCAGTTGGCGGAAGTTCATGCGACTCGGGCGGCGGAGAGCCTAAAACACCATGCAGGCCATGAAGCTCAATTCCGGCATGACGATATTGGCGACCATCAATTTTGACGGCGCGCGCCAGCGTTTTCTCGTGGAGATATGGTAGATGCCAGCCTTCCAATTGAGCCTCTTGCAAGGTTTTCCAATTGACATTTTCATCTATGCGATAGGAAAAGGCAGGGGTGAACCCGTTAAAATCAAATCGACCAATATCATCAGATATCGGAGCAAGGTGTTCGGCTAACGTCTCTTCAGGTGTCTGGGCCATGTTGATGAAGATGAAATTCTTCCAGACATCGCAATGAACTTCGGTTAATCCGTTTTCTTCTGCCTTTACGGAGGGAAAGTTCTCAGCATCAGAGACCTGAACTAATTTTCCTGTCAGGTCATAGACCCATCCATGAAACCGGCACGCTAGATACCCTTTACAACTTCCCTGTTTATCCCAGGCAACTGGGGCACCACGATGGGAACACATATTGTGAAAGGCGCGAATTTTTCCGTCTTTACCGTGAATAATAAGAAGGGATGTATCCAAAATTTCAAGATCGACAACGAAATAGTCACCCGGTTTTCGGACTTGCAGCGTGTTGCCAACATTTAGCCATTTACGACGGAACACCGCTTCGCGTTCGCGCTCGAAATAATCCTTTGAAGTATAGCGCTCAATTGGTACCGGCTCTTGGCTCTCTTCAGGGTATTGTTTCATGAAGCGGCGTGGGGAATCGCTCATTTTTCACCTCTATTACCGGTTAGCGGCCATTTATCATGCACCGGAACAAAACGCTGAATTGGAAAGACATATTTGGGTTGCGGGTCTTCGTACATTTCTATTGTTGCTGCCGCTTCTGCTAAAGCCAAACACATATCAAGCAATGCGCGATCAGCACCCGAAATGTTTTCAAGAGAAAATTGATTTAAGTATTCGAGGGCGGCTGGTCCGCGAGCCAGCATTGCATCATAGAACTTTTGGCTTTCATCCAAAGTCACCGACCAACGTTTTTCGTTGCGGCCCAACTCTGTTGGGCGGGCCCAATCGATAAATGGCATTAGGTCTTCAAAACCCTCGGGAAGCTCAGCTGTCACGATGTTCCGCTCCATTTCTATTTATGCGGAGGATGAAAGGTAGATGGCCAACCAGCTATCCGGTTGGTGCAAGACATGACCCCTCAGCGCTATATCCGGCTTTTCTTGCAGAAAGCACTGAAATGCTCTTTGGAGGGCGCGTATGAAGTAGCGTGATACCCTGCGGGTCTAGTGGTTTTGCGTTTGGGTATTGGACAATCGGTGGTGTAGTGCGCAATTTTTGCGAAGCACCGTGGTTGTCGCGGCGTGATGACCGGTTGTTTTCTGAGTAACCATTTCAAAAAGGGGTGACTAGAGTGGGCCGTAAGATAAAAATGATCATCCCTGTACCGGTGCCGGATGCTGCGCTTGCGGCGTTCGCAAGTCAGATACCAGACACTATCATTCCCTCTGATACACAAGTCGATTTTGTTTGCGCGGCTAAAGGCGGTGGGACGCTTGATTCCATTTATGAGGGTGTGATCGCTGATGCCTATTGTCTCGAAGCTGGCGCACGTGCCGAAGAAGAGGGGTATGACGCCGTTTGTGTCAACTCTATGAGCGATTCTGGGGTGACTGCGTTACGCTCGCGGCTCTCCATTCCTGTGGTCGGAACTGCGCAAGCTTCATATCATTTAGCATGTCAGTTAGGAAAGAAATTTTCTATACTGAGTATGTGGGATAGATGGCTGTGGTTATACGACAAGGTTCTCCGCGAGCAGGGATTGGCGGACAGAGTGGCATCGATAAAGTCAATTGACGTTAGACCAGACACCGCCGAACTATTAGCGGGTAAAGAAGACAGCGTATTCCCACTCTTGTTAGATGCGGCGCAGACGGCATTGAAAGAGGATGGTGCAGACGTTCTGGTCCTCGGCTCAACTACCATGCACCAGTCGCATGCCTACTTGTCCGAGCGACTATCGGTACCTGTGCTGAATCCGGGTCTGGTGGGTTTTGCAACGTGTACGATGCTGATCAACCTCGGTGCTACGCACAGTAAGCGGAGTTTTGTACCGCCAGATAATATAATTGATGACGTCTTCTCAAGGGCATAATGGAGGCGGAGAACTGAAGGGAAAAACCAATGTTAATGCAGACTCAAAATCATCAATATTGGGATGGAACGGGGCTGCCACTTTCGCATATGGCGCGAATGGTTAGTCAGGATATAGACGAAGTGCACGATCATATGTGCCAGATGTTTTGCCCTCACGAGCTTCAAATTACGGGCGGATGCCCGCCCATTGAATTTCGTCATCATCAGGCGTCTCTAAATTCAGTAACCTTTAACGCAACCGACTACGGCAACCCTTATGGCCGTGTGGTCGTCAGTATACCGCCAATGGATGCGTTATATTTAGTGCAAATAGCGCTGAGTGGCGTAGCGGAAATTACGCAAGGTGATACAGCGTTTGCGCTGCGCCCTGGTGAGATGTGTGTGCTCGACCCTGAGGAAAAGGTTCGTCAGGTGTTTTGTGAAGGATACAAACATTTCACCGTAAAAATGTCTAAGGAAGGTCTCGAATCGGTGCTAATGCAGGAGCTGGGGTTCAAGCCGAACGAGCTCCATTTCTCGCCAAAGCCGGTACGGTTTGAGGGGCGGTCTGTTGCTTTTGCTAGGCTTGTACGCACCATTTGTGATGATTTGGATAGTGGCTCATCGGCATTCGAGCATTCCCGCGCATCAAAAGGGGTTGAGGAAACATTACAACGTCTCTTGCTGGCGGCTGTACCGCATAATCACAGTGATCTTTTTGATGCTCCGAAATCAGTCGCGGCACCATATTATGTTCGGCGTGTTGAGGCGTTCATCAATCAACGAATTAGCGATCCGATTTCTATGGACGAGATGGTTTCTGTATCCGGAGTGTCGGCGCGGTCACTGCATGCTGGTTTCAGACGTTTTCGCGATACAACACCGATGAACTACCTAAAAAACCGCCGCTTGCTTCTCGCGCATCGTCAATTGCTGAACGGTGCAGACCTAGGTGTAACGGTCACTGATGTGGCGCTTGGGTGTGGCTTTACCCATCTGTCAAAATTTGCGCGGGACTATCACGAGCGTTTCGGTGAGCGCCCGTCGGAAACACTCAAAAAAATTGGACGAAATTGCGCCAGCTAAATACTGCTGTGATCGTCTGAAAACCGTTTCAAGCGCCATTACTCCAAATGTGATGTAGAAGGCCACCGTGCGCTACTTTTCGGATATCGCTTCGATGGAAGCTTATTGAATCGCGCTGTGATGCTTCATGCAGCACTGTGGGGCTAGCTGGATTTCTTAGATTAGAAAGATATTAAACCTCGTACAGAAGGGGCGGGCTCTTTGCACCCGAACAGATCGTCCTACTGACAGTTCCGCTTCTGGGGAAGGAAGCACGTCAATTGGAAATGGGTGTTTGGAAGGATAGAGAAAACGATGACTACTGAGGGAAATAAAACCAAAAACCTACTATCGTCCCGCTTTGGTGCCGGATTGCGGCATTTGCGCGGCGGGCTATTGCTTAGTGCGTGCTTTTCTGGGGCTATGATGCCGGTTTCTAGCGCGGTGGCGCAAGATGAGGCTACCGGCGCGCAATCAACTGCCGGAATTGAGGTTATTACTGTTACGGCTCGTCGCCGCGCAGAGTCTTTACAGGATACGCCAATCTCGATGTCTGCGGTAACAGCGACGGGCCTTGAAGACCGGGGCATTGATACTGTGACAGAGATTGGAGACTTCACCCCTAATGTGAAGTTCAATAGCTCGGTCCCGGTTTCAGCCAGCAATGCAACCGCCGCAATTTACGTGCGCGGAATTGGTCAAAACGACTATCAGCTTTCTGCTGATCCGGGCGTCGGTCTTTACCTTGACGGTGTTTATATTTCGCGCGGGGTTGGCAACGTGCTCGATGTTCTTGATGTCGAACGGATTGAAATTCTGCGGGGCCCACAGGGCACACTCTTTGGGCGCAACACTATTGGCGGTGCTGTAAGTGTGGTGTCGAAAACACCCGATGAAAATCTCGGGGGTACGTTAGCGCTCACAACTGGCCGATTTGATCGTTTTCAGGCTAAAGGTTCGATTAATCTTCCGATTGCGGAAGGTGTTTACGCCAGCCTTGCCGGGTTCTATCACACACGTGATGGGCATGTAGAAGGTGTCCTTGCTGAAGCACCAGATTTAGGGGATACGGATCAGCTTGCTGGGCGTTTTGCGCTTCGCCTTGAGCCGACTTCGGATCTTACCATTGATATCTCTGCGGATGGATCGCGATCACGTGAAAATTCTGCCCCGGTCGTTGCATTGACAATTAACGAAAATGCGCCGGCAGCGCAGGCTTGGAACGCTGCTTTCTCCGGGGCACCCGGCATTTGTACGGATACATCAAATGCTGCACGGCTTTCGGATCAGCGTTGCTTCAATAGCCAATGGGCACTCGCGCCCTATCAACACGGCGGTACGTTCACGGCTATTTCTGACGCGTTCACCAATGGCAATCCAGAACCTTATCGCTCTGGATCGGATGTGAATATCTGGGGCGTTTCAGGCACCGTAAATTGGCAAGCGACTGACGCGTTGTCGATCAAGTCGATAACGGCATACCGTCAGGTGACGGGTTTCTGGACACGCGATTCGGATCATAGCCCTGCGAGTATTGTTCAGACAAACAGCGATTGGACGCAAGATCAGTTCTCTCAAGAGGTTCAGCTTTTGGGCGACTTTATGGATGGTCGTATAAATTGGGTGCTGGGCGGATATTATTCGAACGAAAGCGGGAATCACAAAGATCTCGTCAACATTGTTGATTCTATTTTTCTCAGTGGTGCCGTGTTGGATGGTGAGAGTTTAGCGTTTTTCGGTCAGAGTACGGTTGAAATTCTACCTGACCTAAATCTTACTGCTGGTGTGCGTTGGACGCAGGATGAAAAAACGTTTGATAACGCAAACCAATATGTTGTCGAGGCTGGCTTCCTTACCGGCTCACCATTCAATCCAGATGGTTCGGGTCTGCAAGATGGCGATCCGTTGATGGGCCCGTTGGGACAGACAGCGAGCATCAAAGACGAAGCATGGACTCCGATGGTTAGTCTTTCTTATCGGTTTAGCCCGGAGGTCATGACCTATGTCTCCTATTCGCAAGGGTTCAAAGGCGGCGGTTTCACACAACGTGTCTTCCCACCTTTCGCTTTCATTCCCTCCTTTGCGCCAGAGACAAGCACAACCTATGAAGTTGGCTTTAAGTCAGATCTTTTTGACCGTCGTATGCGTGTGAACGGAGCAATATTCCAAAACGATTACGACAATCTTCAGATTACTGTGAACGACCCGACATTGGGTTTTGCGCCGATTATTCAAAATGCCGCGAAGGCCCAAATCAGAGGTTTTGAGCTTGAGATGCAGTCCCGTCCGGTTGGCGAATTGTCCATCGAGGCCGGAATTGGTTATCTTGATGCAAAATATAAAAGTGTTGATATTCGTGCATTAAGCGCCGGTGTTGACGTCGATTCTAAACTGCAAAACGCACCAAAATGGACACTCAGTGCGAGCGCATCATATGATATCGAAGCTTCAGGGTTTGGTACTTTCCGACCGCGCGTAGATTGGTCATATCGTTCAGAGGTTTTCAATGATGCCGTTAACACGCCGCTCTTGGTGCAGGACGGATATCATTTGCTCAATGCGTCAATCGCTTTCGAGGCTGACGATAGTGACTGGGGAATATCATTTGGTGTGAAAAATCTGACCAAAGAAGTCTATCTCGGATCTGGTTACGTGGATGATTTCGGTGGTTTGGTTGAAGGCGTCTATGGCCGACCACGCGAATGGTATCTGACTGCGAAATATTCTTACTAAAGCGGTAGTGCTGTTCTCAGCTGAGAATGTAACAACTGAAAATGGTGTGCGGTGTCTGAACTAACCTTGGAAAACCGACTTCGGCGTCTAGAGGCTTTGCGTTCGATCGACGATCTAATTGTCGATTTGGGTAGGGCCTTTGATGCCGGACCATCGGCGACAGAACTGTTACCCCTTTTTACGGATGACGCCGTATTTATCATTGATCAGTATGGAGAGTTAAAGGGTGCGCAGTCAATAGCCGATGGTGTGGCCGGCAATGCAGAGACCGGTTTTAGTTGGACGTTGCATTACCTTGCTTCGCCGAAGGTAGAGCTTGATGCTGACTCTGCCGCCGGAACGGTAGAGTTCTATCTGTGGGAAATTGCGACTTCAGCTAGCGATAAAGCCTATTGGATCGGAGGGCGCTACATAGCTGAAATTAAATCCGATAACGATAAATGGAAATTTTCTCGGCTCGAGTTGATCGCTGATTTAATTTCTCATTACCCTGAAGGGTGGCATGAAAAGCCCGCTGCCCTTGAAAAAGCATAACGTCAAAAAACGAATTCAGCGTAAAAGAGGAAGCCATGAGTATAAGTGAAGCAGGAAAGCGTCGAGATGGATCTGAAGCATTCAGCCATTTAAACCGATCAATCGAATCTATTCGATCCGAGTTAGGTGTTGACCCTGTTTCGATCGATGCGATCAAGGATCCAACAGTGTATGATCTTGAACGCGAAAAAATATTCGGGCGTTGTTGGCTAAAGGTTGCGACCAATTGGGAAATTCCGGAGAAGGGTGATTACAAAGTAAAAGAACTTGCGGTTGCTGATGCATCTGTACTCATTGTTCGCGGAAAAGACGGGAAAGTCCGTGCATTTCATAATGTGTGTACGCACCGCGGGAACAAAGTTGTTCCAACAAATGATTTCGAAACATTCGGCAACGCCCGGGCTAATGTTTTATCGTGCCGGTTTCATGGTTGGGTTTTTGGGACCGATGGTGCTTTACGTTCAGTGCCATTGGAAGATCATTTTGGATCGTTGGATAAATCCTGTTTGGGCCTAAAAGAAATTTCTTGTGATACGTGGCAAGGCTTCATCTATATTAACTTTGCTGATGAACCTGAACAGTCGCTTGATGAATATCTCGGTGATTTCGGAAACCTATTCGCTGGCTATCCTTATCACGAAGCGACGACCGCTTTTCGTTATTCGACAGTGCTAGAATGTAATTGGAAGGTGGCCCTTTATGCCTTTTCAGAGGGCTATCACGTGCCCACCATTCATGCAGGCTCTCTGCCCGGATTTCGAGGGATCGAACATAGCGAGTTCAAGTTAATTGGTCCGCATGCATCTTCAACTATTTACGGACTAGGGATGGAAACGGCAGAATCGACAGCCAAGTTTGCTGGTTTGCTCCACAGCGATGAGCATCATGGTCCGCGCCGAGATTTTTTACCACCCGGCATTAACCCGACAGAGCGAAGCGATTTCCAATTCGAATTGCCGAATATTTTTCCGAATTTTATCATTCACCTCGCATCTGGTTGTGGATACCCTGGTATGGCTTATTTCACGCATCAGTTCTGGCCATTGGATCACGGGAGAACCCTCTGGGAAGGGATCAATTATTTCCGACCAGCGCGAAACGCGGCCGAACGGGTGGCGCAGCTACATGTCAATGCAATTCACCGAAACGCTTGGCTCGAAGATACTGCGACGATGGAAGACACTTTTACCGGAATTCGCTCTGGCGCAATCAATGAAATGCAACTGATGGATCAGGAGTTTTTGATCCGACATGCTGCGCGGACACACAGCGAATATCTGAACGCGTAAGGACGAAATACGATGATTAAACTACCAAAAGACTTTGCAGACCTAGAAGCCCTTGCAGGGAAGTGGGCGCGCGGAACCGAGCACGAACGTAATGAAATACGCTGGACGGCATCGGTCCAAGATTTTGCGGAGTTTTATGAACAAGTTTTACCAAAGCTTGATTCCATTCTCGGTGAATTAGCGAAACATGCCCTCGATGAGATGGATGGGCAGACCGAAAACTTATTTAATTTAGCGACTGCATTCGCTGAAGCAGCCCCGCACCATGAGTTATATGATGGAAGCCCCGTTGTTCCTCATAGCTTTTCAGCCCGGCGCTTTGTCCCGGGTCATGGCGATCTTGCTTCTAGCGAGGTGCACTTGCGTTAGGTGGTGATACTGGAAGAAGCGTATAGTATGGCGTAGCGCATCCGGTGTTCCTCTTCACTTGCCTGTCGGGGTGCGGCAAGAAGGCAATATTGCTCTTTTCCTGAACCATCGCTTATAGTTGCATTGGAGTTTTCCTTTTGGGGGGAAGCATTACTTCAAGGGCACCTTGCATATGCTTATGTTTCTAAACAATCACATGCGCCTGATCGCATGTGCCGCTATCGCCTTGTCTATTATAACGTGGGCGACTGATATTACTGGCATTGTTTATGAATGCCCTTATTGCCGAACGCAAAGAACCGTTATTGGGCTTCTTGGCTTACTTATGCTGTTTCCCCGACCATTCCATTGGATTGTAAAATACCTTGCGGCTGTCGTCGGTGCTTTTGGTTTTTCCGTCGGTAGTACGCAGCATTTTTCAGGGTGGAGAAAAATCATGGGGAATGAATTTGAATGGGGGGAGCAATGGTTTTTAAACTCATGGATGCTCTCAGGGTTCGCGCTGTTTATCATCTCCGGCTTGGTTTTGCTGATTTTTTCTGCGACACAGCCAAAAAAATGAGATCAGACATTTCTATAGTCTGTTGACATTATCACCATTCAAAACCCTGCATTATTATGTAGTTTGAATAGCTTTCGCGCTTTTGAACCGCGCCTTTTGGTCCAAAGGTGCTAAAACTATTGATGCACATGCGGGGATTTTCTTGTCTCCTAGCGGCACTAATTTCCGTAGGGGCTGACTGGCATGATCGGACGATAACCGCAGTTTTGACGGCGCTTGAATACAGACCGACAAGCGACCGAACGGTAGATGAAATATTGATTACCCAACCCTTGAGGTCAGGCCGCGGCTGTAGGCATCTAGGTAACAAAACAGATGCCAATGTGTTGACTGCATCCGGGTTCAAGTTTGGGGATGATTTTGCCGGGCCGGGTGACGAATTTTATCCGAAATGATTACAGCGGAACCTGATCAATCGCGATTTTTTGACGCAAATTGCTTTTTTATTTTTTATTTTATCAGGAATTCAGTAGGCGCACTATATGCGTTATTCGTAAAACCGTCATAAAAAATTTCTTAGTTTTTATGACGTTATGAAGTCGAAATTCAAATGCGTAAAACTATTTAGCGCTGCAGTTCTGGTTCGCTTTTTCTAACGCGGAGCCAAAATAATTTCTCTCCGCTAGTTTGTCATAAAAGCTTTTTACCTTTCCGCTAATCGCAAATTGTGTCGTTGCGTGGGGCAGCGACGATCCCATTCGTTTGCAAAACAACCTCGCGGGGGTATTTAATGCGCATCTTTAAAAACTTTCAGAAAACTCTTTTCGTTAGTGCGGGCGTTCTCGCGCTCGCTGCCTGTACGCAGGGCGAAAATATTCAATCTCCCGGAGCATCGAACCCCGGTACCCCACCCGCAGGTGGTGACAATGGCGGTGGTGATAATGGTGGCGGCACTGCTGAGTGCCCAACAGGTTTTACAACAGGAACCAGCGTTGGCGGTCTTACAGTTTGCAACATTTCTGGATCGGTTCTTGGTAATTTGACGCTGCCGTTCGTAAGCGGCGTTGCGTACCAATTAGACGGTCGCGTTGATGTTGGCATCGATGTCGGGGCTGATGGCACGACACCGGGTGGATCTGCGGGAACGCTTACAATTGAGCCTGGTGTGCAGGTGTTTGGTGCCAGCGGCGCTGATTATCTCGTCGTAAATCGCGGGTCACGACTCTTGGCGAATGGAACCGTTGACGCGCCCATTATTTTCACGAGTAAAAATGACATAGAGCGTCGCGCCGTTGATGCAACTGACCTAGGCGGTTCATCGATTTCTGAATGGGGCGGATTAGTGGTGCTTGGTCAAGCGCCAATCAGTCGTTGCCAGACTGCCGCGACCCCAGGAACAGATCAGTGCACAAACGTCGTCGAGGGTGTCACAAGCCCTGAGGCTTCATATGGTGGTTCGGACAATGCCGACGACAGCGGTTCTATCCGTTACGCGCAAATCCGGTTCGCGGGTTTTGCGATCAATCAGCAAGGTAACGAATTGAATGGCCTGACACTCGCTGGCGTCGGTACGGGTACTACTGTTGAATATGTTCAGGTTCATAATAATTCTGATGACGGTGTCGAGGTTTTCGGCGGTACAGTGAACCTAAAAAACATCGTGCTTACCGGGAATGACGATGACTCATTGGACACTGACAACGGATGGACAGGTAATGTTCAATTCCTCGCCATTAAACAACGCGATGACGGTGGCGATAACGGATTTGAAATGTCGAGTACGCTGGATGGTGCTGACAACCCAGTCGTACCGCAAACTAACCCTACGATTGCAAACTTCACATTGGTTGGTGCACGTTCTAACGGTTTCCGTATCAATACCGGCCACGTCGGTCGGTTCTTGAACGGTGTTGTTGCTTATGACACAAACTGCTTCCGCTGGCAGGATTCAGCCGGTGACACAGACCCATCTTCTTATTCAGGTCTGACAGACCCAACATTCAACTCTGTTCTTTTCGACTGTGCGGCGCTAACAGACGCGAGCCCAGACGTTCCTGCGGCAGTTGATTCGGTCAACGCTGATGCGAACAATGTTATCGGTGCAAGCTCACTGACATCAATGATGTTCCCTGGGCCAAACGAGCAGGGCGTCACCGCGTTTGATCTCACAACGCTTCCTGGCGGCTTTTTTGGCGACACTGATTACATCGGTGCGTTCAGCCCAATGGAAACAGAGACAAATAACTGGGCCGCTGGGTGGACATTCGCTCTCTTCCCTGCGCCAAGCTGCCCAACGGGCACAACGCGCACGGGTGAGATCGAGGGCAAAAATGTTTGTGCGGTTGCTGGTGTTCAGACCGAAGATCTAACTCTTACACGCGGCAATTACTACGAACTTGAAGGTCGTGTAGACATCGGTGTCGACATTGGTGCTGACGGAACTGCGCCAAATGGTGACGCAGCCGTTCTAACGATCGAGCCGGGTGCGGTTATCTTTGGTAACAGCGGTGCGGACTATCTCGTTGTGAACCGTGGTTCTCAAATCTTCTCAAATGGTACACGTCAGAACCCTGTGGTTTTCACATCACAAGCTGACCTTGAAGACACACAAGCTGATCCTGAAAACGCAATTTCAGAATGGGGCGGTATCGTTGTTCTTGGCGATGCACCAATCAGCCGTTGTCAGACAGCAGCAACGCCAGGCACCAACCAGTGCACGAACGTCGTCGAAGGTGTGACCAACCCAGAAGCATCTTACGGTGGTTCAGACACGACAGACAGCAGTGGTTCAATCCGTTACACGCAAATCAAGCACGCTGGCTTCGCGATCAATCAGCAAGGTAACGAACTGAACGGTCTTACTATGGCTGGTGTTGGTTCCGGTACGACAATCGAGTATGTTCAGGTCCACAACAATTCGGATGACGGCATCGAAATGTTCGGCGGTTCTGCGAACCTTAAGAACATTGTTCTTACCGGTAACGATGATGACTCGCTCGATACCGATAACGGCTGGACTGGTAACCTTCAGTATCTGATCATCACACAGCGTGCGACAGGTGGCGACAATGCATTCGAAATGTCGAGCACACTCGATAGTTCTGATAACCCGGTAACGCCACAGACAAACCCAACGATTGCGAACTTCACGGTCGTCGGTGCACGGTCTAATGCGTTTCGTATCAATACCGGCCACATTGGTCGCTTCCTGAACGGTGTTGTGGCTTACGACTCAAGCTGTTTCCGCTGGCAGGATTCAGCCGGAGACACAGACCCGTCGTCATACTCAGGCCTGACGGACCCAACGTTCAATTCAGTTCTCTTTGACTGTGTATCACTGACAAATGCGTCTCCGGATACACCTGCGGCAGTGGATTCGGTGAACGCTGACGCGAATAACTCCACGAATGTTTCAGACAGCCTGATTAACGTCTTTATCAACGGCCCGAATGAAGCAGCGGCGACAGCGTTCGATCTAACGACCCTTGGGGACCCATTCTTTGACGACACTGATTACATCGGCGCTGTTGAAGATGCGAATGACCGTTGGTGGGCAGATTGGAGCTGCGGCCTCGAAGCAAGTACGCCTTGTTAAATAATGAAAAATGCGGCGCTCCAGTTTTGGCTGGAGTGTCGCTCGCTTGTTTTTAGAATTTCGGGGATATCATCATGTCATTAACTACACAGCTTAAGATAGGACTGCTTTGTTGCTCGTCGCTGGCTACGATTCAGGCGGCGAAGGCACAAGAAGCGCCATCAATTCAAGACAGTATTTCAGACGTCATTGTTGTTCGTGGACGGAATATTCCCGAACCACAACGGGCGACGTCTCAGGTTGCGAGCTTCCTTTCAGCCGACGACCTTGAGCGTAGCGGGGACGAGAATGCGGCCCTGGCGCTGACTCGACTAAGTGGCCTCAGCGTTGTTGGCGGTCGCTTCGCGTATGTTCGCGGTCTCGGTGACCGTTATTCGTCAGCGCGTCTAAACGGATCGGTCTTGCCGAGCCCAGAGCCGCTTCGTCGAACGGTACCTCTTGATCTTTTTCCATCCAATGTTTTGGCGGGCGCGGTTGTTCAAAAGACATATTCCGCAGACTATTCCGGCGAATTCGGTGGGGGCGTCATTGACCTAAACACTTTGCGCGTACCCGATGAAAGCTTTCTCAATGTCAAAGGCGGCATTAGCGGAAACCTTGTCACCACAGGTAAAAGCGGGATCTTCGTAAACGGGAGTGATCTTGATTTCTTGGGGTATGACGATGGTCTAAGGAGCATTCCTGAACCGCTTGCGGCGGTGATTGATGCCGGGACACCGCTTTCTTCTCTTACCTCTAGTGAAGTCGAGCAAGTTGGCGAAAGCCTTGTGAACTCTCCGCTAACTGTAATTCAGAATGGAACGCTTGGCCCTAATTTCGATGCTTCCATTAATGCTGGTACGACGATTGATCTAAACGACGGACTTCGCCTCGGTTTAGTGGGGGTCGTTGGCTACGATCAGGAATGGACGAATCGCAACGGTCTTCGACAGTCTATTCTCGGTACGCTGCTTACAGATTTTGAGACACAATCAACAAGCATGGACGCGACTGTAAACGGCCTTGGTGCTGCGACGCTGGAATGGGATACGGGCGCGATCTCTGCTACGGGGCTTTATATCCATTCGACATTGAAAGAATCGCAGATCGACGAAGGTATTGATCGTTCGCAACCAGGTTCTCAGCTTGTCAGTATTGAATCGAACACTTTTCTTCAGCGCCAACTCTCGATGGCGCAGCTTTCTGGTGATCAGCGTGTTGGAGAAAATATCGATATCACATGGCGTACCGCGTTTGCTCGTTCCACGCGCGATTCCCCCTATGAGTGGAACTTGATGCGCTTTCGCGATACGCCGGATTCTCCAGCGCTCTATTCATTCGCGAACAAGCAGAGCACGAAGTTTTCGTATCTAACTGACGACGTATTTAGCGGCGGCGTTGATATTAGTTACGAGATTCCATTTGCAGGACCACGCACTGCTAGCATTTCTGTTGGGTATGAGCATTCTGACAATGAACGGGACTATGATATTTATTCGTTCCGCTTTGCTGGCGGTAACTCAATTCCAGAAGACGTACAGGGTGCGCGACCTGATTTTCTATTCTCACCTGACAATATAGATCCAGCAAGATTCTTCCTTTCGGATGCATCTTTCACGCCTGATCTTTACGATGCAACGATGACGACGCATGCAGGGTATGTGAAGACAGATTTTGAGCTTATCCCAACAGTGACCGCCAATGTTGGTGTGCGTTACGAAACAGCTGAGCAAATTGTTGAAACGTCTGATCGCTTCGGCAATATTGGTTCAACGACTACGCTGGATAACGATTATTGGCTTCCGACAGCGACGGTTACTTGGAATTTTGCAGATAACATGCAAATCCGGGGCGGCTATTCGCAAACGATTGCACGCCCACAGTTTCGTGAACTTGCGCAATCTTTGTTCTTTGATCCAGAAACCAACCGATCTTACCGTGGCAACAGGTATCTGGTTGATAGCCAATTCAAAAACTTTGACGCGCGATTTGAATACTACCTTGGTCGGAACCAATTCATCACTCTCGGTGGTTTTTATAAAACGATTGAAAACCCGATTGAAGAAATCCTCTTCACGACAACTGGTGACAGCTTCGATACTACCTTTATCAACTCGCCAGAAGCACAGCTTTTTGGGGGGGAGGCCGAGTACCGGACACGATTCGATCTTCTCTGGAATGATTGGTTCGAACGTCGTGAATGGATTTTCTCGGTAAACTATACGTTTACAGAATCCGAGATTAAAGTTGCGGCTGGGGATGTTGTTATCAATCCGCTTTCTGGTTTTGCGGAAGATGCATCTTTGTTCGGTCTTAAAGGGCAACCTCTTCAGGGAACGCCGAAACACATCGTTAACTCTCAATTTGGTTGGGAGGGCGAAAGTGATCGGTTTACTGTACTTCTTGGCTGGGTTGACGAACGCATACTTCAACGCGGTAGCCCGGCTGGCGGCATTCCAACAGTCTTTGAAACGCCTGGTATCCAGTTGGATGCCGTCTACGGTGTAGACATCGTGCTCTTCGGGACTGATGCTTCAATCAGTATTAGCGGCCGCAACCTTCTTGCGACCCGCCATGAAGAGTTTCAGCTAAGCGATGCGACCCCTGAAGGTAGAACGGAGTTTTTGACTTATGATCGTGGGCGATCTTTATCTGCGGGATTGACCGTCAAGTTCTAAGGTCTCTTAGCTAATACAATTAGGGCTCGCTCATTAATGAGCGAGCCCTTTTTTATTCTATTGCTGGCGATGTAATTCTACCTGAATGCGTAGAATTTACCCTTGCGAAACTGCCTTGAACGCCGCGACTAGGCGCTCAACATTGGTGTGATTGACGCCGCACATATTGATGCGACCTCCGCCGACAATATAGACACCGTGATCGACGCGAATTTTTAGCACTTCTTCGTCAGACAGCGGAAGCAGTGAGAACATGCCGTGCTGATCAGCAATGTAGGAAAGACGGTTACCAAGGCCGGCTTTTTCTGCTTCAGCGACGAGCAATTTTCGATTGCCGCGAACTTCAGACGCCATTGCATCGAGTTCTTCGCGCCACATTTTTGTAAGGTCGTCGGACCCTAAAATTTCAGATACGATTGCACCACCATGAGCGGGAGGCATGGAATAGTTCGCACGTGCAATGTTTAACGCGTGAGATTTAATAGCCGTTGCTCGCTCTGCATTTTCAGAAACAACAATCAAAGCGCCCACACGTTCGCGGTATAGACCGAAATTCTTTGAACAAGAGTATGTGATGAGCGTTTCGGGAACTGTCTCAGCAAATTTACGGATCATGTATGCGTCTGCATCGAGGTTTTTAGCAAAACCATGATAGGCAGCATCTATCAAAGGAAAGAATTTCTGTTCCTTTGCCATATCAGCAAGAATATCGATTTGCGCCTCGGTCAGGTCAGCGCCCGTCGGATTGTGGCAGCAATTGTGGATTAGCAGCACATCATCCGGACCGAGTTTTTTGACTGCTGATACATAGGCATCAAAATCGATCGACGATGATGCGGCATCATAATATGGCAGCATCTTAATTTCATAGCCAGCGGCACCCATCAGCGGTTTGTGGTTCGCCCAGGTCGGTGCGCCCGTCGAAATTGTCTTTGCGCCAAAGCGTTTAAGAAGGTCAGCGGCAAGGCGCAGCGCGCCGCATCCGCCAGGGGCTTGAACCGCGGCGGCCCGACCCATTTGAATAGTCGGGCTGTTTTCGTCAAAAACCAGTTTTAAGATGCGGTCGGTAAATCCGGGAGCCCCTTCGGGAGGGGTATAGCGTTTGCTATCTTGGTTCTCGAGAACAAAACCTTCCGCCTTTTTGACGGCGGCCATCACGGGCGTTTGGCCCTCAATCGTTCGATATACCCCTACGCCAAGGTCAATTTTATCGCTTCTTGTGTCGGCAGCATAGGCGATGGACAATCCAAGAATAGCGTCAGGTGGCACAGGCTTGGCGTCGGCGAACATTGAGGGCGCTCCTTTATATTAGCGTGGTATGGCCGTTGTGTATGGGCCGTTTTACCTCGGTGTGAGGTCATGGAGTTGAAAAAAGTAATAGAAATTAGGACTTAGAACACCGGGAAGGCGAAGCGGTCCCGCCTCAAAACCGGCAACAAATCAATAGACGAAGCCTCTATAGAAACAAGGGCGAGGAAGCGGATTTTAGCCAATATGTGAAAATTTGCAGAAGCATATGAGGGGTATATCGGGTTAGTTTGAGGGCGGGTGAGCATGTCGGCAGCGCCGTCCAAAGCGGTTCCTAAAGTTAGCGGTTGACTTTCGACCGAGCCGACCCAAATTTAGTTCCTATGTTCATAGCACCAAAATTTGTCCGCCGCGGGATTGCCGCAGGTGATTTTTTGGTAGGCCGCATCATCGCAGGCCTGTAGCCCCGCGCCCTTTTTTAGGAAGGGTTCGGGGGTAAATAACCATAACAATTTGAATGCCGAGAGCTTTTTTATGGCTGTCGCCATTGGTCGGCAGCTCAATCCAAAGTGATTTCACAAGTAAAAAACAGCACGCTTGATAGGCGCGTTCACTTAAAAAGACAGGCTACGGAGTGACAAATGTCAAACTTAAACAACCAAACTTTCGTTAAACCGGAAATCTATATCACCGAGGCCGATTACAAAACGCTGTCAGCGCTAGTGGACTCGAGAGATGACAGCGTACCAACCGTCGCCCTGCTGGGTGATGAGATTGATCGCGCGATCCGCGCAGAACAATGCGCAGAGAATATCTTTGTTCAAATCGGTTCAGTTGTGGAGTATACAGATCTTTCAGGTGGGCAGCAGAAGAAGATTCAATTGGTCTTACCGCAGGATGCCGATATTGCGATGGCGCGTATATCCGTTTTAACTCCGGTGGGGGCTTCGTTGATCGGCCTTACTGAGGGAAGTCGGTTTGAATGGCTCGGGACGGATAAGCGCGTTCGAACCCTAGAAATCATCAAGATCACCGAGCCGACGACAGCACAATAACCGAGGACACTCTTTAAGGTACGCTAATAGGCGCGCGCATAGCCACATGGCTAGGCTAGCGTCTGTTCATTATTGCCGTTAAGGGGATGTCCTCGCCTAAATGTGAGGTAAGGGTGACTTCAATAGTGGGCTCATCATTCCCATACATTCATGATCCGGTTGCGGCATCAATGGTTGGCGCACTCAGTTAAGGTAACGGCCAAGGTAACGGCACGCGGAAATATTGCTGACTTAGTGTCTATAAGGAATTCAACTATGCCTGAAAAAAATGAACGTGCTGTCCTTGCAGGTGGGTGTTTCTGGGGAATGCAAGACCTTATTCGTGCGCGTCCGGGCATTCTGGAAACACGGGTTGGCTATACTGGTGGTTCGGTGAAAAATGCGACTTACCGCAACCACGAAGGCCACGCCGAGGCGATTGAAATTGTTTTTGACCCAGCGTTGACAACTTATCGGGACCTTCTTGAGTTCTTTTTTCAGATTCATGATCCCTCGACCTTGAACCGCCAAGGTAACGATGTGGGCACATCGTACCGGTCGGAAATTTTCTACGTCAGCGACGAGCAGAAAAAAGAGGCTTTAGATACGATTCACGATGTGAACGCTTCCGGTCTATGGCCCGATACAGTTGTCACAAAAGTCTCGCCGGTGGATGAGTTCTGGGAAGCCGAGCCAGAGCATCAGGATTATCTTGAACGCTATCCGAACGGATATACGTGTCACTTTCCACGCCCCGAATGGAAATTACCCCGCGCTACTGATTAAAGATGTCATGATATTTGTGCGCATTGGGGTCGCAAGATAAACGGCGCAGCTCTATAGTCTGTGACATGCTTCAGCCAATAGATCTTGGTCTAATTTTGATTGCTGTTTTGGTCTTCGCGGCTTTCTCGCGACGTCTCGAAGCGTCCGTGATCACCATGCCTATGGTCTTTGTGACATTTGGTTGGCTGATCGGCCTGAGCGGAATTGAACTTGTGCCCATGGGCGCGGAACGCGAGATTATCCATGTGATCGCAGAGGTCACATTGGCGCTTGTTTTGTTTTCAGATGCATCCCGGGTCAATTTCAAATTCCTAGAACAGAACTTCACCATTCCGATTCGAATGTTATTGATCGGTATGCCGCTTACTATTGGGTTCGGAACAATAGTCGCCTATTGGGTCTCGCCTGATCAGCCCTGGGCTTTTGCGTTGCTCGTAGCGGCGATTTTAACGCCGACGGATGCGGCGCTTGGTCAGGCGGTGGTCAACAATCAGCGTGTGCCAGAGCGATTGCGCGAAGGCATCAATGTTGAAAGTGGTTTAAATGACGGGTTGGCGCTACCTGTTGTCATGGTGGCGGCGATTGCTGTTGTTCAGTTGGCTGGAAAGTCGATAGAGGGCGCGCCAGATAATCTCGCGATGTTTGCGCTGATGCAGGTTGTTCTTGGGCCGATTGCCGGGCTGTTCGTGGGGTATGTGACAGCACGGTTGTTGGATGTTGCGGTATCAAACGGTTTTGCAACAACAGCCTATCAAGGGATATACTTCCTGTGCGCAGCATTTCTGTGCGCCGTTTTTGCCAATATGATAGGCGGCAATAGTTTGATTGCGGCGTTCATCGGCGGTCTTGTTTTTGGGGCAACGCTAAAATGCTCGCGGCAATTTATAACCGAATTTATGGAGAGTGAGGGGCAGATTTTGACGATGCTTACTTTTCTTATATTCGGGGCAGTTATGGTTCCGATTGGTCTTTCTCATGCAACTTGGAAAACATTTGTACTTTCGGTCGCGTTCCTCACGATCGTCCGTATGGTCCCTATATGGATATCCTTAACCGGGGCAGGCCTTAACTTTGAAGAGAAAGCATTTCTGGGGTGGTTCGGTCCGCGCGGGCTGGCATCAATATTATTTGCGCTTCTCATCGTAGAGAATTACCCGGTTCCTGGCGCGGATGAAATGCTCGCCTGTGTCGTGCTGACGGTAATCATGAGTATCTTTGCGCATGGAATTTCAGCAACTCCACTTTCTTCTCGCCTCACGAAAAATAATTCGCACCCATAATCTACATCCAATGAACTAACATCTGCTTGTTCTTACTCGTCAGGTTGTGTTTTGGCCGAGGTCGAGGCAAATGCGCGCATATCGCACAATTATACACATGGGTACTATTACAAAAGTGGCTCGATAGGGTATAGAGGGCGTGTAATGGGGCCATCCGCGCGATACTAGCAGAATCGTTCAAAGTAAATTAAGTTTACATAACGCACTTTACAATCCTATGCGTACATAGTACGGGTGAGGTCATGGTCGCCGTCTTGGCGGCTTTGAGGGTTGCAGAAATTTTTTCAATTGGGTCATGCATCTTGGGTCTTTTCCGAGAGCGGCAGGGTTGTGTCTAGTTTTGCGGAAGTTTGAATGTTGAGAGGGGCTATGACGTTAAAACAAGTTTTGAAATTAGGGTCCGTTATCGGGGGCATCGCGCTTTTAGGTTCGGCGGCGGCATCTGCCGAGAGTTTTCGAGTCAAGCTTCCAAACTCCGCCCCAGAGGCCGCATATGATGGGCGAATAATTCTGATTCTAACGCCCGATGGCGAAAAAGAACCGCGCTATCAAGTGAGTGCGAATTTTGATGCAGCGCAGGTTTTTGGTGTCACTGTCGACGGTCTAAAGCCCGGGCAATATGCTGATATTGGTACGGATGTTCTCGGCTTCCCAGCCAAAGATCTCAAAGAAGTCCCGGCGGGCGAGTATTTTGTTCAGGCCATTTTGCATAAATACGACACGTTTAACCTTTCAAATGGCAAGACGGTGAAGTTGCCTGCGGCACGTGGCGCAGGACAGAACTGGCGTTTAGAGCCGGGCAACCTTGTTAGCGAGCCGCGCAAGGTATCCTTTGATCCGAACAAACGTGGCCGGATTAATGTTTCTCTTGATCAGGTTAACCCCGAGATTGATGAGCCCGAAAACACAGAATTTATTCGGCACATCAAAATTCGCAGTGAGATGCTATCAGAGTTTTGGGGTACGGATGTTTTCCTTCGTGCGCATGTACTGGTGCCAAAAGATTTTGACGAGCATCCGGAAGCTAAATTTCCGTTGGCAATTTTCCATGGTCACTTCCCTGCGGACTTTGGTGGTTTCAGAACGACGCCACCTGATCCCGATGCGGAATGTGTGTATAGCGCGCGCTTTGACTTAGATTGCTATAATCACGTTGAGCAACAAGAGGCGTATGATTTCTATAAGCAGTGGATTTCAGAGGATATGCCTCGGATGCTTATCGCGGAAATCGACCACAGCAACCCGTATTATGACGATAGCTACGCAGTGAACTCTGAGAATATCGGGCCGTATGGCGATGCAATTACTTATGAATTGATCCCGGCGATTGAAAAAGAGCTTCGCGGAATTGGCGAAGGTTGGTCGCGGTTTCTTTATGGTGGTTCAACCGGTGGTTGGGAAGCTTTGGGCGTTCAGGTTAAATATCCTGATGAGTATAATGGTGCATTTGCCGCGTGTCCTGATCCAATCGATTTCCGCCAATTCATGACTGTTAATCTCTACGAAGATGAAAATGCCTATTACCGCGAAGGACCATTCACCAAGATTGATCGTCCAGCGCACCGTAATTACCTCGGTCATATTTCGAGGACAATGGAAGGCGAAAACCGTTGGGAGCTTGTTCTGGGTGATAAGACGCGCTCGGGTGCCCAGTGGGATGTTTGGGAGGCTGTTTTCTCGCCGAATGGTGAGGACGGGTATCCGAAACGCATCTGGGATAAAGAGACCGGTGTGATCGACAAGGAGGTTGCTGAATATTGGCGCCAGAATTTCGATCTTCGTTATATTATGGAGCGGGATTGGAAAGAAATCGGTCCGAAGCTTCAGGGAAAAATTCATATCTACACAGGCGATATGGATAATTACTACCTAAACAATGCCGTCTATTTGACAGAAGATTTTCTTGAAAAGGCAAATCCGCCTTATCAAGGGGAGGTCGACTACGGTGATCGCGCAGAGCATTGCTGGAACGGTGATCACCAAAATCCGAACGCGGTTTCTCGGCTGAGATACAACACCTTTTATGTGCCAAAGATCCTTAAGCGGATTGATGCTGCGGCACCAAAAGGCGCGGATCTGACAAGCTGGAAATATAAATAAAAAGAACCGCTTAGACTCTACAACTAGCGCCTAGGGGAATTGCTTCAAAGCAACGAGAGGATAGTATTGTGAAAAATTTACCCATACGTCTAATGTTGGCAACAACAACTTTTTTAACCGGTGTCGGGGTCTCGGGGGCCGCGCTCGCGCAATCCGCAGCAGCTGATGCGGGAACAGATCAAATTGTGGTGACGGGTACGCGCTTGCGTTCTGCGAACGCTGAAAGCGTAAGCCCAATCACTTCAGTTGATGCGGCTGAATTCGAACTTCGCGGCACAGTTCGTGCTGAAGACCTCGTCAACGCACTTCCGCAAGTTTTTGCGGCTCAAGGTGCTGCGGCATCAAATGAAGCCACGGGGACCGCGCAGGTCGACCTTCGTGGTTTGGATCCATCGCGCACACTGGTTCTGGTCAATGGGCGTCGCCTTCCTTATGGCTCACCAAAATCTGTTCCATCTGACCTTAACCAAATCCCCACAGCGTTGATTGGCGGCGTTGAGGTTCTTACTGGTGGCGCATCTGCCGTTTATGGCTCTGATGCGATCGCAGGCGTTGTGAACTTTAAAATGATCGATGACTTTGAAGGTCTTCGTGTCAGCGCAAATATCGGTGCGTCTCAGCATAACAATTCTAATGATGAGCTTCAGGATCTATTGGACCTCAACAATGCGGCTACGCCTGGGGCATATGAAAAGCCATCAAGCAATGTTGTCGATGGTTTTACGCAAGAATATTCAGCGATCATCGGTACCAATACCGAAGATGGCCGCGGTAACGTAACCGCTTATGCGACATACCGTAAAGTTAACCCGGTAGTTCAAAGCGAGCGCGACTATAGTTCGTGTGCGCTTGGTACTGCGGGGCCAAATGGTAGCGAGTATAAATGTGGCGGTTCGGGCTTTGCTTTTCCGGCCAATCTATCTAACTCGCTCAATATTCCTGGCCTTGCAAATGGATTCCGCGTTGACAATGGCGAGTTCGTTGATGGAAGTGGCGTATTCAACTACGCACCTTATAACTATTATCAGCGTCCTGATGAGCGTTATACGCTAGGTGCATATGCACATTACGACATCAACGATCACTTCCGTCCTTACCTTGAGCTGAACTTCATGGATGACCGGTCTGTTGCACAAATCGCGCCGGGTACGGTGTCGGGCGGCATCAATGGTTCCACCGGTGGCTTGAACTGCGACAACGCGTTGTTCAGCGCACAGCAGGCTGATTACCTTTGCGGATCAAATGGCCTCTCGACCGGCAGCACCTATGACGTCGATGGTAATTATGTTGGACCTGATGATGTCGCAAACGGCGTTCTTGTTCGTCGTCGTAATATCGAAGGTGGTCCACGCCAAGATGACCTAAACCACACTAGCTACCGTATGGTTGCAGGTATGAACGGTCTGCTTGCTGGTCCGTTCGAATATGATTTCTCTGCTTCATATGCGAAAGTGACATACCGCAGCCGGTTCACTGGTGATGCA
The DNA here is from genome assembly GCF_041058985.1 of Hyphococcus lacteus. Classification (NCBI taxonomy): domain Bacteria; kingdom Pseudomonadati; phylum Pseudomonadota; class Alphaproteobacteria; order Parvularculales; family Parvularculaceae; genus Hyphococcus; species Hyphococcus lacteus. The sequence continues at coordinate 401,879 of NZ_JBEHZE010000001.1, read as the reverse complement.
AATCGCGTTCGTCTTGGTAATGCATTGAACGCTGTGGTTGATCAACGCCCTGGTTCGGCGACATTCGGTCAAGCTGTCTGTGCAATTAATGCAGATGCAGATGCATCAAATGACGACGAAAGCTGCTTGCCGCTTGATTACTTCGGTCCAAATGGCGCAAGTGCAGAAGCAACGTCTTATGTCCTCGAAGACAAAGGCATCACGGGTGACACATCGCTGACGAACATCATCTTTGCGATCAATGGTAACCTTGGCGAATATGGTATTCAGATGCCATGGGCCTCTGATGGTGTTGCTGTAGCTGTTGGTGGTGAATACCGCAGAAACACATTGTCATACGTGCCTGATGAAATTTATCAGTCTGCTGTAACGCCAGAACTGCCAATCAGCGGTGAAGTCAATGTCAAAGAATTCTTTGGTGAGTTGAACATTCCAATCGTCGATGGTCAGCCATTCTTTGACCTTCTGTCGATCGAATCTGCTTATCGTTTCTCTGACTACAGCACCGGTCAAACAACACACACATACAAAGTGGGTGCCAACTGGGCACCGGTCAGTGATGTTCGCTTCCGTGGTAGCTACCAGCGTGCGGTTCGTGCACCGAACGTAATTGAGTTGTTCTCTTCGCAGCAGCGCTTTGAGGTAGACCTGACAGAATTGCCAAACGGCAAATTTGACCCTTGTTCAGGCGCAACTCCATTTGCGACATTAGAGCAGTGCATGAACACAGGTGTAACTGCGGCTCAGTATGGTAATATCCAGGACAACCCAGCAGGTCAGTTCAATACATTGATCGGTGGTAATCCGGATCTCGAACCAGAAGTCGCGAATACGCTTTCGCTTGGTGCCATCATCACGCCAGCATTCGTGCCTGGGCTCAATGTATCGATCGACTACTTTGATATCAAAGTTGACAAGTTGGTCGGCAGTGTGAACCCGAATCTTTCCATGAGCAATTGTCTTGCAACTGGGGATGCATTCTTCTGCGATAAAATTAATCGCGGTCAGGGCGGTTCACTCTTCCTGTTCGAAGACGGTTACTTTGAACGTTTCAACATCAACACAGGTTCGCTATCAACGTCTGGTGTCGATTTAAATATCAACTACAGCTACGATCTAGCGAAGATGGGCGATCTTAAGTTCAACTTCGTCGGAACATATCTGGCTGAGTATGAATCTAAGCCACTCCAGAATTCCCCAGCGAACGATATCTTTGACTGTAAAGGTCTCTATGGTGGCCTTTGTGGTCGCCCGCGTCCCGAATGGCGTCATAAGTTCCTGACAACATGGTACACTCCATCTGATCTTTCTGTGTCTGTTACATGGCGTTACATTTCATCAGTGGACGTTGCACAAACAAGCACGCAGCCAGCGCTTTCTGGCAGCTTTGCCGAGGTGAATAAAACACTTGGTTCACGGAACTACTTTGATTTATCACTCGGCTACACACTTTCGGAGATGGCTCGTTTCCGCCTCGGCGTAAACAATGTTTTCGACACCGACCCTCCGTTGACGACAACAGCAGCAATTGAAGATGGCGGAAACGGAAATACTTATCCGCAGTTCTATGATGCTGTTGGTCGCAACCTCTTCCTGGGCGTCACACTCGACTTCTAAGTCGACAGTTCAAGAAGTGCTCCGAGTGAAGCGGGATATCAGGCGATATCCCGCTTCATTTTCCAAATCTTCTAACAATGCGAGAATTCATGATGCTGATTAAAAGACTTTGCCAGACTGTTGCCCTTGTTGCCTTAGCGATCTCTACGCAAGCCTGCGCGGAGAGCAAGCAAACCACTGGTGTCGAACAGGAGCGCAAAGCTGAAGCGCGTGAGTTGCTCGAAGAATTAATTACATTCAGAACCGTAAAAGGTTTTGGCCAAGTCCCGGCGATGGTCAATGTTCTCGAAGAACGCCTCAAAACTGCGGGTTTTTCGAATGAAGATATTATAAAAGTACCTCTGACGATTGACGGTGAGGAGGTCGAAGGACTTATTGTTCGGTATTCTGGTGAAGAGAATAGCGACAAATCTGCGATTGCGTTTCTCGCACATATGGATGTTGTCGACGCACTGCCTGAAAATTGGGATACGGATCCATATACGCCAGTTGAGAAAGACGGCTATCTTTATGGTCGCGGATCGCAAGATAATAAATTTGGTGTCGCGCTGCTCGTCACAACATTTGCCAATCTTAAAGAAGAAGGGTTCAAACCGAATCGCGATCTTTATCTGGCATTTTCCGGTGATGAAGAAACTGGCATGCTGACAACCCGTGAAATTCTGAAAACACCAGAAATTAAATCGGTCGAATTCGCGCTCAACTCAGATGCGGGCGGCGGTACGATCACGAAGGATGGCAAACCTGTTTCATTTACAATGCAGGCTGCTGAAAAAACATTCGCAACCTATATCATTACAGCAAAGAGCGCTGGCGGACATAGCTCTGCACCGGGGTTGGATAATGCTATTTATGATCTTGCGCACGCGTTGACAAAAATAGAATCTCATGAATTTCCTGTAGAGTTCAACGAGATTACACGCGCTATGGCGAAGAGTGTTGCTGCTCGTGAAGGTGGTGAATTGGCCGAAGCGCTAAACACATTAATGAGTGACCCTGCTAATCGCGAAGCGATTGAAGTGATTAAGGCTTATCCGCAATATTCGCATATGCTGTGGACGACTTGCGTTGCGACAATGCTTCGTGCCGGGAATGCGGAAAATGCGCTTCCTCAAAGTGCAAATGCTACGGTCAATTGCCGGATTATGCCCGGAACGAGCGCAGAAGAAGTACGCGGGGTACTGATCGATACGATGAAGAATGATGAGCTGGTTGTGACATTGCAGCGCGGTTCTGTTGAAAGCCCTGCATCGCCAATCCGTGAAGATATTATGGGCGCATTGCAGCGCGCTGTCGCTGTCAACTATCCCGGCGTGAAGCTCCAGCCGGTGATGTCATCAGGTGGTACTGAAGGTCGTGAATATCGGAGCGTTGGTATTCCAACCTATGGTGCCGGGAGTTTGGGTCTTGTACGGCCCGAAGACAGTCGTGCGCATGGTATCAACGAGCGTATCCGCCTTGATTCATACGATAAGGAGCTGACCTACTGGGATACGTTGATCCGTGATCTGGCACAGGGCACAGACTAATGTTGCGTGCGGATAGACGGAAGTTTCTTCGTACGGGTGGCATGATCGCAATCGGGGCTGGGCTTATCGCTGGCATGAAAAAGAATGCGAATGCGCAAAAAGCTGAGCCATCGCATCCGGTAATCACGCGCGCTCGCAATGCGGCACCGATTAGCGAAGCTGAGCGCAATGCGCGAATTGAAAAAGCACAACGCATAATGCGCGATCAGGGAATTGCAGCGACCCTGATCGAGCCGGGGTCCAGCCTGATCTATTTTACGGGTGTTCATTGGTGGCTTAGCGAGCGTTTGACGGCGGCGATCATTCCCGCCGAGGGCGAAATCTTTTTTGTAACCCCGGGCTTTGAAGAAAGCCGCCTTCGTGAAGTCATGAAGGTCTCGGGCGACGTGCGCACATGGGAAGAGCATGAGGATCCGTTTGCGTTGGTTGCGCAATGGATGAAAGAAAAGCGCATTCACACCAAAAAAATCGCGATTGATGAAGCGGTTCGACACTTTATTGTTGATGGCATTAATCGTGAAGCGCCGCGCGCGAAACTGGTAACGGCGCGGGACGTGGTAAATGGTTGCCGGTTGATAAAATCACCGGCAGAGCTAGAGCTGATGCAAATTGCGTCAGATGTGACGATTGCCGCTTATCGTGACGTATATCCGCGTATCGAAAAAGGTATGGGCCGGGAAGATTTACAAAATCTGATGTATCAGACCCAAGCCAAATTCGGCGGCAGTGGGCCCTCTGGCGGCGCGCAAGTCGGTAAGGGGAGTGCGTTACCACACGGATCAACGATCCCCGAATATATCGAAGAAGGTTCGGTAATTCTATTGGACTTTGGCTGCAATATTCACGGGTATCGCTCCGACATTTCTCGTACATTCGTATTTGGTGAGCCGAATACGGAACAAATCCGCGTCTGGAACCAAGTCCGGCGCGGACAAGATATTGCCTTTGAAATGGCGCAGGTCGGAACCCCGGCAGGGCAGGTCGATAAAGCGGTTAGACGATATTACGAATCGCTCGGTTATGGTCCCGGCTATCAATTGCCCGGGCTGTCACATCGCACCGGCCACGGTATCGGTCTTGATGTTCACGAACCGATTAATTTCGTTTCTAATGAAACCATGCCTTTGGCACCGGGCATGTGTTTGTCGAACGAGCCAGGCATTTATATGCCGGGTAAATATGGTGTGCGTATCGAAGATTGTATTTACATGACCGATGCCGGCCCTAAGTGGTTTTCCACGCCACCCGCATCTATCCATCGCCCATTTGATTAATTTCAGCGAAAGAGGTTTACATGTCAGCCCGTTTTAAAAATAGCGTTCTCGCATGCCTATTCATGTCAGTTGCGGTGTCACCTGTTATTGCTGCCGAGCCACTGCAATCAGAAGAATCCATGAGCCCGGCACTACCCGAGATTCTATCATTGCGAGAACAGGCAAAAATCCACGATGAAGCGCTGATTGAGCGATTTGAAACCGTTTTGCCGAAATTGATGCGCGACAATGGCATCGATATGTGGGTCATTATTGCGCGTGAATATAACGAAGACCCTGTCATCACGACAATGCTCGACGCAAAGAATATGCGCGCCCGCCGCCGGACGATTCTGGTGCTGTTTGATCCGGGTAAAGGCAAACCGATTGAGCGTTTGGTGGTGAGCAAGCATGGCATGAATGGCATGTTTGAAGCGGCCTGGGATATGGATAAATATCCAAACCAGTGGGACCAACTTACGGAAATTATTGCTGAGCGTGATCCGAACAAAATCGCGATCAATACGTCAGAATTAACGGCCTTTGCTGATGGCCTGACCCACTCCCAGTATATTGGGTTTATGTCATCACTACCGTCGGGCATGGATAGTCGTGTGGTTTCTGCTTATCCACTGGCCGTTGGGTGGCTTGAGACACGCACCCCATCAGAGATGGAGCGCTATCAGGAAATGGTCCGTGTTGCCCATGCTATCATTGGCGAAGGATTTTCCGGAAAAGTCGTGAAGCCCGGTATCACGACGAATGAAGATCTGGTCTGGTGGTATCGTCAACGGGTCAATGATCTCGGTTTGGGGTCGTGGTTCCATCCTTCGGTTGAGGTTACCCGCAAGGGTGTCGAAGGTGTCATGCGCGGGAAACCAGCAGTGATCGAAAAAGGCGATATGCTGCGGGTAGACTTTGGTATCGTCTATAACGGCTATAGCACTGACACACAGCATGTTGCCTATGTTCTGCGCGACGGTGAAACCGATGCTCCCGAAGGATTGAAGGCAGGTCTGGCAGAAAATAATGCAGTTCAGGATGCATTGACGTCGTCATACAAAGATGGCCGCACGGGGAATGAAATTCTTCGCCTCGCGCGTGAAAAAGCTATTGCGCAGGGCCTTCGTCCGACAATTTACACCCATCCGATTGGTTATCACGGTCATGGTGCCGGTAGCTCCATCGGTCTTTCCGAAAATCAAACCATGGTGCCGCGCGGCGAGTATCCGGTATATGCAAACACCGCTTGGTCAATCGAGCTGAAAGCGACGAAAAAAGTTCCTGAATGGAATAATCAGGATGTCGATTTCAAGTCGGAAGAAGACGCCTTTTTTGACGGTAAAAAAGTACGTTATGTGGACGGTCGCCAGACGAAGTTTCACTTGATCAAAGCTGAGTAATGGAAAAACTACCTTCGCCAACTTCCGTTGGATATCGCGGTTCGAATAAGGAATAGGAACAAAATGAAAAAAGTCGTTTCGTCGTTTTTGGCTGCGGTTGTTGCGTCATCATCGCTCGCTATTGCGCAACAAAATGAACTGCCAACACCGGGTATGGTGTCGTTGCAACAACGGGCAGAAATTCAGGACCGGTGGTTAAAAGAACGTCTTGATACTGTGGTTCCAGCGTTAATGCGCGAAAACGGCGTCGATATGTGGGTGTTAATCGCTCGAGAATATAACGAAGACCCTGTTCTTAAAACGATGCTGCCAGCCACGTGGATGTCCGCGCGTCGTCGAATGGTGCTGATTTTCTCTGACAATGGTCAAACTGTCGAACGTCTTGCTGTTGCTCGCTATCCTGTTGGGGATGTTTTCCCGTCAGCTTGGAACCCAGATGAACAGCCTGATCAATGGGCGCGCGTTGAAGAAATTATCCGTGAGCGGAACCCAAAAAATATTGCCTTGAATATATCAGACTATTTTGCGTTGGCGGATGGGCTTTCTGTTAGTCAAGATCGCCAATTTCGAAAAGCTATAGGCCCTGAACTTTCAGAGCGAATCGTCAGCCATGACGCGCTTGCGGTTGGCTGGTTGGAGACGCGTATACAATCCGAGATGAACACCTACCAGACCATTATGCGTGTCGCGCACTCAATTGTTGAAGAGGGGCTGTCTGAGGCGGTTATTACGCCGGGTGTGACCACGACATCACAAGTCGTCTGGTGGTATCGGGAGCGCTTGGCCGAACTTGACGTTGAACCATGGTGCCAACCAAGTGTCAGTGTGCAGCGTAATGATATGGATACTTTCGCAATTGACAGTATGGTCCTCGAAAATGGTCAAACGATCATGCCTGGCGATTTGCTTCATGTAGATTTCTGTATGAGTTATATGGGGCTGAAAACTGACACGCAGCAAATGGCTTATGTATTAAAGCCCGGCGAAACTGCCGCGCCCAAGGGCCTTCGCAACGGTCTCAGCGATGCGAATGGCGTGCAGGATGCATTGACGTCAGAATTTAAAACCGGCGTAAGCGGAAACAACATTCTCTTTGCCGCGCGTAAAAAAGCGATCAGACGCGGCCTTAACCCAACGATCTATACCCATCCGATTGGTTATCACGGCCATGGTGCGGGACCGACGATTGGGTCTTGGGAGCAACAAAACGGTTCGCCGGTAAATGGCGATTATTTGATGCGGCCGAATACAGCCTATTCGATTGAGCTGAATGCGATCTCGAAAGTTCCTGAGTGGAACAATCAGGAGGTTCGGTTCATGCTAGAAGTTGATGGCTTTTATGACGGCGCGAATTTCAGCTATATTGATGGGCGCCAAACCGAGCTACATCTGATTCCTCGCCGTCCATAATCTGTAAACGAAGTAAAAATAGAAATAGGGTGAAAAAGAGTAACGATAACCTCAATGCTCCATCGATTTCATGGGCGGGTTCGGCTTAGTCTGTGGTAAGTGCTTGCCGGGTCCACTCGTGTCGATGATTTTTCCAGTTCTACGCCGCTTGATAAGGCTAGAGAACGTTTATCGCTATTGGGTTCTTGATGGGGCTAAACGTATAGGGTGCAAGCGCTTGGCATGGGCGGCGATGGTTTTTATAGTGAACCCAAAATGGACAGCAGCACGGTGATAAATGAACCGGGTGGATTGTCTGGATGTTGAACCGATGCGGGGACCGGGCGCGTGAAAGAAGATATAGAGATTAACGAGCGTGACTACGTAAATTCGTTGGCGCGAGGGCTAGAGGTTATACGGGCATTCAAACGGGATCGCCCGCAGATGACTCTAACCAACATTGCTGAGGCAACGGGTATGACCCGTGCGTCTGCGCGACGCTTTTTATTGACGCTGGTTCACGAAGGGTACGCAGAGAAAGAAGGCAATTTCTTTAATCTCAAACCCAAAATTCTTGAACTCGGTTATTCAGCTTTGTCATCAATGAACATGCTCGAAGTTATTCAGCCGATTATCAATGATATGTCCAAAGAGCTGAACGAGTCCGTTTTTGTAGCGGTTTTGACCGGCCATGACGTTATCTATATTGCGCGTGCGACAGTAGATCGCCGCATCAGTGTCGGGATTACGGTCGGTAATCGTGGCCCGGCTTACGGTACCTCGACGGGCAGGGTGCTTTTGGCGGGCGAGAGTGACAAAGCCTTTGAGCAATATCTCAATGAAGTTCAGATGGAACTGCATACCCCAACGACGATTACGTCCAAAGAGAAGCTACGTGACGCGGTTAAAAAGGTAAGAAGCGACGGTTACAGCATGGTCGATCAGGAAATGGAGCCGGGGCTGCGCTCTATTTCTGTGCCGATCTGCCGAGGTGGAAGTAAAGTTATTGCCGCTTTGAATGTGTGCTGTCCGGCTTCGCGAATTTCTTTAGACTTCATGGAAAAAGAAATTCTAGGCGTATTGCAAAGGACCTCGAAACAAATTTCGTCCTGTCTTTAATCTCTCTTGGGTGACGGTTTCAGACCGAAAACCGTTCTCTAGCCGTTGCTAATCAACTTGTAGTAAAATTAGGCTAGCGCAGTAGCATAAAGTCGCGTGCAATCATTTGTGCGCGCTGGTTAGCGCTAGAAAATAGCCCTGAATTAAAATTCTTCCCCGTGGCCAGTGGCTTGCGCCAAGCAGTGTGTTTATGTTGCGCCACACAATTCGGCCTGCCAAGGGAAGATGAATGAACGACCAACCAGTTGCTAAAAATGTTGACCGCCTGCTGTCTGAGTTTCGCCGTTTCTCCGGTGAAAGCGAGCATGACCCACATTTAAACCCTGTCTCGCGCCTTGCATCGTCCCTTTTCTTAGGGCTTGAGTCCACGGAAGTATCGATTGGAAGCTTGGCTGCGATTGTGAGCGAGTTAAATGATCGATCCTTTGAAGACCGCGCAGAGGCATTTCATGCGCGCCGCGACGGCAGTGACATCACGCTAGATGAAACGCTCACGCGACTCGCAAAAGAAGGGTTTGAGACCTTCCGAGGTGCGGTCGAAGGGGCCCCCGAAGGAATTGTTTTTACTGCACACCCTACGTTTGCGCTTAATGCTGCGAAACGTGATGTTCTTGCGGCTTATCCCGTTAAAGGTGGTGAAGCTGAAAAAGCGAGCTGGCGACAGACGCTCGCGCAGTTGGAAAGCAGCGATGATAAAATCACCCTGCGTTATGAGCATGATGAAGTCCGCAAGGCGGTTGCTCACGCACAAGAGGCTGTAACGCGGATCAACAAAGCTATTCTTGATGCTGCGCGACAATATTTTCCCGAGCAATGGACAACTTTACATCTCGAGCCATTAAGCCTTGCAAGCTGGGTTGGGTATGATCTTGATGGTCGCACCGATATTCACTGGGGCGAATCAATCCGTATACGTGTTGATGAGAAGGCAAAACAACTTCAGCGTTACGTAACTGTACTCCAAAAAATTCAAGGTGATGCGCCATCTCAATCTTTAGGTGAGCTACTCAGCCAGTTTAAGGCAGCGGCGACGTTGGCGGAAAAGCAGGCCGAAGCATTTTCCGGAAATCTTGAAGATCCCGACGTTGTCGTTCAAGCCGCAAACCTTTTGACGGATGAGAACCCAGCCCGGTTGATATCGCTTACGCCTGCAATCGAGGCGTTGACCAAAGAAATTGATGCCAGCGAAACGGATGAACGCAAAGCCGACCTTATTTTGTTGCGTGGCGAGATGGAGGCCTATGGTTTGGGCCTTGCGCGCATTCATTTACGGGTGAACTCGGCTCAGGTTCGGTCGGCACTTCGCGCGGATTTAGGGCTTGATCCAGATACTGGGTTTCTGGGGCGTTCTGCACTCGGCGTAGCCGCAAAAAAATCTATGGCGGCTCAGCGCCGTGCGGTAAATTTTGGCTCAGTCTTCCTGGAGAAAATGACGGCGCGTCGGCAATTCATGTTGTGTGCTCAAATACTCAAGCACATTGATGCAGATACGCCCATTCGCTTTTTGATTGCGGAATGCGAAGCGCCAGCAACAATCATGGGTGCTGTTTATCTTGCGCGCCTTTATGGGGTTGAGAAAAAGCTCGATATTTCTCCGCTTTTTGAAACGCCTCAAGCACTCGAAAGTGGGGGGCGTTTCATTGAACGCCTGTTGCATGAGCCGGAATATAGAGATTACGTTTCGGGCCGCAGTGTGATGAGTATTCAGCTCGGGTTTTCCGATTCAGGTCGGTTTATGGGCCAGTGTGCCGCCGATCTTGCTATTGAGCGCCTTCAGGTTTTATTCGCGCGGGCGCTCGGTGAGGCGGGTCTTCCTAACATTGAAGCGCTTGTTTTCAATACGCATGGAGAATCCATGGGGCGCGGCGCGCATCCGGGCTCATTCAAAAACCGACTTGATCATCTGACGACACCGTGGGTTCGATCTCGCTTTGCGAAAGCAAAAACACGTCTTCGTACGGAGTGTAGTTTTCAGGGCGGTGAGGGCTATACGCATTTTCAAACGCCTGAACTGGCGACCCAAACACTGTCTATGATTTGGGCGCATGCGATGTCGCCTTTGGTATGCGATCACGAAGACCGATTTTATAGTGACATTAATTATTCGTGGGATGTCTATCGCGGGCTAAAGACGTGGCAAGAGGGTCTGTTTGAGCGCGAAGACTATCGTAAAATCTTGTCGGGCTTCGCAATTCGGTTGTTGTTTAAAACCGGGTCGAGACAAACGAAACGTTCACAGAGCGGTGGGTTTGATCTCAGTGCGCTGCGTGCAATTCCCCACAATGCAATACTCCAACAGCTCGGTGCGCCGGTGAATGTATCAGGCGGATTCGGAAAAGCAGCTGGCCGTGAGACAGATCGATTTGTTGAGCAGATAAATGGATCCCCTCGGATGCGTGATTTGGTGGCTATGGCCACTCATGCGCGCGACCTCACTGATCTTTCGGTATTACGTGCGTATGCGGATCTTTATGCGCCGGGCTATTGGTCTGCCATGGCCGTTAGTGTCGGGGCTGGAAAAGCGGCGGATGCCTATGAGGCAACGCAAATGGCGCTCGAAGATAGTGGCACATCGGGGGCATTCCATCATCTGGCAGATTTTGTCGCTAGTGATCTTCGTCATTTTGATGCAATGATCAGTGCCATTGATTTTAAGGGTGTTCGGGACGAGCCGGTAAACCGAGATCGCCTTTGTGTTTTGCACGCTGTTCGTCAGGCATTGATGGCAAAAGCCGTGTCGTTGGTCGCAAGCGCGCCACCATTCTCTAGCCGGCATGATGTGGAGCATCGCGACCTGATCGAGATGACGTTGAACCTACGGATCGATGAAACAGCAGATCTTTTGGGACGTATCTTCCCGGCGAATAGCAAGGGTGGCACTATGTTCTCGGGTCTGGACGAAAAAGTTGAGGATGTAGATGCCGAGGGCGGGGCGTATCCGGAAATCCATCGGGAAATTATCTGGCCCTTGCGCGAAATTTCCGTGGCTTCAAGAACGCTTAGCGAAGCCATCGCTAATCATTATGGTGCGTTCGGATAAAACCCTATTTGCTGAACGCTTCGTAGAAATGCTTTCGGCAAAGTGGGACATAGCGGTCATTTCCGCCAATTTCGATTTTTGCGCCGCTGGTGACTGCGTTACCGGCGGCGTCAATTCGTAAATTCATGGTTGCTTTGCTGCCGCAGCGGCAAATTGTTTTTAACTCTCGAATTTCGTCGGCAATCGCCAAAAGACGTGCGCTGCCCTCAAACAAATCACCGCTGAAATCTGTACGCAAGCCATAGCACATCACTGGAATTTTCAGTTCGTCAACAATTTGCGCAAGTTGCATCACTTGCGTAGCTGTCAAAAATTGTGCCTCGTCAAGAAACACACAAGCCGCCTTCATGGCCGCGCTCTCTTTTTGCACGACATCAAATAAATTGGTATGCGCATCAAAAAGATGGGCATCTTTACGCAGCCCGATACGCGAAGCAATAACGCCGGTTTCAACGCGATCATCAATTTTCGCGGTGAATTCTATCGTCTCCATACCGCGTTCGCGATAATTAAAGCTTGCCTGCAAAAGCATCGTCGATTTACCGGCATTCATCGCAGCGTAATTGAAATAAAGCTTTGCCATCTCAGAAATCGTTTCCGAATTGACCTTCGGCATCCAATGAAATTGGTCCGGTCATGATGATATGATTGTCTTCTTCGCGCCACTCAATCGCTAGATCGCCACCATCAAGGGTGATCGTCGCCTTGCGTGCGGTCAGCCGTCGCCGATAAGCGCAGACCAGCGCAGCGCAGGCGGCGGTGCCACATGCCATGGTGATGCCTGCGCCGCGTTCCCACACACGCAAACGGATTGCGTGTTTGCTGGTCACTTGCGCGATAGAAACATTCGCCCGTTCCGGGAACAGGGGGTGATGCTCAATCATTGGACCAAATTTTTCAATGGCATGAGCAGCAACGTCATCAACAAAGAATACGCAATGAGGATTGCCGACATTCACCGTTGACGGTCCCCACAGAACCGGGTTGTCAATCGGGCCAAGCTTGATATCGACAAAACGTGTGTCGTCCATTTGTTCGGCAAGCGGAATATCTCGCCAATGAAATTTGGGCTCACCCATATCGACAGCAATGCGCTTATCGCCAATTCTCGAAGCGTGAAGTGGGCCACTGGCTGTTGCGAATGTCACGTCGTTTAATTTTAACTCTTCCATCAAGAGCCAACCCACACAGCGAGAAGCATTGCCGCAGGCACCGACTTCATCGCCATCAGCATTCCATATCCCCATGAAAATGCCGTCATAGTCTTTTCGGTGTTCGAGCGTGATAACTTGATCGCAACCGGGGCCCGTTTTCGGGTCCGCAATTTTTCGTGCTGTATCGCCATCGATGATGATCGGGTTTTCACGTAGATCAATCACGACAAATCGGTTGCCGAGACCGTTCATGATCAAATAGGGGTGTCCGGATAATGATGACATCGGTAATGGCCGTTTCTAGGGTTCGAAATGATCGTTTAATGCATCGTCGCGCTTTTGACGCGCCGCATGGCTGATAATATGGTCGGTTTTTTCCCAATAATGAAGACGTGTCATGGCCTGCCAGAGAGCTTTATAGGCGGCAATCGACGTTAGCAACCAATATGCTGGTGCGGTAAGCCCATAGAGTGAGAGCTTGCCCAGACCGCGTTTTAGGGGGGCCATTACCATCATCAGGATGAAAAACAGGTTTCCAAATATCAATGCAAAGAGGTTGAATTGCAAAATCGGTTCAGGAAATAAGCGTGACAACAATGGTGGGTCCGCCAACAGCCAAAATAACGAAAGTGACCACATGATAGGATTGATCAAAGCGCTAAAAATATTACCGGCCACAAAAAGCTGAACGGCGCAAAAGCCGCGCCAACCGGTCGTCGCCACAATGCGGTCCGGACGACGCATATGCACCAGCCAAGTTTGTAAATATCCCTTCATCCAACGCGAGCGTTGTCTGATCCAGTTGTTCGTTTGGCAATTCGCTTCTTCAAATGTTGTCGAATCGATTAAATCAACGCGGTATCCCAAGCGCGCCAGACGAAGGCCGAGATCGGCATCCTCGGTAACATTGTAGGGGTCCCAGCCACCAACCTCAATAAGTGTTTGTGTACGGAAAAAATTAGACGTACCGCCCAATGGGATTGGTGCACCGAGGCGCGAAAGCGCGGGTAGTAGCCAGTCGAACCAGAGAGAATATTCGAGCGTAAATAATCGCGTAATCCAGTTGTCGTCAGGGTTGTAATAATTGAGGCGGGCCTGAACGCAGGCAAGTTTTTTATCTCTGTTCTGAAATGCGGCCGCAGCTTTTAACAGTTGATCGCGTTCGGGCAGATCTTCTGCATCATAAATTACGATTAGCTCGCCATGTGCGCGGTATAGGCCGTAATTGCAGGCTTTTGGTTTCGTACGCGGCGCGAGGGACGGAACGAGGATCATATCAAAACGATGGTCCAAACCAAGCCGCTTTGCCTCGCGGATGGTTTCCGGGTCGTCAGCCTCTAGAATGAGTTTTACATCTTTTTTAGCGGTGGGGTAATCTAGGCGGTCAATTGCGCCAGCTAATGTCGGCAGGGCTTCTGCGTCATGATAAAGCGGCAACAATATTGTAATGGTGGGGAGTGCATCGGGCGATAAGTTCGGGGACGACGTAGCGGCAACTTTGTCGCTCCGTCCCAAGATTAAAAGATAGAGCCTGAACGCAATGGCGCTAATAAAATAGAAAGTTGTACCGGCATTAATGGCGATCAATGTTCCGACAGGCCATAAAAATAGACAAGCGCAGATCACTGTTGCGCATGCCAACGCGAAGACCAACTGCGTGACGGTCAATAGTCGATAAGCAGATTCATTAGGGTGCGTAGCGCGAAGCCCGGATATCGCTGCATAGTCGAGATCGTGCGTTGAAAAATGGCCATCATTCAGCCGAGCATCGACATGATTTTTGTCAATGCAATCCGGCAATAGTGACTCCGGGTCGAGTGTCAAAAACGGCTCCATAAGCCGATAAAAAATGTGCGTCCCAGTTCAAGGTTTCGGCCCGCAATTTCGCGGTTCACCCCGGCTTGAATTGACCAACGTTCGGTGGCTTTGATGACGAGAGAAGGCTGAAGTTTTACGACATCAAAGTCTGCTCCGTGCTTTTCATGATTCTGCATCGAGATAGTGCCAAAGGCTTCGACTAACACTAAAATGCGTCGGTGCGGTTCTATTCCGAATGTGACTTGCGTGCGTATCTGGTCGGCATTCTCTCCGATGTTTTTTCGGTAGCCAAACTCGGCTGCTGTAAAAATCTTAACGGGTTTGAATAAGAGGTCTCGTCCGTATAGTGCGGAAAAATCAAGATCGACCCCTTTGCCCATTAGGCTTGTGCGCGCGCCCGATTGCAGTTGAACCGGTGTTGCGGCTGCTACCCGAATTGATGCCGCGTGTTTGTTTGAGCGCAAAATTTGATACTGACCAAAGCCTTCAAGTTCGGAAAACCCAGATTGGCTTTGCGACACCGCTGCATTGTTTAGCCAAGTGGTGCCGTATATCGCCTTGCCGCCGATGGTGATGGACTTCGTTAGCCCATATTCAAAATAGGTATTCGACTCTAAGCGTTGAAATTGCCCGATCGGTTCGCCCACATTCGCGGGTGTTAGGTCAGTCGAGAAATATTCGGCGCGCGAGATGACTAAAACTTCGCCGTCGGTTCGCGCCCAAGGTGACGCGCTACTAAATGTTGGAATTATACTTAATGAAAAAAACAAAAGCGCAGGCAATATAACGCTGCGCGCGAAATCGTACTTTATTGAGTCCCCCACCGACCACCTTTCTGGTTGTTGGTTTTACTTATATTGATAGATAAGTAACGGCACTGGAAACATTTTTCAAAATAAAAAAAGCCTGCAACATAAAGTTGCAGGCTTCTGTATTTGTCGTTTGTTACGGTAGTTTACGCCGCAAGGTTCCGAATGACGTAATGAAGGATGCCGCCGTGACGATAGTAATCAAGTTCATCAGCCGTATCGATGCGTACAAGCACTTCAATATTTTTAACATCGCCATTTGCGAACTTAACAGTCATGGTGACGTTTGACCGTGGCTCGATTTTGTCGATGTTTGGAATATCAATTTCTTCATCACCCGTTAGGCCGAGCGCTGCCCAAGATTCCCCTTCTTTGAACTGAAGTGGCAACACGCCCATGCCGATCAAATTTGAACGGTGAATACGTTCAAAGCTGCCAGCAACAACCGCGCGCACACCTAGAAGGATTGTGCCTTTGGCCGCCCAGTCACGCGAAGAGCCGGTGCCATATTGATCACCAGCAAAGACGACCAAAGGTGCGCCGTCTTTTTTGTACTTCATCGCCGCATCATAAATCGGCATTTCTTCGCCGTTATACTTAGTAACGCCGCCCTCGGTGCCCGGAAGCATTTGGTTCTTGATACGGATATTTGCGAATGTGCCGCGCATCATAACGTCGTGATTACCGCGACGTGACCCATAAGAATTAAACTCAGCAACGGGAACCTGATGTGATTTCAGGAACTCGCCCGCCGGGCCGTCTTCTTTGATCGAACCGGCCGGAGAGATGTGGTCGGTCGTGATCGAGTCGCCAAACAGCGCCAGAACGCGTGCGCCATCAATAGGCTCAACGGCTTTTGGCTCTTTGGTCATGCCGTCAAAATAGGGCGGGTTGGCAACATATGTTGAGGCTGGCCACTGATATGTCTGGCCGTCACCTGCGTCGATTGCCTGCCATTTTTCGTCGCCTTTGAATACGTCGGCATAGCGGGACGCAAACATTTGCGCCGTGACGTGTTCGCGAACAACATCGGCGATCTCTTTGTTGCTTGGCCAGATGTCTTTTAGATAAACATCATTGCCATCGGCATCTTTGCCAAGGGAGTCTGTTGTCAGGTTCACATTCATTGAACCGGCAATCGCGTAGGCAACAACCAATGGCGGTGAGGCGAGATAATTGGCGCGGACATCTTGGGAAATCCGGCCTTCAAAGTTGCGGTTGCCCGAAAGTACTGACGCAACAGCAAGGTCGTTTTCTTGAACCGCATTAGAGATAGGCTCAGGAAGTGGGCCAGAGTTACCGATACATGTCGTGCAACCATAACCGACGAGATTAAACCCAAGGGAGTCGAGATCATCGCTAAGACCCGCTGCGTCGAGATAATCGGTCACGACTTGGCTGCCCGGTGCGAGCGATGTTTTGACCCATGGTTTAACGGCCAGACCTTTTGCGCGAGCGTTACGGGCGACAAGACCCGCTGCGATCAGAACAGAAGGGTTGGATGTATTCGTACACGATGTAATCGCAGCGATCGTTACATCACCATGACCGAGGTCAAAATCTTCACCTTTTACGGGGAAGCGTGTGCCAGCTTCGTCGATTTTGCCGTATTCAGTGTTAAGCGATTCCGCAAAACCCTGTGGCGCACGATCAAGAGCAATACGGTCTTGTGGGCGTTTCGGACCAGCGAGTGATGGTACGACAGACGACAGCTCAAGCTCGAGCGTGTCGGTAAAGACCGGATCTGGCGTATCTTTTTCGCGCCACATGCCTTGCTCTTTTGCATAGGCTTCAACAAGGGCCACGCGATCGTCGTCGCGGCCAGTAGCTTTTAGATAGCGCAACGTTTCGTCATCAACCGGGAAGAAGCCACAGGTCGCGCCATATTCCGGTGCCATATTGGCGATGGTCGCCTGATCTTCGAGTGCAAGGTGATCGAGGCCAGGGCCGTAGAATTCGACAAACTTGCCGACAACGCCTTTTTTGCGGAGCATTTCAACGATAACCAAAACAAGGTCAGTCGCGGTCGCGCCTTCTGGTAATTTGCCGGTAAGTTTGAAACCGATGACTTCTGGGATCAGCATAGAGACAGGTTGACCAAGCATCGCTGCTTCGGCTTCGATGCCACCAACACCCCATCCGAGTACGGATAAACCATTGACCATGGTTGTGTGACTGTCTGTGCCGACAAGCGTGTCAGGGTAGGCAAATGTTTCGCCTTTGACGTCTGCTGTCCAAACAGTCTGCGCGAGATATTCAAGATTGACCTGATGGCAGATACCGGTGCCGGGCGGTACAACGCGGAAATTGTCAAATGCGCCTTGGCCCCATTTCAGGAATTTGTAGCGCTCGCCATTGCGTTCATATTCGCGATCAACGTTTTTCTTAAACGCGTTCTCGCCGCCGAAATAATCAACCATCACTGAGTGATCGATTACAAGATCAACTGGCGCAAGCGGATTAATTTTTTCAGGGTCTTCGCCAAGTGTTTTCATCGCATCGCGCATGGCAGCGAGATCGACCACGGCAGGGACGCCGGTGAAGTCTTGCATCAAAACGCGCGCGGGGCGGTAAGCGATTTCGCGTGTTGATTTACCTTTGCCGAGCCAATCGGCAAATGCCTTAATGTCATCGATGGTGACTGAGCGATCGTCTTCGAACCGGAGAAGGTTCTCGAGAAGAACTTTTAGTGAAAATGGCAAACGTGAAATATCGCCAATTTGTTTTGCTGCTTCTTTGAGGCTGTAATAAGCATATTTAGAGCTGCCAACAGTTAGCGTTTTTTTCGTCTTAAGTGAGTCGCGTCCGGGTATCATCAATTCCCTCCGGTTGGTGCGCCGTCAGGTAATTCAGATGGAGGTCTGTACCTTCAGGAGCGCGGTAAAACAAAAATCCAGCGCCGCCTCTGTGGATGTCGAATGTCGATACGGCGCTAAAAAATGTATGAAATTCAGCGCCGTTATGGCCCAAGGGCGCTTCGCTTGCAATTCTTCTATACGTCACAGTCGCGACAAATTTCGAACTATGATATGTGGCGAATAAATTCGATCAATTCGCCTTATCCGTTCGCATCGAGGGAGCCTCGTTTCCATGTCTCGCAAACAATTTTCCACAGTTTTCGCTCTAATTACCGGCCTCACAGCATTGGCCAGCGTAGCGGCTATACCGGCGGCCAGCGCCCAACAGCCTGAGGCAAAAGCAAATTTCCGGGACTGGAGCGTTTTCGTGCGCGAGGTGGATGGCGAAAAAATCTGTTTCGCAGCGACGGAAGCCACTGATAAATCACCAAAATCGGTCAATCATGGCGACGTTTTCTTCCTGATTGCGAGTTGGAAGTCCGGCGTGGCAAAAGAGCAACCCAGTCTGATGACGGGGTATGCGCTCAACGCGAAGCCGGAACCGACATTACGGATCGGTTCTGACAAATGGGATATGTATGTCTCGGAAAATGAAGCGTTTATAGAGGCTTCGGCCGAGGAAGACCGCCTAATTCGTGCGATGCGTCGTGGATCCGACATGCGGATCAGTGCGGTTTCTCAACGCGGGACAGCGACGAGCTATGTAATTTCTCTTCGCGGTGTGTCTGCGGCACTCGACCGGGCGGCCGCCGAGTGCCGGTAGTGGTTTGTGCCTAAAGCGCGCGATATGCACCTAAAGTTAGAAAAGTGTCGAACTTTTCTGACACACAAAGACTATCAAGCAGGGCAATCGCTTCTTTAAAGTGGCCATTTGCCCAGCGTTCGTCGCCAACCTCTGATTTTACGACTTCAAGTTCTTCGGCCATGATTTTGCGGAAATACTCTGCGGTCATGGTCTCGCCGTTTGAAAGTTTCGCGCCATTTTTGATCCATTGCCAGATCGACGCCCGCGAGATTTCGGCGGTTGCTGCGTCTTCCATCAAGCCATAGATCGCAACAGCACCAAGACCCCCGAGCCAGGCTTCGATATATTGAACGGCAACACGAATGTTGTTGCGAAGGCCATCTTCCGTAAACGGACCTTCGGGTGTTTCCACAAGGTTTTCTGCGGTGACGTCGGTGTCGCCGTCACGGCTAACGTCTAGCTGATTGGTTTTCCCCGCCTCAAATGCGTCGGAATAGACTTTGTTGACGACCTCTGCCAGGGCCGGGTGTGCAACCCAAGAGCCATCATGACCGTTGTCGGCTTCGCGTTGTTTGTCAGCGCGGACTTTTTCTTTGTTCGCCGCGTCTTCGTCGGGCGTTTTGGCCGGTAGGAATGCTGACATCCCGCCCATGGCCAGGGCACCGCGCATGTGACATGTGCGGATCAAAAGCCGTGAATAGGCATCAAGAAATGGCTTATCCATGCCGACGGCGTGACGATCCGGCAACATCCGATCACCGTGGTTTTTCAAGGT
Organism: Hyphococcus lacteus; assembly: GCF_041058985.1. Classification (NCBI taxonomy): domain Bacteria; kingdom Pseudomonadati; phylum Pseudomonadota; class Alphaproteobacteria; order Parvularculales; family Parvularculaceae; genus Hyphococcus; species Hyphococcus lacteus. The sequence goes on along the minus strand of NZ_JBEHZE010000001.1, from coordinate 382,370 downwards.
TTTGATATAGCTAAAGATATAATCCCAGCGGCCGCAATTTAACGCAGCTGCGTGGTCTTTTAGTTCATATAAGATCTCGTCCATTTCAAACACTGCGGGCAGTGTTTCAATCAACATTGTTGCCTTGATTGTGCCTACAGGAAGGCCAACATGATTCTGTGCACGAACGAAAATTTCATTCCACCAACGCGCTTCTTCGAAGTGCTCTAGCTTTGGTACATAGAAGTAGGGGCCGGAGTTGTTTTCGCGCAGGCGTTCTTGATTGGTCAGGAAGTAAAGCGCGAAATCCATCAAGCAACCGGGGATTGGCTTGCCGTTGCGCAAGACGTGTTTTTCGTCGAGATGAATGCCGCGGACGCGCGCAATCAATGTCGCTGGGTCGTCATTCAGACGATAGGACTTACCGCTTTTCGGGTCGTCAAAACTGATCGTGCGGTTGACCGCATCACGCAGATTGATTTGGCCTTCGATGACGTTACGCCATGTGGGGGCGAGCGCGTCTTCGAAATCGGCCATGAAAACTTTTACATCGGCATTGAGTGCGTTGATAATCATCTTGCGCTCAACCGGTCCGGTGATTTCTACACGGCGGTCAAGCAGGTCTTGGGGCAGATCGCCTACGCGCCAGTTACCATCGCGCACTGATTTTGAATCGGCGCGAAATTCGGGGAGGGCACCGCCATCAATTTTCGATTGCCATTCGGCGCGCGCTTTTAGGAGGTCGTCACGACGTCCGGCGAACTCATCCACGAGCCCTGCGAGAAATACTGCATTCTTTTCGGTTAGAATTTCCCGGTCTTCAGCCGTTAATTCTCCAAGAATCTCCAATCCGCCGATATTCGTCGCCATAGCTCATTCCCTTCCTCAAGTGACTGGTGCCACTTTTTTCCTAATCTCAGGGATTGATAACCGACAGCTTTGTGCGCCGCAACATTTTCGCGCAGATAGTGGAGGGGACGCTTGGTTGTGGTGGCCGAAAACACCACAACCAAAGATAACCGTAGAATTATACGTCAGGAACGAATTTTTCTTTCATAGTCACCAGCTCTTCGGCGATGGTCGGGTGAAGCGCGACGGTGTCGTCAAAGTCTTTTTTCTTGAGACCAGCTTTGACTGCGATTGCCACGCATTGGATCATTTCCGCCGCTTCATCACCGACAATATGGCAACCCAAGACGCGATCTGTGTCGCCATCGACCACCAGCTTCATCAACACCCGCTCTTCCGACCCGGTCAAAATGTGTTTCATGGAGCGGAAGTTGGTTTTGTAGATATCGACATTTTTGAATTCTTTGCGGGCTTCATGTTCAGCATAGCCGACAGAGCCAACAGGCGGTTGAGAGAAAACGGCTTTCGGAATGAAGCGATAGTCAGTCTCAGTTGGGTTTTCGTTATAAAATGTTTCCGCAAAAGCCGCGCCCTCGCGGATTGCAACAGGAGTCAAGTTGACTCGGTCGGTAACATCACCAACCGCAAAAATACTGTCTACGGATGAGCGGGATTGATCATCAACTTTGATGGAGCCATTTTTCGCCAGTTCAACGCCTGCATTTTCAAGGCCCATTCCATTTGTCGCTGGTTTACGACCGATTGCCCAGAACACCAAATCGGTGTCGATATGCGTGCCGTTATCAAGGTATACGCGTTTCTCTTCGCCGTCGCGTTTTTCAATTTTTTCAAAAACCGATTGAGTAATGACGCGAATTCCCTGGCGTTGGAGTTCGTTGTGTACCTGCACGGAAATATCTGCATCAAAATATCGTAAGACATCTTCTCCGCGATAGACGAGACATACGTCACACCCGAGGCCCTTAAAGATGCAAGCAAACTCGATTGCGATATACCCGCCGCCTGCGACGACAACATGTTTCGGCAGGTTTTCAAGGTGAAAAACCTCGTTCGATGTGACGCCAAGTTCGTGTCCGGGCACGGATTCATCAATCCAAGGGGTGCCGCCTGTGGCGATCAGAATGCGTTCGGCTGTTACGTCGCGACCCTCGGCTTCCAGGTGAACGGTATGCGCATCCTTGATGGTTGCGCGGGACTGAAAAATTTCCGTGCCAGCATTTTTTAGGTTGCGAATATAAATGCCGTTTAGCCGGTCAATCTCATTATCTTTATTTGCAATCAACGTGGACCAGTCAAAAGACACATTGTCCGCCGACCAACCATATCCTTTTGCGTGTTCAAATGAATGTCCATACTCGCTGGCGTAAACGAGATATTTTTTCGGAACGCATCCGCGAATTACGCAAGTGCCGCCAACGCGAAATTCCTCAGCGATGCCGACTTTTGCGCCATAGGTTGAGGCCAGTCGCGATGCGCGCACGCCACCAGAACCGGCGCCGATGGTAAACAGGTCATAATCATATTTTGTCATAGCAATCACTTATTCTTCTGGAACGAATCCGATGCGGGTTTCAAAACGCTTATCATTAAATTCAAGCACTTCGAGTTGAAAAGTATTCAAAAATTCGCGATATATCGCGTCAAACACGGGCTCGAGCTTGCCGGTATATTCTAGTGGTATACGGATTATGGGCTGTTGAGCGACGAAAACATCGAATGTATCGCCGGTAACTTCGATGGAAAGCGCGGTCCGTAACCACAATGAACCCGAATCCTCAAAGTTTTTTACGGTCAAGGCAATGCCAAACTGGATTGGTTCAAGAACTACGACCTGTTTCTGGCGATAGCTAAACGCATCTTCGCCATAGTCTTTGCGTGGGTCGAATTTTCCCTGTGCGGGAACGGCAGTTATGCACTTAGGGTCGCATTCCAAATAGTTAGGAAATTCAGCCAATATAGTCTCGCCAAGACCTTTGCATCGTAACAGGTTTTCAAACGCGGCAGCACCATAGGTGCGGATGGCATCTTGTAGTTTTTCAAATCGCGACTGCGTCATGGACTCATCTTCTGTACTTAGAGCCCACCATATAGGACCCTCAACGATTGGTTTTGAACTTTGGGTGCACGCTACCCCGCGATCACACGAAGCGCAAAGGTTTGGCGATCAAATGGGCGTGTTATGGTTTGACGACGCTGACGCCATCGGTATCGCCATAAATAATCATGTCTGTCATGCCGCAAAAAAGACCACTTTCCAGTACGCCGGGAATGGCCGCTAAGGCGCGTTCTAATTCGATAGGTGCGTCGATGCGGCCCAATTCGGCGTCAATAATCAGATTGCCGCCGTCGGTTTTAACGGGCGTGCCATCTGTGGCGCGTAGCGATAATCTTGGTGCCGTAAATCCATTAGCGGTTAGCGCCGCGCGAATGGCGCTGACTGTAAGTGCCCAGCTAAATGGTGAAATCTCAATCGGCAGAGGGAAAGCACCGAGCGCGACAACGCGCTTTGACTTATCTGCGATGACGATGAATTTGCGCGCGGCCTTCGCGACTATTTTCTCGCGTAGGAGTGCGGCACCGCCACCTTTGATGAGGTTAAAACTTGGATCTGCTTCATCAGTGCCATCAATCGCGACGTCGATGATCGTGGTTTCATCCGGCTCAATTATCTCAATGCCAAGGCTTTGGGCTTGGCGTCGGGTCTCTTCGGAAGTGGGAATACCTCTAAGCGTCCAGCCTTGTTTGACGCGCTCGCCCATAATATCGACAAAATAACGGGCGGTTGAACCGGTGCCGAGGCCTAGCGTCATGTCAGTGGTGACGTGTTTCGCGGCTTCTTCGGCGGCGAGGCGCTTGCCCGCTTCTTTGTCCATGTGGTCTTCCTATTGTTGTTTCGATTTTCTGAACCGTGCGGCCCAACCTGTGATGGCGGATTGGCGACTGCGCGAAACGGCTAGGTCGTCTGGGGCTACATTTTTGGTTATGACGGAACCCGACCCGACATATGCGCCATCGCCAATGTTGACCGGCGCAACAAGCGAAGAATTTGACCCAATAAACGCAGCTTTGCCGATTACGGTTTTATGCTTTCCGTATCCGTCATAATTGCATGTGATCGTACCGGCACCGATATTTGCCTCTGCGCCCACATCAGCATCACCGATATAAGAAAGGTGGCTAACTTTCGCGCCTTCACCAAGCGTTGCTTTTTTGATTTCGACGAAGTTCCCGACTTTGGTCTCGCGGCCTAGATCTGCCCCTGGGCGAAGCCTAGCAAATGGCCCGACGGTGGCGGCCTCGCCGATCTGCGCACCTTCGATATGGGAAAATGGTTTGATTTCTGCGTTGTCGCCAATGGTGACGCCGCGGCCAAAAACAACATTCTGGCCGATGGTGACGTCTTGACCGACCACTGTATCAAAGGAAAAATAAACGCTTTGTGGGTCGGCTAAGGTCGCGCCATTTTCCATGACGGTTTTGCGCTTCCAGTTTTGGAAAATTGCTTCCGCTTCTGCAAGTTCGACCCGGGAGTTTACGCCAATGACTTCTTCTATCTCTGCCTCGATAACGGCGCAACGCAGATCATCTTTGCGGGCAAGCTCCACAAGGTCCGTCAGGTAGTATTCGCCTTTGGCATTGTTGGCGTCGATATCTTTTAGGCGTTTGTTTAAGAACGCACTGTCAATGGCCATAACCCCGGAATTGCACAAAGTAATTTCAAGCTCGTTTTCGGTTGCGTCTTTTGCCTCGACAATAGAGATCAAAGCGCCATTGGCGTCGCGCTTTAATCGTCCGTATGCGCCGGGAACGGGCGGTGTGAATCCCAAAACAGCAACAGTCGCACCATTGGCTATCTCGCTGGCGAGGGCGCGTAAGGTAGGTGGCGTTACCAAGGGCGTATCTGCGTAAAGCACTAGAACCGCGCCCGAAAACCCGTCAAGTGCCGGCATTGCCTGCATCACTGCATGGCCGGTCCCTTGTGGCGGTGATTGAACGGCAATCGAAATTGCCGGGTGAATGGATTGCGCAAAATCACCAATTTCGGGAGCGTGGTCGCCAATAACGACCGCGACGCGTTCGGGCGCAAGGGCGACACTTGAATCAATGACATGAGCGATCATCGCGCGACCGCCAATCTCGTGCATCACCTTGGGTAATGCTGATTTCATGCGCGTCCCGTGTCCCGCGGCTAGAATGACTGTTGCGGTTTTGACGTCTTTCATCCCTGCGCCTTTCAATTCCTCGAATTCGTCTATCATAAAAGACGCAAAATGGCCTATGGCCTTTTCGTGCCTTATGGGCGGAGTTGACCCGATTCGCGAGTCCTACGAATCGCGAACCGTATCGACGATCCCTTAAGGCGGCGTTGGTATAATTGATGGAATAACAGAAAACAGGCGCAACAATGACCAAAGATCTTGTCGGTACAGCTTTGATTTTCGATCTCGATGGAACGCTTGTGGATACCGCCGAAGATCTGGCGGCGTCCATGAACCATGCGCTTGGCGATATGGGGTTTGACGCAGTGGCCCCGAACGAGGTGCGCCATTTAGTCGGGCATGGTGCTCGACGTATGTTGATGCGTGGGTTCGAAATCTCGGCCAACCGTGACGCAAGCGAATCGGAACTTGATGAAGCGCTTGAACGATTCTTGAAATATTATCAGGAAAATATTGCCGATCATTCCCGCCCATTTGAATATGTGATCGAGATGATTGAGGGCTTTCGCGCGCGCGGCGCGGTTTGCGCCATTTGTACGAATAAGCGCGAAGGGATGGCCGTTCAGCTTATGACCACGCTGAATCTCGATCATTTGTTTGAAACGATTGTTGGGGCGGATACAACGGTCGCCGCGAAGCCGGACCCAGCACCGGTTAGTTTATGTCTAAAGCGGACAGGCGCAAAAAAGGCTGTGTTTATCGGTGATAGTGACACAGACATCAAAGCGGCAATGGCGACTGGGTTGCCCTGTGCCATTGCCGATTTTGGTTACGGCCCATTGGAACTGGCCGGGGAGGCAACCGCCGTCTTCGCGAATTATCGAGAAGCCGCGTCGGTGATTGAGAATCTTCTGTTGGCTTAGCTGGCCGCAGCTTCACCAAAAAATTTAGTCGGCATGCCGTTGATCATGTTGCTCCGCACGTCACTTCGTGCAGATCGCATGGTCGACACAAAGCCTTCGTCCGTCACTTCAATGCTGACGTCAAAGCCACGTTTTTTCCAGAAATCCTGAATTTTTGTCGCGAGACGGTTAGCTCCGTCTCGGTCACACAGGTCAGTCATATTTTACCCCGATCTATGCAGTTGAACGTTTCCACGAGCATTAGGATATAAGACAACCTAATTTTTTCAAGTCACTTTTTGAAAAATAATATACTTGTCGGTGTACTTGTAAAAACCTTCAAAAACAATGAGATAAGCATATGATCTTGTTTTCGCAGTGCCAACTGCACAATTTTATAGCGTGCCCCATACTTATATTATAAGTATATCTTATATTTCCATGGAGGGGATTATGGAATTCACACAAAAAGTAATCGCCCGATCAATCGGCGAGCGCATAAGACAGGCGCGAAAGGCCCAAGGTTATAGTCAATCAGATTTGGCGCATCGGGTTGGGGTTAGTCAGCCCGCGATTGCGAATTGGGAAAGTGGCGTCCATGACCCTCGTCGTTTAACATTGGCAAAGCTTGCCGATGCGCTTGGTGCGCCGCTTGATTGGCTTGCTGCGGGTGATCGTTCGTCTGCGGAGAGTGATAAACATGCGGCGGCCGCCTATATCCGCCGTCCCGTGCGTCATGTGCCGGTGATTTCACTGCGTGGGGCAGCGCTGTTTGTGCAGGATGCCAAAGCTGATCCGCATATGATGGCTGAAGATTATATTCCCGTGACGTTGGGCGCACCGAAACTTTTCGCCGTGTTCATCAACGACCCGGCGGTCAATTTAGCATTTCTACCAGATACTGTGTTGGTCATCGATTATGATGACCGCTTACCAGAGAATGGTGATTTTTGTTTGGCACACGTAAATGAAACGCTGATTGTCAGGCGGTGGCGAAGCGGCCTTGGTCGGGATGATGGTCAGCCAGCGGATCAAAATGGTTCGGCGCGTCTTGAGCCACATTCAAGTGATAAAGGTCATCCGACAATCGCTGTGACGCGCGCAATATCAATAATTGGCAGTGTTCGCGTGTCGATTAAAATCCACTAATCATTAAGCGACGGATCGTTGCAATTCGCCGATAAGGTCTGGCAATGCTTTGTGGGCGGTTCGAAATTCCATAACTGTAATTTTGCATAGTGCGGATATCGCTTTTAGTGTCGCGCCTGATCGAGCTTGCGCTTCAATTTCACCGCAGGACGAACCAAGCGCTTTTGCGCCGACATTTACACTCATGGATTTTAGTGCATGAGCGGCCTTGGCAATGGCTTCGTGGTCGCCGGACTTTAATGCGTCCGCAAGGTTTTTCATGGCTTTGCGAGAGTGTTCTTCAAACAAAGTGAGCGCCCGAACGGGAAGGTCCACACCGCCGGCTTGCATGGCGGCGATCTGGTCCAATACGGTCCGGTCGAATACGGGGTTTGGCTCTTCGTCATCGGTTGCCGGTGGGGGCGCAACGGGTTGGGTTGGCGCGACGTCATCCTCGTCCGGTTGCGGAACATAATTTTCGTCAACCGTGAGATATTTTGTCAAAACTCCACCCAACGTATCGAGGGTGAATGGCTTTGTGAGGTAATCATTCATGCCCGCATCACGCCAGGCATCACTTTTCCCGGCCACATGAGCGGTAAGGGCAACAATAGGAACCGCTTTTCGGTTCGACCGTTTTTCAAGTGCGCGGATCGCTTGGGTTGCTTCAAAGCCGTCCATCTCCGGCATTGAGCAATCCATCAAGATCAAATCAAAATCTTCTTTTTGGGCGCGATGTACCGCTTCGCGTCCATCAGATGCGAGGGTGACGCTAAGATTGAGGCGTGACAATGCTTCATGCACGACTTCGCGATTGACCGCGCTATCGTCAGCCGCAAGAATCCTCTGTCCACTGAAATATAGATGCGATTGTGTGTTGGTCTCGGCGTGGCTCAGTGCTGCCTTTCCGCGAAGCCGGTCATCAAAGATCCTGCCAATCTGATCCATAACTTCGCGGCGGGACAAGGGTGCCAGCAAGATATCTTCGACAATGCCACTTTCAAGGAGTTGGTCAGGTGCGGTATCGCCAAGTTCACAGACACAAATTCGGGCAGGTATCCATTGCGCTTTGCCGGTCATGATTGACCGCTGATACCCATGGAAAAACTCAGGTGATGCAAAGATCATATCCGCATAGGCGATATGTGGCCCAAGGTCTGTTCCGCTTTCTAGAATATGTGGAATGACGCCGGTCTCGCGGAGGTAGCGTGCCAACATTTTTGGCGCTGCGTTTCCTTCGATCGCAACAAGCGCGCGTTTTTCGCCCTCGGCTTGCCGGATCGCTGGCGGTGCCCTCAATACTTGGGTTGGCATGTTGAAAAAGAAGCGAGAGCCTTTATTCGGCTTACTGGTCAGGCCGATATCACCTTTCATGGCCTCTACAAGGCGGCGACAAATCGCAAGACCAAGCCCGGTGCCGCCAAAGCGACGAGTTGTGGTTTGATCGGCCTGGGAGAAGGCTTCGAAAATCGCTGCTTGTTTATCTTTCGCAATACCAACACCGGTATCCGAAACTGAAAACTCAATCGTGACGTTGTCGTTACTTGATGGGTTCGTGCCCTTTTTGACCTCGACCGCGACAAGTACATGACCTTCTTCGGTGAATTTCAGCGCATTATTAACGAGATTGGAAATGACCTGAGAGATCCGCACTGGATCGCCCTCAATTTCTTCGGGCACGTCAGGGGCAACATAGGCTGCGAGGTCAATTTTTTTAGTGGCGGCCCGTTCGCAAAAAAGACCGACAACATCGTCGATAACATCGGCTGGGCGCACTGCGATTTGTTCAAGTTCCAGCCGACCAGCTTCGATTTTGGAAAAATCAAGAATATCATTGATGATGGCCAGCAAGCTTTGGCCGGATTTTGCAATAACTTCGGCGTAACGATGGTGGCGCGGCGCAAGGCGGGCCTTGCTGAGAAGGTCTGCCATGGCGAGCATACCATTCATTGGTGTACGGATCTCGTGGCTCATTGTCGCGAGGAAATCAGATTTTGCGTGATTGGCGGCTTCTGCGGATTCTTTTGCTGTGCGTAACTGGCTTGTTCGTTGTTCGACGGTTTTTTCCAGCGTGCGTTGGTGAGTTTTCAAAATCACGTCGCGATCCTGGATGTGATCAAGCATGGTATTAAATGTATCAACCAGTTGCGCAGTCTCTTCGTCAGCTGCTTTTTCTGCACGCACCGAAAAATCACCGGATTCCCGAACGCGGCCCATGACCCGCGCGAGGTTAAGAATAGGATCCGTGATGGATCGCTGCATTTTGAGTGCGATTAATACACCGATACCGCCAGCGAAAATCGCGGCGACGAGTGCATCGTAAAGCAAAACCCCGATACGGCTCGACAATTCGCCGGTGTTGGCGTGAATTGTCAGCTTGGCAATGGTCCTGCCGCCTTGAACCACCGGCACAGTCGCAACAGCTGACCGAGAAGTCAGCATAGACAGCGGTGAATTCTCGGGAAAAAACTGAAAAGACGACTTGTTGATGATCTGAGTTGCGCTGCCCAATTCAACGAATGTTTTGCCGTCGGTGGTTTGAACTTTTACATATTCGATTGTTGGAATGTAAGAGATCGCCCGTAATGAATAGAGCGTCGCCGATTTATCTTTATTATCCACATGTTCAGAAATGGCCGAGGCAAAGACATTGGCTGATGCAAATAGTTCTGCTCGCTTTCCGGCACCATATTGTGCGGTTTCGCGCCATACAGATGACGCGGTCGCGATGACGACCGCGCCAAAAATGGCTACGATAACAAGCGCGGTCAGACGACTGCGCATGGATCTGGAGCGGCGCTTAATCACCAGTTAACGATCCTCGACCTTTCCCGGATATTGCGGAGTAAGAGGATAGTGGCGGCAATTACTTGAAATTTAATTTCTATATCTGTGATTTCGCGGAAAGTGATTGTTAAGAAAAAGTTGCGTAAATGCGCCGGCGTTAAGCGATTTGCGACTTTTTGTTCTGGAGGGGAAAGACTTTGTCTGATAGCGCAAGAGTGGTGCTGCTAGCTGATGACGATCCTGTTATGCGGGAATTGGCGTCGGCAAAGCTGAAAGAAGCTGGTTATAGCGTCACGACCGCAGAAGATGGTGCGGAAGCGCTTGCGCGTCTTAAAAAGATGGATGCAGACCTTGTAATCTCAGACATCGATATGCCCAACATGAACGGTTACGAGCTAACCGAGGCTATTCGTAAAGATGAAACGCTATGCGAAATTCCAGTCATGGTTATAACCGCGAGTGATCAAAGTGATGCGGTCGATCGTGCATTTGCGTCGGGGGCAACGTCATTTTTAGCAAAGCCCATGAACTGGTCGCTATTCCATCACGCGGTGAAGTTCGTTCTGCGTGCCAGTGATGACCGGCGCGAATTGAAGACCGCAAAAGACCAAGCCGAAGCCGGCGCGCGATTTAAAGACAGCTTAATGTCCGTCATGAGTCATGAGCTGCGCACACCATTAAATGCGATTATCGGTTTTGGTCAAATTCTTGCTGAGCGCTTTGATCAACAGCAAGACAATATGCACAATGAGTATGCGGAGTATATTATTGATGGTGGTCGGCGGTTGTTGAATTCCGTCTCTGACATGTTGTTAGCGTCTGATGCGCGCTCTGGCCCCATTGGGATCAATGAAACGGATGTATTCCTCGGCGACATAATGGAAGAGGCGCTTGGTAGTATCGAAAAAACCCTGCGTCTTGCAGAAGTAACGCCTGTTCAGCGTCTTTGCTCGGAGAACCTTGAAATTTGTTGTGATCGCGGCCTTGTGGCCAAGGCGGTACGCAAGCTTGTAGACAATTCGGTGAAATTCTCGCCGAAGGGTGTTTCCGTCGTGATCGGTGCTGCGTTAACCCGGGGCGGCGATTTGGCCATTGTGGTCAAAGATAACGGCCCAGGCGTGAAGCCTGAATTACTTGACAAGGTGACGGCACCGTTTGAGCAGATCGACATGTCATTTCAGCGTTCGCGCGAAGGATTGGGGCTTGGCCTGCCATTGGTCCAAGCAATCGCCAAGGCGCATGGTGGTTCGTTCCGTATCGATTCCGTCGTGAACGAGGGGACGCGCGCAATCATTGTTCTTCCGTCGCGGCGCGTTCATGAAATGCCTGGCTCAATGCCCAAACAAACGAAACAAGAGCAAGGGCGCGAAGTCGCATAAAAATTCAACTTGCAAAATTCGATCGATTATTTCGCTTTACTTGGAATGAATATGCGCGGGTTATGCCCGGTCAGTATAAGTAGTATACTGAAAGAAGTTATTTCGCATCGCAGCAATTTGAAATTGTGCTTTGAAGTCATCCTCATAGCTCGTTAACAAAATTTTGAACTATTGAAACGACGCTGTTGGGTGAAGCGCCTTAGCGGGCGTGCGTGTCGCGTAAACTGTTGCGGTGCAGCAATGTTTGGCATTTGTAGTTTGTTGTAATTTTGTAACGCTATTGGTCGGACCGCAGTTGAAACTCATTCCATTACTGGACGAGGCCCGATCAAAAAGAGAATAGTATTTTCAAGACCCGGCGGCGCAAATCAGTCGGGTTAGGCACGCCCCATTCAGGGAGGGGGCAAAACAGAGGTTAGATGATGAAACAGGATTCCGGTTTAAAAGTGTTCTCCACGCGGCTCCTCATGGGCGTTGCGTTGGGTGCAGTTGCTACGACAGGAGTGTCGGCGCAATCTGATCAAATCGTTGTTACGGCAACCAAGCGTGCACAGACACTGCAGGAAGTGCCTATTGCGGTTAGTGTTGTTGACGCAGAAACAATTGAAAAATCTCAAATCAATGACCTCATTGATTTGCAAACCGTTGTGCCGTCGTTACGCATTACGCAGCTACAAAACTCTTCACAAACAAACTTCACCATTCGTGGCTTTGGTAACGGCGCGAACAACCCCGGCATTGAAAGCTCGGTTGGTGTGTTTATTGATGGTGTTTATCGCTCTCGTTCAGCGGCCGCCGTTCTTGACCTTCCGACATTGGAACGGGTTGAGGTTCTTCGTGGTCCACAGTCCACATTGTTTGGTAAAAACGTGTCGGCGGGTGCGATTTCGATCACTACCAAAATGCCAGAATTTGACTGGGGCGGTAGCGTCGAAGCCAGCTATGGCAACTATGATCAAGTCCTTTTCAAGGGCAGCTTGACTGGCCCGTTGACCGATACGCTGGCCTTCCGGGTTTCAGGCAGCACCAATAACCGTAAAGGGTATTACACAAACATTGTTGATGGAACGGACCAGAACGAACGCGACCGTTGGGCTGTTCGCGGTCAGCTTCTTTGGGAGCCGACTGAAAACCTCTCATTCCGTATGATTGGTGACTACAACAAAATCGACGAAAACTGCTGTGGTGCTGTGACTATTCTTAATGGTCCCGCGACCCAAGCCATCGGCGCACCGGTTGCATTTGGCGGTCTTGGTGAAGAAATTACTGACGGTACAGATCCGTTTTCGCGTAATGTTGCGGTTGATGCAGAAACGTTCAACGTTCTTAAAGGTAAAGGTATTTCGCTTCAGGGTGATTGGGATTTGGGCGGCGCACAGTTGACCTCCATCACAGCCTATCGTGAGCAAAGTGACTTCGGTAATACCGACGTTGATTTCTCCGGTGCTGACCTCGCGCAAAACCCACAAGATCGTTCATACGAAACCTTCACACAAGAAATTCGTTTGGCTTCGACCGGCGACAATCGTCTCGATTGGTTGATTGGTGGTTTCTACTTTAACGAAGACGTCTTCTTGCAGCGTGATGTTGTGTTTGGCACGCAGCAGCGTGACTTCGTCAACATTCTTCTGTCACCACTTGGTTCGGACCTTCTTACCGTTGAAGGCGGTTCTCAGTTGATTGGCGCGCTGACCACAGGGCCGACAGCCTTGTTCCCTGAGTTTGGTCCAGTAACGCCAATCCCATTTGGGGCATCATTTGTACCTGGTTCAGGTGTCTTTGGTACCTATAATATGGATAACGAATCATACTCGCTATTTGGCCAGTTTGATTTCGATGTCACTGATCGCCTGACGCTTAGCGGTGGTATTTCTTATATCAATGACAGCAAATCAGCGACGGGCGTCAGCAATCTGACTGACTCATTCTCATTGTTCGATATGTCGGCAGGCGGTTCTTTCGTGGCTGCCACGATTATGGGCAATCTGATTGGTACACCGTTCGACCCAACCAACCCAACGCCGTTCTTTGTTGCTGCGCAAACGCTTGCAGGCAGCAATCCGACAGCCTTTACAGCGGCGCGTGACGGTGCATTAGCGGGGGCGCAAGGGGCGCTTGCGGCTGATCCATCATTGAACCCATTTGCTGCCTTGACTGCGGCTCAGTTCTTTGCGCCACAAGTCAATTTCCCGAATCCTGCTGATCCGCTGGATGACGGTAAGCTTGATAGTGACGACATCGCCTGGACAGCACGCCTTGGTTATGACCTTACTGACAGCTTGAATGCATATTTCACTTATGCGACGGGCTTTAAGGCGGGTGCTTTCAATCTATCATCTGACTCACGTCCGCCCGATCCTTTGACTGGCTTCGGTCGGACAGCGCAACCAGAGGACGTTCGTCTTTTGGAGCTTGGCGTCAAGACAAACTTTAATGGCGGCTATATCAACTTTGCGATTTTCGATCAGAAAATCGAAGGCTTCCAGTCGAACGTCTTTAACGGCACCGGCTTCGATCTCGCCAATGCCGGTGAACAGTCAGTACGCGGATTTGAAATCGAATCTCTCTATCAGGTTTTCGAGCCGCTAACACTGACATTCGCGCTGACCTATCTTGATCCAGAGTATGACTCATTCACTGGTGCCGGTTGTACGCCATTTGATGTGGTCAACTGTGGCGCTGGCGAAGATTTCCGTGACCTCTCTGGAACACGCGTTGCGGGCGTTCATGAAGTCAGCCTGACAACGTCAGCCACCTACTCACATAACTTTAGTGACACGGTGAGTGGTTATGGTCGTATCGAATATATCTACGAATCAGATGTGTCGTTGATTGAAAATGTTCCTGCAAGCCTTACACGTGAAGTGAATGTGCTGAATGCCAGCATTGGCATCGAAACTGAAAGCGGTTTCGAAGTCATGGTTTGGGGACGCAACCTCACTGATGACGAATACTACTTGCAAGGTTTCCCAACTGTTGTGCAGTCGGGTAGTGCCTCAGGTTACACCAATCCACCTCGGACTTATGGTGTGACTGTACGCAAGAGCTTCTAGCACCGGACGTGTCGGGAGGGGACGAGAAAGAGCGAGCGGCCTTCGGGTCGCTCGCTTTTTTTATATCGGACGATACCAGATAGCTAAAATTGCATTTGAATTCTTTAGAACACCGCAATGCGGCCTAGGGCAATCTTAACGCCATTGTTCGGGTGGAGTTCTTAGGCATGGCATTCGGAAGCCAACAGCGTCTTGAGACGCAGATCAGTTCATCGCGCTTGGCGAGTCTCGCTGGTCGCGAAACAAACGTCGCGGCAGTTGCAGATGTTCAAACGTCCGCGCGACAGGTTAGCGTTCAGCCGGACCTTTCTCGGATCAGAACACGCAGCCGTGACGAAACACCAGAGCAGCATCAGAAACGCTTAGCGTCGAACAGACTCAATTTTGTTGCGAACATGATCGTACGGTTTGCGATTATAGGGGCGTTAGTTCATTTCGGTTATGGCGTATATGAAATGACAGGCACCATCCATCGCGGGGTTGCGGCGGGTGTGATTTTGATCGGGCTAGACTTTTTACGGGTCGCAGCAAAATCAATGAATTCCGCGTAGAATGAGCCGCATAGCATGTCTCGCAAATGCCAATGGTCGCGTTTTTGTGAGTGGCTGTGAATAACCAATCCCCTTGCCTTGTCACAGGATCGCCTTATTTCCACCACGAATACTGGCCCAACTGACGCATGTTCATTGTTGTCTTTGGGGAGAGAGACCGATGGGTATTATTGAGATTACAATTATTGGGTTTATTGCGCTTAATTCGGCGATTGGTGTGTCGATTATTGTACCGATTCTGCGTCGGCGGCGTTGATGTTCCGCATACCGCTTAAAGCAATGATGGCCCAACCAATCAAATAACACAGACCGCCAATGGGGGTGAGTGCGCCGAGTATGCGTGGCCCGCCAAGCGCCATGACGTAAAGAGAACCTGCGAAAAATACTGATCCTGCGATAAATGCCCAACCGGCTATAGGGCGGCGTTGGCCAGAAAGAAAAAGCGCCGCAACGCTGTGAATAAGGAAATAATGACTTGCGGTGTTCCACCATCCCGTCGCTTCGGATGAGAGCGTGAGGCCGTGCGCACCAAAAGCCCCTAAGGCGACAGCAATGAAGCCGCTAACGCCAGCCGCCAATATAAGTGGTTTCATAGAATGGTCCTCGTTTTCAATGAAATCGGTGACTATAGTGTTTTTCGCTATAATTCTATCCGCTTGGCGGGTGCGGTCCGTTCGGATGGAGAAACTGTAAGCATCAATTTAAGATAACTGCCACTAAATTGCCTCAAAATCTGGCGAGAAACCGGCCAGAGGCTATAAGAGCCAAAACCCAAAAGAGTTTGTCCGCTGCGTTATATGATCGAAAGCGAGCGCTATGATGTTAAAAAAGACTGTTCTTTCCCTAATCGTCATGTTGATGAGCATTCCTTCTATTGCAGGTGCTGCATCGCCTGAAAAGATTGATCGGCGTACAGACAAGGCACTGTCGGAATTCCGCGAAGATATTACGGGCGCAGATGACGTTCTGGCCAAAGCGGAGGGCGTTTTGGTTTTTCCCTCAATCAAAAAAGCCGGGATCGGCATTGGCGGTGAATACGGACAAGGTGCGTTGCGCGTTGGCGGTAAGACTGTGTCCTATTACTCGACAGCATCGGCCTCCGTTGGTTTTCAGCTCGGTGCACAGGCGCGCCGTCAGATGATCGTATTTCTTGATCCTAAAGCATTGGAAAAATTTCGCGCGAGCAATGGGTGGGAAATTGGTGTTGATGCTTCGGTGACTGTAGTCACGGTCGGTGCGGGTGGGGCGATTGATGCCACACAGCTCAGCCAGCCGATTGTCGCCTTCGTGTTCGATTCCAAAGGGTTGATGTATAATCTCTCGCTTGAGGGATCGAAAATCTCGCGCATCCATAACGATTAGAACGTGCGACTACACCATCGCAATTTTTGCTAATTGGGCGCGTTTTTCGCCGTCCGATAAAAATGACCCGCGAAAGCTGTTTTCGCAAAGGGTTCTGACGTCATCTTTGGACAAATCAAGGGCGTCGATGATGCCTTTGAAGTTCTCGTTCATATAACCGCCAAAGTAAGACGGATCATCAGAATTGATTGTCGCGCGCAGCCCAAGGTCCAGCATTCGTTTGATCGGATGGGACGTTAGATCATCAACCACGCAGAGCTTGAGGTTGGAAAGCGGGCAGACCGTGAGCGTCATTTCTTCGCGCACGAGGCGTTCGATTAATGCTTGGTCTTCTAGCGATCTATTTCCGTGATCCAATCGGTCAATGGTGAGTTGGTCAAGGGCCTCATAAACATATTCTGGCGGGCCCTCTTCACCCGCATGGGCAACCAGCTTTAGTCCCAGCTCTTTGGCTCTAGCGAAAACGCGTTCAAACTTAGAGGGCGGATGTCCAACCTCTGACGAATCAAGCCCGACACCGCTTATCTGGTCTAGCCATGGTTCTGCTTGTTTTAGGGTATCAAAGGCGTCTTCTTCGGGGAGGTGTCGCAGGAAGCACATGATGAGCTTGGTGGTCATCCCGAACTGAATTTTCGCCAGACTAAACGCGGTCAGTATGCCACCGATTGCGGTACCAAATGGAACGCCGCGAGCCGTATGTCCCTGCGGGTCAAAAAATATTTCCACATGCCTAACATTGTCAGCACGAACGCGGTTGAGATAGGCCATGGTCAGGTCGAAAAAATCTTCCTCCGTTTGCAGAACACTCATGCCTTGATAGTAGATATCCAGAAAATCCTGCAGGTTCGAGAACTGATAGGCGCTGCGAATTTCTTCGACTGACTTATAGGGAAGTTCGATTTTGTTTCGCTGTGCGAGCTTGAACATTAATTCTGGTTCAAGACTGCCTTCAATATGAAGGTGTAATTCCGCTTTCGGCAGGGCAGCGGCATAGGCCATCAGCTCAGTTTTATTCATGATTTCTTTCGGGTCATACGAATGATAAGGGCAACGAGCGCAATCACGACAGAAATCGGCACCAATATCATTGCCGGCATGACACTCGTAAATTTCATCGTTGTTGCGAATTGTTGAAGTAACACCAATGGTTCGCTGGTGCCGACTATGCCGGTCGCGAATAGAACCAATAAACTATTTTCGACGATTTCAGCGATGACATAGATTGCCGGCAGCACAAGAAGAAACCGCAATGGGCTATGTTCTTTGCCGATCGCTTTGAGGCCAATTGAAAGCGCAGCAACAGTCGCAAGAAAAGTAAATGCAATGTAAGGAATGTCCAACAGTTGCCACAAAAGATAATCGGCATTGTTGGGGCCTAATGCCTCAAGCGAGCGAATGGGCTCAATCGCTGGAACACCGGGTTGCGTCTCCGGCAGTTTTCCGCCCGCGGCGTCAAGCGCACGACGCCACGGGCCGGGTGTCATGAATGCCCAATATGAATATCCGAACAGGAGAGCAAACCAGATCAAGAATGATCTGAAGGTCGATTTTTCGATCCGTCGGTTGATCCAAGACACTAGAATAAGAAACCCTCTTTAAAGGTTAGGCCGTCTGTACCGTCAAACGCTGCACTACCATTTGATTTCTTAATGTCGAAGGCTACTTTTGTGAACGCATTGTATGACGGTGTTTCAATCGTGTCGACGGCGCGATATTCCGCACGCGCTGTTGTGCGGTTCACGGTCAGGTGAATAAAGCCGTGATGTTCCCCCGAAATATAGCGAACATCCTTGTTTTTCTGATTTGTTAAAAGGGCGTATTCAGCACCCTTTCCACCGAGGAAATTTTTATTGTAAGGGGAAGGAGAGGAAACCGAATGGGTGCCTAGCTCAACACCCATTTGATTACCATCACGATCAACCAGATCATTGGCCCACCATGTGTGGGTGTCGCCGGTGACAACGATCATTCCATCATCACCTGCTGTTCGCGCCAAATCGTAAAATCGTTCACGCGCCGCAGGATAGCCATCCCACGCATCAAAATTTGATGGAAGTTCGAGGGCTGATGATTGAATAAAAGCTCGAGCCGGTTTCCATTCTTTTTCTAGCGCTGCGATATCTTCTTCGGTGACATGCGGGGTCAAATCCGGTGCGGTTACTTTCGCCATGGTCACTTGGTTGGCGATCAGACGCCAGGGTTGCCCGCTGGCGACAGAATTGCGGAAGGTTCGATCAAGATAATCAATTTGTGCGCCGCCCAACATCTCACGGGTTTCGTCCCATAATACAGTCTCTTTGAACTGCTCTATGTCCTCAGGCGTTTGCAGGGTCGGGATAATTTCGGAATATTCGAATTGTTTCGTGCGGGCCATGAGCCGCGTTTCGATTGCGGCAATGGTCAACAGATCGCCGAAAGAAAATGACCGGAAAAACGCTGTGGGCGTCATCTCTGGCTCGCGCACAGGCATCCATTCATAATAGGCCTGTAGTGCGGCGCGACGGCGGGCATTCCAATCACCATTGAGTGCTGGGTCATGGTGTTCTGCGCCGCCTTTCCATGTGTCATTCGCGACCTCGTGATCGTCCCAGATGGGAATTATCGAGTGACGCTGATGCATCGCTTGGCTAGCGGGATCCGCTTTATATTGGGCGTGGCGTGTTCGGTAATCGTTTAAGGATACACAATCATGCACCGGTTGATGCTCACGGTTTAATGCTTTGCCCGCCGCACCGCCATAACCGTCGCGACCATATTCATAGATATAATCCCCAAGATGCAGTACTGCATCGATGTCATCTTGTCGTGCAACTAGATCGTATACGTTGAAAAACCCGAACGGCACATTGGCGCATGACAGGACAGCAAAGCGCGCTTGATCAATCGATCCGGTGGGTAGCGTTTTTGTGCGTCCAATGGGTGAGGTGATGTCGCCGATTTTGAAGCGGTAAAAATACGTCGCACCGGGCTCTAACCCACCGGCTAATGTTTTGACTGTCCAATCTTGCGCTGCGCTGGTTTGGGCGTTCCCGTCTGCAACAATATCTGAGAAGCTTTCGTCATTGGCGACTTGCCATTTCACGTCTGTGCGGATTGTGACATCCGTGGTTGAAAGACTTAACCGCGTCCAGAGTACCACATCCGTCGCACCAGGGTCGCCGCTCGCGACGCCATGTGCAAAAACGCCAGACGGTGCGGTTGTGACCGCGTCATAAGGGGTCATTTTTGGTGTGGTTGCGCAAGATGCTGCGCCAGCCGCAAGGCCCGACGTTAAAGCAAGGCGCCTTGTGATTGCGGTCATGGTGAAATCCCCTCTTGACGGTTTGTCATTGCCCAGCTGAACATCTGGCAAGGAAAATATACCGCACCTTAAATATTGGTGCGGGGTGGTCGCACGGATATTTTACGCTAGTCTTATGACATAACATTGAGCACTTACGAAGTGTGTCACGCAGCATGTTGAGGGATAGTATGCAAAAAATCGGAAGGACGGCACTCACCGTTCTGATGCCCGCGCTTATGCTAAGCGCTTGTTCGCAGCCAAGCAACGAACCAGAAAGTGACGCCGCGACGCCCGCCACAAAGGTCGAAAAGACCGAGACGGCTGCCGCAAAAAAAGCTAGCGAAGAGCCAGTCCGGCCGCCGGCTGATCCGTTCCCATCTACCTATAAGCCTTATCCGGGCGAGACCGTTGTATTGACCGGGGCGACAGTGCTCACGGGTACTGGCCAGCGCATTAATGATGGCGCTGTGTTGATACAAGACGGTAAGATCACGGCGGTCGGCGAGGCGGGGACGTTGACCCTTCCTGAAGGCACAAAAAGCGTCGATGCAGAGGGCAAATGGATTACACCAGGTGTGATCGATATTCATTCCCATCTTGGTGATTATCCGGTGCCATCGACGGCTTCCACATCAGATGGAAACGAGATCACATCCCCGAACACTGCCCATGTATGGGCTGAGCATTCGGTTTGGCCACAAGATGCAGGGTTTACCCGTGCGCTCGCTGGTGGTGTGACATCGCTTCAAATTTTACCTGGCTCCGCTAATCTCTTTGGTGGGCGCTCTGTGGTACTTAAAAATGTACCATCACGCTCTGTACAGGGAATGAAATTTCCGAATGCACCTTATGGTTTGAAAATGGCCTGCGGTGAAAATCCAAAACGTGTCTATGGCGAGCGCGGTGGCCCCGGTACACGTATGGGCAATGTTGCGGGTTATCGCGCAGCGTGGATCGAGGCCCAAGCGTATCAACAAAAATGGGAAGACTATTGGCGCGATTTTGACGATTGGCAAAATGACGACAGCAAAGATAAATCGGACAACGCACCAAACGCACCAACACGCGACCTAAAACTAGAAACCTTGGCGGGCGCGCTAGAAGGTGACGTTGTCGTCAATATGCATTGTTATCGTGCGGACGAAATGGTTCAAATTTTGGATATTGCCAAGGAATTTGGTTACCAAGTCACCACATTCCACCACGCAATCGAAGCTTACAAAATTGCTGATTACCTTGCTAAGAATAATGTTTGTGCAGCGGTTTGGGCTGACTGGTGGGGCTTTAAGCTAGAGGCTTTTGATACGGTCGGTGAAAATGCGGCATTAGTTGATGCCCAACCGAATGGTTGTGCGATTATCCACTCGGATGACGAAAACGGCATTCAGCGCCTTAATCAAGAGGCCGCAAAAGCAATGGCGGATGGGCGTCGCATTGGGTTCGACATTCAACCCAAAGATGCGATCGGATGGATTACCGCAAATCCGGCAAAAGCGATGGGTATTCTTGACCAGACCGGCACATTAGAAACTGGAAAAATGGCCGATGTGGTTGTGTGGAACCGTAACCCGTTCTCTGTCTACGCCCGGGCAGAGAAAGTATATATTGATGGTGCACTGATGTTTGATCGTGCTGATCCTTCACTCTCTCCGAGGATGGATTTTGAAATTGGTCAACATGACAACAGCTTCACAGGCGGTGCAGGACAATGAACAAGATGATGAAAAAAACACTCAGTAGCCTCTTGGCATCGGGTATCGCTGTACTCTCTGTTGCGACCGCCCAAACCACAGCGATCATGGATGGTCAGGTTCACACTGTTTCCGGCGATGTGATTGAAAACGGTGACGTTATCATTCACGATGGACGGATTGCGGAAATTGGTGCTGATTTGACTGCCCCAGCGGGCGCGACGGTCATTGACGCGACCGGTAAAATTGTCACCCCCGGTTTGTTCGCACCCTATACCCAGATCGGCCTCGTCGAAATTGGCTTGGATAAAGAGGCCAATGATTCCAGCCCGTCTGAGGGGTTTCCGTTGAGCGCTGCATTAAATTCAATTGATGCATATAATCCGTCATCAGTATTGATCCCGGTTAATCGTGCCGAGGGCGTGACGCGGGCGCTGTCTGCGCCATCTGCGGGCGATAAGCTATTTGGTGGTCGTGCGGCGGTGATCGACCTCTCGGGGCGGACGAATTCTGTCACCAAAGCTGAGGCAGCGCAGGTCGCGGTCATGGGCTATAGCGGTGCTGCGCGCGCTGGCGACACCCGAATGGGCGCATGGGCCGTGCTTCGCGAGTATCTCGATGAAGCGAGAGCGTATCAGGCCAATCCGAATGAATATATGCGTCGTCCGCGTAATGATCGATTTGCCTTGGCAGACCTCAAAGCGCTTGGGTCGGTGGTCAGTGGCACGCAACCATTGATCGTTCAAGTCAATAGTGCAAACGGTATTCGCTCGGTCATTCGATTGAAGAATACCTATCGTCTAAACGTTATCATTGTCGGCGGGACTGAGGCATGGCGTGTGGCGGATGAATTGGTGTCGGCGAATATTCCGGTCATCATTTCGGGTCTGGCCAATTTGCCGTATCAATTTGAGGATATCGACTCGACGCTTAAAAACGCTGCGCGGTTACAGCGTGCGGGTGTGAAGATTGCTTTCTTCGCCGATACTCATAATGCCCATCTCATCCGTCAACATGCTGGCAACGCAGTGACTGAGGGGCTGCCGGCTGCGGCCGCGCTTCGGGCGATTACACTAACCCCAGCCGAAATCTATGGTGTTGGTAATCAGCTTGGTTCGCTTGAAGTAGGCAAAATGGCTGATGTCGTTGTGTGGGATGGTGATCCGCTTGAGCTAACGACCCGGCCTGAAGCCGTGTTTATTGCCGGGCGTGCGCAAGACCTCAATACGCGTCAGAAAATGCTGATGGAGCGATATCGCGACCTAACCCGCAGTGATTTACCCTTTGCTTATCGCGGTGACGAATAGCTGTTGGTCAACAGTCTCAACCGGTGACGATTTAACCGATCGTTTGGCGGTTGAGACGGCTCAGGGCCAAGGTTGGAATTAACCCAAGCACAATCAAGATTAGTGCAGCCGGTGCGGCGTCCGCGAGACGCTCATCGGCTGCAAGTCTATAGATATGTGTACTGAGCGTTTCAAAATTAAATGGTCGCAGAATCAGCGTGGCCGGAAGCTCTTTGGCGATATCGATAGCAATGATCGCACTACCCGCCAGAATTGAACGGTGTGCCAGCGGCAAGTGAAGGTCGCGCAATATTCGGGTTGGACCAGCCCCAAGCATTTTTGCAGCGGCGTCCATCTGCGGGCTAATCTGTTCGAGACCACCGGTTGTGGCGTTATATCCGGCGGTCAAAAACCGCGCCACATATGCGTAGAGAAGAGCAGCGATGCCGCCGGCTGCGGCAAGCCCGGATATGCGCCCCAAATTGGCCGTAAGCGCCAATATGCCAATCGCCATTACTGCGCCAGGGACCGCATAACCGAGGGTGGCCAAGCGTAAAAAGAATTGCGCAATACGGCCACGGGCTCTGCGTGTGCCATATGCCAATATCAATGCGATTGTTATTGCCACAGCGGCACCGATAGCCGCGATGAGAGCGGTGTTGACACCCGCTTTCGTGAGTGCAGTGACCGCGTGTCCGCTTTGGTTGAGGTTCATCAACGATAGCAGCACCGCGCTCGGTGCGATGAAGCCAAACAAAACCGGCAGCGCGCAGGCAAAGACGGCGAGTGTTGCGTGGGGTGCAGAAAGTTTTAGACGGTGATTTGCGCGAAGGGCGCGGGTGTCGTCGGTGGCGCGGCCGCGACGACCAGCGCTTTCCAGAATTGCGAGTAGCAGAGCCAGGAAAAATAATCCCGCAGCGAGTTGCATCGCGGCCGCAAGATCACCCATCCCGTACCACGTGCGAAAAATCCCGACACTTAGTGTTGGCACGCCAAAATAATCTGCGACGCCGTAATCGGCCGCAATTTCCATGAGCGCCAGCGCCAGCCCGCCAATAAAAGCAGGGCGGCTAATTTTGAACAAAACATCAATGGCCGCACGGGCGGGGCTTACGCCTAGGGCCCGGGCGGCCTCCATCAATGATGATGATCTCGATGCGAGGGCCGCATTCATCGCGAGGTATATATAGGGATAGGTCGTCAGCATCAGGATAAAGGCGGCACCCGGCAGTGATCTGATCTCCGGCAGATCACTTGCGCCAACGATGCTCGCAATAAGGCCGAATGGCCCAAACAGATCACCATACGCATAAGCCCCCACATAGGCGGGAATGGCAAAGGGAAGAGCCAACGCGACGGCCAAGATCCGCCGTCCCGGAAACTCTGTGAGTGAAATCAACAAAGCCGCACCGGCACCGATAATTGCGGCACCTGTGCCTGCAAAAAAGCAAAGCAACAATGTCGTTCGCAAATATCGGGCACCCGTAACCGAGAACATATGCGCCTGTGCCTCGCCAAGCCCAGCATGAACAGCGCCGAGAACAATTGCGATGATCGGTGCGGCGGCGAGAAGCGCGATCAGAATGATTGCCGCGACGCCGGGCGAAAAGCGGTTAACCCGCCGAATTTCCGCGCTTACAGGAGCATCTTTGCTTGATATGGTCGCCATTGTTCTTAATTCTCGTTCTCAACACGTGACATCTATGCGAAAATGCGGCATTTCCCAAGCCTTCTCGTTGAGGGCGTCGGCAAAATCGGTTTTGTATCGGTTTTCGGTGGGCGGCTTTTGGTGAGGCCGCATTCAGTTAAAAGGATTGCACACACCGGCCATGACGCTGATCTTGCAGGACATTTCGCATCGCTATGGTGATGTAAAGGCCGTGCGCGGAGCCACACTAGAGGTCAGGCCCGGCGAAATTGTCTGTCTGTTTGGGCATTCAGGCTGCGGCAAGACGACCTTGTTACGGATCGCGGGTGGGCTAGAGCCGCTACAGTCCGGGACCGTCGAGCTTGATGGCGGGCTGATTGCTGAGCCAGGAAAAGAGACCCCACCAGAAAAAAGACCCATCGGGTTGGTGTTTCAGGACTATGTTTTGTTTCCGCATTTAACGGTGGCAAAAAACATTGCGTTCGGTTTGGTTGGTCAGACCGATGTCAAAGCGCGGGTGACCGAACAGCTAGAACATTTTGGCATTAAGGAGCTCGCGCGCCGTTATCCCCACGAGCTATCGGGTGGTCAGCAACAACGGGTTGCATTAGCGCGCGCGATGATCCGGCAACCCAAGGCATTGTTGTTGGACGAACCTTTCGCCAGTATTGATGTCGCATTGCGCCGCAGTCTGCGCGAGCGGTTACGCCGTATGCTGAAAGAACAAAATGCAGCCGTATTGCTCGTGACCCATGATGCCGAAGAGGCATTGGCCTTGGGTGACCGGGTCGCACTAATGCGCGCGGGAGAGATTATCGAAGTCGCGACACCAGAGACATTGTATGCAGCACCAAAAACCACGGAGGGCGCGTCGCTGTTTCCGGGAAGCCAGAAAATTTCCGGACACATCAAAGATGGCGCATTTCATTCGTTTTTAGGCCCGGTGCCGCTTAATGGGGCATCGCGCTTATTGGATAATGGTGCTGCGGTTGCGGTGGTGCGCCCTGATACATTGGTGGCAATCCCGGATCCTGCCGGTGCTTTTCACGTAGCAGATTCACGTTTTGCGGGGCCGGGTTGGCTAGCGCGATTAGAAACAGACGAAGGTGCGGATTTGTCAGCCTTGATGGATGCAGCACCGGATTACGGCACCCGAATGAATGTGACAGTTGATTGGGAGCGAGCTTTTATCTTTGGCCGATAGGCTCGAGAGGGGCTGAATTGGCTACAGTTAAGGCCATCAGACTTACTATTTACTTTGGTATTGCTGTTGCAATTTCTGAGTGCACCCTATAAATCCGCTATTAAGAATTATTCTCAACTAATTGAATGGCGGTTTTTATGGCGCAGATCATTTCTACTCAACTCCCTCGTTTCGGCACGGCGTTGGCAATCAGTCTTGGTGCGCTCGCGCTTGTTGCCTGTGGTGATGACGCGGCGACAGACGCAAAGAGCGCAGAGCCGAAACCCGACGCCGGCGAGGTCAATGTATATTCCGGTCGGCATTATGAATCAGACGCGGCGATTTTTGACGCCTTCACCAAAGAGACCGGCATCAAGGTAAATACTATTGAGGCTGGTGGTGACGCCTTGATCGAACGCATCAGTCAAGAAGGCGAAGCAAGCCCCGCTGATATTTTCATCACTGCCGACGCAGGTATTCTCTGGCGGGCTGATGAGCGCGGTATTTTTCGCAGTACCGATAGCGCCGCGCTCGAAGCACGCGTGCCGTCACAATATCGGCACCCGGATGATAAATGGTTTGGCCTGTCGAAACGCGCTCGAATTGTGATTTACAACAAAGAAATGGGATTGCCTGATGGCTTAGAGACATATGCTGACCTTGCGGACCCTGCTTATGAGGGGATGATCTGTGTACGGTCGTCATCGAACATCTATAACCAATCGCTTTTGGCGTCGCGTATCGCGCATTTCGGTGCTGAAGCTGCCGAAGAGTGGGCGCGGGGCGTTGTCGCGAATTTTGCCCGCAAGCCCCAAGGCAATGACACTTCCCAAATCGAAGCGGTGGCTGCGGGTATATGCCGATTGGGAATCGTCAATTCATATTATACGGCGCGTTTCATCGGTTCGGATGATGCAAAGAATGCCGCAATCGGTGAAAAATTTGATCTGTTCTTTCCGGATCAAGATGGCAATGGTGCCCATGTGAATATTTCTGGGGCGGGTGTTACGAAATATGCGCCAAACCCCGAAAATGCAGAGAAGCTGCTTGAATTCTTATTGCGTGATGAAACGCAAAAAGCTTTCGCCAGTGGTAATAACGAATATCCCGTGGTGCCGGGTGTCGAGGCCGCCGGCCCCATTGCGGCCTATTCCGATTTTAAACCCGATGCTCTGCCGGTTTCAGCGTTGGGAGAGAAACAAGCCGAGGCGGTTCGTATTTTTGATCGGGTCGGTTGGCAATAACTCTGCACTAACTTTTTACGAAAGCCCGCCATTATGGCGGGCTTTTTTTATTCCTCAGCGGCGATATCAATAGACTTTCCGTTTGTGGCGGGGTGGGGAAGATCCCATCCAAAAAAGACTTCAATTGCGCTGATTTTCCCGTTCTGTACCGAGAGAATTTCGGTGTTTCGGAATTTTCGTCCTGATAACAGCGTGACCTCATACGACGTCACGACATCATCGCCATTTTCGAAAAAGCGAATAAAGTCGATTGCTTTGGTCGCTTCGTGATTGGGCCAACATCGCTCCATATAGGACGTGCGGTCGATCTGATTGTCGTAGGGGCTGGTGAAGCTGAATTGATCGGCAATTCGTCTTTCAATTTCATCGCGATCATCATTCACATATGCCCGCAGAACGCTTTTCACGAGGTCAATGTTTTCAGACATGTACGCCTCCCTAGGGTGGTGGTCCGGGCAAACAAGCGGCCCGTCGATTTCTTAACCATAGGGGTGCTTTTTGCTTGGTTATATGATATAACAAAGATATAACAGCCATATATCCTCGGGAGGGAGTTTATGACTGACGAAACAACCAAAGCGAGTGACAAGCCGAGCGGAGATCATCAGGGCATACATCGCCCGCCGGGCCTTTTGAAAAATGAAAAGCTGGTCTGGAATGTGCTCGCAGAAAACGAAGAGCCACTCAAAGCTTATGAAATCCTCGACAAACTAAAAGAGCTTGGTGTTCGTGCGCCGATGACGGTTTATCGTGCCCTCGATGGGCTTGAGACAAAAGGGCATATCCACAAACTAGATGGCCTCAACGCGTTTGTTCTTTGCAATCACGAGGGTCCGCATGTGGTCCAGACTTTCCTTGTTTGCGAAAACTGTTCGACGGTCAAAGAGCTGGAAGTTGTCGCCGTTGAGGCGGATATTGCGCCCGCCGTACGCGCTGCGGATTTTGACATGCACACGGCCCGACTGGAAATCAAAGGTAACTGCAATGTCTGTGCGGCCGCTTAGTTTTGTGTGGTCACACCGTTGAGAATCATTGACTCCTAAAGCCGCCCGCCTATTGTCCGATCCAATGCTCAAGCGTGAGCAAGCTCCCATGCGGGAGAGACCATGGTGACATGGCGCCGAAGGAGCAACCGCCCCGGAAACTCTCAGGCAAAAGGACCGCATGAAGCGCTAAAGGCTGGAAAGTGGGCAAGTTCGCCCCACCGACGGAGTAAGCGGTTTTATCCGTGAAATCTCTCAGGTTCCCGTGACAGCCGGGGTCGCCGCAATGTTGCGGCGATTTTAGTCATGGGGCGGATTAATGTCTGAGAGCTTAAAAACTACACCACTAAATGAATTGCACCGCTCGCTTGGCGGTAAAATGGTTGAATTCGCGGGCTATGATATGCCTGTGCAATATCCCATGGGTGTCTTGAAAGAGCACCAACACACGCGCGAAAATGCAGGCCTTTTCGATGTCTCCCACATGGGGCAGGCATTTTTGACGACCCTTGAGACGAAAATTGGCACCCCGGAAGCGCATGAAAAAATAGCCGCTGCGATCGAAACGCTGGTGCCCGGTGAAATCAAAAAGTTAAAACAAGGTGGCATGCGCTATAGCGTTTTGCTCAACGATGATGGTGGCATCCTTGATGATTTGATGATCACGCGTCCGATCCGCGATGAAAATCAAGGCACGCTCTATCTTGTGGTGAATGCGGCCATGAAGGAGCAGGACTTTGCTCTGATCGAGCAAAAACTTGACGGTAAGGCCAAGCTGGAGCGCGCCGAACGCCGCGCGTTGTTGGCAATTCAGGGGCCTAAAGCCGCCGATGTGGTCGAGCGGATCATTCCCGGCGCGGGTACTCAAACCTTCATGACTATGCGGCCTTATCCTTGGCCGCTGAACAATGCTGATGGCATGAAAGTTCTTGTGAGCCGTTGTGGTTATACCGGCGAAGACGGTTTTGAAATTTCTGTTCCAGTAGGTTTTGCTGAGCAATTGGCTAAAGTGTTATTGGCAGAACCAGAAGTTGAACCCATTGGGCTTGGGGCGCGGGATTCACTGCGGCTAGAAGCTGGTCTTTGCCTTTATGGCCATGATTTGACGCCTGAAACATCACCCATAGAAGGTAATATTGGATTTGCGATCGGCAAACGCCGCCGCGAAGAGGGCGGCTTTCCCGGTGCAGAGCGCATTTTGCGTGAGCGTGAAGAGGGACCAAAGCGTTTGCGCGTAGGGATATTGCCCGAAGGTCGCGCGCCAGCACGCGAAGGCGCAGAAATTCAGTCCAAAGACGGAAAAACCATCGGCACCGTCACCTCTGGCGGGTTTGGCCCAACATTCGGTGGCCCGATTGCCATGGGTTTTGTCGAAGCTAATTTTTCAAAAACAGGCACTGAAATTAATTTGATTGTTCGGGGCAAGGCCTTGCCGGCAAAAATCGCTGACATGCCGTTTGTACCCCAGCGTTATTACCGAGGTTGAGGAGAGAGTCATGACAAAATACACCGAAGATCACGAATGGGTCCGCGCAGAAGGCGACCACTACGTTATCGGCATTAGCGCACACGCCGCTGAACAATTAGGCGATGTGGTTTTTGTCGAGCTTCCCGAAATTGGAAAAAGCGTTTCGAAAGGCGACGATATGGCCGTTGTCGAGTCGGTCAAAGCGGCGTCTGACGTATACGCACCAATTTCCGGGGAAATCGTAGAGGTCAATCAAGCGATTGTCGATGAGCCCGCTAAAATCAATGAGGCCGCGAATGATGCGGCATGGTTTGTGAAAATCAAAGCCGGCAATGTGAGCGAACTTGATGCGCTCATGGACGAAGCTGCTTACAAAGAATTCACCGAAAGCAATTCCTAATGCGTTACCTACCGCTGAATGAAACAGAACGCCGTGCGATGATGAAAGTCATCGGTGCGGATGTGGTTGATGAGCTGTTTTCCGACGTGCCGGCGAATGCGCTCAATACTGATTTCGATTTGCCGAACCACCAAAGCGAAATGCAGGTCGAGCGGGCCATGGGTGCGATGGCAGCGAAAAACCGTGCGGCGAGCGCGGGGCCGTTCTTTATCGGGGCTGGTGCCTATAAGCACCACATACCCGCCACGGTCGATCATATTATTCAGCGGTCGGAATTTTTGACGGCCTACACCCCATATCAGCCAGAAATTGCCCAAGGTACGTTGCAATATTTGTTTGAATTTCAAACACAAGTGGCAGCGCTGACGGGCATGGAAGTGGCCAATGCCTCTATGTATGATGGCTCGACCGGGTGTGGCGAGGCGGCTTTAATGGCGCGGCGTGTGACCAAGCGGAACAAGATCTTGGTTTCTGGTGGATTGCACCCGCAATATGGCGCGGTGACCCGCACTAATCTTGAGCTAGTCAATGCCACTGTCGAGTTATCGCCGATTGACGTCGACGCGTCCGAAGATTTGATCAGCCAGATCGATGATGATACGGCTTGTGTAATTGTTCAGAACCCGGATGTGTTCGGTAACATTCGCGACCTGACGCCAATCGCCGAGGCCGCTCATGAAAAAGGTGCGCTGTTGGTGGCGGTTGTGACGGAAGCGGTTTCGCTAGGCGCATTGAAAAGCCCCGGCGAGATGGGCGCTGATATCGTGGTTGGCGAGGGCCAATCTATCGGTAACGGCCTCAATTTCGGTGGCCCATATGTGGGGCTGTTTGCGACCCGTCAGAAATATATCCGCCAAATGCCGGGACGATTGTGTGGCGAGACTGCCGACGCCGAAGGCAAGCGTGGTTTCGTGTTGACCCTTTCAACCCGTGAGCAACATATCCGGCGCGACAAAGCGACGTCGAACATTTGCACAAATTCTGGTCTTTGTACGCTGGCGTTCACCGCCCACATGACGCTGTTGGGTGAGGCCGGTTTACGCCGTTTGGCAATGCTTAATCACGAAGCTGCGTGCAAAACCGCCGACGCATTAGGGGCCATTGATGGTGTTGAAGTGGTCAACAAAAGCTATTTCAACGAGTTCACTTTGCGCCTTCCAGTAAAGGCGAGCGATATTGTCGAGCGCTTGGCCGAAGATGGCATATTGGCTGGCGTACCGGGTGATCGGCTTTGGCCATTTGATCGGTCAGCGGACAATCTTTTGCTAGTGGCTGCAACGGAATGTGTCACGGACGAAGATATCAATAGTTTTGCGACCAGCCTGCGTGGAGCACTGTCATGAATAATCAAGGCCGCGCAACACGCGCAGAAACAAATTCCGCGAGCGACGCACCTACATTCACCGGCAACAAAGCCCTACAGATCGAAGAAGCTTTGTCGTTTGAGTTTGGTGACTTTGCGGGAACCGGTGTCGATATGCCGGCACCAATAGGCGACGTTGATCGCCTCGGCGGATTAAATCGCAATAGTGATATTGGATTGCCGGGCCTCTCGGAGCCTGAAACCATGCGCCACTTCGTGCGCCTGTCGCAGAAAAACTACGCGATTGACATGGGGCCATTCCCGCTCGGCTCTTGCACCATGAAGCATAATCCGCGTCTGAATGAAAAAGTGGCGCGGCTGCCGGGCTTTGCAGACCTTCATCCGCTTGCGCCGGAATCGGCCGTACAGGGCGCGTTAGAATTGATCGACCAACTCGCCTTTTGGCTCAAAGAGCTGACGGGCATGCCGGCGGTTGCCATGTCGCCCAAGGCCGGTGCTCATGGTGAACTTTGCGGAATGATGGCGATTAAGGCAGCGTTAGAGGCGCGGGGCGAAGACAAAACGCGCGTTCGCGTGCTCGCGCCGGAATCGTCACACGGCACAAACCCGGCGACAGCCGTTCAGTGTGGTTTCAAGGTTGAAACGATCCCCGCCGACGCCACGGGCCGGGTTGATTTAGCGGCGCTTAAAGAAAAGCTCGGTCCTGATGTGGCGGGGATCATGGTCACCAATCCTAACACTTGTGGATTGTTCGAGCGTGACATACGCGCCATTGCCGACGCGGTGCACGAAGCGGGTGGGTATTTTTATTGCGACGGTGCAAATTTCAATGCCATCGCGGGCAAGGTCCGTCCCGGTGATTTGGGCGTTGATGCCATGCATATTAATTTGCACAAGACGTTTTCAACACCCCATGGTGGCGGTGGTCCGGGTTCGGGACCGACGGTTCTATCTGATGCGCTCGCGCCATTTGCGCCGGTTCCATATGTTGTCCAAGAGGACGGAAAATACAGTCTTGTTGAATCACGCCGCGCCGCAAAGGATGAGGGCGATGGCCACGAAAGCCTTGGCCGCTTGACAGCGTTCCATGGGCAAATGGGCATGTTTGTGCGGGCGCTTGCTTATATGTTGAGCCACGGCAAAGACGGCGTTCGTCAGGCTGCGGAAGATGCGGTGCTGAATGCGAACTATGTGCTTGCGCGTCTCAAGTCAGAAATGACCCCGGCGTTTGAGGGCTATTGCATGCACGAAGCGTTGTTCGATGACCGGTTCTTGAAAGACACGGGCGTTGAGACAATTGATTTCGCCAAAGCAATGATCGACGAAGGTTACCACCCAATGACCATGTATTTCCCATTAGTGGTGCATGGGGCAATGTTGATCGAGCCAACGGAATCAGAATCCAAGCGCGAGCTGGATCAATTCTGTGATGCGCTTCTTTCTTTGGCCAAACGGGCAAAATCCGGTGATGTCGCATCGTTCAAAGCGGCACCTGTTTATGCGCCGCGTCGCCGTCTCGATGAAACAGCGGCAGCGCGTAAGCCGGTTCTGCGCTGGACGCCGGAAGAGCCAGCGAAAGCCGCCGAGTAAGTTTTACGCCCCGGCTTCACGCGGGGGCGTAACTCAGCCTATGGTTGCAGCAACAAGCAACAAGCAACGAAGGCACAAAGCATGGATTTTCTGACTAATTTGACAGTTAGAGGGTTCGACCTTTTGGCGACGGTTTTTATTTTCGCCATCGGGTTGATCATACTCGCTGTCATCGTGATGTTTATTCTTGATGCGACGCAGTCGAAAGACGCAATCCGTCACAACTATCCGGTTATTGGGCGGTTTCGCGACCTCTTTACGCATCTAGGCGAGTTTTTTCGGCAATATTTCTTTGCGCTAGATCGCGAAGAAATGCCGTTTAACCGCGCCGAGCGAGATTGGATTTATAAATCCGCTAAAGGTAGCAATAACACAATGCCCTTTGGTTCTACGCGGAACCTAAACTTGGTCGGTACACCAATTTTCGTGAACGTGGCTTTCCCGCGCCTTGACGAAGAAGCGTCAGACCCGCCACCCGTAGAGTTTGGCCCCTATACGCCTAACCCTTACCGCTTGTCGTCGATCATCAATGTGTCGGCAATGAGTTATGGCGCGTTGTCAAAACCGGCTGTTCAGGCGCTTTCACATGGTGCAAAGCTCGCGGGTTGTTACCTCAACACCGGAGAGGGCGGTCTCGCGCCTTATCATCTTGAAGGGGGCTGTGATGTCGTCTTTCAGATGGGCACAGCGAAATATGGTTGTCGCGATGATGATGGCGGGCTTGATGATGAAAAGCTGCGGAACATCGCGATGCATCAGCAAGTGAAAATGATCGAGGTGAAACTCGCCCAAGGGGCCAAACCCGGTAAGGGCGGTATTTTACCGGCGGCAAAGGTGACGCCAGAGATCGCTTCGATCCGGCATATTCCCGTTCATACTGCCTCAATCTCGCCGAACCGCCACCCAGAGGTCGATAATATTGCTGAGCTTCTCGATTTTGTCGGCCATGTGCGGGATGTCTCGCGGCTTCCAACCGGGGTTAAAACAGTAATCGGCGCTTATGGCTGGATTGATGATTTGTGTGACGAAATAGAACGGCGTGGTATGGAATCCGCACCCGATTTTATCACGCTTGATGGCGGCGATGGCGGAACAGGGGCCGCCCCTATGTCGCTTATGGATAATGTCGGGCTTCCATTGAAGCAATCGCTTCCTATGCTGATTGACATCCTCGAACGTCGCGGGTTGCGTGACCGGATCAAAGTGATTGCATCAGGAAAGCTTGTCACACCGGCTGAGGTCGCGTGGGCTTATTGCGCCGGGGCCGATATGGTCAATACCGCACGCGGCTTTATGTTTTCGATTGGCTGTATCCAAGCCATGAAATGTCACACCAATAATTGCCCAACGGGTGTAACGACTCACAAAAAACACCTACAGGGCGGCTTGGACCCCAAAGCGAAAGGCCCGCGGGTCGCGAACTATGTTAATAAAATGCGCAAGGATGTAGCGATGATTGCCCATTCTTGTGGTGCGCCCCATGCGCGAGGATTGCGACGGATGCATGTGCGCATTCAACAAGCTGACGGAACATCCGTGCCCTTGGATCAGCTTTTGGCGCGAGCCAGGCCACTGGCACCGCATGAATACACCAAACAAGATTGAGGTTGGCTTACGGGTTAAAGCCACCGGCCTTAAGGAAAGCGATTTCTGCGGGCGTCGATTCGCGGCCGAGAATTTTATTCCGATGCGGGAAACGGCCGAAATCACGAACGATCTCATAATGTTCAATCGCAAATGGCAGGTTCATGGTGCCAGGCAGTTGCGCTTTGAATAGGTTTACTGATTCGATTTGCACGCTTAGGTCTTCGGCGTGCATGAACGGCATATAATAGAAAGACTTGGCCTTGTCGTCAGCGATTTTGCCATGGTGCCGAGTAATTGCGTCGCGTGCAATATCTAAGGCTTGTTCGTCTTGGGCAAAGGCGCGGGGCGTATCGCGGAAAAGGTTGCGCGAGAACTGATCGAGCAAAATAATCAATGCTAATGAATAACGCGGATGTGCGCGCCAAACATCGAGATGACCGGCTTTGGCCGCGGCGACGTGATCCGCGAAACGGTCATTGATCTGCGCATCAAATGCATCATTGCGACGAAACCATAAATAGGGCTTCGTCTCTTTGAACCAGAATGTCAGGATTGATTCGGCGGCAGCCGCCGTGGGCCGGATAGACCGGCGAGACGAGGGGAGCCTAGAAGGCTCGCCCATTAATTTAGCTTGTCGCGAAGGCCAGAGATTGCTTTGTCGATGAACGGCCCTTGTGCGCCACCGTCCATCCGATCACGGATAATGGTGCGTGCCGCCTCGATCGCGAGGTCCGCAGTTTGTCCACGAACTTCTGAAACGGCCTGGGCTTCGGCGCGCGCAATTTTTTCTTCGGCGGCTTTTGTGCGGCGTTCAGTTTGTTCGGCGATCTTTTCACGCGCTTCAGTAGCGAGACGTTGAGCATCTTTTTTGGCTTGCTCGATAATAGCGGCTGCTTCTTCTTCGGCTTCGCGTTGCCGACGCTGGTAGCTGGCTAGCAACTCTTGTGCTTCTTCGCGCATTTTACGCGCTTCATTGATCTCGTCAGAGATCTTTTGGGCGCGCTTGTCGAGACCGCCAAGCATTGTTTTGTGGACACCCGCACGGGCAAAGATCGCGACGACAACGATGAATGCCAACAACACATAAAGCGATGTGTCCTGAAACAGGCCCGGAGCTGCATGTCCCGCGTCGGCGACTTCAGCGGCAGCGGCGGCGGCAAGGGTTGCATATGCGATCATCGTCATAGTCTTTCAAATTTCTGCGCGAGCGAGATTAGGCGCGAGAGAGGCCGTCGATGGCTTTGGAAACGGCTTCATCCGTGGGGGCCTCGTCGATTAAGGTTTCGACAACAGCGCGGGTCGTCTCGGCTGCGGCTTCACGAACTTTGGCGGCTGCATTGACTTTCATCTCGGTGATGCGTGCCTCGGCAGCTTCTAATTGCTTTTCGAGCGCGGCGTCTGTTTCTGCCTGCTCTTTTGCAATTTCCGTATCAACTTCGGCGCGTGTGTCCCCTGCAATGCCTTGCGCTTTCGCACGTGCATCGGCGAGGGACTGGTTATACGCATCCTCAGCGTCTTCGGCTTGACGTTTGAACTCAGCCGCTTGGTCGAGGTCATCCGCAATGCGATCGCGACGTTCCTCAATCGCACCGCCTAGCGCCGGCAAAAACCGGCTCGACATCAGCGCAAAAAGAATACCAAAAGTGATGGCAAGCCAAACTAGCTGACTGGGCCACCATGTGGGATCCAACTGCGGCAGGCCGGCGGATTCCCCGTGGGATTCCACAGCGCCTGCGGCAGCGGCTACCATTATCGAAGTAAAAGACAAAGTATGCCTCTTTCTGCTTTGATGGCGTTAAGACTTAAAGAACGTTCAAAAGAATCAGGATCGCGATAACGAAGCCAAGAAGACCCGTGAATTCTGTCAGCGCGAATGCGAGAAGCATTGTTGGCTGGTTTTGTGCTGATGCTGACGGGTTGCGGAATGCGCCCGAAAGAAAGCTAGAAAAGATAAGGCCAAGGCCGATGGCTGCGCCAGCGAGCGGAATTGATGCAATGCCCGCCCCGATCAGTTTTGCTGCTTCAGCGTCCATTTTTTACTCCTAGTGAGGTTATCGTTGAGCCGGTGATCCCATAATCGCGGCTGGCTCTTCGCGCCGCGCGGGAATTTGTTGTTAGTGGTCTGCCGCGTGTGCCGCATCGCTGAGATATATACAAGTCAGAATCGCAAACACATAGGCTTGAAGCCCTGCAACCAGCACTTCGAGCATGGTCACAGCAATGATCCCAAAGAATGGCGCAAGGCCAAGCAAGAACCAACCGCTGCCTGCGCCCACGAGCGATACGATAAAGCCCGCAAACACTTTGAGGATGATGTGGCCCGCAAACATATTCGCAAATAGTCGAATGGCCAGCGAAAGCGGGCGAGAAAGGAATGAAATCACTTCAACCGGCACAAGGATTAGATACATCGGCAAAGGCTGCCCCGACGGGGCGAACAGGCGCAAGAAACCAAGGCCGTTCTTCATGAAACCGTAAACAACCACGATGGTGATCGTGACCATTGCCAGCGCCAGCGTCACGATGAGGTGGCTGGTCGGCGTGAATGTGTGCATTTCGGCCGGTGTGCCTGGAATTGAGGGGAGTAGGCCGAAAAGATTGACGATCAGAATGAAGGTGAACAGTGTAAAAACATAAGGGAAGAATTTGCGGCCTTCGCTGCCGATGGTGTCACGCACGAGATCGGCGACAAATTCATAAAGAACCTCTGCTGTGGATTGAATGCGGCTGGGGATCAGGCTGGCGCGGCGCGTTGCGAAAAAGAAGAATGCGCAAATCGCAGCCGTTGCGATGATCATCCAAAGCGCTGAGTTTGTCAGCGAAATATCAATCGAGCCTAGATGCACCGGAACAATCGGCAATATCTCGAATTGTTCCATTGGTCCGGCAGCGTGAAAGTCTATCATCTCGTTATTCTTCCCAGCGTCTCATCAGTCGCCTGACGATTGCTCCGTATCATTTTGTAGGGTGCGCATCATATTGCGCAAACCCGCCGCAAAACCTAGTCCCAACCCCAGTAAGAGAAGCCAAGGGCTTGTCCCTAACCAGAAATCCAGACCCCAACCCAACAAGCCCCCAACGATCAGACCCGCTAAAAGGTCAGAGGAAACCCGCAAGGCTCGCCCCCAGGCCGGTGCCGCTGCATCAGTTTCGGGCACATTGCCCGAACCGCGCATCCGGTCCAACCGCTCGGAAAATTCATCCAGCGAGGGTGGCCGGTCGCCTTTGGCCTCTTCTCTGCCGGTGTCATCGCCCATGAGCTTGCCCGAAAAAACAGGTACGAACGGACGCTCGTACCTTTGGAAATCGCGGCGGACCATATAGGCGCTGCAACGCAGCGTCAAGCGATGGAAAAAAATGCTAAATGTCTGATTTTATTGGGGAAAATGTACCGCGGCGTCCTGCCGCGCTAAGAACCTGACGCCATCACTGCGGAATGGAAAAAAACAAGTGCGTAGAATGATGAAAATCAGTGGGATTCGCCGTGGTATTGGGCGGTTTTGAGCGTATTTCGGAAGGGCTGGGCGAATCGGTTGCCCCGTGAGTGGATGTGCAGGAGCAGAATCACGGAAACGTTTCATCGCGGAGCACCTTCAGGCCTAGACCTCGGTGCTCCGCAATTTGGTGCTCTGTAACGCGGTCGTCTAGTTCAGGCTTCGACGATGGTCTCGAACCCGCCGAAGATCATTCTCTTCCCGTCAAAGGGCATATCTTCTGGTTTGCCTAACCGTGGGTCCTCCATCGCTTTTTTCATGCCGATGTCGCGCACTTGTTTATTCGGCCAGATGATCCAAGAAAAAACCACGCTCTCGCCTTCCTTGGCTTTGACGGCCATTGGAAATGAGGTGACTTCGCCGTCGGGCACATCATCGCCCCATCCCTCAACCACGCTCAACGCGCCATTATCCTTGAAAATTGCGGCGGCGGTCGTGGCGACTGTTTTATAGGCTTCGCGGTTTTTGGTTTCGACTGCGACAACAAATCCATCAATGTATGTCATATATACTCCTGTTGCTGATTAAATGCTGATTTTCGAACACTACCCTTAAACCAAGGACACGTTCGAACTTTTGCGCTGGGTGTCGGCATTTAGCCCCCAGATTTTTGAAGAATGTCATCCAACGCGATAAGCGTATTCGTCCAGCCAGACGTGTAGCCATGTTCATTCGCGGCGATCAGATCTTCTGGTCGGTCAAATAGGGTGTGCACGGTTAAATGGGTTTGGTTTGTGGCGATTTCATCAAAGCTCACCGTGACCCGGGCTTTTGGTGGTGCGCCACAACCACATGCGGTCGCGGCATCCGATGGCCCAAGATATACGATGCGCTCTGGCGATATAATTTCGAGATATTTACCAATCGCCCGCATGATATCGCCTTCGGGTGTTTTCATCTCGATGTCGAAGGTACCGCCTACGCGAAAATCAATCTTGCATGTGGTGTTCTCAGGGCCACACGGGCCCCACCATTGTTTTACGTGTTCTGGCTCAGACCAGATTTTCCAAACCAGCGAGCGAGGGGCGGAATATTTTCGTGAAAGTATCAATTCCTTGGGTAAAGGCGGCATCACGCATCCTTTCTTGAGAGATGATCTTCCAGGCAATCAAGGGACGAATTCCATCCGTCGATAACGCCCATATCTATATGTTTTTGACGGTCGGCTTCGGTTGGGTGGCTAACCGAAATCGTGAGCGTTGAACCGTTGGGGTGGTCACTGAAAGTATAGGTGGTCACCATTTGGCTGGGCAGCGGTTTGTCATACTCAAAGCCTTCGCCGAATTCGTCGGTAGCAACCAGTTTCTCGTTTTCGATGATTTCTATAAACCGCCCTACCGATGGGTATTCTTTTCCGTCGGGGCCGATCATCACATAGTGATAGGCACCGCCAGCCCTAAAGTCATGTTCTTCTATGCGGGTCGAGAACCCGGCTGGTCCAAACCAAGCGCTTATAGCGTTCGCTTGGGTGATGGCGCGCCACAATGCAGCTTTAGGGTGCGAAAAAGTCCGTTCAATGATGATTGTATGGTTTTGTTCGTTCATGAGAGGTGTCCTGCAACTTACATGCTGTGAATCATCCACAAAACGCCAAAGCGGTCGTGGAAGGATGCGAATGCTTTGGCGAAAAATGTTGGCTCAAACGGCATCAATACCTCTCCGCCATCGCTGAGCGCATCGAACAACCTCTTGGCTTCTTTGGTGTCCTCAAGGTTGATGCAAACACTTGTACCGCTGGCGCGACGGTAATATTCGGCTGGTGAGTCACTCGCCATGATTTTAATTCCACCAACGGCGAGGGAGGCATGAAGTGTGCTGTTCTTCATGTTGTCGGGCATGTGTGGTTCGGCCTCAGACCCGGCGACAGGTATCATTACTTCCATTTCGCCGCCAAGGACCTTGTGGTAAAATTGCATGGCTTCTTTGCAATTTCCATCAAAGTTTAGATACACGTTGATTTGCATTAATCGTTCTCCGTTGATTGAATTTCATTCAGATAATTGTCGAGCCGACCCAAGCGACTCTCCCAGATTGCGCGCTGATGATCGATCCAGCCTCCAGCGGCGGAAAGGTTTTGAATATCAATTTCACAAGTCCGGACACGTCCCTTTTTTGTGGATGACACCATCCCGCTGTCTTCGAGCACTTTTAGGTGCTGGAGGAATGACGGCAGGGCCATTTCAAAGGGGCCGGCAAGTTCACTGACTGTTGCGGGACCTGCGGTGAGGCGTTGAATCACAGCACGGCGCGTCGGATCAGCGAGCGCTTGAAAAATGCCATCAAGGGGCGGGGCGGGGGGGGGGCTATTGTTAGGCATATACCTAACTTATGGGGAGAGAGGCTTGAGCGCAAGCATTAATTAGGTGATTGCCTAAGTTTAATGTTGCCTACTGGTTTTGCGAATGGTCAAAGAGCAAACTCAGCAAGTGGAGATTGGAAAATGACAACGCTCGAGGTTCTAGCATTCGATGCCGATGACACCCTCTGGCAAAATGAGCGGTTTTTTCGATTGACCGAGACCGCATTTGCCGACCTGTTGTCAGATTATGCGGATCCTGCCCATTTGACCGAGCGATTGCTTGAAACCGAACGGCGCAATCTCGCCCGCTATGGATTCGGGATTAAAGGGTTCACCCTTTCGATGATCGAAACCGCGTTGGAGATCACCGAAGGCAAGGCACCCGCAAGTGTGATCCAAACGATCTTGGATAAGGGGCATGAGATGCTTGAGCATCCTGTCGAATTGCTCCCCCATGTCGCCGAAACTATTCAAAGTTTGAAAGGCGATTTTCGATTGATGGTGATCACCAAGGGTGACCTGTTCGATCAGGAGCGAAAGATTGCACTTTCGGGATTAGCAGATCATTTCGATGGGATTGAGATTGTCTCTGACAAGAACCCGGAAACCTATCGGAATGTTTTTTCGCGCCATGGTGTGACGGCCGAAAATGCGATGATGGTGGGGAATTCCCTAAAGTCAGATGTGTTGCCGGTCCTCGACCTAGGCGGTTGGGGCGTGCATGTACCTCATTCACAAACTTGGGTTTTTGAACATGCAGACCCCCCGCAATCACATCCGCGTTTTCGCGAAATAGATCATCTCGGGGGGCTGCAAGGCGTTCTAAAATCTTTAGGCTGATTATTCAGCGGCAACCATTTGTTCGGCGCTGGAAAGATCAACAGAGACGAGTTGCGACACGCCGCGTTCGATCATGGTAACGCCAAACAACCGGTTCATGCGCGACATAGTGAGCGCGTGGTGCGTGATGATGATAAAGCGAGTTTCCGTTTCCTGTGCCATTTCATGAAGCAAGCGACAGAAGCGTTCCACATTGGCGTCATCAAGCGGTGCGTCGACCTCGTCCAGCACACAAACGGGGGCAGGGTTCGCCATAAAGACTGCAAAGATCAAGGCTGTTGCCGTCAAAGCCTGTTCGCCACCAGACATGAGCGACATGGATGCGAGTTTTTTGCCCGGCGGTGAGGCGAAAATCTCAAGGCCGGCCTCAAGCGGGTCTTCGGCATCAACGAGACGAAGCTCGGCCTGTCCACCATTGAACAACCTTTTGAACAGGTCAGTGAAGTTTGTGCTGACTGTTTCAAACGCATCCAGCAAACGCTGGCGTGCCTCGCGATTAAGATTGCCGATGGCCGTGCGCAATTTGCGGATCGCAGCGTCACAATCTTCGCGCTCGGTACCTAACTCTTCAAGCCGCTCAGTGACTTCTTGCATCTCTTCGTCTGCGCGCAGATTAACCCCGCCCAGATTTTCCCGCTCGCGCTTATAACGCTCAAGCTTGCGCTCGATGTCGTCGCGGGCTGGAAGGTCGGCACCCTCTTTATGCTCCGCAATAGTGAGCAATTCCTCGGGCGCTGCTTCGCAAGTTT
This sequence comes from Hyphococcus lacteus, assembly GCF_041058985.1. Lineage (NCBI taxonomy): Bacteria > Pseudomonadati > Pseudomonadota > Alphaproteobacteria > Parvularculales > Parvularculaceae > Hyphococcus > Hyphococcus lacteus. The sequence continues at coordinate 341,130 of NZ_JBEHZE010000001.1, read as the reverse complement.
CTTGTGCGAGATGTGTTGCTTCTTCTACGCGCTCTTCGGCGGCTTCGGCTTGGGCCTCCAGGCGGGCGCGGGCCTCACGCGCTTCGCTGGATTCATGGTCTGCGGCCTTGGCATTCTTGTCACTCTCAAGTGATAGGCGTTGCCCTTCGGCCAATGCGTCGGCGGCTTCGTTGCGGCGTTGTTCCGCAACAGAGAGCTGATCAAGAAGGGCTTTGCGCTTTTCGTCGATCTCCGCTGGGGCACCCGCCGCGCCTTCATGGGCGGTTTTTGTTTCGTTGAGGTGGTTTTCAATCTCAGCGAGGCGACCGCGAGCGGTTTCACCACGGCTCGACCAAGAGGTGCAATCGCGTTCGATCTCGGCGAGGCGATTGGCGCGGCGACGGGCTTCGTTTGCCAGATCATTATGGGCGGTGCGGGTTTCCGTCGCGTGGGCACGTGCCGCTGCGACCTGTTCCCGCGAGGTGTTCAAGCCTTCAGCAATAAGATCCGCATTCGGAAATTCGGCATGTTCTGTGTTCAGCGCTTCTAGGTTGCGCGTTGACTCGACATTTTCTTCGGCTAATCGCGAGAGATTTTCATCAATGGACGAAATGCGCGCGGTTGCCCGTTCGTGTTCCCGTTCCAACGCATTCAGGTTCGTGCGAGCGCTATCAACGGCGCGACGCGCGTCCTGCCAAAGTGTACGGGCTTGGCGCTCCATGTTTTGTTTGGCTTTTAGGTTCTCGCTCGCTTCGCTGTGGATGCGGCGCGCTTCATCTGCGTTGGCTTGTGCGGCTTCAAGGTCGCGTTCTAGCGTTTGCAGGCGGTTGCGCTGTTCGAGCCGAATGGCGGCAGCGGTTTTCGCGTCGGCATGGCTGGTAAAGCCATCCCAACGCCATAAGTCGCCATCGCGAGAGACGAGCCGTTGACCGGGGTGCAAACTATCGCGAAGGCGTGGGCCGTCTTGGGCATCGATCACGCCAATCGCGGAAAGGCGACGGTTTAATGCGGCTGGTGCGCGAACAAACCGGCTCAGTGGTTGCGCGCCTTCAGGCAAGGACATTTCATCGGCGTTGTTGCCAAAGTTTGACCAATGCGCAGGGGCGTCTTCGTCAGTTGGTGCACCGAGATCATCACCAAGCGCCGCGGCGAGTGCGTTTTCAAAACCGGGATCAACCTCGATTAGTTCGATCAGGGGTTCGTAATCATCGCTGTCATTCGCCGCGAGAACCCGCCGTAGCGCATCGCGTTCCGCACCCATTTCTGTAACGCTCTGTTCGGCATCACGCAGCGGTCCACGTTGAGACTTTTCTTGTTCCTCGGCACTGTTGCGTTCTTCTTCGGCGCGGTGGAATGCCGCTTCAGCGGCACCAGCGGCTTGTTCGGCATTGGCAAATTTCTGTGTCGCCTCTTCGAGCGAGCGCGCTTGCTCTGGCGAAGGTTCGATAACTTCGCGTTCATCCGTATAGTTACGGATTTGGTCTACAATCTTTTCAAGACGCCGTTCGGTCGCCGCAAGGTTGCCTGCGACGGCTTTGCGGCGTGCTTCAATATCGGCCGCTTCTTTACTCTTTTGGTCAAATTCAGCTTCGGCTTGTTCTAGCGCCGTGCTGGCTTGGCTCATGACTGAAGCAGCTTCCGAAACCCGCTGTTCTTCGCTCGCCGCATTGGCCGCAAGGGTTTCGCGTTCTTCGTTTAAGGCCGCAACCGCATTATCAGCATCGGAAAGCAGGTCTTTCTCCCGTGCCATGTCGTTTTGAAGACGTTCAATCTCGCCTGAAAGACGACGCAATTCGGCTTCCGCACGGCGACCCTCTTCGTCAAGGTTTTCACGCGCAACCGTGAGGCGGTGAAGGCCAGCGGCTTCTTCGGCTTCTTTCAGGCGCAGTGGTTCTAGCGCTTCATGGGCGTTTGATTGTGCGGTCGCTGCGATCGCGGCAACGCGCGTCGTCTCTTCGATCAGGGCACTGATTTCATCAAGCCCGGCTTTTGCTTTTTCTTGCGCTTCCACAGCATCGCGCCAGCGCAGATAAGCCAGCATCGCCTCGGTGCGGCGAATGTCGCCAGAAACATTGCGGTAGCGGGTTGCCTGCCGCGCCTGTCGGGCGAGCGCACCTTTTTGGGTCTCAAGCTCTGAGATCACGTCGTCAAGACGCTCTAGGTTTGCCTCGGTTGCACGCAGCCGTAGTTCCGCTTCGTGGCGGCGCGAATGAAGCCCGGTGACACCAGCAGCTTCTTCCAACAGGCGCCGGCGATTTTGTGGCTTTGCACTGATCAATTCTGCGACCTGGCCCTGACGGACTAGGGCGGGGGAGTTTGCGCCGGTTGATGCATCGGCAAACAGAAGCTGCACGTCTTTTGCGCGAACTTCTTTGTTGTTGATGCGATAAATCGACTGCGAGCCTTCTTCCTTGCGGATAATCCGGCGTGAAATTTCAAGAGTCGCATTTTCGTTATATTCAGCGGGGGCGGACCTGTCGGAATTATCGACGGTCAAAATCACTTCGGCCCAATTACGGGCAGGGCGCATGGTCGTGCCTGAGAAAATCACGGCATCCATTGCAGCACCACGAAGGGCTTTTGCCGATGTTGCGCCCATAACCCAACGCATCGCTTCGAGGAGGTTTGACTTGCCGCACCCATTAGGGCCGACGATCCCCGTCAAACCTTCGCGAATTTCGAAGTCTGTCGGTTCTACAAAGGATTTAAATCCTACAAGGCGAACATTGGTGAATTTCACGCGTCTTTTCCCGATAAGTGCTGACCCGAAAGTCGCTGGCCCGGTTGTCGCTGAAATAAGGCCCACTTCCTCATTTCAGCCCGGTAAACCACTAATGATCGCCGATTCTGCGTGAAGGCCAAGGGTTGGATAGCGCCCCCACGCCATCCGTTATTCCCCAGCCTAGTCTCCGGCGTACTCCGTCGTGGTCTATTATTCTTCCGTATCGCCAGCTTTTTCGAGCGCTTGATCAAGCGCCTCGGAAAAGGCTTCGGCAGAATTAAGGTGACGTGTTTGGCCATTCACTACAAAGCTCGGTGTTGATGCGATCTTATATTTGTCGGTAGCTTCGTTGATATTTTCATTAAGGAAATCAAGCAATTCTTCCCTTTTTACACAGGCATCGAATTCGGCCTCGTCCATACCGGCCTGAGAGGCGATTTTCAGAAGCTCTGTGCGTGGGCTTTCGCCATAAATCCAAGTTTGTTGGGTTTTGAACAATGATCCCAAAACTAGGAAGTAAGCGTCTGGGCCGCCTTTATCTGCGGCACAACGGGCAATCATGGAACCTGCAACTGAAAGGTTAGCCGGAGCCGTTGGAAACTCGCGGAAGATGAACCGAACCTTACCGGTATCTACATATTTTTCTTTAATTTCAGGAAAAATATCTTGGTGGAAGGTCGCGCAATGCGGGCATGTCACCGAAGCGAACTCAATTACGGTGACTTTTGCGTCTGGGCTGCCGAGCGCCATGTCAGACAGCGCGCCTTCGCCTTTGATTTCAGCGCTTTCGCTGGAGCCTGCCGGTGTTTCCGTGTTGGATTCAGAATTGGCACCGCCGCACGCGATCAGAGCGAATGACGCCACAGCAGCGAGGCTGGTTTTGACTACAGGATTGCGGAATGAGAAAAACATATCAGACATCAGACAGGGGACCTTTCCGTCGCAGCGACGCCAGTGCGCGGCTGCTTACTATTAGGAATCGAAAGCTGGGGCGCAAAATCGCTGATGGCGGGCCCGATGGCAAGGTAGGAATGGCGGATCGGGGGCTGAAACTGTCGAAAACGGTTAATTTCCGTCACCGCGCTTGTTGATTGCCGCTCGGAAAGACGCCAGTGCCGAGCCAAGTGGGCTGTCGTCGTCCTCGGATTTTGGCGGCTTTGGAGCGTTTTCACGGGGTGGCGCGGCACGTTTTCCGGACTGGAGGACAACAATGCGCGTGACACTGCCTGGCCCGAGATAGGCGTTGATACTTTTTACGAGCGTATCAATGTTCATCTGCACTTCGGCTGCCGCTGCGCCATTGGGGACGTGCAGCTCGAGGGTTCTACCGACCCGTCCGGTGCCGGTTATGCGTCCAGGCCGAGAAAGTGCTGCAAGTCGTGGCCCCGCAAGAGTTGGCCAGTGACCGGCTAAGGACGGGTCCATATATTTGGTCTTTTTGGCCAAAACCGCAAAAACCCCTGCGCCGGCACGACCGATTGCGGGCGGTGCCATTCTCGCGGGACGCGTATTGCGTTTCATATACATAGCGTATTGGCTCTTTGCGGGCTTTCCAGTGATGAATATAATACTTTGTGTATGGCATCGGAAACAATCGTCTCAGGAAAGAAATCCGCAAATCCCGACAGCGCTGAATCCGCTGCGCCTAAACGCGTGGCGAAGGCATTGCTCGATTGGTATGATAGCCACGCCCGTGACTTGCCTTGGCGGGTCGGGCCGAAAGCCCGCAAATTGGGAAAGCGTGCTGATCCCTATGTGGTTTGGCTTTCAGAAATAATGTTGCAGCAAACAACCGTCGCAACCGTAAAGCCGCGCTTTGCGCGTTTTCTCAAGCGATGGCCGACTGTCGAAGACATGGCCGGGGCACCGCTTGACGATGTGCTTGGGGAATGGGCGGGGCTTGGTTATTACGCCCGCGCGCGTAACCTTCATAAATGTGCGGTGGCCGTGGCGAAACGCGGCAGTTTTCCGGATACGGAGGACGAGTTAAAAACCTTGCCGGGAATTGGCGATTACACAGCGGCTGCGGTGGCCGCTATTGCGTTTGATCGGCGTGCGGTTGTGGTTGATGGAAACATCGAGCGTGTGGTTGCGCGCCTGTTTGCGATTGATACGCCGATGCCCGGTGCAAAGCCTGAGATCAAAGCACGAGCCAATGCAATTTGGCCCGATCTGCGTTCAGGCGATTTTGCCCAAGCAATGATGGATCTCGGGGCCGGGGTGTGTCGCCCGAAAACGCCACTCTGTTTGATCTGTCCAATTTCTGCCGCATGCGATGCATATGCGCGTGGTGACCAAGAGGCATTCCCCGTTCGGCCGGCAAAAAAACCAAAGCCATATCGTAAAGGAGCAGTCTTTGCTTTGAGCAATGGGCGCGGCGAGATGTTGTTTGAACGCCGTCCCGAAAAAGGTTTGCTGGGCGGGATGCTAGGTTTGCCGGGTACGGCATGGACCGCTGGCGAAAAAGACGAGAGTTTTGCTCTTGCGCCGGTTAAAGCCGAATGGGCGCGCGTGGGCGAGGTCGTTCATGTGTTCACCCATTTTCATTTAACGCTGGATGTTTATGTGGCCAGCGCCCCCAAGGGTTTCCGCAAATCCAGCGATCAGCAATGGATTAAGCCTGAAAAAGCACTTTTGCCCACGGTTATGAAAAAGGCCGTGAGCATCACCCAAGCCTAAAGATTGCGCTGTGCGAGCTGTGCAAATTCACACAGCAGTGGCCGTGTCTCGCGCGGATCAATAATATCTTCGATCAAAAATTGTTCAGCCGTTCGGAAAGGCGAGGTGATTTTCGACAGGCGGGATTTGATGGCTTCTAGCTCGGCTGCGGGATCTTCGGCTTTTTCAAGCTCTGACTTATACGCAACCTCTACGCCGCCAGCCATGGGCAGCGAGCCCCAATCACCCGATGGCCACGCAAACCGATATTGAAAGCGCGTATCATCCGACATGGCCGCACCAGCAACCCCAAAAGCATTACGCACAATAACGGTGGCCCACGGAACAGTTGCTTCATAGACTGCATTCAGCGCTTCAACACCGCGCCGGATGGTCGCGGCTTTCTCCGCTTCTAGGCCGATCATAAAGCCGGGATTATCCACTAGATGAACAACGGGAATTCGGAACTGTTCCGCTAGCTGAATAAAGCGTTTAACCTTTTCGGCTGTGCCCGCTGTCCAAGAGCCGCCAAGGAATGTTGGGTCACCAGCAAGGATCGCAACCGGATATCCGTCAAGCCGCGCAAAAGCCGTAATCGCGGCGCGTCCCCAACGACGACCGATCTCAAAAACGGAACCGTGGTCGGCCACAGTTTCAACAATCCGGCGCATATTATAGGCGTGTTTGGGGTTTTCCGGGACTGCATTGCTTAACGACTCGTCGCGCCGCTCTGGGCTGTCATGGGTCTCAACCCGTGGCGCGGGTGCGCCCACATGTGGCGGCAAATAAGACAGAAATGTCCGCGCCATGGCAAAGGCTTCGTTTTCGTTTTCGGCTTCGTCATCAATGACACCATTGCGTGCGTGAATATCTGCGCCGCCTAGTGCTTCCTTGTCGAGGGCTTCACTGCCAGCGCCCATGCCCGCGACAACCGCAGGGCCAGCCGTAAAAATTTGCGCAACGCCGCGCACCATGATCGAATAATGGCTGGCGACCATCCGCGCGGCACCGAGACCAGCCGTTGGGCCAAGTGCGAGCGCAACGACCGGCACAGTTTTTAGGTTTTTCACCACATCCGCCCAAAGCGGAATAAACGGCACATAGGTAAAACCTAGATCATCAAGCGCCTTGATTGATCCGCCGCCACCTGTGCCGTCGATCATGCGTACAATCGGCATTTTCATTTCATGGGCCATACGTTCAGCCATGATGAACTTGCGGTGGATCGAAGCATCGCCCGCGCCGCCGCGTACGGTAAAATCATCCGCTGTGGCGACAATGGGGGCGTTATTAATCCGTCCACGGCCAAAGATAAAATTAGAAGGCGAAAAGTCGATCATATCGCCTTTCTCGTCGTAATTTCCTTTGCCTGCGATTTTGCCGATCTCGCGGAAAGAGCCATCATCCAAAAGGCGACGCATCCGCTCGCGCACATCTAGCTTGCCGCGCGAATATTGGCGGGCAAGTTTTTCTTCGCCGCCCATTTTGTCGGCCAGCGCTTCGCGGTGTTTCAGTTCGTCCAGTTGCTTTTCAAAGGCCATTTTTCGCTCTTTTGGAATTGGTATTGTTATGCAAGTGTAGCGTGCTATTACCTCAGGTAAAGGCGTAAACCATGATCAGCCCCTCTAAAATGCTTTTAGAGGGGCCTTTGCGCATCTTAGCGGAAATAAAGCGCGAGTTATTCTGGTGCCCAGCCTTTTAACTGCTCAAGTTTGCGGGCGCGTTGTTGGCCGGGCGTCAGGGAATAGTCGTTGCCGAACGCTGATGACTCCCATGATCCGTATCCCGGATTAGGCAACACCAACCAGTCGCGGCCCCAATGACCTTCGTTAGTCACATAAACTTTCTGGCGTGCGGCAGGGGAGCCTTTATAGTCATCAACGAAATCACCAAGATTATCGCCGAACAACATCAAGACCCGATAGTTTTCTGCAATTTCGGCGCGGCGTGTGCCCTTTTTTGATGTCCACTCGGGTTTTTCGCCCACGGTCATGACGGCGTTGATGCTATCTTTGACCGGAAACCCAAGTTCTTTGAGGTTGCGTGTCGTGCCTTCATCCACGTTCACATTGCGGTTCGTCACATAAAAGACTGTTACGCCTTTGGCCGCGGCGGCGCGAGTAAAGGCCAATGCGCCGGGAACAGCGCGCGCTTGACCAGCGCCGGCCCAAGCCGTCCATGACGCATCCGTATAGGTTTGGCCCGTTTTGACCAACATTGCCTGATAGGGCGAATTATCAAGCACGGTTTCATCCGCATCAAGAATAATAGCCGTCGGTAGAGACTCATATCCGGGCTTTTGATCGTCGGGTAGGGCGGTCCATTTCGGGTCGTTTAGGGCCTCGTCAAGGCGAACATGCGCCAATGCATAAACGCTGTCTGTGGTGGCTTTATATTCAACCGCCTGTTGCAACCATAATGTTGCGTTTAGAAGGTCGTTTGGTGCGGGCTCATTGGCCGCAAGTTTATTGGCGTCGGGCGCGCTGTCATACATTGTTGCACAGGCGGAAAGTGCTAGCGCTGCTGCGCAGATCATAAACTTTGTTTTGGCTGCGCCGAATGTGACACGGATCATAAAATACCCCTGATAAAATTACTCAAATGAAAGCCGACTGTAATGGGCCACTAAATTTCGTAAAGGCGTATTCGCATCGAAGGGGATCTAATTTGCGAACCAAAACGTAAAACCTGTGTTTGGTGGCGAAAGGAGTCCCTATGCGAAAATCAATCTTGTGTGCGCTTTTAGCGCCGCTTGGCCTCATGGCGTGCCAAAGCCCGCCGGTGAACCGTGATCAGTCGGTTCCGCTGACGACCGTCGAATTTGTTGATACCGAACGCTATTTGGGCCGGTGGTATGAGATTGCGCGTTTCCCAAACAGCTTTGAAGAAAATTGTGAGGGCGTTACGGCGGATTATGACAAGCGTAACGACGGCTTGATTTCGGTGGTCAACACCTGCCGCAAGGGCGCACCCGATGGCGAGGAAAAAGTCGCAAACGGTCGTGCGCGCATCGTTGATGAAACCACCAACGCAAAATTAGAGGTCAGTTTCTTCGGGCCTTTCTGGGGCGATTATTGGGTGATCGGTTTGGCCGACGACTATTCGCTTTCGCTCGTCGGCGAGCCGTCCGGAAAATATTTGTGGATTTTATCCCGTACACCAACAATTTCGGACGAGGTTCGCGCTGACTCGTTGAGTAGGCTCGAAGCTCTTGGATATAATATTGATGCGCTCTATTGGACGAAACAACCGCCGGGCTGATGCAAAGAGCGTCATTGCTGTCCCCGACCCAGTATCACTTGCGTCATTGCGGGCTTCGACCCGCAATCCATCGGAAGGCGTAGCGTAGGTGAGTGGATCCCGGATCAAGTCCGGGATGACGAAAGCTAAACATTTCATCATCCTGACGAAAGTCAGGATCAGAACAAACTTTAGCTGGCCATGCCTTTGCGGATTTTGTCGCGCAGGAAGTCAATGGGCTTGAGGCCAGTTTTCTCTTCATAGTGCCAATAGGTCCAGCCGTTGCAGGCCGCTGCATTTTGGACGGCGGCACCGACCTTGTGGATTGACCCTTGAATTTCGTTTTCGCCCTCTTTCACATAGAGCGATCCATCAGCGCGGACTTGTGCAGCGTGGTTTTTACGGGGCGAATAGAGTTTAGAGCCGGGTTTCAATAGCTTGTGCTCGATTACTGTTCCGAATGGTACGCGCGCAGCGGCCTTGGGCGAGGGTTGGGTGATCAAGCTTTCATCATCAAGCGGTTTGACCTTGGCGATCCGCGCCTTTGCGGCTTTGATATAGGTTTCGTCGCGCTCAAGACCGATAAAGCGGCGGCCCAGATACTTCGCAGCCGCGCCGGTTGTGCCAGAGCCAAAGAATGGATCGAGCACAACATCGCCGGGTTTTGTTGACCCGATCAGAATACGGAATAAAAGCGATTCCGGTTTTTGCGTCGGATGGGTTTTGTTGCCATCTTCGCCCTTTATGCGTTCGCTACCGGTGCAAATCGGGAATTCCCAATCTGAACGCATCTGAAGATCATCATTGGATGTTTTCAGCGCGCGGTAATTAAAGGTGTATTTCGATTTTTGACTTTTCGCCGCCCAGATCAATGTTTCATGCGCATTGGTCAGGCGTGTGCCACGGAAATTCGGCATTGGATTGGACTTGCGCCAAATGACATCATTCAAGATCCAAAAGCCTGTGTCCTGAATGGCGGCGCCGACGCGGAAAATATTGTGATACGAACCGATGACCCAGATTGCGCCATCGGGTTTCAAGACCCGGCGCGCTTCGGCCAGCCATTCACGCGTAAACGCGTCATAGGCGCGAAACGAGTCGAACTTGTCCCACTCGTCATCAACGCCATCAACGCGGGAATTATCTGGCCGGGTCAGATCGCCGCCGAGCTGAAGGTTATAGGGCGGATCGGCAAAGATCAGATCAACGGATGCATCGGGAAGCTTTTTCATTCCTTCGATGCAATCGCCTTCGATGATGCTATCGAGATGTTTCGAAATATCGACAGGTTTCGCGTCGGCTTTTTTTGCTGGTGTCTTTTTCTTCGCCATGATCGTACCGGGTTTCCTGAATGGCGGCGAAGGATAACGCCGCGCAGAAAGTTGAGGACCGGCACTGTGAGTCGCGGGGGATTCCCCGTCAAGAGTCTTGGTAAATTTTTCAATGGAATCAGAGTGTTAACCTAGGTTAACAAATCCTTACACTCTTTGATAATCTAAGGGTCAGGATACAAGATGTTGTGGATCGGGGCATAGCTCTTGCGATGATGTGGGGTTACGCCATGGGCATCAAGGGCGGCACGATGGGCCGGTGCGCCATAACCTTTATTTTTCTCCCACGCATATTCGGGATGAATTTTCGCAAGGTCACGCATCATTTGATCGCGAACAGTCTTTGCGATGATCGATGCCGCCGCGATTGAAAATGATTTTGCGTCGCCTTTAACGACCATTTCGAATGGCGCGCGAAGTTTCGGCTTGGCGGACCCATCAACGATACAGATGTCAGGCTGGGTGGATAACTCTTTTTCGGCGCGGGCCATGGCAAGGAAGGTCGCTTGCAAAATGTTGATCTCGTCGATTTCGTCGACGCTGGCGATGCCGACCCCCACAATGGCTTTTGCGCGAATTTCAGCGGCGATGATGTCTCGCTTTTTCTCGGCGATGGTTTTTGAATCATTGAGGCCATTGGGCAGGTTCGCAGGGTCCAGAATGACCGCCGCCGCGACCACGGGCCCGGCCCATGGGCCGCGTCCGGCTTCGTCAATGCCGGCGACGATGCCGTTATGGCTGTTTTCGATGTCAAAGCTGGGCGTGAATTTTGTCATCTCTTTCATCTCGCGCGAGTCGCTGATGATAGGAACCATTAGCCGAACAGATCATATTGCCCGGTCACCGAAGGCGGTACACGAAACTGGCTGACATCCAGCGGTGCGAGTTTTTTGTCTAGGCCATATTTGGTGCGGGCTTTGCGAAACCGCATTGAGATCAGCCGCGCATATTCGGTTTTGATTTCGCCGCCACGCGACCATTTGGGGTCATAATCACGACCACCATTCATATGGCGAATATGCTTCATGACCCGCTTGGCGCGATTGGGTGCGAATGCCTCCAACCACTCCTGAAAAAGTGGCGAGACCTCTAGCGGTAGGCGAATAATTGTGTAGCCACAAAATTTTGCGCCCGCATCGGCGGCTTCTTCGAGAATGGATTCCATTTCATCATCATTAAGACCGGGGATCATGGGTGCCGTCATAACGCCGACGTCGATTCCGGCGTCGCTCATTTTTCGGATGGCATCGAACCGCCATTTGGGCGCGGCGGCGCGCGGCTCCATAGAGCGGGCGAGTTTTTTATCTCGCGTGGTGATGGATATCATCGTCCGTGTAAGACTTTTTTCCGCAAGCGGTACCAACAAATCAAGATCACGCACAATTAATTGTGATTTGGTCAAAACCGAAACTGGATGATTGAATTTCGCAAAAACAGGTAAAAGCCCGCGCATGATTTGATAGCGTTTTTCAATCGGCTGATAGGGGTCTGTGTTGGTGCCCATTGCGATAGCGCAGGGTTGATAGCGCTTATTGGAAAGTTCTTTTTCCAATAATTTTGATGCGGACGGTTTGGCGAACAGCCGACTTTCAAAATCGAGCCCCGGCGACAATCCCATATAGGCGTGGGTCGGGCGCGCGAAACAATAGATACAGCCATGCTCACACCCACGATAGGGATTGATCGACCGGTCAAACCCCACATAGGGCGAGTCATTAAAGGTGATGATCTTGCGCGGGGTTTCGTCTGTGACGTCGGTGCGCAGGGGCGGTAAGGCATCGTCACTATCCCAACCATCATCCATCTCGACGCGTTGTTCGGTTTCATATCGGCCAGATTGGTTAGACCGCGCGCCGCGTCCCTTTCCATTGGCGGACCCTTTGGCAGGGAGATCCCTGTCGGCGGTGACCCCAGGGCGGTGGGGCGGGTGGAAAGAAAGGTGCGCGGCGCGGGCCATGAAATGAAGCTATCACCAGAAAAGAACAAATCAAGAACATTTTTTCAACATGTGCAATTACTGGTATTATGAAGTAGCCGTGTGCGCTGACATGTTTGGACAAAACCCAACGAAAATGGAGGCGGGAACATGAAATCAGCGATGCCACTCGGTGCGGGAATTGGGGTCAGTGTCGCCGTCGGCGTGGCGGTGGGGGTTGCGCTTGATGATGTGCCGGTTGGGCTGGGTGTTGGAATTGCGATTTTCGTCGTGCTTTATTTGGCACGGCGGATAAGCCGAAAATAATGCGAGGCCGGTAACGCTCGTTCATCTTTTGGCGAGCGGCCTTTGCGGAGGCACTGCAAAACGCTATGGCTCGGCGGTTCACAAATGCCCGGGGGCCGCTTTGATTTCTGTTGTAATTCCTTGCCTTAATGGCGAAGCGCGCTTGCCCGCATGTCTTGATGCGTTGGTGGGGCCGACTGTTGATGGCCTGGTGCGCGAAGTCATCGTCGTTGATGGCGGATCGGATGACCAAAGCGCCGCTATCGCCGATGGTTTTGGCGCGCGCGTTGTGATGTCTGAACCGGGCCGCGGCCAACAATTAGCGATGGGGGCTAAGGCAGCAAAGTCCGATTGGCTTTTGTTCCTTCATGCCGACACCGTTTTGGCCGACGACTGGTCGAAAGACGCTGCTATTTTTGTAAAAGAGGGTGCAATGCGCGCCGCAGTATTTACGCTGCGGTTTGATACATCGGGCTTTGCGCCGAATATTGTATCGGGCGGCGCGATGGTGCGCACGCGTTTGTTAAAGTTGCCTTATGGCGACCAAGGGCTTTTGATTTCGCGCGCGCTTTATGATGCGGTTGGTGGCTTTGGCAATATGCCATTGATGGAAGATGCAGAGTTTATCCGCCGTCTGACCAAAAAACATGGCCGTAAGGCGCTAGAAATTTTGCCGGCGCGGGCGATCACGTCGGCGGCGCGCTATGAGCGTGATGGGTATTTCACGCGGGTGTTCAAAAATAGCTGTATTTTATTGCGTTTTTTAATGGGCGCATCGCCCGAAGCGCTAAAGCGGAGCTATGAATAATGCGCGGCACCGTTGTTATTTTCCTAAAGGCCCCAATCGCGGGCCGGGTCAAGACCCGGCTGGGTTCAGAGATTGGAATGGGCCGCGCGAGCGTTTTGTTCCGTATGATGACCAAACGAACAATCACAGAGGCCCGCAAAGGGGGCTGGCAGACCGTGTTGGCAGTTGATCCGTTGGTCGCGGGGTTTCGTAATCTCTGGCCGCCAACCTTGCGGCGTATTGGGCAGGGTAATGGCGATCTCGGCCAGCGGATGAAATATGCGATGGGTCAAATCGCGGACGGTCCGGTGATTGTCATTGGTGCAGATGCACCGGACATGCGCGTGCGCCATCTAAAGGCCGCGTTTGACGCTCTTAGCGCTGCCGACGCAGTTTTTGGCCCGGCGGAAGATGGCGGCTATTGGCTGGTTGGTTTATCACGCCGTCGCGCGGCACCTGATCTTTTTGATGGTGTGCGCTGGTCAACGAAACATGCGCTCAAAGACACGGTCAAAAGCCTGCCGAGAGATTTTCAAGTTGCGCTCATTGATCAGCTTCGTGACGTGGACACCAAAGACGACCTTGACGCGATGGGTCCGTTTTCCAAAGCCTAGCTGAGAACAATGCTTGAATGTGGCGGCTTTCCGGTTTTCACTCGCTAAAGCGGGAACCCAGAGAGTTTTGAGGGAAATTTAGAATGAAGAAAATCGGCTTGGCGTTGGTTGTGTTGCTGGTCGCAGCGGCTTCGATTTTTTATGGCGTTCTTCCTCAGCGGATTGACCGCAAGATGAATGTGGTCATTCCCCATGACCCTTATGAAATCAGCGAGGCGGCGCAAACGCTTCATGACTCGATCCCTGTCGCTGATCTCCATTCTGACATGTTGTTGTGGCGGCGGAACCCCGCGAAAGAAAATTCACGCGGCCATACCGATGTTCCGCGCCTTTTGGCTGGTGGTGTTGCGCTACAAGTATTTACCGCCGTTACCAAATCGCCGAGCGGGCTCAACTATGAAGAGAACGATGCGGCTACGGATGATATTACCATGCTGACCGTTGTGCAGGCTTGGCCGCGACGAACGTGGGATTCCATCTATGAACGCGCGGCCTATCAGGCCCAACGGCTTGATAAGTTAGAACGCGATGCGCCAGACGCTTTTGTTTATGTGAAAAGCGCAAGCGACCTTAACAAGGCGCTCGATCGTGGCGTGCTCGCGGGAGTGTACGGGATTGAAGGTGCGCATCCATTGGAGGGTGAGCTTGAAAATATTGACCGGCTCTATGATCTCGGCCTTCGTATTATGGGGCTTCAGCATTTCTTTGATAATGAATTGGGCGGTTCGTTACACGGACAATCCGGCGCTGGGCTAACGGATTTTGGCAAGGCTGCCGTGGATCGCGCCATCGCCAAGGGCATGATCATTGATGTGGCCCATTCGTCAGAACAAGTTGTATGGGATGTCTTGGCGCGGACCGAGCGTCCGGTCATCGTCTCCCATACGGGGATGAAGGGCCATTGTGATACTGCGCGCAATATCTCTGATGACCTTATGAAGGCGATTGCTGATGCGGGTGGCCTTGTGGGGATTGGATTTTGGGACGCTGCTGTGTGTGACGCATCGCCAGCCGGAATTGCGGATGCGCTTTTATATGCGGTGGAACATTTAGGTGTCGATCATGTGGCGCTTGGATCAGATTTTGACGGTACGGTCACAACGCCGATTGATGGCTCAGAAATGGTGGCACTTTCACAAGCCTTGCTCGACAAAGGAGCAGATGAAGCAACCATTCGCGCCGTCATGGGCGAGAACGCGGTTCGGTTCTTCCGGGCGAATTTGCCGCCACGCTAGCCCAAAAAACAAAACGGACGGCTGAGTCTTCGCTCAAGCCGTCCGTTTTTGTTTAGGTCAAAGAGGAGGGTGGCCTCTTTAGGTGTGTTTAGAAAACAGCAGTGTTCCCGAAAGCGAGCGCGGCCGGAATTGCGACTGCCATCGCGATAATACCAACAAAGACGTAGAACGCCGCCAATTTAGCTTTTGGTCCAAATGAAACACCATGATCGGCGAAATCAGCCGGGTGAGATGTGATAGCCATAGTTGTTACTCCTCGGGCTTGGTTATTGGCTCTTGTGCCTGTTGTTTTGGCCCGTCATCAAACTGTCATGAATAATTGCGCACTATTTGCGCAAAGTCAACAGGTGTGCGCAAATTATGCGCATTTGACACAAAAGTGTAACTTTGATGGGGGCTGAAACCCACTAATGACGGGGCTTCCAGCTTTTTGGCTTATGTGACTGTCACAAAAGCGTAGCAATCAATGTCGTGAAAAATATAAGAAAAACAAGGCAAGCCAGATGACGATATGGTCATCTGGCTGTGTTAGCGAATTAACACACGGCGAAAAACTGTCACAAAAGCGTGGCGGCGTTTTTGTGTCGCGCTATTTCTTTTTGGATGGTTTTTTGAGCGGCGGTTGGGGTCGCGCAAACAGCCAGGTGTCATCCGTGGAATCGCTCGCCCGGAACCGATAGCCATCTACGTCAAAATTCTTGAGCTCTTCAGCGCGGTTGATTTGGTTCTCGACCGACCAGCGCGCCATCATTCCGCGTGCCCGTTTGGCATAAAACTGAAGCTGGCGGGGCTTGCCGTCTTTCTCTTCTTTGAAGATCGGGGTGATGACCGGTGCCTTAAGGGCCGCTCGGTCCACAGCAGAGAAATATTCGTTCGAGGCGAGGTTCACGACAGTTGGGTCTTCGTGGCCCTTAAGCGATTTGTCGATCTCATTGGCGATTTGCGCGCCCCAGAATTCATAGAGGTTTTTGCCGCGTGTGTTTTTGAGCTTTGATCCCATCTCAAGCCGATAGGGCTGGATTGCATCAAGCGGGCGCAACAATCCGTAAAGGCCGGAAAGGATCCGAATTTTGTCCTGTGCGCGTTTGAGGTCTTCCCCGGAAAGGCTGTTTGCATCAAGCCCAAGATAGACGTCACCATTAAACGCTAGCGCAGCTTGTTTCAGGCTTTCGCTTTTTCCTTCTGGGTTAAATGCCTGAAAGCGCTCATAGTTAAGTTCGGCAAGGTTCTCTGAAATACTCATCAGGGATTTGATTTTGGCTTTGGTCAATTTCAACGTGGTTTCTGACAGCTCTGCGGTGTCTTTTGAAAAAACTGGCTTTGTCGCGCGTGGTGTGCCCGGCACGGGATCAAAGTTCATATTTTTCGCCGGAGACAATAAAATCAGCATACGTTGTAACGTCCTTGTTCTTGAAAAACAGATTAAAGCATTTTGCCGGGATTCATGATGCCATGGGGGTCGAGCGCATTTTTTATGGCCCGCATCATATTCAGCTCAACTGGGCTCTTGCGTGCGGCGATGTCTTCGCGGCGGTGGCGACCAACGCCATGTTCCGCAGAGATCGATCCGCCAAATTCGCCGATGATGTCATAGACCGCTTGTTCGATCGTTGCGCGTTTGTCGTTAAGGGCGTCCTTGGCGGCACCTTCTTCGGCAAGGACATTGTAATGAATATTGCCGTCGCCAATATGACCAAAAGTAACAAAGCGTACACCGGGCGCGATGGCGGCGACGGTTTTGTTCGCTTTGTTGATAAAGGCTGGAATGTCGCTGGTGCCCACAGAAACATCATGACGTGCGCCCAATCCTTCGCCATTGGTTGCCTCCGATATCGCGTGGCGAATTCGCCAAAGTCCATCGGCCTGGGCCTCGTTTTCGGCGATCGTTGCATCGTTAATGATGCCTTGTTCCAGTGCTTTGGCCAGCATCGACTCGACGCTATTGCGAAGGCCGACCCCCACGCCGGAAGAAAACTCCGCAAGGACATAAACCGGATGTTTGTCGCCCAACGGGTCGCGCGTATCGGGGATGTGTTTAAGCGTCAGGTCAATGCAAAGCCGATACATCAATTCAAAACTAGATACGTTGCCGCCCGTTGCCGCTTGCGCCAGCGATAATAGCCGTACAGCGTCGTCGGCGTTCGACATGCCCGCACAGATAGTGACTTTTTCAGCCGGTTGCGGGAATAGCTTTAACACTGCGCCAGTGATGATCCCCAGGGTGCCTTCGCCGCCAATCAAAAGCTGTTTGAGATCATATCCAGTATTGTCTTTACGCAGACGTTTGAGCCCATTCCAGATTTCACCATCGGGCATGACGGCCTCTAGCCCGAGCACTAAATCGCGGGTATTCCCATAACGCAAAACATTGACGCCGCCAGCATTGGTCGAAATCACGCCGCCGATCTGACAGCTTCCCTCTGAACCAATCGAAAGCGGAAACAACCGTCCTGCTTCGTGCGCGCGCTCTTGTGCCTCAGCAAGGGTAATCCCTGCATCAACGGTCATGGTGTTATTAAGCGGCTCGACCGCGCGAATGTTGCGCATACGTTTCAGCGTCAAAAGAATTTCGTTCCCCAATGGAATTTGACCGCCGACCAAACCGGTATTGCCGCCTTGGGGTGTGATTGCGATTTTTTCAGCCGCGCAAATTTTGACAATCTTGGCGACATCTTCGGTTGATGCTGGCGCAACGATCAACGGCGTCGCACCATGCCATCGTTTGCGCCACTCGGTCAGGTAAGGCGCTTTGTCGTCACCCTCGATGATCCCCTTTGGTCCAACGACGGCGCGGATTGCGTCAAGCTGTTGTGGGTTGGGCTTGGGGTGCGGGGCGGCGGTCATGAATTCGGTCCTTTATCACCCTTGTCTAGTTATGGCCGGGGGTCGGTTCAAGCCAGTAAGCAAAGCATTTGGCCCTATTGTGTCGGTTCGGTAGTATCTCAGTTTGAATTTTGACTAGCTTGTTTCTGTCAAAACTTACCCCCGACCGCCAAACGTCGATAGGCAAATACTCGCCAAAAGCAGTCGTAGACACGTAATCTGCGAACGACCGATTTGCGGTTACTTCTTGCCGCCAGTCTAGACGACTTTCTTGTATGAATTCAAAGGCACGTTAAAGTCTTAGCAAAGCTAATTCACAAAGGGAGTAAACACATCATGAGTTTCGACTTGACATTCTTCCCTGCGGCAGCGGCTCCCAAAAATGCTGATGAGTTCGACGAATGGCTAGATGCTGACGATGATATGGAGATGATCGATCCGAAGGACCTAAGCGAGGCCCTCAAAGTCTGGTATGATCAGGTGAGAACCAAATATCCGCCGCTCAATGGTCCGGATGCGGCATCCGAAGATGATTTAGACGACCCAAATGTTATTGATTATTTTTTCTCTAAGGATCGGATAGAAACGGGGATTACATCTTCTGCCTCTCAAAATGCTGTTGAAGACCTGCTTGCCGCCGCAGGTAAACACGGAATTGGCGTTTTCGATCCGCAAGATGGCAGTGTCTATTTTCCGGATAGTTCCGGTGGATTAGAGAAGAAATTCGAGTTGTAACAAATCGCCAGAAGTAGACGTTCAACAATGTCACAATTCTCTGTCAATGGTGTTCGATAGAACGTTACTGCCCAATCGATTCTGCAATATCGGTTTGCCACTCAAAAAATGCTGTTTCTTGAGAATCCGTTCCGAAATATTTTGAGTCAGTAAGCATCTTTATTGCTTTTCCGTCGCGGATTACCATTCTCCTCACAAAGCCCGGCGAAAGTGTATTATCGGGAACGGTAAAGTACCAACTGGTCAACTTTTCCTGGCACAAATACATAGTCATTCGAAGACTTGGATATTCACTCCGTTCGCAAGCTTCGTCTAATTGAACTATTTCCAGGGCTTCTTCTATCGTCGCGGGCATCGGCGGCCTGGCGGTGGCGACTTGAACGGCAGCAATAGTTATAAGTGCAGAAAGCATAATTGACTCTAACAGAAGCTATTCCGATCAGTATACATCAAAAGATAGCCACTCCGCAAATGACCGCAATGGGCCAGAAAGTGCCCTTTTGTTAGAGTTTTAAACTGGCGGGCCATCGCCAACAACCGTCATTCAGTGCCATATTGCCAACGGCTGATTTGTTGAATTCGTGGTGAACAGATATTTTGTTTTGGAGCTCTATCGGATAGTTATTAAGTGAATCAATTGGCCGTATTCAATGTGCACATTTATATCCATTACGTTACCGGCGTCTGCAAAAATCGGTGCATGTCGCGAGTTGTTTTCTGAACATCGGCTAGCTTTTGACGCCATGGAAGCAAACGGCCAACCCAAAGGCGTTCTTGCTACTGAAAACTACTATTTTACTTGCAACGGGCATTGCGATTGTGGCACGCGGCTTGGGTCGTCTTATCTAGGAATTGAAACTCATTCAAAAGCTGCAGAGGAAACGATTGTTGGTGATCTGCGCAAAAAAGGCTGGTCAGACGCGAAAATTCAGCGCCGTTTACACGATCTCAAGAAAACCAAAGCGAAAATAGAAAGGACAATGGAATCGCTTTCGGAACATTGGGGCAGTGAGCTTGAATCGTGGATCGAGTTAATTCAAAAACTATTCAGCCAAAAGCTCACCAGCCATATTGGTATTACAGTTAACGATTATTCAGGGCTGCTCAACAATCCGAAATTCAGTCTAAAAAGAACGGAACTAAACAGGCGTTCTTTGACAACTGAAGCACTTGAGAGCCTTGCTCCCGCAACAATTTTAATCGTCAAATAAATAATGAGCGATTGCCGCATGGCCCGGAAATAAGACATTCAGCAACATCAAACGTATGACTGCAAAGGGCGAATAGGTGACGTTTCTCTCGGCGGTGCAGTTGACTAGCTTCAGCCCAAACGCAGACATACCAAATTCAAACTGAGGCCCGACCGGCGGTCCGCGCCTTTTGCCATCAGTCCAAAAGAGGATTATCAATAGACCTTACAAGATTTTTTCGGGCGGACACCCGCCTGACTGGGGAGAGAGCTATGGCGCGCCTGACACGTAACCCTGCGGCCCTGATTAGCATTGCAAGTGCATTGTTGATTATTGGATGCACCCCGGATCAGACGACAACCCCCGCAGAGCTTGCCGAGGATGTGGACGCCAATGATCGTGCTGTCGAAGCGGCGCTTAGCCATCAAGATCGGCTAGCAGCGGACAGCGAAGACGATGCGGCGCGAAAGCCCGGTAGCGTCCTTTCTTTTATTGGCATAGAGCCGGGCATGACTATTTTTGAGATGGAAGCTGGCGGTGGTTATTATACCGAGCTGTTCTCGCGGCTTGTGGGGCCGGATGGTCAAGTCATCATGCAGAACCCGAGCGCATTCGATAGCTTTTTGGGCGATGCGGTTGATAAACGTCTGGCGGATGACAGGCTGGCGAATGTACGGCTTTCCAAGTCGCGTTTTGATGATCTTGATGCTGACGATGCCTCGGTCGATATTGTAACGTGGATATTGGGACCGCATGATCTTTATTACACGCCCGCTGACGGCAGTTCACTCGGCGATGACGAAGCGGCTTTTGCGGAAATTGCACGCATCCTGAAGCCGGGTGGAACGTTGATTGTACTTGATCACCAGGCCGCCGTAGGATCGCCATCAACCACGGGTGGTACTGTTCATCGGATTGATGCTGCGATTGTACAAAATCTTGCGACGAGCGCGTCATTGGTATTTGCGGGCGAGAGTGATGTGCTTATCAACGGTGACGATAACTACAATATGAATGTTTTTGACGCATCCGTGCGCCGCAAAACCGATCGCTTTATTCTGAAATTCCGAAAGCCAGAGTAAACCACCTTGAACGACACGCATATTTTAATTGTAGGGGCAGGGCCAACAGGGCTTGCCTGCGCGCTTGAATTATCCCGGCGCGGATTAAAGCCGCGCATTATTGACAAGGGGTCTGACTTTACGCCAGAGGCAGAATCGCGCGCACTTGGCGTCAACAACCGCACATTACAATTACTGGCACCGTCTGGCGTTAGTGCGCAATTATTGGCGCAAGGGGTTAAGGCCAAGCGCGTTCGCATGCGCAACGAAAAAGGTCGCGATGTTATCAAGGCCGGTTTTGACCACCCCGGCGCACTTTATCCGTTTGTTTTGATCTTGCCGCAGGGCCGGACCGAGCGAATTCTCGCCGCCGCATTAAGGCAATATGGCGTCGAGATCGAATGGTACAAAGAAGTGATCGCCACCAACGGCAATCCGAAAAAGCCGGTGCTCGATATTAATGCACCAGACGGGCTGGAGAGCATTCGCGCCAGCAAAGTGATCGGTGCCGATGGTGCGAGTTCAGTCATTCGGAACGGGTTTGGATTTTCTTTTGCAGGCGAAAGTTATCCGACGGAATTTGGCCTAGTGGATGTTGAAACCGTAGAGCCTTTTGCGACCGATGAGCTGTTTGTTGATTTTTCCAATGATGGCGTTCTCGCGCGAATGCCGTTGGGCGGCAATGTGTGCCGATACATCTCTCCGCGTGCCGATATATCGAATATGCTGCCGAAAGATTTGGAAATTAAACATCTGATCTGGCAATCATCGTTTCATATCAATTTCCGATATGTGGAAAAGATGCAGCGCGGGTCAGTTTTTTTGGCTGGCGATGCAGCGCATATTCATTCGCCAGTGGGTGCGCGCGGTATGAATTTAGGTATCGAAGACGCCTGTTGGCTCGCCTGGATGATCCACCAAAACACCGATGCTGATTATTCAAAAATGCGTATGCCCCAAGTGCGTATGGTTATAAAGCAAACCCGCCAACAAACCGATGCTTTGCTAAACCTTGGCGGTTTCGGGCGTTTCGCGCGCGATCATCTTGCGAATACGCTTTTGAAAATCCCGGCCTTTAAAAAACGCGCGCTGACCCGCGTCACTGGCCTCGATACGCCAGAACCACCATGGATTGATGGCTCAGTTTAAGTGTCGCGCGGGGCGGCGGCGCGGGAGAGGCGGTCATTGATCGCTTCGCCAAGGCCGGTTCGGGGAATTGGCGCAGCGGCAATGGCGCTTAGTCCGTGTTCGGCGCAAAGTGCGTCAAGCTGGCGAAGATAGGCGAACAAATTCGCAGCGGCCTCGCGCAGGTCCCCGCGTGGCGAAAGGTTCAAACAGAAAGGGCTGCCAGCGCCATTTTTTCCGAAACCGAGAAATGCCTGACCATCTTTCGGGGCTGTTTGATTCAGATATAGCTCTACGCGTGGCGCATAATGGCTTTTCATCATGCCTGGTGCTTGCGGTGTATCCGATTTGGCCGGCGCCGCAAGCGGTTTGCCGATGGCTTTTTCAATCGCCGTGCGATCTATTCCGCCGGGTCGCAGCAATGACGCCGTTTTACCGCTCACGAAAACAATCGTTGATTCAAGTCCGATCGTGCATGATCCACCATCAAGCACCAAATCAACCCGGTCGCCCAATGAAGCCTTTACATGGTCGGCGGATGTCGGGCTTATCGCGCCAGAGATATTTGCGCTGGGGGCCGCCAACGGACCATCAACATCGGTGATCAGTTCGTGCGCCAGATCATGTTTGGGCATCCGCACCCCGATCGTATCAAGCCCGGCACTGACCAACAGCGAGATCGGGCTCTGGGCGCGGCGAGGCAAAACCATCGTCAACGGGCCGGGCCAGAATGCATCGGCGAGCTTTTGCGCAAGCGGGCTGAAGATCACATGTCGCTCGGCCATTTCGCGCGAGGCCACGTGAATAATCAGCGGATTGAATTGTGGACGGCCCTTGGCTTCGAATATGCGCGCGACCGCATCGTCATTGGTCGCATCCGCGGCAAGGCCGTAAACGGTCTCTGTGGGCATGGCCACGAGCCCGCCTTTGCGGATGATGTCGGCGGCGATTGCAAGATCTGATGCGCGCGGTGTGTTCATGGCGCGCATATAACATTGGTTTTCGACTACGTCTCGCCACAAAAAAGGACGCAATGAATCATTGCGCCCTTTGACGTGGCAGGGAGGGGCCGACGTCTTAGAATTTGCGAGAGAACACAACGTTGAGGCTGTGTGAGTCATATTCTGTGTCGAGGAGGGTACCGCCATTGACGAGCGAAGCTGTGTCCGCATCGAAATAGCGATATTCAAGGCCAGCATCGATATTTTGAGTGATGCCTTTTTTCACGCCGCCAAATGCCTGATAGGCAAAGACAGTGTCGTGGTCGTTAAGTGCGCCAATCCGCGCGACACCAGCACCGGCACCGACATAAGGGGTAAAGCCAGCATAGGTCGGTGCGTTAAAGACCGCATTGCCCATAAAGCTGAGGGAATTGATGTCATCATCGACGAGGCCAGCGGCCGCGACGGTCGAGGAATCAATCTCGTTTGAACGATAGGCGATTTCGCCTTCAACGGCGAAAAACTGGTTAATGTTGTAGCCATAAGCGCCGCCAACAGCGTAACCAGTGTCGGTGTCGAATTCGCCAGGGGCGGCAACCGCGCCTGTGGTGACGACTACATCATGGTCACTGCCATAGGTGGCACCGCCGAAAATTTTACCGTAGCTTTCCGCATTCGCTGAGGTGGCTGCCGCAGTTGCGCCGATCAGTGAGGCTGCGATCAATATTTTACGCATGGGGAGGGTATCTCTACTTCTACTGGGCGGACCATTCCGCCTCGGGGGGAAGCCGCAGATGCCTATCGCCATCAAAATTTTCAATCGATAGATCGACGAATTGTGGGTGTCTCACGCCTATGTGAAATCACGAGAGCAGAATGAGAAAAACCGTTACAGAACGGTAATTTAGAGAAACAACCTGATAGTATTTCTAGGGCCATTCTTCAGGTATTAACGAAACTGCGGCGCGGGCCGAACAACTGTCCTAAAATGGGACGCTGAAAAGATTTCCAAATGCGTCACTGGGACCTGACATTTCATCTTCGCAAGTGCGGCGTAATCCGGCATAAAGCGTCAAACAGGAGCTGAGAAATGACATTTCAAACCCCCATTCGCGATATGCGATTCCTTCTTGAGCATGCAGCGGGTTTTGGCTCGCTGGAAAAAACCGGGGCTTATCCAGAGCTGTCAGACGATCTGGTCTCGGCGATTCTCGAAGAAATGGGCAAGTTCTGTGATCAGGTCATTGCGCCGCTGAACGATGTGAGCGACCGCGAGGGTGCGGTTCTCGAAAATGGCATCGTGCGCACCAGCCCCGGCTATAAAGAAGCCTATAAGCAGTATGTGGAAGGTGGCTGGTCGTCATTGGCATTTCCGGAAAATGTTGGCGGACAAGGATTGCCCTCGACGCTAGCGGTGGCGCTGGTTGATGCGCTGAACGCAGCCTGCATGTCTTTCGCGATCGGCACGACGCTCACCACCGGCGCGGTCAAAGCGATTCTTCACGCGGCGACCGATGAACAGAAAAAACTCTATCTTGAAAAAATGGTGACCGGCGAATGGACCGGCACCATGAACCTGACCGAACCGTCTGCGGGGTCAGATCTTTCGGCGGTGCGCGCAAAGGCCGAGCCGGTGGGCGACGGTACCTATAAAATTAGCGGCCAGAAAATTTTCATTACCTATGGCGATCATGACATGACAGACAATGTCATTCACCTCGTGCTGGCGCGGCTTCCCGATGCCCCCGAGGGCACAGCCGGTATTTCGATGTTCCTCGTACCGAAATTCCACGTCAATGACGACGGCTCGCTGGGTGCGCGCAATGATGCACACTGCATCAAGCTAGAGGAAAAAATGGGCCTGCATGGTAGCCCGACCTGCGTTATGGCGTTTGGCGATAGCGGTGAATGTATCGGCACGTTGCTTGGCGAAGAAAACAAAGGCCTGCGCAACATGTTCGTGATGATGAACTCGGCAAGGCTCGATGTCGGGATGCAGGGCGTCGGCATTGCAGAGCGCGGTTATCAACGCGCGCTCGCCTATGCGCAGGATCGCAAACAGGGTCGGGCACCCGGCGTCAAATCCGGTGACATGATTGCGATTTATGAACATCCCGATGTTCAGCGTATGGTCTATTCTATGAAAGCGCTGACCGATGCCTCCCGCGCGATCTGTTACGCGAATGCGGTGGCTTATGACCTTGCACATTCATCGCCAGACGAAGATGCCCGAAAAAAAGCAAAGGCGCTTGAAGGGTTGCTGACACCGATCTCAAAAGCATGGTCGACTGATCGCGCCAATGAGGTCACGTCAATCGGCGTGCAGGTTCATGGCGGCATGGGGTATATCGAAGAAACTGGCGCAGCCCAACATATGCGCGATGCGCGTATCGCGGCGATTTATGAAGGCACCAACGGCATTCAGGCCATGGACCTTGTTGGCCGCAAGCTTCAGGGCGATGGCGGCGCGGCGGCAAAGGACTTTATTGCTGACGTCCGGTCAGAGGCGAAAATCCTTGAAGCGGCGAAGCGCGATGATCTGCAACATATTGGTGCGCGGCTTCTCGCGGCGGCTGATGCGCTGACGGCGTCAACCGAATGGTTGCTCGATGCGGCGAGTAACGATCAGTCTGCGGTGCTCGCGGGCGCGACGCCATACCTAAAGCAATTCGGCAATGTGGCTGGTGGCTATTACCTCGCGCAGGGCGCAAAGGCAGCCGCGCTTTATATCAACGAAGGCGAAGACTCCGATTACTATGAAGCGAAAATTGCCATCGCGAATTTTTACGCGGATAATTATCTAACCGAGACCGTTGGTCTGGGCGATAGCATTACTGCGGGGGCGCTTCCGCGGCTCGATCCGGGTAAGCTGACAGCTTAACCATCAGCATAGCGATTATAAGGGCCCTGCGGGGCCCTTTTTCTTAAATGCACTTCACGGCTTTCATTCAGCCGTTCCTGCTTAAACCGACCTGTTAGACAATAATCGCGCGATTGCGACTAAACCGAGGCCGCCAAGACCAAACGCAATGATCAACATGGCAATATTCAAGGCCACTTGACCGGTACCCAAGGTTGCCACGTCAATAAATGGATAGGGGTAAAATCCACTAACCGTGCCACGGGTCAGCGCATAGGCGCAATAAACTAACGGCCAGACCAGCCACATAAGGGCACTATAAGGGCGCAACCCGGTTTTATCGGCAAACCCCAGCCACCAGATCAAAACAAGTATCGGCACGGCCGTATGCAGCCCTTGATCCGCCCACCACGCTAATCCTTCTGGATTCCATAGCGTTGCCAGAACCGCGTGATAGACGGCACCGACTGCACAAATCCAAAGGGTTAGGCCGCCGATCCACACAGGGCCATTCCGCTGGCCAGATATGGCCGTTCGCGCAAAAGTAAATACGACTAAGATATTCGTCAGAACAGTGAAGAAACCGAGCATTCGCCAAAGCACGGTGGCCAGTCCGGGCGATCCCATTGTTTCGGTGGACACAAAAAATTGTGTGATCAAAGCGGTCAATGCGGTCAAAGCGATTGCGGAGGCAAAAAGTCTGTGCATTGGCGATGGCTTCCTTTTTCAATACCGGTCGTGAGCTTAACGGACTCTATCTAATCTGAAGCCCATTGTTTCGCCAATCCCTTTAGCAAGGCTTTCAGCTGACGCTTGATGATTTGCCGTATCACCGCGTAACAAACAGCGATACCGAGGATGGCACTGTCATGTTATTGTTTTTGGCTCACGCTATTTGTAAAAATGAGAATCGATGCGTGAGAATGTGGAGGGAAGCTATGGTCAGAACGGGTGAATGTTTTTTCCGTTCGCGGTCATTTTCAGAAACTCACTCTCGGTAACGATGCGGATTGAATGCCCTTCACTGATTAGATGTTCAGCCTTCTTGTGCTTTGTACTTTTTTGTCCTGCAGGGATATGAGCTTCATTGTACTTGCCGACACATAATACTTCTGTGGTGGCCGTCACATTTGGGGCGATTTCATATCCGGCTTTTTCGACCAGACATAAAAGGGATTCCCGGTCTACGGAGAGTGTCCCGGTAAAAGTAATTGTCTTACCGGGCGGCGATTTAGGATTGCGATCTTTAGTCGGTGATTCTTTTTTCTTTTTGATTTTATGTTCCGCTTGAGAAAGCAGGGTTTCAATGCTTTTCCCGGTTTTGACGCTCGCGGCTACAACGATATGACCGGCGGCCTTGGCATCCTCCAGGGCGTCGTGGTGAGAAAACTTATAACCAATTTCTCTGCTCGCATTCGCAAGCCCGAATCCGAATCGTGAAAATTTCTTCCACGAACGCCTCACGACAATTGAAGAATCATACCAGCGACAATCAATGATTGGGACGCCAAACTTTTTGCATGCCCCATCAATAGCTAGACGATCAAAATGTGCGTGGGTTACGACTGGCATCCCTGATAAACGGGCACGCAGTTGATTGGAAATTTGTTTGAACGTTGGGGCCTTGGCAATATCTTTTTTCGCTATCCCATGAATTTTTGTATGGCGATTTCCGAACCAAGATTGCGGATTTACATAGGTAATCCAACCCTCGACAAAATGTCCGCCTACAAATTTGGCGATACCTATTTGACAGATTGACGTCAGATCCGAATTCGATGTTTCTATGTCAAGTGCAACGAAGTCCACACTATTCTCCCTTACAGTGCGCTCTATGGGTTTCCTAGTGTAAACTCCAATTGACTTATCTTTTTATGAACTCTTGGAGTAAAATATAAGCAAAGGTCGTTCGGCGATGGTAAATAATACAATAATCAGAACAGGTGAATGTTTTTGCGGTGGTGTGAAATACAAAATCGACGGGGATGTTTACGGTGCGCGGCAATGTCATTGTTCACGCTGTCGCAAAGCCTTTAGCGCGCAAGCCAATTCCTATGCTCGTGTGGATGCGGATCAATTTTCATGGGTGGCCGGCGAAGGTTTGTTGGTGACCTATCCGGCGGGCGGCACTACGGGTAAGCAATTCTGTGGGCGGTGTGGTTCAAACCTTTGCGGCATTGTCGAAGGGCGGGTGCATGGTGTTACGCTGGGTTGCCTTAATGATGGTGCGGGCATCGACATTAAAGCGCATATTTTTGTGGGTTCAAAAGCGCCGTGGGAGGTCGTGCCCGAAAACGCTCCGCATTATGACGAGTTTCCAGAAGACCTGTCCTTACTTGATGCGCGATGAGGTTACGCGCAGGGGGGAGGGCAGTAAAAGGTCATATCTCCTGCAAATAGATTTCGACCGAGCCGGGTGATCCGGTGCATTCATACGCCAATAGAGTTCATCCGCACAGAATTTTGTTACGCATTTGCGGCGTAAGGGCCGAGGGGCGTTGCTGATTCGGGCGTTTGCCCTGCGGAGGTCGTTTTTCTTCCACTCAAATGCGCCAGTTGCCGCGCTTCCGCCTGTGTATATGTATAAAGTATAGGGCCGGCTGTGGATCGCGGGAAAAATCGACACATTTTCCCCTCCAACCCCATTGCAACCAAGGGCCGAAAGCGCTATCTCGCCGCTTCCTCTTGTCGGGCGCGCGTCGTCTGGCGGTGATGGGGCGTCGCCAAGTGGTAAGGCATCGGTTTTTGGTATCGACATTCCCAGGTTCGAATCCTGGCGCCCCAGCCATCACAAATTTATACCTAAAATAAAACGACTCAGACGTGTTTTTCCGCATGTTGTTTTGTTGTGCGTAACTTTGGGGGAAACATCTGTGCTTATTTTTTGGTATGCGCACAAATTCCAAAAAAAATGGCATTCGTATACAATTGATGCGATTCAATGATTGCAAGCTCCCCAGAGTGTTGTTACAAACTAACGGGGTGTGAGGTGGTGCGCGAGTTTCGTGCGCCGAGTGGTATAGGGTGTATTAAATCTTGCGACTTTACTTGCAGGACAAAACGAATAGTCCAGCGGTGTTACCCTTTGGGGAAAAACGCCGTTGCAATTCGTTGGCAAATATATCAATGCTTGTATTCCTTAGAGGGAAGCAGGGGACAATCTAGGGTGATGAGTGTTTACCAACAGATTTCCGAAACGCGGCAACGTGTTTCAAAACGGCGCAGTGACGCGCCATTGGTCCGCGGCAATGGTGCCGTTTCAATTAGCCGCAATATTCCGGTAGGTGAGGCAATTATGAAGAGAACAGCGATTTTGGGTTCAGCGGCAATGGTGCTGGCGGCCTTGAGCGCACCAGCCGAGGCTCAGTTCCGCCCCGCGCTGCAAGAAAGTGAAGCGACAGCGCGTGACACTGCTACGTCACAACAGCGCATTGACCAGTTAGACGATCAAACGGCGTCGCTGCTCAATGATTATCGCGCGAATTTGAAACAGCTCGAAGCGGCGCGTCGTTATAATGCGTCTTTGACGCGCAATATCGAAGCGCAAGAGCGTCAAATTTCTCAGCTGCAAGATGATATCGTTAACGTCGAGGGTCTGCAGCGCGCTATGCAGCCATTGATGGAAGATATGGTCATGCGCTTTGGTGAGCTTGTTAGTGCTGACCTGCCATTCGAAATCGAAGATCGTTCAGCGCGTGCTGCGCGCCTCGAAGGTGTTCTTGATAACCCGGACATGTCAGCGGCGCAGCGTTACCGCTTGATCGTCGAGGCATACCAGATCGAGAATGAAAAAGGCCGTACCATCGGCGTTTCACAGTGCACGATCGGCGACGGCGATGCGGCCCTTTCTGGTGAGTGTCTGCAAATTGGCCGTATCTCTCTGATCTTTAAGACAGAAGATGATTCGACGATGCGGATTTGGGACACAGCACAGGGTGGCTGGACCGATCTTAACCGCAGCTATTTGCAGGACGTAAAATTCGCTCTGCGTATGGCGAAAGAGCAAACCGCACCTGACATCTTCTTCGCACCGGTTAAGCCACCGGTCGCGGCGCAGTAATTGGTGGCATCGGTTAAAAGGAAATATGAAGTCATGAAATTCTTCAAACTTGCATCTCTTTCCCTGATCGCCGGCGTTGCCGCGGTGAGCATGGATCTTTCAACGGGCGGAATGGCATCGGCTGACGCCCAGCAATTAACACTTGATCAGGTCCTCAGCGCGGTTCGCGCCGAGCGCCGTGAAGTCAGCGCGGAAAACAGAGAGCGTGAACAGCGCTTTTTGGCTGAACGTAATCAGCAACAGGCGCTTCTTAATCAGGTGCGCCAGCAGGTGACTGCGGCGGCTGCGGAATCCACACGCCTCGAAGGTGTAATGGAAACCAATAAAAATACGATTGCTGAACTCGATCAGGAACTCGCGTCTAAGCAGGGCGAATTCCAAGAGTTGTTTGGTGCGGCGCGTACGGCTGCTGCTGACTTGAACGCTCAGATCAAAGGTTCAATCATTTCTGCGCAGTTCCCTGGTCGTAGCCAAGCACTAACTGAGCTTGCGCAAACAGAGAAACTGCCAACTGAAGAACAGCTTCGTGATTTGTGGGAAATTATGATCCAGCAAATGGCAGAGCAGGGCAAAACAGCGACCTTCCCAGCAGACATTCGTCTCGCAAATGGTGAAGCCGCTACCGCAAACGTGACCCGCGTTGGTCCTTTCGTTGCGTTCTCTGACGGCAAGTTCCTTACGCTCGATAGCGAAACGGGAAGCCTTAAATTCCTCGCGCGTCAGCCAGCTAGTGACGTCACCGGAGCAGCTTCTAAAGTTGAAAATGCTTCTGGTGAGGGGTTTGTTCGCGCCGCGATCGACCCTGCGCTTGGTCAGCTTCTGAACCTCAGCGTTTCAGCACCGACACTTAAAGAGCGGATCGATCAAGGTCGTTTCATCGGTAAGGTGATCATCGTTGCTGCGCTTCTTGGTTCGCTCCTTGGTATCTACAAATGGGTTACACTGACAATGACGGCTGGTGCTGTTCGTGGTCAGGTTCGTCGCAAAAAAGCATCGAAATCAAACCCACTTGGCCGCGTTATGTTGGCTTACGAGAACACCAATTCGAATGATGTCGAAACGGTTGCACTCAAGCTTGATGATGCGATCCTAAAAGAGGTGCCAAAACTCGAAAGTGGCCTCAACCTCATCAAGGTTCTTGCGGCTGTTGCACCACTACTTGGCCTTCTTGGTACGGTTATCGGTATGATCAACACCTTCCAGGCGATCACGCTCTTCGGTACAGGCGATCCACAGATCATGGCGTCTGGTATCTCTGAAGCGCTTGTCACAACGGTGCTTGGTCTTGTTGCTGCGATCCCGCTTCTTCTTCTTCACGCCTTTGCGGCTGGTGCGTCTAAGCGCGTCTCGCAAATTCTAGAAGAGCAAGCCGCTGGCATCATTGCTGAACATGCGGAAGGCGGCCGGGCTTAATAGCCCGGTCCCTCCACCCGACTAGGGAAAGGGGTCTCGAGAATGCTCGAGTTACTAAATCCGGCGATCGCCTATGACGCGCTAATGGATTTCCTTGGCGCAGGCGGAAATGTCCTTCTGATCATCATGTTCGTTACATTCTTTATGTGGGCATTGATCATTGAGCGACTAATGTACTGGTCTGGTGCTCATGGCGGCGTCGCCAAGCGGGCCCAACGCGCCTGGAGCGCACGGAACGACCATAAGTCTTGGTACGCTCATGCGGTTCGGGACCGGCTGATTTCTGAAGCCGTCCAAGAAGCCTCGCGGTTCAACAATGTGATCCGCGCTTTGGTTGCGGTCACACCGCTTCTGGGTCTTCTTGGTACGGTGACGGGGATGGTCGAGGTCTTCGACGTAATGGCCGTGACTGGTTCTTCGAATGCTCGCCTCATGGCGGCGGGTATCTCCAAAGCGACGATCCCGACGATGGCCGGCTTGGTTGCGTCTCTGTCGGGGCTGATTTTCATCAACGCTTTTGATCGTAATGTTGAAAAAGCGTCTCACAAAATTTCCGATGAACTGTTGATCGAGTAGCGCAATGAGAAAAAAAGCGACACATGCGGGCGATGACGCGGAAGTAAATATCACTCCGCTTCTCGACATCGTCTTTATCCTGCTGATCTTCTTCATCGTGACGGCGACGTTCCTTCGCGAAAAAGGGATCGACATTCGGACACCGGAAGACAATCCACCGAAGATTGACGAAATTCCGCCCCCCGCATTATTGCTGGCGGTTCAGGAAGACGGCTTTGTGCGGGTAAATAATATCCGTGTGATTGATCCGGGTTCAGTGACACCAGTGGTCCAAGAATTCATCGCGCGGGAGCCTCAAGGCGTCGTTCTCGTGAGTGCCGCGCCGACATCGGAATCTGGTGTTGCGGTTCAGGTTTTGGATCAAGCGCAAAGCGGCTGTGGCGGATGCTCAGTGTCATTGGCGTTGCAAAAAGAAGTTAATTAAGTCGGATCCGCGCTTTTTGCGCAACTTCGACAAGATTTGTAGGCGGATAAAACTATGGCGAGACGTAATATATCTCAGTCCGGCGGTGGCGAAGACGAGGACGTCAATGTAACGCCTCTTCTCGATATCGTGTTCATCATGCTGATCTTCTTCATCGTGACGTCCACATTCGTGAAGGAACCAGGTGTTGAAGTAACACGTCCATTCGCAGAATCTGCGACTGAGCGTAAAGCGGCATCGATCATCGTGGCGATTTCGGACAAAGACGAGATCTGGATCAACAAAGAACAGGTCCCGCTCGAAGCCGTTAAAACAATGGTTGAACAGTTGCGTCGTGAAAATCCTAAGGGGACGGCTGTGGTTCAAGCTGATGCGAAATCAAAGACCCGACTTCTTGTCGAGGTGGTCAATCAAATTCGCTCAACTGGTCTCACTGATGTCGCCGTCTCGACGGAAGACGTTTAAGGAAAAAGATTATGGGATCGCTCGTTAGGTTGGTTCTCGGCATACCCGGTTCGATTATTGTTACTGGGGCGCTGTTCTTGTTCATGGCTGCGATGATTAAGCAGGAAGTTCGACTTCAAGAAGAGAAGTCGGCTGTGAAAATTGATATCACGGCGAAGATCGATGATACTGAATTGAATAGTGCAAACCGAGAATTCAAACGACCAACACTTGATACACCACCTCCGCCACCACCGGCGGTGAACGACCCTTCTAATCGTCCAGCACTTGATGGTGTTGCGGCTCAGATTCCTACGATTGAGGCCAATCTAAGCATCGGGTCGGGCTTCAATCCTGACCGTGATGCGCAGCCTTTGGTTCGTATCCCGCCACAATATCCAGAGCGTTGCATGAGCCGCGCGAGTGCGAGTGAAACCGTTCAGGTACAGTTTGATGTGACCCCTGACGGTCAAACAACAAATATTACCGTAGTTGATTCTACAAATAGCTGTCTCAATCGTGCTGCGATGCGTTCGGTTGAGCGTTGGAAGTATCAACCAAAGATGGTGGATAACAAAGCTGAATGGCGCCGTGGTGTTCAAACCAGTGTGACATTCGTATTGGAACAGTAATTCGGGCCGTTGGGCTGACTTTTTAGCGGCGTTCCGCCGGCTTAACGCTTGAGACTGCCCAATTAAGGGCAACAGACGGCAGGATGATAAATATGCGTGGGAACTATCGTAAGTTTTGTTTTTCGGCTGTCGCGTCGCTCACGGCTGCGCTGATGATGAGCACTGCGCCGTTGCCGGCAGCGGCGCAACAGTGCGATGCGGAAGAGGGCGGAGCTTCTAAAACACTTGATCCACGGGTCGGTGCAGAAATCCAAAAGCTCTATGAATTAATGCAAGCCGAGCAGTATGGCGAAGCATTGACGGGCTTCAATAATCTGATTGCCAATCGTGGCGATTCCATGAAGGCGTACGACAAGTCAACGGTTTATGAATTGCGCGGTAGCGTCAAAGTCAACATGGAGAACTTTGGCGGCGCGTTACAGGATTTCCAAACTGCACTTGACGCGAATGGTCTACCAGCCAATCGAAACAACCAGCTTCGCTACTTCATTGCGCAGTTGAATTTCCAAATGGAACGCTATCAGACAGCCATTACAGGGTTGAATCAGTGGATCCAAAATGCGCGTACTTGTAATGTCGAGGTCGATTCCAACGCATATTATTTGTTAGCCGCCGCGTATACTCAGATTTCTCCACCAAACTTCAGATCTGCAGTACAGCCAGCCGAAGCGGCCATTTCTGGCATGGGTGAACCGCGCAAAGGTTATTTTGATCTGCTGAACCTCGTATATTCTGAGCTTAATAATAACGCCAAGCGTACGCCTTTGCTTGAGCGTATGGTCAACCTTTGGCCGGACGAACGTAGCTATTGGACACAGCTGTCCGGGGCTTACTCCGTGATGGGCCAAGACCAAGATGCGTTTTCAGTTCTTGAGGTGGCGTATCGCGCTGGATTGGTGAAGGGTGAGAACGAACTTTTGACCCTAATCCAGTACTATTCGTTCTTCGACAATCCATATCGCGGTGCGACTTTGCTCGAACGTGAAATGAATGCGAACAACATCAAGCGGAACCAAAAGAACCTCATTCTTTTGTCTCAGCTCTGGAGCCAGGCACGCGAGCATAAAAAATCCATTCCGATCCTGCGCGAAGCAGCCGGTCAATCAAACAATGGCGAGCTTTATTATCGCCTTGGCATGGTGTTGCTTGCTGACGAGCAATACGCGGCGTCGCAAAGAGCACTCGAAAGTGCGATTAATCGCGGCGGCATGGAATCAAAAGACACTGGCGATGCGTGGCTGCTGTTGGGTACAGCGCGGTTCTCGCAAGCTGGGCCGGAAGATACTCGGATCTGGGCTCGGGCACGCGAGGCATTTGTCAATGCTCAGCGTTTCTCTAACTCTCGCCGTCGTGCCAGTGACTGGATCACTTACATTGATGCGGTTGTGACTGCCTATTGGGATGGTCGTAAGCTTGAGTATCAGCAAAACCTTGATGCGTGTAAGGATGACATCGCGCGTTTCGAACGTGATCAACGTATCCGTGACCTACAGAATCGCGAAGCTTCCGCCGAAGAAATTGAACAGCAACAGGCACGCCTGGGTGAATGTAAAGCACTTGAGGAAGCGGGCCCGCCAAGTCGGAACCGGTCGTCTGCTCCAGATGAAGAAGAGGCAGAGAGTGCCCCTGAAGAAGCAACGACTGAAGACGACGCTTCGGCAAACGAACAATAATACCAACGATAAATTGGTAAGAAAAAAGGCGCTCCCAACCGGAGCGCCTTTTTTCGTCGTTAGGTTCTGGGCGTGTACGAACCGCTCCGTACAAATTAACCCTTCATTAGTATTCGTTGCGTTCACCTAAAATCCGACCGCCATTACTTGGAACCGGGGTGGTGTGTGAGCATTCAAGATAACCCTGACGCCATCCCATCCGATACGCATCATCATTCTTAAAGGCATAGGCATCGCGGGTTTGCGAAGTCGAAAAGCTTTTGTCTTCTTCCGTACCGGTAGAGCAGCCATCGGCATAACCTGCGTGATATCCGGGGGCTTCCCGCAGTGCGTCAATGTCGCCTGTGGATACACAGGCCGTTAAACCAAGGGCCGATAGGGACAAAATGCCAACCAATTTGACCGGGTGGTGATTTGAGAGGGGGTGAAGGGCGGTACGGAAAATATGACGAATCACGGGTTTCTGGCTTCCTTGGCTACGTTTTTCGACCTTAACACCGCTAACGGGCGAGGTCTTGGAAAACCGAAGCGAAAAGTGAAATCCCCCGTTAAGGGTGTTCCGGTTACAACGGTTCGGAATGAAACAGGTGAAATCTGGAAATTATGACCGAATTTGACACCGCACCCGAAGTCGAACCCACGTCGCCAATCGACGTGGAGACAATGCTGACGCCGTTATCGGCGTCTGGGCCAACCGTCAGGGCGCTCATGGTGCGCAAACTGACAGATATTGTAGTTTTGCCCACCTCGCGTATTTCCTCGAATGAGCGAGCATTGGTTGCCGATATTCTGTTGCAAGTTCTCGACAAGGTCGAAGAGAGCTTACGGATAGAGGTGGCTCAGCGTGTAGCGCGGGTTGCTGAGTGCTCGCCCGTTTTGGTGCGTATGCTGATCCTGGACGAGCCTGCGGTCGCAGAAAATGTAATCAAAGAAGCCGATACACTACCCGAAGCGCTATTGATTGAAGCGGCGAGAGATGTGTCAGAGGCCCACAGGGTCATGATCGCTCAGCGGTTAAACCTGACGACGGCGGTCGCTGATGCGTGTCTTACCTATGACGAGATCAATGTGTGTAAGGCGCTATTAAAACGTGATGATTGTGTGTTGTCGCCAAATGCGGTGAACAAACTTGTTGCCATGAGTGCAGTCCATAAAGATCTGCAAGGTCCGCTTTTGAAACGACGAGAGCTAGAACCGGCGCATGGCTTTATCATGTTCTGGTGGATTGACGCTGAACGTCGCCGCAGGGTTTTAACCCGCTTTACGCTTGATCGGACGATCATTCAGGATGCATTAGCCGACCTTTATCCACGGGTTTTCCGGGGCGGCGATAATGACCAGATCGTCAAAGATATTCTGATTCTGGCGGAGCGTCGTCATCGCCCACGAGGCATGAATGGCGAACCAGTTTCGATGGATGTGGTCAAGCGTACTTTGGCATCGGCATGTAAATATCCGGCGGAAGAAATTATTGATGCCGTTGCAATGATCGGCGGGGTTACTCGCGTTCTCGCGGGCCGGATATTGCGTGATGCGGGCGGCGAGCCCTTTGCCGTTTTGTGTAAAAGTCTGGGTGTTCCGCGTGGGGACTTTTTCGATTTTCTGACTGACGCTGCTGATGGCGAAGCGGCTGTTGCCCATGCTGAATTAATGCTCGGTGTGTTTGATTCAATGCCCCGCGACTTTGCAAGAGCGGTCCTGCGCTATTGGGATTGGGAAACTAATCCGCGTATTGCGCATATCACACGGCTTATGGCTGCGCTTGCTGATGACCTCAGTATCTTTGATCTCGGCGAAGTAAAATCGTTCTCTTAAGTGTCGTTTAAGGGGTTTGGGATATACCCGTTTTAGCGCTGGCGGCGGTCTTGCGTATTTAGGTTGCTGCCGGCGTTTCTTTTATTCCTGTATAATTTAAACAAAATTTTCATCTCGCTTAACGCGCGGTGTTAATATGCAGTGTGCCATGAATGAAAGGGTCACAATGGTTGTGATTTTTCGGGAGGGCGCATGCTGTCATCGATGCGAGTTATCGTTTTCGCATCGCAAAAAGGTGGTTCAGGCAAGACAACATTGTCTGGGCACATTGCGGTGGAAGCGGAGCGTCAGGGCGCTGGGCCTGTTGCGTTGATCGATACCGATCCGCAAGGCTCATTGGCGAAATGGTGGAATGTTCGGAAAGATCCGGCTCCTGCCTTTATTCAATCCGTGTTTTCAAATTTGTTTTACGACCTCGACAGTGCACGTGCCGAGGGGTTTCGACTGGTGGTGATCGACACGCCGCCAGCCGTCACCCGGGCCATCTCTGAGGTCGTGAGCTTTGCTGATCTTGTGGTCGCGCCAACGCGGCCTAGCCCGCATGATCTAAGGGCTGTTGGCCCAACGGTCGATATTGCCGAGGCACGGGGAAAGCAGTTGATTTTCGTGGTCAATGGAGCAACCCCGCGCGCGCGGATCACGTCAGAGGCAGCGGTCGCGCTATCACAACACGGTACGGTCGCGCCGGTAACCTTGCATCACCGTGTGGATTTTGCGGCGTCGATGATTGATGGTCGAACTGTTATGGAGATCGACCCTTTCTGTCAGTCATCACAAGAAGTTTCCACATTGTGGAAATATCTTTATGAACGTCTTCAGCGTGCGGAAAATGGATACCGAACTGATGAACAGAGCGGTATGTCAAACCCGCATAATCGTGTCTTTGGGCGCAAGGCGGCGCAATGACAGCATACGCCCAAAATGCGTCCGCATCTGGCGGTGGCTACGCGTCTTTGACGTCCAGCTTGTTGGCACGTAAAGGCGAAGCTTTGCCCGCGGTTGATGCTGTTGCGCATGAAGGCGTCGATGTTGAAATGCGCCCGATGCAACCTCCGATGCAACCGGCGAATAGCCAGGATTCTACATCGAGCTATAGCGGCGATTCAGATCCATTAGAAAATTCAGACTATCAACAAAACTCAGTAAGACTTGTTCATTCAACGCAAGCGGCACCGATTAGCGGCGACGCACCAGACATTTGGGCATTGCCGCGCGTGCCGCGTCAACGCTCTAGCGCGGGGCGGCCCGTCGCACACAAACCAGTGACGAAAGCGGAACCGAAAAGTGGTCCTTACAGTGATCTTTTGAATCGCAAGGCATCGGTGACGCTAAAAATGCCAACGCGCGACCTTGTGCGCTTGCGGGTGGCTGCGCGTGATTTAGATATGTCATGTCAAAACATTATTCTTGAAGCGCTTGAATGTTATCTTGATGCGAACGGTGTTCCGTCGGACATGAATGATAGCGCTATCCTTCGTGAAACGGCACGAATGATAAAACGCGCCCGCGCCCGTCGCCAAAGTTAGATAGAGCGCACACGGTTTTGGCCATTGTTGTTCGCACAATTACTTTTGCACCGCACAACAAAATCAAAACAGCTTTTCCATGACAAAACCGCTGATGCGCGTTGCGTCGGCGGGGAAAACCTTTTGTTTCTTCGCTGCTTTTCGACAATCAACCCGTTGATTTCTGCGTAGATTCTGCGAAATTCGCGACGTCTCGAGTCGTTGCGGCATTTTTAGCAATCGACCTAAACTGTGCGGATATTGTAACGAGACGGTTCAAGTCTTCGGATCTGTGATTCTCGGATCCGTTTTCAATCGGGGTGCTGTTCACTTGAATGGCCTGGATGATGAGAGGTTCCTGAAAAAGGGCTGATGGGGCGTTTTATAATCCTCGTTCTGGTATTGGCGGCATTGTGGCTGCTGCTATCGGGCTATTTTGACCATCCGTTATTGCTCACATTTGGCGCAGGCTCGGTTCTGTTTGCTGCATGGCTGGCGCGTCGAGCCTCGGTGCTTGATGACGATAGTGTGCCAGCGAGCTTGTTTCCGCGTATTTTAGGCTATTGGATCTGGCTGGGTGGTGAGATTGGCAAAGCCAATTTGATGGTCATGCGTCAGGCCCTGGCTGTTGAGCCAAAGCTCTCGCCGAAACTTTTCACCGTACCAAATCCCCCGCATAGCACGGTGGGCAAGGTGACTTTTGCGAATTCAATTACGCTGACGCCCGGCACGGTTTCTGTTGATATGCGTGAAAATGAAATTCTGGTGCACGGCTTGACCGAAGAACTTTGTGATGTTGCGGCAATTACCGATATGGGTAATCGCGTGGCCCGAACCGAGGGCCGCGTCAAATGATGTTTGCCGTTGTTATTACCGCGATCGTGGCGGCGATGGTGCTGGCGCTGGTTCGCGCTTTTGCGGGGCCATCGCTCTATGACCGGATTTTGGCCGGTAATTCGTTTGGCACCAAGACTGTGTTGCTTATCGGGTTGATGGGTTTTGTGACCGGCCGCCCTGACTTCCTCGATATCGCGCTTTTATATGCGCTGATCAATTTTACGGCGACCTTGGCGATTTTGCGATTCTTCTCTTACCAAAAAGACCCCGCTGAAACCGAAGCCAAAAGGAGCGACGCATGAATATCGATTGGGCGTTGATCCTTGATATTGCATCTTGGGGCTTATTCCTCGCGGGTGGTCTGGCGATGCTTTCGGGTGCCATTGGCCTTGTGCGGTTCCCTGACTTCTATACGCGGCTTCACGCGGCGGGCGTAACGGACACTGGCGGAGCAGAGTTGATTTTGATCGGTATGTTGCTTCAGGCCCCAACATGGATTGTTGCGGTTAAGCTTATTTTTATTGGTGTTTTCCTGTTTTTGACTTCGCCCGTTGCGACCCACGCAATTGCCCATTCCGCATGGATGGTTGGCTTCAAACCATTACAAGGAAGCGCACTTCGTTATGAAGGAGACGGCGATGAGTGATCTCGGCCTTTCATCGACAGCGTTTCTCGATTTATCGTTATTGACCATGTTGGTTTTGGTCGCGATTGCCATGCTCCGTTCACGGCATTTGTTTGCGGTTGTTATGTTGTCGGGAATTTATTCGCTGTTGTCTGCGGCGTTCTTTGTGTCGCTCGATGCTGTTGATGTGGCCTTCACCGAGGCGGCTGTGGGCGCAGGGATTTCAACTGTTTTAATGCTGGCGGGGATGCTTTTGACCGCCCGTCGGGAAAAACCTAAAACGCCGGGCCGCGCGCCTGT
Source organism: Hyphococcus lacteus (assembly GCF_041058985.1). NCBI lineage: Bacteria > Pseudomonadati > Pseudomonadota > Alphaproteobacteria > Parvularculales > Parvularculaceae > Hyphococcus > Hyphococcus lacteus. Next base: position 301,304 of record NZ_JBEHZE010000001.1, on the reverse strand, counting down.
GGCGCTTGCGGTCGTGCTGGCAGCGGGTGCGGCGCTTGTCTATGCGACGATTGATATGCCGGCCTTTGGTGACGCAAATTCGCCGGCGAATACGGCAATCGGTCAACAATATGTAGAGCAGACCCCCAATGACATTGCTGTGCCGAATATCGTGACGGCGGTTCTGGCCAGCTATCGCGGCTTTGATACACTTGGCGAAACCATGGTGATTTTCACCGCTGGTGTCGCGGTCATGTTGTTGCTGGGTGCGGGTTCCGTGCGTGGTGGCCGTCAGGTCTCCGACGTCAAGAAAGGGGAGGATGAGTAGTGGACCATCTGATCCTTCGAGTCGCGACGAAACTTCTTTTTGCGCCGATTATTTTATTCGCGCTTTATGTGCAGTTTCATGGTGATTACGGTCCCGGCGGTGGTTTTCAGGCCGGTGTAATTTTTGCGGTCGCGTTCATTCTTCATGCCTTTGTTTATGGTCTTGATGAAACCAAAAAAGTGCTGCCGCAAAGGGCACTGGTTTGGGCCATGGTTATCGGCGTTCTGTTCTATGCTGGTACGGGTGTGTGGACGATGCTGCTGGGGGCGAATCTTCTTGGCTATGACGCAATCGTGCCGGAATCGACCCACCACGCGGGGCAGCATTACGGAATTTTGTTGGTGGAGTGGGGCGTCGGCGTGACCGTTGCGTCAACCATGCTCACTATTTTCTATCAGTTCACGGGCCGTGAGCCTGACATCGATCAAGAAGATTGGTAGGCGCAGCACAAATGGATAATTGGCTCGTATTCATCTTTGAACGCTATAATTACTGGATCGTCATTACCCTGATGATGACCGGTCTTTATACAGTTTTCGCGCGCGGCAATTTGGTCAAAAAGATTGTCGGCTTGAACCTGTTTCAAACTTCCGTCTTTATTTTCTACATTACGATCGGCAAGATCACCGGCGGCACGGCTCCGATTTATATCGGTGGCGAGTTAGACCATGGTGGCGGCCACGAGGAAGCGCCAATTCACGATGCCGACACCAGCGCGCACGAAATGAGCGAAACAGCAGCCGACGGCGCGGCATCGCTCCACGCTAAAATCGACAATGCCCACGGCAATGACCTGAAAGAGGCGTTAAAAAATGCACCCCAGGACGGTGATGCGGCGGCGATCCATGCGGCCCCCAATCATCTTGATGGCGCGAAGATATCGAACGATGTTCTGTCATCTGCCGATAAGCATGCGGCTTCTGGTGGCTTCGATATCGCGACCCAACATGCGCCTGAGGCGGGCCATGGCGCGGCGGACGCGGCCCATGCCGGGACCGATGCCATTCATCACGCAACTGAAGTTATTTATTCCAACCCGTTGCCGCATGTGTTGATCCTGACGGCGATTGTGGTCGGCGTTGCAACGACGGCTGTGGGGCTTGCGCTCGCAGTTCGTATTCGTGAAGCCTACGGCACCATCGAAGAGGACGAGCTAGAAGCCATCGATGATGTTGCTGAATTTGGCGAGACCGAAGGGGTCGCGGCATGAGTTTGGTTGCCCAACTTCCCGTTTTGCCAATTATCGTGCCGCTGATCACTGCGCCGATAACATTGCTGTTGCCAAAGGGGCGTCCCGCTTGGGCATGGGCCACGCTGATTAGCTGGCTGACCTTTGCGACATGTGCGTGGCTCCTGAAAGAAGTCGCTGATGGCGGCACGATCTCCTATTTCCTCGGGGATTGGGCACCGCCATTAGGGATCGAATACCGCATCGATCTTGCCAACGCTTTGATCTTGCTTTTGGTGTCGGGTATCGCGTCGCTAACATTCCCGTTCGCTTATCGCTCTGTTCAGCTTGAGGTCGATGAGAAACAAACACCGCTCTTCTATGGTGCGTTGTTGATCTGCATGACCGGTCTGTTGGGCGTTACGATCACTGGCGATGCGTTTAACGTTTTCGTCTTCCTCGAAATTTCGTCGCTTTCGACCTATGCGCTTATCGCGATGGGTGCCCGCCGGGACCGTCGGGCGTTGACCTCGGCTTTTAATTATCTGGTGATGGGTACGATTGGCGCGACATTCTTTGTGATCGGTATTGGTCTTTTGTATCAGACCACCGGAACGCTCAATATGGCCGATCTTCATGATCGCTTGTTGGGGCAAGATAATCGGATGGTGCAGGCGGGTTTTGCCTTCATCCTTGTGGGCGTCGCGCTTAAGCTCGCAATGTTCCCGATCCATCTTTGGTTGCCCAATGCATATACTTATGCGCCGTCAGCGGTTTCGGTCTTTATTGCTGCCACATCAACCAAAGTCGCGGTTTATGTTTTGATCCGCTTCTTCTTTTCGGTGTTTAATTTCGACTTTTCATTCCTTGGGGCGGCGTTCCAATATGTGTTGTTGCCACTCGGTCTTGCGGGGATGTTTATTGCATCGTTCGTTGCGGTCTTTCAGGACGACGTCAAACGGATGTTGGCGTATTCTTCTGTTGCGCAAATTGGCTACATGCTTCTTGGTCTGTCCTTCGCCACTGTCGAAGGCGTAACCGCTACACTGGTGCATATGTTCAACCATGCACTGATGAAGGGTGCGTTGTTCATGGCCGTTGCTTGTGTAGTGCTGCGTGCGGGCTCTCATTCGATCAATGCTTTTGCGGGTCTGTCTAAGCGTATGCCGTATACGACGTGGGCATTTTTGATCAGCGGTCTGTCGTTGATCGGCGTGCCGCTCACTGTTGGCTTCGTCTCGAAGTGGTATTTGCTTCAGGCTGCGTTTTCTGCGGGCCACTGGTATGCAGGCTTTTTGATTGTGGCGAGTTCGCTGATCGCGCTCGTATATATTGGCCGGATTGCTGAAATGATGTTGTTGCGTGAACCCGCAACCGAGGGGCGCTATGTGATCCCGAAAAAGGATGCGCCTTTGTCGATGTTGGTTCCTATGTGGATTCTCGTAGCGGCGAATGTTTATTTTGGTCTGCGGACTGATCTTACCGGCGATCTCGCAACCCGCGCTGCCGAAGCGCTCATGCTCACGGCCGGAGGCGCGCCATGATTTCCCCCGGTCTTGCAATTCCGCTAACCTTGGCTTTGCCAGTTGTTGGCTGTCTGCTGATTTGGCTTTTGGATAAGCAGCCAAATTTGCGCGAAGCGGCGACCCTGATCACCGGTGGCGTTTTGCTGCTTTTGGCGATTTCGGTCTTTATGGCGGTCGGCGAGGGGCAACGCCCCGGCTATGAACTGTTTGAGGTCATCGACGGTCTGCCCATCGCATTCCAAGCTGAACCGTTGGGCGCGATGTTCGCGGTCATTGCGTCGGGTCTTTGGTTGGTCAATTCGGTCTATTCGATTGGCTATATGCGCGGCGGCAACGAGAAACATCAAACCCGTTTCTATATGTCCTTTGCGGTTGCGATCTCGGCGGCAATGGGCGTTGCGTTTGCGGCCAATTTGTTCACGTTGTTTATTTTCTATGAAGTCCTGACGCTATCGACCTTTCCGTTGGTGACACACAAAGGCGACGACAATGCGCGGCGCGGCGGTCGGATTTATCTTGGCGTCTTGATGGCGACGTCTATTGGTCTTTTGTTGCCCGCGATTGTCTGGACCTATGCGATTACTGGCACAACTGAATTTGCAGTTGGCGGTATTTTTGCGGAACATGTCGATGCTGTTGCGCCAATCGCGGGCGTGCTGCTCGGACTTTATGTCTTTGGGATTGGTAAAGCCGCTTTGATGCCGGCGCATCCATGGTTGCCAAATGCGATGGTCGCGCCGACGCCGGTATCTGCGTTCCTTCATGCGGTTGCCGTTGTTAAGGCGGGTGTGTTCTCGGTTCTCAAGATCGTTGTTTATATTTTCGGGATTGATTTTCTCGCTGATACCGGTGCGTCAATTCCGTTTATGTGGGTTGCTGCGATCTCCATTCTGCTCGCATCAGCGATTGCCATGCATAAAGACAACCTCAAAGCGCGGCTTGCCTATTCGACGGTGTCTCAGCTTTCTTATGTAACCCTCGGTGCGATGCTTGCGACCTCCATGGGGGTAATGGGCGGCGCGACCCAGATTGCGGCGCACGCGCTCGGTAAAATGACACTCTTTATGTGTGCCGGTGCGATCTATGTGGCGCATCACAAAACACTCATTTCCGAAATGCGCGGATTGGGCCGCGTGATGCCGTTTACCTTTGGGGCGTTCTTCCTTGGGGCGATGTCGATTATTGGTCTGCCGCCGTTGGCTGGCTCATGGCCGAAGTTCTTTTTGATGTTGGGTGCCGCCGATGCGGGACAGATGGCGATCATCGCGGTGCTGATAATCTCGTCGATCCTCAATGTGATTTATCTTTTGTCGATCCCGGTTCAGGCCTTTTATATGAACCCTGCCGAAGGTGACGCTAAACCCCAAGGGGCGGGCGGTGCCGGCATTCAATGGGGTGCCCTCAAAGAAGCACCGATCCTTTGTATCGCGCCGCCGCTATTCACGGCGACCGGTGCGTTGGTTCTCTTCTTCTTTGCAGACCCGCTTTATAAATTTCTCCTACCGTTGATCGGGGGGCAGTAATGGAACGGATTCTAGCTGTTGCCGGTATTTCTTTCTTTGCTGGCGCGGCCATCGTCGGAACCTTACAGTTAGTGGCCCGTGTAGCGCATGCTAAAGGGTTAAATCCGCCAAGATGGATGACTGATATTGGTACCCTTAGCGTTTCGGTTCGATTGCGTAGCGGTCTAATAATCTTAGTGACTTCATTTTTTGCTGAGCCGTTTTTATCAAATTGGCCGTTCTTCAAATGGCTGCTGGGAACAACTGAGGCTGCCCAATGACCGACCACCATAATCCCGACGAAAAGCCCGGCTGGGCGGACAACCCGACCTTTATCCGCATCTTTCTCGGTGTTTTAGTCGTGTCGAGTATTGGCGCGGCGCTCGCCGGATTTGTCGGCGCATGGAAAAACCCTCACCCACATTTTGACGTGGAAGGGCTCGGCGTATTTTTTGCTGTTTGGGGCTTTGCCGCATTCTTTTTCATCGTTCTCGCGGGCCAGCATTTGCGCAAACTCGTAGGCCGCAAAGAGGGTTATTACGATGAGCGCGAGTAGTTTTATGTCCCTGTTTGCTGACAACCCGGCAGTGATCCTCATTGTTGGTGCGTTGATGTGTCTAGCGGTTCCGCGCCACTTAGCCAGTGTGATCTTGTTGGTTGCGACAACGCTATCGGCCGTCAAACTCTATACGCTCGGGCTCGGTGAATATGGCTCGATCTCGCTGTTTGGCGAGCAACTGACGACCGTGCGGCTTGATCCGATGTCTCGTCTTTTTGCGGTAGTGTTTCATATCGCAGCGGCGCTGAACATTATCTATGCGTGGGGGCAAAAAGACCGTTCACAGAATTTCGCGACATTGGCTTATCCGGCGGCGGCGCTTGGCGGCGTTCTCGCGGGCGATTTAATCACGCTGTTTTTCTGGTGGGAGATGGCGGCGATTACATCGGTGTTTCTTGTATGGGCACCTGGTACGCGCGTTACGTATCTTTCGGGCATGCGCTATTTGGCCGTTCAAATCCTTTCGGGTGTATTGCTGCTCGCGGGCGTTGTGTTGACGTACCGCGAAACAGGCTCGCTCGCGTTTGATTTTGTCGGTTTGCGTGATGCTGATGGCGCAGTGAAGTTCTCCGCACTTGTCCTGTTTTTGGCGTTCGGAATTAAGTCTGCGTTTCCGCTTCTCCATAATTGGGTACAGGATGCCTATTCGAAATCGACCATCACGGGCGCGATCATTCTATCAATTTTCACCACCAAATTGGCGGTTTATTCGCTGGCGCGGGCATTCCCCGGCACGCCAGAGCTGATTTATATCGGCGCAGTGATGACGATCTTCCCGATCTTTTTTGCATTGATCGAAAATGATCTGCGCAAGGTTTTGACCTATTCCATCAACAACCAGGTGGGCTTTATGGTCTGCGCCATCGGGCTTGGCGCGATTAATGGCGCGGTTGGCTATGCGTTCGGAAACATCATTTTCGAAGGTCTGTTGTTTATGGCGCTAGGTACCGCGATGTATCGGACCGGAACGTCAAAAGCGACCGAGTTGGGCGGCCTTTACCGGACCATGCCAATCACCATGGGGCTTTGCATTATCGGTGCGCTATCTATTTCCGCATTCCCCGGCACGCTTGGTTTCGTCACCAAAGGTCTGATCATTGATGGTGCGGCAGGCGCGAATTTGTTCTGGATCTGGCTGACATTGCTCTTTGCATCGGCGGGCGTTCTTGAACATGCGGGGATCAAAATTCCGTATTTCACGTTTTTTGCCCATGATAGCGGCAAGCGGCCAAAAGATGCGCCGATGGGCATGATGATCGCGATGGGGATTGCGGCGGTTATGTGTATCGGTCTTGGGGTTCATCCGGACCCGCTCTATGCGCTGTTACCGGACCAAGAACAGATTGCGAGTTATCATCCCTATACGGCCTATCATATTGTTGAACAGCTACAGCTATTGTTGTGGGCTATCCTTGCATTCGCCGTGTTGGTCTTGATCAAATGGTATCCCGCTGAGGTCCCATCGACCAATCTCGATAGTGATTGGTTCTATCGGATACCGGGACGGGCATTTCTCGGATGGGTGAGTGGTGCGTCGCGCGCAACATGGAACGCCTTATGGGGGATTTTCTCCGGCAGAGTGCACGCAATAATGGCACGCATTTACTCTGTTCATGGTCCAGAGGGGCAAATGGCGCGTTCATGGCCCATCGGGTTTATGGCGCTCTGGGCCGCAGTTTTACTTGCGTTCGCGTTGATCTTGTCTTTCTTGGCCTAATCGTCAGTAAGCGTGGTTTATGGTTAATCCTTAACGAGACTTAAACCACGCTCGAAAACTTATCCTCAACTTGTATACAGCTCTTATCCTTGTCTCAATTGTTGTTGCCCAAGCGACAGCGCAAGATGGGGATGTGGGATGTCGAAGAAGACCAATCGATTTTCGCAAAGTGCCAACCGGCTCACGGCGCGCATGGCCAAAGAAATTGTTTGCGAAGCGTATGGGTTTCCGCATGCGGTTTTGATTTCGCCCGTGCGCGGTGGTGCGCTTCATGCCCGGGCGCGCCAGGTCGCCATGTATCTGGCGCATGTGGTAGGGCAGTTGACGCTTAACGAGGTGGCTGAACATTTTAACCGAGACCGATCAACCGTATCGCATGCCTGCATCAATATAGAAGACAGCCGCGATAGCCCCATCATCGATTTGCAAATTGAATATATGGAAAAGCGCTTGCGCGAGCGCCTGCGCAAGGCGGTTCAACAGGGATTGTTCAAACAAGCTTTATCGGTGGTCGAACATAAAGCGCGCGACGTTGGCGTAGAGCCGGATTTAACCTTGAGCGGCAATTGCGCGAATACGGGCGATCATCGAATGAAGGCCGTTGGAGCGCTGCGGCGTTAGATGATCCTTGAGGTCAAATGGTGCAAGTTCGGCCTCTGGGTCAATCGCGGAAATCTCATGAACTGGTTTGCCGGAATAGAGCGCGATCATCAAAGCAACCAGCCCTTTGACGATATGGGCGTCCGAATCACCTTTTAGAAACAGCCGGTCGCCCTCGCGGATCGCATGAAGCCAAACTTGGCTCGCGCAGCCTCGAACCTTGTGGGCTTCGTCGCGAAATTCATCAGGGTAGGGCGCGAGATTGCGACCAATATCAATGAGATATTTGTATCGCTCGTCCCACTCGTCGAGAAACTCAAAATCGCTGCGGATGTCTTCAAAACTTGCCATGGCGGTCACATAAGCCCTGATCCGCTGCACCGCAACCGGCCAAAAGGTCCGATTGCGGTGTGAATTTGCCAGACCAAGCGAGCGCGGATAAATTGAACCAGAAGTCAGGCGATAGTGCGCCCCAAAGGCGCTCCAAAAGCGTTGCCGTTCAAGGGGGAAATATGATCGACCAGATTACTGCAAAAGCGCTGGGTTTTGCGTTGATGTCATCAGTTGCATTGCCAGCGATGGCCCAGACCGAAACCGTACAAAATAAAGATGCAATTTTGATCTTGGACGCATCAGGATCAATGTGGGGCCAGATTGACGGCGTCAACAAAATTGTGATCGCAAAGGATGTTGTCGAAGAATTGGTGCGCGGCCTGCCCGTAGAACAACGATTGGGGCTGGTGGCCTATGGTCACCGCAAAGAGGGCGATTGCAATGATATCCAAACCATCGCCGATGTGGGGGCGAGCAGACAGGATGTTATTAGTGCCATCCGTACACTGAATCCAAAAGGAAAAACGCCACTGACAAAATCTGTCGAACATGCGGCCAATGCCCTGAACTACACCAAAAATGCGGCGAATGTTATTTTAGTTTCTGATGGCCTTGAAACGTGTAAGGCAGACCCTTGTGCGTTGGCCCGCACCCTAGAAGAAAACGGTCTTGATTTTACCGTCCATGTTATCGGTTTTGATGTTACTGTCGAAGAACGCAACGGCCTAAAATGTATTGCCGAAGAAACGGGGGGCGTATTTTTAGCGGCTGATAACGCATCGGAATTATCGGGCGCATTAGCGCAGGTCGCACAGGCCGCTCCTCCGGCTGAGGAAGTGTCGGGTGCGCCGGTGCCATCGTCATTGGCGATGAAGGCAACGATCTTGTCGGGCGGGCCACAGATTTCTTCGCAACTAACGTGGACGGTTACGCCGCAAGCGGGCGGTGATGCGGTGTTTAACGCAGAAAACACAGGCGCTTCGGAAACCGAAATTCTTCCTGGCGATTACGATGTCGATGTCGTCTGGGCCGGTTGGACCGATGGCGAGCCGAAGAAAGGCCATGCGGCGATTACGATCAAAGCCCAACAGCCAAAAGTGGTCACGATCCCAATAGATCTTGAATTACCGGTGGTCATCGAAGCCCCAGACGAAACGCCGGAGGGCGTCGCAATTCCGGTGACGTGGTCAGGCCCCGATGAGTTGAACACCGCAATTAGCGTCAACCGACTTGATGATGCGCCGCTACGGAAAATCTACTTTTTCGGTGCGGCAAGGGCGCGTGCGGCCGATGAAACCGCTGCTGACACAGACGGCGATGGCGATATAGACAATGACGACAAGGCGACAGCGCTACTTGGCGCGCCGACCATCCCCGGCGACTATGAAATTCGCTATGTGCTGAATAATCCGGCAATTATTCTGGGGCGTAAACAGATTACGGTCACCGATAGTCAGTATACGTTATCGGCACCCGCAACTGCGCCCGTCGCGACGCCGATTGAAATCGAGTGGACAGGGCCGGCAGAACCGGGTGGCGTGATAACACTCATAGAAAAAGATGCGACAGCCGCGCTTAATAACGGGAGCTATAAGCGTGTTGTCCATGGTGAGCCGGTGACGCTGACGACGCCGTCGGTTCCGGGCGATTATGAAATTCGCTATGTCATGTCTGGCGGATATACCACCTATCCGGGGATGGAACGCTCTGTCCAGACGGTCATTCCGATCAAGGTTACGGACGTTACGGCGACTGTTTCGGGACCTACAGCGGCAGTGGGGGGATCAACTATCGACGTTGCATGGACTGGCCCCGCTGACGGCTGGGCAGATGACATGATCTCGATTGTTGAACCGGGGGCGGAGAAGTTTAACCGCTATAGCGTCGCCAAATTGGCGACACGTGCGGGTGAAGTTGTTAATCCCGTCGCTATCCGGGTGCCAGCAATAGATGGCGAATATGAAATCGTTTACGGCATTCAGCCCGGCCCGCGTATTATCGCGCGGCAACCGATGACCATCACGCGCGCGAACGCCACAGTAGATGCGCCAGACACCGTAAAAGCCGGCACGGAGTTTACCGTGAAATATTCTGGTGATGCTTTTGGCGGGGATCGCGTGGTGATTGCGCCCGCCGATGCGCCGGATTCAAAGATGTGGGGATACACCGTGCGCTATGGTTTTGACGCCGTCGAAGGCGAGACCGAAGGCCGCGTCACGGCCTATCCCATCACGGCAGGGCCGGGGGAATATGAAGCCCGGTATGTAACCGGACTTCAACATCAGGTTCTCGCGCGCGATAAATTCACGGTGGTTGAGTAGGAATTTTCCGTGCGGGAGCAGGGTTTACTTTGCTGCGATTTGTCGGCGGTAATCCTCTACAGGAAGCCCGCCGACACCCCAGTCTTCCATTTCAACTTCGTTGATCACAACAAAAGTTGTTGCTGGCGATTTGTCGAGAACTTCGGCCAATAGGTTGGTGACGCCTTTGATCAATTCGGCTTTTTGGGCAGGCGTGGTGCCACCTTCGCGAGTGATTTTGATGTTTACATAAGGCATTTATTCGTCCTTTAGGTCGTAATGAAAAACTTTGGCGATGATTTGCCAACCATTTTGGGTGCGGATTAATGAAAGGAAATCGGTAAAATGTTTTCCCATCATCGTACATTTTAGTGTTGCAACTGCGGTGTCGTCGCCAGCGATGCTGATATTGCTAATGCTGTAATCGTAGGTGTCACCTGCATTTGCCGGCGGTATTCGGGTTTTGATGAGCGCCATGTAATCCGGCATATCGTAACAAAGGTGTTCGCCGCCGCTGGTGGTGTGATAATGCGCGTCGGGATGAAAAACGGTCTCTAATAATTGTGTGTCACATTGATAGAGACCGTCATAGTAGTTTTTCAGGACGCGCAGAATTGCGTCATAATGAATGCTCACTAGGCCGCGTTTTCCAACAGACCTTCAGCGGCCAATGCTTTTTGAACGGCCGGGCGTGATGCTATACGACCAGCAAATGCAGCAACATTAGGCCATTGATTGAGATTAAACCCAATATGGTTTGCCCAATTCGACACGACGAATAAATAGGAATCGGCGACGGTGAATGTGTCGCCGACAAGAAATTCGCGGCCATCGGATAATTCATTTTCGAAATAGTCGAAACGACGGAATAGATTTTGTTGAGCGGCGTCTTTTTCTGACCCCGTAATGTCCGGGTTCGCAAAGAACGGGCGGAATGCGGCGTGAAGTTCTGATCCGGTAAAGGTGAGGTACTGATTAACGCGCGCGCGCTCAACAGTGCCGACGGGGGGCACAAGTTTGGCGCTAGGGTTGTTGTCCGCAATATGCTGAAGGATCGCAGGGCCTTCGAGCAAAATAGTGTCAGCATCTAGCGCGAGGGCGGGCACATATCCGTTGGGATTGATGGTTTTATAATCCTGTCCGGTCTCGGTTCTGCCAGCTTTGGTGTCGACTTTTTCAATGGTAAAATCGGCACCCACTTCGTTTAGCGCAATATGGGATGCCAGCGAGCATGCGCCGGGTAGGTAATATAGTTTCATGGTTATTCTCCGTGCTGAGTTGTGTTTCGGGGATGTAATGAACTATTCGCACAAAGTAACTTTTGTAAACTTCATATATTCGTGATATTAAGGAATGAAGTTTCCGAAGGGTAACCAGGTATCCGCCATGCCACTTAAGATGCGCAAAAATCATAGCCCGCCCGCGCCTAATGATTGCCCGCTGGCCGAATGTCTTTCGATCATCGGCGGGGCGTGGACGCCGAACATTCTGTGGAAGCTGGAGGCCGGCGCGCGGCGCTTTTCTGAATTGCGGGCGGATATTCCGGAAATTTCGGCAAAAATGCTGACCACGCGGTTGAAAGAGTTGGAAGCGAAGGGCGTGATATTCCGGGAAGTTTTGCCTACATCGCCGCCTTCGGTTGAATATTCGCTGACCCCGGATGGCCGTGAATTACTCCCGGCGATTGAGGCCATCGCAGCGGTCGGCCACAAGCTAAAACAGCGAAATCGGAAACCTGCGAATGAGTGAAACTCAAGGCGGACGTAGCGATTAACCCGTCGGTACTATCCTTGTGACGGGCGGCCCCATCCGCTAGTCTATGGTTAATGCCCAAAAGGCCGGGGGGCTGGGGTGGGGGTCGTAAGATGAAATTTTTTGGCAAAGGCGATAAAGCCCGGATGAGCGCAAAATCTTGCGACCATCAGATTTATCGGTGTGGCCATTGTGGCGAAACGGGCTGTCAAAGCCGCGAATGTAACAATCGCCAATTTCAAGAAGCCGACCTATGTCGGGATTGTGGGCGGTCATGGGAAATGTTTCCGGTGAACGAGGCACCGACCGCCGCGCCTGTGGACGCAACCACAGCGGCACCGCGCGCTCGTGGCAAAAAGATGAAATCATCAACCAACCTTCCGTGGACGGAGATTATTCTCGGCACGATGCTTGTGGTGACCGTGATTGGTTTTGGGCTTTTAGCCCAGAACCGAGATCAGGTTTTTGCGCGTTTTGATCGCGGTGGTCCGCTTGCACCGCCAGTGATCCAAACGGCGACGGCGGTGAGCAGCGATGTGTGCGGCTGCTACGATGAGGGTCTACGCCTGAGCGGAAAAGGCTTAAATGTACAGTCATCGGAATATAAAACCGGTTTCTTGATGTGCCGTGAATTATTTGGGGTGGATGGCGGCGATGCCTGGACCGCCGGATGGAACGCGCGTCGTTCTTCAAAAGCCTATGAGGCCAGTTGCCGAAGCTATCGCCGCAAATAATAACAACATAAAAAAGGCCGCGCATTGCACGGCCTTTTTTCTTAAGCAATTCAGTTTGGTTTTAGCTGCCGTCAGCGCCAGCAACCCATCCGGTGCAAGTGGCGATGTCGTTTAACCCATGTTCACCAAGGCAAAATGCTTCCTCATATGGTGTTCGCGTGGCCGCGATGCACTGATCAAGTGTTAGCTTTGCCATGGAAAGGCAGCGTTGGGACTTGGTGTTTCGTGCATAAACTTCAACGATTTTCGGGTTCAGCGTATCTGTCGAATAACGCGCTGCAAGGTAAAGAATGCGATCAATCACGACTTCGGCGTTCTTCTCGGTGACGCGGCCTTGGCCCGCACCAGCGCCCCATGTCGCGGACCATTCTTTTTCGGCACTCGCGAGGGAAGGTGCCATCACACCATTGTTAGAAGGGTGTGCGAAAACTGGCGTCGCAGGTTCCGCGCGTGTGCGGCCATAATTTGCGGCCTCGGTGATCCGTGTCTGGCTATTGGAGATGCGTTGTTTGCCCCAATTTGTTTTCTGCATTGCATAGGCTTGGGTCTTAAAGGCTTCGCCTAACGCACTAATCCGTGCACCATCTTGAACAGCCATGGACAAAACGGCGTTTACCGCGATGTCGGTGCCTTCAAGGCTGCGGAGGAAAGACGGGTTCGCGGATACATTCGACATCAACCCATCGATACCGCCAAGGATGCCTTTTCGTCTGCTGCCTTTTTTCTTGAGCTCTTTTTCGAGCGCTTCGGCAAAGCTCGGCTGGTCGGCAACGACCAATGCCGCATAAGCGACCCAACCGGCGGCAAGCTTGTCTGGGTCATGACCAGCGAGGCGGAGATGTGCTTCGCGCGTGACCTCTGCGTTTTTGAATGGCATGGCCTCGATCGCGGCGACATCTTCGCGGTAACGAATATAGTTCGCCGCCGTACGTTCCAGTGCATTATCTTTTGGCTGTGCCAGCGTGTCGGCAGAGACGCCCGTGGTCGCAAATCCGGCCATTAACGCCACCGCGAGAAAGTATGGGCGACGGATCGCTTTGCGAAGGCTGGCGCGAGGTTGCCTCTTGACTGAGGGCGATTCAGAATTTCTTCGCGTAATCAGCATCTTACGCGGCCCCAACTTGTTACGCGACATAGATTACTTCTCCCAAGTGGCGGTGTTTTATCATATCCGCCATCCTATGGTCTGATATTTTAAGAGTGCGCTGACCACACTAGCTGAATTATTATCAAATTCGACCGGTTTGCACCGCGATACACCCCTTTTTCGACGTTTTTTCAGTTTATCTTTTATTAACGTCAATTAGCGCATGGTGAAGGGGCGTTAACGAATCGGTTCGCGTGGTTCATGCTACGTGACGCCCAAAACCGGAAATAATAATGGCTATAAGACTGCCATCTTTTTTAAAAGCGCTGACCGGCAAGAATGGCCAAAAGGCGCGTGTTTCTTGGCGTTCGACCGACGGTGATCCGGTTGTTGGTCTTGATCACAACGGCACTATCGTGGCGGTTACGGGCGCTGCTGAAACAATGATCGGCGGCAATGACGGACCGGTTGGCCGTTCATTTCTTGAATTTATCGCACGGGATGATCGCGCGGCACTGAAAGAGGCGTTAACCCGCGTTAGCGCCAATATGCCTTCTGCGCCTGCAATTCGCTTGACGGTACGTCTTTTGGCCCAAGCTGGTGATGACGCGCGCAAATCCCCGCGTTTTGTTGAGCTGGCACTGGCAAACAATAAAGACGGGACGGCGATTTTAATTCGCGACCGTAGTGAAGAATTAAACGAGCGCCGCACCGCAAACATGACGGCGAATGGTGCCACAACCGCTGAGGCCGAGCATGGCGTTTCTGCGGATATGCTGGCCGACCTTGGCCATGAGCTGAAAACCCCGCTGAATGCGATTATGGGGTTCGCTGAAACCATGCGGACGGAGACCTTTGGTCCTTTGGGGCACGAGAAATATAACGAATATGCCGATTTGATTCATTCTTCGGGGGGACATTTGGCCGAATTGATCTCGGCCATTCTGGACCGGGCCAAGCTTGCGGCGGGGCGTTATGAAATTGCGCCCGTTTTGTCTGCACCCGGACCGCTTGCTAAAACCTGCGCAGAAATGGTGCGCGGTGAAACCGAAAAAGCGGGTCTTTCGCTCAATATTGATATTGCTGAAAACCTGCCTGAGACAATGCTCGATTGCCGAACCGTCAAGCAGATCTTGATTAACTTGTTATCGAATGCCGTGAAATTCACAGCGGATGGCGAGGTCAGCCTGAATGTGCGTGAAACCGATGGAACGATATCGTTCACTGTCGCGGACACGGGCGTCGGCATGAGCCAAATTGCTCTCGCGCGGTTAGGCGAGCGTTTCACCGACATGCATAAAAATGGCGTACGCGGAACAGCGGGAACTGGGCTTGGGTTGTCCTTGGCTTTTGCTATGGCGAAACTGCATGGCGGTATGTTGTCGCTTTCTTCTGCACCCGGCGAGGGCACGGTGGCGACATTGACGTTGCCTGTTGCTAAGACGGCCGCTGAGCTTTCTGCGTCGGGCGTATCGGCGGCGCGTGCAGCCGATATTCAGAGCCAGCTTGACCGGGTTGCCCAATATCGGCGCGAACGGATGGATCAAAACGCGGCATAGCGTTTTCTATCCGGGGCCTCTGCTGTTTCCGCCAGAAATCAAAATTTTACAATTAAATTAACCAATTAGCTCCACAGCATGCGGAAAAATACCGGCAGAACGCGGGTTGATTTGGGCGGCTATTGACCTTTTCTTGAGGAACATTCCGCTAAGATATGACCGCGGCAAGAATTGCGTTGGAGACTGTTTCATAATGAAGCGCTGGGTAAAATCCTATGAGCGTTTTTTACGCATATCCGAAGATGGACGCCCAGAAAATCTGATGCGTATGCGTGCGGTTTGGATGATCGGTGCCATGGTCGCGGCATCGCAGATCGCAAATTTCTTTCTGATGTTTTTTATCTATTCGGCGTGGACCTTTGATCATACGCTAACGTTGATCGTGGTCAGTTGTATCATCGGTTCGATACAGATGGTGCGTTGGTATAAAAACCCGTTTTTCTATGCGGCGTTTTATTCAGCCCTGATGGTTGGCGCGGTGCTGGCGGGCGCACTTTACGGAAATTCTGGGATCAATACGGCGATTTTGCCTTTCATTGCGATTGGCCCGGTCATGGCCGGATTTATCGCTGGTCGTCGCGCGGCGATGACGTTTTGTGGTGCGGGGACGGTGGTTCTCATATTCATTTATTGGGTTTCACTGAATAATCCGTCGATAGTTGCGCCATTTGATTATTCGCGAGAAACAAACCGCTTCTTCCAGGGTTTTTTCGTCTTGTGTATTTCAACCGGTATCGCGGTCATCATTACCGAACGTGTTTATGCGGCGCTTGATGAAATGCACAAAAGCGCCATCCGCGCGCAAAATGCTGAAGCGGCAAAGTCACAGTTCCTTGCCACCATGAGCCATGAATTACGCACGCCCCTTAATGGCGTGATCGGACTTACGGATGCGGTGCTTAGTGGTGACTTACCGAAGCGGGAACAAAAACTGACCGAGACGATTAGAACCTCAGGCGAGTCGCTTTTGTTGATCCTTAATGACATGCTTGATCTTTCCAAGATTGAAGCGGGTATGTTGACGCTCGAACCGCGCGCCACAGACCTTCGCGATCTTGTGCGTTTTGTTGGTGATAGCTGGCGCGAGTCTGCCTCGGCCAAAGGGATCAATATCAACGTTAAAGTGACCGGCCCGATACCGCCGGCAGTTATGATTGATGATCTGCGTTTACGGCAAATTCTTCAAAACCTTATGTCCAATGGTGTAAAATTCTCCGCACAGGGACATGTTTTGTTGCACCTTCATGCATCCGCGCGTGGTGCCGGGAATTACCGTCTTGATATTCGTGTAACAGACACCGGTAAAGGCATTTCGGATGATTTGCTCGACCGTGTTTTCGAACCCTTCGAACAGGGTGAGTGCGGCACCGCGCGGCTTTATGGCGGTACAGGGCTTGGCCTGCCGATTTGCCGCGAGCTTGCGGGGCTTCTTGGGGGCAAAATTTGTGTCGAGAAAACAGGAAATGCAGGTACAACATTTTTGTTGACCTTGCCCGTTGAAGCCGTCGTTGTTTCCGCGAACGATCTTGATGATGAGATCTATGATGCGGCAAGTGATCTTACGGGCCTTCGCGTTCTCGTGGCCGAGGATAATGAGGTCAATCGACTGGTCGTCGGTGAGTTCCTCAAATCTTGGGGCGTTGAAACGGTTTTCGCGTGCAACGGTCAAGAATGTCTGGATGTGTTCGAGGCGGATCATTTTGACATCATTCTGATGGATAAAAACATGCCCATCTTGAACGGGGTGGATGTGGTACGAGCGATCCGAGGGCGTAACGACCCCAAGGCGAGCATTCCAATTATTGCGGTCACCGCAGATGCGATGCCCGGCGAGCGCGAAGAAATGCTGGCGGCAGGTATGAACGATTATATCACCAAGCCGTTGCGCGCCGGTGCCCTAAAAGCCACGCTGGTTCGTACCTTGAAATCGCCAAAAGCGGCTTGACCGTTTGTGATCATTGCGCGAGCGTGCGCCCATCATGATTGAGCCACGTCTTAAAACCGAAATCCGTATTTCTGCTCATTTGCGCCGCGCTCAGGCGGGCGGGGCGTTTGCAACCATTGTCCGAAAGGGCGATCCTGACGCTGGGGCGGTGGCGGTAAAGCTTTTTATCGGGCGCGGTGAAGCGCGTTTATTTATTCAAAGTCGCGACCTCGATGGTAACCCAGTATGGCGCGAGCCGTTGGAGGGTGATCAGCAGTCTGATGATATAGAAACGCGTATTGACCGTTGGATCGAAAAAGAATCCTCGATTGACCCTGATATTTGGGTGGTCGAGATCGAAGATCGCGAAGGGCGTGCGTTTCTCGATTAACTGGCCACAGAATTTTTGGTTTGTGGGGAAGTTGTGGATTGCTCAAGCACGATTGTCTGTCCGGCGTCGGCCACGGCCTGACTTCTCAGGCGCCAGAACCGCATTAGCTTTTCGGCGGCGTCAGTCGGGATTTTTTGATAGAGATCTAAAATCCGAAGGGCATTCGTTTTGTCGCGGTCCCCGAGCAATAACCCAAATACCATACGCGAAAAGACATCGCGATGAATTCCTGTCGCGCGACAGGCGATAGCAAGAGATTCAAATCGCGTATCGCGCATAATGGCTTTTGCGGCGGGTTCATCAACGCCGGTAAGATAAGCAAAGGTCAATACAAGCTCATTCAGGCGTTTTTCCGAAATTAATTGTTTCATCAATGACTGATTGATCTGGCCATGGATCGAACGCTTGTGAACGAAGTGGCGGAAGTTTTCCGTCTCTTGCCCCGGCTGGAGTAGCGACGTGCGGTTGATAGTAATCGCTTCGCTGATCAATGCGGGATCAAGCACTTCAGAGCGGTTTAGAATTTGTGATTTAAGCGCGGCCGGCACCTGAAAATATAGCTGCGTCAACAAGATCGGGTCGAGATCATGCCGACCGGTCAACGGGGCCCGTAACGACGGCATTTTTTTCGACGTCTCTGCTAATTGGTCAAGGGTATGGGGCCGAAAATGGGCGCGCTGATTTTTCAAAAGGCTGACCGTAACAGCTTCGTTATTGAGCGCTAACAATGCCTCGCCGATCGCGTAACTGACATCATAACGGCGTGCAATGGCCATGTGATGTGGGGTGCCGCGCTGATGAATGATTGCTAATAAGTCATCATCATTCAACATTGCCCCATGACGCAGCAATGGCTCAGCGATCGACATGTCATGTCGTGCAAGTTGGTTCGTGATGCCGCGTGGTGCGATGCGCGCTTGGGCAAAAGTCGCCGCGATTTCCTGGCAGGTTGTGTGATCTGCACGTTCGCACAGTTCGCACATGATTTGGTCGATCTGATCGAGCGCAGGTCCGGTGAACTTTTGCGGTGCGGCCATAAAAATGTCGATAAGACCCCGCAAAAAGCGAACCTCCATCCCCGCTGAAGGGTTGGATGTTTTACCTTTGATGATATTGCTCGCCATCAAGAGCAGCTCAGCCAGTTGCGTAGATTGTGGCACCATGTGTCTCCCTCCACAAGGCGCGCAGAGTGTGCAACAAAGGTAAACAAACCGTCGCCGAATTGCCCTATAGGAGTGACTAAATGTTCAGACGTTCTTCGCGGCTTTTTGCCCTCTCATTTACCCTGTTGGGTGCCGGAACATTAGGCGCTTGTTCGAGTTTATCATCGATGGATCCGTTCAGCGGTGGCAGTGTTAACTACGCTGAGGGCGCACCGATCAGAACCGAGTTATCACGTGCTGATTATGACGCACTCGCTTATGCATTTAATCAGGCAATGAACACAGGAAAGCCCCAAAGCTGGCGCGGAAAACGGGCCGGCGGTGTGGTTGAGCCAAAAGCCTATGCGATTGCAAATTTAAAGAGCAATCCGAATACGCGCATCAATGCTGCGCGGGGTGATCTTGACCTAACCCATATGGTTGAAACCGAAATGGGGCTTTATGTTTTGACCCGTAACTCGAACATTCGCACGGCACCATCGACAAAAGGAAAAGCGTCCGAGGTGTTACCGTCCGGGTCGGGTGTTGATGTGGTCGGTCGCGTTACCGATAAAAACTGGATGTTGATCGCCGCCAATGATTCGATCCGCGGTTATGTCTTTGGCGACTTGTTGATCAAGGCACCGGGGTCGGAACTGGAGCTTGCGGGTGGTCCAGTTCGAAAGCCTGTTCTGTGTCGAAACTTTAGCCAACGGCTTAATGTTTATTCAGAGCGCCATGTTTGGGATGGGGCGGCCTGTAACGATGGCACAGGGTGGCGGATTGCACGCCCGGAACCAGAAACGCCCAGCGCCGATGATGAGTTGTTAGGGCTATAAACAAAAACACCGGGCGATGGCCCGGTGTTTTGCTGATTAGTGTTCGGTTTGAATTTCGTGATCGCCTAATAGGCATCACCGGTGGCCTTGGTGGCGACCCGATCCGCTACATCGCCCATATCGGTGCCAATATCGGTTGTCGTATATTCTGCGATGATGGCTTTGGCTTCTTCGAGCGCTGCATCGGCAGATTTTTCATTTTTTTCGACCGCTTCGGCCAATTCAAGAATTGGCATATAGAGCGCTTCTGGCTCGCCCTGAATCGTCAGGCCAAAGACGGTATTTTCGTTCTCGATCCGAGTCCATTCATCGCGGATACCGGCCCAGAATTCTTCCGTAGCGGCCCAATAGTCATCCCCAATCGCAATATCAAAATCATCGAAATGCTTATAGGTGTTGATCCCGACCTCCCGAACCAGCGCGCGCGGTTCTCCGGTCAGGATGATTTTTGTGTTGTCTTGTTCATGCACCCAGCCTTCAGGCGTAATTGCATGACGATTGACGGCATTCACTGCATGATAGTCATCGCGGGTGGTGGCATCACGTCGGGGTAGGGGGCGTAACTCAGCCGGCGGATTCCATGCGGATACGCCATATTCATGGCTCCATGTGCCGACTGCGCCATATCGCGGGGCGTCATCGACTTGATAGACCGTTTGTGACCATGTTCCCTTGTTATTTTTGACCGGGCGCTTTTCCCAAGCATTGCCGCCGATAAAGACCAACACGTTTTCTGGTTCATATTGCCAATCTTGGCGCCAATGTTTGACCGGAAATTTTTTATCGCCGCCGACAACAAGAATGTGCTGTAGACTGATGAAGTCTCCATTGTCTTCAATGACGCGCACAATTTCATCGCCGCCGGACAATTTTCGGTCTTTGATTTCGTAGCCCGCGGCGAATGGTACCGTTTCGATAAAGTCGAATTTCACGCGGTAGTTCCCAGCCATCGCCAGAATTGCTTTTCGGTCTGCGGCAAAATTTTCATCTTGTGATTGCTGTGTTGGCGCATTCGCATTGGTTGCCTGGTTCGTCTGAGCGGTGGCGCAGCCGCTGACCGCAACGAGGGCGATGGCCGCCATCATTATGCGTGAGCGATCTTGGTGAAATGTCATTCTAAATCCTTTTGTACTTTAGGTTTGGTTTGGCCCAGCCATTTCGCCGGACGCTTTTCCAAAAAAATCTTGTTTCTTTTCTATAATGCGAACGATTCTGAGTTGCAATCGCAAATATGTGATGTTATCGATCCATTGTTGCAAATCATTCGCAACTAGACCGGGGAAATCGCGGCGCGCCAGAAAATTATGTGGTGCGGCCGACAACAGAAATTTTTGAGGACCGAATGAAAAATACGTATTTAATGAGTGCCGCGATTTTGGGGGCTGCGGTTCAGGCCGATATTGCTGTCGCGCAAGAGAACGAAGAAATCGAGCTGGCCCAGATAGACGAAGTCACGGTCTATGCCACCCGCAATCCGATTGCGGCCTTTGACTATCCCGGTCAAGTCACTGTCATTGGCGAAGACGTGATTGATGACATCAACCCCTCGACGATTGCAGATATTTTTACCGCCGTTCCTGGTGCATCCATTGGGGGAGGCCCTCGCCGGACTGGCCAGACACCAGATATTCGTGGTCTGTCCGGCGAGGGTGTTTTGGTGCTTTTTGATGGCGCACGCCAAAGCTTTCTCTCGGGGCATGACGGTCGGTTCTTTATCGATCCGGACCTGTTACGTGCGGTAGAGGTCGTGCGTGGGCCAACGTCGGCGCTTTACGGATCGGGGGCGCTCGGCGGGGTCGTCGCTATGCGGACGATCAACGCAAGCGATCTCTTGGACGATGGCGAAACCGCAGGGTTCAAGGTCGGGTCTGGATATCAAAGCGTTAATGACGAGTTCCGTGTGAATGGTACAGGCGTCTGGCGCAGTAATGATAACCGTTTCGATGTTGTCGGTAATCTTACCTTTCGGTTGTCCGAAAACATTGAACTGGGCAGTGGCGTAACGCTGCCGGCAGATGACGAAGTTGTTTCGTCACTCCTGAAAGCGAGCTTCCGTCCTAATGATGACTGGGAAATCTCGACGTCTTGGATCCGCTTTGGTGGCGATTCTATCGATCCGAATAATCCGCAGGGAAATAACATTGGCGGCCCCGGAAATGATAATGTTTTCCGTAATATCGACACCAACACGTTTCAGGGGGCAATCAATTATAACCCTGCGAATTCTGATTTGATCAATGCGAATCTGACCACCTATCTTACGAAAAATCAGGTCGAAGAAGCCGAAGTGAACACAACGCGGGTTGTTAGCCGCGAGGTCGAAACATTTGGGGTGTCACTCGATAATCGATCACGTTTTGACTTAGGTCCAGCCGCGCTGACGCTGACCTATGGCGGTGAGTTTTATCGCGATGATCAAGTCGGTCGCGATAACACCACCACTGACGGCAAACGGGGCGGCGTTCCTGATGCTTCTGCAAAATTCTACGGCGCGTTTATTCAGGGTGAGCTCGCCGTACAAAGCCCGCTCGGCGCACCCGGCGTACTTACCTTCCTCCCGGGGGTGCGTTGGGACAAATTCCAGACCGATGCGTCGAGCGGGCCCTCCACTAGTGATGAAGCAGTTTCACCAAAAGTCGGTGTTTCATATAAGCCGGTCAAAGAAATTATCCTGTTTGGTAATTGGTCAGAGGCATATCGCGCGCCATCATTTAATGAGATCTATGCGGATAATGTACATTTCCAGATTCCAGATTTCTCATCGCCCAGTTTCGCGCTTGTGACGAATTTCTTTATCCCGAATCCTGATTTGGTACCGGAAGAATCTCAAACATGGGAGGTCGGTGCAGGGATCGATCTTGATGACCTTCTGTTAAATGGGGACCGATTGACCATTAAAGTATCATATTTCAAATCTGATGTTACCAATTTGATTGATCTTGAGGTCAATATACCGGCGGGCTGTTTTGGTGCGCCATTCCCGCCATGCGGTACCGGCGAAGCCTTCGGGAATTTCAGCCGAAATGTAAACGTCACTAACGCCGAACTTGATGGCGTCGAAATCGAAGCTGAATATGATAGCCGCGTTGCTTACATACGCGGGAATTTCTCAACTATTGATGGCATTGACGCCGATAGCGGTGATTATGTGGGCATTCTCTCGCCCGATACTTATTACGTCGATGGCGGAATAAAATTCGCGGGTGGTGACATGCGCCTTGGCGGCCGTGTGTCGTTGGCCAGCGCCTTCACCAAGGTCAATACCCCAACGGATTCGCGCGATAGCTATGCGGTTGGTGATATTTATGCCGTGTGGGAACCATCACGCGGTGGGTTAAAGGGGGTTCGCGTTGATCTCGGCGTCGATAACATCACAGATACCGACTACCAGATCGTCGCCGCAGGTGTGAGTGAGCCGGGCCGGAACTTTAAGGTCGCGGTTAGCTGGCGACAGGGATTTTAGGCGACAATACAAATAAAAGAGGTAACGATGATTAGACAACATGGCGAAGATCGCGCGCTGGTCACATGGTTGATTACTCAGGAAAAAGTGCTGAGGTTATGGATAGAAGATGTGATGGCACGCGGGCCAAAAGAGTCTGATCTCGTTGCCGATCTTGAAAAGCATCATGACTGGCTATCGTCACAAATTGATCGCTTGTGCGATAAAAAGGCGGCGTGATTATAACCGCTTAGCGCCGCCGATTATAACGGCGTTCGTCACCATCGCGGCGAACGCGGTTAAACCCTCGCGAAACCTCCGCATAGTAATCAAGCAATACCGGTTCCGACGCATAGCGGACGGCCGGATAGGCACCATCAAGATTACGCAAAGGCAGGCCTTGATGGGCGGAGACCATAAATTCTTTCCATATCGACGCCGGAATAGACCCCCCTGTGACTTTCTCCATGGGGGTGTAGGCATCGTTACCGACCCAGACACCGGCGATGATCTGGGGCGTGTAGCCAACAAACCACGCATCGCGCCAATCATTGGTGGTGCCGGTTTTTCCGGCGGCTTCGCGGCGACCAAGGCGCGCGCGACCGCCCGTTCCGGTTAACATGACCTGATAAAGCAGGTGGTTCATTTTCCGCGCTACATCTTTGGTCATGACCCGTTCAGGGGCGCGCTCATCACGATAGAATAATTCTTCGCCGCCGCGAGTCTCGATGCTTGTGATTGCATAGGGCGTTGGTGCGAGGCCGCCCCGTGCGAACGGCACATAGGCGCTGGTTAGCTCTTCCAAGGTGACATCAACAGCACCAAGCGCAATCGACCGGTGCGCTGCGATGTCAGAGCGAATGCCGAGACGTTTGGCAGCAGCAGCAACTTTTGCACGGCCTACTTGCTCCGTAACCTGAACAGCCACGGTGTTGATGGATTTTGCGACCGCTTCGGTCAGGCGTACGGGGCCCGCATAACCGGGGGTATAGTTGGTGGGCTGCCATCCGGCGATATCGATGGGTTGATCGACAAAGCGCGATTGCGGCGTCAGCCCGGCCTCCATCGCGGCCACATAGACAAAGGGTTTGAACGCAGAACCGGGTTGGCGTTTGGCCTGCACGGCGCGATTGAACTGGCTTTCTTTATAATCTCTGCCGCCGACCAAAGCGCGCAAGGCACCATCGGCATCATAGGCCACAAGGGCCGCTTGATCCGCGCCCTTTAGCCGTGCCTCGACCGTGAGCGCGGTTTTAACTGCTGCTTCTGCATCGCGTTGAAGTTTTTGATCTATGGTGGTTCTAACGATTAAATCGCCCGTTGCGTTGGGCACGATCTTTTTCGCTTGGGCGGCGGCATAGTCAAAGAAATAGCCAAGCCCGTTATCGACATTATATTTCGCAATCACGGGTGGGTTTGAGCGGGCTTCGCGCGCCTCAAATTCGGTTATCGCCCCGATATCAAGCAAATTATCGAGAACGTCAGATGCACGGCGTTGTGCGCCGAGTGGGTTTTGTGTGGGCGCATAGGTGGACGGCGCTTTGGGCAGGCCCGCCAACATTGCCGCTTCAGCAAGCGAAATATCGCGCGCGGATTTAGCGAAATAGGTTTGTGACGCGCTTTCGACGCCATAGGCACCGGCACCAAGATAAATCCGATTGAGATAGAGCGACAGAATTTCGTCTTTGGAATAATGCCCCTCTATCCAAAGCGCCAACAATGCCTCGCGCGCTTTACGCTCATAGGTTTGTGTGGGGGAGAGGAACAGGTTTTTTGCGAGTTGTTGTGTGATGGTCGAACCACCCTCGACAACCGCGCCGGATTTCGCGTTGGTGATGGCGGCACGCAATGTCCCGCGCAGGTCAACCCCGCCATGGTCAAAAAACCGGCGATCCTCCGTAGAGAGAATAGCCTTGATTAAATGCTCTGGTAGCTCCGCCGGATCAACGTGCTCGCCATAACGTGCACCGCGCGCCGCGATTTCTTCGCCATTGCGGTCGAGAACGATGATAGCGGCCTGTCGGTTGACGTTCCAAAGATCGGCGTCGTCGGGCACGCGCGGTGCCATAAAAATAAAGGCAAAACCCAAAACACCAGCGACGCCTAAAAACGAAAGCGACACACAGGCAGCCGCAAGCGAGCCCCAAAGCTGCCGCCAGGCAATACCGTCGCCGGGGCGTTTTTCATATTTCGTGTTTTCCGAATAGGGTTCACGGCCAGCGGGCTTGGCTTTGGACTTTTTGCGATTGGCCAGTTTGTGATTTTCCTGTTTGCCACTGGTCAGCCGCGCCCATAGACCCGCACCATCATCGCGCACCGCCGACGCGCCCTTTTTCAGGTCGGCATACAACGAGGCAAGGGTGGCGCTAAAACTCTTTGGACGCTTGCTCATGCGGGGCTTTTCGTGACTCGTCGCCATTATGACGCGCTTGACGTAAAATAACACTGCTCATTGCGCTGCAAAGAGGGCGTTTTCGCGGCATCAGCGTAAAGATTTCAAGACCTTGATGAAAAGTCGGTAATTCGGCGAGGCATGCGGAACCCCGACATAGCTCGGCCTGTTGAACGTTCGTTTATTTTGGCCATTTATTCTGGCTCATCTTGTTTGGCGTAGAGTTGTGCCTCGGCTACCGAATCGAACCAACCGCTGGGGAAGGGAAGCTTTGCGAGGTGTCCGCGCGCTTCATTGACGGTTGAAAAATCCGGCAGCTCGGGGATGTCTTTCAACCGTTTGAGCAAAGCTGCGTCATCGCGTTCTTCGACGATGGCGGGAATTGCATTTTTCAAGATAACAACAGCCACAGGCATTGGGCTCTCTCTTTCGATCACGCGGAAAACCGAGCTTTAAATTGACAGCATTGCCTCGCGAAGATCAATCGGCGATTTGACCGCCTGCGCGAAATCCAAAATTTCTGAATTGGCGTTAATATCCGCGTTTTCTGACCGGACCTGCTGATACAGCATGCCGCCCCAACGCATGTCGAAATAATTCGCCAAATCCACAAAAGGCTGATCGAATGATTTCGGCACAGTTGGTTGTCCGCCCGTTGCCACCAGATAAAGCCGTTTCCCCGCAAGGCGCTTTCCGAGCGGTTTGTATGGCCCGGTCAAATCATTGAACCGATCAATAAATGCCTTCATTTGCGCGCTCATCGTGTACCAATAAACCGGCGAGGCAAGGACAATCGTCTCGGCACGCATCATCATCTGTGCGACGGGAAGAAAATCATCACTCTGATTGCCATAATCATAGTCGAAGTAACCTATATTCAGGGCATTCAGGTCAATGATTTGTCCGTCATCAAGATCATTAAAGACTTCACGGACGAGCTGCGCTGTCTGTCCGCCAGAGCGGCTCGTCCCAATTATTCCTAAATAACTCATTATTTGATCCCATTTCTGCGTTCGAATATTCGTCGCAAGAATTCCACAATTTCTGCTCCCTCACGCATAAAGATTTCTCTCTTCTGGTTTGTCGGAAAGATATTGAACGAACTCGAATTCAATGCCTTCCTTGGTTTTGAAATAATTGTTCCGGCGGTGGGGATGATCCTCGCCCAAATTGTGGGACTCATATCCGACTTTTTTCAGCCTGCTGACGATGGCATCAAGGTCGTCAACCTCAAAGGCCAGATGCGCGAGCCCAGGATCGGTCCCGGCGAGATCGCGCTGTGGTTTGTCACTGGCGTTAGCACCAAAAAATTCGTTCAGGGTGATGTAGTTGTAATCGTCGCCCACATGCGCCCAGCGACGCGGCACCCCATACCATTCACCGCCGCCTTCACCGCGGATGCTCCAGTGCGGGAATGCCGCCAAAAGAAAATTCGCAGTTTCTTCGATTCCGGTGACCATCAGATTTGCATGTTCAAGTCGTGCTTTTGTCATTTTTGCCTCCTATTAAATAAAGAATATCCTTTAATTAATTCGGCTTGTTTTCAAAAGCAATTCCTTTATATAAAAATCCATGAGCAAAATTCCGAACGAGACCATCGACAAAATCGATAAAGCCGACGGCGCAACGCGCGGGGCCGTCATTGACCACCTCAAACGGGGCGGGCCGCAATCGGCGGCGACGTTGGCAAAGGCATTGGGGGTGACGGCAATGGCGGTGCGCCTTCATCTTTATGCGCTCGAAGACGAAGGTCTGGTGTCATCAGAATCAGAGGCCAAAGGGCGCGGGCGGCCCACCAAAAATTGGCTGCTGACCGACGAGGCTGCGCGGATATTCCCTGACGCCCATCAGGGGTTAGCGGTTGAGATGATTGATTCCGTGCGGGAATTATTTGGTGATGAAGGGTTGGAAAAGCTTGTTCATAATCACGGAAAAAAACAACGCGTGACCTATGGTAAGACGTTAAGCGCCGCTAAAACCATTGGCGATCGGGTAAAGCGGCTTGCAAAAGCGCGCAGCGACGAAGGCTATATGGCCGAGGTCAAAAAAGACGGTCACGATTGGCTGTTGATTGAAAACCATTGTCCGATTTGCTCAGCGGCAAAGGCCTGTAAGGGCCTCTGCGCAAACGAGTTAAAAGTCTTTTCCGATGTACTGGGCGACGAGGTAACGATCACCCGCGAGGAGCATATCCTAAGCGGTGGTCGCCGATGCACCTATCGCGTGAAGGGCCAGTAATCTGGGGCCAGTAACCGGCGTTTAACGGTCGGGCATATTCAAAAAGAGCAACACAATCCCGCTTGATAGGTAATAGGTCATGGCCCCATCCATCGACATGCCACCGGCGGGTGTTTGCCACATCTGAAAAACCCCGCCGCCGATCACTGTGAACAGCCCAAACCAGACCACCAACGCCATGCCGCAACCCCAAAGCGCGAGTGTTTTCGCGTTATTAAACTCTTCGGCCGATTTACCGACCACGGACAATAGCCTTAGCGCGCCGAGCCCGGCCATCACGCCAACCAGCAATTCACCGGTGACAATAACGACCAGTGTCAACGTCACCAATGCCGGGTTGGTGATCGGCGGCACAAAGCTGTTTGGGTAAACTGTGTGATCGGCCAGCGACAACACATAGCCCACAGCCCCCTTAGCCGCTTCCCAATTCAGTATGTTTTCAGCGAAATAGGTCAGCCCCTGTAGGGCCACAAACGCAACCAGAACGATTTTGAGTATGCGGATCATTGCTAAGCCTCCCCGTTAGTTGATAGTCGATCATAAGCGCATTTCCGATAGTGTCGCAAATAGGCGATGAATTGGTGTTTGCGTTGTCGTCCTAAGCTCTGCTAGGGGAGCCCGGACAAGATAGGATCCAGTGCCGTGACCAAGCCATTTTGGGAAACAAAAAAACTAAGCGAGATGACACCAAAAGAGTGGGAGTCACTTTGCGATGGTTGTGGGCGGTGTTGTCTTTATATTCTGCATAATGAAGAAACCGGCGATGTCTTTGAAACTGATGTGGCGTGCAAGCTGTTTGACGCGAAAAAGCGCCGCTGCACCGATTATGACAACCGCCTCAAACGCGTACCCGATTGCGTTCAATTAACGCCGGATAATATTTCGACCCTTCATTGGATGCCGAAAAGCTGTGCCTATCGCCGGCTGTCCGAGGGGCGGGGCCTCGCGCGCTGGCACCCGCTGATCACTGGCGATCCAAAATCGGTTGAGCGCGCAAAGATTGCGGTGTCGCCAGATCTTATCCCCGAAGATGAAATTGATGACACGCTATTGGAAAGCCGCATAACAAAAGCCCGGTAAGCGGCGCTCACCGGGCTTTCGCAATATAGCAATTTTGGAACCTTATACTGATTGCTTACGCTTGCGGCCGATCGCGCCCACACCCGCTAGGCCCGCAAGGAACAATGGCAGCGCCGCAGGAATCGGCACTTCGCTTGGTGCCAGATCAAACGAAATACTTGATATTCTGAAACTATCGACTTCCGCCGTTAGCTCAAAGCCGGTAATGATCGCGGCCCCGACCAGATCGCTTAAGGCAAATGTCCCGATATGGAACTGTGCAAAAACCCCAAGC
Source organism: Hyphococcus lacteus (assembly GCF_041058985.1). NCBI lineage: Bacteria > Pseudomonadati > Pseudomonadota > Alphaproteobacteria > Parvularculales > Parvularculaceae > Hyphococcus > Hyphococcus lacteus. Next base: position 272,438 of record NZ_JBEHZE010000001.1, on the reverse strand, counting down.
GATGTACCGCCAAGCCCAAAAATTTCAATCGACCGGTCACCGACGGTTCCGTCACCGTCGCTATTGCCTGCAAATTGTACTGAATAAGAAACATTATTGACGGGCGCGGAAAAAGAGAACGCCATTGATTCATTTCCATCGACGGTCGAGTCAAATGGACCGCCAACAATGCCGATGCCGTTGAAGTTTAACACCTGAACATCAGCAGAACCCGTAACGGAACCGCCATCAAAAAATAGTTCTGGTGTTGTTGAGGTTGGTAGATCGGCAAAATTAACGGTTGCGGCTTGTGCGCCGACAATCGCAGCGACATTTCCCAATACACCAAATACAATATTCCTAAATTTCACGAAAAAACTCCCCAAAAGTGAACGCGCCCGACCGAAACCAGTCATGCAAAGAGGTGCGAATCTATTTGTCTTCTTTGTATAAAACAATCAATAATGACGATTAATAATAAAAATAATTCAATCAGCTACGAACATTAGAATATTCGTACCCCATTAACGGGAAACTGTTTGCTAGGTATTCATCACTTGTGTTGAATTCTTCAAATTTTCCCAGTGTTGGTGGATAGATATCCACCCATTCGTCAGGTGCCCCATTATGCGGGCCATGATGACAAACCAAACACAAAAACAATCAAAACCTGCGGATGATGACTGGCAATCGCTCTACGCCCGCATTCGTCAGCTTGCGTATCAAAGGTCGGTTGCGTTGCTCGCAACGGAAGACGAGCCAGACAGCTTTGATCGCGGGGCGCGAAGCCTGCGGACTTTGATGAGCGCGGCGGAGATCGCACGACGCATGAAGTTTGAAGAACAAAAGGAACAGGATGCGCATGACCCGGCCCAAGACACCGCCATCTCAGACGACGCCATCCGACGGGTTAAGCGACGGATCGACCGCCAGATTGCGCGCATTGAACGCGAAGATCGCGCGGATCAGGGCGGAGGTGATGGGCGAGCTGTTTCCGAAGATGCTGGAAAAGGATTGGGAGGTAAACGCCCATGACCATCAACGACCACCCCATGGCGATTGGACAACATGGCTCATTCTCGGTGGCCGAGGCGCAGGCAAAACCCGCGCCGGTGCCGAATGGATCCGCGCGCTTGTTGCGTCCCGTGCCAATGATGAAAATTCGAAACCGGCCATCGCGCTGGTCGCCGAGACATATGCCGATGCGAGGGAAGTCATGATCGAGGGACCGTCGGGTATTCGCGCTGTGGCGACCGATGTTGACCGTCCCGTGTTCGAGGCGTCGCGACGAAGGCTGGTCTGGCCGACAGGGGCGGTGGCCTATGCGTTCTCCGCCGAAGACCCCGATGGAATTCGCGGCTATCAGTTCGATGCGGCGTGGTCGGATGAGTTATGTAAGTGGCGCTATCCGGAAGAAACATGGTCGAACCTCCAACTGGCGCTACGGCTTGGGCCGCGACCGCGCCAGATTGCGACCACGACGCCGCGCCCCATGGCGCTGATCAAACGGTTGATGAAAGCCAAGACAACTCATGTCACTCGCGCTTCGACCTATGACAACCGGGCGCATTTGTCAGATGCATTCTTTACCGAAATTGCCGCGCTCTATGAGGGAACGGCTCTTGGCCGGCAGGAATTATTGGGCGAGCTGGTCGAGGATATCGCCGGTGCGCTTTGGACCTGGAATCTGATCGAGGTCGCGCGCATCAGCGCCGCGCCTGACCTTGATCGGGTGGTGGTCGCTGTTGATCCCCCCACAACAAGCGGCCCCGACGCGGATGAATGCGGTATCATCGTCGCTGGCGTAGCCTATTGCGGCGACGTGAATACCGCATTCGTTCTCGCTGACCGGTCGGGGGCCGGGCTAACGCCCCGTCAGTGGGCGGAGAAAGCGGTTGCTGCCTTTCACGAGTTTTCTGCGGATCGAATTGTCGTTGAGGTCAATCAGGGCGGTGACATGGCCAAAAGCGTGATCGCCCAAATTGATGGCGCGGTGCCCATTCGCGGGGTTTACGCCACACGCGGCAAGCGCCTTCGGGCCGAACCGGTTGCGGCGCTCTATGAGCAAGGTCGGGTTCGCCATGTGGGATCTTTTGCAACACTCGAAGACCAGATGACCAGCTATATCGGCGGCGGCAAAAGCCCGGATCGGCTCGATGCACTGGTTTGGGCACTGACCGATTTATTACTGAAAAAACCGGCGCCGACCCCCGGCGTTCGTCGAATGAATTAGGAGCGCGACCATGCCACGCTTGCCAAACTTGTTTAACCGCGCCGCAAAAGCGCCGGAAGCCAAAGCATCTGCCGCAAAGGCGCTTATCGCCATGCATCGTCTTGGGGCACCAAATTGGACACCGCGAGATTATGCGTCGCTTGCCCGTTCGGGATTTGAGCGCAATGTCATTGCCTATCGTTGCGTGCGCTTAACCGCGGAAGCAGCGGCATCTGCGCCGCTCAAGATTACAGAAGGCGGTGAGGTTTTATCTGACCACCCGTTGATTGATTTGTTGGCGCGGCCCAATGATGAACAATCGGGCAGTGAATTGTTAGAGGGTTTTTACGGCTATCTGCAAACCGCCGGTAATGCGTATCTGGAATCTGTTGCACTCGATGGTACGCCGCGTGAACTTTATGTTCTGCGTCCCGACCGAATGAAAGTGCGCGCCGGTCATTCGGGTTGGGCGGAGGCTTATGAATATTCGGCGGGTGGACGCTCGGTAGTGTTCCGTAAGCCTGAAATTGGTCAGTCACCGATCCTGCATCTTAAACTATTTCATCCCACCAACGACCATTACGGGCTTTCACCGTTAGAAGCAGCGTCAACCGCCGTCGATCTTCATAATGCGGCGTCCGCATGGAACAAATCATTGCTCGATAATGCGGCGCGGCCTTCTGGTGCGTTAGTTTATAAGGGGCCAGATGGTGCCGAGAACCTGACGACGGAACAATTCGGGCGGCTTAAATCTGAACTGGAAGATGCGTATCAAGGATCGGCCAATGCAGGGCGCCCCTTGGTGCTTGATGGCGGGCTTGAATGGCGCAGCATGTCGTTGTCGCCGTCGGATATGGATTTTATCGAGGCCAAGAATGCAGCCGCGCGGGAAATTGCGCTTGCGTTCGGTGTGCCGCCCATGTTGCTCGGCATTCCCGGTGACAATACCTATTCCAACTACCGAGAGGCAAATTTAGCGTTTTGGAAGCAAACGGTTTTGCCGCTGGTTAAAAAGACCGCAAATGCGCTGACCAACTGGTTCTCGCCGGTCTATCCTGACGCAAAGATTATTTGTCAGTCAACGGATATTGAAGCGCTGTCGGCAGATCGTGATGCGCTTTGGGCGCGGGTCAGCCGCGCAGAATTCCTGAACGATGATGAAAAGCGGCAAGCGTTGGGTTTGGGGGCGCGTGATGCATAGCGTGACCATACCAAAATCACCCAGCGATAGACCACAGGAATTGCGCGTCACCATTGCGATTGGCGCGGCGATGATTGTTCAAGGCGGGTTGGGGCTGATCTGGGCCGGCGCAGCCACCGAACGCTTGGCGCAGTTAGAGCGCCGATCGGCGGGCAACGCTCAAATTCTTGAACGCACAGCGCGGTTAGAAGAACAGACGCGCTTTATCTCGGCGGCGTTGGTGCGCATCGAAGACAAAATCGACCGCAATAGCGGCGAGGGGGAGTGATGGTCAGAATCATGACCGACATAAAAGCCAATGATAATAGCCTCGTCGCCGATATCGAAGGCTATGGCGCGGTTTTTCACAAGCCGGACCTCAATGGCGATATTGTCGTTCCTGGCGCGTTTAATCGCGATGGACCGGTACGGATGCTCTATCAACATGCCGCAGAAACCCCCATTGGCCGTTGGATGGAACTCCGCGAAGATCGCTTCGGGTTGTTCGTTCGGGGGCAGATTATTCTTTCGTCACCGCGCGCACGCGAAATCCACGCGCTACTTATCGGCGGTGCGCTTGATGGGTTGTCGATTGGATATCAAACCATCCGTGCCGTGAAAACCAAGACCGGCCGGAAGATTTTGTCTGCTTCCTTGTGGGAAATATCAGTGGTGACATTTCCCATGGCCCCATTAGCGCGGATATCGCAGGTGGGATCGCCACGACCAGAACATCGCCAAGAACAAAATATCGACGGGCCACTTGGTGATTTCACCAGTGCGTTGCGTCAAGCAACATCGACCTTGTCAGTATAAAGCCTATCAGTAAAGGAGAGTACCATGAATATTGAAACCAAAGCGGGCAGTGACGTCCGCGGCGCGATGCGCGAATTTCTAACGGCCTTTGAAAGTTTCAAAACCGCCAATGATGACCGGTTGGATGCGCTAGAGAAAAAGCGTCAAGACGATGTGTTATTGCGCGATAAAATCGACCGCATCAACAAGGCTGTTACCGAACAAAAAGACGTGGTCGATCGTATCGCCCTAAAGGCGAAGCGGCCAGCGCTGCATGGCGGTAAGACGCCAGAACCGGATGAGCGCAAAGCCGCCTTTCAACGCTATATGCGGGCGGGCGATATCGGAACAACCTTAGAGGCAAAATCGGTCAATACCGATACCGGCGCAGAGGGCGGTTATCTCGCGCCGAACCAGGTGGAAAGCCTGATCACTGCTGCGGTGAAAGACATCTCGCCCATGCGCCAGATTGCCTCCGTGCGTGAAATTGGCGGCAATGTCTTTCGCAAACCGATCTCTAACGGCGACGCCGTTGCAGGTTGGGTCGCAGAAACCGGCGCACGGGTTGAGACCACATCGCCATCACTAACGGCGCTCGATTTCCCGACCATGGAGCTTTATGCGATGCCGGCCGCGAGCCAGGCGTTGCTGGACGATTCGATCGTGGACATTGAACAATGGCTCGCCGATGAAGTGCAAACGGAATTTGCGGTTCAAGAGTCTGCGGCCTTTATCGGCGGCAATGGCACGAGCCAGCCCAAAGGAATTTTGTCTTATACGATTGCAGCGGATGCGACCCGTAGCGCAGGCGAGCTTGGCTATATTGCATCGGGTGCGGATGGTGCCTTTGCGGCGTCGAACCCGTCGGACAAATTGCTCGACCTCATTTATGCACCGAAACAGGCCTATCGCGCCAATGGTCGGTTCTTGATGAACCGTTCGGTCGTGGGGGCATTGCGTAAATTCAAAGACACGGACGGCAATTATCTGTGGCAACCCAATAGCGAACCGGGTGAGCCAGCACGGTTGATGGGCTATCCGGTGACCGAAGCGGAAGACATGGATGATGTTGCGTCGGACAGTCATTCAATCGCGTTTGGTGATTTCCGCCGAGGCTATCTGGTCGTTGATCGTGTGGGCGTGCGCGTTTTGCGCGACCCATTCTCTGCCAAGCCTTATGTGTTGTTCTATACAACCAAACGTGTTGGTGGCGGCGTTCAGGATTTCGACGCAATCAAGTTTCTGAAATTCGCTGTGTCGTAAAGTTTTCGTTCGACCTCGTCATTGTGGGCTCCGACCCGCAATCCAGAATGTTTTGCGACGATTTCTGGATCCCGGATCAAGTCCGGGATGACGGGGCGGAGGCCTGTCGCCCAACCTCAAAAACAACGGACGAGTTGCGTTATGTCCCTTACTTTAATGACACCGCCAATAGCGGAACCCATAACCCTGAACGATATAAAATCGCATCTGCGTGTTACCCATAACGACGAAGATGCCTTGCTTACAGGCATTATCATTGCTGCGGTTCGCGCGATTGAAGCGCGCTGCGCCATAGCAATGTCGCCACAACAATGGCGTTTGCGACTAGATACCATGCCGAGTTTGCTGACATTGCCTATAGGGCCTGTCATCGGTCTGGATAGTGTCACAGTCACCAATGTGTCCGGTACGGAGCAATCGATTGATGAAGCCCTTTACGAAACGTCGAGTGGGCGAATTCGGTTAACCGCGCCATGGCCCAAAGCGGCCCTAGGGGGTATCGCCATAACCTTTACGGCAGGCTTTACCGATGATGTTCCGGCCCCTTTATTACAGGCCGCCAAAATGTTGTGTGGAGCGTTTTATGAACAACGCGAAAGCACGAGCGCGACCCGTTTTTTTGACGTGCCACAAGCCATCGACGCATTGATCGCACCTTATCGGGAGATGCGGTTGTGATCGGTGGTTTAGGCAAAAAAATCGAATTTCTTACACCGTCACGTGTGGATGATGAGGCCGGTGGAGCCAGTCTTTCTTGGCTGCCCGGACCGGAAATGTGGGCGCGCGTCGAGCGTCTTACGTCGACCCGCGATGTAGCCGGAGACCGTAACAATCGATTGCGTCGTATCGCGGCCAGTCTGCGTTATCGCGCCGATATCCTCCTTGGTCAGCGGATTATATTTGAAGATTCGCCATATGAGGTGGTCAGTATAGAGAGCGAAGATGACCGCCGCTTAACCCTGATTTGTGAAGAGGTGCTGGCATGAGTGTTGTCACTTGGGACCTTCAAAAGGCAATCTATCAACATTTGCGCGCGGATAGCGCGCTGCAAGCCGAACTCGGTACGCCCGCTCGGATTTACGATGACCCACCACCTGATGCGGTTTTTCCCTATCTGACGTTGGGGGAGGCCCGCGCCAGCGATTGGAAAGGCGTTGATGGCGGTTTGGAGCACGAACTGAAGCTCTATGTGTTCTCGCGCTATGCGGGCCGCCGTGAGGTGAAGCGCATTTTGGGTGTGGTTTATGACGCGCTTCACGAAGCCATGCTCAGCCTGCCAGACCACGATTTGGTGAATATCCGCTTTGTCTTTGGCGATGTTTTTCGTCGCCAAGATGGCGAGACCTATCAGGGCGTGGCCAGATTCCGTGCCGTTACACAAGAAAAGGAAATGATATGACCGCACAACGGGGCAAAGACCTATTGTTAAAACTCAGCGACGCATCGGACCCAGAAGCGTTCTCGATTATCGGTGGATTGCGGACGAAAACTCTATCACTCAATACACAGATGATTGATGTTACCCATTCTCAATCATCCGGTGGCTGGCGCGAGCTATTAGTGGGTGGTGGCGTTCGCCAAGCGTCAGTATCGGGGGCAGGGGTGTTTTTAAATGATGCGAGCGCTGTGACGGTGCGATCCGTATTCTTTGCGGGCGAGACGCGGAATTGGCAAATCATTATTCCGGGGTTTGGGACAATCGCGGGCGCATTTCTTATCACCAATCTGGACTATGCGGGTGAACATGACCGCGAAGCGACGATGGCGCTCGCGCTCGAGTCAGCGGGCGCAATCACCTTTGCCGCGGAGGGCGCGTAATGACCCATCCTCGCGGCGACGTTCGATTACAAATAAATGGTGAAGAGCGCGTGCTTCGGCTTACGCTTGGTGCGCTTGCCGACATCGAAGATAAACTTGGTGGCGGTGATCTTTTAGCGCTTCAAGAACGGCTAAAAAATCCGCGTGTCAGCGACATCATCATCGTCCTTCACGCATTAATCGCTGGGGGTGGTGCGCCGCTGGCGATGGAGGTTTTAAGGACCAGTGATCTAGATCTCGCGCAGGCTGGGACAGCAATCGCAAAAGCTTTTGCGGCTTTGGGCGGTGCGCCGGGAAAGTCGCAAGCTGGCCCGTGATGTTTGGCTTTGCGGTCACCGGCTTGGGCCTCTCGCCACGCGATTTTTGGAATCTTTCCGTTTCGGAATGGCGTGTACTGATCAGTGATGCGCGCGGCATGGGACAACAGGATCTTGCGCACCTTATTCACCAGATCGAAGGAAATAAAAATGACTGATGCGGTAAATGTGAATGTAGATATTTCTGGTATTGCCGAAGCCAGTGCGGAAATTGAGCGTCTTGCGCGCGATCAGATCGCACCAGCGGCGATGATGATTGAGGATGCGTTCTCGGTTGCGGCGCGTTCCATTCAATCAAACTTGGCGCGCGCGGCCGAAAGCGGTGAGATTTCACTCAAAAAACTGTCGCAGTCGCTTTTGCGTGATCTTCGCGGGTTCGCCATTGATAGTTTGGTGCGTCAGCCGGTTCATAATCTGGTCAGTGGGGCGTTGTCCGGTGCCTTTGGCGGTGCGCGCGCCAATGGTGGGACGGTTGCGCCGGGGCAATCCTATCTGGTTGGCGAACGCGGGCCAGAATGGTTCACCCCAAAGCAGAGTGGGGGGATTCAACCCACGAGCCGTGGCGGCGTCAACGTCAATATCACGCTTCCATCTGTGACGGATACGGACAGTTTTCGCAGGTCTGAAACCCAGATCGCCAGCGCGTTGGCGCGCGCGGTCGGTCGCGGTCAACGCAACGCTTAAAGGGTATTAGCATGACATTTCATGAAGTTTTGTTTCCGCTTGATATCGCGCTTAATTCCGAAGGTGGCCCAAGCCGCAAGACAGAAATCGTAGCGCTTCATTCTGGTTTTGAAGAACGCAATAGCCCTTGGGCGGCCTCTCGTCGCTCGTTCAATGCGGGATACGGCGTAAAATCGATCAGCGATATTGAAAATATCATTGCGTTTTTCGAGGCTCGGCATGGCCGGCTGTATGGGTTTCGATTTCGCGACCCGTTTGATTGCAAAAGCTGTGTGATCGCCAACACCCCCCAAGCCGATGACCAACTGATCGGTACAGGCGACGGCACCAAAACTGAGTTTCAACTTTCAAAAGCCTATGCCTCCGGCGCGCATAGTTATCGACGGTTAATCAAAAAACCGGTGGAGGGCAGTGTTCGCGTCGCCGTTGACGCAAGCGAAGCGACGATCGGGGATGATTATTCTATCGACCCGACTACCGGGATTGTGACAATGGTCTCGCCGCCAGCGGATGGCGCGGTCGTCACAGCAGGATTTGTTTTTGATGTGCCGGTTCGTTTTGATAATGATGACCTACGGATTAATTTAGCGGCGTTTCAAGCTGGCGATATTCCCTCAATTCCGTTGGTTGAGGTCCTGGTGTAATGCGCGTTCTTGATCCTGCATTTGCGGCACATCTTCAAGGCGGAATAACCACCCTTGCGACGTGCTGGCGAATCGCGCGGCGCGATGGAGTTGTGCACGGCTTTACCGATCATGACCGGGCGCTTCATTTTATTGAAACAGAATTCCGGCCAGAAAGCGGCGCAAAGGGCAGTGCGCTGCGGGCCAGTGCGGATCTTGGCGTCGATAATTCGGAAATCGAAGGGCTGTTGTCGTCGATTTCCGCTGATGATCTGAATGCCGGTCGCTATGATGGTGCGGCGGTTGAACTTTATCGCGTAAATTGGGCCGCGCCATCGCAACATGTGTTGTTAAAGGCTGGTACAATCGGAGAAGTCACGCGGGTGGGGGCGCAGTTCCGCGCAGAGATTCGCGGTCTTTCCCACCAACTCGACCAACCAACCGGGCGTCTTTATCAGCGGCTTTGTGATGTCAATCTTGGTAGTGATAAATGCGGCATCAGCCCGGCATTTGTCAGCGCCGCAGTCACTTCACTTCGCAACAGCCAGAATTTCAGCGCTTCATCGCTCGATCATTATGACGATGGGTGGTTTTCTCACGGTTTAATCAAATGGCTTAGCGGGGCGAATGCGGGGCTAGCGGCGCATGTGAAAAACCAAGCTGGCGCAGGCGCAATTTCGCTCTGGCTGCCAGCTGGAGGCCCCATAAAGCTCGGTGATGCTTTTGAAATTCAAGCGGGTTGCGACAAGCGTTTCGCAACCTGCCGTGAGAAATTTTCTAACAGCGTCAATTTCCGCGGTTTTCCGATGATGCCGGGTAATGATGTGGCGATTTCCTATCCACTACGCAGCGAGAACAATGACGGAGGTAAAAGGTCATGACCGCTACCAATAGTTTTACCGCTGTCCGATCACGGATGGAAATCATTGATGCCGCGCGTGATTGGATCGACACGCCCTATCGCCATCAAGCCAGCGCACGCGGAGCAGGATGTGATTGCCTTGGTTTGGTGCGGGGTGTCTGGCGCTCGCTATATGGAGATGAGCCAGAGCACCCGCCCGCCTATACGCCAGATTGGAATGAACGCCACCAGGGTGAGGAACCATTATTGGGTGCTGCGCGCCGGAACCTGATCGAGCGAATTGATGGGCGATTTGAACCGGGTGATGTTTTGGTTTTTCGCGTCACCACCGATGGTCCGGCAAAACATTGCGGCATTGTCAGTGCGCCTGAGCAATTTATTCACGCCTATGCGGGGCGCAAGGTCGTGGAAAGTTGGATGAACCGTTGGTGGCAAATGCGCATTGCGGGTGTTTTTATTTTTCCGGGAGCTGAATAATGGCGCAACTACTTTTGACAGCGGCCTCTGGTGTCGGCACGGCGATTTCGAAAGCCGGAATTGGTGCTTTTCTCGCGCGGACAGCGGCGACCACAGCCGCATCCTATGCGGCCGGATATGCAGACCGGTTGATTTTTGGCCCGCGCAAACGCGCCGTTGATGGGCCGCGTCTCGATAGTTTTTCGGTTCAGGCCGCACAAGAAGGTGCGCCAGTCCTGAGGGTCTATGGGCGTGCGCGCATGTCTGGTCAGCTCATATGGGCGGCGAATTTTAAGGAAAACACGGCAGAAACGACCGAAGCGGTGGGCGGTAAAGGCGCACGCCCAGCGGCACAAACAACCTATACGGAATATCTATATTCTATTTCTTTTGCGGTGGGCATTTGTGAGGGCGAGATTGACCGAATTGGCCGCGTTTGGGCCGACGGAAAGCCGCTTGATCTATCGGGGCTAAATGTTCGGGTCTATCGCGGCACAGAAAGCCAAAACCCGGACCCGTTGATCGAGGCCGTAGAAGACGTAGCGCCGGCGTTTCGGGGGCTTGCCTATATTGTGTTTGAGGACATGCCCCTGAAAGAATTTGGAAATCGCATTCCACAGCTTTCTTTTGAGGTTGAAAAAAGCCTCAAGAAAACTGACCCCGATTCGCTTGAAAACCGGTTGTCGGCTGTTTGCCTGATCCCTGGGTCGGGAGAGTTTGTCTATGGGACGACCGGCGTTACGCGTATTCTGGATGAGGGTGTCACCGCGTCGGAGAACATTCACAACAATCAAGGCGGCACAGATTTCACGGCCTCTATTGATGCGTTATTGGATGCTGCGCCCAACCTTGACCATGTATCGATTGTCGTCAGTTGGTTTGGTAATACGATTGATGCTGGCAGTTGTGATCTGCGCCCCGGTGTTGAAACCCGCACCAAAGAAACGACCCCTTATGATTGGGTTGTGGGCGGTGTCGATCGTGATGGTGCGCATCTGATCTCAAATCTTGATGGCGGTGCGGCCTATGGCGGAACCCCCGCCGACCGCAATGTTATCGAGACTATCAAGGCACTGAATAATCGCGGCATTAAAGTCATGTTCCACCCGTTTATTCTGATGGACGCCGCAGGTTTTCCGTGGCGGGGGCGTATTGCGGGGGATGATCAAACTGCGATGGCCGGCTCGGACATAACATATTTCTTTGGCGCGGCGTCTCCGTCGGAATTTTCTACAAGCGGCGATACCGTGAGTTATTCAGGGCCGAGCGAATGGTCGTTCCGGCGTATGATTTTGCATTACGCGCGGTTATGTGTGCTGGCGGGCGGTGTCGATAGCTTTTTATTGGGGTCGGAATTGCGCGGGCTGACCACCACGCGCGACCAGACGGGTGCGTATCCGGCGGTGGCGCAGTTAAAATCTTTGGCGGCGGATGTCCGTTCTATTCTGGGGGCAGGGACCAAGCTTTCTTATGGGGCCGATTGGTCGGAATATTTTGGCCATCATCCCGGCGGTGGCGCTGTGCAGTTTCATCTCGATGATTTCTGGAGTGACACGAATGTCGATTTTATCGGGATCGACAATTACATGCCGCTGGCTGATTGGCGTGATGGTTTCGGTCATCTTGATGCAGAGGCGGGTTATGCCAGCCAATATGATCGCGACTACCTAGCGGCGAATATCGCCGGGGGCGAGGGGTATGATTATTACTACGCCACCGGGGCCGACCGCGCGGCGCAAACACGCACCCCCATCACAGATAGTGCGTATAACGAGCCATGGGTATGGCGGTGCAAAGACCTTCGAAACTGGTGGTCGAATTATCATTATGACCGCCCGAATGGGACGCGTTCAGAAACACCGACGACCTGGCAACCACAATCAAAACCGATTTACTTCACCGAGATTGGTTGCCCTGCGGTCGATAAGGGGGCGAACCAGCCCAATGTTTTTGTCGATGCGAAGAGCAGCGAAAGCGCGCTGCCCTATTTCTCTGACGGACGCCGAGACGACTTGGCGCAACGTAGCCTTATTGAAGCCCACGGTCATTTTTGGCGCGAGGCGGCAAACAATCCTGTGTCATCGGTTTATGGTTCGGCGATGGTCGATGCTGACCGGCAATATGTTTATGCGTGGGATGCGCGGCCTTTCCCAGACTTTCCCGCACGGTCAGATATTTGGGGTGATACTGCTAATTGGGAAAAGGGACATTGGTTGAACGGTCGATTGGGCCGCGCGCCATTGGGTCTTTTGGTATCGGCCCTTAGCGCCGAAGCCGGGGCCGATAATCTGGTGACCCATAAGCTTGAGGGAACGGTCACCGGTTACCTGATTGATCGGCCAATGTCAGCGCGTGAAATGATTGATCCGCTTGCCGATGTTTATCAATTCGACATGATCGAAGTCGGCGATGAAATTCGGTGCCAACCTCGTCACGCGGCACCGGTCGCCAACTTTTCTGTGGGTGATTTGTTGGCGCGAAACGACGGCCCGTTTAGTCATCATTTCACCCAAGAGGCCGATTTGCCTTCGGCCTTTCGATTGGGGTTTTTTGATGAACAAGATGACTTTGGCGCTGCGGTGGCTGAGGCCCGTGACCCCGGCGCACGCCCGCTCCGGGAAGCTGGGGTCGATATCGCCGCTGTGATCCCCGCCGCCGAAGCGGAAGCGCGCGCACGGTCAATTCTTGCGGATGCGTGGGTGATGCGTGAAGCGTTAGAATTCACGCTGCCCCCGTCATTGATCGGTCTAGAGCCGGGAGACGCGGTTAATCTAAATGATCTTGGAACGGATCGACAATATAGAATTCTCCAAATCGACGATGCAGATGGCCGTGAATGTTCGCTCGTTCGGGTTTCACCCGACGTCTATAATGCGCCGGTGGGACCGGCTGTTTTTACGCCGCCATCGCTGGTGCCCGTGTTTTCCGCGCCGATATGGGAATTGATGGATTTGCCATTTTTGGGTGATGGAATTGCGCCGATGTTTGCGGCCTTTTCTGACCCGTGGCCGGGCGGTGCAGCGCTTTATCGTAGCGCGGGTGGGGCACCATTGTTAGCGGGTCGTGCACCGGCGCGCGCGGTGATGGGGCGGCTTGTTACCTCTTTGCCACCAGCGCCCAGCGGGCGTTGGTCCGGCGCATCGGTGGGGTTGCGATTGTTCTATGGTAATCTCGCGTCGCGTATGACCGACGATATCTTTTCCGGTGCCAACACATTGCTTGTCATGGCGGATAATGGAGCATGGGAAGTGCTTCAGTTTCGCGATGCCGAGTTATTGGAGGATAACACTTGGCGGCTTTCAAATCTTTTGCGTGGGCAGGCGGGCACCGAGAGCGAAGCCAAAATAGGTGCTGCCATCAATGCCCGTGCAGTTTTGTTGTCGCCAGCGGTTACGCCAGTCGAATTTTCTAATGATTTGCGCGGCATTGAATTTGAATGGCAGGCCGGGCCCGAGTCAGAAATTCCTGATACAGATAAGTTTACGAAACGGTCCTATGCGCTAAACCTTCGTGCATTGATGCCGCTTTCGCCTGTGCACCTTCGGGCAAAACGCGTGGGCAGTGATATAAGGTTGAGTTGGATAAGACGAACAAGAACCAGCGGCGATAGTTGGCAAGGCGAAGTGCCGTTGGGTGAAGCGTTTGAGCGCTATCGATTGACGATTTTCGATGGGGAAACAGTGCTGAAAACTGTTGAACTCGCGCAGCCCGAATATCTCTATGATAGCGCTGATATTGCTGTTGATTTTGGCATAACACCGCCTGACGGCGTCATCAGTTTTTCGGTTGTTCAGCTGTCTGATGCGGTGGGCGACGGCATCGCCGCCCACCGGGACGTGTTGATTGAATAGGCTATTGAGCGGCTTCTTCCTCAATCCATGCTTCGACATTTGCGCGTATGACGGAAATCGGGGCCATACCAACTTCGAGGACATGATCGTGGAAGGCGCGAATATCAAACCGGTCGCCAAGCCGTTCTTCGGCTTCGCGGCGCAGGGCAAAAATCTCTAGACCGCCTGTGTCATAGCCGGTCAACTGGCCCGGAATGACGGCCATGCGGTCAAGCAAAACCTCTGCGGTTTCTTCGTTAAAGTTTCCGGTTTCTATGAAATAGGCTGCGGTTTCTTCGTTGGTCCAACCATAGGCATGAAGGCCGGGGTCTCCGACCATGCCGCGTGCGGGCCATGCGCGTCGCGTAATCTCTCCGTAGACGTTGTGATAGATGCCCGCTTCTTCAGCAAGTGCTTCGGCATAGCGCGCCCAACCTTCGACAGCGGCCGAAGAACCCAGCAGTTTCATCGCGGGGTGCAGGTCACCTTTTTCAGTAAAGGTTGCTAATTGCAAATGGTGTCCCGGCCAACCTTCGTGAACGACCACCACCATCGCTTCGCCGCGCGTTTGCTCTGCCCAATCGTCTGTATTGATCCGATAGGTTGCAGGCCCTTTTTCCGCTTCGGTGGGTTCGTATCGAGACGATTGCCCGGTGCCTTTAAGATAATCCGGATACGGTTCAACCACCATTTCTTGTTCTGGAAGTGCGCTAAAGAAGGGTTCAGATTTTTCGCGGGTGTGGGCGACTTGATCGCGGGTAAAGCTGATCAACTCTTCCTCGGTTTCAAATCGGTTGCCCGGAGCGTCTTTGACTTGGGCCAAAATTTCTCCAAGATCGCGCGTGCCAAAGACCTCTTCACCGCGATCAAGAAGTCCTGCCATATTGGCCGCTACGGCCTTTTGGCCGTTCTCAAAGGTGGCTTTCGATCCAATGTTCGCGCCATGAAACAGACGCAGAAATGCCTCGTAGCAGGCGTCGCCATCGGGCAGGGCCGTCACCGCCAGCGCATCTCGCGCAGCGGGCATATAGGTGTCATTCAAAAACGCACGATAAGATGCAATCGCGGGGTTTAGTTTGTCGATGACCAATCGTTCAGCGGCTGAGCTAAATTCCGGTGCGTCTTCTGCGTTTTTGATAAAACCGATAAAGGGCGATTCGGCTGGGGGTGTCGCAAGTGCGATGTCGAGCTGTTTGATGACGCGTGCAACAACCCGTTTGGGTGCGGAATACCCTTGGGCTAATCCGGCCTCGAGATTGGCGCGGTCATGCGCCAGATATGCGGGCAGTTTTGCCCAGCGTTCCAGCGCATCGGTACGTTCTTCGGCGGTGGAAACCGGTTGCAGGGGAACGATCTGCCCCAGCGAGTTCTGCCAGCCACTCATATGATTGAGCGACCAAAGCGGCGTTTTACACACCCGCATCTGAATGCTTGCTTCGAGAGTTTCTTTCAGCGATTGATGCAAGACCCAATCATTGCGGTTTTCGATATTATCCGGATCAACCATATTAATCCGGGAAAGTAATTGATCTTCGGCAGCCTCGAAGCGGGCGGTGGCTTCCGGGCTGATATCCTCAAAAGCGGTGTTCGAAATGCCGTAATCCGCGGCAAGGCCCGTTGCGACCAGATACAGCGGATGAACATCGGCCATCGCATTGATATAATCATCAGCGATGACGGTCACATCCTCGGCGGTTTCAGTGGCTCGGAAGTCTTGATTCGCAGTTCCCTCGGATCGCGCCGTGTTGTTTTGGCTGTCACAGGCGACAAGCAAAAGTGTAGAACAGGCCAGCAACAAAATCGTTTTTTTCATGATATCCCCATTTTTTATGTTGTCTGTGGGGTATCACGGGCTGTTGGTCAGTGCCTATGGCGATGCGCTAAGGCGTGGCAAAAAGGGGGTAAGTTACCTAAAACAACAATGGTTTTGAGTGATTTTTCCTGGTCAAAATTAACTCTAAACACTTCAATTTGGGACAAAATCACTTATCTCTATGGCCGTGGGCGCAGCTGGTTGCGCCCACTTTGGTGAAGTAAGAGGAAGAAACGGGCCTTGGCACGAAACCCTTATATCGTTTTAGGACTATCCCCGAAGGCGACGGATGCAGAAATCCGTACGGCTTTTCGTCAGCTTGCCAAAAAATATCATCCGGATCGCAATCCCGATGACAAAAAAGCTGAAGACAAATTCAAAGAAATTTCTGCCGCGTTTGAGATTCTGGGCGATAGCGAGCGCCGGAAAAAATACGATCATGGCGAATTAGACGATGATGGCCGCGAACGCGCCAATCCGTTTGGGCAATGGTCGCAGCGCGGTGCCCAGGGCGGCGGTTATGGTGCGGGTCCCGGTGGGCCAGGCGGTGGTCCCGGTGCTGGGGCCAATTTTGAAGACTTTGGTGACATTTTTTCAGACCTGTTCGGCGCACGACAGCGCGCTTCGGCGCAGCAAGCGCGCGGACGCGATGTGCGCTACCGGCTCGACGTAGATTTTCTTGATGCGGTCAATGGTGCGAAAAAGCGCGTAACCATGCCCGATGGACGCAATCTTGATTTGTCGATTCCGGCGGGTTTCGAAGATGGTCAAACTTTGCGCCTAAAGGGACAAGGCGAACGTGGCCCCGGCGGTTCTGGCGATGTTTATGTGGAAGTAAAAGTTCGGCCACATTCGATGTTTGAACGCAAAGGCGATGACATTCACGTTGATGTACCGATCAGCATCAAGCAAGCCGTTTTGGGCGGCAAGGTAACGGCCCCAACAATCGCCGGAGATGTTTCGGTCAATGTACCGAAATATTCTAGCTCAGGCACTGTTCTACGTCTTCGGGGACGCGGCGTGCCCAAGGGTAAATCCGGCGGGGCTGGTGATCAGTATGTGAAGCTCAAGATTGTTCTCCCCGATGGGGGGGATGCCGAGCTCGAAGACTTTGTTAAAAAGTGGAAGAGCGAAAAGTCCCGCAAAGATTTCGCAGGTGCTTAAAGCTGGTCCGTGTTTGACCGCTGGCTGTTAAAATCGTACCGATAGCCCCTTTCTGACGACTTACAATTCGACGGCGAGCAAGAATAAAACTGATGACACTTTCTCCGCGCAAAAGAGAACGCCTAAGTGCCTTTTTGGGCGAGTTGCCCGTGGCCGCTGCGGTGAAGTTGTTTTCTGCGCTAGAGATTGATCGCGCTGTTGGGGGCAAGGGTATTCCCCATAATGCCGTTCTTGAGGATCTACGCCAACGGATAGCATCGCGAAGTGCGTCACTGCCCGCGCGACCACAAAATGCAAAACGGTCATTTTTTGAACCGTTCGAAGATTATTTTATCAGCATACGAACTGGTAAAAAGCGCAGGGCGCAAATTGCACGAACATCGTTAGAGCCAATTTGGCGTTTGATGATGACGGACCCGACATTGACAGAGGCGGCCATGGCCGCCGCCGCATTAGACGATGCTTATCGCGCGGGTGCAGAGGCGGATGGTTTATTAGCGTCGCTTTACTTGGCCGCTGAGGCGGGGCTTGGGCGCTTGTTCTCTCGGGCGCAAGCGAATTCCGAATTTGAGACGGAGCTAATATCAGAGCTTGGCGGTGAGGGCGCGTTTTTCGACCTTGAAGAACTGCGACATTTATTGCCCGCAATCGACATATTGAAGGACCTTCGTGCGGTCGTGCCATCGTCCTCGCCATCACTCAATGAAGAGCAGTTCTTTCATTTGCGAAAGTTATTTTTATCTGCTCACGAACAGTCCCCTTTTTTGGGTTCCTATGTTTTGTTGGCGCTAAAGGGGCGGCTGGAGGCCCCATGGCGTGCGCTTGGGGTTTATTACCATCTCGCCCGTAGCGCCGACGAGCAACTTCATGATGCGCGAGATGCGGTGATGGCGTTGCCTGAAAGTTTGTTCGAAGACATAGAGGAATTAGCACGCGCATTGGAGCGTGCATGCGCGTTGCCACTTGATGCACAGTCGGCTATGGCGCGAATTTCCTATTTTGCGGAATATGCTGATGGCCTTATGCGGCAGGCAACACGGACGGGCGACAATGTTTTTGTCAACCGGATTGAAGCTTGCCGGGATATCGCTAGCGAAGCCCATGCGCGATTTATGGAGTTGGCACTGGCCAACATGCGGGATGCATTGCCGGTGCGTCGAGCAGGTGGATCCAGTCGACTTGCGCCGCCACGACCTGATTTTGCGCGACCACTTGCGCCTGAAATTGTCAATGATGCGAAAAGTGCGGTGGAGTTGATCGTAGCGGCCCCGCTTGATGCCCGTCGGTTGGGCGATGATCCGGTCAATGCCCAATCTATTACTGACGGTGCCCATGATCAGGCTAAAACCTATGCCAATGATTTGGTCGCCGAAATTCGCGCGGCAGAAGGCAATGATCGTGCGGCGGCGCGGCGACTACTCGATCAAACTCTATCTGTGATTGGCCCCTTACTGAAAAGTGATGAAGCGGGCTTGATCCGTGACCGTGCGGCCGCTGCGGCTGTGACCGTTTAGGTCTATCTTTGCGTTTGCTGCGCATATGGGCGCAGGGGATGGTCATGGCACTGAGAAGCGCCGGACGACAGATTGAACCGCGAAAGGGCGCAGCTAATGACAGGCGAGACAAAAAAGACAGAGTTCAAAACCAAGACCGGTGAAACGCTTGCCGCAGCGCTTGAGCTTCCGGCGCAATCACCACGCGCCTTTGCGCTGTTTGCGCATTGTTTTTCTTGTACCAAAGACATCAAATCCGCACGCGAACTGGCCCGCGCTTTAAGGGCTGCGGGTTTTGCCGTGCTTCGTTTTGATTTCACTGGTCTTGGCTCGTCGGAGGGCGATTTTTCAAACACGAATTTCTCTTCGAATGTTGATGACCTTGTGAGCGCCGCTGATTATCTGCGTACAACATACTCGGCACCGAGTTTGATTATAGGTCATTCTTTGGGTGGCGCGGCGGCGCTCGTTGCGGCGGAGCGTATTCCTGAGGTTAAGGGCGTAGCGGTTATCGGTGCCCCAGCCGAGGCCGATCATGTAGCAATGCAAATTGGCGAAAGCCGTGCGGAAATTGAAGAAAAGGGCCACGCGACTGTAAAGCTTGCTGGGCGGCCTTTCACAATCAAAAAGCAATTCCTTGATGATATCGAAAACCAGAATGTACTTGAAAGCGCATCCCGCCTGAAAAAACCATTATTGATTATGCATGCGCCGCTTGATCAAACGGTAGGTATTGAAAACGCAACCAAGATTTTTGTGGCTGCGAAACATCCCAAAAGTTTTGTTAGTTTGGATACGGCCGATCACTTATTGTCGAGCCCGAAAGATGCGCATTATGCTGCCTCGGTGCTTGAAGCATGGGCGGGACGTTTCATTGATGGACCGGCGAAGGAGATCATTGCTGCTACGCCAGAACCAGCGCAATCGGCACCCGCATTTAACGGCGGGGCATTGGCCCAAAATATTTCGGGAGAGCCATTTGCGGTTGCGCTTTCGATTGATGGGTACCCGATGCTCATCGACGCTGGTAAAGAAGATGGCGGGCATGACCTCGGCCCGAACCCGACGCGAACGCTGGAGGCCGCATTGGCCGCTTGCGGTGTTATGACCATCAAAATGTATGCCCGTCGCAAGAAGTGGAACGTGGAAGACGTGGAAATTCGAATCCGTCGTGCGAAATCTGAAGACGCGCATGTGCCGCATTTGCTCGAAAAGGAGCTGCGGATCACCGGGGATCTCGACGAAACCCAGAGAGCACGGCTGCTTGAAATTGCCGACAAATGCCCGGTTCATCGGGTCTTAACCGAGGGGGTCACCGTAAACTCCCGAATCGTTTGATATTTTTAACAAATTTTAATGGGGCCAGACCGCTTTGATAACGTCCTTTCGTGATTACTTACCTTATGGTCACGATATTGGGGCGCTTTCAGAGTAGAGGGCAGAGAAGGAATATGAAGTTGACGTCACAGATTACAAAACGATCATCTAAGCGTCCGGTTGCGGTTCTCGCGGCGGGTGTTGCAGCAACCGCGTTAACAATAGCGGGTTTTGGATTTTCAACGGCTGATGCCCAAGCACCCCGCTTGATGGCACCGCCACTGGCCGCCGACGGTACGCTATCATTCGCGGATCTGGTTGAGCGCGTCAGCCCGGCCGTTGTGAGTGTTTTGGTCGAACGCGAAGTCGAACGACCGCGCCTTCCGCAAGGTCTGGATGGTCTGTTCAATTTCCGATTTGGCGACCCAGACACGGCCCCCCAAGAAGATTTTGACGATGGCGGCACTCAGAGCATGCAAGCCCAAGGCTCGGGGTTCTTTATTGATCGCGAAGGGCATGTGGTTACGAATAACCACGTTGTAGCCGATGCTGACAGCGTCAAAGTCCGGTTGGCTAACGGCGATGAGGTTGATGCTACCGTCGTTGGTACTGATCCGTTGACAGACCTTGCTGTTCTCAAGATCGAGCCGATCAAAGGACAGGCCTATGTTGAATTCGCAGATGATGTGAATCTGCGTGTTGGCGATTGGGTTGTTGCTGTGGGTAATCCGTTTGGTCTTGGCGGCACGGTCACGAGCGGGATCGTCTCTGCAATCGGTGGCCAGAACCGCGAAAACCAGTATCTCGATTTCCTCCAGATCGATGCACCGATCAATCGCGGTAACTCAGGTGGTCCGACATTTGATCTTAAGGGTCGGGTTGTCGGCGTTAACACCGCAATCTTTTCACCTAATGGGGGTAGCGTCGGTATCGGCTTTGCTATTCCCGCGCGTGTCGCCAAAGATATGGTTGCACAGCTTATCGAAAGCGGTTCTGTAACCCGTGGTTGGCTGGGTATTCAATTACAAGAAGTCACCAACGAAATTGCTGCTGCGATCGGCCTAAAAGACGACAAAGGCGTGTTGGTTGCTGATGTGATTGATGGCACACCAGCTCAAAAAGCTGGGCTTCGCGATGGCGATGTTATTCTTGGTATTGAAGGCGATACGGTCGATACGGCGAATGCGCTATCGCGGCGTGTGGCGTCATTCCCGCCCGGTAAAAAAATTGACGTAAAAGTTCATCGCGATGGTAAGGTCCGTAACCTGACCGTCACGCTAGGCGCGCGCGATGAAGACCAA
The DNA here is from genome assembly GCF_041058985.1 of Hyphococcus lacteus. Classification (NCBI taxonomy): domain Bacteria; kingdom Pseudomonadati; phylum Pseudomonadota; class Alphaproteobacteria; order Parvularculales; family Parvularculaceae; genus Hyphococcus; species Hyphococcus lacteus. The sequence goes on along the minus strand of NZ_JBEHZE010000001.1, from coordinate 251,331 downwards.
GAAGTCGCGCAAGCCGAAGTGCCGTCAAACGACAATGATTCTCTGGCTGCTGATATTGGTTTGCGAGTATCTGAGCTAACAGACATGTTGCGCCAGCAATTCCGGGTGCCGGATGACGTGAACGGCGTTGTTGTAACGGCGGTTCGCCCGGGTAGCCCGGCCCAAGAAGCGGGCCTCCAGCCTGGCGTTGTTATTCTTCAGGTTGATGGTGAGGCTGTTGATTCCGGCAATGATCTTCGCAGCAAATTAGCCAATGCGAAAAAATCTAAAAAAGATGCCGTACTTTTACGCATGCAATTTGGATCAAACAGACAGTTCGGCGCGTTATCACTAGATAGCGAGTAGGAATTGTCTAATGGCGCTCCTCGTGCGCTCGCACCCCCATTAGGGGTTGCGGGTTGTCCTTGGGGCGCTGTTTTCTATCCATGTCGCCAGTTTTAATGTAAGGTGAACTTATGCGAATCCTTTTGGTTGAAGACGATGCAGAGGCAGCGGCGTATGTCGCAAAAGGCCTTCGGGAAGCGGGGCATGTGGTTGACCACGCGCTTGACGGTGAGGCCGGTCTGAATATGGCGAATTCGGGCGGTTATGATGCGTTTGTTATTGACCGTATGTTGCCAAAGATGGATGGGCTTTCTTTGTTGTCAAAGCGCCGCGACGATGGCGACGAAACGCCGGCATTGTTTCTCTCTGCTTTGGGTGAAGTTGATGATCGGGTTTCAGGTCTCAAGGCCGGGGGCGACGATTATCTTGTAAAGCCTTATGCTTTTTCCGAATTACTGGCGCGTATCGAAGCGCTTGGGCGTCGCCGTGCGCAACCAACTGGAGTCACGACACGGTTCCAAGTGGCTGATCTTGAGCTTGATGTTTTGACGCGGACGGTTCGTCGTGCGGAAACAAAAATTGACCTACAGCCACGTGAATTTCGTTTATTGGAATATTTAATGCGCCATGCCGGGCAAGTGGTTACACGGACAATGCTATTAGAAAATGTCTGGGAATATCATTTTGATCCGCAAACTAATGTTATTGACGTTCACATTTCGCGGCTTCGCGCTAAAATTGATAAAGACTTTGACAAACCATTGTTAAAGACGATTCGAGGCGCGGGTTACAGGCTCTCTGAAGAGCCATAGGAACGCAATGCTCCGTATACTGCGCACGACATCGTTCCGCTTCACGATCATCTATGTCGTGTTGTTTGCGGGGGCGATGGCGGCGCTGGGGGCATATCTCTACAGTGCGACCTTTGGCGAGGCCGCAAAGCAAACAGATACGGTGATCGACAGCGAAATTAGCGTCCTCGCCGATCTGTTCTCAACTAGCGGCTCAGGGATGTTAACCCGCGTGATTCGGCAGCGGGTCGCATGGTCAGATGACGCGATTTATATGCTTATCGGCGCGCCATCTGGTGCTGTTCTCGCGGGGAATTTGACCGCGCTACCACCCGAAGCTCTTACGGGTGAGGGTGATTTTTTCAACTTCAAATTTGAAAAACCATTGGTCGATGCTGCGGGGCGTGAGGTTGGTATTCAGCAACGCGAAGCCCGCGGCAAGATGATGCGGTTCCGCGCTGCTCCGGATGCAGAACAATCATACCTTGTTGTTGTCGCGCGCGATGTGGCAGGGCGGGAATTTCTACGCAGTCGTTCCCAAAGCGTGGTGACGCGCGCCGCACTAGTCACAATCGCTTTCGGTGTGGTCATCGGGCTTATGTTTTCGCGGTCATTTTTGCGCCGTGTGGAGGTGGTCAATAAAACCACACGGGCCATTCGCGGTGGTGATCTTTCTCAACGGATTCCGACCACTGGGTCGGGTGATGAGCTTGATGATCTGGGTAAGAACCTGAATTCAATGCTCGATCAAATCGAGCGCTTAATGGCCGGTATGCGCGATGTCAGTGACAACATTGCCCATGATTTGCGCTCGCCATTAACGCGAATTCGCAACCGGTTAAACAGTGCGCTCGAAGGCTCCGACGATGATAAAGACATCGCATTGCGCGCGACCATTGATGATTCCGATAAGGTATTGGCGACGTTTAATGCGCTGTTGTCTATCGCCCGAATTCGTTCGGGCGAGGGGGCTGGCGTGATGGAGCCTATTGATATTGTAGCGATCGCCGAGGAAATGGCGGAGCTTTACGAACCTGCGGCGCAGGATTCCGGGTTTGAGTTTACGTTCATTACCGCGCCAACACCGGCGATAAAAGGCTCGCGCGAGCTTGTCTCTCAGGCGATTGCAAACTTCCTCGATAATGCATTGAAATATGCCGAGGGCGGATCACACATAGAATTGCGGGTTGAGCCTTCAAAAGCGGGTGGCGCAATTTTGTCGGTTTCGGATGATGGCCCTGGTATCAAAGAAGAGGATAGAAACCGCGTGTTTGAGCGGTTTGTGCGGCTTGAACAAAGCCGGACAACACCGGGCAGCGGGCTGGGGCTATCATTGGTGTCAGCGATTGCTCGGGCCCATGGGGCGACGTTGGAGCTAACCGACGGACTGCCGCAAAAGAATGGCGATTCGTTTGGCCTACGGATAGTTATGATTTTCGGACCACCGGAGTAAGTGAGCGGCGCTCCTGCTGCGAACGAATCAGAAAAGTGATTCGATTGGCCATAAATGCCAGTTTGTAACAGGCATTGAGTGCCTTTGTCCTTGCGTGATGGGGAAAATCAGTTCTCACTTTGGGGGATAAACCTATCTGCAATCGCGGCCTTTTCAGAATGTTTCCGGCCGCATTTTCGTGAGGGAAATAATATGAGCAAGGCAGAATTTATTGCGAATGTTGCGCAAGCAGGCGACATGAGCAACGCAGAAGCGAAGCGCGTCGTGGAGTTGGTTTTTGGCGAAATCGAAAATGGTCTAAAGCGCGCTAAAAAAGACGGAAAATATACCATTGGCACTTTTGGCACCTTTACAGTTTCCAAACGCGCAGCCCGCAAGGGGCGCAATCCGCGCACAGGCGAAGAAATTAAAATCAAAGCGTCAAAAAGCTTGCGGTTCCGCCCGTCATCTTCATTGAAAGATGCGGCTGGCTGTTAGCCGATCGAACCAAAACATTAGTCTACGCGAAACCGCTGGTGGAATTTGTTCATCAGCGGTTTTTTTGCTGGATTTTTTAACCCGGCCAATGTCAACTTAGGTTGCATGAAAGACCAACAAAGTCTCACTGATCGCATTCAGTGCGCGCCTGCGGTTTATGATCCGGATGCAGCGCAGCGCTTTCGCGACGAATGCGCCGATGCACTCGCCGAATTGCCGGGCAGTGCGAATGAGTTCTTAAATGCCGTAGCGAGTGCCTCACCGTATTTACGCCGCTTGTTGGTGCGCCGAAAAAGCAAGCTTGTGGAGTTCCTTTCGTCACCTCCAGAAGACTGTCTTGCCGCAGCAATAAGAAATGCACTCACCTCAGCAAATGAGGGTGGCGCCCATACGCAAATGAAAGCACTGCGAGAGGCGAAAGCGGATGCTGCGCTTGTCATCGCACTTGCAGATATTGGTGGCGTTTGGGATGTCATGACCGCGACTGGTGCGTTATCGCGATTTGCCGATGCTGCGGTGCAGGGTGCGTTACAAGGCGCTATCAATCGGTCTAAACTCGAAAGTACGGACGGCATTGTCATCCTTGCCATGGGCAAGCACGGTGCATTTGAGCTGAATTACTCTAGCGATATTGACCTTGTTGTTTTGTTTGATCCAGAACGTATGGATGCGGATCGTTTTGATGCGCAAAAATATGCGGTTAGTATCGCACGCGAGCTTGTCAATCAAATGCAAATGCAGACTGCCGATGGGTACGTATTTCGGACTGATCTGCGTTTGCGACCGGACCCCGGAGCGACAGCTCCGGCAGTTTCTGTTCGGTCCGCTGAGGCGTATTATGAATCATATGGTCAAAACTGGGAACGTATGGCCTTTATCAAGGCGCGGCCATGTGCGGGTGACGTTGCTCTGGGTGAAGAGTTTTTGAAAACCTTGCGTCCATTTATTTGGCGAAAATATTTTGACTATGCCACCATTGAGGATGTGCATGCGGTCAAAAGACAAATGCATTCTGCAAAGGGTGGTCGTGATGTTGCGTTTGAAGGGCATGACGTAAAGCTTGGGCGCGGCGGTATTCGTGAAATCGAATTTTATGCGCAAACACAACAGTTGATCTTAGGCGGCAAAAACCCAGCATTACGTCATCGCGCGACGCTTGATGCGCTTAAGGCGCTGGCTGAAGTCAATGCGATCGACGAAGAGTCGCGTGATATTATGACGGCGTCTTATCTCTATTTGCGGCATGTGGAACACAGGCTTCAGATGATCAATGATGAGCAGACTCATCGCTTGCCGGCGTCACAGAACGATATTGCGCGACTCTCGGTTTTTTCTGGTGCAGATGATTCAGCGTCATTTCGACACAAAATGATGGATACATTGCACGCAGTTGAAAAGTGTTATGATGCGTTGTTCGAAGATGACGAAGACCCACAAAAACGTCTGGGCCCAATGGTGTTTACCGGGGTCGATGCGCATCCGGCGACGCTTGATACGCTGGAAGGGCTAGGATTTAAGCGCGCGGCGGATGTGAGCGCTGCTATCCGGCGTTGGCACACCGGGGCAATGCGCGCGACCAAGACAGAACGGGCAAGAACGCTCTTGACCAAGCTGGTGCCGCCATTGTTGGAGTCGCTAGCAAAAGCCAGTGACCCTGACGAGGCCTTTTTTGCGTTTGAGGGTTTTCTCGAACGTCTACCGGCCGGTGTTCAGATTTTCTCTCTCTTCTTAAATAATCTTGATGTTTTTGACGCACTTATTCGCATCATGACAATATCGCCATATCTCGGACGAGAGTTTTCGAAGCGTGTGAATTTGATCGAGCGACTATTAGACAATCGTTGGTCTGCGCCGCCGCCATTACCATCTACATATGCGGAAGCATGTGCCGCTACGGTTGCCAATGCGCCCGATTACGAGGCTGCGTTGAACGCGGCGCGACGTTGGGTCGGTGAGCAAAAGTTTCAGGTCACAGCACAACTTGGTGTGGGGTTAATTGCGCCTAGCGATGCTTCGGCGCATTTTACGAAAATTGCGGATGCCGCGATTAATTCGTTGCTCGCAGCGGCAATGGAGGAAATGAAATTACAACACGGCAACATTGATGGTGCGTTTGTTGTAATAGGGTTAGGTCGGTTGGGTGCAGGTGAGATGACTGCTACATCAGACATTGATCTTATGTTTGTTTATGATGCCCAAAATGAAGCAATGTCTGACGGTAAGCGCTCGTTAGGTGTCGTCGAATATTTCAGTCGGTTCGTGCGCCGCGCTGTAACGGCCCTCTCGGCGGCAACGGAAGAGGGCGCGCTCTATGAGGTCGATATGCAGTTGCGTCCATCGGGTAAGGCGGGGCCTGCTGCGGTGCGTTTTTCTGCGTTCCATAATTATTACATGGATGAGGCTTGGACATGGGAAGTAATGTCACTTGTGAAGGCACGGGTGATTGGTCCTGCGGGCGCATTGGCAGACAAAGTTGAAGCTGAGATCAATTCTATCTTGGCGCGTGTTAGAGATGTGGAAACATTGGGAATTGATATTGCCAATATGCGGATGCGTCTTGATGCAGCAAAACCCGGAATGAGCGCTTGGGATGTTAAAAATGTAGTTGGCGGGCTAACGGATATTGCATTCATTTGCCAATATTTGACACTGCGCTATGCCCATGAGGTTGGCCGACCGCCACGACCAGTGAGGCTATCGTTGAAGTGGTTTGAAGAGAAAGAAAAACTGACAAAATCCGACGCGATGATTCTGATTGATGCGCATTCAATGTTCGAAGCGGTTTTACAGGCAAGCCGCGCAGCAACGGGCGGTGTCTTTGCGCCTGAACGCGCAGGTGAAGCGCTACGAAGTCGAATGGCATCTGTATGCGGAGAAGAAGAAATAGAAAAAGCGGAAACAGTATTGAAAGACCATCAGGATCAAGTGGCGCAACTTTTTACCAAAAAAATTGGTGAACGGAATGCGCGTGTTTAGAATGAAGCCAACGACTGCTTCATGATGGGCCCGTTCGACATATTGATCGTAGGCGACGAAGAACCAGCTTTGTGTGCGGCTGCTTGTGCTGCGAAATCCGGTGCGCGTATAGGGGTGTTGAAAAAGGATGATGCACGGCGCAAAAACTTCGTTGCGTCGACATCAGCGGTTCCAAACTTTGTTTGGCGACGGCTCGATCTACAGGATTATGACCTTTCATTAGTGCCTGTAGGCGCGCGGGTGACTTTGTTAAACGGTTCAAAAGCCGTTTCGACCCATGCAACTAATCGCGATACAGTGAATTCACTGGTTGCTGCTGATATCAAAGATCACCTGTTATGGCCTGATTTCCAAAATGAAATTGTCAGTCTGAATGATGATAATTATCTGTCTTCGCTGCAATATTCTGCGCAGATATCGTCGCGCAAAGGGTTTGCCGCGTTATTGGCTGACCCATACGCCCTCGACCGCGCAGCACGTATGTTTGGTCCATGCATAGATGTGCTTAATGATTATTTTAGTGACGACGCTTTGAAAACGCATCTGGCTGCACATGCGCTCTCTCCGTCTGGATTCGGTCCAAAAGAGCGAGGCTCTGCGGCGGCGCTTGTTCATTTTCTTGACGAAGCATCTTGGCGTGTCCGGCCTGATAAAAATACGCCGAGCATTAGGTCAATTCTTGAAAAAATATGCCAGCAAGAAGGCGTAACTTTTTTGTCGGGTAGGGTAACAGAGATCACACCGGCGAATGGAAAGTATCTTTCACTTTCTGTCGGAACGGATGAACGCTTTAAGGCTAAATATATTTTCTTTGCGACACCTGATACCGCCCGGCAATTTGGTGCACATGAACATCTAGATGCTCCGATCAATGCAGCAGCGGGGCATGCAACTTTCAGTGTTAAATTCAAGCTGGCGGAGATGGTTGATTTACCGCTGGGCGATAATACGGATATATTCCAAATAATAGATGATCCTTCGGACTTGCAGGTAGCGCGTGATAAAGCTGTTGCGGGGCGGTTTCCTAAAAAGCTCCCCGTAGAGTTTGAATTCACAAGACATGGTGAGATTGTCGCGCGATCATCTTATCTTCCGGGTGCGTTCTTTGAAGATGGAGAATGGCGGGGATGGACCGGGCAAGACCGACAAGCCGCCGCGGCTCTTATAAAGGAACGTCTGACGAGCCGAATTCCTGGCCTGTCCCCTCAGATACGCCGAACCGAGACGGATGTGATAACACCGTTCCTAGGGAAATCACCCTTTGCTGGTAATGATCGTATCATTATTCAATCGTCCCAACACAACACCATTAGTGCTGCCGTGAGTTTGATTGACGAGGTCATCGCCCGCGATGAGTGATAATGCTGACGAACATATGGTGATGCCTGATGATGAACGGCTACCGGGCCGGATCGAAGGTGGCATCGACGCGATAGTCATTGGTGCGGGTGCTGATGGGCTTGCTGCAGCGGCGTATCTTGGACGCGCTGGATTAAAAACGGTTTTGGTGGGGGCAGGAAAAGAGATCGGCGGGAAAGTCGCCGTTCGGGAAATTGCGCCCGATGTGCCTGTGGTAGACGGTGAGCATTTGGTAACAGTGCTTGATCCAGATGTTGTTGCAGAGTTGGATTTGTATCGGCACGGACTTGAGTATGCTGCGCGCCGTTTGGATACGACTTATTACTTTGATGATGGCGAGGTTTTGCGTTTCGACGGTGATCTCGCCCAGGCGGCGTTGTTATCTTTAGATGATGATGCTGATCGCGAGCGTCTCGAAACATTCATGAGCGAAATGCTGGAAATCGCAGATCGTCTGCGACCAGCGTTCAATATGTCTGTGTTCGCGGAAAAGGATGGTGACCGTAGATTGGAAAAAATCCTAGCGTCGCTTCCGACTGAAGTATCCGAGCGGATCGACCGTGTACTATTCGGGACAGCGGACAACATTTTGCGTGCACGGCTTGGCGATACACGGTTGAGAGCTTTACTTCTAAGTGAAGCATCCTTTCGTTCAGGTGTTCCCCCTTTTGAAGCATTTAGTTTTATGTCGCTGATCCGTCGCTATGCAGGGGAGGCCGCTGGCCTGCAAGGTGCCGTCGCTTACCCCAAGGGCGGGGTGATGTCGGTGATCACTGCGTTACGTCGTGCTGCGCAGCTTGCGAAAGTAGATGTTCGGGCTGCGACGCCGGTTCGGTCAATTCTAATTGAAGGTGACCGGGTGGCGGGCGTCACACTTAAAGATGGGGGGCAACTTCGCGCCAATATTGTTGTCGCTGCTATTGATGCGAAACAAGCTTATATGGATATGATCGGTCCCAAGCTGATTGATATAGAACTACAACGCATGCTGAGCGTGTCGCAAAGTGACATAGGCTCGGCACGATTACATCTTTTATTAAAAGGGGTCGCTCAGGATGATGCGACTCGTAAGAATATGACGCGGCGGCTCGTATTCACACCGACACCCGAAGAATTGTCAGCTGCTTTTATGGATGCGCGTGCGGGCCGAATTCCCGAAAAATTAATTATAGAAGCGATTTTTCCGACGGCCCTGGACCAAGAGCGCTCGCTCGAAAAACGGCAACTTATGTCTGTGATGGCGCATCCCTTGCCATTTGATAAGACACCGGATGAGGTGCGCCGTGAAGAGATCAAGAAAGCGCTTCTCAGTAATATCGAAATCTTCGCGTCCGATTTATCGGAGCGAATTGAAGCTGTTGATCTGCGATTGCCTGCTGATGATGCAAAAAATACCGGGGCGACCGCCCAATCTTATGCCAGCAAACCAGATATTATTCAGCAATGGGCGACAGCGCGCACAGTCACCAGTGCGGCAAAAATCGGCGGTTTTTATTTTTGTGGGCCGGAGGCGCAGATCGGTGGTGGTATTTCCTGTTCTGCCGGGCGGGCCGCCGCCAAGACCGCTTTACGTGACTATAAGAGGGGCGCGCCATGATCTTTGCTGCCGAAGATATTTTTGCCGATGCACCGCGTCCCACGCCTTTGTTTTCGGCGGCCGCATCGGTCAGTGAAGCTAACCTTTGGACATCCGTAAACGGATGGACGGCTGCGCGCGTATATACAGCGGTAGGAGAGGAGTATGAGGCCGCAAGAAATACTGCCGTAATTGCCGATTTTGGACCGATGGCGCGATATGCCGTGAGGGGTAAGGATGCCGCGAATTTTCTCAGCCGATTAACCACGGCACCCGCGATCTCGCTTCATGTGGGGGAAGGCGCACGTGGACTAGTCTTGGATGACCAGGGGCATGTAATTGATCTCGCCGAAGTTTCTCGCCTAAGCGAAGAGTTGTTTTTGGTTTCGTTGCCCGGTCCTCATGCTCGGCGTATTGATCTGGCGGCGCGCGGTATGGAGTTGGAAACACAGGATATCTCAGGCGATGTAGCCGCACTTGGCATTCTAGGCCCGCAAACAGGAAGCGTTTTAAGTGCTGCTGGATTGAAATCTGTTAGCGAAACATTTGCGGCTTCTGGCGTTTTGCGCGGTGTTGAGACCGCAGCTCGCCCGCTTCAATTCGGCGGTATCCATGGTGTCGAACTGATCTTTCCAAAAGATGATGCGTTGACCATTTGGGAACGGATAATTCGGCGAAGCATTGCACGGCCCATCGGGCTTGATGCGCTTGATGTTCTGCGTCTTGAGAGCGGTGTGCCCCGGGCGGGCCTGGATTTTATTCCGTCTGACCGTCGCGACGGCGGCGCGAAACGTACCCCTGAAGAGTTAGGTCTCGCGCATTTGGCCCCTCTTGATGGCGGATGGTTTAATGGCCGACGGGCGTTACGTAAATCAGCGGGGCATCCCGAACGGCGCTTGGTTTCGCTATCGCTGGATGCAGAACAATCAATGCCGGGGGCCGCGGTTTTTCAGGGTGGCAAAAACGTTGGCCGCGTGACCAGTTGTGCGTGGTCGCCTGCGCGCAAGCGGGTGTTGGTTTTTGCAGATGTCAGCGCCTCATGCAGGGGGGCGGACTACGAAATTGCGATGCTGACGCCTGAGGACGGTAGGGTTGCCGCAAAGCGGTTTGAAACCACGGAAAGCGCTCTAGAACACCGTTTTGTGAGCGAGCAGGGCCGCGCGACGGATTTTCGGCGGTGACGCGTTTAACAGGTGCTGGAAAGGCGAAAACCTAGAGGAACGCTATGAAAAAGTTTACTATTGCTACCCTGGCAGCTGCTGGCACCGTCCTTATTTCGGCGGGCGCGTTTGCGGCGGATGGCAAGGGTGATGGTCGTTGGGATCGTTTGGACACTAATGGTGACGGCGAAATTACCGCCGAAGAGATGGCCGCTAAAAATAGGGATTTTCTGTCGGCAGCGGATACAGACGGCAATGGATCGGTTTCAAAATCCGAACTTAAAGCTCATCACGAGAAAAAGCGTGCGGAGCGCCGCGAGAAACGCAATCCCGATAAAAATGACGATGGCGTTATAGATCGCAGTGAATTTATGGATGCTGCCGAAGCTCGTTTTGACAAGATGGACAAGAATAACGATGGCATTCTTTCCGAAGACGAACAAAAGCGTCGGCATGGGCATAAAGGCAAACGTCGCGGTGATCAGTAATTGACGTCCAAGAATTCCGATCATGTCATAATGGTGTGACCGGGAAAAGAACAAGACTGGCGCTTTGTTGGAACAAGAAACGGATAGCAGTGAAGCGCTGGTTAAGCGCGCTGGCAACGGTGATAGAACCGCGGCGGCGATGCTCGTGGAGCGGCATACGAATATGATTTATGCAGCGTCATATAGAATGCTCGGTAATAAGCATGCCGCAGAAGATGCGGTGCAAGAGACTTTCTTGCGATTGTGGCGGCATGCGTCGAAGTGGAAACCGCAAGGCGCAAAATTTGAGACTTGGTTATACCGTGTCGCAATGAATATCTGTGTAGATCAGTTGCGCAAAACCAAAAGAGACGTACCAGAAGATGCGGCCCCGGAACGGGCCGATAGTGCTGATCGTCAGGATCAGTCACTGTTTCTCAGTGAGCGGCGTTTCGCGATTGACGAAGCGTTGGAAAAGCTACCTGAACGGCAAAGAATGGCGATTACGTTATGTCATTATCAGGAAATGACGAATATCGAAGCTGCTGAGATAATGGAGATTAGTGTTGATGCTTTGGAATCATTATTGGCACGCGGACGACGCAAATTGCGCGACATGCTGGCACCAATGCGTGAACATTTGATGGGGAAGATGGACGATGAGCAAAGTAGCCATGTCAACTGAACAGATGAATAGACTGCGCGAGATTTGTGATGCGTATGGCGCTGATAGCGCCCGCTGGCCAGCCGAACTGCGCGAGCAATATGGCCCGCTGTTGGATGACGTACCCGAAATTCGTAACGAAGCTGAAATGCTTGATGGCTTTTTGAACGCGGCGACAGCGCCGCGTATGGCGGAGGATTTGGAGCGCCGAGTGCTCGCACAATTCGATAATGCGCCCATTGCGGTTGGTTGGATTGCGCGTTTGCGTCGATCATTGCCACGAATACGGCTTGCCCCAGCCGGGCTTTTGGCGGGGATTGGTGCTATGGGCGTTGCATCGGGTATTGTGTCGGCCTCTGCCCAGACGCCGGTTCCGCCCGAATCTGAGGCGCTTTCCTATATTGAGAATGGCCTTACATTCTCTGGCTTGACGGATGAGGAGACCCTTCAATGGGACGAGGACTGATTATATTACTTGTTGCCTCATTGGGCCTGAACATTTTTGCCATCGGGCATATGTCGGGGCGGTTTATCGCTGGTGATCCGCCGCCCGCCAAAAGTGAAGGTCGTCACCGCTCTGGGTTGGACGACCCGTTTAAGCTTATGCGTTATGCAGAAGAGCTGTCACCTGAACTGCGAGACGAGTTTCGCGGTGAGTTTAAAAAGCAATTGCCAAACTTACGTGAAGAGCATCATCGGATGCATGAGCTGCGTGATGAGCTGGGCACGTTAATGAGTGCTGATCCGTGGGACGGTGACGCGATTAATGCAAAGCTTGATGAAATTCGCGAAATTCAAGATCGAAAATATGTATTCTTCAACAAAGCATTTGTGAATGCGTTTGAAAAATTGCCTGCGGCGGAACGTGCGCGTCTGATCGAGGCTGCGGATGCACGCCGCAAAGAATATAAAAAACGACGGCGTAACAAAAAAGGCGGAAAAGGTGATCGTCCACCAGAACCGCCACGCGACGAGTAAACACGCAAAAGTCTTGCTGACCTCATTTCGACAGCCCGACTTTATTCGGCGGCTTGTGTACCGACGATTTGCATGGGTTGCGGTGCTTCGCGGCCTGTCAGCACATAGGCTTCCTTGCGTACGAATTGCGGCAAGCGAACCTTGGCCTCTTTGCGACGAGGGAAGGTCGCACAAGCGACCGTGCCGCGACCGGGCTGGCTAGCCAACGCGAGGATACCGCCTTGCATTTCCATGAGTGACTTTGACAAGGCGAGGCCAAGGCCCGAGCCATTACGTGACCGCGAGAAATGGCTCTCGGCCAATTCAAACGGCGCACCTAGTTTATGGAGCTGCTCTTTAGTAATGCCAGTACCGCTATCCGCGACAATGATAGTAACGCCATCAAGGTCCGCCTCGGCGGTTAAGGTGACTTCACCACCCCGGCCCGTGAATTTCAGCGCGTTTGACAGAAGATTTAATACAACCTGTTTTACCGCACGTTGATCCGCCCAAACCGCAGGCGCATGGGCCACAGATGCCGTCAGTTTAACGCCAGCGTCGCTCGCGCGTTTCGCCACTAGCCGGACACTTTCGTTGAGAATGCGCTCAAGTTCGATGCGTTTTGGTTCAAGTGAAAGCCGACCGGCCTCGATTTTAGACATGTCGAGAATGTCGTCAATTAACTCCAGTAGGTGCCGCCCACTAGATAGGATGTCAGTGACATATTCTTTGTACTTATTGTCGCCAAGCGGGCCATAGAGTTCCGATTGCATAACTTCAGAGAAGCCATTAATCGCGTTCAGGGGCGTGCGTAGCTCATGGCTCATATTTGCCAGGAATTCAGATTTCGAACGGCTGGCTTCTTCGGCGCGATATTTCTCAAACTCATATTTGCGTAGAGCTTCGGAGAGTTCTTTGCGTGAATTTTCCAGATCTTCGACGGTGTGCTGAAGTTCGCGCTCTTTCTTTTTCTGCGCCCATGCACGGCGTTTGAGATCGGTGACATTGCTTGCCACACAAACATACCCGCCTTCGGCGGTCTTGCGCCGAGAAACATGCGCCCATCGAGAGCCGGGCAGAGCAACCTCTTGGTTTTCTTGCTGTGCGTCTTCTAGCGGGCTGAAATGCGCCACCAAAATATCGCCAGCAACCGCCGCACAGGTGGATACCTCGTCAATGGTCAACCCCGGTTTCAACACCTTTGCGGGGATACGGAAAATGCTGGTGAAGCGTTTGTTCCAGATCGCCAGCTTGCCTTGCGCATCCCACAAAACAAATGCTTCGGGAATGCTCTCTATCGCATCGCGCAGGCGCGTTTCAGCGATTGCGGCACCGGGCGCAAGGGTGGATGCCCCCACAAGGTCAAATGCTACGCCCGCGCGGTGGAAGCGGGTTGCCTCGGGCGAAGTGCGGAAATAGGCCCGTGACCAACCGCCACCGGGTTCTCTCACACGCACAACACCTTCGCTGACGCCGGAAGGTTCGCCTGAGATAACAGCCAAGGCCGTTCGCAAGTCTTGCGGGTGAACAAGCGCAGAAATTTCACGCATTGAAAATTTGCGATCTCGCGCGCTGAGCCCAAGAGGTTGTAAGAACGATTTGGTCAAATGCACTGTGCGTTCTTTATGGTCGTAAAACCACGGTGAACAGCGACCACCAGTCAACGCAGCATTGAACTCCGTCAAGGTCGAAAGCGCATGTGCGGCGCTTGCGGCTGCGCGGCTTTGGCGAATGAACGCGGCCATCAATGACCCAATTACCAATGTAATTGCGCCCATAAGAACCGCGTAAAGAACCCACACACGCGTGCGGTCGAACATATCCCGCGCAGGGGCGGCAATCACAAGAGCATCGCCATTATCCAGCCGCCGCCAAGCTACTGCGACTTTACCGCCTGGCAGGTCGAGGCGCGCTGAGGTCGAAGCATCAAGGTTTAATGCCCGGAGCGAAGACGCAGGGATGTCGATCATATCTGTGCGTCCCTCAGCGGTCAGAATGTCGCCCGAGGTCGAAAGGTGGAACATCGCTGTATAGCCCCCCGGCTCAACCCCGCTAAGCGCATCGCGCACTGGAGTGCCCGTCATGATCGCGATATTAAGCGCTGCAGCCCCATCACTTGCCGCTTGGGATAGGCGGAGTTGGGTCTCTGATTCTCGCAAAAGCGCCTTATCGTTCATCTCAAAAACAAAAAGCGTCGCCAAAGCGATTAAAAACGCACCAGTTAGAATCCCGAGACGACGGGGCGAGAGCGCATCTATGCGCGCTGCCAGTTTTTCGCCATCAATATGTTTGGGCTCATCCGCCATGGAAAATCGGACCGATCCGGTAAAAATACGCCAAAAGTAACAAGTAGGCCGTGTCTTTAGCAGCATGCTGCACGTCACGGGTTAACGATTTGGAAACTATTCTGTTTCGGCGCTCGGTGTCACGCGCGAATCGCCTATTGCGTGTATAGGCATTTTCCCCAAAGCAGGAGCTTGGAATTAGCCGATTTGGTCGGTAAAGAGCGCATATGAGACATTTTTTGAACACAGCGGATTGGTCCCGCCCCGAGTTGCAAGCCATGATCGACGATGCCCGAGCCATGAAGGCCGCGCCTTTGGGCGATGCTTTGAAGGGCAAAACGATCGCGCTGTTGTTTTTGAATAATTCGCTGCGGACGCGAACATCATTTGATGTGGGCGCGAAACAGCTCGGTGGGCACGCGGTTGTACTTTCTCCGTCCGGCGGTATGTGGCCACTTGAGTTCGAAGATGGCGTCGTCATGGATGGTGATGCCGAAGAACACGTGAAAGAAGCGGCCAAGATTCTATCGCGCTATTGCGATATGATCGGTATTCGCGCCTTTCCGAAATTCGTTGATTGGCAGGAAGATCGCAAAGACAAAATTCTCAATGCTTTTGCGAAATATGCTGATGTGCCCGTGGTCAACATGGAGACAATTACCCACCCTTGTCAGGAAATGGCGCATATTATGGCGCTACAGGAACGGCTCGGATCGCTTGAAGGTAAAAAGTTTGTCCTGACTTGGACATACCACCCAAAGCCTCTGAACACGGCTGTGGCGAATTCGGCGCTTGTCATCGCAGCAAAGTTCGGCATGAAACCAACACTTCTTTGTCCGACTAAAGATTATATTCTTGATCAGCGTTATATCGATCAAGCCACCCATGATGCTAGCGAGAATGGGCACGAGTTGACCATCTCTCATGATATTGACGCTGCCTATGATGGCGCAGAAGTCGTTTATGCAAAAAGCTGGGGCGCGCTTCCTTATTTTGGAAATTGGGAACCGGAGAAACCAATTCGCGACCAGTATAAACACTTTATAGTTGATGAAGATAAAATGGCGAAGACCAATGATGCATTGGTGTCGCACTGCTTGCCTATGCGTCGCAACGTAAAAATGACGGATGCAGTCTTCGAAAGCCAGAATTGTATTGCCTATGATGAAGCGGAAAATCGGCTTCACGTGCAAAAAGCAATTATGAAAGCGGTAGTCCGATGAAGCTCTGTTGGATGCTGACCATTCGGTTGACGCCGAACGGGTCGGATTAATTTGGTAAGCATGCTATCGGTTAAAGGGTAGTTGTGCTCCCGGCTTACGGATGAAACTGCCTATCTTTAGGGCCCGTCCTCAGGGACGAAATATTGTAAAAGACCGCACTTTAAATGACCCAGACAGAATTCACACGCCAGACGATCGTCCAGTTGCTTTCAAATATGAGCGACGGCAAGGAAATCCGCGCCTATCTGCAGCGATTTTCCGAAGTGGATCAGTCGCGCTTTGCGGTCATCAAAATTGGCGGTGCCATCCTCGCAGAACAGCTTGAAGAAACCGCGTCCGCGTTGGCGTTTCTTCATACAGTTGGGCTGACACCGATTGTGCTGCATGGCGGTGGCCCACAGCTTGATATTGCCCTCAAAGAGCGCGGGATAAAAACGCCAAAAGTCGAAGGGCTGCGCGTCACTGACGAGGCAACGCTTGATGTGGCACGCGATGTATTCATCGGCGAGAACATCAAGCTGGTTGAGGCCGTCCGTAAACAGGGGGTCGAAGCTGAGGGCGTGATCGCGGGGGTTATTGAAGCAAATTATCTGGACAAAGAAAAATTTGGACTTGTCGGTGAACCCGCAACCATAAGACAGGGGCTGATCCAATCTGTTGTGCGTTCTGGTGCGATGCCGATTTTGACATGCCTGGGTATCGCGCCTGGTGGCCAGCTCTTGAACATTAATGGCGATAGCGCGACACGCGCGCTAGTCGAAGTGCTTCAGCCGATGAAAATCGTTTTTCTGACTGGGGTTGGTGGCTTGCTTGATAAACATGGTGACATCATGCATTCGATCAATTTGGCATCGGAATATGATAAGCTGATGAACGCGTCATGGGTCGAAGGCGGCATGCGCCTGAAATTGAGCGAAATAAAACGCTTGCTTGATGCGTCGCCGTTGTCGACGTCGGTTTCGATTACCACCCCCGAAGGTTTGATCCGTGAGCTTTTCACCCATGGTGGCTCTGGCACGCTCGTTCGTATGGGCGAGGCGATCAATAGGTATGATACCATTGCGGCGATTGATCGTGACCGGACGATTGCCCTTGTGGAAAATGCCTTTGGCCGCGCACTGAAAAAAGATTGGTGGGATGGGCTCGACGTTCATGAGGTCATTATGTCCGATAGTTATCGGGCCGGGGCATTGCTGACCAAGGTCGATGATTTTGTTTACCTCGATAAGTTCGCAGTGATTGAGGATGCGCGTGGGGAGGGGCTCTCCCGGACCGTTTGGCGTGCTTTTACCAAAAATAACCCGAATTTTTTCTGGCGGTCACGCACTTCCAATGGGTTTAATGGCTTTTACCACAATAGCGCTGACGGATCTGTGAAGGCGGGGCCGTGGACAGTGTTTTGGAAAGGTGAGAAAGACTGGGCGAGAATCTCGCGGATTGCCGACCGGGTGGCCGCGATGCCAGCAAGTTTCATTGGAGATGACGCAGAATGAGTACCCCGTTTTTAGTTGGGATTGTCGGTGCGCGGGGGCACACTGGTCGCGAATTGATCAGGTTGATTGCTGGTCATTCTGAACTGATGCTCGCCTTTGCCGTCAGTCGGGAATTTGCCGGCCGTGCGGTCGCTGAAATAGCGCCAGAGGACAAAGACGAATGCGTTTTTGAGGCGCTTGGTCCTGAAGAAGCCGCCAAACGCCGCGCAGATGTTGTGATTCTGGCGCTGCCCGATGGTGCCAGCAAAGCTTATGTAGATGCGCTAGAAAAATTTGCGCCGGATCGCATTATAATAGATCTCTCTGCGGATTATCGTTTCGACGATAATTGGGTTTATGGCTTGCCCGAACTCAATCGCGCGAAAATCAACCGCGCTAAACGTATTGCTAATCCGGGCTGCTATGCGACCGCTATGCAGTTGGCGATTGCACCATTATTGCCTGACCTTGAAGGAACGCCGTCCGTTTTTGGCGTGTCGGGTTATTCTGGTGCGGGCACGACGCCGAGCCCGCGCAATGATGTTGATCGCTTAAAAGACAATTTGATGCCATATGCGCTTGCGGGCCATAAGCATGAACGCGAAGCCACACGCCATCTGGGAACACAGGTACGATTTTCGCCCCATGTTCACCCAGCTTTCCGTGGGCTGATGGTTACCGTGCATATCCCCCTCGCGAAAGCGATGTCTCTTGCGGATTTAACGCAGCGGTTTGACGATAAGTTTGGTAACGACCCATTGATTTTCTTGCGTAGTGATGCACCGGAACTTAAAGAGGGAACGAACCTCACGGGTGTGATTATTGGTGGTTTTACTCTTAGTGAAGATGGCAAATGCGCTGTCGTTGTCGCGGCAGAAGATAACCTCCTAAAAGGGGCGGCCGTGCAGGCGATCCAAAACGTCAATCTGGCGCTAGGTTTGAATGAAACTGAGGGCTTGGTTTAGCATATAGCGAAGGGTTTGATCTGAAATATTATGGCGGGAACTGACAGCGCCTTCTTGATCGAAGCGGCCACCTATCTTGGTGCTGCCGCTGTTGCTGTTCCGCTGTTTAACCGTTTCAAACTCGGCTCAATTCTTGGCTATCTTGCCGCTGGCGTTGCTGCTGGTCCTTATGGGCTGAATTTGCTGCATCGTCAGGACGGGGTTTTTCACGTTGCGGAACTCGGCGTCGTATTGTTCATGTTCGTCATCGGACTTGAGCTTTCAATCTCTCGCTTATGGTCTATGCGCCAACAGATTTTTGGATTGGGTGCCGCGCAGATGGGCATCACGGGCGTGGTTATCGCCTGTTTATTTGTGGCCGCTGGTGTCATGCCGGTGCAGGCTGCTGCAATCGCTGGGTTTTCTCTCGCATTTTCCTCTACCGCGTTCGCGCTACAATGGTTGAAAGACCGAGGCGAACTAAACACCGCATATGGGCGGCAGTCTTTCTCCGTTTTGTTGTTCCAAGACCTGGCGGTCATTCCATTGCTGGCGGCGGTGCCCGTTTTGGCTGGGGTTGGCGCGGATGGAAATGCGCTTGCCGCCAGCGCAAAAGCTATCGGTGTAATCGCGGTTGTGATTATCGTTGGCCGATTCGGGTTGGATAAGATTTTTCGTTTGGTGGCCGGGTCCGGCTCGCGCGAGGCTTTTGCCGCTACAGCACTTTTAGTGGTCGCACTTACCTCATTGGCGGTGGCTTGGGCCGGCCTTTCGATGGCGCTGGGTGCATTCCTCGCCGGTGTCTTGCTTTCTGAATCTTCTTTCAAGCATCAAATAGAAACCGATATCGAACCGTTCCGCGGGTTACTTCTCGGATTGTTCTTTATCTCGATTGGTATGCGTCTCGATCTTGGTATCATTCTTCAATACTGGCTGGTTGTGCTTGGTGGTGCGTCAGGATTGGTTTTCCTGAAAGCATCAATTCTATTTGTCCTCGCGCAGTTAATGGGTGCCCGGAAAGATAACGCGTTGCGCACCGCAGCGACGCTTTCTCAAGGTGGGGAATTTTCATTCGTTGTCGTGACTTTGGGTGTCGGCTCCGCGATGTTTACGGATGTTCAGGCGAATTTGATGTCAGCGATCGTTACGTTGTCGATGATGCTGACCCCTGCATTGGTCGCCCTCGCAAACCGTGTGGCACAGGGTAGCCAGGATAATGGTGAAGACCTTTCTGGCCCGGAGGCGGGGCGAGACCATGCGGTTATTGTCGGGTTTGGACGTATGGGACAGATCGTTTCGCAGGTGCTTCAAAACTCCGGCGTTGACATTGTCGCGATTGATCGCAACCCACAACATATTCGTAATGCGGAGCGCTTTGGCTTCAAAGTATATTTTGGCGACGGGTCGCGGTTGGATATGTTAATGAATGCGGGCGCCGCGAACGCTCAAGCAATTATTCTGTGTATGGATGACCCAGAGGCGGTAAATCATGCAACGGCTTCGTTACGGGCAAGTCTGCCAAATGTAACGATCATTGCTTGTGCCCATGACCGGATGCACGAAATCGAGCTTCGAAAACTGGGACCCGACGTGATCGTTCGTGAAACCCTTGAATCAAGCGTTCTCATGGCGCGTGAGGCGCTAGAGCGTATGGGGTATGAGAGTAATACGATTGAGGACTACATCCAGCAATTCCGCGTGACGGATCGCGAACGCTTGTTAGCGCAGATTGATGAGGGGCCCGAAGCAGGTAAGCACCTTATACACAAAGCGTATTCTCATACCGAAAAACGCTGAACGATCTTGGGGCTAACCGCAAATTTCCAGCACCGAGTCACAGATATGATCAATCTGCGCGTCGCTTAAATAGGGGTGCATGGGTAATGAGAAAATTTCGGTGGCAACGAGTTCAGTCTGCGGTAGCCCATTCACCGGTGCGTAATCGGCAAAGGCAGGCATCAAGTGTAATGGTGTTGCGTAATAAATTGCTGTCGGTACGCCCATATTTTTGAGTTTCTTGACGGCCTGATCCCGATTAGTTGTCCTGAGCGAATAATATCCGTAACCGGATGAGGCCCCTTTAATGTGTGACTGAGGCTTCGTTACGGACTTTAGCCGCTCATTATAGACGCCAGCAATCTGTCGGCGGGTTGCTAGTTCGTCGTCAAAGATCGCTAGTTTTTCGAGCAAAACACCGGCCTGAAAGCTATCCATGCGGCCATTGAAACCGACCCGAACAGATTCTTTTCTGGCGTCATCGGTGCCATGCCAACGGATAGAAGCCCAGCGTTCGCGGTCGTGGGAGTTCATACTGAAGATCGCGCCCGCATCTCCGTAGGCACCGAGTGCTTTGCCGGGGAAGAAGCTTGTGCCGGTCGCAGGTGCTAAAGCACCGACCTGTGTGTTGCTTAACTCGCCGCCAAAGCTTTGTGCGCCGTCAGCAAGAATGAATAGGTCATCACGTTTTGCAATGGCGTGAATAGCTGGGTAATCGGCAGGCGATCCAAATAAGTCTACAGGAATTATTGCACGAGGGCGCAAGTTCCCTTCAGCGCGAACAGCGGCAATTCGGTGGTCTAAATCAACAGGGTCAATGTTGAATGTGTTGGGATCAATATCTACGAAAACTGGCGTCGCGCCACACAATAACACAGCGTTGGCGGTGGCATTATAGGTAAATGCTGGAAGGAAAACGGCATCCCCGCGCCCCACGCCACGCGCGAGTAGGGGAATAATCAAAGCCGCAGTTCCGCTTGCACAACTAATGACAGTCGGCGCGCCAGTACGTTCGGAAAGTAAATCTTCTAGTTCGTCAATTTCCGGGCCGGCAATATAACGCCCATGATCGAGAACGGCCTGAAGGCGTTTCTCGATCGCAGGTCTGATGCGCTTTTGTTGAGCCACAAGGTCAATAAAAGCGATGTCGTCAATTTTTTTTGGGGATGCAGGCTTCAGGTTAATGACACTAGTCATGCACGTTGTCTTTCAAGAAGATCACTTTCAAATTGCGTATTGGCAATCCCAGCAGTTTTTTCAATTAATTTAGCCCAAGCTACGGCGTCACGTCCATCTTCACCCGTCACGATGGGACGGCGGCCTTCGATAATAGCATTGATAAACTCATCTGCACCAAAAGAAAGCGGATCGCGGAAAGCGAGGGGGCCAGTTTTTTGACCAAAGTCGATTCCGATTGCGGCAGGCGTCGTGTTGTTCATCTCGCGATTGATGAAATCAAAGTCGATGATGCCGTCCTCATAAACGAGCGTCATACGGCGCTGCGGCGCATTTGCACGCCGACTGGCTTTCAATGAAACGATAGTATCGTTTGACAATGTAAGGTCTGCGGTGGCTTCGTGCGTGTTACCGCTTGCGTATACATTTTTGACATCGGCACCGGTCAGTTTGCGGACGATATCGATGTCATGCACCATTAAATCATAAATTACAGACACATCTTCACAACGACCGGACGCGCTTGTACCCCGAATGCAATCAATTTTGACGGGGGGGTGCTTGCGATCAAATAGACCAGCCGTCGCTGCGACGTACCGTTCCTGATGGCCAACCTGTAAAACTAGACGATTGCGAGAAGCGGTTTTGATAAGCGCATCTGCTTCTTTGGGGTCAATAGAGATCGGTTTTTCGACAAATACGTGCAGCCCTGCGTGAAGGGCGCGTTTTGCCAATTCAAAATGGGCACTTGCTGGCGTCGTAATGACAAGGGCGTCCAATCCCGAATTGAGGAGTTTGTCAAAATCCGAAAATGTCGGCGCATTAAAGCGTGCACCGAGAGCGCTGGCCTTACCAACTTCTATGTCGAAGATTGCATTTAACTGCGCATGGGGGTGGGCATGGTATTTTGATGCGTGGTGGCCACCGAATACACCGGCACCGGCCACGCCTACACTCAAAGATGTGGTCACAGGTTTGTCCCCCCGTTTGCGCCCCCGCGCGTTAGGCTGGTCGGACCTGTCAGATCCGGATTTAGTCATACTCTATGTCGCGCGGCAAATGGAAGGCCACGCGACATGGAAGAGTTCACACTATATATCCGGCTATTTCATGAAAAGTCTTCACTAAAGAAGATGACATTTTGATCATGAAACTGAGGATCTCTTATCCTTAAAGCGATCAGCCAAGATAAACGCTAGGTCGAGCGCTTGACTGGCATTCAACCTTGGGTCGCAATGGGTGTGATAGCGAGAATGCAGGTCATTTTCCGAAATTTCCTGCGAGCCGCCCAGGCACTCCGTCACATTTTGGCCAGTCATTTCAAAGTGCACACCGCCCGGTATTGCGCCTTCTGCGCGACATACATCGAAAAATGTACCAACTTCGGACAAAATAGCGTCGAACGGTCGTGTTTTGAAACCTTGCCCGGTTTTAATGATGTTTCCGTGCATCGGGTCTGATGACCAAACGACATTGCGGCCTTCTGAAAGCACCTTGCTAACCAGAGGTGGTAATCCAGCCTCAACTTTTTCCGAGCCAAAGCGAGCAATCAGGACAATACGTCCCGCTTCGTTTTTCGGATTAAGAATATCGAGTAGCTTGATGAGTTCGTCTGGTTCGAGGGAGGGGCCGCATTTAATTCCAATCGGATTTTCGACACCGCGGCAAAACTCTACATGTGCTCCGTCTGGCTGACGTGTGCGATCTCCTATCCATAACATGTGTGCGGAAGTGTCGTAAAACTTTCCGGAGATTGAATCGACACGGGTCATCGCTGTTTCGAAGCCGAGCAAAAGAGCTTCGTGGCTCGTGTAGAAATCAACTTCGCTGATGCCGCGGACGCTAGAGCCGTTAATGCCGCAAGCCTTCATGAATGTGATGGCTTCGGAAATTTTATCGGCGAGTGCGCGATATCGGCCTTCCTGAGGGTTACCAGAAACGAATTCGAGATTCCAATTTTGGACGTTGTGTAAATCCGCGTAGCCACCGGTAGCAAATGCGCGGATCAGGTTGAGCGTCGCGGCTGCTTGCCCATATGCTTTTAAAAGCCTTTGCGGGTCTGGCACACGAGACGCTTCGTCAAATTCAATCCCGTTGATGTTGTCTCCGCGATAGCTGGGGAGGGTAACACCATCTATTGTTTCCGTAGGAGAGGAACGTGGCTTGGCGAACTGCCCCGCAATACGACCAACTTTAATCACGGGCATGGCTGCACCGAAAGTTAAGACGACCGCCATCTGAAGAAGAACCCGGAACGTGTCACGAATATTGTTGGCGTGGAACTCCTTAAAGCTCTCGGCGCAATCGCCGCCTTGAAGCAAAAATGCCTCTCCGCGTGTTACTTTGGCTAATTCGGTTTTCAGGGTCTCGGCTTCGCCTGCAAATACCAAAGGCGGATACCCAGCAAGTTCTTGCTCCACAGCCTCAAGGGCCGCAGGGTCCGGGTAGTCCGACGGGATATGTTTGGCAGGCTTTTGACGCCAGCTGTCTTTCGTCCAATTCATCACAATAACTCCATATGGATGACCCTTTAGCCGTATGGTCACCGCGTCGCAACATAAGTCATCAAATCACCTGCCATAACCGGCAATAGCGTCGCGGTGGTTTTTGAATAAGGCAGAAAATGCTATCAAAGTGCCCAGATGTATTGGCAAAGGGGATCCGCCGTGGCGCGAATGAATCGGAAAACTTTCATAAAGGCGACTTTTTTCGGAATTGGCATGGGCATGCTCTCGGTCGGACCGGTGAGTGCACAACGAGATTTTTCTAATGTCGAGATCACGACAGTCAAGTTGGGTCAGGGGCTTTTTATGTTGCAAGGCGCGGGCGGCAATATTGGTCTTTCGATTGGTGACGATGGTCCGTTCGTTATCGATGATCAGTTCGCTCCCTTGAGTGAAAAAATTACGGCAGCAATTGCCGAGGTGTCTGACCAATCTGTCGCATTCGTGCTGAACACGCATTACCACGGAGATCATACGGGCGGGAACGAAGCTTTTGGAAAAGCTGGCGCGCATATAGTGGCCCACGACAATGTTCGAGCGCGACTTTTGGAGGGCGCGGCGAGTGCTGAGAATGGCACCGATGATGCGCTACCGATAATTACCTTTTCGCACTCAATGACTTTCCATTGGAATGGGCAGGAAATTTATATTTGGCATTCAAAACCAGCGCATACGGACGGAGATGCAATCATTTACGCCAAAGATGCTGATGTTGTTCATATGGGTGATGTTTTTTTTAACGGTGGTTATCCATATATCGATATTGATGCAGGAGGCGATTTGAATGGGTACATTGAAACTCATGACAGTGTTCTTGCCATGATTAATGAAGGCACAAAAATAATCCCCGGCCATGGCCCATTAGCCGACAAATCGGATCTTGAGAAAACGGTGTCTATGTTGAAGGACGTCAAAGGGCGAATCCAAAACCTCATAAACCAAGGTATGAGCGAAGACGCTGTTGTTGCGGCGGACCCGTTAAGTGATCTGAATCCGCACTGGGGGCAGGGGTTTATCAACGGTGAGAAAATGACCCGTTCAGCCTATCGCTCTTTGGTTGCCTCATAGTTAGTACATTAAAGCGAAGCCCAGACATAAAAAAAGCGCCTCAGATGAGGCGCTTAGTTCAGGGAGTATCAAGTCCGGTTAGGCTTTGATATCGATGCTCGTCACTTTGCCGCGACGGATTTTGCATTCGGCTTTAACGACGTCGCCATTCGCAGAGGTCATTTCAATCGCAACTTTTTTCGTTGAGGCACCAGAGCCATACAGAAATTTTGAGCGATATTCGTTGGCGGTTACTGCGCCTTCGGCTTCGGCGGCGGCGGCACACAAATCAACAGTTTCTGTCCAATCGCCGGCAAATGCGGGAGTGCCGAAAACAAGGGCGGAACTTACGGCCAGGCCAGCTACAATCTTGTTAAACATAGGGTTTCTCCGTTTCAGGGATTCCGGCGATGGAAATTTCATTTTTTCGCCATTTGATAACAAGAAAGACTTTACTATATAAAAATGAAGTGTCAAATACATTTGAAGCTAGCGCATGATTTTTTTGTGCGCATAACAAAATGCCAGCGAAAGTAGTAGCTTGGTTAAAAAAGCCCGATTGATGGTGGAGGAAGCTGAATGGCACGAACCTATAATCAGGACTGCATATTGGCGCACGCGCTCGATCTTTTGGGTGAGCGGTGGACGTTGTTGATATTGCGAGAGCTGTTTTTAGGACCGCAACGTTTTGGCGATTTGCAGGCTGGCTTGCCGGGAATTGGCGCGAATTTATTAAGTAAGCGCCTCAAGGAGTTGGAAGAGGCGGATCTGATCGATGCGCCCGGACATAGCGATAACAAAACGCGCTATCGTTTGACGGTAATGGGGGAGGGGCTTCGTACGACTGTGCGTTCGCTTATGAAATGGTCGATCCTCTATTTTATTGAGAGGCCGGATTCATCTCCAGCGCGCGAGTGTATTTATACAGATAATCTACAGCCGGATTCGGTTGCGCTTGCGATCGAAATGTTTGCGGGATTATGCCCGGAACCAGAATTGAATTACGTCGCCCATATTGCGATCGATGATTTTCCGTACACTGTTTATAATATGAACGGCGAGATGACATGCCGTCGTGGGGCTGACGGACCAGCGGTTGCTACAATTTCGGCGGACGTTGGCACAATCATGCAATCATTCCGCGGCGAGAAAACTCTCGACGAGGCAAAGGCGCGAATGAAATTTTCTGGAGATCAGAAAGTGATCGCGCACCTTTTGACGTGTATTGTTCACGAAAGTGGCGACCACAAAAAAGCGGCGATGGAAGAAATTTCCGTCGCGTCCTAACGGCTATACTGCAACTTTAAAGTCAGCTTCCGTAAGTGATTTCACCTCGTCAACGCTCACACCGGGAGCGAGTTGGGTGAGCGACATGCCTTCACCTTCTTTGATTTCGAAAACGCCGAGATTGGTAATGACCATATCGACGACTTGCTTACCAGTAAGCGGCAGAGCGCATTTGTGAAGGAGCTTTGGCGCGCCTGATTTCGAGGCGTGGTCCATCACCACAACAACCCGCTTGACGCCAGCGACAAGATCCATCGCACCGCCCATACCTTTGACCATTTTACCGGGGATCATCCAGTTGGCGAGGTCTCCATCTTCGGAAACTTCCATTGCGCCAAGGATCGACAGATCAATATGACCGCCTCGGATCATCCCAAAGCTATCAGCGCTGGAAAAATAAGATGTTCTGCGCAGTTCGGTGATGGTTTGCTTGCCAGCATTAATCAGGTCCGGATCGACTTCGTCCTCATAGGGGAATGGGCCCATGCCGAGCATCCCATTTTCAGACTGTAGCGTAACATCTACGCCTTCAGGGATGTAATTGGCGACGAGGGTCGGAATGCCAATACCAAGATTGACGTAAAACCCATCATTAAGCTCTTTTGCGGCCCGTTCGGCCATTTGATTACGGTCCCAAGGCATTATGCGTTCTCCCGTTGGCGGATAGTCCGATTTTCAATGCGTTTTTCTTGTTTGCCTGGAATAACCCGCTGCACAAAGATACCCGGCGTATGGATGTTGTCAGGGTCTAGGCTGCCTAATGGGACAATCTCTTCAACTTCAGCAACAGTAACATTCCCTGCCGTTGCCATCATCGGATTAAAGTTGCGTGCAGTTTTGCGATAAACAAGATTTCCCTGCTCATCGGCTTTCCAAGCCTTCACAATAGAAAGGTCGGCAACAAGGCCAGTTTCCATGATGTAAGTCTCACCGTTGAATTCTTTGTGTTCTTTGCCTTCTGCGATCAGCGTGCCAACACCGGTTTTTGTGTAGAACGCTGGGATGCCAGCACCGCCGGCTCTGCAACGCTCGGCGAGTGTTCCTTGCGGATTAAACTCAAGTTCCAACTCTTCGGCCAAGTATTGACGCTCAAATTCTTTGTTCTCGCCCACATAGGACGAAATCATCTTTTTAATCTGTCGTGTCTGAAGCAATAGCCCCAAACCGAAGTCATCAACACCTGCGTTATTAGAAATGAATGTCAGGTATTTGACACCGCTATCGCGTAGCGCATGAATTAGGTTTTCGGGAATTCCACATAGTCCGAATCCGCCAGCCATGATGGTCATGCCGTCAAACAAGAGCCCATCAAGTGCTGAATTGGCGTCTTGGTGAATCTTCTTCATAACTTGTCTCCCATATGCGCCACTCGACTACCGCAAAACCTTGGGCCCGTCTACAAATCGATAGCGTGATCTGTGAAAACGGCTTTCAGCGTGGCGGTGTGCGGTCTAAGGTTTGCCCATGACAGAATGGAAATTTGCTCAAAAGGCTATTTTGGTCGCTGGAGCGATCGGTATAGCGGGGGCGGTGTATGCTGCCGTCAAGGTTGATCGACTTGTTCGGATTGGCGCTGGCTATAAAGCGAAAACCGTTTGTTCGGAACTCTTTGTCGCAGGCCGCAATAAGGCGCAGGTTCTTGGGGCTGAATTTGCCGGTATGCCGGCGACGATGGAGCAGGTGACGGTCAAAGTTGATGAAGATGCTCAAACCGTAAAAGCGCGAGGGCCGTTCGGACTTGGCGGCATTCACGCCGTTTACCGTTCAGGTTTTGGCTGCACTCTGGCGAACGCGGGCCGAGTTCGTCCGTTGGTACCTGTGAAACTCGCCGATCAAGCAGGTGGTGAGTGGCCGTTAGCGCGGCCGATCTCCGGTGAAGCGCTGGACTATGTTGATTATGCAGCGGTTGATTTCGCGATTACTCAATCATTTGAGGAAAATACCACAAATCAACGATCATTTTTGGTTATTGTGGACGGCAAAATCATCGATGAGATGTATGCGGAAGGGTTTTCCGAAACGACGCCATTTCTTTCTTGGTCGATGGCAAAGAGTGTGACCGCCAGTTTGGTAGGCGCAGCAGTCCTAAACGGATATGTGGATATTGAAGCGCCAATCCCAGTACCAGAATGGGCGGGTGATGATGCTAAATCGAGAATAACCTGGAATGATATGTTGCGCATGCAAAGTGGATTGAGTTTTGAAGAAAACTACGATGATCCGCGATCTGACGTAAATCGCATGTTGTTTGAACGGCCGGATGCCGGAGGTGCTGCATCCCACAGTAACGCCGAGTACGCCCCGGGCGAGGTTTGGTATTATTCAAGCGGGACGACGAACTTAATTGCGCGGACGTTACGCCAAGTTATGAAAGAGCAAGGAGTTGATTTTTATCAATTCGCCCATGATGCGTTACTGGATCCAATCGGTGCAGAAAGTGTTGTGCTCGAGCCGGATGCTTCAGGGTCGTTTATCGGCTCCTCCTATGTTTATGCAACTGCACGGGATTGGGCGCGGCTTGGCCAGCTATATTTGGACGATGGTATTTGGGATGGTGTCCGCCTTTTGCCGGAAGGTTGGTCGGAATATGTTACGTCTCCAACGACAGCGGCTGATCGCCAATATGGCGCGCATTTCTGGCTGAACCTTGACGGAGCAGATGGCCGCGAGCGCTTTATACCGGGCCTTCCGGAGAGCGCGTACTATATGGGTGGCCATGAAGGTCAATATGTAGTGATCGTACCCGATAAAAAGATGGTCATGGTGCGAACCGGGATGACGCGTGGCCGTCCGGCGATGCCGGAAGTCGCGCCTCTCTTCAGCGATGTTTATGGAGCCGTTGGTCGAGGACCGAATGAGGATTGATTGGGTTGGTTGTGCAATTTTTCGTGGGTGAAGCGCCAGAGCGCTTCTAATCTTGGGAAAAACCGCCTAAATCGCACCGATGACAGATACTCTTTCAATCGCCATCGCCCAAATCGCCCCCGTTGTTGGGGACATCGACGGTAATGTCGAGCGGATACGCAATGCGCGCGCCGACGCCGCGAAATTGGGCGCGGATCTCGTCGTATTTTGCGAATTGGTGGTTTCGGGTTACCCGCCGGAAGATCTCGTGAATAAGCCGTCTTATCAGCGCGCCTGTCGAGATGCCGTAAATGCCCTTGCGGCGGACACAAAAAGTGGTGGCCCCGCAATGATCATCGGATCACCGTGGCGCGTTGACGAGGCGTTGTTTAATGCAACCTTTCTTTTGGATGGCGGAAAAATTGAAGCGATCCGATACAAAGTACGGTTGCCAAATTACGGTGTCTTCGACGAGCCGAGGCGCTTTACGCCCGGACCAGACTATCCCGCGCCAACAATGTTCAGGGGCGTCAAATTAGGGTTGATGATCTGCGAGGACATGTGGCTTCCGGGTGCGGGGGAAGCATTAGCGGACGCAGGTGCTGAGATTTTTGTAGTTCCGCATGGGTCGCCGTTTCGTAAACCTGCGATCGCAGAACGCACAATGGCTGCGCGGGCAAGGGTAACTGCAACGGGATTGCCGCTGATTTTTGTCAATCAATTAGCAGGGCAAGACGAGATTTTGTTCGAAGGTGCTAGCTTTGTGATGAATGCCGGCGGTGTCGTGCAATATCGTGCGCCGCAATTTGCTGAAACAATTGCTCTGACTACATGGACCAAAACTGACGGTCATTGGCAGTGTACGAACGGGCCGAATGCGGCGTGGGTCGACGGCGATGAAATGGTGTATCGTGCGGTTACGCTTGCTGTGCGCGATTACGTCCACAAGAACCACTTTAAAGGCGTGGTCATTGGTCTTTCGGGCGGTGTTGATTCTGCGTTGACCGCTGCCATCGCGGTGGATGCACTGGGCGCAGACGTGGTGCGGTGCGTGATGATGCCGTCACGATATACTGCGAGAGATAGTCTCGAAGATGCCGAACAATGCGCTAACCTATTGGGTGTCTCATATAGCTCAATTAAAATTTCGCCGGGTGTTGAGGCATTTGACAAAATGTTGTCGCCAAGTTTTCAGGGGCGCGAAAAAGATGTGACCGAAGAGAATATCCAATCGCGACTTCGTGGCGTAATATTGATGGCGCTCTCGAACAAATTCGGTGACATGGTTTTGACTACAGGCAACAAGTCCGAAATGTCGGTTGGATACGCCACGCTTTATGGCGATATGAATGGCGGTTTTAATCCGCTTAAAGACATTTACAAAACTGAAGTTTTTGCACTGTGCCGATGGCGCAACCAGCATCACGCCGATGGGCTGTTAGGGCCAAAGGGGATGGTTATTCCTGATCGCATCATCACCAAACCGCCGTCGGCTGAGTTGCGTGAAGACCAGAAAGACGAAGACAGCTTACCACCTTACGAGGTGTTGGATGCGGTGCTTGAAATGCTTGTTGAGAAAGAAATGGCCGTCAGGGACATTGTGGCGAAGGGCTACGACGAGGCACTCGTCCGGCGAGTGGAGCATCTATTGTATGTTGCTGAATATAAGCGCCGTCAGGCACCGCCTGGGCCGAAGGTTGCTTCGGTCAATTTTGGCCGCGATAGGCGTTATCCGATCACCAATGGCTGGCGCGATAAATAGTCCCGTTTGACCGCTGCCGCCGGAACCGCTAATCCGGCGCAAGTTCCGCGAAAGTTGAAAAAAATCATGAGTGTTAAAGTCCGTTTTGCGCCGTCCCCCACGGGGAAGCTCCATGTTGGTAACGTGCGCGCCGCCCTTTGGAATTGGTTGTTTGCCCGTAAATCCGGCGGGACGTTTGTCTTGCGCATTGACGATACGGACCTTGAGCGGTCGACCCAAGCCTTTGAAGATGGGATTAGAACTGATCTCGCATGGCTTGGTCTGACCTATGACGAAACTATGCGCCAGTCAGCGCGCTTTGACCGTTACGCCGAAGCTGCCGAAGGCCTGAAGACCGCTGGGTTGTTATATCCTTGCTATGAGACAGCAGACGAGCTCGACCGTAAACGAAAAATTCAACGGGCGCGTAGTCTGCCACCGGTTTATGATCGTGCGGCGTTATCGCTAACTGAACAACAAAAGACAGCATTTGAGGCAGAAGGCAGAAAACCGCATTGGCGTTTCAAGCTTTCGCAAGGCCAAGTAAAATGGACTGATCTCATTCGCGGTGAAACAGTTGTCGATACCGCTAGTGTATCTGATCCGGTTTTGATCCGCGCCGATGGCGTGTTTCTTTACACATTGCCGAGCTGTGTTGATGATATTGATCTTGCGATTACGCATGTGATGCGCGGTGAAGACCACGTTACGAATACCGGCGTGCAAATCGAAATAATCAAAGCTTTGGGTGGTACACCGCCGCAATTTGCGCACCATTCTTTGCTTGTGGGCGCGGATGGGCAGGGGCTTTCGAAGCGGCTCGGCTCGCTATCCATCGAGGCAATGCGCGATGACGGTATCGAACCTGCTGCGATCACAAGTCTACTTGCTAAATTAGGTACGGCGGACCCAGTTGTTCCGCAGGCTGATTTAATGAAACAAGCTGAAAGCTTTGACTTTGACCGGCTTGGTCGCGCACCAGCGCGCTTCGACAACACTGAGCTTGAAGCATTGAACGCTAAACTGTTTCACGAAACTGACTTTGAGGCAGTTGCTGAACGACTTGATGGCGTTGAGATTAATGCTGATGTCTGGAACGCTATTCGCGGTAATATCACGCGGCTAAAAGACGTGGCCGATTGGGTTGAAGTCATTTCCGGTGAGGTTGATCCGGTAATCGACGATCAGGCCTTTGCCGACGAGGCAGCCGGGTTGGTGCCTGATACGTTAGACGGCGACAGTTGGGCAGTGCTTACCAATGCGCTCAAGGAAAAAACCGGTGCCAAAGGCAAGAAATTATTTATGCCGCTACGTTTGGCGCTGACCGGCCGGGAACGTGGCCCGGAAATGGCTGTTCTCTTGCCGCTAATTGGCGCTGAAAAGGCCCGCGCTCGTCTTCGGGGCGAGCGCGCCTAGATTGCGATTAGACCTTTGAGCGAAGCATCCGGTCTTCGGCTTCGTTGAGCGCGTCCTGAACATTGTCGACAAAGACCAGATCGTTGAGAAGCTCTTTGTCGGCAAGGTTACACTCGACCACATGGTTGAGAAGCACACGCAAAGGCGACCAAAAATCATTGATATTCAGGACGATGAGCGGCTTGCGATGAAGGCCGAGCCGCGCCCATGAAAGCACTTCGATCAGCTCTTCAAGGGTGCCGATGCCGCCAGGAAGCGTCAAAATAGCGTCTGACTCCTCATACATCATCATTTTACGCTCATGCATATTGCTGACGACTTTGTGGTCGACGCCTTCAAGAATGCCTTCAAGTTCAACAAGAAAATCGGGAATAACACCGAAAACCTTGCCGCCGGCATCGCGAGCAGCACCTGCTGTCGCACCCATAAGGCCCAGTTTTCCGCCGCCATAAACGATGCGACAATCGCGTTTTGCGGCCTCTTGACCTAGCTCAATTGCGGCTTGTTTGAAGGCTGGATCGTTGCCTGGGCGCGATCCACAATAAACACATAATGATTTCATAGTCTTACAAGTTTCTTTTTGTTGGTCGGGCATTGTACGCGGTTTTGCATGAGGGTAAAGTAAATTCATACCTGCGAATTAACCAAAAGGAGCAGTGTCCTGTGCGTGTAATCATCATAATCCTGTTACTGATTGTTCTCGGTTTTATTGGCTGGAAGGCCGCCGAAAAATTCAAAATTATTGATAGCCCGCAAGATCAGTCGAGCGAGCAACCCGCGCCGGTGACGCCAACCGACGAACCTTCTGATCAAATCGCAGAGCCGACCTTACCCAGTTTCGACATTGTTCGCGTTGACCGCACCGGTTATGCGGTGATCGCTGGCCGTGCGAAACCCGGCTCCGACGTGACTATATACGCAAATGATGAAGTTCTTGAGAAAGCCGAGGTCGATCGCGACGGTTCATGGGTGGTTGCGACAGACACGCCGCTCGACGCGGGCCCGGTTGAGCTTGCGCTTTCCATGAAAACGGCGGATGGCACGACAATTCGCTCGGAAGATACCATTTTGATTTATGTGCCGGAACGCGAGGGGGATTTACCGCTCGTCTTGCGGACCACGCCGGGCGGCGCGACTGAAGTGCTTCAAGACCCTCGTGATGCAGCCGAAGGGCTTGGGCCTCTGAGCCTAGACGTCATTGATTATGACGACACGGGTGCCGTGATTTTCTCGGGGCGTGCGGACCCCGGGCGTGTCGTGCAGTTGTTCATCAACCGGCGTCTCATTGGCCAAGTCGCTGCGGATGAAGAAGGCAAATGGATGATAGCGCCGGAAATTCAGGTTGATCCGGGTGTGTATCAATTGCTTGTAATTCAACTTGATGAAGATGGGCGGCCTGAATATGCAATCGAGTTGCCGTTTGAGCGCGCGACCTTGGATCAAATCGAATTGCGTGACGGTAAAGTGATTGTGCAGCCCGGAAACAGTTTGTGGCGGATTGCACGCCGCGCTTATGGCCGTGGCGCGCAGTATACGATTATTTACGAGGCAAACGTCGATCAAATTCGTGACCCAGACCTAATCTATCCGGGACAGATATTTGAGGTACCGACTTCTAATGAACCGGACGATGGCCAATAGATAACATATCAGCAGGTTCGGAATTTATTCTGCAGCCTGCTGATAGTCGGTATCTTTTTTAGCGTTGGAATGTGTGCTCGTTTTGGGCGTCATCCCGATCTGACGTTGTCCCCATCGATATGTGCCAACTATCGCGTGTTTAATCATTGGCGCTCGGCCTCGCAAAACGGCTGGCGCTGCGAGCATTACTGGTGTCAGGATAAGCGTTAAAACCGTCGAGAACGCGAGTCCGAAAACAACGGCTGACGAGAGCAGCACCCACCAGCTGGATGTGGTTGAGCCATGAGTGACTGTGCCAGCCGCGAAATTTACGTTAATTTCAAATACCATGGGCAACAGGCCGAGAATGGTGGTTGCTGTGGTAAGTAGCACTGGGCGGATACGCTGTGCGGCTGTTCGGACAACGGCCTCTTCGACGGGCAAGCCTTTGCGCCGTAGATATTGGTAAGTATCAATCAGGACGATGTTGTTATTAACGACGATCCCCGCGAGTGCGACGATGCCGGTTCCGGTCATTATTATACTTACATACTGACCCGTAAGCGCGATCGATAACAAAACACCGAAGACGGACATAACGACAGCGGTCAACGTAAGGGCGGCATGATAGAAACTGTTAAATTCCAATAGCAGGATCATTGCGATCATGAACAACGCCGATGCCATCGCACCTTGAAAAAAGGCGGCCGCATCATTGGCGTCTTCATCCGCACCGCGCATGACCCAGTTCACATCGGGGCCCAATGCGCCGGTTTCTAGCCATTCTTTCATATGGCTAATAGCGCGGTCCTGACTAACCGTATGTCCCTCAACGAGGGTATTACCGTTTGCTTTTACGTCGATGACACGTTTGCCGTTGCGACGGACAATACGGTCAACTTGCGGCTTTGCCTCGCGGGTTACGAAATTGGAAAGCGGTACTGACCCTTGGGGCGTTTGGACTCGAACAGCATCAAGCGCGAAGATGTTTCGATTTTCTTCTGGATAGCGCGCGCGAATGTCGATTTCGTCGTCTGAATCTGATGGGCGGTATTTGTCGATCAAAAGGCCATCGGTCACAAACTGAAGAACCGCACCTGCTTGCTGTACTGAAAGGCCGTATCGCCCGGCCAAGGCGCGATCAATTTCCATTGACCATTCGATACCGGGCAATGGTAGCGTATCTTCTTGGTCCATATAGGCAGGCACTTCCTGCCCATTCGCAATGATGGTCGATTCATCGACAAATGTTCGGACCTTTTTCGCGGCGGCAACCATTGCTTCAAAATCTGGCGAGGTAATTTCGACTTGCGCGTCCTTTCCGACGGGGGGGCCGCTTTCGCGCTGTCGCACTTCGACGAGCACGCCGGGAACATCTTGTACGCGGGCGCGCAATTCATCGACAATAATTTGGGAATGCTTGCGATTGGAATAGCTAACGAGGTCGATACCGACCTGACCAATGGTTTCCGCCGGAAGTTCTGTGCTGCGTGATAGGCCGGGGCCGGTTTGGATGTAGATATGTTCGATGGCTGGGTGATCGTCGAGGCGTGCAGAGACCTCCCTGACGACATTGATTTTTTGTTCAGGAGACAAATTACCCCGCGCTAGAACCAATGCATTGATTTGCTCATCATCACTCCGGATGAAAAACTCAACTTCTGGGGCAGCAGCCTTGAAGGCTTCAAGACAAACAAAGGCGAGACCGAAGGCCGCAAAGCCGACAAGTACGGGTCTGCCAACAAGATTCTTGAGTACACGCGAATAGATAGCAACCGGCCCTGATAATGTCGTGGGATCGACTTCATCAACTTCATATTGCTTTGGTGGCCCCTCGGTTTTCCCTTTTAGCTTCATCCGGCGCTTCATCCAATCAGGGATGCCGAATAGCGACCCGAGGACGGGAAGGAAAATAAGGGCAACGACAAGTGAGCCGAGCAAGACGTATATCAATGTCAGCGGTAAGTACCGCATAAATTGTCCGGGAACAGAATTCCAGAAAAGGAACGGCACAAAAGCAGCGAGTGTTGTCGCCGTCGAGGTGATCACCGGCCAGAACATACGTTTTGATGCTTCAAGATAGGCGGTTTTTCGGTCTGCACCTTCGGCCATTCGCCGGTCGGCATACTCGACAATGACAATAGCGCCATCGACCAACATCCCTACCGCGAGAATGAGGCCAAACATAACCATCATATTGAGGGTGTAGCCAGAGACAGACAGAAACAGAAAACTCATCAAAAATGTTGTGGGTATTGCGATCCCGACCATGAGCGCAGAACGCAATCCGAGCGCGGCCACGATCACGACCATCACCAGCAAGATCGCTGTCATGACTGAAGCGGTCAGGCCCTCAAGGCTATCTTTTACAGTTATGGATTGATCACTAAGAAATTCGTATCGGATCGTTGCGGGCCAAAACTTGGCCTCTTCCTCGACTGCCGCGCGGGCCTCTTCGATTGTTTCAACGATGTTTGATCCAGCGCGTTTGGTCAGCTCAACACCGATGGCCATTTCACCATTGAAAAGCGCGTAGCCTTCGCGGTCTTTAAAGGTGCGGCGCACTTGCGCGATGTCGCCAATGGTGACGACATTGTCGCCATTGGCCCTGACCGGCGTTGAGGCCAGATCTTGGGCGTTGCGTACCAAACCGGGGGCTTTTATCGAGAAACTGCCGTCATCTTGTTTTATAGAACCAGCAGTGACCAATTGGTTGTTCGCATTAACGGCATTGACCACTTCGATTTCTGTAAGCCCATATGACTCGAGTACTTGGGGATCAACAATGACTTCGAGCAATTCCTCCCGCGCGCCCGTGAGCTTCGCCTCGAGAACACCCGAAACGCCACTCAGTCGATCCTCTAGATCTTTTGCGGCTTGGAAAAGTGCTCGTTCCGGGGCATTGCCGTATATAATCGTCGTGAGAATTGGGAATTGGTTTTGAACATTGAATTCAGAGACGACAGGTTCTTCCGCATCAGACGGGTATTCGGCTTTCGCGCGATCGACCGCTTCACGAACATCGAGAACGGCCTGATCGATATCGACCGTTGTATTGAATTCTAAAATGATTTGCGCCGCGCCATCATAGGCGAGGGCATCCATCTGTTTGATGCCTTCGACGTTTTGAAGTTCTAGCTCGGTTGGACGCACCAAAAGACGCTCACCATCTTCAGGTGAAACACCTGGCAATGGCAGTGTAATCGCAACAATAGGGACGGTGATGTCCGGCTCGGATTCTCTCGGTATGGTATTGTAGGAAACAAACCCAAATAGGATCATGACCACAAGCGCAGTCATG
Organism: Hyphococcus lacteus; assembly: GCF_041058985.1. NCBI lineage: Bacteria > Pseudomonadati > Pseudomonadota > Alphaproteobacteria > Parvularculales > Parvularculaceae > Hyphococcus > Hyphococcus lacteus. The sequence continues at coordinate 214,491 of NZ_JBEHZE010000001.1, read as the reverse complement.
ACGACGCGCGTTCGCGAGAAAGCAGCGTCGATTAAGCCAGTCACGACGGATGCTCCGAGCTATCGACGGCCTGTACCTTTTGTCCGGATGAAACAAACCCCTGTCCACTTATGATCAGGCGAACATCTTTTTCGAGGCCAGATACCCATATGCCAGAGGGCGTTTCCCCCAACATCCTAACGGGCTGAAACTCGACGATATTACCATCATCAAGGGAACGGATACCGAGATCACCATTATCATTTAGAATGAGTGCCGAACGCGGGACACGGTGTGCGCTGCGTTCTTTTGCAAAAACGGTAAATTCTGCGGTAACACCATCGCGTAAACCTCCATCATCGTTTGGAACTTCAAGCTCGACATTGAATGTACGGGTGGCCGGATCTGCCGAAGCTGCAACAAAGCGTATAATGCCTTCGATTGTTTCACCGGTTGCAAGTGTTGCGACGCCGCGATCACCCTTGGATATTTTATTGACGTCGCGTTCTGAAACTGCGCCGACCACAAGAAATGGGGAGCGCTGAATAACTGTTGCACACGGATCGCCGATGCTAAGAAAATCACCAGTCTCTGCGTGGCGTGCGTCGTAAATTCCATCAAACGGCGCGACGATATTTGTTTTTTCTAACTCAAGTCGAGCGCGTTCAGCTTGCGCTACGGCTTGATCGCGAACGGCCTTGGCGGAGGCAACACCTGTTTCTGAACGGAAACCATCTGCGCCTAGCTTTACGGCTGCGTTATAATCCAGTTCCGCTTTGGCTAAACCGGCATTGGCTTCGGCTAACTGCGCACGGCGTGCATCGACGCTCAGGCGACACAACACATCGCCTTCTGAAACCAACGCACCAATCGCCGTCGGCGTCGCAATAATGTTTCCGCTTGTTTCTGATCTGACGATTACTTTCCGTTCTGCTTTCGTACGGCCACGGACAGTGACTTCATCTCGCCATTCGAGTGGGGCGGTGAGCTCTGTGACCACGGTAAAGTCGGGACTTGCTGCGGCTTCTATTTGCGTATCTCCACCACCGAACATTCCGCGGACCAAAAAATAGATCACAATCAGAGCAACGATGATGCCTGCAAGTTTGACGGGCTGAGAAATCTGCATGTCGGTTGGCTCGTTCCGATGATAGCTAATAGGTTGTTAAAACCCCTTGGAGTGAATATTTCATTCACGGGTTAATATACTGGGTAGTTTACCGGTGGGCTTCAAGTTTCACCAACCGATTATTGCTGACAATAATGACACAATGATCACTTTCCCGCACCGAGGTTGAACAGTCGGTACGAGAGGGGCGTTAGTAGTATTGATTGGGAAGGAACGCAGACGGCGCTTTGTTCAATACGGTGCCGAGAATATTGGCTTTTCCGAGAATTCGACGCGCCTCTTTAAGCTCGTCGACGCGAGTGTCACCACTGGCCGCAACTAGAAGGACGCAATCCACCTTTGGAAGGAAGGCGATTGTATCATCGCATCCCAAAATTGGGGACATATCAAAAATAACGACGCGTGAGTTAAAATCATTGACCGCACTGTCTATCATCTCATCTGCCCGAGCCGATGTGAGGTGTTCAGCACCACGCCGGGTTACCCGCTCATTTGCAACAAGAACGACGTCACTTAGTTGAGGGCGCACGGCCACATTTCTAAAGTCGCTCTGTCCCTCAAAGAAGTCGAGAACAGAAGGAAAATCCTTCAGGCCGAGATAGCGCGCGACACTGGGTCGGTAAAAGTCGAGATCGATTAACGTCGCTCGCGAGCCTGCTTTGGAGCTAATCGCAATTGCCAGATTGATAGCTGTAACTGTTTTACCGGCACCAGACCCGGGCGAGACAACGGCTAGGGTCTTCCACCCTTCAGCATCCATTTTTTGCAAAACTCGTGTTCGCAATACGCGGTATGCGTTGAGAACAGGGTCTTGTTCGTTCGCGATAATTCGGTTCGTACCAAAACGATCAAAATCACATTCGATTGTTGGCAGGGCAAGGTCATCTATTGGAACTTCGGCGGACGGTACGGTATCTGGTTTCACAGCTGTCCGGGCGCGTTCCGTTACTTTTTCATACGGCGTTGGCCCCGGCTTGGGCGCTTCTTGCGTGCCGGCATCTCTAGTGTGTCGGGCGCGTGTTACTGCGTTACGAATTCGGTCCATGGGGAAGCCTTATTTCTCAAACTTTGTAATCAAGGTCACACTGCATCTGGCATAGCATTGCCACGGCTGCCACTACGAGGTTTCTTCCGTTTGCCGCCGATAGGAAGGCGGAATGGTAATCGGCCAGTCCGGTCTTTTTCGCCGTGAATATAGGGGATAACTGCAATCGGTGGACCGTCAATAATGCTGGAAATATGCGCCCGTCCGCGAAGCCGAGATTTAAAAAGCTCCATTCCAAACGCGGCCACGCCACCTGCGCCTAGTGATGCGAAGAGCGCTAGAAGGATAAGTTTTGCCCGATCGGGGCTAGACGGCTTCTCGGGAAGTAGCGGCGGCTCCAGCGTAGAAAACTTTTCTGCGCGGTTGTTGATCTCAAGGTTTTCTGCCAACTGCGCAGCCTGTTGCTTCGATAAAACATCCTGATATTCACCGAACAAGTTTTCGTAATCACGGGTCAAACTAGCAAGGCCACGCTCAACTTCTGGGGTTTTGGCAATACGCTGTTCAAGAGAGATAATCTGTTCTTGTGTGGCGTCAGATTTTTTGTGCAGCATACGAATGCGGTTCTCGATAACCGCGATGCGGCCTTCAAGTTGTACGCCAGTGATATCAGGGGACCCTTTGCGCGTTTCGTCGCTGATCCGTTCGCTCAATGCTTCGCGCGCCGTTTCAACCTCTGTTTCAGCAGCAGCTATTGCCTCTGGGTCAGGGGCTTCTGCGCGCTCCAAGGCAATCAACGCATCTTCTTTTGTAGATAGTGCTTCGCGCAATCTCTTGATTTCGGAGCTAGGTGCCATCCGTTGGCGGATTGATGCAATTTCTTCACGTTTTGCGATGATTTCCGGATAGCTATCGCGGTAGGTCGCACGAAGCCGCGCGAGCTCCGATTCAAGCCGAGTCAATTCCATGGACATGCTGTTGTCACCGGCTGTACCGCTGATGAGCTGAGATTCAAGGAAACGCCGCTCTTCTTCGAGTTGGGTGATAGATGCTTGTGCATTACTAAAATCATCGCGTGCACGTTCAAGCATATTGAGATGCATGTTTAAGTGTTCGGGAAGGGCATCAGAATTTTGGGATTTAAACTCTGATACGCGGTTTTCCATGTCGGCAACTGCGTTGCGTAGACGTGTCGATTCTTGTTCAAAAAATTCAGTTGTATTGGATGCACTTGTTGTTCGTGTGCGAATATCTTCGTCAATAAAAAGCGTCATAAATTTGTTCGCAACAAGAAACGATTTTCTCGCGTCACGGTCTGTATAGGCAACCGTAAAGGCGATGGTTCCGTCACCTTGGCTTCCACGATTGGCGCTTGTGGTAATGAGCTGAACGTTCAGCCGCTGGCGCATCAGTTTAACTCGTTCGCTCTCGGACAGGCCAAGTTCGCGCGGAAACAGTTGATACTCGTCGGCAACTTCTAACAGGCGGTTGCGCGTCATGACTTGCTGGCGAATAGTTTGAATTCGTTCCTGAGCGTAGGCATTGATCGTTGAGCGAATAAACTCCGTTGGAATCTGTTGGGACTCGACGAGGATCGTCCCTTGGGCGGTATATTTAGCGGGCAGGAGCATCACGGTCAGAACGCCGAGCGGTGCAAACACAAGGACCGGTAAGATGAACGCTAAAAAGCGCCGCTGAAGGATGATCAGCGCATCTTCAAGAGTAAATTCGTCGCCCATAGTCGGTCGGTCCTGTTCCTACTGTAGCCTTAACGCCATACCGGCGCTTTCGTCCGGAAATTATACGCTCTTTTTGACGGGATTTCTCCCATATCGATCAAATCGACAGCCTAGTACACACTGTTTCGATGAACGGATTATGATCATAGAACAATATGTTAAAGGTGACGTTAGCAAGCGCTAGACGATTTATTTCCCTGAATAGCCATTTCCGCCCAATCTGGGCGGTAACGGGCTGCTAAATTAAAATCAGGTCACAAATGAGGCAGAGAGCTGTTCCTTGGTGGGTGACAGATCTCTGCCAATAAAATCGCGCTTATTACGCGTCCGGATCGAACTCACGTGTGACCGGGGCATCCGCAGGGGGCACATAGGCCGGCAATTTTGGATTTAGCTCCTTCATGTAGCCCATCAGTCGTTCATCAGCTTCTGAGACGACTTCCTCGCGCCCGATTGGGGTCATAATGCGGATCATAGCGCCGTCGGTCCGGCGTAATTTCACTGCATCAAAAATTAGCAAGAACTTCATCACGAATTCATTGGCAATTTTCCGACCGCGCTGATCATACCAATAATAGACAAGTTGTCTTACGCCGCGATTCTCGATGATGATGCGGTTATAATGGAACTTGTCGCCGTCCGGCAATTCTACAGGAACCACGTCATGCTGGGTTATTTGCCAACCGCCACCTGGGATGCACTGGCGCGGTGAGTGCCAGCTATGACCGTGCCGCTGCATGTTCAAATAGGCGACATAAAGGTTGAAGTGTTCATTAGTCGGATTGACCATGTTGGTGATGATGTAATCATCTGCACCAAGCACTTCGAGGGTTTCATTGTCGACCTTCTGTACGTCGCTGGTCCAGCCTTCGAACTCATAAGGCAGCCCAGCTAAGCTCGTGCGCTCAGGCACTTTCAGGATGTTCGACGTGCCGAAATGTACATAAGCCCCAGCAGCAAGAATGATCGCGATGGAAATGGCTGCAAAAAGCGTGAAGGCTTTTTCTGTCCAAACCGTTGAGGAGGGTTGAGCCGGAATTTCCGGCAAACCCATTAGCTCGGTCACCCCTTTTTTGCCCGAAAAGCGAGACAGAACGCCGATCACAACAAACAGCATCGCAAGACACATCAAGAAGACCACCCAGCCTTCGAACATGTGAATAAATCCTTCAGCGTGCTCTGGGCCAAAGCGTTGTACGAGAAGGCCCGTTGCCGCAACGCGGAAACTGTTCATGACGATGGTGATCGGAATGGTTGAAAGAAATACGATGGCGCGCTGCCATAATGGGGCGTTAAATAGATACGCAGCCAAGAAGCCCAAGCTTAGGAATGGGAATAGATAGCGAAGACCACTGCAAGCTTCGGCGACCTGAAGTTTATAATCGCCAAGGTCAATAATGTTGCCTGAAAGAAAAACCGGGATCCCTAGAAGCTCGATCATGAAAACGCCGAGCTGCGACGACCAGAGCTGAAACTGTTGTGACAGGATGGTGATGAACCAGTAGGGCGGCGGCACCATGAATAACAAGAACCCGATCGGTAGAAGCGAAAGCCAGAATACTTTCCAGCCGCCAAGTGCAAGTGCCAGCGATGCGAGCAAAGTGATCATCGCCAGATGTTGAAAGATCATCAATGATGTAACGGTCAGCTCTGAAAGAATGAGAACAAGTGCCGAAATGGCGACACCGACCAAACCAAGGGCTACTGGCTTACCGAGGCTGCCGAGCAATGCGTCCCGTCGTGCCCACAACATCCATGCGGCAATAACAGGTAGAAAATAACCGTGGCTCAATTCTTCCTGTTCGCCCCAGCGTTTGAATAGGTTTTCAATCCCGCCCCAAAAGGCGAATGTGAACGCTGCTGCCAAAATCACCAAAAGGTAGATTGGGCGGAGCTCAAACTTATTGCTGGGCGGAAGGGATTGCTCTGATGGGGTGTCACTCATGAGGGGCGTCTTGTTTCCTGCGTTTCAGGGGCTTGAACCCCTCCGTTTCGTTTCCGCATCTTTGGCGCGGTTACAACCATTTTCTCAGCTAAACAGCAAATTCAATGCCGTAGATCAATTCATATGGTGCCGATCAAAGTAAAGCACGATCGAAGGTTAAGGGGTTTTAAGCCCTATTCTTAGGCCTCGGGATATTAATCATAATTGTTCTGCGTTAAGGTAAATATCTTAAAAAATTCAGAACCTTAGTTTCAGTAACCGGTACCTGCGCAAAAGCACGCATTTTGACGCGAATGCCGATAAGGCTTTGCTTCCGGCAGTTTTGGGGTAAATTTTTCGTTAAAAACACGTTTCACGCGAATTTGGCCCGTAGCTTGCTCATGTCGTCTCGAGATTGAACTTGGAAACGTAATTACCGCGCAAAGAGTTCAGAACTGAAACGACGTTAACGCGTTAATGACAATAAACGGCACCAAACGTTCATGAATGAGACCCGCACACATAAAATAGTAAGCCCGGCAGAAGCCCAAAACGGGCTCACATCTCCTTCGGCTGAAATATCGGCGCTGCGTAAAGACGATTTCGATCGCGATGTGTGGTGTTTAATGGGATTGCCGATCGATATTGCTGATATTGATCGCACGGTCGGCATGATCGAAGATTCAGCGCGGAGCGGAAAGCGCCTTTCTTTTATTACGCCAAATGTGAATTTTCTCGTTCGTGCAAATAAAGACAAAAAAGCCCGAGCGGAGCTGCTTAACGCTGATCTTAGCGTTATTGATGGTGCACCGCTGGTCAAAATGGCGAAAATGCTGGGATTGCCGGTTTCTTCACGGGTCGCCGGTTCCGATGTTTTTGAAGCATTACGTCGTCGCCCCAGTTTCGGTGGCCGTAAGCTTAAGGTGTTTTTCTTTGGCGGACGGGAGGGCGCAGCGGAGCAAGCAACCAACGCGCTCAATACTGAAAATCGCGGCGTTGAAGCTGTGGGCTGGATCAATCCTGGTTTCGGTGATGTCGAAAGCATGAGCACGGACGCCATTATTGAAGAGATTAATGCTGCAAACCCGGATTTCGTGATGGTTGCTCTTGGTGCAGCCAAAGGTCAGGCATGGATTGAATTCAACCGAGACCGATTGAACGCACCAGTCACTGCGCATTTGGGTGCGGTCGTTGATTTCACGGCTGGCGGTATCGAACGCGCGCCGGAATGGGTCCAACGTTCAGGTCTTGAATGGTTGTGGCGTATTAAAGAAGAGCCAGCGCTATGGCGTCGTTATTTCGATGACGGTTTGGCTTTGGCCAAGATCGCAATTACGGATTTTGCGAAACAAATGACGGGCGCAAAAGAACTCGCGGGCGAGGGTGTAGCAACCACTGAACCGCAAGACGCCGCTGGGAACATTGTTGTTCGGCTGTCCGGTGTACTCACTCGTCATAATCTGCGCGGCGTGCGCGAAGCATTTCGTCAGGCCGTTTCAGCGTCTCAAGACCATGGTGCAAAAGCGATTGTTCTTGATTTTGCTGAGTTACAGGCCGTTGATCGTGCCTTTCTGGGACAGCTTTTGATGCTCGAAAAGAACCTTATGGGGGCACCAGTTGTTCTTCAAATAGCGGGTGCAAGACGTTCTCTTCAGTCGCTTTTGCGTTCGAACAACATGAACTATCGGTTGGTAAATGCCAGAGAGTTGAAAATACTGGATAAATTACCAGTTCAGCAAATAGCAAGTTAAGAGTTTCATTGTATCGAACATGCAATAGTGGCAAACCGAGCAATCTTAGCGACAAAGGTAGGGGAAGATGTTGACGACAGGCACTTTTAGACGTCCGCGAGCTGCGGCCAAAAATTCGGCGAAAAAACAGGCGGCAACTTGGTTGCTGGCGGTTTCTGCACTTGCGATGGCATCGGCCTGCGCATCACCAGAGGAAAAAGCGGAACGTTACAGCAAGGAAGGCACAGAATTCCTTGAAGAGGGTGACCTCGCGAAAGCGTATATCCAATATCAAAATGCTCTGAAAAATAATGAAGAACACGTTCCTACACTTCTTGGCCTCGCGGAAATTGCAGAACGGCGCCAGGATTTCGAGGCGATGTTTGGCTTTCTTCAGCGGACTGTGCGTCTCGATCCAACCCAGATTGATGCTCAAATCCGTCTCGGAAAACTATTCCTGATCAGTAGTGATGAAACTAGTGCGCTAGAAAAAGCCGACAAAGCCCTAGAACTTGATCCGAACAATACAGACGCGAAAAGCTTAAAATCGGGAATTCTTCTAAAAATTGGCGATAATGCAGGTGCTGTTGCGCTTGCTCGTGAAGTTTTGGCGGAAGACCCCAAAAACGCGGAAGCTGTCACGGTGGTGGTCACGGACCTAACTGTGAAGGGCGATCGCGAAGCGGCGTTGGCGGAATTGAACAAAGCGCTCGATCTCAATCCGCAGGTCGCTATGTTGCAATTATTGCGGATACATACGTTGAAAACATTGGGCCGTGATGATGAAGCCCACTCAGCATATGCGAAATTAATTGATTTATTCCCTAACCAATCTGCCTACCGTCGCGTTTACGCGAATGAATTGATAGCGCGCAAAGATCTGAACGGCGCGCAGGCTCAACTTGAAGCGATTGTCGATCTAAATCCGGAGAGCCTTGACGCTAAGCTTGATGTGGTCCGGATTGTAAAAGTTGCAAAAGGCTCATCCGCTGCGGAAGCAAAGTTGAAGTCATATATTGAGGCGGATTCTGGCGATACGCAGCTGAAATTTGCGCTTGCTGATTTTTACCTCGGCGAAGGAGAGCGCGAGAAATCTGATGCTCAGCTTGAAGAATTGGCAGGCAACAAAGAGCAGGACATTGCATTCCGTGCAAAGAATAAAATTGCGGCATCTTACTTGGCGAATGGCGAGCAAGATAAAGCAAAGCCGATCATTGATGAAATCCTTGCATCCGATGACCGTAATACTGATGCGCTGATCAAGCTTGCTGCACTTCAGATTGACGACGAAGAATATGACCAAGCCATCGTCAATTTGCGGACAGCATTGAACAATAGCCCTGATGCATATGACGCGATGATTCTAATGTCAGCGGCATTTGAACGCCAAGACAACTTTAGTTTCGCGCAATCTGAATTGGCGAAGGCGTATGATTCAAGTAAGCGTGACCCGAAAATTACAAACCGCTATGCGCGTTTCTTGCTGCGTCGGAAAAACGTCGATAGAGCTGAGCAAGTTCTTGAGGACTCTCTTTCGACTCATCCAACCGACGTCGATAATTTACAGCTTTTAGCATCTATCCGTTTGTCGCGTCAGGACTGGCGCGGCGCTGAGGAAGTTGCCACTCAAATCGAAGCAATTGGAAAGAGTGGGGAGCTTTCATCAAGTATTAAGTCTGCGGCTTATGTCGGGTTGCAAGATTTTGATAGCGTGATTGAGACATTATCAGCGCAAAACGAGAGTGCGCCGTTAAAAAGCCGCCCACTGACGGCTTTGATTACAGCTTATATTAAAGAAGATCGTACGGAAGAAGCAAAAGACCTGCTCGAACGTATTATTGAGACTGACGAAGATAATTACGACGCTCGGATTTTGCTTGCTCGGGTGCAGGTTGCTCAAGAAAACTTGGATGGTTACGAGGCCACTTTGATTGACGCAACCGAACGTAACCCAGCGCGGGCGGAAGCATTTGAGCTCTTGTACCGAACATATTTGGCTGACGGACGACGCGAAGAGGCCGCATCATTGATTGAACGGGGTTTGCGCGCAGAACCCGATAGCGAGGCGTTGCGAGTTTTCAAAGCCGACGTTTTATTGAACCAGGGTAATCGTGAGGCCGCACTTGCGCTTTATGACGAATTGATCGAAGCGCGACCAACGGATCGTATCATCGCAAATAATTTCGTTAGTCTTTCGAGCGATCTGCGTACGGATGCGGCGAGCATCGCGCGTGCTTTGGAGGTTTCCAAGACGATTGCTGAACTTGATAATCCCTATTACAGCGACACTGTCGGTTGGGCGAATTACCGGGCCGGAAATTATGCAACGGCGGTGGAGTATTTGACCAAAGCTGTTGAGGGAGCGGGGGATAATGCAGAGATGCTTTATCATCTCGGAGCGGCGCAATTCGCCAATGGGGATAAAGAATCCGCAAAAACCACTCTTGAAAGTGCACTCAGCGCGGGTGGATCGAGCTTTGGCTACGAAAACGAGGTTCGCGGACTTTTAGATCAAATGTAATCAGACTAGGAAACCGGCTGACCCAGTATGTGTTGGCGACCTAATCGCCGATCGAGAGCTTTACGACTATGTACGAACAGTTTTTCGGCCTGACGGAGAAGCCGTTTTCCATTCAGCCGGACCCGTCATTTTTATATTGGGGCCGAACGCACCGTCTTGCCTATGCGATGCTGGAGTATGGCGTTTTAAATCACGCAGGTATTTCGGTAATCACCGGCGAGGTCGGTTGCGGCAAAACCACGTTGTTGCATCGTCTACTCGATCAATTGTCTGACACCCATACCGTTGCGCTACTTTCAAACGTTCAGGAAGGGCGCGGCGATCTTTTAAGTTGGGTTTTGATGGCTTTTGGTGAGCCGTTCACTGATTCAGGTCATGTAGCGTTATTCTCTCAGCTCCAGAGCTTTTTCATTAGTGAATATGCAAAGGGCAAACGTATCGTCCTGATCATCGACGAGGCGCAAAACCTCTCAATGGATATGCTCGAAGAGCTACGCCTGTTGTCGAATATCAACGCCGGTAAAGATCAGCTCTTGCAACTTATTCTTGTCGGTCAGCCGCAGTTGAAAGACGTTTTGAACCGGCCAGAATTGTTACAGCTTACCCAGCGGGTTGGTTCTGACTTTCATCTTACACCGCTTAGCCGCGACGAAGTTCACGCCTATATTGAAACCCGTCTTACTATCGCGGGGTGCAAGCGCCGAATTTTCACCGAGCGCGCAATTGACGTGATTGCGGAACAATCCCGCGGCGTGCCGCGCGTGATCAATGTGATTGCGGATACAGCTTTGGTCTACGCCTTTTCGGGCGAAGACTTGGTTGTTGGGGTTGAGACAATTCGTAACGTCATTCGCGATAAAAAAGCTTATGGTGTGTTTGGCATCGCGTCGAATGAACCGCTTGCGGGACCGATTGAAAACAAAGACGGCGAGGGGCCGGATGCCTTCGTTGGAGAGCACGACCCGGATTTACAAGAGCTGACAGAGCAGGCACGTGCAACGCGCGATGAGCAACCCGCACCAAGCACTGAGATCCCATCGTCAGTTGAACGCGATGCGCAAAAAGAAGCGCATTTATCTGTTAAAACATTAGGCGATGTAAAAACAAATATTACACAAAGGCCGGAGGCACCGGCGAAACCGAACCCAGCGCCGAAATCGAGAACCTCGCCGCCTGTTGCGCACGCAAAAAAGGCCGCAACAGCAAAGCGCGAACCGACGACGCAATCGGCACCGGCGCGCGAGCGTTCTGAAAACGAACCAAGTGCAATTACTGGTGTGGTTGTATTGGGTATTGATCCTAAGATTTCTCCAGAAGCCGCAATCCGATCCGCAGGGAATGGGCGCGCTATCGTATTTGTTCCTATGGGGGCAATGCCGGAAGCAATGGCGGCGGCGCGTAACGCTGGTGCGATTATCGCAGAGCAGGGCGGAAAAGCGGCACCGTCCAGTGGGCGCGCGCGTAATGCTGGCTATCGCCAGCTAAAGAAAATAGCGCCCCATATCCGTTATGTTCAGTTCATTGACGTGAATTGTGTGCTCGATCCAGATTGGTTGGGTTCGGCAGAGAAATTTATGAATCGCCGCCCTGAAGTAGCGATTATTGAAGGTCGTGCGATCAGGCGAACAGGTGCGGCGCCTGTGTTTGCGACACTTGCAGGTCAAAAAAAGAATGAAACGCCTGGCGAGATCGTAACGGTTGCCAGAAATGCGGCATTCGTCAGAACGGATGCTTTTGAGGCTGCCGGCGGTTATCGGGGTGATCTGCTGGCCTGTGAAATGGACGATCTTTGCATTCGCCAGCGTCGACGTGGGGCACATATATGGCGGCTCGATGCAGATATGATCATCCATGAGCCACGGCGCGGTGCTGGAAATGGCTGGTGGCAACGGTCAATTCAGTCAGGATTTGATAGTGCTTATGCTATGTCGCTGCATGGTAGCCCACCAGAACGTCACGGCGTAAACGACACAGTGTTTTCTGTGTTATGGGGCGGCGCAATTCCGATATCGATTGTTTTGGCGGCAGGGCTTGGTGGGCTTGCGGCATCTATGTTTGCACCGCTCACGCCCGCACCTTTGGTTGCTCTTGGTATATTGCTATTAGGGGCGGCGGTTTACGGCATAAAAATCTTTGCGAGTGTATTAAGACGTGGTGTCTTTAGTATCGAAGGATGGCGCGGTGCATTCGGAGCAGTTTTTGGCCGGATACCTCAGTGTCTTGGGGTTCTACGTTTCTGGACGGGTGGTAGCCGCCCAACACGCTAACTCATTGCGTGGTGATCGACCGCAGAACTGGTCCGTACTATGAGCTTTCTTGTTTTTCTCTTTGCTTTTGCGCTAGCCGTAACGGCGTTGTTTCTGGCGATTTTTTTAGCGCTCGAAACCGTAGCGGCAATACTGCCAGCGAAGACACGAAGCGATAACGCGGTTGCCGTTGGCCCGGTGGTTGTAATTATTCCGGCTCATAACGAAGCCAGTTCAATCGGCACGACGCTTGGAAATATCAACGACCAACTGCGCGAAGGAGACCAAGTACTCGTGGTCGCGGATAATTGCACTGACGACACCGCAGAGGTCGCGCGTGGGTTTGGCGCTCGCGTTTTAGAGCGCACGGACCCAGAAAATCGCGGCAAAGGTTATGCGCTGCAGTTTGCGCTTGATGCGTTACGGGACACACCACCGGAAATGGTAGTATTCACCGATGCCGATTGTCAGTTCGGGCCTAATGCGCTTTCGTGTATTGTGCATTGTGCCGTAACACTTGGCCGACCGGCGCAGGCGCTATATCTGATGCGTGCGCCAGCTGAGGCCAGCCCGCGTTTACAAGTTTCGGAATTTGCATGGGCTTTCATCAATAATGTCCGTATGCGTGGATTACAGCGCCTTTTTGATGTTACGCGCTTTACCGGGGCTGGCTTAGCCGTTTCGTGGGATGGGATAAAAAATATCCATTTGGGAAGCGGTGAAATTGTCGAAGATTTGTCGCTGACATTTGACTTAATCCGTATTGGGCAATCGCCAGTTTTGATAAGCGATGCGATTGTTACTAGTGAGTTTCCGACCGGTGATGATGCCCTTGCGCGGCAATCCGCGCGTTGGTCAATTGGTTCGATGCGGTTCGCATTCCGTGCTTGCATTTCGACGCTGATCGAAGGGGTATTTACAAAAAGGCGCGCATTGATTGGTGCGGCGATCGATTTGATGATTCCTCCACTGACAATTTTTTCTATTTTGTTGGTTGCTGTCGCGGGCATTGGGATGTTGGCGTGGCCTATTAGTGGTGATCCACTACCGCTCATTCTTGCATTATGGGCGCTGATGTTGACGGGTGGCGCTATCATTGTGGGGTGGCATCGCTTTGGCCGAGAGGCACTTCCGCCAGAGTCGCTTGGTGGAGTGTTGCAATTTGTGATGTCAAAGGCAGCTGTTTTTGGCGCAAAAGGCCGCGCCAGCGCAAAACGTTGGACGCCGACCCGGGATGCATCTCGTGAGGACGATCAATGACAGATGCGTCATCCGTTGGGTTCGTAGCGATCGGTCGAAATGAAGGCGGCCGCTTTAAGGCATGTCTGGAGGCGCTGTTATCCGTCGGCGAGCGGGTTGTGTATGTTGATTCCGGATCTCATGATGACAGTGTAGAATTTGCCCAAGGGAAAGGCGCAAACGTAGTAGAGCTAACGACCGACATTCCCTTCACGGCGGCGCGCGCCCGCAATGCTGGTTTTGATGCGCTGATCGCAAAATGGCCGGATACAGAACGTGTCATGTTCATTGATGGCGATTGTATTTTGTGTGACGGGTTCGTTGCGTCCGCCAATCGACATTTAGAAAAAAATCAAGATACTGCTATTGTCACAGGGCGTTGCCGAGAGCGTTTCCCTGAGGCAACGATATACAACCGCCTATGTGAAATTGAATGGAATGGGCCTATCGGCGAAATTTCTGCATGTGGCGGAATTTTTCTTGTACGCACCAAGAATTTTAAATCTGTCGGCGGATTCAATCCAACGATTATCGCGGCGGAAGATGATGATTTTTGTGTCCGCGTTCGTGAAGACGGCTCGAGAATCCTTCGCATCGACGCCGATATGTGCCTCCATGACGCAGACATTCATCACTTTAGGCAGTGGTGGCAACGGATGGTGAGGGCCGGTCATGCCTTTGCTCAATTAGGTGAAATTCATCCCGGCTATTTCAAGGCCCAGCGCCGTCGCGCTTGGGGATGGGGGTTTTTCTTGCCGGTTTTGTCTTTGTTATTGGTACCAATGACATGGGGGCTGAGTCTTCTTTTGTTGTTTCTCTATCCGCTTTCTTTATTCCGAACACGAAGCGGATTAATAGCGGCCGGTATTGCGGCACAGCACGCCACCTTGGCGGCATTATTTATGACCTTGTCGAAATTTCCTAATCTGAAAGGAATAATCGATTATCGGGTTAAAAAGCTAAAGCGCCGGAATATCGGCATTGTTGAATATAAGTGAACGGTTGGACATGCAAAACAAGCCTATAAGAGCGGCCCTTTTAGGGGCGGGTTATATTTCATCCTGGCATGGTAATGTTTTGCGACGCTTGCCCAATGTTGAAATTACCGCCGTTTGTGACTTGTCGCTCAATGCGGCGAAAAACCTTGCAGATCAATATGGCGCGCCAAATGTTTTCACCTCGCTCGAAGAAATGCTGGCGGCGAATGTGGCAGACTGCATTCACGTACTCACACCGCCCAACCATCACAGAGCAGCCACTGAGCAGATTTTAAACGCGGGCGTCGCGGCCTTTGTGGAAAAGCCATTTGCGTTGAATGCTGCGGAATGTCATCGTCTTGATGCGCTGGCTACGGAGAAAAATGTAGCGCTCGGTGTGAACCATAATTTTTTGATGCTGCCTTCCTACGACAAATTGAAAGCGGCCATAAAAAATAAAACTATTGGTCCGATTGATACATTTGAGGCAAATTGGCAATTTCCGCTTACGCCGCTCCGATCGGGACCATTTAGTCTTTGGATGCTTCGTCAGCCACAAAACTTACTGTTTGAATTGGGGCCACATTTGTTTGCATTTGTGGCTGACATTTTTGGTGAATTGGAAAATGTCTCGGTCGAGCTACGAAACCCAATCGTAATTCCAGGTGGCATTACCCATCATCAAAATTGGCAGATAACCGGTACAGCAATGGGCGCTGCGGTTACGCTCAATCTTTCACTCGTTGAGGGGCACGATAATCGCAGCTTACGGGTGAGGGGAATTGGGGCCGTTGCCCAATATGACTTTGCTGAAGACGCCTATCGTATTGAGCAAGCCTCAATGAAAGACATTGTCGTTGCGCCTTTGATGCGTCAATTCTCGCTCGCGGGGCAGTCATTAAAAACGGGCATCACGAACGCAATTCGGCAGACAAAATCTTTAAATGCTCAAGCACCGTATGGCCTATCAATTCACCGCGCCATCGAAAGTTTTTATCAATCACTTGCTAGCGGGGAGCCCGTGGACCGGCGCTTATCAGCGGGCTTGGCGGCAAGAACCATCGAATTGATAGAAGTCGCAACGGAACAAGCCACGCCGAAATTTATTCCGACCCAACAGCCACAAACCCATGAAACTAAGCCGTCAAACGATATGACCATGTTGGTCATTGGCGGTACGGGGTTTATTGGTCGTGCCCTATGTCATGCGCTTGCGGATGAGGGGTATCATGTTCGAGTATTTTCGCGTGGTCGTGGGGCGGGGTTCGAAAGAACCGACAACCGTATCTCTGTTTTTACTGGCAGTCTCAAATCCGACACAGATTTGACCATGGCCATGGATGGCGTTACCGGCGTCTATCACCTTGCGAAGGCAACAGAAGCGAGCTGGGAAGGGTATCTTGAAAATGATGTCGCTGTTACCCGCCGCATCGGTGAGGCTTGCCTCGCTGCGGGTGTTGAGCGTTTAGTTTATACGGGGACTATCGATTCTTATGATGCATCTCAGGCGGATCGTCCTATCACTGAAGATACGCCATTTGACCACGATCTTGAGCGACGCAATTTATACGCAAGATCTAAAGCGGCCTGTGAGATGGAGTTGAACGACCTTGCGGCTACGCGCGGGTTGCCACTTGTTATTGTGCGGCCTGGTATTGTGATTGGCAAAGGTGGCCCATTGCAACATTGGGGAATTGCGATGTGGCGTGGGGCTACAGCGTGTAAACTTTGGGGGGATGGTCGCAATATCATGCCATTTGTCCTAGTCGACGATGTCGCAGATGGGCTTGTAGCGGCAATGCAAGCCGAAAACGCAGCTGGAAAGTCATTTAATCTGATTGGTGATCCATTGTTGAGTGGCCAAGATTACTTCAAGGCTATTGAGGACGGGGCGGGGGTCGCAATGCGTGCGCAGCCGACACCGATATGGACCTATTATACGGTTGATGTCATCAAATACTGGTTGAAGCGTGTTCTGGCTAAGCGCAGTGGGCTTACAAAACCGAGCATGCGGGATTGGAAATCTCGTGCGCAGCTTTCCCCTTATCGAAATGAGAAAGCGAAAGAAATACTTGGTTGGTTGCCGGAATCCGATCGTACGCGTTTCATTGAACGCGGCATTACCAATGCGAATTTGTTCGGCCTAAACAAAAAGTAAATAACCCCGCATATGGTTAACTGAACATGTTAGAAAACTTTTCAATCTCTAACATGCCCCAGAATATCGCGATATCTGTGGGGATTCGTCTATATTAAATTCAATTCATTAAACTCTGTGGGCGGAAAAAACCGCTTTCTTAGGAACAATTCTATCAATCCACGCAATTAAGCTTTTCCTCTAGGCACATATTATTACGCCCATGTTGCTGCGCTGTGCGCTTTTGTGGGATGAGATATGAGTGTTGAGTATACTGCCCCTAAAAATGGCTCTGGATTTGACTTTAGCGACCTCATTGAGGCATCGCAGCACGGTCAATTACCCAAATCTATTCAGGCCAACCGGCGCTCGCGAAAGCAGTCGTTAAAGCAGCGTACCGGTCAGATGGGTATGATTGCACCTTTACTTGCGCTCGAAGGATGCTTCACCATTGGCGGAAAAGGTGATCCAATTGTAAATATCCCGGAGCCAACGCCCAGCACGCCCACGACGCCACCAAGCTCTGGTGGTGGCGTGACGCCTCCCGCTACGGTAAGTGTTGCAGAAGCAAAA
The DNA here is from genome assembly GCF_041058985.1 of Hyphococcus lacteus. NCBI lineage: Bacteria > Pseudomonadati > Pseudomonadota > Alphaproteobacteria > Parvularculales > Parvularculaceae > Hyphococcus > Hyphococcus lacteus. Next base: position 197,312 of record NZ_JBEHZE010000001.1, on the reverse strand, counting down.
GACGACGATAACTTTCACGTTGAAATAGATGCCTCTGTCCATATTGCAGTAAACGATCTTCTTGCAAATGATGACATTCCAGACGGTGGTGCCGAGTTAGTACGTGTATTCGGGGCGGCAAATGGCACTGTGATGATGCACAATGGTGTGATCATGTTCACGCCTGATTCCGGCTACGAAGGAATGGCATCATTTCGATATGAAATTCGTGACAGCAAAGGAAATCTGAGCGAAGCCAGTGTGAATCTTCATGTGATGGAAGATGGCGATGGCCATCAACATGATAGTGGACATGGCGACATGCCTGGCATGGGCGATGGCGGACATGTGCATTCGGATGATCCGTCAAAGGCAAGCGAGCACATGGCAATGATGAATCTCGTGCCTGTCTCAGAGGCAACCCATGTGGCTGTGAAAGATGGTTCATGGTTTGATGCGTCTACATGGGCGGGCGGCGAAGTCCCTGGTGAGGGCGCAAAAGTTGTAATTCCAGAAGGTGTTTCAGTTGCCTATGATGGTCAAAATAACGCTTCGTTATTTACCGTTCGCGTTGATGGCCAGTTGGATTTTGCTACTGATAAAGATACCTTTATGGAGGTTGATACGTTCGTGGTTTCGCCAAGCGGAACGCTAACAATTGGAACTGCGGATAACCCGGTCTCCGCAAATGTTCAAACAATTATTCAGTTTGCCGATAATGGGCCGATCGATGTTTCGTGGGACCCACAATTATTGTCACGTGGTTTATTGAGCCACGGCGAGATCGAAGTGCATGGCGCCGAGAAAACAACCTTTTTGAAAGTCGCAACTGACCCGATGGCGGGCGACACCTCAATTACCCTGGAGTCTGCGGCCGATGGATGGAATGTCGGCGATCGCCTGGTGCTTACGGGAACCCATCTTACTTATAGCAAGGAAGTCGCGCCGCAAGTTGCACGTGACGATCAGACAGAAGACGAAGAGCTTGTCATCTCACGTATCGAAGGAAACACGATCTATTTCGATACACCACTACAATTTGACCATGACGCACCGCGTGATGACTTGAAGGCATATGTTGCCAACTATTCGCGCAATATTCGCTTTGAAACAGAAAATGCCGACGATCTGCCAGTCCACCAACGTGGTCATGTGATGTTGATGCATTCAGATACAATCGATATCCGCTATGCTGAATTTTCTGACCTTGGACGGACCGATAAATCAGAACGCGCAGTCGATATCGCGGATGTTGGCAATGTTCAGTCTGATACGAATGCCAAAGCTCGATACTCACTCCACTTACACCGCGTCGGGGTCGATGACCCAGATGATCCAGCGATGTTAATGGGAAATTCTGTTTGGGGGTCTCCCGGCTGGGGATTTGTTCAGCACGATTCTAACGCGATACTTTCTGACAATGCTGCTTATGATGTGTATGGGGCCGCGTTTGTTGCTGAGACAGGAAATGAAATCGGTCGATGGGTAAGTAACATCGCGATTAAATCTATCGGCAATGGCGGCGGCGCGAAATCATTCGAAGATGTACAGGCATTTGATTTAGGACGAACAGGCGCTGGTTTCTGGTTTCAAGGGCGCCTCGTCGATGCGGTCGACAACGTAGCGGCCGGTGTTCCTGGGGGGCAAGGGTTCGTCTGGATGTCGCGTGGTGGTGGTGTCATAAAAGTTGATCCGTCAACCGCCGATTGGTCAGAAAGCTTGCGTTACATTGACGAAGCGTTTGCTAACTATCCGGTTATTTCGCAATTCCAAGGAAACGAAGCAATCGCTGTTGGTACCGGCTTGGAAGTCATTAAAGCTGGTCCAGAGCAACAACACGATGTCCGCTCAATGATTGAGCAATTCACGGCGTGGGAAGTCCGCACAGGTGTTCATCTTCAGTATACAGCGCACTATACTTTGAAAGATATTGATGTCATTGCAACCGATGGATCAAGTGGAGCGCGGCCAGCCCGATTTGGTATCGAATATGGCCCAAATACGATCGATATGGTGATTAATGGCGCTAATATCGAAGGGTTCCCTACCGGTTTTCATGCGGGCCGTGATGCAATCAATCTCAACTATCCATTTGATGGCGATTGGGCATATGTATTCATTGACGTAAATATCGATGGAGCGACAACCGAATACAGTAATAGTCACAGCTCGGACGTGTATTTGACACGTGATCAGCTGGTTGAGGGGCGTTTGACTTATGACTCTGATCTTGGGGATGTGACTTGGATCGCTCCGCCTGAAGACCATACATATGTAGATGTGACGGGAACTAAGACTGATTCAATCGGTGCGGTTGAGGTGTCTCCCACATGGGATCCTATTCGGCACGATTATTTTACCGTTCGGAATGCCCTTGTGGAAGAAGGATACTGGACGTTACCGGACGGGCGGAAGGTCACCGCTATCGATCAATATTTCGCCGATCGAGTGACGGGTTCAGTTGATAAAGTCACAGTCTTTGTTGAGTGGGAGCGCGATTTCAGTGATGTTGATGGCGTTCCGCAATATAACGGTGTGCTGGATCTAAGCGATAATAATGCAGCCGTCGCGAGAACAGATTTTGGAACCGTTTCAAGCGGGGGTACCATAGATATCGACGTTCTGGCGAATGATTACGACCCAGACGGTGGTGAGATAAATATCGACGGTTTATGCCCGCCCAATAACGGTCAGGTTTTCGTCAATGAGGATGGTTCAGTGCGCTACATTGCAGACCCGAATTTCACCGGCGAGGATGCGTTTATGTATTGGCTGGAGGATGATAACGGGAATTTCGACAAAGGCTTGGTCAGAGTTACCGTCGAAGCTTAGACATTCTGTTGATTCCATTCCGCTTGAACACCTTCTTCACATTCTTCCGGGGCATACTGACTCTTTGCCTCGTTGAATCGCTCTGGTGACAAACGCGACAGTGCCCAAATTGCAGCGCCACGGACGAGTGGATTTTCGTCTTTCAAACGATCAATGACAACATCCAGTAATGTTTTGTCGGCGCTGTTGCCGATTGCAATCATAACATTGCGCACAAAACGATTGCGGCCAGTTCGCTTCACAGGCGATCCAGAAAAAAGTGTTCGGAAGTTTGCATCGTCCAACCCGGCGAGTTCCCGTAGATCTGGACTGCGCAATTCATCACGTGCATGAAAAGCTTGTTCGCGTGCATTCGAGGCAAATTTGTTCCATGGGCATGCCGCCAAGCAATCATCACAACCATAAATGCGGTTTCCCATTGCAGTACGGAATTCACTAGGGATGGGGCCCGAATGCTCGATGGTGAGATAAGAAATACACCGGCGTGCATCGAGCTGATATGGTGCGGGAAATGCATTTGTTGGGCAAATATCAAGGCAATCTTGGCATGATCCACAATTATCACGTGCCGGTTCGTCTGGTTGGATTTCAATAGCGGTAAAAATAGCACCCAGAAATAACCAAGATCCAAAGTCGCGCGACACAAGATTTGTATGTTTGCCCTGCCAGCCAAGCCCGGATTGGGCCGCTAGTGGTTTTTCCATCACGGGTGCCGTATCTACAAAAACCTTAAGCTCAGTTCCCGTGTCTTCAACGAGTTGGCGCGCAAGGCGTTTTAGCCGCTTTTTTACAAGGTCGTGATAGTCGCGATTTTGAGCGTATACGGATATAACGCCATTTGATTTTTCTTTCAAAGCATCCAATGGGTCTGTGTCTGGCCCGTAATTCATACCTAACATGATGACGCTTTTTGCATCGGGCCACAGCGACTGTGGATGGGCGCGTTGACTTGCGCGATCTTCGAGCCATCCCATCTCTCCATGACGGCCAAGAGATATAAAGCGCATTAGACGTTCACGAAGTGTCTCGGGGACTGCCGCAGATGTGAAGCCAACGGCATCAAATCCGCACTCGGCGGCGGCGCGACGAATTTGTTGGGAGAGAGCATCCATCCGTGATGTCTCTAAAAGTCTGGATTATCGTAATGGGCGGGGGGCGGAAGCCCATCAATTCTATCGCGTAAAATAGGGCGCAGACTCGGGCGGGACTTAATCCGTGCGTACCAATCCTTTACTGCGGGGAATTTGTCCCAAGGTACTAGGTCGATATAATCAAGCGCAGAAATTTGAGCGGCAGCAGCAAGGTCAGCGATGGTTAATCGCTCACAGGCGAGCCAATGGCGTTGGTCAAGTAGCCACGCAGCGTAGTCGAGATGCCATACCAATGCTTCGCCGCCATGTTTTAGCTTTTCATAATCGGGCTGGCCACGACGCATTAACCGTTTATCGACGCGTTCACGGAGGGTGAAGTCAGAAACTTCTTTGTCGAATTTGTCGAGAAACCAAAATGAAATGCGCCTGGCTTCGGCCCGTGCGGCAGAGGTCGAGGGTAGAAGCGGGGCATTTGAATAAGCCTCGTCGAGATACTCGATGATGGTACTCACGGGTGAAATTGCAACTTCACCACCGGTTGGCGGCTCGTCAATTAAAACGGGTACGGTACCTGCAGGGTTAACCGACGCGAGGGCACCCTCGGCGTCATCCCAAGGGCGTCTCTCGACCAATTCAGCGGGGAGTCCTTTTTCGGCAAGAACTATTCGGACCATCCGTGAAGCGGGATCAAGTGGCATATGTAATAAGGTTCGCATGGCCCGCGACCATAGCAGCGCTGCCGACCAAGCAAAGCCAGAATCTGTCAATACTTGGGGTTTCGGGGAGAAATTTCCCGTTTTAGGCGAGTGATCGGCACTCGGCTTGCAATGCCCTCATCAGCGTCATCCGTGACTGGCGGAAATGACACAAGATAACGGTGAGGGTGTCCCATATGAAAACGCATCAAAAACCCGAAACAGCCGAACTTCCTTGGCGTAGAGACGCCCCAAAGGCGCGTCGTGTCGCTATGGAGTTATATTCGTGGCGGGAGCCGGGATGGGTTTTCTTGGCGGCTATGGCGGGGGCTTTGATCTTTGCGGCTCTTGCCGTGTTTTCGCCGGCGTTGCTCAGTTTGACGCCGACCGTTGATCTAATCGCCCCCATCGCGGAAGCGCGGGCAGTGATGTCGGGCGAGGCGAAATTAGCGACTCATGATGCCCCTTTCTATTTAATGTTGCTCATCGGCGCGGATGTCTTTGTCGATGCGCCGGGCCGAATTCACCTTGTAGCCAAAGCATTGAGCGCGGTTATCATTTTCTATCCGTTGGCTTTTCTCTCGGCGTCGCGTTTCCCAGCTATTTTTGCGGCGGTATTAACTGCGGCCTTTGCTGCCTATGTCGCGGCTCCATTCGCGGGTGTCGAAGAGTTAGGTCTGGCGCTCTTTCTCGTGTCTGCACTTTCATTTGTTTCAGTGTCTGCTGATGAATCCATATTGCGTGCTCGTATTGAAGGCGCGATCGGTGGTCTTTGTTTATATTCTATGTGGTTGCTCAATCCTGCTTTTGCCTTGGTTGGTTTCGCGCTTCTTTCTGGGTGTCCATTCCTTACAGGGCGTTTTGGGTTGTGGCGGTATGTATCGGCGCTTAGTGCGTTTGCTGTCTTGGCCCTACTCTTTGAACTGATCAGTTTCGGCATCAATGGTGAGCGCGCGGCATTGGCGTCAAAAGCTATTAACCTGAGCACATTATTGGGCGGTAGTGAAAGCGCCATAGGTCTTGGTGGCGCAGCCTATGCGGCGATTTTGGTCGTCGCTGCGAGTGCTGTCTTTGGTGGCCATGCCCACAGAAAAAATTGGATGGCCGCGAGTGCGATACTGTTAACGGGGGTTATTGCATCACGGCTTACAGGCGCAAACCCTATGCCTGTGTTTGGCCTTGCTGCGGGACTTGCTTGCTTTTCTGTGGCGTCACCCTTTTACGATGGACTATTCAAGGCTCATGATCGTGCCAGTGTTTCGGTCGCGCTGACATCGGCTGCGCTTGCGTTGTTCTGGACATTTGCAATCATCATTCATGCGCTGGGTCAATTCTCACTTCAGCATCAAGTTACGGCCAAAGCCCCGGAGAATATTCGCGCTGAGCTGGCGCTTGTTCAGCCGGGCGGGGCGCCCATAGCGAAATGGGTTGAAGAGGGGCGCTTTTCGACGCCAGAGGCGCGAGAGTTTTTTGCCCTCACGCCCGTTGATCAGTCTGCGATGTTGTTAGAAGCCGCGAGCCGCGCGCGGGAGCTAACCGCAGAAGGAATCGACGTTGCATTTTTAACCGGAGCGGATACCGCATGTGTGTTGGCCGAAGCGCGCAGGTGCCGTGCTGACGGCAATGCCGCTGCAAATGCCGCCAATGTAGTTTTCGTACCCCGTTTGGAAATGGACCCCAAAACCACGGCCGCAAAAGGACGAGCGGAGGCGCTTCTTTATACGCAATTCAAAATGGTTGAGCGGACTGCGCTATGGGAAATTTGGGTGCGTCGGGACTCTCAGGCTCCAGCAAAGCTGTTCCATATTTCTGATGTTGGAATGTATCGCTAGCGTTTACCCCAGGCGATGAAATACGGGTTATCGAAACCTCTTTCGCGCTTACTATAACGCAATGGGATGTTTTCTGGGTGGGCCATCACTGACCCACCGGCAGCTTCAAGCACGGCCTGGCCGGCACCCGTATCCCATTCCATTGTGCGGCCAAAGCGTGGGTAAATATCTGCGACGCCTTCCGCGAGTAGGCAAAATTTCAACGAAGAACCAGCCGCCGTAAAATCACTGACATTTAATTGGTTCAGGTAGTCGTCGGTTTCCTGCGAACGATGTGATCGGCTGGCCACCGCGATCAAGCCTTGCTCATCGACCAATCGCGCAGAAATATTTTCGCGCTCGCCCCATTGGCCATCATCGGTGGTTTTCGCCTTCCACGCACCTGACGGTGTCCCCATAAAAAGAGTGTTGATTGCCGGCGCGTAAACCACGCCCATAACCGGGCGATCATTTTCGATCAGCGCGATGTTCACCGTAAACTCACCTGTTTTATTGACAAACTCGCGTGTGCCATCGAGCGGATCCACGAGAAAAAATTGCGTACCGAGATCATCCGGGATGTCGCCGTCACAGGCACTTTCCTCGGCTAAAATTGGTATTGTTGGGGCAAATTCCCGAAGGCCCTTCAGAATTATTTCTTCGCCTAGGCGATCAGCCTCAGTGACGGGGGATGCATCAGCTTTCGTTTCAGCTGTGAAATTCTGATTATATATCTTCATCGCTGCTGATCCGGCCTTCAAGGCAAGATCGACAAATGCTTGGCTTAAGGCTTCGGCGTCAGATGGGCTGTTGGCGTATATAATTTTTGTCATTTCCCAGCCATGAAATGACCGCGCGGGAAACGCAACGTTTTTTTTCGGTGGACCTACCGAAATGCGATGATGGTGAAAGCTGCGGATAATTTGGGGGTGATACCCGTAATGGGGATGATTTCGTGGATGATCCAGCCTTCGTCCGCGAGTTGGTTAAGACGGACCTGCAGAGCCGCCGCAGCCGCCCGGCCATAATCGCGTTCGTCCGCAAATAGGCCTAATGGGCGGACTTTAGCGTCCCGCCAACTCACGTGAAACGTGGTAAACTGTTTCGACATGGTACAAGTTGCCCTTTTTGACGTAAATTAGCCCTATTCCGTGTTCAAGGATATTCAAGCTTTGGGCCGCGTTAATTTTCTGAATTTTCACTTAGTGTGAAAGTTCTCCAATTATATAATTGCCCATAACACGAGACTGAGGGATAAGCGCCAACATGGCGGAACCAGGTATTAGTAGTAATTTAGATAGCTTCTCCACAGACGGCGTTAACCGGCGTAGCCCAGTTGCGCGGGCGCTTGTTGGTGACGTGCTTCAGTTTATCGATTTTCTTGTCGTTATTTCGACATCGGTTCTAGTCGCGTTCCTTTATCACCGCTTTACGTTGGGAACGGATTTTGATTTCCAGAGCTACGCCGCAGCCGGAATTATGGGGGCTACAGGTGTTACGGCGTTGATGCGCCGCGACGGCTATTATGAGTATGAAGTTATTGCGACGTCGGAATATGCGGTGCGTGCAATTCTTTCGCGATGGGCGCTGACATTGTTGGGGTTGTTGGCGTTTGGGTTCGCGTTAAAGATTTCTGAAAATTTCTCTCGCGTATGGCTTGCTGCTTGGTCCGCCACGACACTAACCGGGATTATTTCGATACGGTTTTTTGCCGGTGCCTGTGTGCGCCGTATGAGTCGCGATGGCGGCGTATTCGCACGGCGAGTTGCTGTTGTTGGGGCTACATCTTTGGGCCGAAAATTTGCAGATCAGGCACTCCAATCGCCCACCGGAATTTCTATTGTCGGGGTTTATGATTCCGGATTAAGCGACACGGGTGATACCAATCGCGTCAGTATAAAGGGCAATCTTGATGATCTGGCTATCGCTGCGCGGAATGGCGAGATAGATGATATCGTCATCGCCGTACCGCGCGCAGCGCCCGAAGATATGTCGAAATTGGTCCGCCGTCTTTCTATTTTGCCAGTGTCGATTGCGATTTGCCCAAATATCCACTGGCTTGATCATCTTGGCGGTGCCGTAAGCGATGTGGGGGGCGTGCGTGTTTTGTCGTTATACAGACGCCCGCTGGATGCCTGGGGCGGAATCTTAAAGACAATTGAGGACTATATTATCGGCTCAATAGCATTGCTTCTCTTGGCACCGCTAATGCTGGTCATCGCTGTTGCTATTAAACTTCAAGGCAAAGGCCCGATATTGTTTGCGCAAAAGCGCCATGGATTTAACAACGCTGTTTTCAAGGTCTATAAGTTCCGTACAATGACAGTTGCCGAGGACGGCGATGTCGTGACGCAGGCAAAAATAGGGGATAACCGTATCACCCCGTTGGGCGGTTTTCTTCGGCGATATAGCCTTGATGAACTGCCGCAAATTTTCAACGTGATTCGCGGCGAGATGTCCTTAGTTGGGCCACGTCCTCATGCGATGGCGCATAATCACCAATACGCCCAAACCATCGAAAACTATTCAGGCCGACATAAGGTAAAACCGGGTATTACCGGATGGGCACAGGTTAATGGTTTTCGGGGTGAGACCTCTGAGAATGAACAAATGGCGGACAGAGTGCGCTATGACCTTGCTTATATTGATAACTGGTCGCTTTGGTTTGATGCAAAAATCTTGATTCTGACCGTCAAGGCGGTAGTTTTTCCTACTAACGCCGTATAAGACGCAGGCGATAGTGGATGGGGGCTGGTATCGGCCTTCGCGCACAAGGGACCGCGGCCGCTTTTCGGCCAAATAGCGAGTAGGAAATCGACATGCGCGTCACCATGATTGGTACCGGATATGTAGGCCTTGTTTCTGGTGCTTGTTTCGCCGATTTCGGCCATGAGGTCGTCTGCGTAGACAAAGATCGCTCCAAGATCGAAAAGCTGCGTGCGGGTGAAATACCTATTTATGAGCCAGGTTTAGAAGCGCTCGTCGCTGAGAACGTAAAGGCGGGTCGGCTTTCATTTAGTCTAGATCTCGCAGCATCCACACCAAATGCCGATGCTGTTTTTATCGCAGTCGGTACGCCCTCTCGACGTGGTGATGGGTTCGCTGATCTTTCGTATGTCTATAAGGCTGCGGAAGAGATTGCTGAAGTCATGGACGGCTATACAGTTGTCGTCACCAAATCGACGGTACCAGTGGGGACGGGCACTGAGGTTGAATCAATCATAAAACGGACACGTCCCGACGCAGATTTCTCGGTGGTCTCTAACCCGGAGTTCCTGCGCGAAGGTGCGGCGATCATGGACTTTAAGCGTCCTGACCGAGTGGTCGTCGGCGCAGAGGATGATCGCGCGAAAAAACTGATGCGCGAAATCTATCGGCCGCTTTATCTCAACGAAACGCCGATTGTCTTTACGAACCGCGCGACGTCTGAACTTATCAAATACGCGGCGAATGCTTTTCTTGCGACCAAGATCACTTTCATCAACGAAATGGCTGACCTGTGCGAAAAGGTTGGCGCGAACGTACAGGAAGTGGCACGTGGCATTGGGCTAGATGGCCGTATTGGCGGCAAGTTTTTGCATGCGGGGCCCGGCTATGGTGGGTCGTGTTTCCCCAAAGACACGTTAGCGCTCGTCCGTACAGCGCAGGTGCATAATGCGCCAACACAGATCATCGAAGCTGTTGTGGCGATCAATGATGCGCGTAAAAAGAAAATGGCCGAGCGGGTTATTGAAGCCTGCGGTGGGTCACTGGTGGGCAAAACTGTTGCTGTACTTGGTCTGACTTTTAAGCCTAATACGGATGATATGCGCGACGCGCCATCACTTGATATTATACCGGAGTTGCAAAAAGCGGGCGCGAAAGTTCGGGCATTTGATCCGGCTGGGATGCACGAGGCTCAAGGGTTGTTGCAAGATGTTCAGTATGTGGACGGGCCGTATGATACGCTTGATGACGCTGATGCGGTTGTGATTATAACTGAGTGGGATGAGTTTCGAGCGCTTGATATTGAACGCGTGAAATCGACAATGAAAACACCGTTGATGATTGATTTGCGAAATATTTATCGACCCGACGAAATGGCCGAAGCGGGCTTTGATTACCACTCAATTGGGCGTCCAAGTTCTCGGGTTGAATTAAAGTAATCAAGCCGCGCGAAGTTTTTTCAAGATCGCATTCTTACGCCGCGCATTTTGGTTTGGCTGCGTGATATCAAGTTGTGCGCGGTTTAGAATATCGGCTGTCACCATGGGGGCTTCGCTGCGAAAGCATGTTTTCCCGGCAGCATCCACGTAGATAACAAAAAATCCGCCTTCGGCGTTTAGTGCATGGCGCAATAGCGCCGGATCGAGCCAGTCAATTGGTTCGCCATTCTGGCGCGGCGTATCTTCGCCGTAGATTTCCATGACCGCTACTTCTTCGCGGATGAGAGCGGCAATCGCAGGTTTTAATAACCGGCGTTGCATCCGGCAGGCAGGATGGTTTGCGGTCGACCCAATAATGAACAGTGTATTGCGCGGCGAGAATTTCTTAACCGTTTCGGTCTTGCGCAGACTCGCGCCGATTTCAGGAATCAGGTTCGGCCGGAAAGAGGCAAGAGCCGCTACAAACCCAAAGACCAGACAGGTCGCAATGATGGCAATCGTGAGTTCCATAAGCTGTGGAAAATACCGTTTTGTCCTTGCCGCACAGTTAACTAGATTAAAGAATATGCGAAATGTTTTTGAGTGTAGTGCAAAGGGTTGCGCGATACGGGATGGTTAACAAGTTATGAATATCACGGTCGTGTTTCAGTAAGAAGCGAATTCGGAATTCGCGATTTTTGGGGGAGGTACCTAAAGCTAAAGGTTCGTGTTCGCTTTATGTGCCGCGTGCAAAACCTCATCATATAGGCCTTCGGCATTGGCTTTCTTGCGATACATCATAACAGCGCAGATCAACAACATCACACACCCCAGCGCAATAAAGGCTAAGCGCGGGTTTATGCCGAGGCCCGTAACAGCGAGAATCGACAAAGAGCCGGGAATAGCAAACATGGCATTTGAAAATGCGCCGGCGGCCATAATCCGCGCACGAAATGTGCTTGGTGCGCGCCGCTGGGTCGCGGCTTGAAGAGGTGCGATATAGACACCGGAAAGCGCTGCGGTGAATACAAGTGACAATGTCAGCAAAATACCCATTGGCTGTGTGAACAATCCGCCCAACCCTATGGGCGCTTCAGGCGTACCTGCGGCAAGCGGCGTTATTGCGTAAATAACAAAACTCATAAGACCGCTGCATCCAATCGCGATTGTTGAAGCGCCAAGACCGGACCGGTTTTTTGACATGCTTGCAGCAGTGATCGCGCCCAATCCAGCACCAATCGCAAAAAGGCCATTCAAGGCTGCCCATACGAGCGGTGTCGCGAATAGTGCATCGCGACCGTAAAGCGGAATGACAACCGTAATCGCCGTTGAAAGAAAATAGAAAACTGCGCTGCCCATAAGTGGCGGGGCGACGCCCGGCGAGTTGAAAACATGTCGGAACATAGAAATGGTTTGGGTAAAGCCGTTAAAGCTAATTTTCAGCTCTGGTGCGTTTGCCGCAGCCCATGGCGTTCTTGTGGCGGCGAAAAAGCCAATGCTGGATGCAGAGATGAGAACCACTCCAACCATTGCACCACCATTTTCAAGAACGATCAGTGATCCGCCAACCATGTAGCCCACTAGAATAAAAGTGAATAACCCAGCATTACAAAGGCCGTTGCCGCGGACCAATTCATCAGGCGCAAGATATTTCGGCATGGCGGACACACGTACCGGCGAGAAGAACGCAGACTGTGCGCCCATCGCAAACAACATCGCTATGGCAAGCCACCCAGTTCCGCTCGCAAATGCAATGGCCGCAGAAGTCATAAGCAATAATTCGATAAATTTAGTACGTCTAAACATCAATGATGTTTCAAATTTATCAGCTAACTGTCCCGATACAGATGAAAAAATTAGAATTGCGATAGGTAAAAGCGCGCCGATGAAGGGGATGGCGTTATCGGAATCGGAGAAAAAAGGAACAGCGATGACGCCGGCGGGAATCCCGATCAGTAATGCTTGACGCAGTGTATTATCTGCGAAGGTGCCAAAGGACAAAGCGGTCCACATGGGCAGGAAGCGTCGCTGAAAGAATAGCGGCGAATCGCCCCGCGAAGGTTTGTCTGTGTCCTGTTTCAAGAGGTTAGATTCCGAGGATCGGGGAGGGTGGTGCCGATCACTACACCGTCTGGTCGTTCATCGCCCAGCAAGGCAATAGAGCGTGCTTCTATGGTCTTCTCAAGGCGTTCCATAAAACTTTCCTTGTCGAGGCCGGGCTCAATCGGATCAAGAAATTCAACAACTGCTTCACCTGGGTTTAAACGCCAGTGCTGTTGGGGCCAGCGTAGGCCAAGATTGGTGGCAACGGGCATGACGGGACAATTATAAGCGCTATACATATGAAATATGCCTTTTTTATAGCGATATTGCTGACCGATCGGTGCCAAATGCCCTTCGGGGTATATTAAAATCCGCCGATTTTCTTCTTGGGCCACCTTCAATTCCTGATCGATCAGGCGTGCGCGTGCATACGCGCCACCACAATTATCAACGACGATCGCGCCCATTTTTCGCAATAAGCCTCCCACGAGGGGAAATTTTTCAAGATGATCACCGGTAACAAATGCCAAATCATCAATCTGGGAGAACATAACAAAGCCATCGCCCCAGCTTTGATGTTTTGCTGCAATGATGATTGGTCCCGTTGGAATTCGTTCTTTGCCGCGGACGGAAATTTTCACCCCTGCAATCCAACGCATCCAGAAGCACATAGTGCGTGTGTATGTCTGGATCCATGCCATAATTGGTTTTCGACCCGGAAGCATCAATAGTGGTATCGCGCCGAGAACATAAAAAACTGACGTTGCCCAATACAACACTCGAAATAAAACCGCTCTTGCGAAACTAAACATGGACCGGTCCACTTCGTTATTTTTTGGAAGAGATCTGCGCAAAAATCTGGCACCGCATTTGAGAAAATGACACAGAATGTAATGATGTAATTTGTTACCGCGTTCGTACTGCATCTAAAACCGGCGCGCTAATATCGCCCGGTCGGGTATATGTATCATCTGGTGCAGTAGAAGGCATCCAGAAAAAGCCGTGCGCATTGTGATCACCATTTCGCAGAACTGATTTCAAAGGAATCTCACCATATTCGTCGGATACTATCTTTCGGAAATCGCGCGCGGTATCCGTTCTGTCCCATTCGACAAATAAATCAGGAAGCAAATCGCGATAGGGGCCATCAAATTCGCGGTCGATACTGACGACCTTTTTCACTATGGCGCGGCCCGTTTCAGGATTGCGGAAAGTTGCTAGGGCGGCGGTTATTTCTTTGACCAGAGCATCATATTCTTGCCCCTTTGTGACGATGCCATATTTTTCGCGGCCCTTAACATTGATCCTAATTGCGCCGGCATTATCATTATGGGGTACGCTGAAAAACTTTCTCCGTTGATATTCGGAATTCGCGACGCGTTGGCGAACTTTGCGAGCGAATGGCGCAATACGCCTACGAATAGCTTGGGGCAGAATGTTGCGATAGGTGTTCTTTGCGACTTCTGCCGTAGACGCAGGGGCCTCAACGCCAAGGTCAATGCGGCGTAGCATTTCTTCAAGCGCATTATTGGCGCTGATGAGCGTCTCCATGCCGGGGCCACCGAATACGAAGATATTAGCGTCAGGTCCGGCCTGTTCAATTATACGGGCAATCGCGCGGTCTTGTTCGCGATAGGTTTGCCGCAATGGATTGTGTAAACGCTCTGCTAGCGCAGCATCATAAAGCTCGTGATTTTCATCTTCGAGAAAATAAAAGTAATGCCCGATATCATGCGTATCAGAATAACAAGCGACGAACAGATCCCAATGATTAGAGGCGATTTGATCAACACAGAAATCGGTTTTAGCCTCGATGCGCTTGAAAGTTTGGGTCAAATAATCCCGAAAGTCTTTCTCGGAATGGCGTGCGCGCGCGGCAAAGCCACCCCCAATGGTATCACCGGTGAAATACTTCTTTCCTTTTTCCGAAAGTGTCGGCGGGAACCATTGAGTGTCTGTGAGCGGGTCATGCCCGAGCCAATTATCGACGAGGATGCCGTTCTTTAATGGCTTTGCGTACATCCGGTGCCAGTCAACAATGGCAACTTTATAACCGGCGTCATCGAGCGTATGCCAGAATGGCGCTACGCCTGGCAACTCCGTTTCATGATTTGGAACAATATCATATGTAGACGGATTAAATTGAAGATAAAAGTAGCGTCCATGATATGACGGGTCAGCGCCGATTGATGCGCTGCTCCAAAATTGCCCCGCACCCATGCCGGGATCATTTTCAATGGCATGAACAGATGCGGCGTCGCGGATTTTTTTAAATGTTGGAAGTTCACCTTCGGTGATCATCTGATCAACCAAGACTGGATTTGATCCGTCAAAACCGAAAAATAGATTGCGTGCAGACATTTAGCCCCCTCTCAACAGATGCTATAAATATGCACATATCGTAGGAGGAACGCAAAATGCGTAAAAAGATAGCCAGTCAAAAAAGCTATCCTAATGGAGGCGACTGCCGCGCCGCTTTTAGAATTATCGGCGTGATGTCCGCAGGGCGATCCGGTTCGTCCGTCGCAAATTCTCTTGGTGTCCAGAAAAATCCGAATGGTTCGTGGTCGCCTGTGCGGGAGTGCGCTGGTTGAGATACCTCACCAAACTTTTCGGAAATCAATGTTGAGAAGTTTCCTGAAGTTTCTGTTTTGTCCCATTCTATGAACAAATCGGGCAGCAAATCTCGATTGGGGCCAGTGAATTCTTTATCGACATTCACAACGCGCTTAACGATCGAGCGTCCGGTTTCAGGATTGATAAACGAAGATACGCCTTCGGTTATTTCTGTAATCAGTGCATCATATTCTTCACCGCGAGAGATGGTGCCGAAACGTTCTCGGCCTTTCAGGTTAATTCGTATACATCCCGAATTGTCATTATGCGGTACGCATAAGAATCGACGGCGTTTAAAGTCGCTGCCTGCCAAGCGGCGCCGCACTGCACGAGCCAATGGCCCAAGCCTTCGGCGCATGGTTTCGGGCACTAGCGAATGATAGGTCTTCTTGGCGGTCTCTGCGGTGGATAGGGGGGCTTCATACCCCAAATCCACACGACGGCAGATTTCTTCGAGCGCGCCATTGGCACTCACAAACCGGCCCATCGCCGGGCCGCCAAGCACAAAAATTTGTGCTTCATCACCCGCAGCGTCCAACATTTCGCCGATGGCGATATCTAACCGATGGTATGTCTGCCGGAGTGGGGCTTTTACTTTTTGGGCTATTTCAGGATCGTGCAGCGCGTGGCCTTCGTCATCAAGTTGAATGAAATAATGCCCGACATTATGTGCCTCGCCGAAACAGGCGATATAAAGATCCCAATCCTTTTCGCGAATTTGGTCAGAATAAAACGACTGTTTGATTTCGATGCGCTGCAATAGCCGGTCGAGGAAATCTTGCAGTTTTTCAGCTGTATCACGCGGCTGGCTGGCGAATCCTTCGGCAATGGGGTCGCTTTCGATATATTTGGCGGCGACGTCACCCATTTCTGGCGGGTGAAAAACGCTGGCGGTTAGCGGTTCATGGGCGAACCACCGATGCATGACCACGCCATTGTCGAGGGGCGACACCGGCATTTTGTACCAATCGACGATCGAGACGCTATAGCCTTCGTCGTCTAGCGTTTTCCAAAACGGTGTGAGTATCGGCAGATCCAGGTCGTCGCACATCTGGATGTCATAGGTTTTTGGATTGAACTGAATATAAAAATATCTGCCATGATGGGCCGGATTGCCGCCGATGGCGACTGATGTCCAAAATTGGCCGTTACCTTGGCCGGGGTCGTTTTCGACCTCATGGGTCGTGAGGTCGTCACGGAGTTTTTTGAAATTGGGGAGTTCACCTTCAGTAATCATTTCGTCGATCAAGTTATGATCTGCGCCATCAAGGCCAATTAGAAGTGTTTTGACAGACATTTTAGTGTATTTTCCCAAGAATCGCAGGTGTTTTAAGGCGTTTCACCTTCGTATAAAGCGAAAACCATACCATTCTGTTGCGATTAGAGAAGGAAGTGTCGGGTTTTCCCGAATTCCATGACGTTACGTGGATTGCAACTGACCGTTGGATCGCTATATACCCGCGGACTCTGGGTTTAATGAATCTGGCTGGCGAAGGGGCGGCAAAGCCGAACTTCACCATAGGAATAAGAAGCAACTGGCTCACACTTCCCGAGGGAGTATACAAAACATGCTATTTTCGCCCGCTTATGCGCAGGCTACTGAGGCCGCTACCGTCAATCCTTTGATGCAGATGGCTCCGCTCGTCCTGATCTTTGTGATTTTTTACTTTCTGCTTATTCGCCCGCAGATGACGGCGCGGAAAAAACACATGGAAATGGTCTCCAATGTTCGGCGCGGGGATGTTGTGGTGACTGCTGGCGGTATTGTCGGCAAGGTGACCAAAGTCCTCGAAGGCGAGGAAGTTATGGTTGAGCTAGCTGACAATGTAACGGTAAAGGTCATTAAATCCACACTCACAGACGTGCGGAACAAGACACAACCGGCTGCAAACGATAAATAAGCGAACGACCAAAAGAAACGAGGCGCGAAACGCGCTGCATCTGGGCTGATCAATGCTTTCATTTTCAAAACTACAGACCGCAGGAATCATGCTGCTCATTTTATTGGGCGTCGTGTTCTGTGTTCCTAACCTTCTTTCCAACGAAGCCCGTGAGTCACTTCCGGGCTTTTTGCCAAAGGGGACAATCAATCTGGGTCTCGACCTCCAAGGTGGCTCACATTTGCTGCTAAGGGTTGAGACAGGCAAAGTTGTTGATGACCGAATGAAGGGCCTGATGGGAGATCTCCGTCGTGAGATGCGCCCAAATCGTTCCGCCGGCCAAGAACGTATTTCGATTGAGAACCTGACTTATAATGACCAGACCGACACCATTACACTTCGGATTGCCGACAGTGCGATGGAAAAAGAGGCTGAAGATCGCATCCGTGACCTCACAAAGGGCGGTGTAGGCGGTGCCCTCGGTTTGGGGTTGCGTGCGTATTCCGTCAATGTTGATGGCAGAACGATTGAAGTTGCGATGACGCCAGAGGCTCAGCGTTTTTACGCAGATGAGGCGGTGCGTGATTCGATCGAGGTTGTTCGTCGTCGTATTGATCCAGCGGGCAATAAAGAAGTGTTGATCGCGCCTCAGGGGCCTGATCGTATCGTGGTTCAGGTGCCTGGCGATAATGACCCGGAAGCGCTGAAAGATCTGATCAACCGTACCGGCCAGCTCAGCTTTCATCGACAAGACCCGACGGTTTCGTTGTCAGATGCTATGGCGGGCCTCCTGCCGCCGGGCCGGGTCTTTTTACCGTTTGCTTCGCTTGAGGGGTCGGGGCGTCCGGGCCTTGTTCTTTACGACGATGCCGAAGTAACAGGGGACATGGTGCAAACCGCATCAGCCAGCCCGAATAGTGATGGCGGCGGGTTCCAGATTAACTTTGCCTTTGATCAGCGCGGCGCACGCCGGTTTGCTGAGTATACGCGCAACAATGTCGGTTCTATCTTTGCTATTGTGCTTGATAACGAAATTATTTCTGCGCCAAATATTCAAACACCGATCACTCAAGGCTCGGGCCGCATCACCGGGAATTTTAGCGCAGTAGAAGCTGCGGAAACATCACTCCTGATCCGCTCTGGCGCGTTGCCAGCTGAGTTAAATACGTTGGAAACTCGATCTGTTGGTGCCCAACTCGGTAAGGACTCGGTTGATGCTGGTGCGAAAGCATTGGTCATCGGCTTTATCGCGGTCATCTTTTATATGGTTATCTCTTATGGACGATTTGGTCTGTATGCAGATATTGCGTTGATCGCGAACGTAATTTTGTTGATGGGTGCACTGTCGTTAATGGGGTCAACACTGACCTTGCCAGGGATTGCCGGTATCGTTTTGACGATTGGTATGGCGGTTGACGCCAATGTCCTAATTTTTGAACGTATCCGCGAAGAAATTCTATCCGGGAAGACGCCAATCAAAGCCGCCGAAGTCGGTTATGATAAGGCTCGTTCAGCAATCATTGACGCGAATATCACCACCTTCCTTGCTGCATTGATCATGTTCCAGCTTGGTGCAGGGCCGGTACGCGGCTTTGCGATTACGCTGGCGGTTGGCGTGGTGACATCTGTTTTCACGGCTTATGTTCTGACGCGTCTCTTTGCGGGCGGTTATCTGCTCTCGAAGCGGCCTCAAGAAATTAAATTGTAAGGGACAAAATGATGC
Source organism: Hyphococcus lacteus (assembly GCF_041058985.1). NCBI lineage: Bacteria > Pseudomonadati > Pseudomonadota > Alphaproteobacteria > Parvularculales > Parvularculaceae > Hyphococcus > Hyphococcus lacteus. The sequence goes on along the minus strand of NZ_JBEHZE010000001.1, from coordinate 178,518 downwards.
TGCTTAAACTGGTCCCGGATAGTACGAATGTTCGTTTCATTAAGATGCGTGCCATCGCGTTGGTATTTTCCGCGTTTTTGGTCGTTGGGTCGCTTATCGCTGTTTCAACCCTTGGTCTTAATTTTGGTGTTGATTTCCGAGGCGGTGTCACGATCGAAGTTGCGGATGACGAACCGTTAGACATTGGCGAAATTCGCGATGCGGTCACCTCGCTCGGTCTTGGCGACGTTCAAGTACAAGCAATTAATGATTTTGCTGGTTCTGATGATGCGGTGGTTATTTTCATTGAACAACAAACGGCAACCACAGAAGAGGGTGACGACGCCGCGCTTGAAAATGAACTCGCGCAAGAGGAAGCCGCCGCATTGGTGCGGGATACGCTGACTGATCTGCTTGGCGATGGCGTTGATTTTCGTAAGACTGACATTGTTGGCCCAACAGTTTCGGGTGAGCTTGTTCAGAAAGGGGCGCTCGCCGTTGCGCTCGCGATTGGCATGATGCTGATCTATATCTGGCTACGGTTTGAATGGCAGTTCTCGGTTGGTGCCATTGTGGCGCTTGTGCATGACGTGATCATTACGCTTGGTATGTTCGCAGTCACTCGGCTTGACTTTAACCTTGCGACGATTGCTGCGATCCTGACGATTGTTGGTTATTCCATGAACGATACCGTGGTTGTTTATGACCGCGTGCGTGAGAATTTGCGGAAATATAAACAAAAACCGCTTTCTGAATTGCTTGATCAATCAATCAACGAAACCTTGGCACGTACGGTTATGACTTCATTGACCACAATGTTGGCGCTTGTTTCGTTGGCTATTTTTGGCGGCGAAGTCTTGCGCAGCTTTACACTCGCTATGATCTGGGGCGTTGTGATTGGTACTTATTCGTCCATATTTGTGGCGTCGCCATTCTTGATGGCAACAAATGTGAAGCGCGATTGGTCGAAAGTTGTGCCGAGCGGCGCGTGAGCGTTCGTTCAACAGTAAGATACGAAAAAGGGCGGCCCACGGGCCGCCCTTTTGTTTATTTGGGATGGCCAATTTATGCTTTGGCGAGATTCTCGGCGACGAAATCCCAGTTCACGAGATTGTCGAGGAATGAAGCAATATAGTCAGGACGCTTATTCTGGTAATCGAGATAATAAGCATGTTCCCAGACATCCATAGTCAAAAGCGGCGTTACGCCTTTTTCAGTGAATGGTGTTTCAGCGTTCGGCGTTTTGCGAACTTCGAGTTTTCCGCCTTTTGCCACAAGCCACGCCCAGCCTGAGCCGAACTGTGTTGCACCAGCGTCAGAGAACGCTTTTTTGAAACCGTCAAAATCGCCAAAGACATCGTCGATCGCTTTGGCGAGGTCACCTTGTGGCTTGCCGCCAGCATTTGGTGCCATGCAGTTCCAATAGAAAATGTGGTTCCAAGATTGCGCAGCGTTGTTGAAAAGACCTTGGTCGCCTTTTTCGTCGGCGGCACGAACAATGTCTTCGAGCGCTGCACCGTCAAGATCTGTGCCTTTAATGGCAGCGTTCATTTTGTCGATATAAGCGGCAGTATGTTTGCCATAATGGAAATCAATGGTCTGCTCTGAAATGTGTGGTGCAAGAGCGGTCTTGCTATAAGGAAGATCGGGAAGTGAAATCGCCATGGAATTCGCCTTTCTCAGGGTTGCATAATATGACTTCGGCTCATAACGCCTGAAGTCGAAATCAAAAAGAGGCGCGTCGCCCAATTTGCGGCAAAAAAACCGTCATGTCTGAACAACGAACAGATAGCAGTACATATTGTTCCACCACGGTCCAATCGCAAGACGAGGATCGGTGGTTAGCCTGCGGCTATGCGTCCGAACCGCAAAAGCGTGCGCTGATTGCGCTCTATGCATTCCAAATTGAATTGCGCCGAATTCCGGCGGCGGTCAGTGAGCCAGCATTGGGGGAAATCCGACTTCAGTGGTGGCGCGAAGCATTTGTTGAAATTCGAAATGCAAAACCTCCCCGTGCACACCCGGTGGTTGAAGAGTTAGCTGCCGTTGGGTTAGCCGGTGACGGTTTTTCTTCGCTTATAGACGGGGCCATCGATGCAGCCGCGCGTCCGCTATATGGCGAAGGTTTTTCGGATGTTGACACCTTGGAGGCGTGGCTAATCACAGCGGATGGTGCAATCGATGCGATAGCCGTTAAATTATTGGGTGGTGATGACGCGTTGATCGATATTGCAAAAAAAGCCGGGGCTGGGTTTGCATTGGCGCGTGAGGGGCGGGGGCTTGCCTCAAATTTGGCGGATCAAATTGGTGAACGTGCGGTTACGATTGCAGCTACTTTGCGACCCGAGTTGAAACGAGCGCCGGCAGAGGCCACTCCGGCATTGCTTCATGTGGCTCTTACAAAGCTATACGTAAGCCATCAAAGCCGTCAGTTTCCGATCAAAAAGCGTTTGAAGCTTTTCTTTGCAATGGCTTTTGGATGGTTTTGATCTAACTAGGTGTGATGTTCGATATTGTCTTCAATCAATGCTTTATTATAGGCGGCAAGCGCTTTTACGCGTGAAAGATAGCCAACAATTTGATCGCGATTTTCAGCATTCACAACCGGCAAGCCATGCTCTTCTGCGTCATTGAGACGGGCTAATGCATCACCTAGAGACTGGCGAGTTTCAAGGCGATCAGCGTCGGGGGCGAGTGGTGATCCGGGCGGCATCGCCTCCATGACATCGCGTACTCGGGTGGTTTTGAGAATAATTCCTTGCGGCCCCTCTGAGAGATCATATCCGCGACGTGACAACTGCCAATGAAAGAATGAACGCCCGCAAATATATTGCGTGATCAAGGTCGCAATGGCGACGGCTACCATCAGCGAAATGGTGATTCCGTATTCGCCGGTTAGCTCGAACACGATCAAGGTTGTAGAAATCGGGGCACCGAGAATTGCGCCACTGGCCGCGCCCATGCCAATCATTGCGTAATAAACGGGGCTTGCGGTTACGCCGGGCAGTAATTGCCCTAGCGCTGCGCCAAAGGCCGCGCCAACAAACGCACCAATAACGAGGCCCGGTGAAAACACACCACCACCAAAGCGGCAAGAAAGCGTAATCGCTGTGGCCGCACATTTCATCACGACTAACATAACCAATAGCGGGATTGCATAATCGCCATTGAGCGCCTTGGTTACGGCTTCATAGCCGACGCCAAAAACTTCGGGATAGAATATGCCAATAGCGCCAATGATAAAACCGCCAATGGGGGGCAGCAGCAGATAGGAAATATTTCGTTTTTGCGCGAATTCACGAACTGATACCGTCATTTTCTCCGTAGACAGAAGAAAACCGGATGATATTAGCCCGCAAATAATACCCAGCACAGCGGCGAGCGGAACATCGATGTTGGAAATCGCTCCATATTCGGGGGGGGCAAATGCCGGGAAGTTCCCCAAATGGATTCGCGTGACAATCGCTGCGGAAACGCTGGCGGCGGCAATCGGCCCAAAAACAGAGAGGGCATAATTGCCCAAAATGACCTCTAATGCGAACAAAACACCTGCGATGGGAGCGTTGAAGCTGGCGGAAACAGCCGCAGCAGCGCCACATCCCAACAGTGCCCGACGTTGTTTAGCATCAAATCCAAGCTTCCGATTAAGAAGAGAGGATATCGTCGCCCCCAAATGGACAGCCGGACCCTCGCGCCCGGCACTGCCGCCCGCGCCGAGTGAAACCGCAGATACAGCCGCAGCAGCAAGACCGGCGCGCAAAGAAATGCGGCCGCCGGAAACGGCTCTGGCTTCGATGACGTCAGCAACAGCCTGACCGCGCCCGCCGGGGAGCCAGTTGAACCTTTCTGCAAGATAAAGCATCGCCGAGACGACCAAACCGCCAAGGACAGGGGCAACCCAGGCCCGCCATGGGCTAAGCGAGGCCGCGCCGCTTGTCATGCTGGCTTCGGTCGCTCCAAAGGCAAAAAGCGAGACATTGTCGATTGCGAAGCGAAACCCGATTACCGCATAGGCAGCGGCGATCCCGATTAAAATTGCGACCACCCAAACACGCATCACATCGATCCGCGGGAAGCGGCGGCGCATTTTGCGCAGTAAAATCAATATGCGTGCAACGTTCCGCGTCATGACCAATCTGGCGTGGTTAAGGAAAGGTTCTCATAACAGACTTCTTGGTGAAGTCTAAATGTCACAATATGTTTAACGCAGCATTCACCGTGGGTCGGCATAGTCCATTCTGGATTAATAAGCCAATCATGGGGAACACTATGACTGCGAGCACCTATACGGCGCGCAATAGCGGAGACAAGATCGAACCTTCTCGTGCGGCATCTGCGCTTGAGCGGTGGCGTCGCGCAGTCGCGGAGGCTTTGGGCGGCGATCCCGGTGCGCCGCTGGATCAACCCGACAGACGGCTATTGATGCTACGTATTTTTGGCACAACCCGGCGGCTCGCCGATTTGTGTATGACCTATCCTGACGCGGCAGCAACCTCGCTCACCGATGGTGCATCACCTATTTTGGCACAAGCAGCGCGCGATATGTCTGCACTTGATCGTGGTGTCGGTGGGCCAGATGCACTCCATGCGGCGCTCGCGCCGCTTAAAAACCGGGTCGATGTGGCGATAGCGATTGCGGAATTAAGCGGGCAATGGGGTGTCGCAGAGGCGACCGCCGCGCGTGTGGATTTTACGGAACGGATGGTTGAGACCGGACTACGCTGGTTGGTGCGAGCCGCAGTAAAACGTGGCGAGCTTAGCGTTGAAGACCCAGACAATTTTCTAAAAGGTGTCTTCGTCGTGGCGGGAGGAGATTTCGCGCACGAGGATCTTTCACCATATGGGCCGCTTGATCTAATCGTCGTTTATGACGAAAGCGTTTTTGCGGCACCAAATGCACGCGGAACAGACCGTATTTTTGTGCGGATCGGTGCCGAACTAAGAGAGGCCTTTGAGGGTAAACCGGGCGAGCACACGCTTTATGCCTTGCGTACCCCATTGGGTTCTGGTGTCGGCGGTGCGGGCTATGCGGATAGCGTGGCGCGGGTTTCGGCAACGGCAAAAGGCCCACAAGCAGACCTCTTGAAGATGTGGTTGAGTACTGCACGCATTGTTGCTGGTGATCGTGCGTCAGGTGGCGGGTTTCTGGAAAGTATCGAAAAACTGGTTTGGAGCGACAGCCCGATTTCGGTTGAAGTCTTGAAAAACTTTGTCGAAAAAAATGATAGCGACCCTCGGAGTACTTTTCGCGGTGTTGCTGATCTCTGCCGGTTGGCGATCGGCGGCGTGCGCCCCGTGTTTCGTACGGCTTCGGCGCGAGATATTTTTGAAACCGCAGCGCAATCGAATTTCATTACCCGCGATGCGTCTCGTCGGTTGATTGCCGGTGAAGAGCTGGCTCATATCTATATTTCGCGACTTCAGATTATCAAAGGTTGCCCGACCATTGATGTACAGCGCGACGACGAGAAAGAAGCACTTGCACGGTTGTGTGGGTATACGGAATATGACGATCTATTGGTTGCACTTGAGGGCGCAAAAACGGATGCGAAGAACTCTTTGCGTCGGCTCGCGACTGGCCCACAACAAGAGGTGGCACTATACCGTAGCCAAGAAGATGGTGCAGACCATGATGCGGATAAGCTTGAGGATCTTGGCTTCCTCAACGGTTCAGGATTGTCGCAATCCATTGATAAATGGATGCGTCGGAGTGGAGAGAAAAGTGGTGAAACACGATTTTCTGCATGCGCACCGGGTTTGCTGACTGCGTTTGGTGAAACACAATATCCGAACGAAGCCGTGCGCCTGTTTGATCTATTGATCAGCGTAGCGGGTGAAAAACACGATGTGTTCTCGCTTGTGCGTGAAGGTGCGCCAGAGCGCGATGGGCTTGTTGATGCGATTGGCTCTTTTGCTGCTGCGGTTGAACCATTGCTGAAAACCGATGTTGCTACTGATATGCTGTTTGATGGGGGCGGGGTCGAAGTTCCTAAATCCCGAGAAGAATGGCTGACGCGGTATATGCCGCCGAAACCTGACGCGCAGAATGCTCTTCATGATATTGGCGTGTGGCGTGAGGAATTGATTGCGCGTATTGCCTATAGTGCGTCAACCGGGTCCACGAGTTTTGATACGGCCGTGGAAGCTATCAATGACGTTCATATCTGCACACTGACGAAAACGTTTGAGGCCGTTAAAGCCTCAGCTTCCGCTGATACAAAGTCGGCTGCGGACAAAATCGCGCTGCATATTTTTGAATCTGACGGGCCGCATTTGCCGGGCGCGTCGACGCATCTCGGGTTTATCAGCGCAGAACCGCTTGGTGAGGCCGGCGAGGCATTTGCTCGGGAGTATCTCGAAGCTTTAAGTAATATGTGTGACGGCGTGTTTGCGGTGCTGCCCGATACGACGCACAGACCCTCGGGGGTGAATGGTGCGTTGGTGCCCGACCTCAAAGCGTTCAAGTCGTATGTTCAATCAGAGGCTATCGCCCACGAACAGATCATGTTGGCGCGAGGCCGCGTGATTGCAGCCGGTGATAATAAAGTTGCGGATGCTGCCCGTGATGCCCTTCGGGGTGCAATCGCCGGTGCGCGCCGCGCGGATATTTTGTTCCGCGATCTCGATCGAGCACGGGCGCAACGAATGCGACGCGAACGGCCTAGCTCGGATTGGGATATTGATCGGATCGAAGGCGGACGTTCAGACGTAGAGCTGATCATCAGCACGCTCATTTATAAACATGCTTCTGCGCATCCCTTCGTGCAGGACTGTGACCCCGCTGAGGCGCTAGAGGCCATGGCACGTTCGGGGCTTATTTCTGAGGAAACTGCAAAAACATTGCGGTCTGCGCGTTCTTTCTGGGCGCGCCTTCAGTTGGTTCGCACACTCAGCCAATGGCGTGATCCAATCCAAGCGCCGGTGCGCAGCCGTTTTGGCGGATTGTTAGCCCGGGCAGGTGGCGTGCGGGAATATGATCAGGTCCGACCAATGATGCGAGGATATGCAGATGAGGTCAGTCGTTCCTATGCGCAAATTGTGTTGGGCCGACCAAGTATCAGTTCTGTTGCCCACGCTGCCGGTTAGTCAGCCCTGGTTTTTGCGTTGAGAATATAAACCCGTATCGCTGATGCCAGCCCCGGTGCGGGATCTAACTTGAGGCGATTGCGATCAATTTGATTGATCAAAGCGGGCAGGGTGCAGTTTTCCTGCGCGGCTATGACAACCAATTCGTCCCAGAATTCCCTCTCTAGGGAGATACTGGTGCGGTGGCCCTTTAGGGTGATGGATCTTTTTAACATTGGAATAGCGAAAACCGGCTCCTCACCCCCATGAGGAAACCGGTTCGCGCGCGCAGTGCAAGTAAAAAGTAAAGTCGTCGCCGTTCTAGTTTTTTGTCCAGTTGTCGATGCCGTGTGCGCGGATCTTCGACGTCGCAAGCATGACACCATCGATGATGCCCGCCATATGTGACACGGCCTCTGAATCGGCATTGGAAAGATCGGTTCCCATAGCGCCGTATAGGGCTTCAATATCGACATTATGCGCAAAAAGGAATTGAGCGAGAAGAACTCGCAATTGGCTATCTGAAGGTTTGGTATCGGCCATGATGGTCCTAGTCCTTGTTAAATTCCGTGTCCCAAAAAGCGCCAAGTGCCCAATTTTCATTCCATTGGAACAACGCTTGGAATGGATAAGGCAAGAACCGGTCCAATCTCATACGGAAGCGGTTGGGCCGTTTCCGTATAATTGGAAAATCTCTTGAATCTATTCGCTTATTTAGGGCCAACCATATCGGCTGGGCGAACAATTCGATCATATTCTTCTGTGCTGACAAGGCCCAGGGCAACCGCCTCTTCGCGGAGAGTTGTCCCATTTTTGTGTGCCGTTTTGGCAATTTTGGTTGCGTTGTCATATCCGATAACCGGTGCAAGCGCTGTTACGAGCATCAATGATTGTTCCATCAATGACTTGATTCGTGCCTCATTGGCCTTGATGCCGACAACACAACGATCAGTGAATGACCGCGATGCGTCTGCGAGCAAGCGAATTGATTGAAGCGTGTTGAGTGCAATGACTGGCTTGAATACGTTTAGCTCAAAATGTCCCTGTGACCCGGCAAAGCTGACGGTAGTGTTGTTGCCCATGACTTGCGCGCAGACCATCGTCATTGCTTCGCACTGGGTTGGGTTAACTTTGCCCGGCATGATCGACGAGCCAGGTTCATTTTCCGGCAGGCTAATCTCGCCCAATCCAGACCGTGGCCCGGAACCCAAAAGACGGATGTCGTTGGCAATTTTGAACAGGCTGACGGCAATTTCGTTTAATGCACCATGCGCTTCAACCATGCTGTCATGTGTACCTAGGGCTTCGAATTTATTTGGCGCGGTCACAAAGGGAAGTTTAGTATAAGTCGCGACCTCTGCTGCGAATGTTTTTGCAAATTCTTTTTTGGAATTCACGCCCGTGCCTACGGCTGTGCCCCCTTGGGCCAACGCATAAAGCGTCGGTAGAACACCTTTCGCGCGTTTGATGCCATTTTTAACCATATGTGCGTAGCCGGAAAACTCCTGCCCAAGTGTCACTGGAGTTGCGTCTTGAAGATGTGTCCGGCCAATTTTGATAATCTTGGCGTAGGCTTTTTGTTTTTCCGCGAGTGCTGCGTGAAGGTGTTCAAGCGCCGGGATTAATTCATGGATGATTTGCTCCGCCGCCGCGATATGCATGGCTGTCGGAAACGTATCATTCGATGACTGGCTCATGTTTACATGGTCGTTCGGGTGTACCGGATCTTTCGTGCCGATAACCCCGCCGAGAATTTCGATAGCCCGGTTCGCAATCACTTCGTTGGTATTCATATTGGATTGTGTGCCTGAACCGGTCTGCCAGACTGAAAGTGGGAAATGATCGTTGAGCTTTCCCTCAGCGACTTCTTTCGCAGCTTTTTCAATCGCTTTTCCGGTTTTCGCCGGAATAGATTTCAGCTTCATATTCGTACGTACAGCGCCCAGCTTTACGATACCAAGCGCCCGAACGAGCGGAATCGGCATTGTCTCGGTGCCGATTGGGAAATTAATCAAAGAACGTGCAGATTGCGCACCATAGTATTTATCGCCGGGAACATTGAGTTTGCCGAAGCTATCGGATTCAGTACGAGTTTTGGTCATCACATCTTCTTTCGCAGATTTGGGGATCATCGTTGTTCGCTTTCGTGGCGAACCGCAAACAGGGTGTGCTGGCAAGACGAGAGTCAAGCGAGCACTGATTTACTTTTTCCGAAATGCATCAAGGCTGACGATATCTGCGCCATCTGATTTTTTCTCGTCCTCGCTATCACCGGTATCATCCGGATCCGGCAAATCGCTGTCAGCGGAGTCGGGCGCGTCTTCGTCTTCGACTTCCTCGAACTCTTCTTCGACAGCCTCAAAGCTAACGCCGAACTGTGCGCTGGGATCAGCAAATTGGGTAACCGCGTCATAAGGGACGACCAGATGAGCTTCTTTCCCTTTGAACCACAATGTCACGCTGAATTGGTCGTCGGTCACAATCAGGTTTTCAAACTGATGTTGCAAAACGATCGTCATGCGTTCGGGATATTGCGATTTCAGGTGATCGGGAATGGTAACATTTTTGCTATTCGTGAGAAATTCGATGAAGAAATGGTGTTCGCCGGGCGCGTCGCCGAGGTCCGCAACGATCTTCAAAACGTCCTGCATCAAAAATCGGTAGGCTTTTTTCTGCGCGTCCTGAATAAGTTCGCTGTAATCTAGTTCGACGTCTTCACTCACGATTTCCGTCCTTCTGGTATTTCGATCCCGTCTTTTAACGAGCTAACTGGTTGGGCGCTAGCGTCTCCGCGCCGTTACTGGGGCTGAATTGCATAGATTCCCTGTGGTTGGATACCAGCACGCGCGGGAAATTGCTTTCTTTGCGGTGCGGTGAGTGACCGTGCGATGAATTAATCGAGGGAAATTAAAGTCCCGGTTTCTGTTGCCAGGTACCGGGGAACCCCGCCTAACCCTTGGAAGGGGTTAGGAGTTTAAAAAGCGAGCTTACTCAGCTGCATTAAGCAGCAAGAGCGAACTCTTCCGAATTGTTGTCATTAGCAACTATTCAGTTTAGCCAAATAACGGAGGCAACCCGGGCAAAAACATCGTCTTTAGACGCTCGTCGATCCTAGTTCGGCCCCGCCAAAACCTCCCAGCTTTTTTATGGGAGAGGGGTTTTGGTGGAGCCGCCGGGTACCGCCCCCGGGTCCGATACGGTTATTACACGCGTCATTTATTGCCATAGCTCACTTGCGCGAGCGCCCTAAATATAAGTGTCGCTCGTAAAAAAACCAAGGCTCAGAGCAAAATTCGCAGAAAAAACTCGGTTAATGTCAATATTCTGTAATATCCATGCATTATGTGCGCACCAGCCTGATATTTTAATCCAAGGTGGGGCAGGAAAAATGGAATCCAGCGATTTCCGCAAATGGCGTAAGACACTGGGGCTGTCCCAGAAAGATGCAGCGCATCTCCTCGGCCTTAAGCGCCGCATGATCCAATATTACGAAAAGGGCGAACGCGACGGAGAAAAAGTCAAAATCCCTCGTTCGGTCCGGCTCGCATGTTATGCGATTTCGCAAGGGATCGAAGACTATAATGGTCCGAACCGTAAGCTTCATCTGATTGATAAGCACGGCGACAAGGCAGAGAAAGCCGATAAAGAAAAGACCGATAAGGTTCTTGAGCCGGTCGCTAGTTAGGCTCGGTTACCGGCGCGTCGTCGAATTGGTTTTTGTAGCTCCAGTAATTTTCTGCGCTACGGGCGCGGGTGACACCGCTTTGAATGGCGTCAGCTTCGGGGTGATCCGTAAGCTTGAGCATTTTGTCGAGCGCGTGATCACCGTGACGACCTAGCTTGAACCGTAAATATCCAAAGTCGAATTCCTCAGCGGCAGTCTTTTGCTGTGCGATTTGATTATATTGGCTTTGGGCGCTCATTGCCCATGGGTTCAAAATTGGCGTTGCGAGCAAGAATAAGACGACAATCCAAAAACCGGCCATTAGAATATTGAGCGGCCCAACAAGCGGCATCCACTTTTGGCCACGCCAATTTAGCTCTGTGATCAGGCCCGCAAGACACACCAAAGAATAACCAGCCACGAGGCCATTGATTGCAATTCCCACAATTCGGGTGGGGGTGAGGCCGTATTCCTCGATCCGTAATCCAAAGGCGTAAAACGCCAAAAGCGCATAAACCGGAAAGCCAATAAGCGTAATCAGCGTCGGGATTCTGAGCCATATTGGCGGCGGTCCGGCTTCGCCATTTTGATAAACACCGTTGAATATCAACATGCCTGCGATGGCTAGCGTCATCATCCACATGCTCGGGTAAGGGCGGTCAAAAACGACGCCGACGCCTTTTGTTGCGAGCACTAAAAGCAGTGTAACTGTGAATAAAGCGGTGATGACCATGAGGATGCGACAGAACAACAACAGCACGAATCGCAATGCATTTAGAACTGATTGCTGCCCGCGCATCAGGGCAATCGAAAGTCCGCCAATCGCACCGAGAAAGGGCAAGATGAACCATGGCTCCTGAAACAGCTTGTGGAAAAACTCGACATCCATTTGTTTGAGAAGATACGCCCAAGCAAAAAGCAGGAGTAACGCGAGACCGGCAAATAGCTTTGCACCGCTTGCGATCAAGGGAATGGTCAGGCCGTGAAAGAACACTTGAGGATAAGAGGGGATAGAAAATACAGCCGTGCTGTTTTCAAACCCTGCCTTTACCAACGTAATAAGCAGATACGCTGAAAGCCCGCGCCCCAGCATCATCCAAAACATGCCCGGAAAAGAGTCATAATTGCCGGTTTCGATGGCAAGGGTGCTGAACATGAAATAATCGGGGAGGGCGAGAAATGCGGCAATGACAATGGCCGCGACACTCGCGCGCGCAAACTGGCCAGTCTCGGCGAGCAATAGATAACCGATGGACGCGGTGACTAAAAAAAACAGGCTAGTGATCGCGAGATAGTTCTCGTCGTTTCCATCAACCCAGAATTCAATGATTCCATAGGACAAAAGCCCGGTGAGTAGCCCGAGTACCAATCCCGGCAGGGCCAAGCCCTTGCCCGCCTGTATATTTTCGGGCCGATCAGTTGTTGAAAATCCCATTCCCCGGTTCCCCATTAGTGATTTCCAGAACCGTAACATTATAAGGGCGGTGGAAAAAGCAGCAGTTGGATCGCTCAGCAGGATCGTTAAACTGTGGCCGAAACAGGAGATTCGCTAAATTTATGCGTCAATATCTAGAATTACTGTCGCGAGTGCTGGAAAGCGGAAATGAACGCCTCGACCGGACAGGTGTGGGTACGCGCGCGGTTTTCGGGCACCAGTCTCGGTATGACTTGTCAGAGGGCTTCCCGCTGCTGACCACAAAAAAATTACATACCAGATCAATCGTACACGAATTATTGTGGTTCCTCTCGGGCGATACAAACATTCGTTATCTCAAAGCGAACGGAGTTTCGATCTGGGATGAATGGGCTGATGAGAATGGCGACCTTGGCCCGGTATACGGTCAACAATGGCGGTCTTGGGCCGCGCCCGATGGCCGAACTATTGACCAAATTTCTTGGGTCATTGACGAAATTAAGCGCAACCCGTCTTCGCGTCGTTTGATCGTTAGCGCATGGAACCCGGCTGAGCTCGATCAGATGGCACTCGCGCCGTGTCATTGTCTGTTTCAGTTTTTTGTCGCGGACGGAAAATTGTCTTGCCAGCTTTATCAGCGTTCGGCAGATGTATTTTTAGGGGTTCCGTTCAATATTGCTTCTTATGCATTGTTAACAGCAATGATGGCTCAAGTTTGTGGTCTGGAGGCTGGCGATTTCGTGCATACACTGGGTGATGCGCATCTCTATTCTAATCACATTGATCAGGCCAATGAACAACTAAGTCGTTCACCGACGGAGTTGCCGAAGTTGCGATTAAACTCGGAAATATCCAATATTTTTGATTTTACTTACGACGATATCGCTATCGAAAACTATGTGCCGCAAGCGCATATTAAAGCACCCGTTGCGATATGAGTATTACCGTAAGGTCGGCAAAAACTGGAGATGAAGCAACTATTTTGGGCTTTATCAATGAGCTTGCTGATTATGAAAAGCTGAGCCACGAGGTCGTTGCGACAACGGATCACCTGTCCAAAACGCTGTTTGCTGACCAGCCAAAAGTATTTGCGTTGATCGCAGAACGGTCAGGCGTCGCCATTGGTTTTGCACTCTATTTTTTCAGCTATTCTACTTTTCTGGGAAAACACGGAATTTATCTTGAAGATTTGTACGTGCAGAAAAACCATCGCGGTGGGGGTGCCGGAAAGGCACTGCTATCGGCGCTTGCAAAAGTCGCCGTGGAAAATGATTGTGGCCGGATGGAATGGTCAGTACTCGACTGGAATGCGCCTTCGATAGCGTTTTATAAATCTCTAGACGCCGAGCCGATGGATGGCTGGACGACATTTCGGCTGACGGGTGCGCCATTAAAAGCGTTGGCTGCGCAGAATGCCGGAAACTGAACAGTGACGATTTCCCTTGCCCTCGTTGTTGCCGTCGCCAGAAATGGTGTCATTGGCGTTGACGGTGATCTTGCATGGAAAATCTCCGACGATCTTAAATGGTTTAAATCGGTGACAATGGGCAAGCCGATTATCATGGGACGGAAAACTTTTGATTCGATAGGGCGTGCATTGCCCGGACGGGATAATATTGTGGTGACGCGCGCGCCAGACTTCGCAGCCGAGGGTGTGTTCGTTGTGCGGTCCCTTGAAGCGGCAACGCGTCTTGGCCGTGAATGTGCGGAAATAGGCGGCACCAGTGAAGTCTGTGTCATCGGTGGCGCGGAGATTTATGCCCAGATGATTGAACAGGCTGACCGGATATATCTAAGTGAAGTCGATGCCAAAGTGGCGGGTGATGCATATTTCCCGGCCTATGATTCGGCGCGATGGGCGCGAACGCATCACTCATCATGCGCTCAGGGGCCGAAAAATCAGTATTCTTGCGAATTTTTCATTCTTGATCGAAATCAAGAATTTCCAAGCAAATAGTCTGTTTTTTATAGGTTTTCACGACCAGACATTCACCAAATTTGCCATAGGCTAACCATTAACAAGCATAAAGTTCCTAATGCGGTGCTTGGTGCGGTATTGTCTTGGTAATGGGGCATGTCCGGGCTATGCGCGTTTCGCAACCGGCGATGAATATAGGAGGGGACAGATGAAACAGGCTATTTCAGGAATTGCGATTTCTTGCGTGCTGATGACAGCGGGACCAGCGCAAGCCGCAACGGATAAGACTAGCTGCGCCCGCGGGGGCGATGCGCGCGTGATTGAGGTGATTACACCGGGTAACGTCGGACAGAGCTGTGACGTGCGATATACCCGTGGTGGTGGGGCAAATGTTTCCGTCCCATATCACGCAAATAACTCAGACAGTTTTTGCATCGAAAAGGCGACGGCAATCGTAAATCGATTGCGCGGCGCTGGCTTTACTTGCACAACATCAAAACCTGCTCTGCGTACTGATGTTTCTACGGATGCGGCTAGTGATTATGTAGTCGAGGCGCAACGCGAGACAAATGCAGAGACAGAGCCAGAGGCGGGGGTCGATTCTGAGCAACCTTTATTGGTCGCGGCGACCACACCTGAACCTGAAATTGTTGCCCCCGAGACAACCTATTTTCAGGAAGGCGAGATCGACGAAACTCTGATGGCAGAAGAAACTGTCGTCGCGTCCGCAGACGATGCGCTAGAAGATCGTATGAGCCAAATTCTCGCTCAGCCTTCGCTTGGTGAAGCTTCGGGTGGGCCCGCGCAATTGATCGCACAACGAGCGGAAACAGATAGTGTTCGACATGCTTCTGTAGGTGTCGGCCGGATTTCAGGCGTAGCGCCAGACGCGCCAACTCCTGCACAGGCTGTAACCCAGGCCAGCATGGCGCAAGATCAAACCGTGCAGCCCACAGAACCGATCCGCACCCCCGAAACAGAACCCGCGCCGGTGGCGACCCCGAAAGTGGAAGAGAAAAAAACCGCATCAGGATCGGCGAAGTCACTGCGGACGCCGCGCGATGTGATACTCGCAACCATCAACGCGCAGGCTGCCGCATGGAATGAGGGTGATCTAGACGCGTTTATGGAGTCCTATTGGAAGAGTGATGACTTGAAATTCGTTTCGGGAACGTCAATCACTCGTGGCTGGTCGTCCACAATGAAACGCTATCGCGATACCTATGGTGGTGGCGCTAGCCTTGGTCAGCTTAATTTTGAAAAACTAGATATAAAGATGATTACGGATGATGTCGCAGTGACGACTGGCCGTTTCAATCTTGTGCGCGACGCAGGGCCATCGAGCGGTACCTTTACAATCGTGTTGCGGCGGGACAATGGCGCTTGGCGGATTGTCCACGATCACACCGCAGCGGACGAATAGTTTAGGCTTCGTCGTTTTTTGTAAATTCGAAGAGGGTATGTGCGATCTCGTTAAAGCTATCTGATGCGGGATGTTCTCGCGCGGCGAGGGGCATTCCCTCATCTGATGCTTGACGTAGCTCAGGATAGAGCGGGATCGAGCCAAGGAATGGTGCATCCAGTTTTGCCGCAGCTTTGCGTGCGCCGCCTTCGCCAAAAATATATTGTCGAGAGCCGTCGGGCATTTCTAACCATGCCATATTCTCAATGATGCCAATAATCGGTGCCTTGGCTTGACGGAATAGAGAAACGCCGCGGCGCATGTCGGCCAATGCCATTTCTTGAGGTGTGGAGACGATAACAGCCCCTGACAAGCGTTTTGATTGGATGAGGGATAGGTGCGTGTCACCTGTGCCGGGCGGAGTGTCGATCAGCAGAACGTCTAGCTCGCCCCAATCGACGTCACTCATTAATTGACGGACGGCCCCCATGACCATGGGGCCGCGCCAGGCGACGGCCTTTTCCTGATCGACCAGCCAGCCAATGGACATGGCTTTGACGCCAAAAGCTTCGTGAGGAACGATTTTGCCGTCCCGCATGGTGGGTTTCGCGCTAATCCCAAACAGGGTGGGTAATGACGGGCCATAGATATCCGCATCGAGGAGGCCAGTTTTGACCCCTTGCGCCGCAAGCGCGACTGCGAGATTGGCGGCGACCGTGGATTTGCCCACGCCACCTTTACCAGATGCGATTGCAATCACCGATTTGACGCCGGAAAGGGTTTCACCCGCGCTTTCAATTTGGGGCTTTTTTTTCAGCCCAAACGGGTTTGCGTGTGCATTGGCCGTGTTTGCTGGTGTGTGTTTGGCTTGTGTCGGTTGTTGCTGATGCGAGGTGGCCACAGCAGTGACGACGCGGACCCCATCGACCGCGTTTGCTGCGGATTTTGCGGCTTCGAGCAGCTTTTCTGAGGCATTCCGGTCAGCGCCAGCGAGTTCAAGCGTAAAACGGACCCGGCCGCCATCATCGGCCGCGAGGCCGCGAATCGCTCCCGCTGCTATTAGGTTGCGTCCCGTTGTGGGATCGGAGATGGTTTCGAGAGCGGCGCGGACGCGCAAGATGAGGGGATTGGTCACTTTTGCCTTTGAAATCCTTAAAAAAACGCAGGCCGCGCGTTGCGCGGACGATCTGGTAACATATATACGGCTCTATACAGTCACTTCCACCTGCGCCCGCAAAATGAATGGGCGCTGCGTGAAAAAAATCAAGCAAAGAGAGGCTCAATGCCCTGGCAAGATAATTCTGGCAATGGCGGCGGTCGCGGACCTTGGGGACAACCCCCTCGCGGTAACGGCGGCGGAAACAATAATGGCGGCAGACGGAATGACCCGCCGGATCTTGAAGATCTACTTCAAGCCTCACGCCAACGATTGAAACGCGCGTTCCCGCGCGGCGGTCGTGGTGGCGGCAATGGCGGCGGCGGTGGTTTCAATATGTCCGCTGCGACTGGCGGCTTGGTCGCTGGCGCGGTCGTGCTGTTGTGGCTCTTTAGCGGCATTTATCAGGTGGCGACAAACGAACTCGCTGTCGTGACCACATTCGGCAAATATGATTCTGTGCAGGGGCCGGGCCTTCATTGGCATATTCCGGCACCAGTTCAAGGTGTCAACAAACAGCCGGCGCTTGCGCTGCAAGACACGACCATCCCCGTGGCCGAGCGGCGTTCGGGCCAGTTGTCCAGCGGGCTAATGCTTACCGGCGACAAAAACATTGTCGATATTGCTTTCATCGTTCAGTGGCGGATTAAGCCAGACCGGACCCCTGCCGCGGGCGAGGACCTTCCGGGCGTTGCACAGTTTGTATTCAACATTGATGACCCGGCGGCGTTGGTTCGGATGACCGGCGAGGCGGCAATGCGCGAAGTCGTCGGCAGCAATACGCTGGACTTTGTTCAAACCGAAGGCCGTGTTGAGGTTGCGGAAGAAAGCAAAGAACTGATGCAAAAAGCGCTCGACAGCTATAAGGCGGGCATCGAAATTGACCGGGTCAACATGACCCTTGCTGAGCCGCCAACACAGGAGGTCAACGAAGCCTTCCGTGATGTTCAGGCAGCGGAGCAAAATCAGGCCACGGCTATTCAACAAGCGCGGCAGTACACCAATCAGGTGGTACCTGAAGCGCGCGGTCAAGCGCAACGTATTCTTGAAGAAGCGCAAGGATACGCAGCAGAACGGACCGCCGATGCCCGTGGTCAGGCTGCGCGATTTAACGAGATCTATGCGGAATATGCACGCGCACCTGAGGTGACGCGTCAGCGGATGTATCTTGAGACCGTTGAACGTGTTCTCGGCGATATGGATAAAATTATCGTTGATGAAAATGCAGGCTCAGGCGTCGTTCCTTATCTTCCGCTAAACGAGCTGCGCAACAAACAGGGAGCAAACTAAGATGAATAAACTTCCATTGCCCCTTATTGGCGTCGCTGTGCTGGCGTTATTGATTGTTGTTGTGAATTCGGCATTTATCGTACCAGAAACACATTCGGCACTCGTCTTCCGTTTTGGTGAGCCAAAAAATCAGTACACCGAAGCTGGCTTGAAATTCAAAGTGCCATTCGCCGAGAGTGTAAATTTCATCGACAAACGAAACCGTAATCTTGAGCAAGGGCAGACAGAGATCATTGCTCGCAACCAAGAGCGGTTGATCGTTGATGCATTTGCGCGCTATCGCATTATTGATCCGCTTCGCTTCTACCAGTCCGTTCGCACGGAAAAGGTTGGTGAAGATCGTGTCGGTTCACAGCTCGAGAATTCTATGCGTGCTGTTTTGGGTTCGGTCACCGTAGATGAAATTATATCTGAGCGCCGAAGCGAGTTGATGGGGCGTATCCAGGAGCAACTTAGCGAGTCGGCTCGGCCTTTGGGCGTTGAAATCATCGACGTTAAAATCCGTCGTGCTGACCTGCCTCAAACGAACTCTGAGGCAGTTTTCCAACGGATGATCGCTGAGCGGCGTCAGCTTGCTCAGCAATATCGTTCTGAAGGTAGCGAAAAAGCGAACCAGATTAAGGCTCAGGCCGACCGTCAGGTGATCGAGATTAAAGCTGCCGCGGAAGAAGAAGCCCAAAAAATTCGGGGTGCTGCTGACGGTGAGCGAAACGCAGTTTTCGCCGAAGCCTATGACAAAGACGCAGAGTTTTTCGCGTTCTATCGCTCTCTTCAAGCGTATGAAGCGGCCCTTAAAAAGGATGATCAAATGGGGGATACGACAATTCTGTTGTCGCCGGAAAGCGAATTTTTCCGTTATTTCAATAGCTTGGACGGAAAGCGGTAATCACAAGCCAATCGGTTCAAAAATGCCCGCCGGGAAGCGCATTAGAAGCGTTTCCCGGCGGTCGTCTTTGGGTTAACCTGTTTCTGCTAGGGTGTTTTTCTCGGGGAAAGAGTAGAGGCGATTATGGCTCGATTGGGGATTGTGCGGGGTTTTTTAGCCTGCTTTGTAGCGTCAGGTAGTTTGCTTGTAGCAGATATGGGTGCGGTCGCAGCGGGCCGCGGGGCGCCAGATAGCTTTGCCGATCTCGCCGAAAAATTGACGCCTGCGGTGGTCAATATTTCTTCTGCCCAACGTAGCGCGGGTGGCAAGGCGAGTGGTGAACTTGCGCCGCTTCAGCGTAAATTTAATCAGCCGGCGGTGTCGCTTGGTTCTGGTTTTATAGTTGATGCGGCTGGTCTTGTGGTCACCAACAACCACGTCATCGACAACGCCGACGATATTACGGTCACGTTACATGATGGGCGCGAATTCGCCGCGACCGTTCGTGGCCGCGATCGCGAAACCGACCTTGCGGTGCTTCAGCTCGACGGCGGTTCGACGAAATTTCCGTTCGTAAGTTTTGGTGACTCAGATGCGGCTCGGGTCGGGGACTGGGTGATTGCAATCGGCAACCCATTCGGTCTCGGTGGTACGGTGACAGTGGGTATCGTGTCTGCGCGTAACCGCGACATTAATTCAGGTCAGTATGATGACTTTATCCAGACCGATGCGGCGATCAACCGAGGTAATTCCGGCGGCCCTCTATTCGACATGAGCGGCAAAGTTGTTGGCGTGAACACGGCAATTTATTCACAGACTGGCGGCTCAGTTGGTGTTGGTTTTGCGGTTCCCGCGGATCTCGCTGATACGGTTATTTCGCAGTTGCTTGAACATGGTGAAACACGTCGTGGTTGGCTTGGGGTGTCGATTGATGATGTCTCTGCCGAACTTGCGGCAACGCTTGGTCTGCGCTCGCCCAAAGGTGCTTTAGTCACGGTCGTCCGCCCGAATAGCCCGGCGTCCGATGCTGGTCTTGAACCTAATGATGTGATCTTGCTGTTTAACCGCCGCGATATCGGCAGTGTCCGAGATCTAACGCGCGCCGTGGCGGATACACAAATAGGGACAACAGTTCCCGTTGAAGTGTTGCGTGATGGCCGCCGCATCAAAGTGTCGGTTCGTGTTGATCGCCGTGAAACGCGGATGTTGGCGTCGAATTCAACGGGCGTTTTGCCGGCCAGCGCGGCCAAAGGTTCCGGCCTCACATTGCAAGAGGCGACGGATGACATTCGTCAGGCATTCGGCCTTCCGGCCACAGTGCAGGGCGTGGTTGTAACCGCAGTTGACCCAGATAGCGCAGCAGCGATCGTACTCCAGCCCGGTGACATCATTCTTGAAATCGGTTGGGAGCGTGTGACGCGGCCTTCGTCTGCGGTCGATAAGCTTGGCAAGTTGCGGAACCTCAATAGCGGACCGGTTCAGATTTATGTCCAACGCGGCGATCTTTTGTTCTACGAATCGCTTCGCCCTTAAGTACGAAATTCCGTTTGCGGAATACCTTGAAGATATAGCAGCGCGGTGAGATCTGCGAAGTCGATCCTTGCATGGGCGGCCGCGGCGACTGTCGGCTTTGCGCGAAACGCAACACCGATGCCTGCTGCGCCCAGCATCGATAAATCATTTGCCCCATCGCCAACGGCTATCGAATCTCTAAGTGTGATGTCGGCTTCGCTAACCAGGCGCTTAAGGGCGCTTTCTTTCGCCGCGCGGCCCAATATTGGCATGCCGACATCGCCGGTAAGCGCGCCGTCATCGAGCAATAACTCATTTGCTTGATTGTATTGAAAGCCCGTTTCCTTGGCGACCCGGCTGGTGAAAAAGGTGAACCCACCAGAAACCAATGCGGTCATTGCGCCAAGCGTATTCATTGTCTGGACAAGGGTCTTTGCACCCGGCGTGAGTGAAATACGGTTTGTGAAAGCCTCGTTCAGGACGTCTTCGGATAGGCCTTTGAGCATCGCAACGCGTTCCTTCAACGCCGCGTCAAAATCAAGCTCTCCACGCATGGCACGTTCGGTTATGTCTGATATTTCATCGCGCTTACCCGCATATTCGGCGATTTCATCAATGCATTCTTGCTGGATAATTGTTGAGTCCATGTCGGCAATCAGCAGCTTTTTTCGGCGATTTTCGGCGGAAATCAAGTTTATGTCTACGCGTGCTTCGCGCGCAATCATGGCCGCTTCGGTCAGGGCTTCTGACGATGGCGGGTGGGATAGTCCTATGTCATAGGCGATATTATGAGCCAAAATACGGGGCGGGGTTCCCTTGACCGCGTCGCCTATGCGGTCGAGAAGTTCGTTATCAATGGCCGGATTTTCGGGATTGGCAATGACCGAGAGAATATAAGTCATACGGGTACGGACGACTCCATGAGCGCTGCAAATTTAATCTTTATCGCAGGGCCCACCGCCGGCGGCAAGTCAGCGGCTGCATTATCTATTGCCCAAAAGTTAGATGGCGAGATTGTTAATGCTGATGCAATGCAAGTTTATGAGGATTTGCGGATTTTGACGGCGCGGCCTTCGGTGGCTGACGAAGCCGTTGTTCCGCACCATCTCTATGGGCATCTTGACGGTGACACCCGTTGTTCGGCGGGAATGTGGGCGGAAAGTGCTGCAAAGGTTATTAAGAAAATCGCGGCTCGCGGAAAACTTCCGGTGATCGTTGGGGGTACGGGGCTTTATTTCCGCGCCCTAACGGAAGGGCTGTCGCCCATACCGGATGTTCCCGCGTCGATGCGCGAAGAGGCCATATCCCGGCGCGAAACCTTGGGCGCAGAGGCATTCCGTGCTGAAGTGGTCGCGATTGACCCGCCCATGGCGCGACTCCCCCAAGGGGATAGTCAGCGTTTGCTGCGTGCGTGGGAAGTGCACCGGGCGACAGGAAAGCCGCTTTCGTTTTTTCAGGCAATGCCGCGAAAGCCGATGATTGATGGTGTCGCCAAGCGGGTTGTTATCGCCCCCGAACGCGAACGGCTCTATGCGTCTTGTGATAGACGGGCCGAGGCAATGTTAGAGCAGGGGGCGATTGACGAAATTCGGGCATTGCTCGATCGGCAGCTCGATCCAAGTTTGCCGTTGATGAAAGCGCTAGGCGTCGCTGAATTAACGGCATTTATCCAAGATGAATGGGACCGCGAAATGACGCTCAGTCAATTACAACAAAACACACGGCGGTTTGCTAAACGCCAATTAACTTGGTTCAGAAACCAAACGCGCGACTGGCCGCAAGTGAAAGACAGTGCCGCAGCAATTGATTTGATTCTCTAAATTTAGACTGGTTGCAAAAACAAATCATGTTCCTTTTGGCGACGCTCCGTCAAATGGGGGATGGATTGTAGTTCGCCGTCAATGCGGGCACGGTCATGACTTAAAAACGCTTCGGCTGCGTTTTGGTATTCGCCTTTGTTTAGTTTTTCCAAGACTGATGTTTTGGAAAAACCACCTGCACCAAGATTATAAGCCAGTGAAACTAACGCCGAGAATTGGTTTGCATTAACCGGCACTTCGACCATCCAGCGAACTGCACCTTCGGTGCTCGCTATGTCTTCACGTAACAATTTTTCGGCCTGGGCTTCGGTGATTGTCATGCCTGCTTGCGCTGTGCGTGCATGGCCATATCCGATCAACCACTGGCCGTTCAGATTATAGGCATCAAGCCGCAAGCCTTCGCTTTCCTTGATGATTTGAAGGCCCGCGGCATTAATGCGGAGTTTTTGGTCGTCAGCGTCATTTGTGGGCGCGGGGTCGCTTTCGGCAGGTGGTTCGGCGATGTCATCATCTTCGTCCGCTTTATCTTCATTTGCGGCAGGTATTGGCTCATCTAGTTTTCCGAACCAACTTTCAACGGCGACAAAGCCACGATCAGCGACGTTACTAGCCCAATTTGGGGTTCCGTATCGGTCCCCAATGAGTGCGCCAATGATAAAAATAATGACCCATGCGAATATCGAAATACGCATATTTACTCTCCCCGCAGCGCATCAAATCGGTCCTGCGCTGGCTACAAAAACCCACGTGTATGTTGAACCCTCTAGGCTATTTCTGCAACGTTAACCGTAAATATGCCCGGATAGATTGCATTGTTAAGGGGCGAGCGTTATTAAATAACGTAAGGGAAAAGACTGCTTGGGGATAGTTAAGCAGTCAAATTTGGGGTCAATTCGGCTAGCGCCTACGAGGGCGCTGCGCTAGGTGGAACCGCTTTTATGATTGAGTTTCTGCGCCTTCTGGGGCGCTTGCTCACGTCGATGGATGCCAAGGCATTTACGTCTTTGGCTGTTTCTTTGATATTGCTCGTCTTTGTCGTGCTAATGCTCGCATTCGGCCAGCAATGGCTCAATATTGATCAAGAAGACAGCTTAACCCAACTCCTGATGACCGCAGCGGAATCCCCGTGGGCTGTGATTGGTGTCGTCTCAATTTTCGTATTTTTGGCGTTAACCGGCTTCCCGCAGATTTTCTTGATTACGGCAACAGTGATTGTTTTTGGCCCCCAGAATGGTGCGATTTATTCTTGGATCGCCACAATGACGAGCGCCACGCTTACTTTTGGGCTAGGACATTTCCTTGGGGGGCGTTGGGTGCGCCGTAAGGGCGGTGAACGTGTGCAGCGCACCATAGATTTCATCGGTCGCCACGGCGTTTTGGCAAGCGGGCTGGTTCGGGTGGTGCCGTCGGCACCGTTCATTGTTGTAAACGCGGCGGCTGGTGCGGCCCATATTCCATTGTGGAAATTCTGGGTGGGGACCGGCATTGGCATAATACCGAAGATTCTCGTTGTCGCAGGGCTGGCCGCTTTCACGCCGGATACTGATGCGCTGCGCGAGGGAATTTCAGGCGTGTTTGATTTCTTTACTAGCCGCAATCCCAAGGACTTATCGATCGTTGCTTTGATTATCGTCGTGTGGTTGAGCTTCTTGCTTTTGGTGCGCTGGATTTATCGACGTTTGCGGAAAAGCGATAATGTTCACTGAAGAAAGGCGTATGTTGATCGAGAATCTTGTTAATGCGTAAATATTCAGCGTTGATCTTTTCTGAAAAAAGAATGGCGTTTGTTTCTTTGTTGACGATTTAGGAACCCATTAAGGATAAGAACGTCCGTGATTTTTAGTATCCACGAATAGGACAAGCCCAATGTTCTCTACACTGTTAGGCATGCTTTCTGCGGACATGGCGATCGATCTCGGTACCGCCAATACGCTGGTATATGTCAAAGGTCGCGGTATCGTGCTGAACGAGCCGTCAGTTGTTGCAATTGAAACCCGTGGCGGGCGCAAGATGGTGCGTGCTGTTGGAAACGAAGCAAAAGAAATGCTTGGGCGTACGCCGGGCGAGATCGAAGCAATCCGTCCGATGCGCGATGGTGTGATTGCCGATTTTGAAGTCGCTGAAGCGATGATCAAGCACTTTATCCGTAAGGTGCATAATCGTCGTTCATTCGCGTCGCCACGTATCGTTGTCTGCGTGCCTTCGGGTGCAACTGCTGTTGAGCGCAGGGCGATTCAGGAATCGGCTTTGTCAGCTGGCGCGCGTAAGGTTGAATTGATCGAAGAGCCAATGGCGGCCGCAATCGGCGCCGGGCTTCCTGTGACAGAGCCAACCGGTTCCATGGTTGTGGATATTGGCGGCGGTACAACAGAGGTTGCAGTCCTTTCGCTTGGCGGCATTGTTTACTCGCGTTCTGTGCGCGTTGGCGGCGACAAGATGGATGACGCCATTGTCGCTTATATTCGCCGCATGTATAATTTGCTGATTGGTGAGGCTTCTGCTGAACGGATCAAAAAAGAAGTCGGCTCTGCGATGATCCCGACCGAAGGATCAGGTACGACTATCCAAATCAAGGGACGCGATTTGATGCACGGCGTTCCGAAAGAAGTCCGAATCGGTGAGGCGCAAGTCGCCGAAGCGCTCGCAGAACCAGTGAGCCAAATCATTGAAGCGGTCAAAGTTGCTCTTGAGGCGACACCACCGGAACTCGCGGCTGATATCGTCGACACCGGAATTATGTTGACGGGCGGCGGGGCTCTCCTCAAGAATCTCGATCAGGTGCTACGCGATGAAACAGGCTTGCCGGTTTCTGTCGCCGACGACCCACTATCTTGTGTTGCGTTAGGCACCGGCGCAGCATTAGAAAACACGAAAGCAATGCGCGGCGTTCTGTCTTCGGCCATCTAGGGCGACACAGTTTTTAACGGCGCGGCAAAATGGATCTTGTTCGCGAGGCATGGAATTTCTAGGGCAGGACAAACGCGAGGGATTGGGACGTAAAGCGCACTCACGCTTTGTGCTCGTCTTGTTGATGCTCGTCTCCATTTTGTTGCTGTTGTCGAGTTTGTATTCGGCGCAGGCATCAGTTTTCAAAAAGGCGCGCGAAGGGGTGATGGACGCAGCATCACCCATTTTGTCATTTTTCTCAGCACCAATTAATTATGTTCATGATGTTGCCGGATCTGTCGGCGATTATTTTAATGTCATGGAACAGAACGAGGCGTTGCGTGCAGAAAACGCAGAGCTTCGCCAGTGGATGGTAGAGGCGCTTGAGCTTCGTGAGACTGTTGCCACCTACAATGCCCTGCAGGGATACCAAGCACCACCAAGTGCCCAACCGGTCACAGCCTTTGTAATCGGCGAGTCAAATGACGCATTCGCACGTTCGATGATCGTCAATGCAGGCCGGGCTCGAAATGTCGAAGTTGGTCAAGCCGTCGTCGATGATCATGGATTAATCGGCCGGATCGTTGAGGCAGGAGGGGCGGCGTCGCGGGTTCTGTTGCTGACTGACATCCAAAGTCGAATTCCAGTCTATGTAGAAGGTGCCGATATCGAAGGTATTCTTGTTGGCAATACGCGCGTAAATCCGGTCATCACTGTAACAGTCACGAGTGACGATGTTGAAATCGCACCTGGTCAAAGAGTGATGACGTCTGGCTCTGGTGGTGCGTTGCCGCGTGGCTTACCCGTTGGTGAAGTCAGTGGTGAACGTAATGGCGGCATCGTTGTTGATCTTTATACAAATTATGCGAGAACTCGTATGGTGCGTGTGATCAATTATGCATTTCCTACGGTTGACCCCGTTGAAGACGAAGCAACAGCCGCTGATAGCGACCAGCCGCCAGTCGAGGGGTAGGGCATGGGATACCGTGCAGAGAACCTCTTTCGGCTCCTCAAAGCAATTACCCCGACAATTCTGGGTCTTCTCGGCGTTATCATTCTGGCAGCGCCAATAAGACTGTTTGAAGGCTTTGCCCCGACACCCATCATTCCTTTGGTTGTGGTGTTTTTCTGGTCAATCTATGGCCCGGATTCACTACCGTCTGTCAGCGTATTTCTGATTGGCTTTGTTCAGGATTTGTTAACTGGCGGGCCGCTTGGCTTATGGGCGATGGTTTACCTTTTTACCCAGTTTATCGTCATGTCGCAGCGTTCTTATTTTTTAGGACGAGAACAAAAAGTGGTCTGGGTCGGTTTTGCCTTTGCAGCAGCGGGCGCAGGGATTATCCTGTGGCTTGTGATGAGTTTGATGTCAGGCGTTTTGCTGCCCGTCCGTTCGTTGGTGTTACAACTTGCGGCCACAATTTTGATTTACCCTCTGTTTGGCGCAGCCTTTAGCGAGCTGCATCGCCGCGTTTTGGTGGAGGCGTAATCATGGCTGGTGTAAACCCACATGACCCAGAACGACAGGAAACAGTAGGCCGCCGGACGGTTTTGTTTGGTGGCGGCGTTGGGCTTTTGTTTGCGGGCATTACCGGGCGGCTTTATCAGCTGCAAGTTACCGACCACCAGAAATATTTAGACCTTGCCCAACGCAACCAGTTTAACCGGCGTATTTTAACGCCGTTACGCGGAGAGATCATTGACCGCTTCGGTGCGCCGCTTGCCTCTAATCGGAAAAACTTTCGTATTCTGCTGATCCCTGAGCAAGCCCGGGACGTTGACGCTGCGCTTGATAAAATTGCTAGCATCACGCCGGTGAGCGAAGAACGCCGCGCGCGTATTTTGCGGGAAATTCGTCGTCGCGGATCCTTCACCCCGGTACAAATTGCTGACAATCTGAGTTGGCATGATTTCTCCAAGATCAATTTTGAACTGCCGCATTTAGCAGGTGTTTTGCCGGATGTCGGTGAGACACGTGACTATCCGGAAGGGGAGGCTTCTGCCTTCGTCATCGGATATGTCGGTGCGGTAACCGAGCGTGATCTCTCCTCTCAGGAAACTGACGAAGACCGTGTTTTGTTGCGGCAACCGGGGTTCAAGGTGGGCCGCGAAGGGCTAGAGCGAACCTACGAAAAAGAGCTTCGCGGGAGCGCTGGCGCGATCAACGTTAAAGTCAACGCGCATGGTCGCGTGATTGAGGAGATGGCGGATTCTGCTGTGCCCTCTGCGCAAGGTAAAACCTTGTCGTTGACGATCGATGCGGAACTGCAAGAAGCCGCGATGAAAGAGCTTGCGGGCGAAAGCGCTGCCGCCGTGGTGATGGATGTCGTAACTGGCGACATTCTCGTCATGGCCTCAACACCTGCGTTTAATCCGAATGATTTTAACGTCGGAATCAATCCTGATTTATGGCGCGACTTAAATTCCAGTCCATATAAACCGCTCCTCAATAAACCGCTTTCTGGTGTTTATCCGCCGGGATCAACGTTTAAGATCGTGAGTGCAATTGCGGCTCAACGCGCCGGCGTGAAGGCAAACCACACCGCATTTTGTAATGGGCGCATCTGGTACGGAAACCGCTATTTTCATTGCTGGAAGCGCGGTGGTCACGGCACCGTTGATATGAAAGGCTCACTCAAACATTCTTGTGATATCTTTTATTATGATATCGCGAAAACGCTTGATGTTGATTTGCTTGCCGATACCGCTCGCAAATTTGGCCTTGGTCAGACCTATGAATTGGGTATTCCCGGACAACAAAAAGGGATCATTCCAGACCGCGATTGGAAACGTCAGTATTTTGCGGGCAATCCAGCGAACCAACCGTGGTTCCAGGGCGAAACCTTATCTGTCATCATCGGACAAGGCTACGTTACGTCAACACCTTTGCAGTTGGCGGTGATGTCCGCGCGCGTGGCTACGGGCCGGGCGGTAAGGCCACGTCTTGTTCGGGCTGTTGGTGATTTAATTCTGCCAGCGCCAGAAGCGCCATTGATCGACGTTGACCAAGATCACCTTTCTGTTGTCCGTGCAGGGATGAATGCGGTTACGAATGAATGGGGCACGGCCGCGCGTTCGCGTATCGACGATCCTGAATGGCAAATGGCGGGCAAGACAGGTACAAGCCAAGTTTACCAGATCACCGCTGAAGACCGGGCAAAGGGCCTTGCGAAGCCGCAGGACTTGCCGTGGGAACGACGAGACCACGCATTGTTCGTCAGCTATATGCCTTATGAAAACCCGCGCTATGCCTGTGCCGTGGTCGTGGAACACGGAATCGGCGGCGCATCCATGGCGGGGCCAAAGGCCCGTGAAATCATGAAAGCCGTTGCGGCTAAAGACCCGTCGTCTCGGTCTGCTATTGATCCGCGTACGTTGGCTCGTGCGCCTGCACCACGGCGGGGATAGCGATGTCATCCATCATCTTACCCGGTCGGCGGCGCGGTATTCGCGACAAGCTTTCTCGGTTGCATTGGCCGTTGGTCATCTTGCTTACGATGCTCGCTGGTGCGGGCGTGATCACGCTCTACTCAGTTGCCGAGGCTAGCTGGCAGCCATGGGCGCTGAAACATGGTCTGCGTTATGTCGCGGCGTTCACGATCATGGCTACTATTGCAATGGTGCCCATTCGATATTGGATGGCGCTTAGCTATCCGATTTATTTCGCCTCACTCGTTGCATTGCTGGCGGTGCCGTTTATTGGCGAAGTCAATATGGGTGCGCGCCGCTGGATTGAATTTGGGGGTATGCAGTTTCAACCATCAGAAGCGATGAAGATCGGTCTGGTTTTGGGGCTCGCGCGTTATTATCATAGCCTTCGCGCGGAACAGGTGTCCCATATCCTTTACCTAATTCCGCCGGCATTGATGATTGGCGTGCCAGTTGGCTTGATCTTTATCCAACCTGACCTTGGAACGGCGATACTGCTCGCTGCCACTGGCGCGATCATCATTTTTGTTGCGGGTTTGAGTTGGCGAATCGGATTTGCTGCAATTTTGGGCGGTATTGCTGCTGCATATGGTGCCTATAGGTTTGAGATTTTAAAAGAATACCAAATCAGCCGGATTTTGACTTTTCTAAACCCTGACCGCGATCCGTTAGGTGAGGGCTACCATCTGATGCAATCAAAAATTGCGCTTGGTTCGGGTGGCCTTGACGGCAAGGGGTATATGGAGGGAACGCAGAGCCAGCTCAAATTCCTTCCCGAAATGCAGACCGATTTCATCTTTACGATTTTTGGAGAAGAGTTTGGTTTCGTTGGTGCGGTTGGTTTGTTGCTGATTTATATGGCAGTCATCATCACAGGGCTTTCTGTGGCGATGAATACCAAATCACATTTTGCCAGATTGGCATCAACAGGCGTCGTCGCAACGTTCACGCTGTATGTGCTGATCAATACCGGCATGGTAATGGGACTTGCACCAGTCGTTGGTGTGCCATTACCGCTTGTCTCTTACGGCGGTACTGTGATGCTCACAATTATGGCCGGGTTTGGCATTGTGATGAGCGCCCATGTCCACCGAGATCAGGACATGTACCGGTCGAGCGAATTCTAATCGTCGCTTGGACCGGCGCTCAAGCGCAAAATTTATGAGATCTAATATCGCGCGAGATGAGCGTCGAAATGTACGCAGAATGTCTCGAATTTCGATTGAGCCTCGCTCAGAAACTGGAGTGCGGCCACCGCATTGCCGTCTTTACACGCGCCTTCGATTGAGCCTGCAGCCTCTGCCAGAAGCTGTGCGCCGACATTGGCTGCGGATCCTTTTACGGCGTGAGCGTTTTTATAGGCTTCGTTTAGCGAGCCATCTTTAAGCCCATGGTCGAGCAGAGCTAGCAATTCCAAGGTGGAGCGCTGAAATGCTTCGAGAATAGCGCGGGTGCCGTCCACGCCTGCGGCAGCAATAAGGCTTTCGACCTGTTCGGTCTGTAGGTGAGAAGGTTCGAAAAGCTGCGTTTCCGGCAAGGTTTTTCCCCAATTTATGTGCTTTAGACGATTATTCGCGTCTTCGGCCGTGTTTTTATGCTCTCTCCCTTGAGCAATATTTGCTAACAACAGTAAAAATTTGTCTAAAATCTATAAAGACACCATTCCGGTGGCTAAAAATATAAGGGGTTGCATTTATGCAAGGTACGGCTGGCGAGGGTAATCACTGGTCTTCTAGGGCGGCGTTCATCATGGCGGCGGTAGGTTCTGCCGTAGGATTAGGGAATCTCTGGCGATTTCCATATGTCGCGGGAGAGAATGGCGGCGGGGCTTTTGTCCTATTCTATATAATTTGCGTAGCCGTCATTGGCCTACCGATATTGGTCGCAGAGCTGTTCATTGGCCGTCGGGGCGGCATGTCAGCTGTCGGCAGTGTCGTAAAACTAGCGAAAGCTGAGGGGCGCTCGCCAATGTGGGCCGCACAATCATGGATCGGCATGATTGGCGCATTTATAATATTAACGTTCTATTCTGTGATTGCGGGCTGGGTATTGGCCTATGTCATCATGATTGGTGGCGATTTGATCGCTTCAATCGGTCGGAGCGGTATTGCCGGGCTTGGGGCCAGTGCTTTCGAGGGGCAATCAAGCGAACAAGTGGCGGCCAAGCTGGGTGAGCTTCTGAATGACCCGACGCGCATGATTGCGTTTCACGCGGTCTTCATGGTGTTGACGGTGGGTATCGTTATGCGCGGCGTCAAAGGCGGTATCGAAGCGGCTGTGATGTTTTTGATGCCTGCATTCTTTGTATTGCTGATTGTGCTGCTTGGTTTTGCGATGATCGAAGGCGATGCCCCCCAAGGTGTCGATTTTCTTTTGGGCGTACGCTTTGATGATCTTTGGGCTGGGGTTAAAAACGGCTCTGTCATTTCTGCGGCGCTTGGACAGGCCTTCTTTTCGATCGGCCTTGGTTCAGCATTAATGGCAACTTATGGCGCGTATATGCGTCAGGAACAGGACTTGCCGAAATCTGCCCGCCTGGTGGCGATTGCAGATACTGGTGTCGGTATTATCGCAGGCCTTGCAATTTTCCCAATCGTGTTTGCAATGGGATTGGATGCAGGCAGCGGACCAACTTTGATGTTCCAAACATTGCCGTTGGCTTTCCAAGGAATTCCGTTTGGCGGAATTTTTGGATTGATGTTCTTTGTTCTTGGTTTTTTTGCGGCCATTACATCGTCAATTGCATTGTTGGAAACGGCGACAAAGTGGGTTGATGA
This sequence comes from Hyphococcus lacteus, assembly GCF_041058985.1. NCBI lineage: Bacteria > Pseudomonadati > Pseudomonadota > Alphaproteobacteria > Parvularculales > Parvularculaceae > Hyphococcus > Hyphococcus lacteus. Next base: position 147,341 of record NZ_JBEHZE010000001.1, on the reverse strand, counting down.
ACAAACCAAGAGTGATCAACGTTTGTTCTCAGCTGGTGGTATCGGGTTAGTCGTATTTGTAATTGGTGTGTTGAATGCCCTTAGTCAGGTACCGACTGTCGGGCCAAATGGTGAAGATCAAACTAGCTTCTGGAATACGTGGCAGCCTTTGGGCGATACGACCTTGTTCAAGGGGATGGTACTTCTTGATTTCTTAAGCGCGACGACAGATCTGGTGCTGCCAATCGCAGGGTTTATCACTGCGGTGTTTGCTGGTTGGGTTGTATCGACGTCTACTGCGCGAGAGGCCATTGGATTTAAATCTGAAGCTTGGTTCCAACGCTGGCGCTTTCTTATTCGTTACGTTTGCCCGGCAAGTATTTTGTTGGTGATCGTCTATTCAACAATTTTGGCACCTATGCTCGCGTCATAGGGCTTGTGCTGAACAAAATGAAAGGGCCGGTCATCCATTTGATGACCGGCCCTTTTTTTCTGTGTACGCACTGGTTTTAAAATAGTATTTTTATACTGAATTGACTGCGCAGGGGCGTGACCGTCAACGAAAATAACCTCGGATATGTTAACTATTACCCCCTTGCCAAATGGGATAATGCACCCCAAACTACCCTTAGTTTCAATCAACGAGAGGAGGTGGTTCGATGTCGAGTGATTTCAGGAAGCCAAAGAGGTCTTTGTGGAAAAAGCGCGTTTCGGAGCAGCCTTCGACCGCCGTTTGACCACCAGATTTGAATAGATCTCGAGGCCATTTGGCTGAAGGAATCGCGATCCTTAAATGGATTGAGGGCCGCTCTTTTGAGCGGCCCTATTCTTTTTGTTAAAGCGAAAGATCTACGCCGATCCAGAATGTCCGGGGTAGGCCGGGGCGTAATCCCGCAGGTTGATGCGAGGCGATGTATTCCTCGTCAAAGATGTTCTCGACCTTACCGCGTATTTTCACATTCTCCATGACTTGAATATATGCGGAAACGTCAAACACGGTATGCGCATCAAGGCTATCCGCGAGTGCTATCGCTCCTTGACCCGCTGACGTGCGGCGTTCGGATTGATAGAACATCGCAACTTCACCACCCCAGCGGGTATCTTCGATGCCAGCGGTAAGCAAAAGTTGATGATCCGCTACGAATGGAAGCTCGTCACCAATATTTACATTACCCCATGGTCCGTAGCCAGATGAAAAGCTGGTTTTGAATTCAGACTGTGTGAGGGTGTATGTTGCTGAAAGCGGTAATGAGAAAGGCGTTTCAAGCCATTGTGCGGCATCAACAGCAGTCACTAGTTCGAGGCCGTATACATCGACCTCCCCACCACCAAACTGATCACCGATCACACACCCGCCGCCGGTGGAAGCCGTGCATGTGCCCAATAGGTTTTGGTAATCGTTGAAAAAGCCGATTGCTTCTATGCTTGCGGCGTTATTAGCCCAACGGAAACCGCCTTCCCAATTTGTCGATTCTTCTTCGCTGGAGTTTGAATTGCCAGGAGAGGGAGGAGCAAAGCCGCGATAGACGCCGCCTAACACTGAAAACTGATCCGTAACGTCATAGACGATCCCGAATGCAGGGGTTACGGCTGTCAAAGAATTCTCGCGCGTAGAAAGGCTAGCGCCAGTTCGGTTTGGGTCGGCCTTGCCGTAATCGAAGCGTTTTAGTTCAATGTCTTCGATCCGTACACCAAGGGTTGCATGGAGGCGCCCCCAATCAATGTTGTCCTGTACGAATATTGAAAGTGCTTCGCCGGTTTCGATGCGATTGGAATCTGTTCCGGGGGCACCCACGCTGGTGCGGAGTAGGTCTGAATCGTTCGCTTGAAAATATTCAAAATTCTGGAAACGATCGACTTCATCTTCGTGCCAACGCAAGCTTGCTTCGAGGTTATGAGCGATTGCACCGGTTCTTGTTTGATAACTTAGCGTTCCTTGAATTCCTTTGGCCACATATTCACGGGCATTATGTCGGATTTCCAAGGCATCGGCGGTGCCGACAAAACCGGGTTCCGCAACAAGGTTTGCAAATTCGGTTGAATAGGTGGTCGGATCATTGAGAACAGTTGAAAGGGACGTCCCCAATACTTTTTCAAGCTTAAACCAATCGCGCGCAAATTCAGTTCTATAGGCGTTTACATTAAAGTTTAGATCAGATGTGATTTCCGCGTTATAGGTGATCTGAAATGTTTCATGATCACTATTAAATTGATCTTCTTGCGACGCATTGTAACGTCGATCGGGTTGTTGCGAGAAGTCAGAACGGGTCAACCCAAGATATGTTTCGTCGGATGTTTCATCAGAACGCTGATATTTAAATTCAAGGCTTTGGGGAATCGCCGCGCCATCTTTTGTGTATAGCCCCGCCTTGATCACGTAATCTGAAACATCAAAGCCGGTATCCCCGCCAGCATCAATTTTCTTAAAACCATCTGTGGATTGCTGGAAGGTCTCAATCAAGATTCCGCCGTCCAGCGCGCCGAGATCACCCCGACCACCGGCATAGGCATGAAGGCGACGGCCATCATTTGAACCCAGTAAAAATTGCGCAGCTGCGGACCAATCTTCGGGAATTGGTGTCGAGAACAGGTTGATCGCGCCACCAGTTGTCCGTGGGCCATATTTTATTGCCCCGGTGCCTTTGGTGATCTCGACTGAGTTAATACGCCCTGCGTATGGGAAGTAATATGCTGCCGGTCCCGCATAGGGGGCCGGGGAGATCGGAACTCCGTCTTCCATAATTGTAATTCGTGCAGATCGATCCGAGCCGGAGCCGCGTAAGCCAATATTTGGCCGTAGGCCGTAGCCGTCTTCTTCTTGAATGTTGACCCCGGGTACGCGGCGTAAAGTGCGCAAAATGTCGGTGTAGGATTGCTTGGCAATGTCGTCAGCGTCGAGATAGGTGATTGCACCTGGGACTTCGCTTAACCCGCCAGCAGACCCGAAGACTGTGACCTGATCGACACTGTCCATTGCGGCAAGTTCAAGTGATTCTTCGTCGGCATGCGCATTGGCAGACAAAAGGGCGATAGGGGCTGTGAATAAAGCCAGTTTCCTCAACATTTTTTCGGGGTCTTTCGTATCGTTTTCGGAGGTTGTGATAATGATTATCAATTACGAGTTGGCTAGAAGAAATGATAATGATTGTCAATTACAATAGGGTGCTGGTATCGCTTTTCGCGTTACCTGTTGCTGCCCGGTCGCCTGCTGGTTTTGGCAATGGTCAATAAAGGTTGGGCATGGCTTGAAATTTGGCTATGCCGGAGCTCAAGGAAGAGGAGAAATCAAATGGTCCAAAAACTGTCCGCAGATGCTCGCGAAGCTTTCTTGGGTGAAAATCCGGGGTGGAAACCACAGGACGGTCGAGACGCTATTAAAAAGACCTTTGTTTTTGGCGATTTTAATGCCGCTTGGGGATTTATGAACCGTATCGCTTTGGCCGCAGAAAAGGCGGATCATCATCCGGAGTGGTTCAATGTTTATAATAAAGTAGAGATCACTTTGACGACTCATGACGCAGACGGGCTTTCGGAGCGCGACGTGTCGTTAGCGAAATTTATCGATTCTGCTGCTGGCGGTGTTTGAGGTAGATGTAAGGCAAAAGTGAGGTGGTCACAAAAACGCCTTGGCATCGCCTTCTATACGCCCGCGCCGGTACATAGTAAGAAACTGATATTACACGGGGATTAGAGACTATGGCGACAATCGCACTAGTAGATGACGACGAAAACATTTTGGCTTCAGTTTCTATTGCATTGGAATCTGAAGGACACACGGTAAAAACTTTCGAAGACGGTGCGAAAGCGCTCGAGTTTATCAATGCGACGCCACCCGATGTGGTGGTTTCGGACATTAAAATGCCAACCATGGACGGCATGGAGCTGCTTCGCCGTATTCGGCAATCCTCCAACTTACCGTTGATCTTTCTGACCTCTAAAGACGAGGAAATTGACGAAGTTCTTGGTCTTACGATGGGTGCGGATGATTATGTCAAGAAGCCATTCTCACAGCGGCTATTGCTTGAGCGGGTCAAGGCCGTTTTGCGGCGCGGTCAGGCGGGCGATACGCCAACTGAGGAAGAAGAGAAGAAAATTCTTCGCCGTGGGCCACTAACACTCGATCCGATGCGGCATGCATGTTTGTGGAAAGAACAGCAAGTTATTCTGACCGTTACTGAATTTCTTATCCTTGAAGCATTGGCGCAGCGCCCCGGTTTTGTGAAAAGTCGCGATCAGCTAATGGATGCGGCCTATGATGACCAAGTATATGTGGATGACCGCACAATCGATAGCCACATAAAGCGTGTGCGGAAGAAGTTCCGCGTTGTCGATAAGGAATTTGATTCTATCGAAACGCTATACGGCGTCGGCTATAAGTATAAGGATACTTAATCGCTGATGGAAAAGGAGGGCGGGATCGGGCGCAAGCGTCGCGCACCCATGGCGGTGTCGCGTCTGACGTTGACCATCGTTCTCGCCAATCTTATCGGTCTGGTTATTTTGTTGATGGGCACGTTTGCCCTGACGCAGTATCGCGATGGCCTCGTTCAAGCAAAACTCGAAGGCGTGCGTGCGCAAGCACAAATCATTGCCGATGTTTTGGCGCAGGTGGCAATAGACGAGAATACCTGTCAGCCGATCGAAGAAACTGACATTGCCTTACAGGATGAAACAGCTGTTTGTGCGCTTGCGCTAAGTCAGCGTGATGTGCGCGAGGTGTTCAATCGTGTTTGGGATAGCTTTGAAGGTCGGGTACGGATTTTCAATGCGCCGCAGACATTTGCAGATCCGCCCATTAGTGACGCGCGCAGCCTGCTCATCGAAGACGTTGTTTTGCGCGAGGATGAAATTGTTGCGCAAGAACTTCCGGCTATTGATGATGACCAGCCTAGTTTTTCAAGCTTCAGCGGAGACGATGTTTGGCGTCGTTTATCACGCTATTTTTCGCGTGCCTATCGAGCAGAAGCGGCCCGCCGATCAATTGAAGACGAGTTAAATGCTGCGCTTGAATCATCGCCATTCGCATTGGAACGCGGGGCAGCATCCGTCAGGATCAACGAAGAAGGTGAAATTGTTGCTTCGGTTTCTGTGCCTATTCGCCGGGTTCAAGCGATCTACGGTATAGTGACAGCCGAGAGTGGCGGGATTGATGCGCTGGTTGAGGATGCGCGACTTTCAATATTACCTTTTTTTGGTTGGGCGGTTGCGGCGGCGATTCTTTCTTCTTTGTTACTCACAACGATGATCGCGCAGCCAATCCGTCAGTTGGCGATTGCGTCTGACAAAGTGCGTGAAGGAATTGGTGCCGCGGGGCGTGCGCGCATTCCCGACTTTACCAACCGTAAAGATGAAATTGGCGAATTATCTGGTTCGCTGAAATCCATGACCCAGGCAATCTATGCGCGGATTGATGCGATTGAGAACTTTGCGGCAGATGTTTCCCACGAATTGAAAAATCCGTTGACCTCGATCCGGAGTGCTGCAGAGACTTTACAGCTAGCGAAGACGCCAGAACAGCAGGCAAAGCTCTTGGCCGTCGTGCAAAAAGATGTTGCGCGAATGGACAGGCTTATTACCGACATTTCCAATGCGTCGCGTCTTGATGCGGAACTCGCGCGCGAAAGTCGCGAAGCAATTGATCTCGGAAAGCTGATCAAAGATATCGTTTCCGTTTATGCGGATACGGCAAAAGATGGCGACGTGTCTGTCGCTTTTAATGAACCGCTTCAGGCGGCTTACATATTGGGTAGCCCCGCCGCACTGGGCCAAGTCATACGCAATCTAATTGATAATGCGCGCTCGTTCAGTCCCGCTGGCGGCGAGGTAAGGGTAACGCTTGAGCCGAGTTCTATCCGATTGCCATTCGCGCGGATTAATGTCGTGGATAATGGGCCCGGTATCCCGCCGGATAATCTAGAATCCGTTTTCAAGCGTTTTTATACCAAACGGCCTGCGGGTGCGTCATTTGGTAATAATTCCGGACTAGGTCTGGCAATCTCGCGTCAGATCGTTAATTCGCACGGCGGCAGAATATATGCCGAAAACCGCCTATCAGAGCCGGAAAATCCGGAAAGTGAGCGGCTCGGCGCGCGTTTTGTGGTTGAGTTACCGGGGCAGCAATAACCATTTTTTGGTGGACATCTCGGAACAATCACGCACCATAGTAGAGTTGTGACGGAGTTGAGCAAAAACAAATGATTGGTCTCGTTGTTGTAACCCACGGACGCCTCGCAGAAGAGTTTCTTTCTGCCGCTGAGCATGTGGTCGGTCCTCAGGAACAGGTGAAAGCCGTATCCATTGGGCCGGATGACGACATGGAAAAGCGTCGGCAAGATATTCTTGAAGCGGCGCGTTCGGTTGATAGCGGTGAGGGTGTCATCATTCTTACCGATATGTTTGGCGGGACCCCGTCAAACCTTGCGATTTCAGTGATGGAAAAAGCTAATGCGGAAGTCGTCGCAGGGGTGAATTTACCCATGCTCATAAAGCTTGCGTCGGCGCGGGCTGAAGATGATTTGCCCGAAGCTGTAAAGGCTGCCCATGATGCAGGCCGAAAATATATCAATGTTGCATCTTGGGTTTTATCTGGCGAGGCTTCGGAATAGGTGGCAGACAAAGTTACAGAAACTGTTGAAGTTTGTAATAAACTAGGTTTGCACATCCGACCGTCACGTTATCTCTCTTCTTTAGCAAAGTCTTATGACGCGGTTGTTTCTGTAAAAAACCAAGATCGCGTTGCGCTCGCGGATTCACAACTCGACCTATTGATGCTGCTTGCGAGCAAAGGCGCAAAATTAGAAATTTCCGCCACCGGTCCACAGGCCGCCGAAGCAGTCGATTCAATCGTTAAGCTTGTGCAGGACAGGTTTGGCGAAAAAGACTAAGCGCTCGGACTAACAAGAATTTGAGACACCGTCACCGATTGTCCTTCACGTAGGCGCTCACCCCCGCGTATAACAACATTTTGTCCCGGTTCAATGTCACCGATGACTTCGATGAATTCGCCTTCTGCCGTACCGATTTCTACATCGACGCGTTTCGCGAGGTTGTCTTCGCCAACAACGAAAACACTGATGCGGTCAGCGCGCAATATCAACGCGTCGCGGGGAACTGCCGTAACAGCTACTGGTCGAGCGGATGGAAGATGAACCCTAACAGCGGACCCGATATACCAGGCAGTTTCCGGCAATTCGAGCCGAATTTCCAACATCCGAGAGCGATCATCGCCAACCGGCACGACAGCGCGGACTTTCGCATCAAGCACTTCCGGTCCATTCGCAACACGGATGGTTTCGCCGGGACCGACATTGCGCGTTAACCCGACGGGCGCGCGAGCGGTGACTTCAAGGTGATGAATATCTACCAGCCGTACAAGCTCCGTACCCGGTGTAGCGTATTCACCAATTTGAGTTTCCTGCGACACGACTCGGCCAGCGAAGGGTGCACGAACTTCGGTTCGGTCTAAGTTCGTTTCCGCCCTATCCAATGCGACTTCTGCTTGTGCAACAGCTTGGAATGCTTCATCTCGGTTTGATCGCATCTCATCTAATGTCGCAGCAGATTCACCAGCCTCTTCGCCAAGCCCGAGATAACGTTTGTATAGACTGTCGAGATATTCAGCACGCGCCGTTAGGCGTTGAACGGCCGCGGCGGAATCATTGCGTGCAAAATTGGCATCCGAAGGGTCTAAGCGCGCAATCAAGTCGCCGGTTTCAACTTCCGCGCCAATTTCGGCAACCCATTCGACCTTTGCACTCGTGGCCGCGGAAATACGACTATCGCGAATAGATACGATTGTACCTGGCGTTTCTGCGTGCGGAGCAAGGTTGCGGCTTTCCGCTTTGGCCAAAGTCACAGCTGCGGGGGGCGGGCCTTGTGGCTGTTCGGTTTCTTCCGCGCTTGCTGTTTCTGTGCTTGCGCCGACATGGCCGCCATAAATGAATGCGGTGCCAGCAGCAATAACGAGCGCTGCTGCGGCGATACTAGAAAATGCGATTTTACGGTTCATGATAGAAATTCCTTATTCCGCCGGCTGCATGGCGAGGCCACGCGGGTCGGTTTGAGCAGAACGTGCGTTACCAAGTTGGAGAAGCGCCGGTAACAGGAGCAATGTGAAAAGTGTGGAGATCGCCATACCGCCAACAATAACGGTAGCAAGTCCGCGATAAATCATACTACCGGCACCCGGTGCCAGCACCAGTGGTAACATGCCCATCAACGATGTGGATGTTGACATAAAAATTGGACGTATACGCAACATCAAGGCCTCACGTACAGCCTCCGTTCGAGATTTTCCGTCCTGCTCAGACGCACGTGTTTGTGACACCAATAGGATCGCATTGTTGACGACCAATCCAAGAAGAATGATGAAGCCTATCATTCCCAACAGATCAAGCGGTGTTGTTTTAAACAGATCAAGCAGCCGTATAGCGAGAACGCCGCCGACCGCCGCCATCGGAAGGGTGATGATAACGAGCACCGAGTCTTTCACTGACTTAAACAACGCGGCCATGATCAAAAACAGAATGACCACTGCGAGCAGGAAGTTTGCACCGAGGTTTTTAATTGCGCGCGCAAGCGAATCCGCATCGCCGCCCCAAATGACCGTCGAGCCTTGCGGGAGGAGATCATAGATTTCATCGCCCGCATTTTCTTTTAGCATTTCAACCGCAGGGCCAAGTGCCATGCCATCGGGTGGATTAATTCCGAGGGAGATCGTCCGCCGCGCATCGAGCCGCCGTAACTGTTGTGGACCAACGCTACGCGTTATGGTCACCAACTCACCGAGGGGTACAACCACGCCAGAGGGGGTCGCAATGGGGGCGCTTTCAAGATATTCCGGTTCCGCCCAATCTTTCGCGCGCAAAAAGACATCAATTCTTCCGTCTTCATGAAAAAATTCACCAAGCCATTGTCCGTCGCCCAAGGCGCGAACGGCCCGCGCGACGGCGGCGCGGGTCATACCCACTTCGGCAATACGGCGATCATTCGGTAGTAATTGCAGCTCTGGCGTTACGACATCGGGATCAGGGTTTGGCCAGACTTGCGCACCGGGCAAGGCATTTTGAATTAAATCCATTGCCGCAGGCATTGACGCAACGAGGGCGTCATAATCAGCGGCTTGAAGTTGCAACGTGATGGAGCCAGATCCGCCAAAATTACCAAACAAGTTGCCCTGACTTGCGAAGACACGCGTGTCGGGAAAGCCGGCGAGCACTTCATTGTTAACAATATCGACCATTTCATCAATTCGGGATTGATCATTAATCCGAACACCGATGTTACCGCCAAAGACATCTGAAAAGAGATAGTAGTTGCGCAGAGCAGGCTGTTTTTCACCGTCCATATAGGGTTGAAGGCGTTCAACAACGATTTCAGCGAATTCTTCGCGGATGGTGTCTGCGTTTGCGCCAGACGGGAAGCTAATAAACCCATCGACCGCATCTCGTTTTACTGGCGGTAGGTAATTGAGCTGTGGCCATAGGACGAACGCAACTATGACCGGTAGAATTGTTAGACCCGAAATGATTAAGCCACGTCGTTTATTTGTCGAGGTCAGTTGAATAATGAAATTCGCGAGAACCTTGGCAAAATTAGGATGTTCAGTTTCGGATTTTCCCTTTTTAACGAAATACCGCGCCCCCGTTGGCAAAAGCGTGATCGCGACAATAAGGCTGAAAGAAACAGCAATCGCAATCGTTAAGGCGAGGTCGGCGAATAATTGCCCCTCGACATCTTCAAAAAACATAATCGGAATAAAAATTGCGACGGTCGTGACCGTCGAGGCAAATAATGCGCCAAATACCTGTCCCACGGCTTCTTCCGCCGCTTGGAAAGGTGTCCGGCCTTCTTCACGTAGGCGGACAAAATTCTCAAGAACAACAATTGCAGCATCGAGTACCATTCCGGTAGCAAAGGCCAATCCGGCAAGCGAAATAATATTGATCGTCCGTCCAAAGAGGTTGAGGACGATCAAAGTTGCCATCAGGCAAATAGGGATTGATGCCGCAATAATCATTGTTGCTGCCGCACGGCGTAAAAATAGCCATAGAGCCCCGATCGCGAGCATTATGCCGATAACGAGATTGCCGGAAAGCAGTGTAATTGCCCGTTTGATAAAGACCGAGGGATCGAAGCTTTTGTGAATAGCAAAGCCCATTTCAGCAAGTGGACCTGCGTTTAATTCGTCTATTACCTCTGTTATCCCGTCGATGGCTTCGAGGGTGTTTGACCCGGGAGATCGCAGAACACTCATGCCGATGGCCGGGTTACCGTTTTGGTAGGAAAGGCCCGAATTTCGGCGGTCGGGGGAGACCGATATGTCGGCGATATCCCCGAGTCGGATCGGCGCGCCTTCGCGCCAGGCGAGTATGGTCTCGCTTAGTTGGTCTGCGGTAAAGCGGCCTTTAAAGCGCATGGTATAGTTACGTCGGCCGACTTCTACAGATCCGCCGGTAATATCCGTAGACTGATTTACGTTTTGCGTTATTTCATCGAGTGTAATGCCGAGTTGCGCAGCAAGATAAGGATCGAACTCGATACTCAAGATTCGTTCACCGTCTGGGGCCTGAATGTCGATGCTAGCCACACCATCAATAGCCTCGAGGCGGGGGACGATGCGTTGTTCCGCAAAATCGCTAAGGTTGACGTTTTGATTTGTGGTACCAGGCAGTCGCTGAAGAAAAAGAAAGATGAGATTGTCAGCGCCGCCGCCGCCACCATTATTTATCGCGGGGCGATCGGCCTCGGCGGGCAATCCCTGAACACGTTGGAGCCGGGCGTTCACTTCTGTGAAGGCTTTGTCCATATCGGTGCCGAGGGAAAATTCGAGCGAGATCCAAGCACCACCCTGATTAGACCATGATTGCATGACCGTGACACCGGGAATGCCTCGAAGCTCCCGTTCAATGGGTTCGGTGATTTCGCTTTCAACTTCGCGAGGGGAGGCACCGCGCCATCCCGTCCAAATGCCGATCTGAGGCCGCTCGATTGAGGGGAAGAGTTGAACCGGTAGGCGCGACACAGAAAGTGCGCCAAGCATTGTGATAAGGGCCAGTACAACAAGTGCCGCCGCCGGATTTTTGAGGCAAAGCCGTGTCAGTCCCATCGGTTCTCTCCCGCCTTTTTCTTTTTGAAAGGTTCAAGAGACTCTTACGCCGAGTAGGGATCAATGCATCTGTTATTCGACCAGTCGCCTGATCGGTGCGATAAGCCGACTGCGGATAAATTTTAACTAGGAATGTAGAGAAAATGTAAAAAATAATACGATGTATACAGCCGAGTTTACCGCCCGGCTGTTATATCACCTTGAGCCTAGTATTCAGGATCGAGGGTTAACGTTTGTTTTCTGCCAACAATTCTTTGCGGCGACGTTTAATGTCTCGCAGTTCCTGTTCTAAATCAGCTTTTGCGTCTCGTAATGCGTCTTCTCTTATATCCAGCATTTCTTCTTCGCGTAGAATGATCTCTTGTTGGCGTTCACGTTCTGCCTCTGCAAATGCAACGGAGATTTCCTGTTTCGCGCGTTCAATTTCGCGTTTTGCAGTGCGGCTCCACTCGCGCTCAAATTGTTCATGGTCCACATCGCTGAATTCGTGCCGAAACTCTGCTTCTATCTCATCGCGTGCGGCTTCGATTTCGCGTTGTGCGTCCTCCCATGCTTGCTCGCCTTCTTGACGGATGGCTTCGATTTCGGCCTCCGTTAGATCGACGGCGTTAAATTGGAATGTGGGAAGAGCGTTGTTTGTTTTCGCAAGTTTTTGAAATTGTTTGCGCTGATCGTCGATAAGGGCGGTTACATCTTTTGCCCCCTGAAAGCTGTCGAATGAAAATTCAATCTTATTGAAATCTTGGAAAGCGTCGAAGTTGCTAAATTGATTACGTAGTTTGTGTTCAATCTGGGCGAGTTTGTTATCTAGCGCATGAGCATTTTTTGCAGCTTCTGGGGCGGCAGGTGCTAGTGCGGGTTTGGAAGAGGGCGATGACGCAGCCGGCACGATGGCAACTGCACGCGGTGCACGTAGAGGTGGTTCAGTGGACAATGGTCGTGGCGCATCAGGAATGATCACCCGAGAGGGGTCAACATTTGTGCCGTTCTCAATGACTTCAAAATGCAGGTGCGGCCCGGTTGCGTTACCTGTACTGCCGACATTTGCGATGACATCGCCTGCGGCTACGCGGTCGCCCTTATTGATTTTATAACTGTCAAGATGCGCGTAGCGCGTTACCAGCCCGTGACCGTGATCAATAACCACCACTTTGCCCCATGACTTTCCGCCACGGTAAAGATCAGTTGCATCAATGACTTTACCGTCGCCTGCGGCAAGAACCGGCGTTCCACGCTTGGCGCGAATATCAACACCTTCATGGTAAGCTAGCTTCTTTCCGTCATTCGTCTCGCCAAAACTGATGGTGATTTCGCCATTTACGGGCGTTACGGGAAGCGCCACTCTCGCCGGAGGCGGCGCAACCGCGATCGTTGCCTGCGCTACAGCTATTCCGGCGGCGAATATGGCGCTTCCGATAAGGGCAATTTTACTCGGTGTGGAAAGCAATGCTTGGCTTGTGCCGCCTGACAAAATCGCATCAAGCCGCGCTCGGCGCGATTGCTTATCAAATGGCGTAAAGGAGGGGATTAACTCGCCCGCAAAACCCGAACGCGCGCCTGCCGCGAGGCGAAGACCTTGAACAAAGCAATTCGCATATTGATGACGATCAACACCGGCTGAAAGTACGAGCGCATCGGCACCTTGTTCTGCTGCAAGATTGGCTTGAGCGCAAATTCGGTGCATGAACGGATTAAACCAGAATACGGCCTTGGCGACTGAACATAGTGCAAAAAGCGCTACGTCACCGCGTTTTATATGGGCCATTTCATGAGCCCCCATTAGGGCCGCATCTTTGATCGATACGCGATCCAAAAGGTTGTACGGCAACACGACAACGGGGCGAAAAACGCCGTAAACACAGACGCTTGATACAATATGGGAAAACACGTATCGCGGGTGTTGGGAAACACCAATCCGTACCCGCCACATCTCGAGTGCAGTTTCCAGTTGTGGCTCGTCTAGCGACAATGCAAAATTGAGCCGGTACGAAAACCAAACATGGCGAATAGCGGCAAGCGTTATCACCATGACAAATCCATAAAAATACAACACCGCCGACATGCGCAAAATATCTGCAAGAGAGACTGTGGTTGGTGCCTCCGCGACGAATGCTTCGGTGCCCGTCGTTGGCCTCACGGCAATGTTTGCTAATTCCATCATTGGCGGGAGCGGCGAGCCTGCGCGCATTGAAATTCCGAATGATGCGGCGATCGGCGCCAGCAAGACGGGTAGAGCGGCAATGACAAGTGCTGTTGGCCATATGGTGCCACCCATGGCCGATTTTCCGGTTAGGCGCTCTTGGTGTTTCGCGAGATAAGAAGCGCCGAGAAAAACAATCGGTGCCCAGATCATGGACGCGAGTAAGCAAAGAAAAAATGGCTCGATCATCGCGTTCATGATTCTGTCTCCGCTTTTCGAAGGACCTCTTGAAGTTCTTCAAGCTCGTCATCGCTAAGTAGTTTTGAATCGGAGAAGAATGCTGTGGCCGGTGTCGAATCTAACTCTAGAACCCGTTTTGAAAAATCAGCGATCATGCGCGAAAGCATCGTGACTTTGCCGATTTGAGGTTCATAGATATTGACGCCATCAATGGCAGTTTTGGAGATTAGCCCCTTGTCGGTCATGCGCTCTAATACGGTGCGCACTGTAGAATATGACCAGTCGAAATCAGGGGAGATTTCGCTATGGATCTCGCGCGCGCTCATTTCTTTGGCCTGCCAAAGGCGTTTTAAAATCGCGAGTTCGGGTTTGGTGGGATCGGTCCCCTTGATGTCTGTCATATGCTGCCCAGCCTAAAAACAGGGCTAATTGCCCTTTTATTTGGCCCCAGAATAGAGCATTGCGACATCTGTCGCAACCGATTGACCGGGTTTCGGGCCGTTGATGCGATGAGCCGTTTCGTCTTCGCGGTGAACGGTTTCGTCTACAGCGCGCTAATTGTATCCGTTAGCCGCTGGAGGTCGGTTGGCTCTGAGAGCCGGTGATCGCCATTTTTGACAAGCGATATTTCGACATCGCTGGTCTCTATAAGTTCGGCAAATGCCAAAGCATGGCCATAGGGGACAGCTTCGTCTTTCATGCCTTGAAGGATCCGAACCGGGCAGTGGATCGGAACCGGCCCATCCATGACAAGGTTTCTCCGGCCATCTTCTATGAGTTTTTTTGTGATGATTTCAGGCTCATCGGAATATTCAGATGGTTGCTCTAACCGACCCTTCGACAAGATTATTTCGCGTTGTGCGTCCGAAAACGAGGGCCACATAAGCTTTTCGGTAAAATCCGGCGCGGGGGCAATAAAAGTGATTGCGGCAATTCTGTCCGGTCGTTGAAGCGCCAATAGCGTCGCAATCCAGCCACCCATTGATGACCCGACCAAGATTTGCGGGCCTTGGGTTTGTGCATCAAAGATGGCGAGCGCGTCGGCGGCCCATTCCCCGATACAGCCATCGGCAAATTTACCATCGGACTCGCCGTGGCCGGAATAATCAAAACGGAGATATGGTCTATTATTCGACTTGGCCCAATCACTTAGAAATTCCGCTTTCGTGCCGAGCATGTCGGACCGAAAACCACCGAGCCAAATTATGCCCGGATGCCCCTCACCAGAGACTTGACGATAGGCGAGGCGGCCATGGGGTCCGGGAAAATATTGTGGGGTATCGGTCATTGGAATTCTCATCTTGGCAGTTAACGCGTGGTCTGAGTGGAGGCATCCCGCCAGTATCCGACTTATCGCGCGAGGTGAATAGATGGGGAAAACTCTCGGTGAAAAGTGCCGCTCTGAGCGTTAATGGTAAATGCTATGCTTGTGGCTATATAGCGGGCAATTATTCATATTTTTGGACATCTTTTTGGTTTCGAAAGAAGAATTACCAATATTGTGGCCGCGATCTGCGATATTCCGCTTGACGCCCTTAGCGCCCTATCTTAAACGGCACCCTCTATTAAGCGTCAGGCTTATCTGATGCGGGTGTAGCTCAGTTGGTTAGAGCGCCGGCCTGTCACGCCGGAGGTCGCGGGTTCGAGTCCCGTCACTCGCGCCACTTTTAATTTACATAACAACAGTCTTTAATGCATCACGCTTTTCGTGGGCGGTCCGTTTGGGCCGTAGTTAAGCCGTGGAAATTACTGCTATTGTGGGTGCTGTCGTTGTTAGATCAAAAATAAAGCATGGCAAAACGTGCTGAGCTATTAAAAGCAGAACTTGAGCGTCACTACGCACGCCGAGCGGTAAACTCTTTGCCGGGGAAACGTGTGAAGACGGTATATAGTTTGCTGCCACCTGTGCCGGACTGGGTGGATTTTCTCATTATTTAGTAGCTCATATGTTGGTTGGTGATTAGGAGGACCTGTCTATGCGTGGAAAGATGCTTCTGAGTTATCTTCTAGCTACATTGTCAGTATCCGGTGTTGTATTTGCGCAGGACCGTGCACTATCTTTCAATCAACACCCGTTTTTAACATTTGATATTGCTGAACATCTTACCGCAGACGTGACGCTAGCTGATCTTGACGGTGACGGAGATTTAGACGTTCTGACGGCAAATGGCCGGCATTGGGCAGAGCAAGATTTTGTGTTTTTAAACGCTGGCTCTGGCCGAATGCTGGAAGCAAGGCCGATTGGCGAACAAATAGGCGCGAGCTACACAATACAAGCAGGCGACCTTGATAAGGACGGCGACCTTGATGCCATTGTCGTCCGGGATAACTTGACGGCCCTTGTATTCGAAAATGACGGCCACGCCATATTTTCCCTGATCGGGGAAATCGCGAAAAGCGCCGGTCCTACAAGATCAGCGCGTCTCCTTGATGTCGACGGTGATTCAAATCTCGACCTTGTTATGGTTACCCGACGCGGGACAGATCGACTCTATATCGGTGATGGTGAAGGTGGTTTCGGATTGCCAGCAGATCTTCCAGGAGATGGGTATGGATCGACCGGTGTCGATGTCGGTGATTTTGATGCCGACGGTGATTACGACCTACTGATAGCTAGGCGCGATGGTGCAGCAAGCGTTCTTCTGAACAATCAGGGTAGTGGTGATTTCCATGCAATTGCGCTTCCTGCAAGCGAGGGCGATCATCGTAAGGCCGTATTCGCGGATATGAATGGTGATGAGAGGGTGGATATCATACTGACCGGCACCACTGGAGTACATTTGCTATACGAGCAAAGCGAAGAGGAAGAGTTTACCGAACCAAAGCTGTTCGGAAGGACCGGCGATAATGTTCAGGCGGTTGCTGCTGTCGACATTGACGCTGATGGAGACATTGATCTTGTTGCGGGTGCAGATGGAAACAATCTGTTGTATTTTAATGATGGGTCAGGAGTATTCCAGCGAGAGACTCTTCCGAATAGCGCCGATACATATGGCGTTGCTGTAGGGGATATGAACGGTGATGGTGCGATTGACTTTGTTTTTGCAAATTCGGGCACTGCGAATGACGTTGTCCTGACGAGGCTTCGTGGGGCGAATTAAAATCAGGGAATTCATTTTTACGGAAAGGGTGCCAAATCGCCTGAGCCGAATGCTCTAGAGGATTTTATTCAACTGTTCTAAAACCGCCCCACATCATACTCCGGGAATTGCGCTTTCTCGGTCTGACAGACTATGTCCAATCGCCGGTTCTAAGCCCCGCCTTCACTCGCGCCATTATAAAAACAAATTCCCTAAATAGCTAAACTCAGTACATACGTTCGATTTTGTTCGCGTGTGGGTATTTTAAGGTGTTTAAGGCGATAGGGTTTCGACCGGGGAGTATAGCGTGAAAATTTATCTCGACGATGAACGGCCGACGCCTGATGGTTGGACCCGATGTTTCTGGCCAGATGAAGTCATCAATTTATTGCACACCGAGAATGTCTCGGAAGTTAGTCTCGATCATGATCTTGGCGATGATGATCGCGGGACAGGCTATGATGTTTTGTTGTGGATCGAAGAAGCAGTGCTCACGCGGGGGTATACGCCGCCAAAGCTGTCTGTGCATTCAGCGAATATTTCCGCACGCCAAAAGATGGAATCGGCGATAGAAACAATTGAAAAATTCATTCGCACACCTACTGATTTTTCACGTCATCAAGACAAGGGACAGTTTTTGATTAGCTGGGGTGGAACGGCACCTGCAGCATATATCCCAAAACCGGGTGTTGAGCTTGAGCTTAAAGACAGCGCCCACATTTCAAATTTTTATGAGCTTGGTGACGAGACTGCGCTGGGGGTTGATTATAGTTGGCAGTGCTATCGACAGGAGTTTCTAGAGGCCGGTTGGCGTCGATCTCTTCATCCGCAACCTATGGCAATTTGGGATCTGACGACCGGAAAGCGGCAGCTTTATCTTGAAGGTCATCATCTAGGCACGGTTTACGGCGCAGAGCTATTAGCCGGGGGAAAGCTGATCACATGGGGTAGAGACTATCTCGGTCGAGTTTGGGATCGTCGCACGGGCAAATGCCTTGATGTTATGCCGTTGCCGCTTTTTGCCGATGCCGCAAGTGGAAAAGCCGTGTTGTCAAATCATAATTTTGGTAAATTGGAGCATTCCGAAAAACAGCGTTATGTAGACAATCGGCACTTGCCCGCGCCGGATGTTCAGGTTGACTGGATTGTGGTTCCAGAAGGCGAGCAGCATTCTTTTAAATGCCGCGTTGAGAACCGATTGGATCAGAACCAAGTGAAGCGTTGGGTTCCGACGGTGAATTCCTCAAACGGGCATTGCATGGAACGCATAAAAGATATTACTGGTGCTGAAGCAAGTTATTCAACCTGGTCATTGCTCGACGATGGAAGGTTATTTGGGGGCGGAACAACCTACGGCACGTCTGGATATATATATGTATGGGACGGGCTTTATGATTTGCGAATTCTGCACGCTGGTAGGGCCAGTATAAACCTTGAAATTACGGGTGAGGTTGCGCCGAATGTTGTCGAAACTCAAGAACCTCTCGGGATTGATGATTTCGACACATATAGATTCAAGGTCTGAAGCAAGCTATTGCATAGGATGACTATTCCAAAGGCTAATGTTTATATGTTTGCTAGGTGTTCTGTAAGCAGATCAAATACCAAGCGGATTCGTCGGCTGGTATGAAGTTCCCGGTGTGTCACGATCCAGATCGGTACAGGAATAGGTTCTAAATCCGGTAGAACTAATTCTAGCTCGGGAAAAAGTGCAGCGTCCTCCTGCAATAGAGTGCCGATCCCAAGTCCCCGGCGTACCATTTCATTGATGGCGGTTCCGCTTGCCGAATTGATCGGAAAGTTTTTGCGGGTCAAATGAACACCATATTCGCCATAAGCCGCGATTAATTGTTCAAGGTTTTCAAACCCCAGGAAAACAGCATCTTTTAAATCGTCTGGTGAGCGTGGACGCCCGATTCGATCTAGGAACTCCGTAGACGCATAAAAACGCGCCGTCGTTTCTCGGATGAGTTTCGCAATAAGCTCTGGTTGGGTCGGTCGCCCATGACGTATCGATATATCTGCTTCGCGACGGGTGAGATCGCGCACCAAATTTGACGTCGTAATGGTAATTTCGATTTCTGGTGCTTGTTCGCGGATAACCTCGATGATGGCGGGAAGGTGATAGGTGGCCAATGTGTTCGTCGTAGATAATTTTACGGATCCCTTAATCGATTGCGATTGGCCGGATGCGGAAAGCGACATTCGGCTGGCGGCCTCAAACATTGCTCGCACATGATCGAGAAGTTCAAGCCCAGCTTCGGTGAGCAACATGTTTCGCGTGCCACGCTCAAAAAGAACAATATTCAGCTCCGTCTCTAACGCGCTTACCTGTCTGCTGAGGGTTGGTTGGGTAACATTTAACGCACGCGCCGCAGCCGAAAGTGATCCTTCCTCGGCTGTAGCGAGGAAGGCGCGAGCTTGGTTCCAGTCAAATGATACAGTCTCCCAGTTCATGCATTTTCGTATATCAGTTCATGAAATTTAGGCAATATGCGTATGTCGAAGCTGTCTGTATATGCTGAAAACAATAGATGACCGTATTTATGGGAGAGTTCACGGTGACAGCACAAGGCAAGGTAAATAAGCGGTTCTGGGACAAGGTTGCAGCGAAATACGCCAAGCAGCCGATCGCTGATCAAGAGTCCTACGAGCATAAACTCAAGGTCACGAGGGAATATTTGACGCCGGAGACTAGGATGTTTGAGTTCGGTTGCGGCACCGGTTCAACGGCAATTCTACATGCGCCGAATGTAGAACACATCCTGGCCCTGGACGTTTCCGATAACATGCTCGCCATAGCACGAGACAAAGCTCGTGAAGCCGGCGTCCAGAATATTGATTTTGAACAATCGACAATCGAAAATTTTACCGGACACGCATCTGGTTTTGACGTCATTTTAGGGATGTCGATTGTTCATCTGTTGGTAGACAGAAAAGCAGCGTTGGCGAAAGTATATGCGTTACTCAAACCAAATGGCGTCTTTGTTTCGAGCACCGTCTGTCTGAATGATTCAATGGGGTATTTGAAACCATTGATTTGGATGGGCCGAATGATCGGAAAACTACCGTATGTTGATTTTTTGCGGAAAACTGAATTGATCGCTGACCTCCGCGAGGCGGGGTTTGAAATCGAATATGAGTGGCAACCCTCTACGGGGAAGGTGGTTTTTATCGTTGCGCGGAAATCAGCGGTTTAGTGGCTCTATTTAACTTTGGCAGGAACGGTGGGGTCTTTGTCCTAACGGTCTTGGAACTGGCGGGCTAATGTCTGATTATGAAGAAAACAACAAAAACATACACAACAGCAGAGCCGCCACGGAACGTGGTTATGGTCGCATATCCCGACGCACATATTCTTGATGTTGTCGGGCCGCTCGAGATTTTGACCGGTTCCAAGCTCTTTCTTCCGGAGGGAATTGATCCGTATCGTGTTGCTTTGGTGGCACATGATAAGGGGCCAGTCTCGACCACGAGCGGGCTAACGCTTCAGGCAGACTACGATTTTAACGGGGCAAAAGATCAGCTGATAGAGATTGATACTCTGATCATTTCTGGTGGTCATGGCACGGGCGAGGCGATCAACGATAGTGATTTATTAGAATATGTGAGTTGGGCAGGACAACGCGCAAAGCGCATAGTGTCGATTTGTACGGGCGCTATGATTTTGGCTGAGCTGGGGTTGCTTGATGACAAGCGAGCGACAACCCATTGGTGGTGGTGTCCAATTCTTGCACAGCGTTATCCAAAAGTCGAAATTGATCCCGATGCCATCTATATTCAAGACGGAAACATTTGGACTTCCGCAGGCGTAACAACGGGAATGGATCTGGCGCTCGCACTTGTGGAAGCAGACTGGGGGCATGAGGTCGCGCTTCAGGTCGCGCGATATAATGTAATGTATATGATGCGCCCAGGTGGCCAATCGCAATTCAGTACCCAACTTATTGCTCAGACAGCGGATGATAGTGCGATTGCTGAAACGCTCCAGTATATTTTGAACAATGTCAAAGAAGACCTCAATGTTACAAAGCTGGCTGCTCGCGCGGCGATGTCAGAGCGATCATTCGCGCGGAAGTTTAAGGACGAAACCAACATTACCCCAGCAAATTATGTGGAAATGGCAAGGCTTCAGGCGGCGAGGGTAGAATTAGAACAGACAAATCATCCTGTCGAAGTTATTGCGATGAACGTTGGGTTTGTGAACCCCGAGCGTATGCGTCGCGCCTTTCAGAGACATTTGGGTATTGCCGCGAGCGAATATCGCGAACGGTTTAAACCGCATGCAACTAAAGCGAACCCATAACCGAATACAGCTAGCGCGTAGATACCGGAGAGAGAAATGAATAATTCTAGCTAGTATAACTTTGGGCCGATTGGGCACAAAGAATTAAGGCGCGCAAAGCGTCGATCACAACAAAAAAATGAAAATCAAACGATGGGCCTCTTGGCCCAATGGAGAGACTCATGCCTTTTTCTAAATTATACACCACAAGACCTTATGCCAAAAATGCCACTACCGCGCTTTTAATGGGCGTTGCAGCGGCAACGTTATATGCGCCGATGGCGAACGCAGAGACCGGAGACGGGAATTGGTATTTCTTCGGCGATAGCTCGATAGGGCAGGGAAATTTTAGCGCTATTGTTGGTGAGCGCGGAGAGGATTTCACGCCCTATTCATCAAATAACGGGTTCGAGCGAGACTCAAATGGACTTGTTTGGGCTGAAATGATGGGGAGAGACGTCGATATTGTTCTTGATCCAGATCAAAATTCTTCAAACTTAAACTTCGCTATATCCGGTGCGCATATGACGCGCGGTGGCGACCTCGTACCATTTGGCGTTGAGACTGGCGTGCGTGTTCAAACCGAAGAGTTTGCCGCCCTTGTCGGTGGCGGAATGCTTGATATTGATGACGACGATGTAGCGTTCATGATCGCTGGCGGAAACGATTTTCTGGATCGCATGGATGCAGGAGAGGATGCCGACTTAATTTCGACAGATGTTGCAAATGCTGCGGCGGAAAATGTCGTGGAACTCGCAAATGCGGGTATACGAACAATTATCATCTCAGAAATTCAGCCGCTTCAGTATTCACCAATGTTTGCCGATGATGATGCCGCAAAATCGTCGCTCGACGAATTAATGGATGAAGCGAATGAAGAAATGTTCGATGCGATTGCTGGGGCGACGCTACCGTCGGATTTGAACCTTGTCACAATGAAATATGAGAATTTTCTTTCATATATGACGGGTAATGCAACGGCACTTGGTTTCACGAAAACGGATGTTGCCTGTTACAACGATGATACTGATGCGCTTTGTTCATCTGACGTCGATGAGCAAAACCGCCACGTCTTTATTGATGAACTTCATTTTTCTGAAGGGGGGCACCGTTTGGCGGCCCAGTGGTGGAAATCAACACTGAATGCAGCATCGGGCGAAGCATCGCGCCAGGTGGCACGAATTGGTGATGTCGCTCAATTTGAATTGGAAAATGTCTTGGGGCGCGTTGGGGCAGGGCGGCCCGATGTGGATCAGCGTTTTAGTATTTATGGTGACTTTTTTATGGGCACGCCACTATTGGCCCATGACGATATCCGTTCTTTGGTTGAGACTGATTATAAAGGCGTCGTAATTGGCGGCGAAGGGTTTTTGACTGAAACGGTGTTTGCCGGCGCAGCGTTTACGCTCACGGAAAGTGATGTCGATACTATTGCTGGTGGCCGGTATGACAGTGGGTCAAAAGGTTTGCACGGGTATATCGGCATCAAACCGGACTGGTATGATGTTCGGATTGGTGCGGCTTATGGCTGGTTAGATATTGACGATATCATTCGCCCAACTGGCGTTTCACTTTTGTCCGCTAGCGGACAAACTGACGGAAATTATTGGGATACCTATGTCGCAGTTGGTGGGAAAACCGATTTCATGGGGATCAACGTCGATGGTGATGTGTCCTTTCATGCCAGCGAAATCAGCGTTGACGGATTTATTGAAAGCGGCGCGCAGGGCCTAGCACTTAGTTATGAGAAGCAAACACGCAAGAGCCGAAGAATTGAGGCAGGTCTTAAAATTCAACCAATGGTATGGCGTGTTCGAGAGCGCTTTTCAGTGTCCCCCGTTGCGGACTTTAGCTACCGCCGAGAGCTGACCGATGGAAGTTATACACTGACATCACAGCTAATCGATAACACAGCCAATAGCGCAGTCTTCCTGACGGACGGCGTTGCCCCCGATCGACTGAGCGCCGCTTTCGGGTTCGATGTTGAATTTGATGATAGCTGGAAGCTTGGCGCACGCTACGAAAAAACATGGGCAGATGATGTTTCTGGTGCCGAGGGTATTTCGATTGTTCTTCGCAAAGCATTTTAGAAAGGAAATAAAAATGAAAAATGTTATGCTTCTTCTGCTAATATCACTCGGCCTCTCTGCCTGTGCAAACACGGGTGCAAATTACACACCGATCGTTGACGGACCGAAAAATTCAGCGTTTTACGCCGACCTTTCCGCCTGTCAGACCTTGGCGACCGAGCGCGGTTACTTAAACGATGACACCAAAGGTGATGCGCTTCTCGGTGCGGCGTTAGGTGCGTTAATCGGTGCTGCAGATGGCGATGTACTTGGTGGCGCAATCGTTGGCGGCGCATCTGGTACGGCGGCTGGTGCCTATAAGGCGAAAGGCGAACGCAAATCTGTTGTCGTTTCCTGTATGCGTAATCGTGGCCACCAAGTCGTCGGGTAATAAAAGGGGTAGATGTCGTTAGCGGCATCTACCCCTTCCAAAGGGTTGTCGAAGAATGCAAAAAACAGTTTTAATCGCGGGTGCGACGGGCTACCTCGGTAGTTTTTTAACCGAAGCTTATAAGCGCGCTGGGTATCGTGTGAAAGCACTTAGTCGGCAAGCAGATCAAATTCGCGAAAACGACCTTTGGGTTGATGAGATTTATGTCGGAGAGGCAACAAAAGTAGAAAGTCTCAGAGGTATTTGTGACGGTGTTGATCTGGTTGTTTCAGCCCTTGGCATAACGCGCCAACAAGACGGGATGAGCTATGAACAAGTCGATTACGGTGCCAATCTAAACTTGATGAACGAAGCACTGCGTAGCGAGGTTAAACAGTTCGTCTATGTTCATGTGTTAAACGCTGATCGAATGCCGAACGTAGAGTTAGCGATTGCAAAACAGAAATTTGTTGATGCGCTTGCCGCAGCCCCAATAAGGTCCTGTGTTATTTGCCCCAGTGGATACTTCTCCGACTTGCGAACTTTTTTGGAGATGGCACAAAAGGGAAAAATATATTTGTTCGGACAAGGCGAATTTGCGATCAGCCCCATTCATGGAAGTGACCTAGCGGCAACCATAGTTGAATCCGCCGAACGCGGTGTTGCCAAGCTTGATGTGGGCGGCCCACATGCGTTGAGCCAAAACCAAATAGCCAAAATGGCTTTTGCGGCATTGGGTAAGAGCGAGCGCATTACCCATGTGCCGTTGTGGTTGGGAAAGGCGATTGTGTTTCTTGCAAAAAATCTAGGGTTTAGATCTCAGACTGGGCCGCTCGAATTCTTTTTGGCGGCATCGTCTATTTGTATGTCTGCACCGGCTCACGGCGAGAAAACGCTAAAGCAATATTTTGAGAATGAGGCGCGCCGCTTTGGGCGCGACTAGTGGAGGGGGGAGAAAATGCAACCGACACTGATTGACTGGTCATACTCAGCGAAACCAGACCCGTTGTGCGGATCAGGCGCTACATGGGCAGAGCGTCTATTAGCCTATAGTTTTGCGCTTGGCATTACGGTGTTGTTGATGAAATATTACGAGTTCAACGAAAGCCCATTAATTGACGGGTGGCGGTACTGGGCAATGGTTGGTCTGGTTTTCGACATAGCCGGTGGCGTTGTCGCGAACATGTTGAATTCATGCAAACGATTTTACCATGCGCCGCTTCAGGCCAGCGAATCCGGTACAGTAAAAATTCTTAAAAATCCAATCGCGTTTACGGCATTTCATATTCACCCAATCCTGGTTAGCGTAATTTTTTATGGTGATATTAGCGTCGGCATTACGTGGTATGCGTTATTATTTATGAGCACGGCGTTAACTCATGCAATGCCGCTATATCTTCAACGACCATTCGCATCGGCGTTTGTTGTTATGGCGATTATGGGAAGTACCTATGGCCCGGCCTTTCCAGAGGGGCTTGAGTGGTTCGTACCCTGTTTGTTTTTTAAAATCGTTCTTGGTCACGGTGTCCAAGAAGAGCCATATCGCCCGCTCGATACCAGACTACAAAAAGGCAGTGGATCATGAAGAATTGTCCTATAAAAATTAAACAGCTTGATCATGTGGTTTTGAAAACGCGAAATATGGAGCGATCACTAGAGTTTTATTGCCAGACACTCGGCTGTACGATTGAGCGCACTGTTCCGACCGCATTATTGGTTCAGCTACGCGCCGGTGTGTGTCTGATCGATTTGCTGGATGTGAGCGATGGCAACGAACGCCATTCGAATGCACAAGAACAGAATATGGATCATTTCTGTCTTACATTGGACGATTGGGATGAGAAGGCTATCCGCAAATTCCTGATTGAACGAGGACATTCGATGAGTGAGACCGTTTTGCGATACGGTGCAGAAGGAATGGGTCCATCGATTTATATTAAAGATCCAGATGGAAATCAGATTGAGTTGAAAAAATCCGTAATCGACACTGCGAAAGACGGGGGAAAATGATGCGCAAGGAAAATCAAATTTTGGTGGATGCCGTTGCCGCTGCGGTTGTGTCCGTTGGGGTTTTTGTGACCATGGTGGCATGCACGACGGGTAATGATGTCCTTGTGGTGGATGACACCTCCACGGTGGTTTCGAATGTTCGAGTAATTCAGTTCTCGAATGATATACCGACTATTCAATTAGGTAAGACAATAGTTATTGATGAAGGCCGCATCACTGCCGTTAGGGACCAACGATCAGTTTCATCAAAGGACGCGGCCAAAGTGATTGATGGGAAAGGTATGACGGTTATACCGGGCCTTTCCGATATGCATGTACATATTTGGGATGAGGCTGAATTTGGTAGCTACCTTTCTTATGGTATTACCACGGTGAGGAACCTCTCGGGTATGCCTTTTCATATACCGTTAAAAAAAGAAATCGATTCCGGTGAGCGCATTGCACCGCGCTTTCTAACCACTGGGCCGATTTTGAACAGTACGGGGCCTAATGCACATATCAATCATCAAATTGTGGATACGTCGGCCGCGGCGACCGATGCTGTTCGGGCGCAATATGAAACTGGTTTTCGCGATTTGAAGGTGTATTCAAATCTTACGCGTGACGCATATGATGCGATCAAAACCGACGCTGCATTGTTGGGTATGACGTTGAGTGGGCACACACCCGAGGGCGTGCGTAACGAAGGGATACCTAATGAAACGCCTTTTAATATTTCGTTTGAAGATATTCTTGATGATGACTTTGTCACGATCGAGCATGTTGAATCCATTGTCTGGCATGGGTTGCGTGAACATCATGATGAACTGGCAGCGCGAGCACTGGCGCGGAAAATAGCACGGCTTGATGTGGCGGTGACACCAACTTTGGTTGCGCATCATAACCTGCTGCGGACGGCGCGAGAAAAAGATAACTTTATCAATAGGCCCGGTAAAGAGCTTTTAAACCCGTTCGTTCTTGAGGCAGAACAGGAAACAATTTCGTTTTGGCGTTCCCGGCCAACCGAAGATTTAACCACCAATGATGCGTTTTATAAGCGCGTGACAGAAATCTTCAACGAAGAGGGCGTGACTATGGTCGCGGGAACCGACGCAGGAATATTTTTGAACGTTCCCGGTAAGTCGCTGATGGATGAATTAAAGCTTTTGGTCGAGGCAGGGCTAAGTCCGTATGATGCATTAAAGACCGCAACCTATAATCCGGCTAAAGTTCTCAATGAAGAGAATGAACGCGGACAAGTTGCAGAAGGTTTCGTCGCGGATCTGGTGTTTTATGAGTGTGATCCGCTTAGTGACATTTCGTGTGTTGAAACACCTGCGGGCGTGATGCGGCGCGGGAACTGGTTTGATCAACCCGCATTAACCGCCATGCGTGAGGCGGCAGCGAACCCGCCTTATGAGCGAACGCAAACAAACGTAATGGCGGGGCTGGCCGCGCAAGGGTCCGTTCCATAGCCGTCAAGGCGTTGTGCCCACACGCCCAAACATCCTCGATTAGTAGTAATCAGTTGCGAATTGGCACAATTCGCGTAATTTCCGCGAACAGCTGGGCGGAGATTGGCGAGGGGATGTGGGTAGCGTAGATTATGGTGAGGGGCCTTCACCGAAACAATTGCTTGATACGATTAACGCCATCTATGAGGTGGCGTTAACGCCTGACCATTACGAGGTTTTTGCCGAGCAATGGGACCGCTATATCGCGCAGGTTGATCCGGAATTAGATGACGGCATCGATTTGCAGGTTCATTTCGAAAAAGCGCTCACAATTTTAGATCGGTTGCATACGGTATTTCTAGATGAGCCTGATGCGCAGACATTGGTCGAATCTGAGGTTGGCCCGGCCGCAATAATTGACGCATCGGGTGGATTGATCGCCAGTAATTCGGGCTGGCGAGATTTTCTGCCTGAGTCAGTGAAAAAACTGTGGGAGCTTTGCACAGAAGCCGAGGATCGCGCCAAGCTGAAATCCGTGGTGATGTCGCTTCACGAAATCGCGGAACCGAGGACGGGTTTCCTACAAATTGAGCTTCCAGACGGAAGTGTAACGGGTGTCGCGGTGCGCCGTCTTTTTTCACCTAGCGAGACGGCAGAGTCCCGCTATCTCGTGCGTATGACGCGGACTTTGTGGTCCGATGATGTGGGCAGTTTGATTGCGTCTGAATTTAAGCTAACCGAAGCTGAATTGGCGCTATTAAAGCGAATGACCGTCGGGGAGAGTTTTGCGGCGGTGGCTGACGAAACGGGACGTTCGTCTGAGACGTTAAAAACCCAGTCTCGATCAATCTACCGAAAAATGCTCGCGTCAAACCGTGAGGATGCTGTTCGTACGGCGCTTCAGTTCCATTTGGTTTTTGCAGGCCGTGCACCAACAAAAATTGCGCCGGTATATGGTCCTGATCAAGGCATCGTCACGACGCCTGAAGGGCTACGGATCGGGTGGACACAGAGGGGAGCAGCCAACGGAACACCTATTTTATTCCTGCACGGAATGACTGTTGGCCACAGCATGACTAAGGCGTTTCTTGATGCGCTTGTGAAGTTCAATATAACGGCGATCTGTGTTGATCGCCCGGGATATGGCCGTTCAGATCCGTTTCGCGATTGGCGCCAAAGCGTAGAGCGCTGGGCAGAGATGGTGCCCTCAATTCTTGATGCATTTGGTCTTAAGACCGTGACCGTTGTGACCCATACATCGGGTGTGCTTTATGGATGTGCAGCAGCGACAGCGCATCCTGATCGCATTAATGGAGTCTGTGCGTTGGCGGGCGGCGTTCCGATCAACGACCTTTCGATGCTTGCGGATTATCCGACACAGGTTCGGATTATGTCGCGAACATCACGAATGTCTGCGACGGCACTTAGGTTTTTTCTGGGTTCGTCCACAGTGTTTTATCGCAGCGAAAGCGGTCGTCGCCGAATAATCGAACGAGCTTATGGCCATTCCCCATCTGATATGCGGGCTATTGCTTCCACGGAGATCAGGCAATTGCTGATAGAGGGAATGGATCTGATCGCTGATAGTGGTTTTGACGGGTTTGTTGGCGACGGTCTTCGCATCTTTGGTGACTGGTCGGAATATGTCGAAAAGATGCAAGTGCCACTTCACTATGTTATCGGCGAAGAAGACCCGGTATGTCCGTTGAATTGGGCACAGAGTTTTGCGCAAAAATATAAACACGCGCAGGTCACGCCGATCGCCGGGGCAGGGCAATTACTGCATCACACCAAGTCACAGATCGTTGCAGAATTTATTGCCGAATTTGTCCAAGATACGCAGCGTTGAGCGTGTAAGTGAACTTTGTTGTATCATTATCTACTCAGGGGCGCTTTTGCTTACACGGGATTCATGATTAAGCCCGTTGCGGTCATGCTGAAATGGCGCGAGACTGAAGGTCATGCCAAAGGGGACAAATAACATGGCAAAACGATTGGTCATTGGGCTGGGCGCGGTGCTGTTAGCGGCTTGCGGTGGTGAGACTTCACAACAAGGTGCGACGCAAAACCAAGCATCGGTAAGCTTAAAGCCGGTTGTGACGCGCGGCGTGGACCCGTTGAATGGCCGGGAACTGTTCGTCGAAAAGGGCTGTGTGATTTGCCATTCGACCAATGGCGTCGGCGGCAAAGCCGCGCCCGCACTTGATGCTGAGATCGGTGCGCCGCCTGTTGATCCGCTCGATTTTGCGGCTCGCATGTGGCTTGGTGCGCCCGCGATGGTCGAGCTACAGTCGATTGAACTTGGTTACACGATCCACCTGACAGCCGATGAGATCGCAGATATTGCCGCTTTTGCCGCTGATCGCGACGCCCAAAAGGGGCTAACCCCCGACAGCCTTCCGCAGAATATCCGCGAAGGACTGCTCGACCAGCGATTCTGGGAAATGGAAGAATGGGGCGAGTTTTTGAGTGATGGCCGGGAAGGGGAATTCCCCAATCAGACCGAAATTGACCAGCAAGATCCCCAATAGACACCGATCAGGGTAAAATCCCTGCGGTTTTCGGCCTCAGCGGGGCGGATTCGCGTTGCGTTTGCTGCCGCACCTTTCTAGGTTCCGGCCAGAATTAAGGCCCCACCTCAAAACGGGGTCTGTAACTCATTGATCAATGTCCATTGATCTAGCGCCCATTGAGGAGACTGACCGTGGCGACAGCCGATTTTCTGCTCGATTATCTACCGATTATCGTATTTCTCGGGATTGCGGTCGCATTGGCTGTAGGGTTCGTCCTTGCGCCTTCGATTATCGCGCCGAACGATCCAGATCCGGAAAAAGTCTCTATCTATGAATGCGGCTTTAATGCTTTTGATGATGCGCGGATGAAATTCGACGTTCAGTTCTACATCGTCGCTATTCTTTTTATCATTGTTGATCTCGATGTGGCATTCTTGTTCCCTTGGGCGGTCACTTTGTTCAACCCTGAATTGGGGGCTGATCGCGGCTTCCAGATTTTCGCCTTCTGGTCGATGTTCGTGTTTATCGCGGTGTTCGCCGTTGGCTTTCTTTATGAGTGGAAAAAAGGTGCTCTCGAATGGCGCTAGACGCTTCGAAACTCCCAAATGCTTCTGCCCTTCCATACGGGACGGGCGCGCGTGTCGGCTCGCCGGGGTATAACCCGTCTGCGAAAGATCCGTTCTTTGGCGAACTATCGGACCAGCTCGCGGATCGTGGTTTCTTTACTGCGCCTGCCGATGGCTTGATTAATTGGGCGCGCACCGGCTCGCTCATGTGGATGACGTTTGGCCTCGCCTGTTGCGCCGTTGAGATGATGCAGGCGTCCATGCCGCGCTACGACGTTGAACGTTTTGGCTTCGCGCCGCGTGCTTCCCCACGCCAGTCAGACGTGATGATCGTGGCCGGAACATTGACTAACAAAATGGCACCGGCACTGCGCAAGGTTTACGACCAGATGCCAAACCCGCGCTATGTGATCTCTATGGGGTCATGTGCCAATGGCGGCGGCTATTACCACTATTCTTATGCGGTCGTGCGTGGCTGTGATCGTGTCGTGCCCGTTGATATTTATGTGCCGGGCTGCCCGCCAACTGCTGAGGCGCTGGTCTATGGCATCCTGCAACTTCAAAAGAAAATCCGCCGTGAAGGCTCGATTGTCCGCTAGGGTTTTATGAGCGAAGAACTCCAAGAACTAGGTTCCCATATTGCAACCGCCATTGATGCCGATATCCGCGGCTGGCGGGTTGAATATGGTGAACTGACCATTGATGTGCGCGCTGATCGCATTGTGCAGGTGATGCAATTCCTGCGTGACGATCCGCTGGCAAAATTCCTGGTGATGATCGACTTGACTGGCGTTGATTTTCCGGGCCGGGCAAAGCGTTTCGACGTGGTGTATCATCTCTTGTCGATGCACAATAACACCCGCATTCGGGTGAAGGCACAGGTCGCCGAAGACGAGACCATCCCGACGATCACCGATGTCTTCCCGTGTGCCGATTGGTTCGAGCGCGAAGCCTTTGACATGTATGGCATTGTGTTTTCCGGTCATCCGGATTTGCGCCGCATCCTGACCGATTATGGGTTTGAGGGGTATCCGCTGCGCAAGGATTTCCCACTAACGGGGCATGTCGAGGTTCGTTATGACGACGAGCAAAAACGCGTCGTTTATGAGCCGGTAAAGCTGGTACAGGAATTCCGGAACTTTGATTATCTCTCACCTTGGGAGGGCGCAAAATATGTGCTGCCGGGTGATGAAAAGGCTGAAGCCGAGAAGGAGTAAGCGGTGTCTGAAAAAACAGGGCAATGCCTGTGCGGCGCGTTGAAAATTACGGCTACGCCCAAAAACGGCGATGTTGGTGTATGTCATTGTTCATCATGCCGCAAAAATTCGGCGGGGCCATTTTTTGCGATAGATTGTGGTGATACGCTAAGAATCGCAGATGAAGCACAGCTCGGTGTCTTTGGCTCGTCAGAATGGGCTGAGCGCGGATTTTGTAAACGGTGTGGTTCGTCGCTGTTTTGGCGGTTGAAAGATAGGTCGAGCAATCTCGTTGCGATCGACATTTTTGACGACATTGATGGGCTGCGGTTAGATCACGAAGTCTTTATTGACGAAAAACCCGGCTATTATTCCTTCGCGGAAAAAACTCAACAAATGACTGGCGAGCAAGTATTTGAAATGTTCGCTAACGCACAGAAAGACTGACGCATGGCGGACGGACATATCAATCCTGAAGATTCGACATCTGACGCATCGTCTGAGCGTAACTTCACAATCAATTTTGGCCCGCAGCACCCGGCGGCCCACGGTGTTTTGCGCCTGGTGCTAGAGCTTGATGGCGAGATCGTTGAGCGCGTCGATCCGCATATCGGGCTTTTGCATCGCGGCACTGAAAAACTGATCGAGCATAAGACCTACCTTCAGGCGATCCCATATTTTGACCGGCTCGATTATGTTGCGCCGATGAACCAAGAACACGCGTTCTGTCTTGCGGCAGAAAAGCTGCTTGGCATCGAAGTGCCAAAACGCGCTCAGCACATCCGTGTGTTGTTCTCCGAGATCGGTCGCATCCTTTCTCACATTCTCAATGTCACCACACAAGCGATGGACGTTGGCGCGCTAACACCGCCGCTTTGGGGCTTTGAAGAGCGTGAAAAACTGATGGTGTTTTACGAGCGCGCATCCGGATCGCGTATGCACGCAGCTTACTTCCGGGTTGGGGGCGTTCATCAGGATCTACCTGAAGATCTGATCAATGACCTTGATGTCTGGTGTGATCAGTTCCCGCAAAGAATGGCGGATATCGAGACACTTCTCACCGACAACCGCATCTTTAAGCAGCGCAATGTTGATATTGGTGTGGTGACCAAAGACGAAGCACTCGCATGGGGTTTTTCCGGTGTGATGGTGCGCGGCTCAGGCATTCAATGGGATTTGCGCCGTGCGCAGCCATATGAATCCTATGACGAATACGAGTTTAAAATCCCGCTCGGTAAAAACGGTGATTGTTATGATCGTTATTTGTGCCGTTTGGAAGAGATGACACAATCCGTACACATCATGAAGCAGGCAATCGCCAAGCTGCGCGAGACGCCGGGCCCTGTGATGTCAACGGACGGCAAGGTAACCCCGCCCAAACGGGCCGATATGAAAGGCTCGATGGAAGCGCTGATCCATCACTTTAAGCTTTATACAGAGGGCTTTCACGTGCCCGCTGGTGAGGTTTATACGGCCGTCGAAGCACCAAAAGGCGAGTTCGGTGTTTATCTCGTCTCTGACGGATCAAACAAACCCTACCGTTGCAAAATTCGCGCGCCGGGCTATCCGCACCTTCAGGCAATGGACTGGATCAATCGCGGGCATATGTTGTCGGACGTCTCGGCTGTCCTTGGATCGCTTGATATCGTGTTTGGCGAGATCGATAGGTAAGTTCGTTCGGGGGAGCTTATATGAACGAAAAAGAGGCCCGCGACTTCATTGAGCATCAAGTATTCAGATCGTTGCGCGGTTACGGCTTCGTCTTCCTAGGAATTGCCGCGCTTCTCGGCTTTGTGTTCGGGAAATTTGCTTACGTAATTGGTGAAAGTGAAGCTGCTAAAAGTAGTCAGGAAACTTTCGACCGGCTAAATTCCGAATTTAGTAGTATAAGGGAAGAGTACGGACGATTTTTAGAGATTCGGAATCGAGTAGAAGGGGATTTAGTAGCTACGCAATCGCGACTGGATGCGGCAGATGCGGAAGGCCAAAAAATTCTACGCGACCTGCAGACTATTCGAGAGATTGATATCCGACAGTTAGTTGGTGAGGAGGAGCTTCTTAGCTTGCGTGTTGCCCTAGTCGGCGAGTTGGGCGAACTGAACCGACAGCAAGACCAACAATTGTCTAACCTGCGACTTCAGTATGAGAAACTACAAAACGCTGTTCCGATAGATACTTGGCCAATTGCTCTTTATTGCGACTATGAAGCTCGAAACGGAAAGATTAGGCTGACTTTGTATCGCGCCATTTCGCCAATCGAAAGTGATCCTTCGTTGTTTTACCAGCAGATTACAAAAGTATCAGAACAGAATGAACTTATTACGCTGCAAGTCGATCCGACCAATTCTACGATAATGCAAGTTTCTTCCTCGGAAGGAAAGTTGGGAGCTAATTGTAGGTCGGGTGTTAAGTTGGGGCAGTTGCGCATGGACAAGATCTCATCCACGAAATAATGGCGACAACGTTTATTAGTGCGTCATTTATCATCAAAGTATTTGAAAGAAATTCATTGGACTTAGTGTCATTGAGAAGGCGAAATAGGCTGCCTATTGCGCCTATAGGGGAGCGGCGTTAAAAGCCGCGCCATGAAAGTCCCATCCGTCACCTGTGGTACCCACGGCAAGCAGCCGCAGACCTTTGTTTGCGTTCACATCATCGAATCAATTCGCGATGGCGAGGCTAAAGGATTCTGGTGGAGCCGGGGCGAAGACGGTGTGTGGGATGCCGTCTGTAATCAGTGCAACAGCCTGTCTCAGGAAGCGTTTGAGGCTCTAGGTCCCGAGAATATCGGCGTAATTTGCCTTGGTTGCTTCGAAGATGCGGCGGCAATTAACGAAATTGAGCTGGAATAGGGCCGAAAGCGCGTTGATTGCGGCATCTCACCCCTTCCGTTTCGCGCCCAATCCGGTATGTCTGCGCCCCAAGATTCACGCTAGTCTGGAATTCGCCTGACGGCCCAGACGACATCAGCGACGAGGAGAGACCATGGCGAGCCGACGCCCCGCGAAAGACCAGCCCGCGTCCTTTAACTGGACGTCCGAGAATTCGGATTGGTGCGCAGCGCAGATCAAGAAATATCCTGAGGGTCGGGCAGCATCTTGTGTGATCCCGTTTTTGTGGCGCGGCCAAAAGCAAGAGGGCTGGATTTCTATCCCCATGATGGAAGCCATCGCCCAGCAGCTCGGTATGCCTTATATTCGCGTCTACGAGGTTGCGAGTTTCTATACGATGTTCAACCTCGCTCCAGTCGGCGAATATTTCGTTCAGCTTTGCGGCACGACCCCGTGCATGTTGCGCGGCGCGCAAGAGCTGCGTGAGACGTGCAAAAAAGTCATCGGCCCTGAAAACCATGTTTCCGATGACGGCAAGCTTTCTTGGCTCGAAGTTGAATGTCTTGGCGCATGTGCGAATGCGCCGATGATGCAAATTTCGACCAATGATGGCGATCATTATTACGAAGACCTGACGCCGGAAATTCTCGAAGACATGTTGGGCAAGATGCGTCGCGGAGAAGAAGTCAAAATCGGTACGCAAAACCCGGGTCGGCATACATCCGATCCGGAAGGGGACAACACCTCGCTGACCGACCCATCGCTTTATGATGGATCACGCGCGCAGCCGCTCAAAGAAATTCCGAATGCCGCGCCGCCGGCACCGGCTGAGTAAATTAGAATGAACCCCATCGAAGACCAGAAACGAAAAGAAGCAGTAAAGGCGTTAATGAATATCGCCATGCTTGAAGGTGTCGTTCTTTTGGGTGTCGTGGGTACTTATCTCTACACGAACAATATCGTGCATCTAATTGGCGGTATTGTCGGGTCAACGCTAATTTTTGGTCCGATGTTTGTGCGATGGTTTAACGAACACGGTAAAGCCCTAAAGGCCAAACCGAATAGCGATTTGAAATCGGACTGAGCGACAAGGTTTAAACAATGCTCGAAGATAAAGACCGGATATTCACCAACCTTTATGGCCTCCATGATTGGCGGCTGGAAGCGGCCAAACAACGTGGCGCGTGGAACGGCACTGCCGATCTCATGGCGATGGGGGCGGATTGGTTGATCCAGCAGGTTAAAGACTCTGGCCTTCGTGGTCGGGGTGGCGCGGGTTTTCCGACCGGTCTCAAATGGTCGTTTATGCCCAAAGAGGTCAAAGACCGTCCGCATTATTTGGTCGTCAATGCAGACGAGTCAGAACCGGGAACATGTAAAGACCGCGAGATGATGCGCCATGATCCGCATCTTTTCATTGAAGGCTGCTTGATCGCTTCTTTCGCCATGCAGGCCCATGCGTGTTACATTTATGTGCGCGGCGAATATGTGGACGAGCGCAACAACCTTCAGGCGGCAATCGACGAAGCCTATGCGGCTGGTCTTGTCGGTAAGAACGCAGCGGGTTCGGGCTGGGATTTCGACATCTATGTTCACCACGGTGCTGGCGCATATATTTGCGGCGAAGAAACCGCGCTCCTTGAAAGCCTCGAAGGCAAAAAAGGTCAACCACGCCTTAAGCCGCCATTCCCGGCGGGCGCGGGGCTTTATGGCTGCCCAACGACCGTCAATAATGTTGAATCGATTGCGGTTGTGCCGACAATTTTGAGGCGGGGGTCTGGTTGGTTCCGCTCATTCGGGCGCGAGAATAACCACGGCACAAAAGTTTTCTGTATCTCCGGTCATGTGAACAAGCCGTGCAATGTCGAAGAGGCGATGTCGATTCCGCTCAAGACATTAATCAACAACCATTGCGGTGGTGTTCGCGGTGGTTGGGATAATCTCAAAGCCGTTATTCCTGGTGGTTCATCTGTGCCGCTTTTGCCGCGCGATATCTGTGATGATATCCTTATGGACTTTGATGCGCTGCGCGATGTGCGCTCCGGCCTCGGTACAGCGGGTGTGATCGTTATGGACAACTCAACCGATGTTGTTCGTGCAATCGCCCGTATTAGCTATTTCTATAAGCATGAAAGCTGTGGCCAGTGTACGCCCTGCCGCGAAGGAACCGGCTGGATGTGGCGCGTCCTGGAGCGCATGGCGGTGGGCAATTCGACAACCGCCGAAATTGATAAGCTACTTGAAGTATCAACCCAGATCGAAGGTCATACGATTTGTGCATTGGGCGATGCGGCTGCTTGGCCGGTTCAGGGGCTTATTCGTCATTTCCGCCATGAGATCGAAGAGCGCATCAATTCCTACCGTAATGATCGTGGACACGTTGCGATGGCCGGCGTCGCCGCAGAGTGAATGAACGTCCGTCAGTAAAAACAGAATTGAACGGTTTGAATATTCGCCGTGCAGTTCCTGCGGACGCTGCCGTTCTAACGGTGCTTGGGGCTGCGACGTTCACTGATACATTCGGGCATCTTTATGATCCCAAAGATCTCAATGCCTATCTCGACGAGGGGCATTCGCGCGAATATTACGATGCGCTTTTGACCGACCAAGAGTGTGCTGTGTGGGTCGCCGAGGGCGATAACAAGGCCATCACAGGTTATTGCGCAGCGGGTCCTTGCTCCTTGCCAGTTAATGATATGCCTTTGAATTCAGGGGAATTATACCGTCTCTACCTTGAGCAGTCCCAACAGGGAACGGGCCTTGGGCGCGCTTTTATGGATATCGTTCTGGCATGGCTCGAAGCCAATTTTGAGCACTTATATGTTGGTGTTTACGCAGAGAATGTGCGCGCGCAAAAACTCTATCAACGCTATGGTTTTGAGAAGGTCCAAGACTATATTTTTATGGTCGGTGAGTACCCGGATCCAGAATGGATCATGAAACGCGGTGGCGTTAGTATCGAGAAAAGTGCGATTTAATAGGCGTAAACGCATTTTTATGTTTCTCTTCCTACACCGAATCACGCGCATTAATGCTTGTGTTGCAGGCAATTGCGTGATTCTGTCTGCATTCAGCTACTACTGATTCATAAAGGATAACGACATGGCCGTTAAACGGAAAACTACAAAGAAGGCCCCAGCAAAGAAAGCTCCTGTCCGTAAGACGGCAGCGAAGAAAGCTCCGGCCCGCAAAGCACCAGCGAAAAAAGCTGCTGCGAAAAAGACTGCCGCTAAAAAAGCGCCAGCACGTAAAGCTCCAGCAAAGAAAAAAGCTGCGAAAAAAGCATTGCCAGACGTGCTTACTCTTAAGCATCTTGCTGCTGAGCTTTCTGAAACACATGAAATGTCGAAGAAGCAAACAGAAGAAATCTTGTCTGACTTTATCGACCGCATGGGCGGCTACCTGAAAAAAGGTAAGAAGCTTCGTATCTCTGGTCTTGGTATCCTCGTTGTGCGCCACCGCGCAGCGCGCATGGGTCGCAACCCTGCGACAGGCGAGTCGATCAAAATTAAAGCTTCTAAGAAAGTTGCTTTCCGTCCTGCGAAAGACCTTAAAGAACGCGTTCTTTAATTCACTGATTTCATCAGTACAGAAACGCCCGGTTTGCTTTTTGCTGCCGGGCGTTTTTTTTATTTGCGGAAACGTTTGCGCCAATCGAGGAAACGTTTTTCGTAGAGGTAAAAACTTGCAGCGGCAACAAGCATAGTCAGCAGCAACGAGATTGGAAATTGTAGCCAGAATTGCGACAGACCAAGTTTACCGATAACGACACGCACAATGTGAATGCACCACATATGATAAAGATACATGCCGTAGCTAACAGCACCGATAAAAGCGATAGGGCGCAGGCTAAGTGCGTTTGTTAGTGGGGCGGTGGGCTGAAGCACAATGGATGCAATCCACGCGGTCATGCCGAGATGCATCACAAGACGGAACAATCCAGAAATATCATCCGCAGGAATATTTACGAGTACCAATAAAAAACCGGCGATAACATAGGGCGCATATTTGAACCCACATAGGCGGCACGCCCAGCCATAATATTTTTTGTCATTCAGAATATGCGCGAGTGCAACGCCAAAAAGAATGGGCGTGAAGGTTGCCTCGAGTATTTCTTTTTCATGAGCACCAGCACCAAAAATATTTTCAATCATCGGATCGAAGACACCGAAATTGACAAGCTGATTGATGACGATAGCAACGAGCCAGAATCCTAACCGAAAAAAGGGTGCTGCGAACGCTTCGATGAACGGCCAAATTATATAAAACTGTTCCTCGGTCGAGAGTGACCAAGTTATGCCCATATTGTTTGTGCCCGGATTATACCAATTCGATAGGTAAAGCGCGTAAATATGAAAACCATCAACAAACCGTTGGGTGTTCGGATCGTCCGGCTTGAGTAAAAGGTATGCAGCGAGCATGGCCAGCAGCAAAAGATAATAGGCAGGCATCAAGCGAAGAAAACGCCTCGCCCAGAAATCGCGCAGTGAAATTTTTCCGTTTTTGGCTTTCTCGCGAATAAGCAATGTCGCGATCAGAAATCCGCTGAGAACGAAAAACAGATCGACGCCCGCGAACCCCCGCGAGAACATCGGAAGCAATTCTGAACGCACACAATGGTGCCAAACAACGGCAATAATGGCGATTGCCCGAAGGCCATCAAGGCCCGGAAAGTATTTCCGCGCAAGATATGCATCGTGGTCGGTGGTCATTAAACGTCCCGCTTGGCCCCAATTTCACTTTTGAACGGGCGATTATGATCTACGTTCGTTGAAAATCTCGAAAAATTACACAATGCAGCGCCGAATAATGTAGTGCCGGTTAATTTCGGCCCAATACATGTACCGCCTGCCACTCGGCGCGGTTAAAGTGATGCTCCTGGCCGGAGCCATATTGCTCACCAATTATTGCTTCCTCATCGGAAGTGGCCAAACAGCACAGAAAGACCTCGACGATCGGATTGCTGGTTTGTGCCGGCATGATCAGCGCGTCTTCATTAATTGCCGCCGGGCGGTTGGGATTGATCCATGCCGTCTCGCCTATGCGGAAACGCGGTTGCATGTCCGAATTTGGGATATACAAGCCAAAAACCCCTTCAGCGGTCGTGAATTCACTGGGGCCACGGCGTTGTTCTATGACGACGCTACGGTCTAACGTCCAAATTCCAGACTTTTTTTCCGCTACGCGATAGAAAGGGACCTGCCGAGCCTCGGTCTGAAATTCAGCATCGGGCTCTTGGAATCCAGTTTTCGCACCGGAAGGGTCAATACCCAGATAGGTGGCCGCTTTTTGGGCTTCATCAAACTTTAAACGGCGTTCCCCGCGCAAAAGCCGGGAGATCGCTGATTTATCCACATTGAGTGCGTGCGCCAGCCCGGTTTTTGATTTCGTCGGGTCTTCGTCAAGGGCGGCTTGTATCCACATGGTTTCTTGATTCATGGCCGAAAGATGTGCCTATAGGCCTTGAAAATCGATGGATAAAATCACAACAAATTGGTATAATTATTGAGAAAAACACAACTTCCTTGCATTGAAGACGTGACGCACATGCCACAAATCACGAGTATTAGTTAAAACGGCCCGTTTGTTGCCATATTTGCGTATAATTGATGGTCGTTCGATCAGGACCCAATATCCGGATCTCCCAATATTCGGATCTAAGGAGTAGCAAAACGTGGTTGAAGCAGACAAAGCCAAAACAAGTACCGAGGAGCGGCTTTCCGCCATCGAAGCGAGCTTGCAAAAAATTTCTTTGGCGATTGGTCAGATGGATGATCGGATGGACCAAATACACCAAGAAACTCAGCGTATGGCGGGCGTGGTTCAGCGGCTCAAGCTTCGTAGTGACGACTAGCGCAGTAAAATCCCCAGAGTGGCGCGCGTTTAGATTGCAATGTTGATTCAAAAACTGGTGTTGTGGAACTAAATTTCTGACGATTCTTTCGTGCATTTTTTTGCCGAAAAAAGCCTATTTTCTTGCTATGCAAAGGCAATCCGCGCGAGATGGGACAAACCGCGCCCACTCTAAGCCCTTGTCATTGAAGAAATCCACGGTATGTCGAAGCCTGTTTGCTCTCGCGAATCGTAATGGGAACGCTCCAAGATGTCCGACACTCGCCTTATCAAGGTCAATAATCGTGAAGTTGAAGTCGCGTCGAACCTGACATTGCTTCAGGCCTGCGAAGCGGCAGGCGAAGAAATTCCGCGCTTTTGTTATCACGAACGACTGTCGGTTGCTGGTAATTGCCGCATGTGCCTAATCGAAGTAAAGGGGGGACCGCCCAAGCCGGTTGCTTCTTGTGCTCAGAATGTTCGCGACTTGCGCCCCGGCCCGGAGGGCGCACCGCCAGAGCTTTTCACCAATACGCCGATGGTCAAAAAGGCCCGCGAAGGGGTGATGGAATTTCTACTCATCAATCACCCGCTGGATTGTCCGATTTGTGACCAGGGCGGCGAGTGTGACCTGCAGGACCAAGCTATGGCTTATGGCCGTGATGGTTCGCGCTACGAAGAAAACAAACGCGCTGTTGAAGAAAAACATATGGGGCCGTTGATCAAGACGATCATGACCCGTTGTATTCAATGCACGCGCTGCGTTCGTTTTGCGACTGAGGTTGCTGGCGTTGATGATCTCGGCCTCGTTAATCGCGGCGAGAATGCAGAAATTACGACTTATCTCGAAAAGGCCGTTGAAAGCGAATTGACCGGCAATTTGATCGATGTCTGTCCCGTTGGTGCGCTGACCTCAAAACCTTATGCGTTTAATGCGCGTCCTTGGGAATTGCGTAAGACCGAAACAGTTGATGTCATGGACGCGGTGGGGTCGAATATCCGCGTTGATGCGCGTGGCCGCGAAGTTCTGCGGATTCTTCCGGTACTTCATGAAGACATCAACGAAGAATGGATCGCCGATAAGTCGCGCTTCATTTGGGATGGCCTAAAACGACAGCGCCTCGACCAGCCTTATATCCGTAAAGACGGCAAGCTTGTCCCGGCGAGCTGGGACGAAGCGTTCAAACTGGCGGCGGAGAAGCTTTCAAATACCACCAGCGATAAAGTTGCGGCGATTGTCGGCGATCTTGTGCCGACCGAAGCGGTCAAAGCGCTAAAAGACCTGATGACCGCGCTCGGTTCGCCGAATATGGATTGCCGCCAGGACGGTGCAGCGATTGGCGGCGGTGATCGTCGTTCATATTTGTTTAATTCTGGCATTGCCGGTCTTGAAAATGCCGACGCGATCTTGCTTGTTGGCACGAACCCACGCGCCGAAGCGCCAATGATCAATGCGCGCTTGCGAAAAATCTGGCTGAACAAGCTAGGGGTCAAAATTGGATTGATCGGCGAGCAAAAAGACCTTTCCTACGAATATGAATATTTGGGCGCAGGCCCTGACAGCTTATCTGCCTTGGCGAATGGTGAGGGTGACTTTGCGGCGGTCCTCAAAGACGCGAAGAATCCGGCGATCATTGTTGGTATGGGCGCTTTGACCCGAAATGATGGCGCAGCAATTCTTGCGCAAGTGGCCACGTTTGCTGCGCAAATAGGTGCGGTTCGTGAGGACTGGAACGGTTTTAACGTACTGCAAACGGCGGCGGGCCGCGTTGGCGCGCTTGATCTTGGTTTCTTACCGGGTGAGGGCGGCAAAGACTTTGCGGGTATTCTTGACGGTGCTCAGTCCGGCGATATCGAGGTTGTTTATAGTCTCGGTGCTGATGAATGTGATACGTCTAAAATGCGTGACGCGTTTGTTATCTACCAAGGTAGCCACGGCGACGCCGGCGCGCGCTATGCGGATGTTATTTTCCCGGCTGCAGCCTACACCGAACAAAACGCGATTTTCGTGAACACCGAAGGTCGCGCACAACTCGCGACGCGCGCTTCGTTTCCGCCGGGAGAGGCGCGTGAAGATTGGGCGATCATTCGGGCATTCTCCGATCATTTGGGCAAGACGCTGCCATATGACGATATGTTTGCACTGCGTCAGGCAATGTTGGAAGAAGCACCAACCATGGGCCGGATTGATCAAATCGGCGGCAATGGCACAGCATTCGATGTCAATGCGGTGGGCGTTGCTGGTTCGGTCGATAGCGCATCATTGGTCTCGCCAATTCAGGATTATTATCTGACCAACCCTATCGCCCGCGCGTCAAAAACGATGGCGGAATGTTCGTCGGTTATGAGTGGCTCTGGTAAGATCGCAGCGGAATAGGTTTGTTGCGCAGGATGGATGATCAGGCGCAACAAACTCTCGATCAGATACGCGTCAACATCGCGTTCGAAAAAATGGTCACATCTGTGCTGACGGGTGCCGCTTTGGGGGGCGCACTGACCTTATTGCTCGAATTGCTCGGTTTGGCGTTCGGCGGCTTTTCTTTTGGCGGATTGCTTGTTGCGGTTCTCGATACCGTTCTTGCCAGTTTTTTGATTTTTCTGGTAGGTTTTTTCGCAAGTGTTGCGATCGGTGCCCCGCTTTTTATTTCTCTAGAGAAAAATAAACGCCGCAATGTCTGGCCCTATTTGGCGGCGGCAATTGCGGTGTCCATTGTTGCCTTTGTTCTTTCTGTGGGCGGACTTCCGGCCGCAACAGACTTTAACCTAGGGATTGTCGCGCGAATTTTTGTGCCGGCGATATTCGTGGCGCTTATGTTTGCGCGGATGATGGCCCCAGTCTGGCGCGCAGCGGAAAAAGCAGAAGCCGACGCAGCGGCCACCCAGGCAGGGATGGGCCGCAATGGTACGAATATCGTACGCCTTCATTGAAGCTTTTTTCATTGACCATTCGCGTTCTTAAACTTTCGACAGAACGGACCGACGCTGCGACAGGCCGCCTTCACGCCGCGCCGACAACGCGTTACATTCAGTATGGATCAGGGAGGCAAACAACATGAAACAATTTCTAAATGCAGGCATCGCTGCGGGATTGGCCGCCGTCGTTGCTACCGGCGCAGCGTGGGCCGAGGACGATGTAACGAAAACTTTTGATCTTTCCGGTTTTGATATGATCGACATTGCCGGGGTTTATGATCTCAACGTTAAGGTGGGGTCTGATTTTTCCATTGTCTTAACTGGTCCAGAGCGCGAAATGAATGTTGCGCAGGTATCGGTGCGTGATGGCGTATTGATCCTTGACCGGCGCAAACGCGAGCGAAATGAAAATGGTATTCATCGCGATGGTATTGAGGCCGTTGTAACTTTGCCGAGCCTAAAAGGCTTGGAGGTTTCTGGCGTGGTCGCGGGCAAAATTACGGACGTTGATGCGGAT
Source organism: Hyphococcus lacteus (assembly GCF_041058985.1). Lineage (NCBI taxonomy): Bacteria > Pseudomonadati > Pseudomonadota > Alphaproteobacteria > Parvularculales > Parvularculaceae > Hyphococcus > Hyphococcus lacteus. The sequence goes on along the minus strand of NZ_JBEHZE010000001.1, from coordinate 104,260 downwards.
AGCTTTAATCTTGATTTGTCAGGTGTCGGTGATTTGACAATCACGGGTCAGTGCAACGACCTAGACGCAAAAGTTTCGGGTGTCGGTGATCTGACAGCGGAAGACCTTGAGTGCAATAACGTAAAGGTCAAAGTTTCTGGTGTCGGCAGCGCGAGTGTTTTTGCACGGCAAGCGGTGGAGGCACGCGTTTCAGGAATGGGCGACATCGAAGTGTTCGGTTCGCCTGAAGATGTTCATAAAAACGGAAGTATGTTTTCGGACATAACAATCCACTAAGACATCGACGATCAACTGTTCTGCGGCGCGCATCAAAAATGCGCGCCGTTTTTTTGTGCGGTGAACGGAAGGCTCCGTGCGACGGGCAGCGATAATTAGGGAAAGTTTTGATCTATCATCTTCTCATAAAGGGAGATTGAAATGAGATCATTATTTTTAGGGGTTGCGTGTTTAGGGGTTTCTTTTAGTGGCGCATTTGCGCAATCACTCAATGCAGAGCAGGCCCAATCTATCATTGCGGGTTGTAGTGCATTTGCGCTCGACAATGGTCGCAGTCACGCCATTGCTGTCTATGATCCGGGGGCTAGCCCGATCGCGGTTTTGCGCATGAACGGAAATAGTGCTGGCGCAATGTTGTTCTCAATGGAAAAAGCCAAGGCTGTTGCTATGTGGGGTTTTGCCACAAGTGGCATGGAGGAAGGTGTCAAAAACACACCGGGCTTTCAATATGCCCCTGGTGTGGTGACAGTGCCGGGCGGTGTTCCGGTTTACTCGTCTGACGGCAGAACATTTCTTGGTGCGGCGGCCGCATCTGGTGAAGCACCCGCTAATGATGTCGCGTGTGTTGAGGCCGGAATAAAATCCGCTGGCTTTTCTTATGTTAGAAACCGAGAATGAGATGGGGCGCATCGTCCCTGCGCTGAATGGTATTCCGCACGCGGCGTTGGGGTGATATTTTTATGTGGTGACAATCGGGAGGGGCCACATGAGAATTATACTAGGTATACTGATAGGATTGCTTTTGGCGATCGGCGTTGGGATTGGTGCGGCTTATTACGCATTCGGTGAGTTGCGTCACATTGAAGATCGCGACAAAACGCAAGACATAACGAGAGTATTTGAACTCTCTGAATTTGATGCGATTGATATCCGGGGCGTTTTCGAATTCGATATCAATGTCGGCGAAGGTTATTCCGTTGCAATTTCCGGCAGCGAGACCGCGCTGGATCGGCTAGAGGCGGATGTGGTTAATGGGGCGCTGGCGCTTGATCAGGTTCGGATTACGAGTGGCGGCAAGCGCAAATGGCGGGATGTTGGTATGACCGCCACGATTACGGTTCCCAAACTTTCCCGGCTCGAAGTTTCGGGGATCTCTGATGGTTCCATCGTGGGGATCGATGCAGATTCGTTCACGGTGGACGTTTCTGGAATTTCTAGCCTCAATCTTAGGGGCCGCTGTGGCGAGCTAGAAGCTCGGCTTTCGGGGTTAGGCGACCTCGATGCTGAAGAGCTGCGGTGTGAAAATGCAGATCTGGCTGTCTCTGGTTTGGGGGAAGCCAGTATTTACGCCTCCGAATCAGTGAATGCAGCGGTGAATGGGCTTGGTTCCGTCGAGATTTATGGCGACCCAACGACGGTCCAAAAGCAGACAAGTTTTCTCTCTGACATCACTGTTCGCTGATGCTGGGGGAATAAAGCTGATATTTTTGCCCAATAGGGCCTAATTGCGACCGATTGGCCCCCTTTACCCCCGTGACTAGTGATGCAATCCGCATTATGACGCGGGCCCATGGAAATGCTGACCAATATCTGGGAATTTTTGTCGACCCGTCCCGCGGATCAGGGCTGGGTTGGCTGGCTTGTGCCAACAGTCATTCAGGCGTTGGCGCTAATTGTGACCTTGCTGCTCGCGCAGGCCTTCCTGATGTATTTCGACCGCAAGGTTTGGGCGGCGGTTCAAATGCGCAAAGGGCCGAACGTCGTTGGCCCATTTGGTTTGCTCCAATCTTTCGCGGATTTGCTGAAATTCGTTTTCAAAGAGATCTTGATCCCATCAGGGGTCAATAAAGTCGTCTTTATCCTCGCGCCGATGATTACGTTCATTTTAGCGCTTGTGGGGTGGGCCGTCATTCCGGTGGGGCCGGGCATGGTTGGTGCCGACATCAATGTGGGCATCCTCTATCTCTTCGCTATCTCGTCGCTGGGCGTTTACGGGGTCATCATGGGTGGTTGGGCCTCCAACTCGAAATACGCCTTCCTCGGCTCTCTACGCTCGGCCGCGCAGATGGTTTCCTACGAGGTCTCAATCGGCTTTGTGATCATCTCGGTTCTGCTTTTGGTTGGCTCTTTGAATCTTTCGGATATTGTCGAAAGCCAGTCGCGCGGGTGGGGGATTTTGAATTGGCATTTCATCCCGCTATTTCCAATGTTTATTGTGTTCTTTATTTCGGCACTGGCCGAGACCAATCGACCGCCGTTTGATTTGCCCGAGGCTGAATCAGAACTGGTTGCCGGCTATCAGGTCGAATATTCCTCGACCTTGTTCCTTTTGTTTATGATCGGCGAGCTGGCGAACATCCTGTTGATGTGCGCGATGTTGACCATTTTGTTCTTTGGCGGTTGGCATTCGCCCATCCCGTGGGCTCCGCTAGAGGCCGTACCGGTTTTCTGGTTCTGCTTGAAAATCGTCTTTTTCTTCTTTTTCTTCGCTATGGTGAAAGCCATCGTACCGCGCTACCGCTATGACCAACTTATGCGGATCGGTTGGAAATTCTTCCTGCCTTTCTCGCTTTTGTGGGTTGTTCTGGTCGCCGGGCTGATGCTCGCGATCCCTGGGCTTGAAGACTGGTTCCAGAGCTGGAGATACTAATGTCGCGTGTTGGACAGGCGCTAAACGGCTTTTTGCTAAAGGATTTCCTCAAAGCATTTGTTTTGGCGATGAAATATTACGTGCGGCCAAAACCGACGCTGAACTATCCGTTTGAAAAAGGTCCGCTTAGCCCGCGTTTTCGCGGCGAACATGTTTTGCGCCGCTATCCAAATGGCGAAGAACGCTGCATCGCCTGTAAGCTTTGCGAGGCGATTTGCCCGGCTCAAGCGATCACGATTGAGGCCGAACCGCGCGATGATGGTTCACGACGCACGACGCGCTATGACATCGACATGACCAAGTGCATTTACTGTGGCTTCTGTCAGGAAGCTTGCCCGGTGGATGCGATTGTCGAGGGGCCAAATTTTGAGTTCGCGACCGAGACCCGAGAAGAGCTTTTCTACGATAAAGACCGGTTGCTTGCTAATGGCGATCGCTGGGAAAGAGAAATCGCCAAAAACCTAGAACTTGACGCCCCATACCGCTAGAAGGACCGCCAACCGGTCGGAAATTTTCCATTCTGCCGACCATTCATCAACTTGACCCTTAAGCTGAACGGACGCTACGCCGCGAAACCTTATGATTGCAGTCGCCGCCTTTTATATCTTCGCCGTCGCTGTCATTGCCTCTGCGGTAATGGTCATCGCGTCAAAGAACCCAGTTCATTCGGTTCTATTCTTGATTAGTGCGTTTATCGCCGCATCGGGGCTCTTCGTGCTGATGGGGGCTGAATATCTCGCGATGGTGCTGGTCGTTGTTTATGTGGGCGCGGTCGCGGTTTTATTCCTGTTTGTCGTGATGATGCTCGACGTTGATTTCGTCGAGTTGAAGCAGGGGTTTTTGCAATATTTGCCTTATGGCGTGGTGCTCGCCGGTATTGTCGTGGTCGAGCTTATTCTGGTTGTGTCTGTGTGGGTGTTTCCATCCGAGGCAGATCTGGCGCGGGCGCACCCTTCGCCGACCGTTGCGCAAACGGTTGCTGACCCGAACGGCCCGACGAACATCGAGGCACTGGGGCTGATCCTTTATACTGACTACGTCCATTACTTTCAGATCGCTGGCATCGTTCTTTTGGTGGCGATGATCGGGGCGATCATTCTCACATTCCGCACCCGTGAAGGGATCAAAAAACAAGATGCCGCCGCACAGGTCGCGCGTACACGCGACGACGGTGTTGAGCTGGTGGACATCCAGTCGGGACAGGGCTTGTCATGAGGAAGGTTTCTTAAAATGGCAGCAATTGGTCTTAGCCATTATCTCATCGTCGCTGCAATCTTATTTGCGATCGGTATGGCGGGCATTTTTCTGAACCGGAAAAATGTCATCGTTATTTTGATGTCGCTCGAACTGATGTTGCTTTCGGTGAACATTAATCTCGTGGCATTCTCGCAATTTCTTGGGGACCTTACGGGCCAGGTTTTTGCGTTCATGGTACTGACGGTTGCTGCTGCTGAAGCTGCGGTCGGTCTTGCTGTCCTTGTCGCGTATTTCCGCAATCGTGGCGATATCGCCGTCGAAGACGCCAACTTGATGAAGAACTGATCACAATGACCTTTGAGCCCTTTGTTGTTCTCCTTCCGCTTTTCGGGGCCATGCTTGCGATGCCGGTCGGCCGCGCATTCGGCACGCGTGCGGCCGAGCTTCTGACGACGGGGCTTTTGTTGATTACGGCGTTGATCGCGTGGACGCTGTTTTTTGACGTTGCGCTCGGCGGTAATGCGCGCACGATTACGTTGTTTGAGTGGGTTGGGTCGGGCGCGTTCAAAGCAAACTGGGCGGTTCGCCTTGATACACTTTCCGCGATCATGCTGGTGGTGGTGAACTCGGTGTCATTCCTCGTTCATTGGTATTCCATGGGGTACATGAAGGACTATGGCGAGCAGTCGCGGTTTTTTGCGTATCTTTCGCTCTTTACCTTTGCGATGTTGACCTTGGTGACAGCTGACAACTTCCTCCAGCTTTTCTTCGGTTGGGAGGGTGTGGGCCTCGCGTCATATTTGCTTATTGGTTTCTGGTTCAAGAAAAAATCGGCGAATGCGGCGGCGATCAAAGCATTTGTGGTCAACCGCGTTGGCGACTTTGGTTTCGCGCTTGGGATCATGTGTGTCTTTTACGTTTTTGGCTCGATCCAATTTGACGACGTTTTTTCCGCCGTTGCTGCAAATGCGGAGGTTATCCCCTTTGGACGCACCGTCGGGGCACCAATTCAGGAACTGACAATCACGTTCCTTGGTCAGTCATTTCATGCTCTAACCGTCATCGGGATTTTGTTGTTCATCGGCGCGATGGGTAAATCGGCGCAGTTCCTTCTTCACACTTGGTTGCCCGATGCGATGGAAGGTCCGACACCGGTTTCCGCGCTTATCCACGCCGCGACCATGGTGACCGCTGGTGTGTTCCTCGTATGCCGCGCGTCCGTCATTTATGAATATGCGCCAAACGCAGCGGCGATGATTACGCTTGTCGGTGCGATTACCGCGTTCTTTGCGGCGACCGTTGGCCTTCTTCAAGACGACATCAAAAAAATCGTTGCATATTCGACCTGTTCGCAGCTTGGCTATATGTTTTTTGCTGCTGGCGTTGGCGCGTATGACGCAGCGATGTTCCACCTGTTTACACACGCATTTTTTAAGGCGCTGCTGTTCCTTGGTTCTGGTGCGGTTATCATTGGGATGCATCACGAACAGGACATCAAAAAAATGGGCGGCGTCAAAGAGCTGATGCCATTCACCCATATTTTGATGATTATCGGCACGATTGCGATTACCGGCGTTGGTATTCCGGGATTGATGGTTTTTGGTGCGCCGTTCGGCACCGCTGGTTTTGTTTCAAAAGACATGATCCTAGAAGCGGCATTTTTCGGCGGTGAAGCGGGCAAAGCGTTTGGCTATTTCGCCTTTACGCTTGGTATGCTCGCGGCGGTGATGACGGCGTTCTATTCATGGCGCTTGATTTTCTTGACGTTCTGGGGGCCATCGCGCGCACCTGAACATGTCCGCAAGCATCCGCATGCCGTGCCTGATGCGATGATGATGCCGCTAATTCCGCTTGCGATTGGTGCGTTGCTCGCTGGTATCGTGTTCTTCCCGAACTTCATGGGCGATAAGTCCGAAGCGTTCTGGAACGGCGCTATCTACAAGGCCGACGCCCACCACGAAGAAGTGGTAAGTTCTGCCGATCATTTGAATGCGGCTGAGGTTGCTGCGCTTGCTGCCGATGATCATGGGGCCGAAGCGTCGCATGCTGATGAAAGTCACGGCGATGATGCAGCTGAGTCGCATGGCGACGATGGCGGACATCACGTGCCGACATGGGTTCTCTGGGCACCGTTATTTGCGATGTTGACGGGGACGGGTGCTGCCGCATTCCATTATCTGCGCGGCGATCCATTGCGGCCCGGGCTCTTGCGAGAGGGCGGCATGATCTATGCCTTCTTGAAGAACAAATGGTATTTCGACGAAATTTATGACTACTTGATTGTCAAACCGGCGCTTCGTTTCGGGCGTTTCCTTTGGAAAGACGGTGACGGTAAAACCATTGACGGTGTCGGCCCCGACGGTATTGCGAATGTGGTCGCGATTGGCGCACGCCGGATCGTAAAAATGCAGAGTGGCTATGTTTATCATTACGCGTTCGCGATGCTTATCGGTATCGCCGTGTTCGTAACTTACATTCTCGTTCGGGCAGGGGGCGGCCAGTGATTACTGAAAGTTTCGCCAACCAGCCTTGGTTATCCATGCTGACATTCGCGCCGCTCGTTGGTGCATTGTTTATTGTCGCGGCTCAGTTGATGGCACGCAAAAGCGATGATGGCGTTATCGTTGGCCGTGATCTTGAAAATGTCGAACGCAATGCGAGAATTATCGCACTGGTCTTTACGATTGGTACGTTTGTCATCTCGCTCGGTGTTTATGCGCTCTATGATCCAACAATCGCGGGCTATCAGCTCGTTGAAAAAGTGTCATGGATCGGAAGTGGCATCAGCTATAAAATGGGCGTGGACGGAATTTCGATTCTGTTCGTTTTGTTGACCACGTTCTTTATGCCGATTTGTATCTGGGCATCGTGGGACTCGATCAAAAACCGCGTTGCGGAATATATGATCGCATTCCTGATCCTTGAGACCTTGATGATTGGCGTGTTCTGTGCGCTCGATTTGTTTTTGTTCTACTTCTTCTTTGAGGGCAGCTTGATCCCGATGTTCTTGATCATCGGCGTTTGGGGATCGAAGGGCACAAAAGAGTTCGCGGGCGTTTCTATGCCGAGCCGGATTTATGCGTCGCTCAAGTTCTTCCTTTATACGTTGCTTGGTTCATTGTTGCTGCTCGTTGCGATGGCGTGGATGTATGGGCAAGCTGGTACAACGGATATCCCAAGCCTTCAGAATTTTGATTTCGCAGCCGGGGCACAGAAATGGTTGTGGCTTGCCTTCTTCGCATCCTTTGCGGTGAAGATGCCGATGTGGCCGGTCCATACTTGGCTGCCCGATGCACACGTTCAGGCCCCGACGGCGGGCTCCGTCGTACTGGCGGCGATCCTTTTGAAAATGGGCGGCTATGGCTTCCTTCGTTTCTCCTTGCCGATGTTCCCGATCGCCAGCTTTGACTTTGCGCCGCTGGTTTATGCGCTTTCGATCATAGCGATCATTTACACCTCGCTTGTGGCGCTGGCGCAGGAAGACATCAAAAAACTGATTGCCTATTCATCGGTTGCGCATATGGGCTTTGTGACCATGGGTATCTTTACCGGCACGAAGCAGGGGATTGAGGGCGGTCTATTTCAGATGCTTTCACATGGCTTTATCTCTGGTGCGCTGTTTCTTTGTGTCGGCGTTGTTTATGACCGGATGCACACGCGAGAGATTGCTGCCTATGGCGGCCTTGTCCATCGGATGCCGATTTACGCATTTTTGTTCCTGTTCTTTACGATGGGGAATGTGGGCCTACCGGGTACCAGCGGCTTCGTCGGCGAGATTCTTGCGATGACGGGTGCGTTCAAAGTCAATAGCTGGATTGCGTTCTTCGCGGCGTTTGGGGTCATTCTTTCTGCGGCGTATGCGTTGCGGCTCTATCGTCAGGTCATCTTCGGAGAGCTGACAAAAGAAGCGTTAATGAATATTGCCGATGTGAACCGACGCGAGTTGATCATGCTCGGCGTGCTGATGGCATTCACACTTTATCTCGGTTTCAACCCAGGGCCGGCATTGTCCGTGTTCAGCCCGGCTGTTGATTTGTTGATTGAAAATTACGATGCAGCGCTCGCCGCTGGCGGAGGAAACTAATGGGCCTCGCTGAAACCCTTTCCTTTGCGTATCCGGAATTGCTGTTGGCGATTGGGTCAATGGCACTACTGATCGCGGGTGTTTTCATCGGTGATAAATCTGCAAAGCAGATTTCGCTGGGTGCGGTCCTTTTATTGGTTGCTGCAATTCTGCTTGTGCTTTTTGCACCGGGTGCGCCGGCCGCGTCGCTGTTTGATGGTGCGTTCCGAATTGATGCGTTCGCTGACTTCTGCAAAGTGTTGATCTTTGGTTCTGCGGCAATCGCTATCCTTATGTCGGAGCGCTATTTGGCGAACGAGCAAAAAGGCCGGTTTGAATTTCCTGTGCTGATTGTGCTTGCGGCATTCGGTATGTCGCTGATGGTGTCTGCGACCGATCTTATTTCGCTTTACATGGGCATCGAAACGCAAAGCCTGGCACTTTATATTCTGGCTGCGTTCAACCGTGACAGCCGCCGCTCAACAGAAGCCGGGTTGAAATATTTCGTTCTTGGTGCGTTGTCGTCTGCTTTGCTGCTCTATGGTGCATCGCTGGTTTACGGCTTTACAGGGGCTACAACGTTCTCAGAAATCGCGCGGATTGCCGCTTTGTCATCGGAAAACTATGGCCTGATCATTGGTCTTGTTTTCATGATTTCAGGCCTCGCGTTTAAGGTTTCAGCAGCACCGTTTCATATGTGGACGCCTGATGTGTATGAGGGCGCACCCACGCCGGTTACGGCCTTCTTCTCTGCGGCACCAAAACTAGCGGCGATGGCATTGTTCACCCGCTTGCTAACAAGTTCATTCCTTGATGTCGTTGTTGATTGGCAACCGGTGATTGCATTAATCGCGTTGGCGTCGATGGCCATTGGTGCATTTTCGGCTATTGCGCAGACCAATATCAAACGTCTGATGGCGTATTCTTCGATTGGCCATATGGGCTATGCGTTGATTGGCCTTGCGGCGGGCACCAATGACGGTGTTGGTTCTGTTCTAATTTACATGGCGATCTATATGGCCATGACGATTGGTACGTTTGCGATCATTCTCATGATGCGTCGTCGTGGTGGCATGACCGAAAATGTTTCCGACCTTTCGGGCCTTTCACGAACCAACATGCCAATGGCCGTGATCATGACGGTGCTCATGTTCTCGCTGGCGGGTGTTCCGCCGACAGCCGGTTTCTTTGGAAAGTGGTTTGTGTTTATTGCGGCTGTTGATGCGGGCTTAATCTGGCTTGCTGTGGCGGGCGCGGTCTTGAGTGCGGTTTCCGCGTTCTACTATCTTCGGATCGTTTGGTTCATGTGGTTTGATGAGCCTGTACCGGCGTTTGAACGTGACAGCGGATCAATTTTGAAAGTTGCGGCTTGGGGTTCGGCGATTTTGATGTTCCCTGTTCTGACTATTTTTATGGGCCCACTTTCCAGCGCTGCGGGGCATGCCGCCGCATCGCTTTTCTAACGCGTGACCCGGTTTCCATCTGGCACCGCGTTCGAACTTTATGATAGTCTTGACTCAACCAGCCTAGAGGCAAAGCGCCGTGCTGAAAAAAGCATGGCTGAGCCTCGCTGGTTTGTTGCTCTAAAACAAACGGCGGGGTATGGCCGTCGCGGGCGTGATTGGAAACAGCGCACCGGCGATTTTGCCGGCACACTTTTGTTTCGGCCAGATGGTCCCGTTGAACATCGTGGTCAGCTTTCGTTTATTGTAGCGCTTACGCTTGCGTTCACGCTTGATGAATTTATTGACGCCGAACGCATCCAATTGAAGTGGCCTAATGATGTGTTGTTAGGCGGCGCGAAATGCGCAGGAATCTTGCTTGAAAATCTTGATGACTATCTCGCGATTGGGATTGGCGTAAATATCGTGAATGCGCCCGGCGGGCTCGAATATAAAACTGCCCGCATGATGGATTTCACGGATGCACCGCCGGAACCAGCACAGCTTTGCGCGCGTCTGGACCATCATTTCTGGACACTATACCGCGAGTGGCGCGCGACGGGATTTCCATCGATTAAAAATCGCTGGACCGACAGGGCTGTAGGAATCGGCACTGAGATTACGGTTCGCCTGCCTAATGAAACGCTTTCAGGCACATTTAACGGCATTGATGATAATGGTGCGCTGATATTGCGCTCTGGCGCGGGAAAGCGGATTATTACAGCCGGTGAGGTCTTCTTTGGGCCCCGCCGATAGTTACGAATAGGAATTGCCAATGCTGCTTGCGATTGATGTCGGCAACACAAACTCTGTTATCGCGCTGTTCGACGGCGAGAAACCCGTCGCGCAATGGCGTTCATCGACATCCACCGTCAGAACTGCTGATGAATATGCGGTCTGGTTATCGCAATTGATGGGCATGGCTGATTATCAACTCTCAGACGTGAGTGAGTGCATAATCTCAACTGTGGTGCCGCAATCGCTGTTTCATTTGCGCAATCTTTCGCGCCGTTATTTTGAGCGCGAACCTTTTGTGATTGGTCATGATAACGTTCCCGGTCTGGAAGTGCGGATCACGAAACCGTCTGAGGCGGGCGCCGACCGACTGGTCAATGCCGTCGGCGCGTTCACTGCCCATGGTGGGCCGTTGATCGTGGTCGATAGTGGTACGGCGACCAATTTCGATATTGTCGGCGCGGATGGTGCGTTTGAGGGCGGGGTGCTAGCGCCGGGGATTAACCTTTCGATGCAAGCCCTTCATGAAGCTGCCGCGCGTCTGCCGCGTATCGCTATTGAAAAGCCTGAAAAAATTATTGGTACAGATACAGTGGGCGCAATGCAGACTGGCGTTTATTGGGGTTATATCTGTTTGATTGAGGGCCTGATTGAAAAGATAAAGATTGAGTACGGACAATCTATCAAGGTTGTGGCGACAGGCGGTATCGCGTCGCTCTTTGAAGGTCAAACGAAAGCCATTGATGTTTTTGATCATGATCTGACTATTCGTGGTCTTCTTGAAATACATAAGCGCATTAAAGCTGCCCGCGCGCAAAATGCGGATGTAAATTAGATGTCGAAAAAAGAACTCGTCTTTCTTCCGCTCGGTGGTTCCGGCGAGATCGGTATGAACATGAACCTTTATGGGTTCGGCACGCCGGCCAACCGTCAATGGATCATGATTGATTGCGGCGTCATGTTTGGGGACCTGTCGACGCCGGGTATTGATCTAATTTGTCCTGACCCGGCATATATTCTCGAAGAAAAAGAAGCGCTCAATGGATTGCTGCTGACCCATGGCCACGAAGACCATATTGGTGCTGTTGCTTTGCTTGCGCCAAAGCTTGGCTGTCCGGTTTATGCGACGCCGTTTACCGCTGCGTTGGTCGCGCGAAAGCTGGAGGAGTATGGCGAGCACGATGTTGAATTGAATGTCATCGACATGAATGCGCGTTTTCAGATCGGCCCGTTTGATATTGAATATGTAACGTTGACCCATTCAATCCCTGAGCCAAGCGGTATCATCTTGCGAACAGAGCTAGGGGATGTGTTGCACACGGGCGATTGGAAGATCGATAAAGCGCCGACATTGGGGCCGGTCACTGATTCTGAAATCATCAAAAAATTGGGCGATGATGGCTTGATGGCGATGGTTTGTGATTCGACCAATGTATTATCGTCTGGCGAGTCCGGATCAGAATCGGCGGTGCGTGAATCACTGACCAAGCTGATCGCAAAGCAAGAGGGACGTGTCGCAGTCACGACTTTCGCATCTAATGTTTCGCGGGTTGTTTCCATTTGTGAAGCGGCGATGGCCGCAGATCGCAGCGTGTGTTTGTTGGGGCGGTCTATGTTGCGTATCGTCGACGCCGCGCGCGAGACGGGTATTCTGCCCGAAGGGCTGCGGTTTGTAGAGCCGCGTGATGCAGGGTTTTTACCGCGCCAGCACGTTCTTTATCTTTGTACCGGAAGCCAAGGCGAACCGCGGGCCGCGCTTTCACGGATCGCGCGGAATGATCACCGCGACTTGACCTTGTCGGCGGGGGATACAGTCATTTTCTCGTCCAAGATTATACCCGGCAATGACCGTGAGATTTATAACCTCCAGAACGACCTGGTCGAACTTGGTGTGAAAATCATCACCGAGAAAGACGAATTCATCCATGTTTCTGGTCATCCGTGTCGTGAAGAGTTGCGTGCTATGTATGACTGGGCACGCCCGGAAATCTCGATCCCGGTGCATGGTGAAGCTCGCCATCTCGAAGAACATGCTAAATTTGCTCTGGAGCTGGGCACTAAGCGCAGTTTTGCGCCGCGGAACGGTGATCTGATCCGCATCGCGCCCGAAGGCCCGGAACGTATTGAAGTGGTGCCTGCGGGGCGAATTTTCCTTGATGGCGATACTTTATTGCCTGATGGCGCGCCGCCAATCCGCGAACGTCGAAAGCTCTCCTATGCGGGGGTACTGGTGGTCTCGGTTGTATTTGAACGGGCAGAACTCGTTGATGACGTCGCGATTGATGGGGTCGGTATTGTCTCGACGATAGAAGAAAGCGACGATATGTCGGACCTGTCGGGGGATATCGAAGAGGCATTATTTGCGCTACCAAAGACCAAGCGCAAAGATGACGAAGCCGTCTCGCTGGCGGTGAAACGCGCTGTTCGCGTTTATTTTGATGATGTTTGGGGCAAGCGTCCTATCGTCATCACCCAGATACATAGGATCGAATAATGAATCCCGCAGGCGCAATCGTCATTTATATCGTTTGGTGGTGGGTGGTTTTTCTCGCTGTTCTGCCGCGCGATATTCAAGGCCGATGGGAAGCACCTGACGACGGTGTCGAAGGGGCTGATCCCGGCGCACCGGTGACGCCCAATATCGGTGCCAAGGCGTGGCTCGCAACGAAGATAGCGGTGATCTTTTGGGCGGTGACGGCAGCAATCATTGTTAGTGGCATTTTCAATTTCACTGACTGACCCGGTATCGTCGCGTTAAGAAATATTTTCGTCACCGACTGCCCTTGCCATCGTGAATAGGCTATCCTAGCAAGACCCCAATTAATCTTTTCCATAGGTATAAGAGGCGAGGGCTGTCTATGAGCGAAATCGCGCCCGCCGAGAACGAGTTGCGCCCGGAAGAACCGGAAGACGACGCTCAGTTTGCGGACGACCGCACGCTGTCGACGGAATTCGTGCGCTCGGTTGTTGACGCGTTGGACGCCGAAGACGCTGAAACCTTTAAGGGACTGACCGAAGAGCTTCACGCGGCTGACTTTGCCGACCTTATGGGCCTATTGCGCGATGACGAGCGCGAATCTCTGATCCGGCTCATGGGTGGGGCGATCCCATCTGATGTTCTCGCGGAGCTTGATGGCGATCTCCTCGAAGAAGTCATCGATGCAATGGAGCCATCAAAGGTCGCTGAGGCGGTTGTCGAGCTTGACACTGATGACGCGACTTTTCTGCTCGAAGACCTCGACGAAGAAAAACAGGCAGAAATTCTGGCGCTCGCGCCAATCGAAGATCGGCTAGCGTTGCGCGCGGCACTCGACTTTGAAGAGGAGAGTGCCGGCCGCCTGATGCAGCGGGAATTCTTTGCGTCACCTGCGTTTTGGACTGTTGGTCAGATCATCGACCGGATGCGTAGCGCCGAGGAACTTCCCGACCGATTCTACGAAGTGTTTGTAGTTGATCCCGCTTTCAAACCGGTCGGGTCCGTGCCTCTTTCGACGCTTTTAAAGGCATCACGCGAAACGGTCATCGAAGATTTGATGAATAGCCGTGATATGCGGTTGGTGCCGGTCACTATGGACCAAGAAGAGGTCGCGTATCTCTTTGAACAATATAATCTGATCTCGACGCCAGTGGTTGATGATGCTGATCGATTGATTGGGATGATCACGGTGGACGATGTGGTCGAAATGGTCCGCGAAGAAACCCACGAAGATATGCTTGCGCTTGGTGGTGTTGAGGCCGACACGGGTCTATCCGACACGGTGATCGAGACCGTGCGGTCTCGCTTTTCTTGGCTTGCGATTAATTTAGGTACGGCAATCATGGCGTCTTTGGTGATTGCGCTTTTTGATGCAGCCATCGGTCAGATTGTTGCGCTGGCCGTTTTGATGCCGATTGTTGCGTCGATGGGCGGCAATGCGGGCACGCAGACACTAACGGTTGTTGTGCGATCATTGGCAACCAAAGATTTGACCGCGACAAACGCTGCGCGTGTTGTCTTTCGCGAAGCCACGGTTGGGTTTTTGAACGGTGTTATTTTTGCGGTGATCATGGGCATGCTTGCGGGTGTTTGGTATTTTGCAAGCGGCTGGGGCACAGAAAACGAAGCCATCCGTTTAGGGATCGTTGTTGGTGTAGCCATGATCATTAATTTGTTGGCGGCTGGTCTTGCTGGGATTTTGGTGCCGATTGGGCTTCAACGCGCGGGGGCCGATCCCGCGGTTGCTTCTGCGGTGTTTGTTACGACTATCACTGATATTGTCGGGTTTTTTGTCTTTTTGGGGCTTGCCGCCGCGGTATTGTTACCGGCGGCAAGCTAGTCGCTTTTATGTGGTGTGCTGAATTTTACGCCGCTGCCAATAAAGCATCACACCGCCCAGCATCAAAATAATCAGTAAACCGGGTTCTGGAGCATCGACCGGCGGTTCTGTGGGTGGTTCGCAATCTTCATCATCTTCGTCACAAGGGGGCGTGACGGGTGGGATGACCACTGGCGGTATAAGGACCGGTGGCTGACGCGGCCAGTCCGGCAGGAATAGCGGCTGAATTGGTGGATACAGCGTCTCGTTGACAACCGGGTTCACTGGCGGCGCAACAGGCGTTTCTGTCGGAACCCGCCTCGGCTCGGCTGGCTTGACCGGATTGTAACCGGCAAGCCGCGTAGGAACCGGGCGGGGTGCTAAAAAGCCTCTTTGGTGACCTTCCGCTCGCCTTCACCACAGCAACCGCAGTTGACTACAATGTCATTGCGAATGTCACCGACGGCTCGCGCATACCACGCCGCGAATTCTTCGTCGCTCATACCAGTGGAGCTTGCTTGGTCGCCGCCAAACCCACCTGTGAACAAAATCGCTAGCGCAATGATCGCAGCAGCGACGATGTTCGTGATCCCATTACCCATCATAAGACACCTCAAACGCCACGCCCCCGCTTATGCCATTCATAACGCCATTATGGCGAATTCAGCAGAGGGCGATTGGCTCTGTGAGCGATACTCCCAATTTCTGTGCCAGAAAATAGCGCACGCGAAGTTGGCTGGTTTTTATATAACCTATTTCAATTCAATGACTTAGGCTGAATTGGCTAAATTGGGCGCATCCCAGATAGGGGCATTTTGCCAAGGATGTGCGGCAAAACTGTGCCGATCCGACGCATTTTTTTTGCGGCCGGTGCATGATCGCGGTGGTGCATCTACCCAATTCAGCCCTAACATGATAAGAATCGTTAACGGTAAATTCGTGGGGGGAGCCGTGGATTTCGCTAGTTTGATGCGAAGCGGCGAACTCTGGTGGGAACAGTAGTCTAGAGGGGGTCTGCGGGCTGATGCGGACGGGAGAGACCGGTCTTAATCTGATCAAAGGGTACGAGGGGCTTCGTATGTCGGCGCATTACGCACCGACAGAGGAGTGGACCGTCGGCTATGGTCATACAGGTTCAGCGCGCCACGGCATGAGTGTCACAGAGGGGGATGCCGAACGTCTCCTTAAAGATGACGTGCGACCAATCGAACAATTAATCACCGATACAGTTCGGGCACCGCTGAACCAAAACGAGCATGACGCGGTTGTTTCGCTCATTTTCAATATTGGTGAAGATAATTGGAAGCGCTCGACGGCTCTGCGCAAGCTCAACGCTGGCGATAAGCTTGGTGCTGCGAACGCGTTCGAATATTGGACTAAGGCATACGTAAATAATGAACTGGTCACGCTTGATGGATTGGTACGTCGCCGCGCGGCCGAAAAATCTTTGTTCTTGATGCCAACAGATGCGGCATTGGTTGTTCCGACTTCTGACGTTCATCCCGCCGCTGAATGTGAACCGGAATATGTTTCGGATCGTGTCTATAGTGCAAAGCCATTAGTCGATTTCGATAGCCTGAAAGACGATGCGAACAGGGCACTGGCACCAGAGGAGCGCGCGGCACGTACACGTGCGTTGTTTGCGGCAACGCAGGCGCTTTCTGGTGAGCCTACAAAAATGATTATCTCGAAGGCCGAAGAACGCGCCGATATGGGCGTTACCGTTGGGGCACTTCTTGCGGGGCTTTTGGCCTTTGTGATGACGGGTATTGGTGCGATCTTGCTTGTCGGGCAAGAAGCGCCCGGTCTCGCCGAAGCGATGGGCCTTAGCTATGAGCGCTTTACGACGATTTTTGAAAGCCTGCCCATCTGGATTTCAGCGATCGGCGCGGCCATGTGTTATTTCATCCTTTATATCCTTGTGAAGCGTTCTGCGCGTCACGACCTCAAGCGACAACGTGCGCGAGACCTCGCCCAGTTGCGCGTCGCCGAATAGCACTTACATCCATCCACGAAACAAGCGTGGATGTGACAGGAAAGCATGAAAGCCCTTAATCTCGTAAAACTCTGTGTCGGGGCTGAAGCAATAGATGATTTAATCGCGCGGATCGAACATCGCGTGCGCGTGAATGAGGCCGCTGGTATTGGCAGGGTTCATGATCATGTGACGCGGATGCACCCACGGCGAGAATCAGAATTGCTTGCCGGTGGTTCGATCTATTGGGTTATAAAAGGGGTTATTCTTGCGCGCCAACCTATCGTCGGTTTTAATAAACAGACGGGGACAGATGATATCCGGCGCACTGCGATTATGCTTGATCCGGGTTATGTTTTAACCGAAGCGCAACCGCGCAGAGCGTTTCAAGGTTGGCGTTATCTCACCGCAGAGGACGCGCCAGCGGATTTGAAAAAGGGCAAGGGGCGGAAGGGGCCACCCCCTGAACTTGGGCGCAAACTGGCAGAATTGGGGCTTTTATAATGCCAACAGTAAAAACGATTGCGATGGGCGCAGGGGCCGTCGGGGCGGCTGGTATTGCGGTTATCACGCCGCCAATACTTAACAATAACAGTACTGAAGAAGCCACCAAAGAGGCCGATCAATATTCACTTTGCCTGAAAGCAGATTTACAGCTTTTTAAGGGCGCTGATGCGCGGTGTTATAACCGAAAAGAAATCTACGACTTATTAGATAAACCATTGGTCAATCAAGACGGTGCCAACGTCTCTGTTCGTCTCACGCACCCAAGTGACGCCAGCATTACGCCCGAGGATGCAACGACCTGCCGTCAGTATCGCGAATATATGTTTGATGGTTGGTTCGCGATGACATCGCGCGATATGCGCCGCGAGGGATATTTTAAGCGCGCATGTGGCGTGTTGACAGCCTTGTTTGAAGCGCAAAAGGCATCAACACAATTTTTCTCGAATGGTTCCCCTACCGATGAAGAAGTTGCGGGCCTTGCCCCTACGATGCGAATGGGGGAGGTGCGCAATCTGGCCGAGTCGATTTCAGTGTCGCGGGCCGACGATTATCGTTGGGAAATTAATATCGGTGATCAGACCGTTTTTCTGACCGAACTTGCCAATGCTGATTTTGACAATGACGGTATCGAAGAAATTCTGGGCTATTCTGCGGGGCTAATGGCTGGTGGGTCTGCACGTTTTTATCATGTGGGATTGATCGAAAAAGATAATGCCGATGCGCCATTGCGGTTTACATTGATGGATTTTGACCAAAACCAAGCCGCAGGTGCCGGTGGCTAGTGGTGGTCTTGAAACTTTCCTAAAACTATTTCAAAGGATTGGATGACCTGGCGCGGGGGGCTATGATAAGGTCGAATCGGGGGCTTTTGCAGGAGAGGCCGATAGTGTCAGCGTTCTATAAATCGATCCCGTCACCGAGATTTTCCAAGCCCTTTCCGTCGTTGAAAAACGTTGGTCTTGCGCTGATTTTTGCGACGCTTTCCGCGTGCGCCTCAACGCCAGATAGGTCACCGTTGGTCGATGCGAGCGTCGCGGACCAGCAAGCCGCCTTGCAAAAGGTGGCTTCACTCGAAGCGGAAGTTACACGATTAAAGTCGCAAAATGCGAGACTTTCCAATGAGGTTTTGGCGCTTCAGCGGGATAAAGATCGCCTTGCTGCCGCTGAGAGCGCAGAAACAACGGTTCCGACGCCAAAGCCAGACGTGGCTGAGAAGAAAGAACCGCCAAAGCAACAGGCGGTGGTTGATGACGCGCCGTCGCCCGCACTCGCGCAGAGTGAAGTGCCGGTCGAAACCTCACCACGTCTCGTGCAACCAACATTCGCCTCAAATGAAACCGTGTTTGAGAATGAAGCCGAAGGTGACATCAAAACAGAAAGTGTTTTGTTTGGTGTTCATCTGGCATCTTATCGCAAACCCGAAGAAGCGCGCGCTGGATGGCGACAGTTACAGCGTGAAAACCCCGAAGAACTTGGGTTGTTAGAACCGCGTGTTGAAAGCGTTTCCGTTAAAGGAAAAGGAAAGTTTGTCCGGCTTGTGGGTGGGGGTTTTGCCTCGCGTGACAAGGCCGAAGCGCTTTGTTTGCAGCTTAAATCGCGGGGACTGTTTTGTTCCGTAACCGGATTTGAGGGCGATCGTTTATCCTTGGCCGAAGGGCAGGGGTGAACTGGCGGCATTACCCATTGAGTTATTTAGGCGGTGCGATATCAAAGACGCGCCGATCAAACAATACCCCGTCAAACTCTGCATCGCCTTCGTAACGCAGCTCTAGCTCGCCGGCATCTAATGCGACAAAGCCGAACGGTATGGTGACTTTGCGTTCGGTTGCGTCAATAAAACCCGCAACATTTTCGCGTCGGCCTAACTCGCGTGTTGGTGCGCCTTTTGGCGTAAAGCGCACCAGCATCCTGCCAAAGGTAGAAACCGTGCCGCGCGGCTCAATGGTCGTTTCCAACATTAATAAGCCGGCATCATCGCGCAACAATTTGGTTTCGGTAATTTTGGCTTTTGCCTCGCCGCCATTGCGCAGCATAACCGGTGCGGAAATCCCAAGCCCCACATCAATTTGAAGACCGCTGTTACTGGCCTTTCTGATCGGGGTGCGGGAAGCCTCGGTTTCGATCAGCAAATGCGACCGCTTTTCGCCGTTAGGAATAGTGACACCGTCTTTTATCCAAACATCGACCAGCATTCGCTCGCCGGGTTTCAGGCGAAACTGCGCAGGTGAAACCATCAAATAGGGTGCAGCGCTCATTTCCGCGCGGGCGGTGGGCGTAGCTGGGGCGTATCCAATATCGGTCGCAGAGAGATCGACCCAGGTGACGCGTCCGTCCATAATATGCTCTGAGGCGTTAGATACGGTGAACGCCGCCCGTGGGTGTTCCGCGGTGAGGACCTGACGCAATGGCGCAAGGCCCATATCCGCATGCGCTGTGGTGATTGCCAGAAGCATCACCATCACAGAAAGTACGCAATTAACCACTATCGCCATAAGCACCAGAATCGTCTCACACTCGTTATACGAGGGGAGTCGTTTCCCATCGGTAAGCAAGTTTCATGAAAATTGGCCAACCGTGCCAATAGCGGATTTTGAGATGACACACGTAATAGTGCTAGGGAATGAAAAAGGTGGATCAGGTAAGTCCACAACCGCGATGCACGTGATTGTGGCGCTTATGAAGTCCGGCAAAAAGGTCGGTGCGGTCGATCTCGATATTCGCCAGGGCAGTCTCACGCGATATATCGAAAATAGAAAAAAATTCAGTGAAATCAAAGGAAAAGAACTTGATCTTCCGGTTATGGCAGAGGTTAAGCCATCGAGTGTAGACAGCCGGACGGAGTCTCAGGCACAGGAAACCGCGAACCTTCAGGAAGCGCTGGGCACCCTTGATGAATGTGACTTCGTGGTGATCGATTGTCCCGGTGCAAACACCCATTTGTCGCGTCTTGCCCACCTTCATGCCGATACGATTATCACGCCGCTTAACGATAGCTTCGTTGATTTCGACCTCTTGGCGCGGATCGATCCCGAAACCAATAAAGTCACAGGGCCAAGCCTTTATAGCGAAATGGTCTGGACCGCGCGAAAGCATCGGGCGATGTCTGGTGTGCCGGGTGGCATTGATTGGGTCGTCATGCGGAACCGCCTTTCCGCAACCCGGGCCCGCAATAAGAAAACGATGGGTGACAAGCTCGAAGAGCTGTCTTCGCGAATTGGTTTTCGCCTCGCGCGCGGTTTTGGCGACCGGGTGATCTATCGCGAATTGTTCCCGATCGGGCTAACGCTGCTCGATCTCGGTGGTGTAGATTCGCCAGTGCGGCTTTCAACCATGAGCCACGTGACGGCGAGGCTGGAAATTCGGTCCTTGGTTGCAACCCTCAATCTTCCTGCCGGTGAAGCTTCGGCACCCGCCAAAGAGGCTGCGGCGGCCTAGCCGATCGGGCCATCAGATTGATTGTAATCGCCAGTCAGTAGGGATGCGGTTATGCTATCACTATGTTGATTGGTGCTCTTGCCTTGATCGTTGCGATTGGTGCGGCCGGATGGCTGTTGTTTCGTCTTGCGGGTAACACCCAAAAAGGCGGCAAGCGCAATATGACCACCTTAAAAGTAATCGCTTGGCTCGCGCTTAGTGGTGCACTGCTGGCCGCAAAATTATGGCCACTCGCATTCATGGTGCTTATCGCAGCGGTTGGTGTTGCGGCCATTGAGGCATGGCGCGGCAACGAAGCCGGGCTGGATGAAACACCACCGAGCCGAAAAGTGCCGGCACGGACAATGACCGAAGATGAAGCACTCTCAGTGCTTGGCCTTAAGGCTGAGGCGGGGGCAGAAGAAATCAGAACCGCCCACCGAAAGTTAATCGCGCAACTTCACCCCGATAAGGGGGGGACAGATTATTTAGCCGCAAAGATCAACGAAGCACGTGATTTTCTTTTGCGGCGACTTGGTGAATGAAGAAGGGTAAAGGCGCGCCTATGCGACGCCTTTTTGCCTTTCTTGCGGCATTTCACTGAATTCTTTTTCGTCGATAACTCGGTTGCGCCCACTATTTTTCGCCGCGTAAAGACAATTATCGGCACGCTCTATGAGCATTTCCATCGTCTCACCTTCTTTAAGAAGAGCAACACCCATAGACATTGTTACAACGCCCAAGTCTTCGTCGGTTCGACGTTTGCGTAATCGCCGTGATTCAACGGCCGTGCGGATACGATCAGCAAGCATGTGCGCATTTTTAAGCGTCGTACCCGGCAGCACGATTGCAAACTCTTCACCACCATAACGCGCGAGAAGATCTTTGCCCTTCACATTGGCGGTCATCACATCGGCAACAAATCGTAAGACCTGATCTCCGGTTTGGTGGCCCCAAGTGTCGTTGAATTTTTTGAAATGATCGATGTCGCTCAGTACAAGTGCCAAAGGTTCTTTTGCCTCGCCCGCTTCGGTCATGTGTTTGTCTAGCGAACGGTCAAAGGTAGCACGGTTCGCAATCCCGGTGAGGGCATCGCGCATGGCCTCGGCCTGAATGGCCTCCACATCGCGTTGAAGGTTACTTACCTCTTCGGCGGAGGCCGCAAGCCTGTTTTCGAGGTTTGCATTTTCCGACATCATATTTTTTGTGACTGAAAGCACACCTTCGAGAAGGGTACCAACGGCCGGGTAATTGTTCGTGGATTCGCGTAGTTGAGCGCTAAGGCTGGTCAATTTTTCATTGTGCCCACTCGCGCTTTCACCTGACTTTTCGACGATATCCCAAAGGTCGGTCACTTCTGTGTGGAAGCGCGTGACAAGATTGATGACATCATTTGATATGTCGTCATGCTGGACGAGCTGGTCATAAAGCGCGTCGGCTTTTTCCTGACTGACCTTGCCGGTTTCATCCATCGCTTTTTGTATATGCGCAGAGAGCGCGGGGTTTTTTCCCTCCGCATGCGCATACCAAAGTTCGTAATTTCGTGGTGTCGCGCAAAGGCCGGTCGCTCTCAGTGCTGCCAATGCCATTTCCGCGAAACGATGCGTGTCGTCAATTCTTACCGTCATACTGCCCTATCGTTCCTCATCATGAGGGTTCTCCCCTGAGGAAAAACTAGGTCAGTACAGTAAAATAAAGACTAAGACCGCCGCGCGCATTGTGCGTTTAGCAAGAACCTTAGGCGTAGGTTAACAGTGTATTAACGTGCGACTTCGCGCAGGATAAATGCGGGAACATGGTCGCCCAAGCCGACCACTGGTGTTGGTGATGTTTCGCGGCGACGGGATGACTTTGAATCATTGCGGCTATTCCGGCGTGGGGCACGATTGGGCTCGCGCTTTTTATCCGTTTGAGATGATTGCTCGTTGCCATCAGTAGCCTCAGCAATTTCGGGCTGTTGATCGGCGTCCGCCGGGTTTTCGGCCTGTTTCTCAGTTGATTTGTCGCCGCGCTTTTCAGCACTCCGCGAAGAACGCTTTGATCCGCGTGGTTCGGCTTTTGACTTGCCGCGTCGCTTGTCAGTAACCGGATTTTCTTCAAAAAATTTCGTGAAATCCAAGGCTTCGATTTCTGACTGTGCGATTGTTTTCAAGATCTGGTCGTAATGCTTATCGTCCGAAGGGGTGATCAACATCATCGCTGCGCCTTTCTTGCCGGCGCGACCGGTGCGGCCAATGCGGTGGACATAATCATCCGCATGAATGGGCACATCATAATTGAACACATGGCTTACCGCAGGAATATCAAGACCGCGTGCTGCCACGTCAGAGGCAACAAGGAACTGGACTTCGTCGTTGCGGAACTTGTCTAGCGTTTCCATACGGAAGGCTTGTGCAAGATCGCCATGAATGGGGCGCGCGTTGAAGCCGTGCTTTTGAAGCGATTTTGCAACGATATCGACGGTGGATTTGCGATTGCAAAAAATGATGCCGTTTTTCACATCATCGGCGGTAATCAACTCGCGCAACACATTGCGTTTGAGTTTGTCATCGCGGGTAGGGAGTTTTACGATGCGCTGAGTAATCGTTTCGGCTGTGGTCGCGGGTTTAGCGACTTCAACGAACGCAGGCGCATGAAGGAATTGGTCTGTGATGCGCTGAATTTCTGGTGGCATCGTCGCCGAGAAAAATAATGTCTGGCGCGTCATTGGTGTGAGCTTAAAGATTTTCTCGATATCGGGAATAAAGCCCATATCAAGCATCCGGTCAGCTTCGTCGATTACCATGACTTCGATTCCGTTGAGCAACAAACGCCCGCGCTCAAAGTGATCTATCAGGCGGCCTGGCGTTGCGATCAACACATCAACGCCGCGGGTTAATTTTGCGTCCTGATCACCAAACGACACACCACCGATCAGAAGCGCCATGGATAGCTTGTGGTTGACGCCATATTTTTCAAAATTTTCAGCGACCTGCGCGGCTAATTCGCGGGTCGGGGCCAGAACAAGTGATCGCGGCATGCGCGCCTTGGCGCGGCCCTTGGCCAGCCGGTCAATCATTGGCAATGTAAATGATGCGGTCTTGCCCGTTCCAGTTTGCGCGATACCAAGAACATCTCGGCCCTCTAGCGCAGGTGGAATGGCTTCTTTTTGAATTGGGGTTGGGTTCTCGTAGCCAGCCGCAGTGATAGCTTCGAGGAGTTTCGGCGATAGGCCGAGTTCGGCAAAGGACATTCAGTCTCCGTTTATATTTATTGCTGGTATTGCAAGAGGGGAGCCGGTTATTCGCCGGTTCAGGGTCTCGAAATTATCCAGTCTTTTTCGTCACATCGGCGGGGTTGATTTCAACGCCCCGCTCTTCCGCCATGGAAGCGATGCGTCATCTGGCAATTTGCGCCGGGTGGGGCGCGGTCGCGATGGGTATTGCGCTGGCGTCTTATCGTGGGACCGAGTTCCTGTGAATTTTGATTCCTCAGGGATTTCGACCGATTGCGCGCGCTGCATTGCAACATTGCGATGCCGGAGGTAAGGGCCTTTCCGGCGAGAGTCAACAATCTCGGCCCTTTTTGGGGGCTATGTGGCTGGTGTCGCGGTATTTTGTTGCCTAAAATCATCACATGACGGAGCGATTACATATTCGATGCGCAATCTATGCGGGTCTGGCGTTCTTGATGTCAGGCAATAGCGCTCTGGCGGAAGATGGTTATGATCATGATGCATGTTTGTGGAACGGCTTTCCGCTTAATGGGCGTGTGCAAATTGTCGAAAGCTTCCCCGACATAAAGGTAGAACAGGTTTCGAGCTTTCCTGATCTCAAAGTCAAAGTTGTTTCGAGCTTTCCAGACAACTGTGGCGAGTGGGAATTTGTCGATAGTTTTCCCGATTTGAAAATTCAGTATGTGAATAGCTTTCCAGACATTAAGGTGGAATTTGTCGAAAGCTTTCCTGGTTGGCCATAACAATAAAGGCAAGATCCTATGCGAATTCTGCTCTTCATAACGGCATTTATCTTTGTGGGTTGTGCACCCAAGCAATCTCCGGCTGATGCATTTTTTGAAACCTTGAGCGCTCATTGCGGAAAATCATATGCCGGGGAGATCACATCAAACGATGCAGCGGATGCTGATTATGCTGATGCACCGTTGGTGATGGAAGTTCGCACTTGTTCTGAAGACGAAATCCGCATTCCATTCCATATTGATGACAACCGCTCGCGCACCTGGGTCATTACCCGAACGGGTGATGGTCTACGCCTGAAGCATATCCATCGACACATGGATGGCACGCTCGATCCGGTTACAAATTACGGTGGCGATTCTGCGCGTTTTGACGGACACCGTGTTGAGTTTCCGGTAGATGAATTTTCGGTGGCGCTATTTGAAAAAGAAGGGCTGACAGCAGCCGTGACGAACACATGGGCGATTGAGCTGAGTGATGATCAATTTGCCTACGAATTATTTCGCGAAAATCGAACATTCAGAGCAGAATTTGACCTTACGCAGTCCGTGAAATCGCCGCCCGCGCCATGGGGTGAGAAGATGAACGATGAGACGGGCGAGGGGCATTGATACTGCTGAGGAGTAAAGTCAGCGCGAGAATGAGGGCACCAACGCTGACATAAAAACTCGTCGTGGCGTGCACATCGGAGATGGGAAGCCCCGGGAAATTGCTGCCGCGCCAAAACAAGAGTGCGGCAAACAATGCGATGGCCCCAAGTGGTGGCCGAAGGCCGGCACCATACAAAAGAATACTGCCGACCAATAAGAAGTAAGCGGGCTCAAGCGGTGCAACGACCATCATCACCGCGAGCGCTGCCATAAGATTATCAATGGTTTTTAATCGCGGATTGCTGTTGCGACCGGTTAGACCAACCGCGCAGGTCACGGTTAATGCTAGCAGCGTATAGAATATTGTGCCGAGGTCTGGTGCGCCCACCAAAAACATAAAGTGCCGAAGGCCGGTCGAATATTCCGGAAGGTTTTGGTGGCTATTGATGATAGCACTAATCATGTCGGGTGCGGGGGTAATCGCCAGTGCCGGTGCGGAGATGATAAATGTGAGTAAGACACCCAACGCGATGACGCGGCGACCATAGGCGGAAAGTGCAAGCGCAGGCACGGTTAGAATTGCAACCGTGGGTACAAAGAACAAAATGCAAAGGCTTGCACCGCACGAAAGTTCACGTTTACCGATGGCAGACCGGATCAATAAACTCGCGCCAAAATAAACGAGGGCAGGCGCACCACCTAGTTGTAGGCCAAACGCAGCGGATTGACTAAGCGCTACAAAGCTGACGTGGAAAAAGAACAAAATGACAGGCGGCTGACTACGAAAGAAATCCGTCAGCTTATTTTCCGAAACCAGAATCGTTCGATCTTTGAATGAATAGAACGCCGATACGTTGAGCGCACTTGCCCCGAGCAATAGCCCGGTGGTCACAACCATCAACACCCGCGATGCCAAGAGCGGATCCATCAACGAAAGAAAACTCGCGATGGGCATCCATGCGGGCATTGGCTGCCATGCAAGGTCCGCTTGATAGGGCGATGCGCCAATGGTCCAGCTTTGCCCTGCCAGCCATATCAGTTGGCTATTGGGTGCGATCATCGACCAATGCGTCATCAGTTGAAAAATAAGATGGGCCAGCCCCGCGATAAATGCGATCGGTGCCAGAACGTTCAGGATGTTTCGAAACGCAGTCATATTCCCCCAGATATAGGGGAAGGATAAACACGTAGCGCTAAAGGTCGGGTTAATCCGGCGCGGGTTTTACAACCACCGGGTGACGCAAGTGGTTTCGCTGAAATTTATTTCATTAAATTTCATCCCCGCCTTTCGGGACGGGGGTAAATTGCATCTGTCATTAGCAAGAGGTGAATTACGTGTGCGATCCAGATAAATCAAAAATGAACAGCTGTCCTAGAGCGCGCCTTGGGCCGCCACCGTCTCGCGCGCATAAAGCGCATCGCGTTCCTCAACAGGCATACGCATGGCGTTGATCCGGTCACGTTCGGCTTTAAAGCGCGTAAGCGCCGCACCCTTTAGCTGTTTGCCCGTCGCGATTTTAAGACGCTGCGGATTTACGGCTGATCCATTGAGGTGGACTTCGTAATGAAGATGCGGACCCGTCGAACGGCCAGTTGTGCCCACATAAGCAATGATGTCGCCCTGTCGGACGCGCTTGCCGGCGCGCATACCGCGCGCAAACCCTTTGAGATGTGCGTAAGCAGTTTCATAGCCATTGGCGTGGCGAATTTTGACGTAGTTCCCAAAGCTGCCATAGCGATTAGCGCGAAGAACGGTGCCATCCCCCGCCGCTTTGATCGGGGTGCCGCGCGGTGCCGCAAAATCAACGCCTTTATGAGCGCGCCGATAACCCAGAATCGGGTGTTTGCGCGTGCCAAACCCAGAAGAAAGCCGCGCGCCATCGATTGGCGTTTTCATCAAAAGCCGTTTCGCGCTTTGTCCCGTCGCGTCATAAAAATCGCCGCGCTCGTCATCATCTGCAAAACGGTAATAGCCTTTTTCGCGCGACCGGCCCCGCCATTTCAGGCGCGCAAAAAGGATGTCACCAGCGGAGACAAGTCGGCCCATATCATCATACCGGACCTCGAAAATCGCTTCGAATTCATCGCCGCCAAAAATCTCGCGTTGGAAGTCAACATCATAGGCAAAAGCGTCAGCCAGATTGGCGATAACTTCGTCTGGCGCGCCGACCGATTTGGCCGACATATAAAGACTGCCGTTGATTTGACCAGCAATCGACATCACCCGTGTGGTCAACGGAATAATATGTTTCTCGGCAACCATCTCGCCAGAAAGCTCGCGCTGAACAACGATCCGGTTTTCCGGATCAGCACGAAATTCGAGGTTCATCAATCGCGCTTCGGGGGCATCGTTTTGGGACGCCAGTTGGAAAAGGGTTTGGTTTGGCCAAGCAAGGGTCATCGCCATTTCTTGGCCAGGCCGGAGGCGGCGCAAATCTTGATGTTTACCAAAAGCATAAGCCGCAGTGTTGGCGTCAGCACCACTGACACCAGCGCGTTTCAGTGCATCAACAAAATTCTCACCTTTGTTGATCTTGATGCGGATCTCTTGGGGCGCGCGCGAAATATCAGACGCAAAGGCAAGGACGGGCATCGTCCGTGTAATGACAACGGGTTCGATGTCGGCTGCAAAGAAAAATGCGGGCGGTGCATCGGTGTCGCTGGCGACCTCAAGACCACCAAGGCGCATCGGACTGGGGTTCGCAATCGCTGTGGGTTCTGCTGGCGTGGCAGCGACTGGGGCGGGAACGGATTTCGCACGGTTATCTGCGGCGGCGGCGATTTTGGCGACTTCGGTTGGTTTGACGCGTGGCAACAACCCCCGAGGTTCAGCGCCGGTTGGGTTGCTAGTGGGGGTGACCATGGCCCGGGCCGCACGGGATTCGGCAAGCGCAGCATCAATAGCGTCTTGGGAGTTTTCAGGCTTACGCGCGCCAGCACCTGCGGGCGGGATTTTGTTTGCTGTTGGCGTCACGGCCGCGAATTGGTCTTCGGCGGCAATTTCGGCCGGGCTTGGCGTTTCAATCGCGAGTTGCGTTGCTTCTTCGGGAATCGAGGCGGCCGAATAGATCAGAAAACCGCCACCAGCGACCATTACCGACAGGGCCACCGCCAATGCAGCAGGGCCCCGGCGCCGACGCTCAAGCGGGCAATAGGCATTGTCACCGCCCGTAAAGGTTTGACCTGTTTGAACAAAGTCGTCAGTCATCGCGTTCTTATTGCTTTCGCCAAATGTTTCGCGGGGTTTTGGGACCGTTTGAAAGAGCCGTCACCCTCTATTGCCATATTTTTGCACGCCTCGCCAAACGCCTCAATTTTCGGCATGCTTGGTTTGTCGCAATGCTCATTAGACGAAAATGTCATTAATCAATAGAGAAAAGCGGCGGTCGAGTTTGAGGGATACAGGTAATATCATGCGTGTGGCGCGCTTTTTGGCGATTGTCGTTCTGCTGTTGGCCATCTTATTGGCTGCGCTGTATTTATTG
The DNA here is from genome assembly GCF_041058985.1 of Hyphococcus lacteus. Taxonomy (NCBI): domain Bacteria; kingdom Pseudomonadati; phylum Pseudomonadota; class Alphaproteobacteria; order Parvularculales; family Parvularculaceae; genus Hyphococcus; species Hyphococcus lacteus. Next base: position 75,736 of record NZ_JBEHZE010000001.1, on the reverse strand, counting down.
CGCAAGCCCGTCGCCAGTTGGGCACTGCGTCAAGGGATGGCACAGGCCGGGCTTGAAAACCCGCAAGGTCAGGTCACTGCGTTAACACTTGATGCGATCCGCATAGAAAATCTCTCCGCTGGCCCCATTGGCGGCGAGGGCATTCGGTTTGCCCAGATCAACAGCGACTATCACTGGCGGCAATTACTGTCAGAACGCTCGGTAAAGAATGTCCGTGTCGGACCCGGCTTGGTTCGGATCGACATTGACCAACAGGGGCGCATTTCACTGCCCGGTATTACTTTGGGTGAGGGCGGCGGCGCGCGCGGGGTGGCATTGCCATTTGAAACCCTGACCCTTTCCGATGTTGAGATTTCTATCGACGCCCCTGAAGGACAAGCGGCGGGTAATATCTCCGCTGAATATGACCAGCGAACCGGCGGCGTCGCAAAACTTGAAGTTCTGAGCAACATGCTGCGCTTCGGCGATATGACGATAAGCGATGGCGAAACGGCGTTTAATCTTATTTTGTCCGACAACGGAGATATTTCTGCGAAAGGGCAGTTCACCGGCGATATTGATTACCAAGGTGCGACGGTTCATGCCTTATCTTTGGGTGTTGATGGCAAGGGCGCATCATGGCGCGACGCAGCAAACGGCGCGCGGGAAAAACTGACGGGCGCGGCACGGATCAATGTTAAGGCACCGAATATCAACATTGAACAAGCGGAGATTTTTGCGCCCCTAAGCACACCGGCGATGCAGGCCTTACTGGGCGGCTCTGTTACTGGTGGCGCGATCAGTGGCGCTTTTGACGTGACGTTTAATCAAGACGGCATCAAAATACTTTTTGCCGATGATGAACCGCCGCTGACCGTTGAAACCGACAAGGGCACGAAGTTGGTCGTCAGTCCCCAAGGCAGCGCACCATTTCTGGCCCATGGAGAGGCGCGGGATGCAACGTCGTTTCAATTCGCGATTTCCGGCAGCGGTGTAAACGCCAATGGTGCGGCGGACGCAGAGTATATTGACGGAAATTGGCGACTTGCAGCGCCCATTAATATTGATGCTTATCAATCGCCCGCGCTATCGCTCAATGGCTCCCGGGTTGATATTGCCGCTCGCTCAGAGGGTGAAAACATTCTTGCAGATATCAACCTGAAATCCGGTTTGAAAAAACTGACCATTGGCCGACTGACCATTGACGACACCCCGTTTACGGGCGGGTTTGAAATTGCAGCGAACACGGCGGCTAAGCACGCGACCATAGTGAACAAAAGCGAATGTCTTGCCCTCGCACGTACCCACGCATTTTTAGCAGAGCAGGATTTAGAAGCCCGGTTAAGTGGTTTAGAGCTTTGCAATCGCGAGGGCCGGTTGATGAGTGTGAACTGGTCAGAACAAGTGACAAGCACCCTAAACGGAAATTTATCCGCACGGGATGCCAGTTTCCGGATCGGTCAAACCAAAGCTTCGGGTAAGCCGCCGGTCATTGCGTTCGATGCAGACTATCACTTGGTCGAAGATGTTACGCGCATAATTGGTAAAATTTCCGACGGCGATATGACCCTTAATGACGTTCTTGATATGTCAGCGGTTGATGGCGGTTTTGAATTTGTGCTCGATGCCGAAGAGATGAAAATTGATGCGATCGTCGACAATCTCCGTATTGCGCAACATGGCGAAGCGCCCGTGATCGCGCCGGTTATTGCAACGGCCACGGCGCGTATCGTCGGCAATGATGCGACATTTGACTATGTGTTATCGACACCGTCAGGTGACCAATTAGGCACAGGGCGCGGCACCCAAAACATGCAGCAGGCCAGCGGCGAGACTGTTTTTTCGTTCGAGGGACTTAAGTTCATCCAGGGTGGCGTACAGCCCAATGAGTTGTCACCACTGCTTAAGGGTTTTGTTGATGCCGCCGTCGGTGAGATGGGCGGTGAGATGGTTTTCGGATGGAATGAAAGCGGTATCACGTCGAGTGCGGGTTTCAGCTTTAAGAATATCTCGTTTGGTGGGCCCACGCGGGCCGTGACGCGTACCACGGGCTTTAATGGCAATTTGGCGCTAACCAACTTAATGCCGGTGACCACTGACGGGACACAAACCGTTACCGTTGACGTGGTCGATATGGACGCACTTAAATTAACCGACGGCATTATCAGTTTTAATGTTCCGGGCGACGACACTATTGTTATTCCAAAAGCAGAGTTCCCTTGGTTTGGCGGCGTTATCGGGGTTTATGATGCGGTGGCATCGCTCACCGGTGAAGCGCAAATTCCTCTGCGTGCAGACAGAGTCGAGTTGGCGCAGATTTTTGAATATGTAGAAATTAATGGCCTTTCCGGCGAGGGCACTATGAATGGTGTGCTGCCGGTTGTGTTTGAAGACGGCAAAGCGCGAATTGAGAATGGCTTTTTGAAGTCTGCCGGGCCGGGCGCTATTCGCTATCAAGGTGAAGCTGCGGAACAAGCAGCAAGCGCAGGAGGGAATGCGAAAATCGCCTTCGATATCCTCCGTGATCTTCGTTATAGCTCTCTCGAAGTTCGGGTGAATGGCGCGCTTGATGGGCGTCTCGATTTTCAGATGTTTTTTGAGGGCACGGGTGAGGTCAATATGGACAACGCCAAAGGCCGGGTGCCGGTCAAATACACCATTAGTTTGGATGCGGCGTTACTAGAGCTTTTACAGCAAGCCAATCTTTCGCGCAGCTTCCAACTTCAGATTGAACAGGGGTTACAGCGGGTAGAATAAGGCGGGTTTTATCGGTGATGTGCGCAATTCCGCCTATTTTTTGCCTAACGGGCGGGGTATGGTAACCCTAGTCCCGAGTTTCAAAATGACAATCAATTGGATAGATCCATGCGTAAAGCGATGGATTCACCGGCGGAGGGTGATCAAGGATGATCAAGGCAGAGTATTTAAGACTGGCGGTATTTGCGCCGGTAATCGCAGCAACCCTCATGGCCTGCACGACTGTTACCTTAAAAGGTGACGAGAATGAGCCAATCGTGGTCAATTTAAACGTCAAGATTGATCAAGAAGTGCGCGTAAAACTCGATCGTGAGATCGAGGATTTGATTTCACAAAATCCGGACATATTTTAGGGGGATAGCCGGTATGGAAAACTCGATGAAAAAATATCTGATGGGTCTGATTGCCGCTGGCACCATGATGGGTGCCTTCGTAACGCCTGCGTCTGCGGCCAGCGCGCTTGTTGAAAACGCCAAGAATAACTGTGTGATCGGTGAACAGGCCGATGGTTATCTCGGTGTCGTCTCTGGTGCGAACGCAAGTGATCAATTACGCCGTGAGGTGCGAGACATCAATCAGCAACGCAAAACGGTTTATGCGGACCTTGCCCGGCGCAATGGTGTGACAATCGAAGTCACCGCCGCGCTAACGGCGGAAAAACTGATGAATAGCGCGACTTCTGGTCAATGCATTCGCAAGCAATCCGGCGGCTGGGTAAAGCTTTAGTCAGAAACCGATTTAACGCGGGCCAAGCGCGCGCGAATCGTGGATAAGAGACTCTTAGCAACAAGAGTCCCTTATCCATGTCCGAAGCCCTCGATCTTACACCGCCCGACGATGAAGGCCCTGATGCGCTCGCGCTTTCAGCATTGCTGTCCTCGCGGGTTTGCCACGACCTAATTAATCCGGTGGGGGCGCTTAGCTCTGGGCTAGAGGTTCTTGATGACCCAGCCATGGAAGGCGCGATGCATGAAGCGGCTATGGATTTGATCCGTGCCGGCGCGCAAAAAGCGATTGCACTACTTTCTTATGCCCGTTTGGCCTATGGCGCGGCTGGTGGTTTTGGCGCTCAGATCAGCCTTGAAGATGCAAAAAAAGCGCTCGAAGGTTTATTTGAAATCACCAAGCCCGATCTCGAATGGGGGATCGGCACTGGTCTTGCGGCAAAAGAGAATGTCAAAGTTCTGTTGGTATTGGCCTATGCGGCGGCCGATTGTGTTCCGCGCGGGGGCACTGTCTCGATCTCGGGTGATATTGAGAGTTTCACCATTGTTGCGACAGGCAAAAAAGTTTTGCTCAACGATGATCTTGTCAAAGTTCTTAGCGGCGATGCATCTGATCTGACGCCAAAAAATACGCCGGCGTTGATTGCATCTCAGTTGGTGACTTCTGTTGGCGGTTCGGTCAAAGTTGCGCGCACAGAAGAAGCCGTGACCTTTAAGGCCGCCTTCAAGAGCTGACGATGAGAAAATATCAGGCAATCGCGGTGATGCATTAACAATGCGCTAACGCCAAAGGGGCAGAATTGGGTTTGAGTTACAGCTTGAACGGACCCAATTCATGAGCGCCAAAAAAACCTGCCTCGTTATTGATGACTCTGATGTCATTCGCGAAATTGCCATTCGGATCATTGAAGATCTTGGCCTAGAGACAAAAGGCGTTTCCAATGCTGCTGAAGCTATGGAGTTTTGCCGTGACGCTAATCCCGAAGCGGTTTTCCTCGATTGGGATTTACCGTCCATGGGTGCGCTAGATTTTCTGCGTGGCGCTGCGGTGCTCGAGGCTGAACCAAAACCAGAAATTATCTTGTGCGCGACCGAAAATGACCAACAGCAATTTACCCTCGCGAAAGCGGCTGGTGCGAACCATCACATTCTAAAGCCATTTGATAAATTCGCGATCGCAAGCAAGCTTGCGGAAATAGGTTTGATTGATGCGAATGAAAATCCGGAGCTTCTTTCGGCCAATGGATAACAGGCCGGGAAAAGTTTTTTCCCTGATTTTAGAGACTGCTATATAATCGCCACCTCCGTTGATGCATTTATCAACTTACTTATTTCGCAAATCCGTTTAAGAGCGGCATATGACATTAATCCAACTTGTCGTTCTCGCCATCATTCAGGGGATCACGGAGTTCCTTCCGATTTCCTCTTCCGCGCATTTAATTCTCGCACCGCTCGCTGTAAATGGTTGGCAAGATCAGGGGGCACTGATTGATATCGCGGCCCATGTTGGGTCGCTGGTGGCAGTGCTGCTTTATTTTCGAGCGGAGACGGCCAAGCTTTTTCGCGGTGGTGTTGATACGCTGCGGTTTCATCCGAGTGATGATCGAAAGCTCTTTCTCTTTATCGCTGCCGCCACCATTCCGACATTGATGTTGGCGGGTGTTTTTGTGGCTTTTGGTATCTCTGACATGCTTCGTTCACCGGTCGTTATTGGGTTTACCAGCATCATTTTTGGCCTTCTGTTGTGGCATGGGGATCGATCAAAAGGTTCGCGTGAGGGGCTTGATCAGATCACGTGGCGCGATGCGATCTCTATCGGGGTTGCGCAAATGGTAGCGCTTATTCCCGGTGTTTCACGGTCAGGGATAACGATGACCATGGGCCGTTATCTTGGCCTGTCACGGCCCGAAGCGGCGCGGTTCTCGATGCTGCTTGCCATACCGACAATTCTCGCACTTGGTTTTTTCGCGGGCATTAAAATCCTTCAGGAGGGCGCGGGCGCTGATGTGGTTAGTGCGCTTATTGTTGCAGTTCTTTCGTTTGTTTGCGCGTTCGCTTCTATCGCTTTCTTGATGCGGTTGACCCAGCGCATGAGCTTCACGCCCTTCGTGATTTACCGTGTGATTTTCGGAGTTTTGTTGCTGGTTTTTGCTGGTCAGTTGATGAACGCCTAAATTTTTCTTGGCTTTGCCACAAAAAGGTCTTGGCGTGAGCAGTATCTCTGGTCACAAATGCTTTGTGGATTAAGGTTGAGCGATGCTGACGAAAACAGACGATTTCAAATTGATTACCGCTGACGGGGTTATGCGCGCAGCAGAGCGCCTTAACGGAAAAGCGGTTCGCACGCCCATTATCGAAAATGAAGCGTTGAACGCAGCGGTTGGCGGGCGCGTGATTGTCAAAGCAGAAGTGCTTCAGCATTACGGGTCATTCAAATTTCGTGGTGCCTATAATTTGATCTCGCAGCTATCTGATGATGAACGCAGCCGAGGTGTCTTGGCTTGGTCATCAGGAAATCATGCGCAAGGAATATCTTTTGCCGCGAAGCTACTTGGCACCCACGCTACAATCGTGATGCCGGCGGATGCGCCCAAAATGAAAGCAGACAATGTTCGGGCACTTGGTGCAAACATTGTTACATATGATCGTTACTCTGAAGACCGCGAAGAAGTCGCGAGGCCAATTGTCGAAAAATACGGATTGGCAGTCGCGCCACCTTTTGATCATCCCCACACGATCGAAGGGCAGGGCACAATGGCCCTTGAGACATTTCAAGACGCGCTGAAAAAAGACATTGATCTTGATAGTTTCATCATCTGTTGCGGTGGCGGTGGCCTGACAGCAGGGAGTGCGCTCGCACTTGAGGCTGTTTCACCGGAGACCGAAGTCTGGATTTCGGAGCCTGAGTTCTATGATGAAGCATGGGCGACCATTCGCGATGGTAAGCCCCACATTGCAGATGTCACTAAGCGGACCATTTGCGATGCTATTGCGACGCCACAACCTGGGAAGTTGACCCTGCCAATTATGGAACGGCTGGTCCGTGGCGGTGTCACCGTGTCGGAAAAAGACATCCGTGAAGCGATGATTTTCGCCTATCAACATCTCAAGCTGGTTGTTGAGCCTGGCGGCGCGGCAGCACTAGCAGCCATATTGTCGGGTAAATTTGACGGGCGGGGGAAAACCACCGCGATTGTCCTTTCGGGTGGAAATGTCGATGTAACGGTGTTTTCAGCGATCTTGAATAACGAACCGATTCTTTAAATTACTTCGAAAATTCAATAGTTTGCCCACCTGTCGCTGAAAATTCACAATCGCGAGTGTGGAAAATACTGCTATTGAAACGATATAATATAGCCACACATGTAATTCGGTCAGCAGAAGAAAATACCTTAATCGAACGGAAACCAATTCTTGGTGTTTAAGGTGTTGAAAAATATCTTCGAGTTATGTGGTTTGCGTTCACATTTTGCTAGCCAGTTTTCCGGCAAGATGGTGTGGATCACAACTCGGCAGATCAAGGACGAAAACAATATCGCTGCTGACGAAGGAAGTGAGAAACGATGGCGATTATGAAGAACGGAGCGATGGCGACAGAAGGGCAAAGCATTCCTTTGTCCGCACGCGACTTTGCGGAACTTGGCGGGCGCAAGCTTGTCTATATTCGCACTGTAATAGCTCGGGATGTTCTTGATGAATTGATAGACGAAGAAGGCGAGTTGGCTATTGAGGTTGAAGACGACGAGACGCTTTACTCTGTTCATTCATCGAGCGGCGAACGGATCGCCCTTGTGGGGAGTCGCGAGCTCGCTTTTGCAGCCGCACGACAATACGAAATGAATCCGGTCAGCGTTCATTAAACGCTGCGTACAATAGCAATTCAAAAAATCAGAAATTAATCAGGCTGCGTGATGTTTGCGGTCAGATGTGGCAATGGCAAACAAGGCTTCGGCCGACTCAGCACCGCGTAGTGCATCGCGTGCTTCTGGATCGCGCAATAGGCGGGAAACCTTGGCAAGTGCTTTTAGGTGCGCAGCTGTCGCGTTCGCTGGAGCCAAAAGCATGAACACCAAATCGACCGGTTGATCATCAACGGAATCGAATGTGACAGGTGTCTCTACGCGGGCCAGTACGCCAACAATCTTTTTGAGATCATCCATTTTCCCGTGGGGAATCGCGACGCCATCGCCAACGCCGGTAGAACCTAATTGCTCGCGTTCCAACAACGTTGCCATAATGTCAGACGCAGGACGGTTAATGATGACACTGGCCTGATCCGCGAGCGCCTGTAGGGCATCACGTTTACACTTAGCTCGGAGATTGTGGACGACGCCCTCTGGGCTGAGCAGATCTTCAAGTCCCATGACACTCACACTTACTCATTTCACTAACGCGTATAGCATTTGTTGTACCACTTGGCTCAGGTTTGTCCTTAACCTTGTCGTGGGCCCGGCAAAAATCCCATAATTCTGAGATCCGATGTCGGGCCGCACGCCAATAGACCTATGAGGCGGTGGGATCAACCCATCCGATGTTACCGTCTCGGCGCCGGTATACGACGTTGATTCGGCCGTGAGCAGCATTTTTAAAGACAACTGCTGGTTGTTCTGCGATGTCGAGCTGCATCACAGCTGCGCCCACAGTCATTTCTCGCAGCGGAGTCTGGCTCTCAGCGACCACGACAGGGTTGTGGTCATCGTCAACGGAATCGTCGTCCGTTTCCTCGCCAAGGGGCTGTAGGAGGAAATATGACGCGTTTTCGGCCGGTAATGGCTCTTTGCCGTTGGCATGGTGGTTTTTAAGTCGGCGCTTATACCGCCGGATACGCTTTTCGAGCTTTTCTACACTCGCGTCGAATGCGCCATAGGCGTCGCCGCCTTCGCCATGAGCGGCCAAGAATACCCCAGACGCGAGGTGGGCCGTCAAATCGCACTCCACGAGATGTCGCTCTTTCGTGAATGTTACGGACGCTTCTGCGCCGCGATCAAAGTATTTACGTACGCTATCGGCGAGTTTGTCTGAAACATGGGTCTGAAGGGCGTCGCCCAGATCCATGTTCTTGCCGGTGACCTGAATGTCCATTGGACCTCCTGAAAATGGCAGTCGTTAAAACGACCGCTCCATAGTCATCATATTGTGGTCGGTGGCCCCGTTTAAAGGGTTATATTGCCGTTTGTAGCATTGCCCGACGGCGCTGAACCGACGATGGAATATGTAACGTTTCCCGATACTTGGCTACTGTTCTACGGGCGATTTCTATGCCTTCGGCTGACAAGATTTCCACAATTTTGTCATCGGAGAGCACTGTATCTTTGGTTTCGGCTTCAATCATCTCTCGAATCCGATGGCGGACGGCTTCTGCTGAATGTGCTTCACCTCCGCTTGACGAAGCAATGGACGCTGTAAAGAAGTATTTCAGTTCAAATAATCCGCGCGGGGTGGCGATATATTTATTTGAAGTGACGCGCGAAATTGTTGATTCGTGCATCTCAATTGCATCTGCAACAATCTTTAGATTGAGCGGCCGCAAATGTTTAACCCCATAGGCGAGAAACGCATCTTGCTGACGTACAATTTCACTCGACACTTTGAGTATGGTTTGGGCTCTTTGGTGAAGACTTTTCGCAAGCCAATTAGCGCTGGCAAATTGTTCGGCAATATAAGTCTTATCTTCTTCGCCTGTGCCGTTCACCGTTTTGACGTCAGTGTAATAACGCTGATTGACCAAAACGCGCGGTAAAGTTTCGCTATTAAGCTCAACTTTCCAACCACCATCCTGAGACTTTGTAACGAAAACGTCTGGGGCAACTGTTTGCACCACGCCGCCGCCATAGGCATAGCCTGGCTTGGGTGTTAGCGCGCGAATTTCTGCGATCATATCCCGGACGTCTTCTTCGTCCGCTTGCGTCGCATTAATCAAACCTTTTAGATCATTGCGCGCGAGCAATTCAATATTCTCAACAAAAGCCTGCATCGAGGGATCATAACGGTTAGCGTCAATAAGCTGGAGTTTGAGACATTCCTTTAGATCACGCGCGCCTACGCCAGATGGGTCAAATGATGTGATCATCCGGTGCGTTTTCTCTACGTCCTTTAATTCTGCACCGAGGCGGTCTGCAGCGATATCAAAGTCTTCGCGCAGATAACCAGCTTCGTCGATATTATCGATAAGATAGGCACCAATCAAAAGTTCCATCGGGTCACGGGTAGCGACATGGAGCTGTTCGGTTAGATGTTCGGCGAGTGAAATTTCTTTTTTTAGGTTTGAGCCAAACTCGCGGTCGTCACCTTCAAAGCTTCCGCCACCACCAGAGGAGGAGGCCCAATCGTTAGGCTGATAATCACTATAGGCAGCATCACTGCCTGACGCGCCCGGATCAACGTCATCATATTCGACATCAAGGGATTCGCGGGCTTCTTTCGAATTGGTTTGGTCTACGCCTGCTGTCTCTGTTGGTTTCTCAGCCGACTGTTCGCGCTCCCCACGTCGTTCGGCAGGGCCGTCGGCCGGAGATTCATCGCGTTCGAGAAAAGGGTTCTGTTCGAGCTGTTCTTCGACATACTCGGTAAGTTCAAGGTTCGATAGCTGCAAGAGTTTGATCGCCTGCTGCAATTGCGGCGTCATTACCAGTTGCTGTGACTGTCTGAACTCTAACCTTGGGCCTAACGCCACGATGCCCCCTTAACCTTTCGTCCTACATCTGAAAACGATCACCCAGATAAACCCGGCGAACATCCTTATCGCCGACGATATCGCCCGGCGCACCTTCGAGTAATACCTCGCCTTCGTGAATAATGTATGCACGATCAATAATATCGAGTGTTTCTCGTACATTATGGTCTGTAATGAGCACTCCAAGGCCACGTTCCTTAAGATGCTTAACCAATTCACGGATTTCACCGATCGCGAGTGGGTCGATTCCGGCGAAAGGCTCGTCGAGGAGCATAAAGGACGGTGCAGTCGCAAGTGCACGGGCGATTTCCACCCGGCGACGCTCACCACCAGAAAGCGCAATCGCAGGTGCGCCGCGTAGGTGGGTGATGTGAAATTCGTTCAACAGATCATCAATGATCGCTTGTTGTTTGTCTTTGTTTCGCTCGACCAATTCGACCACAGCGCGCAGGTTCTGTTCGACTGTAAGGCCACGGAAAATCGACGCTTCCTGCGGTAGGTATCCAACGCCAAGGCGGGCGCGCTGATACATCGGCAAGCTGGTAACGTCATTTCCGTCGATAGAGATACGGCCACGGTCAGCGGGGATAAGTCCGGTAATCATGTAAAAGCAGGTTGTTTTACCAGCACCATTTGGACCAAGCAGGCCAACAACTTCGCCGCGCTTCACGCTCATGGACACACCGCGCACAACGGGGCGGCGTTTGAACGATTTGCCCAGATTTTCGGCCGATAAAGATCCGCCGCCCTCAATGATCTTAGGTTTGAGTTGCGTCGACTCCTTGGCCACTGGCTGTGTTTCTGCGGTTGTTTGCATATTCTCGCTCATTAAGCGCGTCTCTCTTTAACGTTCGGTGAAAGTTAAAAATTTATCAATTAGATCTGTTCGTCTTGCTCGCCTGTGAAGAAAAGCCCGCGAATGCGCTTTCCGGCCTCTGGGGTAAACAAAATCTTACCAGTGTCGACCCAATACGTGATTTTTCCTGCCGACATAACTTGCTTGCCCTGGGTGACAATCACATTTTCCGTAATCGTTATCGTGCGCGCAACGTCATTAAAGACCGCACGTTCACCGGTAATCGCTTCTTTTCCGTTAGAATACCGCACAAGTCCGATTGCCGTGATTGTCTCGAACTGTCCGTCCTCTGAAAGCTGTGCTTCAAGCCGTTTTGTAGTTAAAATTGCTTCGCCTTGAACAACCCGGACATTGCCAGTCCAGACCGCTACATTGTCTTGAAATTCAGCCGTATCGCCCGTGATATCCACAGGCTCTTTGCTGTCGTTGGAAATCAACTGAGCCTGAGCACTCGTCGTCATAAAAAAGACGAATAAAAGGGCGGGGCTAATCCATTGTTTTAGGGTCATTGCGGCGTCTCTATGTCTACATCTTTTAGCGCCGGTGCGGAGTTGGCGCTGTCACTATCATTTTTAAGTGTCGTCGTGCTTTTGGGATAGATGCGCATGTGAACATTCCCCTCCAATACTACCCGGCCTTCGCCGTTATAGGCTTTCATGCGGTCTGCTTTGAGTGCTCGACCATCTGGCCCGCTTCCACCGACGCCGGCATCGCTGGAGACAATTTCGTCGTCGATTGAAACTGTCGCGGCTGGCGAGCGGAATATATAGGTGTCGTCCCCAACGTCATGTTGGAGTGTAACGCTGTCGCGCAACTCCAAAACTTTCGCATCTGTCTGGTAGAGGCCTTTGTCGGCGGTGACTATGGTTGTCTCCGCATCTTTGCCCTGGACGGCTTTGGGGCGTTCAAGTTCAACAACGTCTTTCTGCGTTGTGTGCTGATAGGCAGTATCCGCACTGATCTCGAATGGTTTACCGCTGCTATCCGTGCCTGCGAATGATGGGCTCAGCATTTGCTTGTCTACCGCAAAAGAGGCGACATCCTCAAAGTCTTTGAGAAAGGCTTCATCGACGGAGTTGGATTGAGTATTAAAGAAAAACGCCGCCACAAGAACCAGTGCCATTATCGGGAGAATGACCCTAAGGCGGCGGACGAGACGGGAACGGGCAGCGGCCTGATCACCGGTGGTCCGGGCCTGCATGGGTAGTGTGTCCAGAACACGGCGTTTTGGCGCTGGTTCGGCCGACGCGCTAACTTTGTTCTGATCAGTGGCGGTGCTATTCATGCCCGGCGTCGTTTCCCTAATTTTCCAGACAGTTAAGAGGGCCGGATAATGTCATACCGGTATCTCTTTCCATATAGTCGCGCGTCCGCGAGAGGGAAGCAATAGGCACAAATTTCATCGAATTAGGTCGATTTTTGAGGATTTTTCGCGAGTTGCCTTCAGGCACCACTCAAGAATGGGCGAAAATGTCAGTTTCGGGCCATCCGGCTATATCGAGCGCCGATCGTATGGGAAGAAAGTCAAAACAGGCTTGGGCGAGGGCTGTCCTGCCCTCTCTGGCCAGCATTTCGTTCAACTTTTCGCGCAAAAGATGGAGATGTAGGACATCCGAAGCCGCATATTCGATCTGGGCGGCCGAAAGGGTTTCTGCGCCCCAATCAGATGATTGCTGTTGTTTTGAAAGATCCACGCCAGCAAGTTCGCGCGTCACATCCTTCAGTCCATGACGGTCGGTATATGTACGGCAGAGCTTTGACGCGATTTTGGTGCAATATACGGGCGTTGTCACCACCCCTAACCATTGTTGAAATGCTGCCACGTCAAATCGGGCGAAATGGAAAATCTTGAGGGTATTCGTGTCGCTCAACAGCGCCTTTAGCCGTGGGGCGTCATAGGTATTTCGATCTAGCTGGACCAGATGGGTATCACCATCACCCGCAGAGAGCTGAACCAAACATAAGGGATCACGGTAGGGGATCAGCCCCATCGTTTCGCTATCAACAGCGACGACTGGGCCGAGATCGAGTCCTTCGGGTAGATCACCTTTATGCAAATGGTTGGTCATAGCTCTTGGTCTTTCGTTGTCAGCCTTAATTGCTGTCACGCCTTAGCACTCTCACATGAATTGTGAAGGCTCCGGGTTAAGCAATCTTGCGCACAATTACCGAGCCAGCCGAGTAACCAGCGCCGAAACCACAAATCACCCCGATTTCGCCAGTAGAGAAGTCAGCGCGATGCTTATGAAAGGCGATGATTGATCCTGCCGAAGATGTATTGGCGTATTCATCAAGGACGACGGGTGCTTCTTCGCGCGTGGCGTCTCGACCTAAGACCTTGCGGGCAATAAATTCATTCATGGAAAGGTTCGCTTGATGCAGCCAGAACCGCTTTATCTGATCGGGTGCAACGCCGGTTTCGCCAAGATGTTCGTTAATCAGTGCGCTCACCATTGGGACAACTTCTTTGAATACCTTACGGCCTTCTTGCTTGAATAGCTTGTCCGTAAACGGGTCTCGTTGTTGATCGGCATCTTCGCCGGTTTCGCGTTCGCAGTGGTTCAGAAAACCGAAATTGTTACGAATATTGCTGGAAAACTGTGTTTTAAGCCGTGTGCCAATGATTTCCCATGCTTCGCCGGGGGCGGGGCCGTCTGCGCGCTCTAATATGACGGCTGTGCACACGTCGCCAAAAATGAAGTGGCTATCGCGATCCCGGAAATTCAAATGCGCGGAGCATATTTCTGGATTGACCATCAAGATGCGCCGGGCACCAGCACGAATTAAACCAAGGCCCGTTTCAATACCAAATGTTGCTGACGCACATGCGACATTCATGTCGAATGCAAAACCCTCAATCCCCAGCGCGTCTTGAATTTCGACTGCTACAGCCGGATATCCGCGTTGCAAATTGGAAGCGGCGCAAATGACACCATCGATATCGGCCGCTGAAAGGTCCGCGTTACGCAGAGCTTCTTTTGCGGCATTAAATGCCATTTCTGCCAAAACGGATAATTCATCATTGGGGCGCGCTTTGATGAAGGGTGCCATACGCGAAATATCGAGAATGCCGTCCTTATCCATCACGTGACGTGATTTGATACCAGATGCTTTTTCGATGAATTCGGCTGAAGATTTTTGCAATGGCGCTGTTGTGCCAGCTTCGATTGCAGTGCTGTTTTCGGCATTGAATTTATCAACATAAGCATTGAACGCCGACACAAGCTCTTCGTTGGAAATAGAGTTGGGCGGGGTGTAAAGGCCGGTGGCAACGAGGCGCACATCGGAATTGTTCATCGTCGTTTCCTAATTGATTGGCGCGTATCCTAGCGGCTTCGAGGCGGCGATGTAAGGTGTTCCCGCATAGGGGCTTTCGGGTGTTCCTTACCCGCTTCCGGATATTGACCCGATAAATGCGCCAATGGTTGCGCTAAGCCCTGCAATGCCGGCCGTTAATATGGGGATCCACCATCGCATATTGCGTTTGTGCTCAATCGCCCGTGCGTGAAGTAAAACCGCTGTGTTAATCAGGGTTGATATTTCTTCCGGCGAGAGCGGGCTTCGAGAAACCCGGGATTTCTGCTCTTCGTTTAGTGCAAGAAACTCGTTTTTCGTGATGTCCTGATGATTATCCACATTGAACAACTTGCTGTGCTGACGTCGAATGACCAACGACGCTTGGTCTCGCGTTGCATCAAGCCGAAAAAATTCAGGATGTTCCTTAAATACCGTTTCCCAATGACGGCATAGATTCTCGTCACCTGAGATACGATCAGCCCAACCTTTAAAGTCCATTTTATAAAAGCGGTAAGTGCCCAATGTTTGGATTGCGGCAATCACATCCGCCAATCGTTTTTCATCCCTCACATAAGGGGAATTTTCTCCATTAAACTTCATCAGGGTTTGCTCAACTTTTGTATGGCTTTCCAGCGCGGGCAGGTTTGTTCGTGGTCGTTGATCATGCCTACTGCTTGCATAAAGGCATAGACAATTACGGGCCCGCAAAACTTAAATCCGCGTTTTTTCAGTTCCTTTGACATGGCTTCGCTTTCTGGCGATTTGACCATATGTTCACGGTAGTTTTTGACCTTGTTATTGATGGGCTTTCCGTCAACAAAGTCCCATAAGAAACCGGAAAATCCATTAGGTTCGTTTTCCATGATCTCAAGGTAGCTTTTAGCATTGCCTATTGTGGCAAGTATTTTCGTTTTTGAACGAATAATGCCGGCGTTATTCATAAGCCGGTCAATTTTTTTAGGTGTGTAACGAGCGATTTTTTCCGGATCGAAATTGTCAAAAGCTTTGCGGAAATTGTCCCGTTTATAAAGAATAGTGCGCCATGACAGGCCGGCTTGAAAACCATCAAGAATGAGCTTTTCAAAAAGTGCACGGTCGTCATATTCCGGGACACCCCATTCTTCATCATGATACTGACGGTAAATGGGGTCATCTAGTGGAGCCCAAAGACAATAGTTGATTTCAGTCATAAACTTTGGGCTCCAGAGATGAACTAGACAATACCGAAAAATGACAATAGCCAGATTACCATTATGGCGATTTGTATTACGAAGAATACAAATCGGATCAATACAAAGCTTCGGTTTGTCGAGATCAAGTGTGCAACAGATTGCGCTATGCGAGCACCAAGAAAAATGTAGGCGAGGCCATTTGTGATTTCGGTCTGTCCTGTTGCCATCGCATAAAGCAATAAAGCGGCGGCGGCAGGCAGGTTTTCGTAACAATTTGCATGTGCTCTGGTCAGGCGATAGCCAAATGGTGCCATATCGTCGCCGGATGAGTTAAACGAATTTGCGGCGCGTTTGCCGGTCATCACAAGGGAAGTTCTTACAATCCCTAAGCTGAGCACGAGAAATATAAGCCACGCTACGAAACCTAGAAGTGCGACTGATGTAGCTGTCATGATTTGCCCTCCATTCAATGACCTGCTGGATGCAGGTTTTGATGGAGGCTAGTCGTGTTCAAGGTAATTCGGAACGCGGAATTGCAGCGATTTGCCGTCCGCAAGAATAGGCACTTGGTCGAGTTTCGCTTTTTCCCACCGGTCAAGGCGAATAAATGCAAGGGCTTGGTCACCGCTTTGGCTCATGATCTCGCCGAGGGTTGAGCTGCCCGCCGTAACTGCGGTTCCCGTCGGCGCGACGGCATCGGCAAACTTTGCGATAATGCTGCGTTTTCGAATGTCGCCTTTGCGTTTCATGCGGCTGGTGACTTCCTGACCAATAAAACAACCTTTTTTATAGTTCACGGCGTTTAATACGTCGGCATTGATGTCGGTCAGGAATTTTTCGTCAGCGCTGTAATCATACCCAAACTCCGGAACGCCGCAGGTAATGCGGCGGGCGTGATAGGTATGCTCTGGCACGGACTCCTTGTGCGGTTTGGCGATCGCGCGCCACCCAAGGTCGTCATGGCGCGGGTCTTGGAACACGGCTACCGCGCCATCAAGATCAATAGGGTGGGGGCTTGCCAAGGTCGCACATTGGTCGAACGGCGTAATAGATACTTTAGCGCGTAATTTATACATAGAGAGGCGCTTACTGAGCGCTTCAACAATATCTGCGTGACAATCGAGAAAAATGGCATCGCTGCTTTCGATCAAGAAAAAATCAGCGAGAATTTTGCCCTGCGGTGTTAGCAGCGCCGATGTGATCGCCCGCTCGGGCGAAAGTTGTTCAATGTCTTGCGTAATGATGCCTTGCAGAAAACTATGGCGGTCGTCGCCTTCAATTCGAAGGATGCTGCGGCTTTCAATAAATTCGATGTTGCTCATGCGTCGTCATATATGAACAAATGTCGCGCGTGCAAAGAGCAATCACGAGCCGGTCGAGGCGAAGAAAATTCCGTGAACAATGGCGGCACCAAAAAAAAGAAGCATTGCCGCTAATACCCACATTGCAATTGTGGTCAGAATTTCCTGAATTCGGATTCCAACACCGAGCGCCACGACACCAACAGCCCAAGGACTGAAATCGAGTGCAGTACCAATAATGCCGCCGGTCGATGGAAAGGCCATCAGAACGAAGTTCCAAACCGCGACACATAGAAACACGAAAGCGCCGATACTCGCGATCAGCATTATTCCGCCAGCGGCTTCGGAATCTTCGCTCGCGGGTAATGAAGCGCCGTTTGGCGTGTTGGGGCCATAATTTTTATTGTATTCATCGCGTTGTTGCTGGGCGTGGCGGCTTTGCTGCTGGGCTTGTTGCCGTTGCGTTTCTTGCTGTTGTCGCCGGGCTGCTGCCCCTTGGTCCCAGGCTGATTGCGCCGGGCCGGTTCCTACGGGACGGGTACCGGTACCCCATCGCCCTTGACTATATTGGTCATTGGTCATGTGAAATCTCCCTTGGATAAAACTTAGCCGATTTCGAAATAACCAACAAATCGAGCGTTTTTTGCGACGCGGCAATTTTAGGATGAAATTCCGGTTTGCGAATTTATGGCTGAGCGTTAAACACACCCTATGGCAAATACATTTGATCTGATTTTGAAGAACGGGATTGTCGTCAATCATGATGGCGAGGGTGCGCGCGATATTGGTGTTCGCAACGGCAAAATTGCTGAATTTGGCGTGTCGGCGAGCGCTGATGCAGCGGAAACCATCGATTGTAAGGGCCTTCATGTCCTGCCGGGCGTGATCGATACTCAAGTTCATTTCCGCGAGCCGGGACCCGTCCATAAGGAAGATTTGGAAACCGGTAGCCGCGCCGCCGTTCTTGGTGGCGTCACCACAGTTTTCGAAATGCCGAACACGACACCGCTTACGGTTACGCAAGAAGCGATTGAAGACAAGCTTGCGCGGGCGGCGGGTAAGGTCGATCACGGCGGAATGTTCTGCGATCATGCTTTCTACGTTGGGGCAACGCACGGAAACCCGAAAGAACTGGCAGAGCTAGAGATGCTGCCGGGCGTGTGTGGTGTCAAAATTTTTATGGGTGCCTCAACAGGCGACCTATTAGTCGAAGATGATGAAGGCGTTCGAGCAGTCCTTGCACACGGACAACGCCGCGTCGCGATCCATTCCGAAGATGAATATCTTCTGCGTGAAGGAAAGTCGAAAGCCCGCGAAGGGGACTGGACGTCGCATCCAGAAGCGCGCAGCGCAGAAGCCGCCGTTCGGTGTACTGAGCGATTGTTAAAGCTCGCGCGTGAAACCGGTCGCCGCATCCACGTGTTGCATATTTCCACCGCTGACGAAATTCAAATGCTCGCGGCGGCAAAAGATGTAGCAACCTGCGAAGTCACGCCACAACACCTCACATTGGAAGCGCCGGACTGTTACGAACGTTTAAAGGCGTTTGCGCAAATGAACCCGCCAATCCGTGATGCGCGCCATCGCGAAGGGCTGTGGTATGGCCTACAGCAAGGATTGTTCGACGTAATTGGGTCTGATCACGCGCCGCATACGATTGAAGAAAAGTCCAAACCCTATCCGCAATCTCCGTCGGGTATGCCGGGCGTACAGACCTATGTGCCAATTATGCTCAACCATGTCGCAGAAGGCCGGCTAAGCCTTGCACGGTTTGTTGATCTGGCCTGCCACGGTGCAAACCGTGTTTTTGGCATCGCGGGCAAGGGGCGCTTGGCGATTGGTTATGACGCTGACTTTACAGTCGTCGATCTTAAGGCGAAACGGACGATTACAAATGATTGGTCCGCGACAAAATCAGGCTGGACGCCTTTTGACGGCATGGGTGTAACAGGGTGGCCCATGGGAACATTTATTCGTGGCCGGAAAGTCATGTGGAATGACGAATTAATTGACGATGCCGCGGGTGCGCCGGTTCGTTTTCAGGAGACTTTAGGCTGATCAATTGACGTTCGATCTTAGTATTTCGATCTTAGTGTCGGGTGGGGCCTACAACCAATTCAGGGCCTTCATCATCGCGAAGTTGTGCGGTCAACCGTCTGATGATTTGATCACCCTGACTGGCGCGGCTGGCAGCGTAATCGCGTGCACGCCTGTCACAGCCGGGATGCCGCCGCTGCGCATCACGGTAGCCCGTATTGAAAGCCGCAATCATCTTTTCACGATCTGTTGCCTGCGGTTCTTCCAGATCAATAAGCTTTTTCATTCGATCTCGCCAAACGTCGGCTTCAAACCGCGGCTCGCAGGTGCGCCGCAGATGGTGCAACTCACCGAAGACGCCTGCTAACGTGGTCAGATCGGTTTGACGAGATTGGTATTGCTCAAGCCCCTGCGCATTCGCGAGGGAAGCGAAAAGGCTCAAAAGGCCACCAATAATCCAACCATTTTTCATACACGTTTCTTTCTAACGGAGATTATAACGCGATTATGGCGTTTTGGCGAATTCCTCGCGAAATTTGATGGCACGGCTCAGTGCCATTCGCGTTTGATCCCAAGAAAGGCGAGACATAGCTTCATCAATAGATACAAACTCAGCTTCAGCCGCGTCGTCGCCGGCGATTGGTTCTCCGGATACCCATTCGGCCACATAATCGATCATGATGGTATGACTTACAAATTGGTCAGCTTCACGCGGTAGCGCCTCGAAAGCATCAAGAAGTCCGAGAATTTTTATCTCAATGCTTGTCTCCTCGCGCACTTCGCGGTGGGCCGCATCAACGAGTCGTTCTCCATATTCCAACCCACCACCGGGAATAGACCAATGCCCAAGGAATGGCGGCTTTTTGCGTTTGATGACTAAAACATGATCGCCGCGAAAAACTACCGCACCGACGCCCACCAATATTCTCTCGCTCGTGTTCATGAATTGCTGCTACCTTACGCTTATGTGTGGACGCTATACTTTGAAATCTCCGCCGTCAGAAGTCGCTACTCTTTTTGACGTCGATGTGCGCGATAATTTTCCGCCGCGCTATAATATCTGTCCAACTCAACCTGTGTCTGTCGTCTACCAGAACGAACGACGCGCACGTCAGTATAGCTTGATGCGGTGGGGCTTTATCCCGAGCTGGGCAAAAGGCGAATTCCTTGAAAAGCTCGTTAGCCGCCCGCTGATCAATGCGCGAAGTGAGACTGTCCTTGAAAAAGCTAGTTTTCAATCAGCATTCAAGCGACGTAGATGTCTGGTGCCTGCTGATGGGTTTTATGAATGGCGAGGCAGCAAGGGCGGTATGAAACAACCCTATGCGATTCAACGTGATGGCACCGGGCTTTTTGCATTCGCAGCCATTTGGGAGACGGCCCAAGACCCCGATGGCGGGGAGATCGACACACTCGCCATTTTAACGGCTGCTGCCGGGCGCGACTTAAAATCGATCCATAGCAGGGAACCAGTCGTTATTTCGCCGGATCATTTTACACTATGGCTAGAGGCTGATGAGCGGGACCTCAAACAGGTAATGTCAATGCTGAGCGCAGCCCCCACCGGCACTTGGTCGATGCACGCGGTTTCAACAGATGTAAATTCCCCGCGCAATGATGGACCGTCCTTGCCAGAGCCGATCGAAAGATCCTTGTTCTAGCTTGAACGCGATACTGTTTTGTCGGGGAAGCATAGTTGTTCCCGATCCCGCCAATCCGTAGTGACGTAATTTAGAATCAAGGATTTTCGCGTGCCTTTGATCTCGCGGTTTTGAAAACCATGGAAGGTATGATCATTCGGCACAAATGCCATCGCCGTATTGGCCGCGAACGGTGAGCGTTTGGCCCACGTTTTATCTGCATCGAAAATATCAGTTCCGAGGGTGGCGTGGGCCGGGTCGTCCGAGATGTAGATCAGCAATGTAAGGCGCTTGACGCCGAGATCTGTGTGTGGCTCTAGCCAAAAACCTGTTGTGTCCTGCGCATATTCGATGCGCAGAAACGTGCCTTCTAAATCGGTTTCAAAAAAATCTTCGATCGCCGCGATCATTTGCGGTGCTTGAAATGCGTTTGCCGCCGCCGCGACCGATGGAAATTTTTTGATGTTCTCTGCATCAAAGTAGTGTCGGGTATCATTGTGATATTCGCGCTTGCCCGAAAGATCACCGACACTGGCAACCGGGAAGTTTAATTTATTATATGCCAGCGCGAGATCTTCAGGAAAAAGCCCCGACAAATGCCAATGGACATAGGGGTCCGAAAAGCGTTCGGCTGTCGCCAATGCTTTTTTGAAACTGGCAAATATCCGATCTTTATCTAAAATGGATGTGTTTCCCATCAAATCGCGTCGCGACCGGTCTCTCCTGTACGGATACGAATTGCATCTTCAACATTTGAAATGAAGATCTTTCCGTCGCCGATGCGGCCAGAATGGGCGGCTGTTTTAATAGCATCGACGGCAGTTGAGACCAGATTGTCACTGACGACCAATTCTAATTTCACTTTGGGCAGGAAATCGACAACATATTCGGCTCCACGATAAAGTTCCGTGTGCCCCTTTTGGCGGCCAAAACCGCGAACATCGGTGACCGTCATGCCTTGAAGGCCGACTTCTTGAAGTGCCTCCTTCACATCATCGAGTTTAAAAGGTTTGATTATAGCTTCTATTTTCTTCATGGCTTCATGCCTTGTTTCGTTTAGAACGGGGCCAGATTACAAATTCAGGCCAAAAAGAGAGCGGGTCATAGGAAGTGTCAAGCGTGAACCCATTTATTATCTTATCAGCAAATGAAATGCGTGCGGCGGAAAAGTTAGCAATTGACGGAGGAATAGCCTCTGCAGCGCTAATGGAAAAGGCCGGAGAGGGCGTTGCGCACCACGCGATGCGGTTTTGGAGTAAGCGCCCTACGGTTGTAATTTGTGGGCCGGGCAATAATGGCGGAGACGGATTTGTCGCTGCACGGGTCATGAAATCAGCGGGATGGCCGATTCGTGTGGCGCTGTTGGGCAAGCGCGAATCATTGACGGGCAATGCAAAGTTGATGGCTGACCTATTCGATGGCGATGTGGTGCCATTTGAAAAAGCGGTTCTCAATAATTGCGGGCTCATTATCGATGCCATTTTTGGAACGGGCCTTTCGCGCGCGACCGAAGGTGAAATAAAATCTGCGATTGGCGCAATTAACGATAACCCAGCACCTGTTCTGGCAATTGACCTTCCTTCTGGTCTCGATGCGGATACGGGGGCGGTATTGGGCGAAGGTTCTGGTGCGGTCGTGCATGCCAGGCGTTCAGTTACATTTCATGCGAAGAAGCCGGGTCATTTATTGTTTCCGGGACGCGCGCTTTCTGGCGCGGTGGATGTGGTTGATATTGGTATCTCTGATCAAATCACTGCGGCCACCGGCGCACAGACTTACACCAACCATCCGGGGTTGTGGGGTGGTTTGTTACCTCAACCCCACTGGGGCGGCCATAAATATAGTCGTGGCTCGGTCATGGTTGTGTCTGGCGGGCCACTGAATACCGGGGCTGCGCGATTGGCGGCTCGTGGGGCGCTTAGAATCGGCGCAGGTGCGGTCACTATGCTGACGCCAGCCGAGGCCGCGCCTGTTCATGCAGCACACCTAACGGCGGTAATGCTGCGCATTGCGAATAATGACGAAGATGTCGCCAAAGCCATGGCTGCGTCAGAGCATATGCCGATGGCTTTGGTTATTGGTCCTGCAGCAGGTGTGGGCGAAGGGACCCGCGCGAAAGTCATGGCGGGTTTAAAGTCGAAGGCGGCGGTCATTCTCGATGCTGATGCGATAACCAGTTTTGCCGATCAACCACAAACTCTTTTCTCTGCGCTTCGGCCTACCGATGTTTTGACGCCACACGGCGGCGAATTTGCCCGACTGTTTCCTGAGGCGGCCAAGCTTGACGGCAAGTTGGAGGCAGCGAGAAGGGCGAGTAAGGAAGCAAATGCTGTTGTCGTCTTAAAAGGTGCAGATACGGTCATCGCTGCGCCCGATGGTCGTGCGCTTATTAATACCAACGCACCCCCGACATTGGCGACTGCGGGGTCCGGCGACGTTTTGGCGGGGTTTATCGCGGGTTTAAGGGCTCAGGGGATGGACGGTTTCGGTGCCGCGGCGGCGGGAGTGTGGTTCCATGGCGCAGCAGGACAGACAATCGGAGATGGCCTCATTGCCGAAGATTTGCCGGATGCAGTGCCGGCGGTGATGCGGATACTTTTCCAAAAAGATCAACCAGAAAAGAATCAAGCGGCGGCACCAGAGGCTAATTGATCTCGCGGAAAATACCGGCGATTTCTGCTCACAGTTATATGTGTGGAAAGGTTCAGATGGCGGCTTGCAAACCTACGAAACAGATTTGTCACATTCTAGGTCGAGAAAAGGCGCTAAACTGCTCGACAGGGGCGTTTTGTCTGTTATAGAAGCGCGGGCTTAAGTAAGGGGTCGCTGCGAACGCCGCGGCCCGTTTTACGTTTGCCCCTGTTGGCAATGCGGATGTGGCGGAATTGGTAGACGCACCAGATTTAGGTTCTGGCGCCGAGAGGCGTGGAGGTTCAAGTCCTCTCATCCGCACCAATAGGCTTTCCTGAACTGGCCTGGCCAGCGTTCAGCGATGGCGAACATACGATAAAGAATCAAATAATGGCCATTCGGCCTGAATAAATACGAGAGCACAAATGGAAGTCATTGAAAAAAGCGCCGAAGGTCTCGATCGCCGGTTTCTGGTGAAAGTCTCTGCCGCTGAACTAGACGAAAAGCTGGTGGCGAAACTTAAAGAGGTCAAAGGTCAGGTAAATCTCAAGGGCTTCCGTAAAGGCAAAGCGCCGGTTTCTTTCTTGAAGAAAATGTACGGTAAAGGCATGATGAGTGAGATTATTCAAGAGGTTGTCAATGAGACCTCTCAGAAGGCTTTCACCGAACGTGATCTACAGCCGGCGACTTCTCCGCACCCGCATTTTGCAAATAAAATCGAAGACGTCATCGAAGGCAAAGCCGATCTCGAATTTGACGTCCACGCAGAAATTCTGCCGAAATTTGATCCGATGGATGTGGCAACGCTAAAATTGACACGCCCGGTATGTGATGTGCCTGAGGCTGATGTCGAAGAAGCGCTGAACAACATTGCCGAACAGCAACAGAGCTATGCGGCGCGCGGCAAGACAGCCAAATCTAAAGATAAAGATATGCTGGTCATTGATTTTGTTGGCCGGGTTGATGGCGAAGAGTTCGCTGGCGGTAAGGGCGAGGGCATTGAATTGGTTCTCGGCTCCAACACTTTCATTCCTGGTTTCGAAGAACAGCTCCTAGGCGCGAAGACCGGTGACGATGTCGAAGTCAAAGTGACCTTCCCAGAAGATTACGGTTCAAAAGACCTCGCCGGTAAAGATGCAGTCTTTGATGTGAAAGTCACCGAGGTCAAAGCACCTGAGAAAGTTGAAATCAACGACGAGCTTGCCACAAAACTTGGCCTTGAAAGCCTTGATGATCTTAAATCGCGTCTCAAAGAACGTCTTGAGTCAGATTACAAAAACTTGTCTCGCGGCCACCTAAAGCGTGCACTTCTCGACAAACTTGACGAGGCCCATGATTTTGAATTGCCAAAAGGCATGGTCGATGCGGAATTCGAGCAGATCTGGCGTCAGGTCGAATCGTCTGAGCGTGACGACGAAGACAAAGACAAGTCAGAAGATGAGCTTAAAGAAGAATACCGTAAAATTGCCGAACGCCGTGTTCGTTTGGGCTTAGTGCTCGCTGAAGTAGGGAAGCGCTCAGAAGTTCAAGTTCCTTCGAATGAGCTTCAACAGGCGATCCAACAGCAGGCAATGCGCGAAGCGCAGATGATGCAAGCGCAAGGTCAAAATGTATCGCCGCAGGAAGTTCTGAAATTCTATCAGGAAAATCCGGCGGCTATCCAACAGATCCGAGCACCACTATTCGAGGAAAAAGTGGTGGATTACATTATTGAGCGGGCGGAAGTCGAAGATAAAACCGTTACCAAAGAAAAATTGATGGAAGAGCCAGAGGGCGAAGGCGCATTCGCGTAAACGCTGGTTTTTCACTATTTTGAGGGGGCGGGCCGCTATTTTAGCGGCCCGTTTCCGTTTCGAGACAAAGATATGTGGATTGTTGTGTGGGGCAACTGGTGAAAATCAAAGAACGACCCGTTGTGAAACATGGCTTGCCTTTTCAAAAGAATAACCCTCGCTTAAGTCAGACGCGTTAGGGTTGTGAAAATTGGGGCTGGCGCCAACGGATTCAGTCCCCATGTTAAGGACGAAAATTAACTAGCCGGTCATATTCCTACGTAAGTACAGGTCGCATAAGAAAGAGAATGTCGATGAAAGACCCCTTGGATATCTATATGAATACGCTCGTGCCGATGGTTGTCGAGCAATCTAGCCGCGGCGAGCGCGCCTTCGACATCTATTCACGACTGCTAAAAGAGCGAATCATCTTTCTTTCCGGGCCGGTCCACGATCAGGTTTCTACCTTGGTGATCGCTCAGCTTTTGTTCCTAGAGGCTGATAATCCGAAGAAAGAAATCGCAATTTATATCAATTCCCCGGGGGGCTCGGTTTCTGCGGGTCTCGCAATGTACGACACCATGAAATATATTCGCCCAGCGGTTTCGACCATGTGTGTCGGTATGGCGGCGTCTATGGGGTCTTTGTTATTGACCGCTGGTGAAAAAGGGATGCGTTTCTCGCTTCCTAACTCACGAATTATGGTTCATCAGCCATCTGGCGGCTTTCAAGGCCAAGCATCTGATATTGAGCGCCATGCGCAGGATATAATCAAAATCAAGCGCCGGTTGAATGAAATTTACGTGGACCATACGGGTCAGTCCTATGAAACTATTGAGAAAACCCTCGATCGGGACCACTTTATGGACCCGGAAGAGGCGGTCAGTTTTGGCCTGATCGATAAAGTTTTGGCAGAGCGTGGCGCTGCTGCGGAAGATGACGCCTAAGATTTACCGTATTCGTTAAGCCAAATAGGAAATGGTTCCTTGATTGGTTTGGCCGGAATATGGTCCTATGGCGCTGCTTCCGGAGTTCCGTGGCGCCGTTCATGCACCCTTTGAGGGGCGCGGCATGGCCGCTCCCGGATTTGGGTGCGAAATAAAGCAGGCATGGCGCGGTCAGTGGCGGCGTTGACGAAGGAGTGCAGTTAGTGAGCAAGATCGGCGGGAAAAGTAGCGGCGACGGGAAAAACACCCTTTACTGTTCATTCTGTGGCAAGAGCCAACATGAGGTCAGGAAACTTATCGCCGGCCCGACAGTCTTCATTTGTGATGAGTGTGTTGAGCTGTGTATGGATATCATTCGTGAGGAGTCAAAATCCTCATTGGTGAAAGCTACGGATGGCGTGCCAGACCCGCAGCATATTCATAAAGTTCTTGACGACTATGTCATTGGACAGTCGCAGGCAAAGCGTGTGCTCGCAGTTGCGGTGCATAATCATTATAAACGATTGAATCATGCGGCAAAAAACAATGATGTCGAGTTAGCGAAATCCAACATTTTGCTGATCGGCCCAACAGGTTCGGGTAAGACGCTTCTGGCTCAGACTTTGGCGCGGATTCTCGATGTTCCATTTACAATGGCCGATGCAACAACGTTGACCGAAGCCGGTTATGTTGGCGAGGACGTTGAAAATATTATCCTTAAGCTTCTTCAGTCTGCCGATTATAATGTCGAGCGTGCGCAGCGCGGCATCGTCTATATCGACGAGGTCGACAAAATTTCACGGAAATCTGACAATCCGTCGATTACCCGCGATGTGTCGGGCGAGGGAGTTCAGCAGGCGCTTCTAAAAATAATGGAAGGCACTGTTGCATCAGTTCCGCCGCAAGGTGGTCGGAAACATCCGCAGCAGGAATTCTTGCAGGTTGATACGACAAATATCCTGTTCATCGTCGGCGGTGCATTCGCTGGCCTTGAAAAGGTGATTGGTCAGCGTGGTGAAGGTTCTTCAATCGGCTTTGGCGCTGAGGTGAAAAGCCTCGATGACCGCCGGATTGGTACAATTTTGCAAGAGGTTGAGCCAGAAGATCTGCTTAAATTCGGATTGATCCCTGAATTTGTTGGTCGACTTCCGGTTATCGCCACACTCGAAGATCTTGATGAGCCGGCACTCGTACAAATTTTGACATCGCCGAAAAATGCTCTGATTAAGCAATATCAGCGCCTTTTCGAGATGGAAGACGTGAAGCTTACCTTCACTGACGATGCGCGTTCCGCGATCGCCCGGAAGGCCATTAAACGTAAAACAGGTGCTCGTGGGTTGCGCTCAATTATGGAGGGCATTTTGCTCGATTCCATGTTTGAATTGCCAACACTCGAGGGGGTTGTTGAAGTCGTCGTGAATGGCGAAGTCGTTGAAGGCAATGCCACACCGCTGAATATTTACGCTGAGCGGGATAAAGGCGCGGTGGAAGCTGACGCCAGCGCGTAAATTGGGGAAAACTGCGAAGCTTTATTGTATTCGCAGTTTTCACTTTGCCCGTGAGCACTGATTTTGCGGCTTGAAATTACGTTTCTGAAAACCACATTGGTTCTATAATCACCGCCGCTGTATAACAGCGGCGGTTCGACCTTTAACCGACCTGTCATCTGGGTTGGGTATAATCAGTGACGTTGCAGCCTCAATCCAATGTTGCGCATCCGGTCGAACCGCTGCCCAATAGAGCATGGCCGTGAAAAATAGCCGGGCGTAGCCAGTTGTGGTGCGCCAAAAGGAGTTTTCGATGAGTGAGACCGTCACCTATCCCGTATTGCCGTTGCGCGACATCGTCGTGTTTCCGGGCATGATCGTGCCGCTTTTTGTCGGGCGAGAGAAGTCTGTAAATGCACTCGAAAATGTGATGCAGAACGACAAAAAGATTTTGCTCGTCGCACAAAAAGATGCTGGCGATGATGATCCGCTGGTAGATGATATCTATGAAATTGGCGTAATTGCCTCTGTCCTGCAGCTCTTAAAGTTGCCCGACGGCACTGTGAAAGTGCTTGTCGAAGGTGAAGCACGGGCATCAATCGAAAAATATATCCGTACGGATGAATATTTCGAAGCTGAAGCCCTTTATGTAGATGAGATTGAAGGCGAAGAAGCGGAACTAGAGGCACTGGCACGTTCAGTTGTGACGCAGTTCGAAGCTTATGTAAAATTGAACAAACGCGTTCCACCAGAAGTTATCGTTTCGATTTCGCAAATTGATGATAATCAAAAATTGGCTGATACCGTCGCCTCGCACCTTAACATAAAGATCAACGAAAAGCAGGAGCTTCTTGAAATCACGAGCGTTTCAGAACGTCTTGAACGGGTTTACGCGTTGATGGAAGGCGAGATGAGTGTTTTGCAGGTTGAGAAAAAAATTCGCAACCGTGTAAAACGCCAGATGGAAAAAACTCAGCGCGAATATTATCTGAACGAACAGATGAAAGCGATTCAAAAAGAGTTGGGTGAATCCGACGATGGTCGCGATGAGCTTTCTGAAATTGAAGACAAAATTCAAAAAACAAAGCTGTCAAAAGAGGCTAAAGTAAAAGCTGAGACAGAGTTGAAGAAGCTACGCCAGATGTCGCCGATGTCGGCTGAATCCACAGTAGTCCGCAATTATCTGGACTGGATGACTGCGATACCGTGGAACAATCGTTCCAAAGTGAAAAGCGATTTGAAAAAGGCTGAAGACGTTCTTGATACAGATCACTACGGTTTGGAAAAAGTTAAAGAACGCATTATCGAATATCTTGCTGTTCAAAAACGTATGAACAAGCTTAAAGGCCCGATTCTTTGCCTTGTCGGTCCTCCTGGTGTTGGTAAAACTTCGTTGGGTAAGTCGATCGCTGCCGCAACGGGCCGGGAGTTCGTGCGCGTTTCCTTGGGGGGCGTGCGTGATGAAGCCGAAATTCGTGGTCATCGCCGGACATATATCGGTTCGATGCCTGGCAAAATTATCCAATCGATGAAGAAAGCTAAGAAGTCCAACCCGTTATTCTTGCTCGATGAAATCGACAAGATGGGTCAGGATTTCCGTGGTGACCCGGCCTCGGCATTGTTGGAGGTATTGGACCCTGAACAAAACTCTACTTTTGCGGATCACTACCTAGAGGTAGATTATGATTTGTCAGATGTAATGTTCATCACAACGGCAAACAGCCTGAACATGCCACAACCTTTGCTTGACCGAATGGAGATCATTCGAATTCCTGGGTATACGGAAGATGAAAAGGTTGAAATTTCTCGTCGCCACCTGATTCCAAAATTGTTGGAAAATCATGGGCTGAAAGACGGTGAATGGTCATTGGATGATGACGGCCTGATGGCATTAGTCCGGCAATACACACGTGAGGCTGGGGTACGTAACCTTGAGCGAGAGCTTTCTCGCTTGGCGCGCAAAGCTGTTCGTGATCTTGAAATGGGTAAAACCAAGAAGGTCGTTGTGACGGCGGACAATCTCTCTGAATATGCGGGTGTCCCAAAATTCCGCCATGGCGAAATCGACGGTCGTGATCAGGTGGGTGTTGTTACGGGACTTGCTTGGACATCCGTAGGCGGAGAGATTTTGACTATCGAAGCAGTCAAGATGCCAGGTAAAGGCAAGATGACACCGACAGGGAACCTGAAAGATGTCATGCGGGAATCGGTTTCTGCCGCGTCGTCTTATGTTCGCAGTCGTGCAATTGAATTCGGTATTGAGCCACCGGTCTTTGAAAAGACGGATATTCACCTTCACGTTCCCGAAGGGGCGACCCCTAAAGATGGTCCATCGGCTGGTGTTGCGATGGCAACAGCGATTGTGTCGGTCCTGACGGGTATTCCGATCCACAAAGACATTGCCATGACAGGTGAGATATCTTTGCGTGGGCGAGTGCTGGCGATTGGTGGCCTTAAGGAAAAATTGCTTGGAGCGCTACGGGCAGGTGTTAAGACTGTCCTTATCCCTGAGGAAAACGAAAAAGATCTCGCGGATATACCGGATAACGTGAAAAGCGAGCTAAAAATCATTCCTGTTGGGACGGTTGATGAGGTGCTGGGCCATGCCCTCACGCAAAAACTAACTCCGATTGAATGGAATGAACCTGTGGATAGAGCTGCGGCTAGTGAAACGGGCGATGATGGCGGTAATGTGATTACTCATTAGCCGTTGAAAGCTTGAATGATATGAAGGTGCGACGCCGTGATACGCCGTCGCACCTTTTTTCGTACCTAGTTAAGGGTTAAATCTTAGGCATGAAAACAGCCCCTCAAATTGTCCCGCCAGAAGCCTGTCAATCTATGGAGGATGTCCGGTTAGGTATCGACACCCTCGACAGGGAATTGGTCGCGATGTTGGCGGTCAGACAACGCTATATCGAGGCCGCAGGTCGTATCAAACCCAACAAGGATGAGGTCCGTTTACCATGGCGGATCGAGGATGTTGTCACCAAAATATTGGCCGAAGCGGAGAAGCAGGGGCTCTCTAAACGAATCGCTGAACCAGTTTGGCGTATAATGATCGACCGATGTATCGATCATGAGCATGAAATCTGGGACAAAGAGCACTAGGCGATAGAAAAAAATATTCAATATTTTCAATGGATTAAGGTGGTTGGGGAAAGCAAACCCTTATTTTAAGCCATTTTTCCTTAGCCAAGGGCCCCAGAGCCCGCGTAAAATCAGGCCCAGAACACGATTTCTCAACTCCAAGCACCAAAATGAAAGGCCGGAGGAATGAATAAAAACGAGTTTATCGATAAAGTTGCCGATACAGCGGACATGAGTAAAGCGGACGCGGCAAAGGCCGTTGATGCGGTCTTTGATTCTATTACCCAGGCGCTCAAAGCAGGCGACGATGTACGCCTCGTTGGCTTCGGTACGTTCTCTGCTGCTGCACGCAAAGCGCGTGAGGGTCGTAATCCACGCACTGGTGAGACAATCCAGATCCCGGCATCTACACAGCCTAAGTTTTCGGCTGGTAAAGGCCTAAAAGAAGCTCTTAACTAGAGCTAGCTCCGGCTATAAAAGCGTCGGCCCGAGTAATCTCGTGGCCGACGTTTTCTTTTTCACATAAGGCATTGCAAGCGCGACGAGCACGCGCTATGGACTGCGCCCCTGAGGAAAGTTTAAGAGTTTTCTTCATGGTTTAGGGCGGTTAGCTCAGCTGGTAGAGCATCTCGTTTACACCGAGAGGGTCGGCGGTTCGAACCCGTCACCGCCCACCATTCAGTCCTCCATTTCACGCCGACCAACTGGAACAAGCCTCAAAGCCCGCATGTCCGCGGGATTTCGCGAGATGGCGTTGTCTCCCCGATCTCCATTTGCGTAAAGCAGGGCCGAATTCGCTGAAAGTCTCTAAAGCCAATTTTCGACGACCACCTGAAGATGTGAGCGATGCACATATTTATTGCACAACGACCATCATTATACAGAGTGTTTTTGGAGACCGGCGGAGGAACGAGCGCGGGGGCAGGCCAAGTCGTTCGAACTCATCAGCGTTGACTTATCGACGTTCGTCGAATCCAAGCAGTTTGCGTTGTTCCGCCCAACTGGCTGGAATCCGAGGAAGGCGCTTCAGTGTTTCCGCATTAATTTCGATTGGGGCCGAGCCACTGAGAAAAGCTTCGATAATGTCGGGTGCAAGAAACGCCAGGCGGATGGTTTTGCTGACTGTACTTTGATCCGCGCCTGTAGCTTCAGCGATGGTTGCAAGCTCTCTTTCAGGGTTTTCAAACCACGTCTTCTTCCAATGGTGGGCGCGGGAGAGCAATCCAGATATGGCCGGATCGGGACCACGCTGATGGTCGACATCTCCGAGTAGGAAGCGGCGCTCCTGTCCGCAATGACGAATGGCTGCAGGGGCGGTGATCGTGCACTTTGAGCACAGGTGAATTTGCAAATCCGATGTTTGAAGAAGGCGGGCGACGTCAAGGGAGATCGAAACCGCATTGTCAGTGATATCGATGCGCTCGATGATCGGTGCCCATCGCGCGAGGTCGGAGGCTGGTAGATTCGATGGACCGGTAACATGCTGTTCAAGCGCATGTCGAACGCGCTCTATCACCGCCAGCGACGTGCCGGCTTTTACAAGATCAAGCGTTGCCGATTTTGGGTTTACAATCCAACGATCCAGCGCTGTCGCGACCGATTGTTCGACATCATCCGCTCTCAACGTTATCCGTGCACTATCCGTCGGGGATGCATTCGCGTGACTGATATAATAGCGGTAACGCCTTCTGCCTTTTTTGGCGTGGCTTGGTGTGAGGCGACGATCGTTCGCGTAGAGTTTTCCGGTAAGAGAACTCCGGAACATTCCCTTTGGTCCGGTCCACCTCGTGCTCGCTTTGCGTTTCTCCTGAACCTTTTCCCATAGATCACGCGCAATGATCGCGTCATGTTCGCCGGGATGAAGATCTTTGCCCTGACGCATCAGCCCCGCATAGATCGGATTGGCGAGGATGTGATAAAGCGGTCCCCGAGAAAGTGGCTTGCCGCCTTTGCCATTAGCTCGCCGTTTGGTGACCCATCCCTGGTCCATTCCAATATTGATGATTGCACGAACATGGCCCGTTTTGAGATAAAGATCGAAGATGGACCGTACAATGACCGCTTCGACCTCATTCACCACAAGCTTCTTATCGATATTGTCATAGCCGAGGGGTGGGTTGCCGCCTGTCCACATACCTTTGCGGCGAGAAGCTGCAATCTTGTCCTTGATCCGTTCGGCCGTGACCTCCCGTTCGAACTGGGCGAAGGATAAGAGGACGTTTAGCGTCAACCGTCCCATGGAGGACGACGTATTGAACTGCTGGGTTACAGAGACGAAGGAGACCTCTTGTGCATCAAAGCGTTCCACCAGTTTAGCGAAGTCGGCAAGCGATCGGGTGAGGCGGTCCACCTTGTAGACGACGATGAGATCAATGCGCCCAGCGTCAATCTCTGCCAGCAGCGCCTTGAGTGCAGGACGGTCCATATTGCCGCCGGAGAGGCCACCATCATCAAAGCGGGTCTTGACCAGTTTCCAGCCCTCATGTCGCTGGGACGCGATATAGGCTTCACAAGCTTCTCGCTGGGCATCGAGAGAGTTAAAGGCTTGATCAAGCCCTTCTTCGGTCGATTTACGCGTATAAATGGCGCAGCGTTTCATTGTGCACGCACGCGTGTGGACCGTAGCCCAAAGAACGCTGGGCCATTGCGTTTGACCCCGGTAATGGCTTCCGCGGCCGCCGACAGTGATCGAAAGCGCTTACCGCCTAAATAGCAGCCATCATCGGCGACATAGACCTCATATTGCTTGCCGCGCCATTCCCGGACCAGTCGCCCGCCCGGCCGCAGGGATTGGCGAGGGGCAATCTTTACTTTGGAGGTGCCCTGACGCCCCTTGCTACTCGAACTCTGCGCCAGCACGCGCTTGTGCAGACGATCAACACGCACGCGATGGAATTTGCGCTGCATCTCATAAGCAATGGCAAGGATCAACAATTTACGACCAATGCGCTTGGGTGGCTTTTGGCGATGCAGCTTTTTATAAAGTTGTTGCAGTTCACCAAAGGAATGATGCTCGAGTTGGAAGAGCTCCTGTTCCAACGCAGCGCTATCACGATACGGCTTCATTTAGCGTCTCGGATGTAATAGCGCTGCGCGCCCTTATTTGGTTTTTCCGCCACCAGCGTATAGCCGAGTTTTTTCTTCACGGTGCCCGATAAAAACCCGCGAATAGAATGGTCTTGCCACCCAGATATCGCCGCTAAATCCTCAAGGCTTGCCCCGCTTTTACGCCGTAGATGCGCTAGAATTTGATTCTTCTTTGATTTTCCAGGTTTGTTGCTTTGGGTCCGGCGCTTAGCACTAGTCTTTCCATTTTGGCCCATGATTGCCTCCTCGTTGTTGCACCGCCACAAGCCCGGCGTCGGATACGGTCGGGCAGGGGGCGAAACAAGGCATTCGCGACAGCCACAGCAACGCTCTTTATCAGGAGAAAGTCCAGTGAATTGTCTGGGAATAGCGGTCGCGTTGGGGTGGGTTCGAACCCAAAGATTGCGAATTACCGTGTGGCCGTTCAAGCTGGGGATTGAGGTTTCAATCTGATGTAAAGTCAGCTGTGCGCGCATAAGCCGACATTGGGATTAGGATGCTGACCAAGCATTCTGGCTCCATACGGTCGTTTTACGTGTCCTATTTTACAACCTGTTCTTCGGGCGACGTTACTTAAAAGCAAACAAAAACAGCCGCTTAGACACATAATCACAAAACACTTGTGAACAAATAGTGAATATGATAAGTGTCACTTAACGGTTATCATGTTCGAGTCAAATATGCCCAAAACGACCAGCATTCCCGATCATCCCGGCAAATACGTGAAGGATCTGATTGCCGTAAAAAAGACCAGCGTGACAGATGCGGCCAAAATGTTGGGCGTTTCGCGTGTCGCTTTATCTTCTTTTCTGAATGAAAAAACCGACTTGTCACCAGATATGGCGGTAAAAGTCTCCAAGGCGTTCGGATTGGATAAGAACGACCTTCTTAGCCGCCAAGCTGAATTTGATTCATGGCAAATAGAGCAACAACAAAAATCGATTGCCGTTAAAGCTTTCGTCCCAGACTTTTTGAGCATCAAGGCTCGTCAGATAGAAGCATGGTCTGATGATAATCTTGAGGCGCGCGCAACACTTGCAGTGATGTTAAGAAAACTCATTCTGTCAACAAGTGATAGTATTAGTGAAATTGACTTTCCAGCCTATGACAATTCCCAGAGGCACGGGTGGGACGGATATTTAACCTCGTCAGAGACCACACCGTGGATACCCGCAGGCATATCTGGTTGGGAGTTCGGCTGCACTAAAGAGCCACAGGATAAAGCAAATAGTGACTACAAAGCACGCACCCACAATTCGAACCTATGCAATGACGAAAAATCCGACACAACATTTGTCTTTGTAACTCCGCGCAATTGGAAGGAAAAAGATGAGTGGGCAATCTTGAAAAACAAAGAGGGGGTTTGGAAATCCGTGAGAGCTTACGATGCAAGCGATCTAGAGCAATGGTTCGAACAATCAATTCCTGCTCAAAGGTGGTTTGGCGAAATAATTGGAGTGCCTCGTGACGGAATTATAACCCCTGAGAACGCTTGGCAAAATTGGTCAGAAGTAACTGATCCTGTATTACCTCTGCCACTTTTCCAAAACTCGGTAAATCGCAGTAAAAGCGAAATTGGTCGGTGGCTTGAAACAGCACCGTCTCGAATTTTGTCAGTATCTGCAGATTCTACAGATGAAGCGTTGGCATTTGTTTCTGCTTTCTTTTTAAGTGACGATGCTTCGACAGTGAAGTTCGGTGATCGAGCGTTAATATTCGATGACCTGTCAAGCCTAAGGAAGTTTGAGAGTTCGGTAACGCCATTTATTGCTATATTGCGTCACGCTGAAATGGCGAAGGAAATCGGAAATTTCTTCAAGAAATTCCACACGATTGTTATCACACCGAGAAACAAAAGCCACGAAAGCGCAGAAATCGAACTTGGTCAGCTTGGGTACGAAGAGTTCAGGTCAGCCCTAGTTGATCTCAATTTTTCCGATGATCAAGTGACCAGTCTGGAAAGGAAGACGGGCCGTTCAATAACGGTTTTGAGGCGTCAGATTTCTACAAACCCACTCATCAAAATTCCTGAGTGGGCGCAAAACGCTGACGTTGGGCGGAAGTTAATCCCCTATGCTCTGATTGGTGCGTGGAGTAGGGAGCAAATGTCGGATCGCACGGTTGTCGAGTTGTTGACTGAAAAAACAGCCGACCAACTAGATAGCGAACTTGTCGACTTGCTGGCGTTTAATGAAGCCCCCGTATGGTCGTTGGGTGCTTATCGCGGTGCGGTTTCAAAAATGGACATGTTGTTCTCCATTCATCCGTATGTCACTGAAAAAGATATCTCCGATTTTTTAGAGATCGGAGAATATGTTCTTTCGGAAACCGACCCGTCTATAGAATTAGATGAGGATAAGAGGTGGATTGCCGATATCTACGGAAAAACACGAGACCATTCTTCTTTGCTCAGAGAGAGCATCTGCGAAACGATTATTCTCTTAGCTGTTCACGGTAACGATTTGTTCCAAGATAAATTTGGGATGAATTTAGAAGTGAAAATTGACCAGATTGTTCGTCGATTGATGACACCTCTGACGCGTGAAAAGCTCTACTCACTTAAAGATGAGATGCAATTCTATGCCGAAGCTTCACCGGAAGTGTTTTTAAGCACGCTCGAATCCGATCTCAATTCGGAGAACCCTCAAATTCTAACGCTTTTAGAACCTTCCCAGAATGCTTTCTTTGGGGGATGTCCACGCTCAGGCTTGCTTTGGGCACTGGAAGGTATCGCGTGGAACAAAAAACACCTCACCCGGGCTATCGAGGTTTTGGCAAAACTAGCAGATCATCAGATTGATGATAATTGGTCAAACAAACCAGAAAATACTTTGGAATCAATTCTCAAGTCATGGATGCCCCAAACAACCGCGACATTGGATGAACGCATAAAATTATTGCAGTTGGTCTTCAAGAAATACCCAGGTGTTGGTTGGAGGCTCGCAGTTTCTCAGTTCGGAAACCATCATGATTCAGCAAGCCCTAATTATAAACCGAAATGGCGGCAACATCATCTCGACGCTGAATTTTCTACGGTAACCAATAAAGATGTTAATGACTTTCAATGTGCTGCCATAGAATTGTGCTTGAGTTACAAACCGCACACAGCTGACACTCTGGGAGATTTAGTCGAGAAACTAAATGGGCTTGGAAATGACTTTCGCTCAAGAGTTTGGAGTACAATTGAAGTTTGGTCAAAATCCAAAGACGCCAACGATGATCAAAAGGCGAAGTTAAGGGAAACGATTCGACGCTTTGCATTTACAAGACGTGGTAAACGCATAGACAAAAAACGGCCAATAATTGATGATGCTCGAAAAGCATACGACTTTCTCGAGCCAAATGACTTAATACAAAAACATCAGTGGTTATTCGAGACTGAATGGGTCGAAGAATCGGGTGAAGAACTCGATAGTGACGACTATGATTATAAAAAGCGGGATGAGAGAATAAGAAATCTGCGACAAAACGCTATTTCAGAAATTTATAATGAAAAAGGCATCGCGGGCGTCGTAGAACTCATCAAACAATCTGGGGCTGGGTATTCGATCGGTTATGCGTCTGGAATGACTATAACCGCCGCATCAAAAAAAATTCAATTACTGTCATCCGCACTTGAAGGCTCGATGGATGAAAAGGTAGGTGAGTTTCGGAGTTTTTGTTCAGGCTTTTTGTTTTCTATCAACGAAAAAGACCAACGAAAATTTTTCGAATCTTTAAAGGCAAAAATCAATAATGAAGAATATGTAAGAGCACTAACGCTGGCGCCAATACGCCAAAGCACTTTTGACTTAGTCTCAGAACTCGAAGCGGAATCCTATGATGCTTACTGGAGGACCCTCGAACCACGCATTTTTGCGGATCTAGAAGCCTATTTTGATTTAATTGCAGAGAATATGCTTCGAGTGGGGCGACCTATTGCTGCATTTAGGACGATGCACTTTGTGTTAGAAAAGCTCTCTACACACCTCATTTATGAAATGTTGAACAACATGACATCCTCAAGTGAGGAGACTTATGGTTACGCTATTAGGCCATACGATGTTTCAAAAGCATTTGAAATTGTTCAGTCGCGCGACATCTATACAGAAGATGAGCTCGCATCTCTTGAGTTTAGGTATATTAGTGCATTGAATGATTCTGAGTATGGCATTCCAAACTTAGAATCACAAATCTCTAAAAGTCCGGCTTTATTCATGCAGGTCCTGGCGCAAGTTTATCGGCGGAATGATGATCAACTCGATCCACCAGAATGGATCATAGCAGATGATGAACTTAAGCAGAGTCATGCAACTCATATGCATCGCGTGCTTGATCGTTTTAAGAAGACACCAGGTTCTGATGAGGCAACCGATGAAGGCAAAGTTGCAATATTAATTGAATGGATCAGAGAAGTTCGCCAGCTTTGTAAACAATATGCTCGTGTCAAAATTGGCGACCAAAAAATCGGCGAGCTACTGGCAAAGTCTTTAGCAGATGAAAATGGTAACTGGCCAAATAATGCAGTTTGCGAAGCTTTAGAATTCGTTGCAACCGAAGATGTGATGGTGGGTTTCTCTATTGGTTTATTCAATTCGAGAGGCGTCCATTGGCGTGGTGAAGGTGGACAACAAGAGCGTGACCTTGCAGAAAAATATCGCTCAATTGCTGAGCGCGTTGCATTTAAGTTTCCATTTGTAGAGAGAATATTTGAGCATATAGCGCAGCAATATGACAAAGATGCCCATTGGCAAGATACTGAGGCAGGTATCCGAAAGAGGCTTCGTTACTAGGGTAGACGCCATCTCTCGGACCCGCCCGCTACCAGTGCAAAATTTTCAATTACCAGTACTGGAAAGCGCGCAAAACCGGACGTAAGACTCGGAACGATTCGTCGGGTGATTTTGGCCCACACCGACCGCCAGCTCACGGGCGATTTGAATATATGTTGTAGCAACATTTTGATTAATAACGCCGAATTTATGTACATAGTGTTTTGTCAGTCGCGATTGCGTATTGTCGATTCTTGCAGTCCTGACGTTTTAAGCCCGTTCCGAGCCTGCGATAAATGGGAATACCGCTTTGCAAATTTCAAGCATTCGAATATCGAACTTCAAAGGCCTTCGGGATGCTGAATATAAGCCATCACGATTTGGATGCATCGTCGGGGAGAATAATTCCGGCAAATCGACAATTCTTCAAGCGATTACATACGCTTTGAATCGTCCACCCCAACTAGATGAGAGTTTATACTACGACCTATCAGCGCCTATTGTATTTCGTCTAGCATTTGACAACGTCACGGTACCCCACCTCGCACGCTTGGAGGATACGCACAGGGATAGAATTACACCGCTTATCAACGACGAAAGGCTTGTGTTGATTATTCGATACGCGCTTGGTCAGAAAATCGATATAGCCATCGAAAGTTTGAGGCCAATCGACGATCGGTACCAGCAGGCGACGATTGATGAAATTTTCAAAGGAAAACGTGGTGCCGCCGTACGGGCCGCAATCGATGAGCACTTTCCTGAATTTGCCGATGGTTCACCTGAATCATCAAACATAACTCAGGCAAAGGAGTATATCGCTGAGCGCATCACGGAACTCCCAGCCGATTTGTTCGAAATGCGAGAAGGACCTTTGCCAACGGGTATAGCTTCGTCCATCACCAAATTACTGCCTGATCCGATATATATTCCTGCCGTAAAGAACATCAATGATGACCTTAAGACATCGCAATCGACTTCTTTTGGGCGTCTACTTGGTCTGTTGCTGGAAGATATGGCTCCGGATCTAGATAACATCAATAACGCGTTAAGTGATTTGAGGGCGTTTTTTAATCGCGTTGAGGTTGAGGGTGAGATTGAGGACAATCGCCATCAGAAGGTAAAGGACCTTGAATCTGATATTGAAGCGCGGCTTGCGGAGAATTTTCCAGCAGTCAAAGTCGAACTCGAAGTGCCGCCGCCAGAGCTCAAAGCTATTCTAAACTCAGCGCAGATATTCGTCGATGACGGTTCAAAAGACTCTATAGAGAATAAGGGTGATGGGATTAAACGCTCACTGACCTTCGCGTTACTTCAATGCTATGTAAATCGCTTGTTTGGCGGGCCAGAGGCAGCAGGTGACGGTGTGGCGCCGCGTCCAAACTTATTCTTGTTTGAAGAACCAGAGCTCTACCTCCATCCCAAATCGCAACGTATTCTCTTCGCAACTTTGGAAAAAATTTCTCGCCGTTTTCAGGTTGTGGTGACTACGCATTCTCCGCTTTTCTTCGCTCCTGGCATCACAGCTTCATTTGTGCGTATCTCGAAGGAGCACGCGGACCCCAAACCAATTGGTGTAATTCATGATGTAAATTTTGATCTCGACCCAGCAAGTGCAGAAGCCTTCAGGCTTGCTAAATTCGAAAATGCTGATGCTGCTTTTTTCAGCCGTCGCGTTGTGCTGTTCGAGGGGGAATCCGATGACGCATTCTTCAAGCACGTTTCAAAGACAATCGATGAGGAATGGGATTTTGACTCACAAAATATCGCTATGGTTCAGGTATCCGGAAAAGGGAACTTTGCAAAATTTCGCCGCTTTTTCGAAGCGTTCGGTATACAAGTCAAAATCGTTGCGGATCTGGATGCCTTTTTTGAAGGCTTCCAGCATTTGGGTGCAGATGGGGTGGAAGATATTCGCAATACGGCAATCCAAACCATTGACGACCGTGTGGCCGCCCTGAATATTCCTGCGGAGCCAAAAGCGAGGCAAATCAAGGCGAAAGTGAAAAATGAATCGTGGCAAACGCGTTATGCAGACGCCAAGGCAGCTATCCGATTAGCTCAAGAAAATGGAAATGTTCCGCCTGAGGCACTCGAAACTATAGATAGCCTATTCGTTTGGGAAGATGACATTGCACGTGGTGAAGCTTGCTTGATTGACGATGCGGCACGGGCGGCGCTGACTCCTTGTATAGATGTGTTGCGTGCGCAAGGCGTTTGCGTGTTATCTAAAGGAGCAATTGAGGATTATTACCCCGATGAGGCGCCGCGTAATGGCCCAAAACCTGAACGTGCACTCGCAGCTATTCAACTAGTTACTACTGCCGAAGTAGCTCGAGCGTTGAGCGCCCCTCTAGTCGAAGGCCGAGAACCGGAACTCGCGGAAATTTGCGCCGAATTGTTTGCTGACAGATGAATAATATTTCAGCGCCCAAACCATCGCAACGGTTAAGGCGAATTTATAACTTATTGTTTCGCCAAACGTCGAAACTAGCTAAAATAGCGCAATGAATTTCCGTTTCATTCATACTGCTGACTGGCAGTTGGGTCGACCGTTCGCTCAATTCGAATCTGAATTGGCCGCACAGCTGGCTGACGCCAGGCTAGGCGTCATAGAACGGATTGCAAAGGTCGCCCAAGATGAGGATGTCAAACATGTCTTGGTCGCCGGTGATGTTTGGGACATAGCCTCACCGTCCGACAAGCTCCTGCGCCAGCCTCTGGACCGGATGCGCACCGCAGATGCTGCGACCTGGTGGCTCCTACCGGGAAACCATGACCCCGCAGAACCGCATGGTCTTTGGGATCGACTACATGCCATTGGTCTGCCGGATAATGTTCGCCCGCTAACGCAGGCGACGCCTGTCTCGCTGTCGGACAATGTCACCGTTCTGCCAGCACCCTGGATGTCAAAAGCGCCCGGAAGAGATCTGACAGCCGAATTCGGTTCTGTCAGTACGCCGCCAGACACGCTGAGAATCGGCCTCGCCCATGGCGGGACCTGCAGCTTTTTCGATCAGTCGCCGCAGTCAGCGGCCATCGCAGAAAACCGAGCAGCCGCTGCGGGGCTTGACTACCTCGCTTTGGGTGATTGGCACGGGGTACAACAAGTCGATGAGCGGACTTGGTATGCTGGAACCCCTGAACCGGATCGCTTTCCTAACAACCAGCCCGGCTCGATACTTGTGGTGGAGCCTGCCAAAGGCGAACTGCCGATCGTGAAGCCGGTTAAAACTGCCTTCTATACTTGGACGCGGGATCGTCTGGATTGCCAAGACGGCGTTGATCCATGCGCGGAGGCGACAGCGCTCTTTGATACGCATGGTCCTCGACATCGCCGCCTGAGCCGGCTTGAGCTGCATGGCGCGTTGCGCCTCGATACGAGAATGCGCTTCCTGAGCTTTTTAGAACAAGAGCGGCAGAGCCTCGCCCATCTCCGACTAAAGAGTTCGGGCCTTCTCAGCTTGGCCGACCCCGATGCGCTCGATGAAATCGATAGAGAAGGCACGCTGAGAGATACTGCGACAAACATCGTCGCAGTGATGAATGACGAGGATCGACCCGACGACGAAAGAGCAACCGCACGCCGCGCGCTGGATTATCTCGCAGCGTTCGCAGCCGGATCAGCGTGAACCATGAAACTTCGCGCGCTTCGTGTTCGGAATGTCGGCCCCTTCGGAGAGCAAGGCTGCGCGCTGGAAGGCCTCTCAGACGGCCTGAACGTCATTCGCGAACGAAATGAAGCGGGCAAATCCACGCTCTTC
Organism: Hyphococcus lacteus; assembly: GCF_041058985.1. NCBI lineage: Bacteria > Pseudomonadati > Pseudomonadota > Alphaproteobacteria > Parvularculales > Parvularculaceae > Hyphococcus > Hyphococcus lacteus. The sequence continues at coordinate 33,794 of NZ_JBEHZE010000001.1, read as the reverse complement.
ACCGCGTTGCAGACTGTGCTGTTCGAAAAGCACTCAAGCACAAAATCGGCGCTCAAAGAATTTAGACATGACCGGGGCGGCGGCGCTCCGTTTATAGAAATTGACCTCGAAGTCGATACCAGAATCTATCGCATCTCAAAGCAGTACCTTTCTGCAGCGTCAGCTGTGGTAACTGACGCTCTGACAAATGAACGCTTGTCGGAAAAACGGGATGCTGAAGACTGGATCGCTCAGCTGATCGGAGGCGACAAGCCAGATGACGGCCCCTCAGGCATGCTTTGGATACGGCAAGGCGATCCCTACTTGCAGCCAAATCCGGAAGGCAGCGCAGGCGAAGCCCTGTTTTCTGTGCTCGAAGGCCAGGTCGATACGGTTATGGGCGGCCAGCGCGCCGCAAGGGTTCTGGAGCGTGCTGAAAAACGTCTCGCCGAAATCGTCAGTACAAAACAGATGAGTCCAAAGGGCGCTTTCAAGGACGCTATTGGCCGCCTGGATGAACTAGAAGGAGAGAGGTCCGATCTTGCGGTCGCCGTCCAGCAGTCCGAGGCTGATAGAGAGAAATTGCTCAGTGTCTTGAAAGAACGCGACGCCCTCACAAGCGAAGACGATGAAAAGTTTGCTAAAGACCTTGCCGAGGCCCGAAAAGAGCTGGAAGCCGCAGAAGGCGCTTCAGAGAAAATTCGCGGTCTTCAGTCTGAAGTCAGTGCCTGCGAAACGACGTTGAAAGCGGCGGAAAATGCACTAGAGCGGTATAGCTCGGATTTGGCGTCCGCAGAGAAAGTGCGGGCATCAATTCAGGACAAACAATCCGCGATCGAAAGCATCACGGAGACGATCGAGGAGGGGGAAGCGCCCCTGGACGATCTTCGGCAACAAGCTGCGTCAGCTGAGACAGCCCTTAAGCAAGCCAGAAAAGACCAACAGGACGCCCTGTCGCGGGACAAGCGTCGCCGCGAGATTGTGCAGCGACGCTCGCTAACGAAAGCATTAGAGCGCGCCAAAGATCTCGCTTCGCAATTGAACGCTGCTGAAAAAGAGGCTGGTGTTTCGCTACCCGATCTGTCCAACCTTGACGACGCCAACCAGGACATTCTCACATTTGAAGCACAGGCGCGCGTGGCGAGGCCTGAGCTGACAGTGGAAAAATCGAACGCACCCGTTCTGCTAAACGGCGAGGCGATCGGCGATACGGGCTCTGTTAGGCTCTCGGGGAAAACGAAGCTCAGTTATCAGGACCTTGAGCTTTTGATCGACACCCCAGATGTTCAAGGTGCGGAAGAAAAACTTGCTAAGGCGACAGAACGACTTGAGAGCTTGTTGGAGTCTTGCGGCGTCAAAGAAATTTCTGACGCACGGCGCCTGCATGAAGAACGCAATTCAGCACAACAATCCGTTGAACGGCTGAAGAACGATCTGAGTACGGTTGCGCCGAATGGCATCGCAACGCTCGAAAATGAACTCGCGGCCCTGCCGGACGACGAAGAAGAGGATGACGAGCCTGACGATCTTGATGCGCTCGCCCGTGCGAGCGAACTTGCGGAAGAAGAACTGACGCGCGTCGTCGCTGAACGCGATATGGCTGCTGAAGGAATTCAAAAGCTTCGAAATCAGGTGACGATCCTCGAAACTCAGATTGAAGGACTCGAAAGTCAGCTGAGCGACTTGGACGCCGTATTAGGCGCTGATGACAAACGCGAGGAGCGCAAGACTGAGTTGAGCGACGCTGTCGTGGAGGCGAGGCGTCGATGGCGAGAGGCGGAAGATCGCCTTGAAACTGCTGAGCGTGATCGCCCATCGCTTGACGGGGCGAAAGCGCGAGTAAAACGACTCGAAGCCGCTGCACAAAATAGATCGGAGGATCGCTTGCGCTTATCGAAGGCGGAAGGCGAATTGCGTGGTCGGCTGGCGCAGGCCGGTCAAGAAGGGGCCGCGGACAAACTCGCTGCCGTGGAAGCGAAACTCACCAGATGGCAGGAGCGAATTTCGGCCTTTGAAGAAGAACGGGACGCACTCATCCTTCTAGTCGGCGAACTTTCCAAGGTGCGCGCGAGCCGGCGCACAAAATTCTTTGCTCCCGTGCGACAGGCAGTCGATCCATTACTATCCATGGTCCTTGGCAGTGCATCGCTCGCCTATGATGATCGTCTTGGGCCGGACGAACTCGAACGCAATGGCATGCGCGAAAAGCTGACCCGTCTATCTGGTGGCACGCGCGAGCAGATCGCGGTTCTGACCCGCCTCGGCTTCGCGCAGGTTATGGCAGCTAAAGATCGGCACATTCCCATCGTTCTGGACGACGCCCTCGTCTATTCAGACGATGAACGTATTCAGAAGCTTTTCGACGTCATTAATGTCGTCGCCGCACACGTCCAGATTATCGCCTTTTCCTGTCGGCAAAAGACCTTCGAAGCACTCGGTGGCAAAACTATTCACCCAGTAGACTTTCCGGTGCTGCGATGAACCCGTTCAACTTCTTCAAGCGTCAGAAAAGCACTTCGGCTAAACGCTCGATCTCCAATAGAGGCATTCAATTCGAGATTAGCGAAGGTGATGCCACGACCATTCGTATTGCCGATGTTGAACAGTCGATTGGAGGCGTTCGACAGCTGACACAAGCTGGCATCAGCGAAATGGTCGATCGAAAACACGACCTCGAGTATCAGTATGCGCTGTGCCAGCGGCTTATGGCCGAAGGCGACGTCTTACCGTTTCCTTTCGAGCGCGCCGTCATTCTGCTTCGAAAAGCCAAGAGATTAGAGGAAGAGCAGGCAATCTGCCGTTACGTTGCTGAATGGTGCAGGAATGCCGAGGAGAATTGGGACGGTCGATCCGCGAAGCATTGGTTGAGCCCGAAGCTTCAACGGATCGTAGCACGCCTGTCCTAAGCCTAACGGTTTGTTTTCATTTTTCACCTGTGGCCGCTCACGGGACAGGACCCGCTTTTTGTCCACATTTCGATTCTGGGGACTGAACAGCGTCGTGATTGGTCCGCAGCCATAACGGCCAAAATGCTGGGTACTTTTTGTGAAAATGTGAAGGTTCGCTAATGAGAAAACATGAGGTCCGCTTCTGCGTCAGCTTGTAAGCAGTAAATTGCAAATCTTTATGTCTGGTTTGAGGATTAAGCGGACGAGTGCTATTTGAACTCAGCCCAGTTCATGAAAGTTACGTTCTATGTTGTTGATGCTACCAGTTTGAATTCAGCTACCTAAAGCTTAAAAATGACGGCATTTAAACGCGGGGTCACTACCACGCTTTCGTAGAATATCACGGGTTTTTTTGCGCAGTAGCCAGTGGGCAATGCTGTAAAGATCTTTGTAGGGAATAGGCTCAGGCAGATTTTCGACGGAAATGCCACTCAGTGCTTTTTGCTATAATATCTAATTAAAAAATAGTGGAGACACTTTCCAATGTTTGTTTTTCCAGCAATGCTTAGAGACTATTTTACCCTGCCGGAGTTTTTTCTCCGCCGGTTAGTCATTGGCGAAAACACTATTTGTTTTAATGGTCGAAATTGTAACGGACGTTGCGGTATTGTACTTTTTTCGTAACAAGGTTTAGGGGTATACTTTGTGAACGTACCGCTGGTCAGCGTTACAGTTAAGGTGCATAGGCAATGTCGACAACCACAGCTAATCGCCCCAAGACAGTAAGCCAATGGCTTTTTCAAAAGCTTAGGGATGCGATTATTCGTGGTGATTTCGTGGAAGGGTCGCCCATTCGCCAAGATGCCATCGCTGCAGAGTATGATGTTAGCAGGATGCCGGTTCGCGAGGCTATGCGTCTTTTGGAGGCGGAAGGATTGGTGAATCAGGTGCCACACAAGGGTGTGGTTGTTGCAGCATTGAATGCTGATGATGCGCGCGAATTGTTTGAAATTCGGTCTGCCTTGGAAACAGTCGGAATTACGAGGTCATTCCCTGCACTGACTAATGACGATATTGAGGTCATCGAAAAAGCATATTTTGACTTAAAAAATGCAAAGCAGAAAGAGATATTAGTACTGCATCGTTACTTTCATCTCACATTGTACCGGGCGGCTGGTATGCGTTTGCAGAAGATGATTGCTGAACAACTTGATGCTGCCCAGCGTTACCATCTCCGCTTCGGGAGGGGGGATATGGTGGTGTCAGATGACGATGATAAGGAACATTACGCGTTAGTGCAGGCGGCACGAGCAAAAAATGCTGCTGCGGCAGTGCGTATCATTCAGCCTCATGTGGCGGGTAGTGGTGTCTCGATTGCCGCGTCGATTGAGGAAAGAAACAAGCATTGCGAGAGCCTTGGGGCAAGTGAATCTACTTAGTTGCGCGGCTTTCCAAGCATTAGTGGCTAAGTCGAGAGTACCGATCTTTAAGTTCGGCTATCACGTTTCGACTAAGAGAATTTTTGGCAGTCTTCAAAACCGCACAACTTGTAGTACGGAAACGTAGCAAAGTGTGCACGTCCAATCCTGGTCACCAAATCTTATAAAACGCTTTATTTTGGTCATCGGAGAGCCAGTTTCCGGTTTCCTACTGTGACGGCTTTTGATTGGGCTTGACACTTGACGTTCGAATATCTTAAGAATCTTAAATTGGATCCAGGATCCTAATAATGCCTAAGTGCCGGGAGCGTTCCAAGATCGTTGGATTGGCTGGCGATAGGCGGAGGCGGGGCGCTGGTTTTCGTGAGGTCGGTACTGGTTCTTGTTAGAGCGAAGTCTGGAGCGTGTGCCTCCGAGCGTCGCCTGAGGGAAATGTCGCGTGCGACAATACTTAAGAGGGGTATATCATCATGGCAGTTTTAGAAGAAAATGGCGTAACGAAAAATCGGAGCCGTATTCAATGTTTGTACGGGGCATCGTTTCTGGCGTTAATGACGAGTGTGGGGCCTAGCTTTGCGCAAGGCGTTAGCGGGGAAGACGAATATAGAACGGGTGACGAGATTATTGTTACGGGTTCGCGTATTGCGCGTTCGAATCTGACTTCACCGGCACCTGTTGAAGTTTTGAGTTCAGAAAAGCTCGAGGAAACAGGGTTAGACAACCTAGCGTCTGTATTATACGAGCTTCCGCAATTTGGGAGATCGGATCTTTCTTCGACCGCAGGGACGTTCGATTCATTTAACTCAGGTGTTAATACCGTAAATTTGAGGAACCTTGGGGCAGGCCGAACGTTGGTTCTGATTGACGGACGTAGGGCCGTTTCGGGGGTTTCGGGAACTTCCGCTGTCGATTTCAATACAATACCAGTTGATTTTATTGATCGCGTTGAGGTCGTAACCGACGGTGCATCCGCAGTATACGGATCAGATGCTATTGCCGGCGTTGTTAACATTATTCAAAAGGATGATTTTGAAGGTGTTTCTATTACAGGCCGTGGAGGGTTCACGGATGAAGGCGGCGGCGAAACCTATAGCGTTTCAGGAACGATTGGCGGAAACTTTGGCGCAGACCAAAAAGGTAATGCGGTACTGAGTGTAAACTATTATGAAGATAAAGGACTGATGGCTTCCAAACGAGATTTTGCGGCGCAAGATCAGTTCTTGGGCAGTGTCGGGCCTAGTTCTTATAGTACATTTTCTCCTCAGGGACGGTTTCTGACAAATTTGTCCACATTTGCAGACCATTTTACATTTGATGACAATGGGGACTTGGTCCAAGGCTTTGACCGGACTGTGCATGGATTCAATCGGGCAGCGTTTAGAACTATTTCATCTCCAAGTGAGCGGCTGTTAGTTGCGGCGAAGGCAAATTACGACATTCTTGAAAACGTTACGATGTTTAGTGATATTTCGTTCGCTCAAGTTGATACAATAATTATTGAGGAGCCGCGTGCATTTACCTCTGCGAATGTCGCGGATGGCCCTGCTGGTGGTATTCCTCTTGATAATCCATACATCCCCCAGGGTTTACGGGATTTTATTCAAGCAAGAAACTCGAACGCTGATTTGGGCGACGATATTTTGAGTATTGAATACGCCCGTAGGCTCGGGGAGGTTGGTGTACGTACATTTGAAAATTCACGCCAGACATTACGCACAGTTGTCGGTTTGAAGGGACAGATCGGTAGCAGTTGGACGTGGGACGCATACTATTCCTATGGCCAAACGCTTCAATCCCAGACGGGAGAGGGGCAAATAAATACCACGAATATCATCTCTGCGTTAGACGTAGAGGAAAACCCAGATGTTCCGGGTACATTTCAATGTGCAAGTCGCGTTGCGCGTGATCAGGGATGTGTTCCGCTGAACTTGTTCGGAGAGGGTTCTGTTACGCCTGAGGCTGCAAATTTCATTGAGGCACCGGGCTCCTTTCAAGCGACTATACGACAACAGGTTGCTGCCGCTAATTTGCAAGGCACGCTATTTGAATTGCCTGCGGGGGCGCTTGGCGTTGCTGTCGGTATCGAGCATCGTCGCGAAAGTAGTCGTGAGGTGCCGGATGTGCTTACTCAGACGGGGCAGACCTCTGGGGAGCCTAGGCCGGCATCTTTCGGCAGCTTTGATGTGACTGAAGGATATGCAGAAATAGATGTTCCGATTATAGCGGGTGCACCGTTTGCTGAATATTTTGGCATTAATGGCGCGGCGCGGTTCGCGGACTATTCTACTGTTGGAAGCGCATTTTCATGGAAAGCAGGGGCGGTATGGCAGCCGGTCGAGGATATACGCTTCCGCGGAACATACGGTAGGTCAGTAAGAGCACCAAATATCAGTGAGTTGTTTACCGTTGGAGCACCGAGTTTTGGGTCGAGCCTTGATGATCCTTGCAGCGGTGTTGGTGGTGCGGGATTTGTTGATAATACAGGTGGTATTCTAACAGCCAACTGTTTGATGGAAGCTGGGGTTGCTCAGCGCGTTTCTGAGGATGGTGTCTTTGTTCAGGGGGATTTGAACCAACAATTCATCAGCGTGACTTCGTCTGGTAATCCTGCGCTTCAAGAAGAAACTGCGGATACGTTGACGGTTGGTGTCATTCTTACGCCACGATTTATCCCTGGCTTTGCGGTAACAGCGGATTACTACCGTATTGAGATTGACCAAGCCATTCAAAGTGTTGCTGGTGAAACGCTATTGCAGCTTTGTTATAATCAGCCTGCGGGTGTACGCGATCAGTTCTGTACTGCAATTGATCGGTACTCAAGTAACCCAAACGGAAATGCTGAGTTTAATACCGGACAAATTGACCTTATTGCGTTGCAGGCATTGAATATTGGCGGTGTTAATACATCGGGAATTGATATCGCGGCGAACTATCAGATTGATCTTGGTAATACTTTCAAATTACCCGGGGTTATAAATTTTGGGTTCAATTACACGTGGCTTATTGAGTTGGAGCAGTTAACAATCCTTCCGGATGCTGTTTCAATTGATGTGCTGGACGGAGAAGTCGGTGCTTCGCGTCACCGTTGGAACGGTACAGTCCAATATAACACAGGCCCATTACAAGCGACTTACTCCGTACGCTTCATAGGAGCCGCAGTTGATAATAATAGCCGCCCTATCGACGATGCATTTAACTATGCTGATCCTGAAACGTATCACGATATTCAGGTGCGCTACGGGTTCGGCGAGAGCTTATCGGTTTTTGCAGGGGTCAATAACATCTTCGATAATGATCCGCCAAATTTGCCATCGGGAACGAGTTCCGCAGATACGGGGTGTAACCGTCCTTGCAGCGTTTATGATCCTTTTGGCCGTGTCTACCAATTTGGTGTGACAAAACGCTTTTAGGCGTTAGCTAAAACCGCAGAAAATGAGCAAGCGGGCAATTTAAGATTGAGGCTAAAATAAATGGATTACTCAAGAAAAAAAACAAAAGTGTCCGCCTCCTCGACGGATGGAGATGAAGGATGGACTCGGCGAATGGTTCTCGCCGCAGGTGGGGCTGCCCTTGCGACATCATGTGTCCATCAGCCTGCGGGGGGCCAAGGATTGGTTATCGACGGGTTGAGTTTCTTACCCTCTGATCCAGCAGACCTCGGTCGATCGGGATTGGATGGGTTTATTCTTGATGTATCAAAAGTTGAAGAAACGCATGATGAACAGGGGCTTGTTCGGTATTTGCGTACATTCGCGTCGTGTGACCGCGGCATAGATGAGGCCCATCAGAAAATTGAAACAGACTTTCCTGATGCCTATGTGACGACTAAGGCCAGTGATATAGGCAAACGTGATGGAACGGGCATCATATTTCAGTTCCAATCATGTGAACCTATTGAAGATAATCTTGATAGAATTTCTTATTTTTACGATAAAGGTCTAAGAGTTCTTCAGCTTACGCACCATCACGATAACGCTCTTGCTGGCGGTGCGTTGCAAGAAAATCAAAGCGGTTTGACAAAGCTAGGTCGGGACGGCATAGCAGAAATGAATAGGTTGGGGATTATCCCTGATGTTTCCCATTCATCCCAGCCCACGGCGATTGAAGTAGCCTCGGCTTCTACGAGACCAATTATCCTTTCTCATGGAGCGTGCCGTGCGATTGTTGATAATCCGAGATGCGCCACTGACGCTATGATTAAAGCCGTTTCCGACACCGGTGGTGTCATGGGCGTGTTCATGATGAGCTTTTGGCTTACTACAGAAAAAGTGCCAACAATCGACCATTATATCGACCAACTTATGCATGTGGCGAATGTTGGCGGCATCGACGCTACCGCCATTGCGAACGACTATTCTGTGAGTGGATTAGAAGTGTTGACTGAGATTGATAATAACAATGCCGAGGGCGTTAAAGGTTATCATAGTTGGTGGAATTCGATCAGTGAGCGGGGCGTCCCGGGCTATGATACTTTGCCAGAGCATGTGGTGATTCCAGAGCTTAATAACGTCAATAGAATGTTCCTTATACGCACTGCCCTTGAGAAGAGAGGGGTGAAGTCAAGTATGATTGATAAAATCATGGGGGAAAATTGGCGTCGTGTACTAACAAGCGAACTTGGTTGAAAATGGAGATACTGATGAAGCATAGAAAATTGTTTTCTGCACTGTCAGGGTTATGTATCTGTCTCGTTTCAAGCGCATATGCGCAAGAAAACACCAACCTTGATGACGCTTGGAACATGGCCGTTGAAAAGTATGTTGAGCGAGCGGAAGAGCAAGGTATTGTCGGCTCGGGGCTATATTTTGTTCACGATGGGGAGCTTGTGTTTTCTGAGCATTATGGCATGGCCGATGCAGAAGAGCGCCGCGCTGTAGATAGCGACACAATTTTTCATTGGGCCTCTATTACAAAAACGCTGACGGTTGTTGCTGTAATGCAGCTTGTCGATCGGGGAGTGATATCGCTCGATGATCCAATAACTCAGTATCTTCCAGAGGTACGGAAAGTTCATAACCCATACGGTGATATGGATGATATTACCTTAAGGCATTTGATTACGCATACGTCTGGTTTCCGTGGCTCAACCTTCCCGTGGGGAGGGGGTGAAGAATGGCATCCTCATGAACCAACCGAGTGGAGTCAAATAAAAGCGATGATGCCGTATACTGAAATAAAGTTTGAACCCGGATCAAAGTTTTCATACTCTAATCCAGGAATATCAATGTTGGGTCGGGTTATTGAAGAGGTAACCGGTGATGATATTGAGGTCTATCTAACGAAGAATATTTTAATGCCCCTTGGCATGTCGAATAGTTATTTCGATCACACACCGTATTACCTCTTGAAAAATAGATCTAATAATTATGTTCGCGATGAAAATGTCATTTTAGAACAGGGTTTAGACTTTGATACTGGTGAAACGGTTGGAAATGGCGGATTAAATGCCCCTTTTTCTGACATGATAAAATTGCTGAATTTTTGGCTATCGGTGAAGGACAACGGAAATTATCAAGACATTCTTTCTCATGACACATTGGAAAAAATGTGGAAACCAGGTTTCCCCACGAGTGACGATACGGTCAGTGAACGTATGGGGATGGGTTTCTTTGTAATTGATCACCCCGAAGCAAAGTCAGGAAAGGTACGCCGTTATATAGGCCATACAGGAGGTCAAAAGGGATTTGTCTCTTTTGTCTATGTTGACCCTAAAGGCGAGAGTGCTGCTTTATTCACGAGTAACACGAATGTCATGAACCGACCTCGTTCTGAGCAGCTATTACGTTTAACCAGAAAAGACTTGTTTGAAACGGTGTTCCCTGCTGCGGCAAATGAGTGAGCATTGAAGACTCGTATCTGGGGGTGGAAGTGTCTGCGATCGACCACATACTTGAAGTGGCTGCGGCCTGGATATGGGGCGCACCCCTTTTAGTTCTTATAACCATCAGTGGGCTGTATTTTTTAGTTTCCTCTAATTTTCTACCGTTCCGACATTTTTTTCATGCGCTAGGCGTTCTTTCTGGGCGTTACGATAAGGCAGGTGATCCTGGGCAAGTTAGTCATTTCCAAGCCCTGTCGATTGCGTTGGCAGCGACAATAGGTATGGGAAATATCGCAGGCGTTGCGATTGCTGTTCGATGGGGTGGTCCGGGCGTTGTTTTCTGGATGTGGATTTCAGCAATTATCGGTGTCGCTACAAAATATTTTACGTGCTCATTGGCAGTGATGTATAGAGGTCGGGATTCTGCCGGCGAACTACAGGGTGGCCCGATGTATGTTATTACAGAAGGTCTAGGTCGAAATTGGAAACCATTAGCGGTGTTCTTTTGTGTGGCCGGCATGTTTGGATGCTTGCCGGTATTTAATGCTAACCAACTCACACAAGCTTTTCGAGAAATATTAGCACTAGATACCTCGGCGGTAAGCGGTGGATACTCTAACCTTGCCATTGGTGCTGGCCTAGCGGGTTTGACAGCGTTTGTCATTCTTGGTGGGTTGAAGCGGATTGCGAATGCTGCGGCGATGATAGTGCCGTTTATGGTCGGCGTATATTTTGTTGCGGTAGTAGGTATCGTGATCTTGAATGCGGAAAAGATACCGTATTACTTCAGTCTTATTCTAACAGATGCTTTCCGTGCAGAATACTATAATGGCGATGCTATGCTCGGTGGTGCGCTGGGGGCGTTAATTGTTCTTGGTGTGCGTCGTGCGGCTTTTTCTAACGAAGCTGGTATAGGCACTGCCCCAATGGCGCATGGTGCTGCGAAAACATCGGAACCGGTCCACGAAGGATTAGTTGCGATGTTGGGGCCAATCATTGACACGCTAATAGTCTGTACATTGACGGCGATGGCTATACTCATGACCGATGTATGGCGCTCAACTGATGTAAGTGGTGTTTCATTAACGGCAGCAGCATTTCAAGTTGCTTACCCCGGTGTTGGAAAATTTATTTTGCTGGGCTGTATTCTTTCTTTTGGTTTATCTTCTTTGTTTTCATATTCATACTTTGGCGCGAAATGTTTTTCGTTCCTGTTTGGCGTGAAAAGAATAAAAACCTATCTCATATTTTACATCTTGAGCATCATTGTCGGTGCCGTTTCTTCCATGACGGCTATTATAAATTTTATTGACTTGATGTTTGCACTTATGGCGGGTCCCACATTGATTTCGGCACTGTTGCTTTCTCCTAAAGTTGTCAGTGAATCCAAACGTTATTTCGCCGAAAGAAAATTTCAAAAAAAATCATCAGTTACGGCTGGCGTATAACAATCGAGGCAAAAAAAATGGGCTTTTCATCTTTACCGAGGGTTCCGCTTGCCCATTTGCCGACGCCGCTCGAAGAAATGAGCGCATTGGGTAAGGCGATAAATGTTCGACCACGGCTGTTTATTAAAAGAGATGATTGTACGGGACTGATGCTGGGGGGGAACAAAACCCGAAAGCTTGAGTTCTCTATGGCGGACGCACTGTCAAAGGGCGCTGATGTAATCATAACATCAGGTGCGGTGCAGTCTAATCATGTACGGCAGGCCGCTGCGGCTTCAGCAAAGTTGGGGTTAGAGTTTCACGCTGTTTTAGGCGATCCGCTTGCGGAAACCAATTACACACCGTCTGAGGTTTATACGGCGACCGGTAATGCTCTGTTAAATGGGTTGTTGAATGCAAAAATTTATCGAGAACGTGATGACGAGGATGCGGCTGAAGCCAAGATTTTAGCCTTAGAAGAGGTCCTGCGCTCTTCAGGTCGCAATCCCTATTGTATCCCCCTTGGTGCATCGGACGGTATTGGATCTATGGCGTATGCAGAGTGTGCGCGTGAGCTTGTTGTGCAGTGGGCGGAATTGAATATTCGACCCAGCCATATTGTTTTGGGAACTGGTAGTGCTGGAACGCAGGCAGGGCTACTGGTTGGGTTGAGGGCGATAGGACTGGATACGAAAGTGATTGGTATTTCGGTCAGTGAGCCATCGCACATTAAACGTGAAAAAGTTAGACGTATTATTTTCCAGTTAGAAGAATACTGGAAAGGAAATCCACCTAAAATTACGGACGCAGATATTGTCGTTATGGATGATTTTGTGGGCGATGGTTACGCTATTCCGTCTCGGTTAGGTACTGATGCAATGAGGTTATTAGCCAAGACAGAAGGAATATTGCTTGATCCGGTTTATACCGGAAAGGCGATGGCTGGATTTCTGGCTTTACTTAAAGATGGCGAGCTCGCGAATGGGCGCGACATAGTATTTTTACATACTGGTGGCGCGCCAGCATTTTTTGCTTATCCGGAACTGCTAGAAGTTAAAGAGGAATAAATCATCATGAGTGTATTTTCTTATCGATCCTTCATGCTTTCTATGACGGCCATCTTGGTTGCGGGCGGTTGCCAGCAAGTAAATGGTGATGGAGAAGAAGGTAGGGTCGTCGATAGCGATATGTTGATTCAAAACGCACTCATCGTTGATGGGACTGGCGGGCCTTCATATACAGCAGACGTTTTAGTAGATGCAGGCGTTATCCAGCGTATAGGTTCTATCAACCCTGAAAATATCAGGGCGGGTAAATTGATTGATGCAGGGGGCAGAGTTCTCGCTCCAGGATTCATCGATTCCCATGCGCATGGAGATCCGATTAGTCAGTCATATGAAGGCTTTCTTGCGATGGGTGTGACGACAATTGTGCTTGGGCAGGATGGGCGTACGGCTGGTGTCAAGTGGGACAGTGATGTCCAGACACATGAAAATGACCTCGCCTCATGGATGATAGATGCCGAGAGGGAAGGGGTGCAGGTAAATGTGGCCTCTATGTCTGGGCATGGAACTATCAGATACCAGGTTGGCGTTGGTGAAAAAAGCGATCCGTTAACGGATCAGGAAATAGCGTTGATGCAGGAACGTCTAAGAAAAGATATGGAGGCCGGTGCTTTTGGTATGACTTCAGGGTTGGAGTATGTGCCCGGCCTATACTCAACTGAAAAAGAAATGGTTTCCCTCGCAAAAGTTGTCGGGGAATATGACGGCGTTATAATGAGCCATATGCGTACTGAAGACGATGACAAAATCGAGGAAGGCATTGGAGAACTGGTTGCCCAAGGGGAACATGCGCGCATTCATATTTCGCATCTGAAAATAGTTTATGGAAAAGGCGAAGCGCGCGCCAAACGCTTGCTTACGTTCATTGACGGGTTGCAAGGTAATGGTGTGGAAATATCGTCGGATATATATCCGTATGCTGCGGGGTATACTGGCGTTGCAATATTATTTCCTGAATGGGCATTGCCACCTAATGACTATAAAAATGTTATTGCCGAAAGACGTGACGAACTGGAAGCATATCTGACCGCGCGCGTTATTAGACGCAATGGACCGCAAGCGTTGCTTTTTGGTTCTGAACCTTATGTGGGGTTAACGCTTGAGGAGGCGGCCTCTAAGGCCGGAAAATCATTCTCCGAATTTTTGATTGATATAGGTCCTGATGGTGGTTCTGGTGCACACTTCACCCAAGACCGCTCTACACATGATACGCTTGTGGCTAGCCTTTCAACGGCCATCTCAACCGATGGTGGGCCGGGAATTCGGCACCCGCGCGGCACTGGAACCTATGCAAAGTTGATTGATTATTATGTCCAAGAGAGCGAAGTGCTCAGTTTGGAAGAAGCGGTGTACAAGGCGACGGGGTTACCGGCATCAATCATGAAACTGGAAGACCGGGGCGTTATAAAAGAAGGTGCGAAGGCGGATATAATTTTGTTCAATCCGGAAAACGTCAAACAAATGTCAGATTATACAAATCCATTTTCCTTGGCAGAAGGTTTTGATCTCGTACTAGTAAATGGGAAAGTCGCCTGGGAAAACGGACAGCTTCATTCGGGACGTCACGGCTCAATTCTGCGAAGGTAACGGTATATGTTTTGAAATTAGTTTTAAATTTACTCCCGAAAATGTTTATTAGTTGTTGCGGGATTGTATTGTAACCCGTCAGCGATCATGAGACTTTTTAAGGTAATTCTCTAACGGAGAACTCTGGTTCAGTATAGCTTTTTGGAGGAGCGAAAGTGAGCCAGAGACTCCGTTACTGATTACACTCAACCGTCCCAAGCTTTTGTTAACAGATAGGTGTGTCTGGCACCCATCATATGACCTTCAATGATGCGCTGCTTCCGAGATTTTTTATGGGAAGCTATTACCTAAAAATCCCGCAATTTAGCTGCGTGATGCAATGAAAATTATTAGGTATGAAGATCAAATGGCACTTCATCGATGCTAAATAAGACGCAAATAGGCATTGATCCGATTAGTACCGATTAAAGTGGTACCGAATTTTTTGAAACCTTTTCTCTCTGCTAATAAAATAGAAGCCTTGTTTGACGGGTCAATCAAACAAGTGATGCCGGGCGAGTTAATACGTGAACCGCTATATTCTAGTACAGCGGAGAGGGCTTCACTCGCAAATCCTTGACCTTGTGCCGCAGGAGAAAATATCCATCCTGCCTCAGGTAGGTCGCCGTGTGCGGGGAGGGTGGTTCTTTGTTGCCAGGCAACGCCAACCTCTCCAAGAAAATGATCGGTTTTTGTTTCGTGAACCATCCAATAACCGAAGCCAAATGTTGACCAATGCCCAATATATTTAAGCAAACGTGCCCAAACCTCTTCTGGTGTACTGGGCGGTCCAATAAACTGGAGAAGTTTGGTATCGGCCCAAATATTCTGCAATGCAACAAAGTGGCTTTTTTCCGGTTGCCGAAGGGTTAAGCGTTCCGTGCAGATATCATTATTTGGCGGGTCGGATTGAATTATTTTCATTAGATATGCGCCATAAAAATTATTCGGTGCGAGGCTTTCTACCGAGTAAGCTGCGGATCAATGGGTTCAATAAAATAGCGAAGCAAAAACCGGCGCCAGCAATGGCAGCGTGTAGTAACCAGAATTGCGAAGTTGGCATTGTTTCGTAAAAGCGTCCTAGCCAGCCAACGACGAAATTCGAGATTGCGATCGACATAATCGAAAGGCTCATTAATGTCGTGGCATGGGAGGTTGGGGCATGCTGTGATACCAGAGATCGCAGCGGGGGTTCGCCCCAAATAAAACTAAAGTCTAAAAATAGAAAAAACAAAAGCACCCACAAAAGCGAAACTGTCTCGTCCGCACTCGCGGCACCCCAGGATAAAATTAAAAAAGCCGCACACGTCATTGCGCATCCAACAGCCATTTTTGTCAGGTTCCAAGGTTCTTTGTTTCGTTTTTCGAGCCATTGCCAGAACCGAACTGTAATGGTGATGCCGACCATTGTGGCAATTCCATCAAAAGTGAATAACCAAGTAACCGGTATGGTTAAATCAAATACGTCACGATCAACACTGTCCGAAACCCAGATTGGCAATAGATTATAGGCTTGGAACACCGCGCTGAACATAAGAATATAGGGGATGAATGCCAACAGAAGACCAATGACGGATCGCCATTCTGAATGGGTCAACTTAGACTTTTGGTGGTGACGTTGTTTTGGCGAGATTTCCGAAGGAAGGTATTTACGTCCGCGTAGATATATTACAAGCGCTAAGGCCATGGCGATGGCCGCTACACCAAAGCCGTAATGCCATCCGTAAATCTCTCCGAGCGTTCCGCAAATCAAGGGCGCAGAAAACGCACCTAAATTTCGGACAAACATATAAATTCCAAATGCTCGCGTCCGACGTGGATCGTCTTCTGCATAAAGTTTTCCGATCTGAATGGCCATATTGCCTTTAATAAGACCAGCACCGGATACGAGTAGGGCTAACGCGAATAGAAAAAACTGTTCAGAAGTCATCGCCAAATGCCCTAATGTCATCAGTGTGGCACCTAAGGTAACAGCTCGGGTTTGACCTAGTATACGGTCACCCAACCATCCGCCTAAGAGGGGGGTCATGTTGATGAGGCCGGCGTAAAGGCCAAAAATCTGAGCCGCAAATGAAATCGTCGTCGATGGACCGGAGAGGGTTTCGAGGGTCATGCGTAGAGTTTCGAGCCCGATAACCTCACGGCCAACTTTGTCGGTCAATAGATGCCGGACCATGTATAATGTTAATAACGCCTGCATTCCATAATAGGAAAACCCTTCCCAAACTTCGGTGAAAGCAAGATAACCAAGACCTTTGGGGTGTCCAAAAAAGACAGTGTCGTCTCTTTTAGATTGAGACGTAGACGGAGAAATATGTTGTGTCATTTAGTATTCGTCTGCAAAGGCATGTCGCAACGACGCTCGTATTGCGGGAAGGCTGCCGGAGGCGTGGGTCTCGTTAGGAAACTCTTCGAGATGGACACTAAGACCAGCTGTCGAACTCAGCGCTTCGACTAATTCTGAAGCGTTATCATTCATGCGAGCAAGCGCATTTAATTCAGCATTTTTCTGCCATGACGGGTCGTTTTCCATTCCCGGCGGTGGAGACTGCTCATATTGGCCAATAGTTAAAAATAATCGTCGAGCATGTCCGTCTTTAGAAAGGCGGTTTTGAAACTTTGGGATGAGATTAAAAACATGTCTGTCCCCCCACCAAAGAGAGGGGCTGGACGCAATATATGTTCGAAAAAGTTCCGGTCTTTTTAATAACGCTTGAGTAACAAATAAGCCGCCTAAACTGTATCCTGATATTGAACGGCGATTGGAATTAATGGGAAAGTCATTTTCAATTGCCGGGATGAGCGAATCGGCAATGAAGGTAAGGAATTCGTCTGCACCGCCAGTCGGATCTGGATTCGATAAGAATTCAATTCCGGGGGCTACGTCGGGTGTATAATCGAGCCGCCGTCGTGAAGGACCGGCATATCCTATTCCAACAATTATTCCGGGCGACATACCGGTGTATCGCCCTAAACGATTAGCGTATTCCGCCGCAATCGCGAAACTAGTTGTTCCGTCCAAGCGGTATAAGACTGGATATCCCTCAGGTGGAGCGGGTTCTTCTGGCCAAGCAATGTATATTCGGTATTCAGCACCCTGATCAGATTTAATTGTACGCACGTCGGAGCGCGGCATGACATAAGGCGTAAATGGCGTGATGTTATTTGATGGCTTTTTACCATCACTGAGTGGGGGTTCCCCACTGGCATTCGTCGATAGCGATGCAAAAGTCAGCAATAGAATAGTCAACCATTTAAACAAATGGCGATAGTTGAAACAGCGCACCTGCATCGCCCCTCTATAATTCAATAACACCCTATTTAATATAGAGAAAATATAATTGCATAATGTATGTCGACAAGTCAATTGTGGATGGTCTGTATTTGGCAATTAGTTCAGTGGCTAAAATCGGATCACGCCGTACACAAAGTATTGTATTTCGTTGTTCGATACGAATAGGAGGGCGGTACCGGTTTACGCTATCCTTTTGCTCAAAATCATCGTTACGAAATCGCCGCTATGTCTAAATTCTACTAACTCGAATATCGACAGTCTTGGGTGAGCCTGTGGGCAGAATATTAGCCCACTTCGCGTGGCCGAGATGACACCAATCAGCTTGTGGGATAACAAGAATGCAAATTTTCTTTTGATAGATTTCATCGGCAAGTAATGCGCCGATTGTAAGAATGGGGTCAGCCCGGGTCATGATGAAAGCGGCGGGGGCGTTTCCTAATCGTGCGGCTTCGAGGAGGGCGCTAGACGATGACGATGATCCTCTGGCATAGGGCATGGCCACGATTTTTTGAGCGATAGATATACCATGTTGTGGGTGGTGTTGGTCAATAATTTTCCCACTTTTCGTATCAAAACCACCCCATAAGCTCAATGGAGCACTAAGCGCGATTAACGAACCAACAGCGTTACCGTGCGTAAAATTCTGGGCACGGATTAACATGGTGCAACTTTTCCAGCGACAGCTGCGTTAATGCACCTTTCCAATGTCATTAACGCAATTCGACGATTGAGGTTGCCGGGGCCATAATGAGCATATTTTGCTGAAGTGGTAAGGATATATCCATCACGTCGGTCAACAACCGGCGCTAAATAGGTACAAGTATCAACGATAAGTCTTACGCCAAATTCACGCAGTGGCGCGAAGCGCGAATGGGTGTTTATGTGCTCTGCAATTTCTCTTGACGTTGAAACGTAGAAGTCCACAGACGGTGCTTTTTTCCGTCCGATAATTGTGTCGGATAGGCGTATGAATTCGTCTTTTGAATAATGAGGGGTGCCCAAACAGATAGCTGCAACCGGGTCTCCGGTTTTTGCGGAACAATGATCGTCAATGACAGCACCTAATTCGTCTGAAGAAAATTCTAAATGGGGGAGGTGGCTGGCATTGATGTCGTGGGTTTCTGGCGTCAGGTGTTCTGCATGGAAGAGGGCGAGCGATCCAGAAGATGCGCCTGCTGCACCTAAAGCTTTTAACTCATCTTCGCTTGCGTCCTCGGGTAAGCCACGGACGTATGGGATTTTTCCTTTTGCGCATAAGCCCAAGAGATACCCCGTCGCACCGAAATAAAGATCGCGTGGCAGTTTCGTTTCGGATACTTTGGGTACCGTGACCAGCAGTTCCGGGTGGCGGTTTTCGTCACGATGTAATCCAACTAAAGGCACACGACCGGTCAGTGCGGCGCAAAGATCAGCAAAATCCCCATATCGATCTGTGCGCGCCCCAAGGATTGAGTTTGCAAAAACAATCGCATTCGATTCCGCCCAGGCAATATGGTCACCGAATTGAGGCCGGACGAGGCGTTGATACGGTGCGCAGGTTAGGCTGGGTATGCACCCAATTTGTGTATAGAAATCGGTTAGTTTTTTTTGTTCATTAAGGGTCGAAGGATCGCCGCAATGCCATTCAGGGTGGGTAACATCCGCAGCAGCAACATTTAATGTGGTTGGTACACGAACGAGCCCGCCCAGCTTCACAAAACTCTGCGCAAAATCAATACTGGAGGGGCCGTGATATAAGCATCCATCAATATGAGCAGAGCGAATGGAAACAAACTCCGTCGCGCCAGTTGCTTCGCCATAACGAACTAAAATCTTCATGGCGCGCGCCGCCATTGGGCCGAATTCGCCACCAAGAATTGATCTGTCTTCTTCAGTGAGCGTTAACATTGGTGCTTTCTAATTGTCGATACGCTAATTTGGCGGCGACGAGATCTTCGATAGCAGCGCCGACAGACTTAAATAGCGTGATACGGTTTCTATTCGAATCATTGCGATGTTTACTCAGCCGGCACAAATCCCGCATATCACCTTTTATAGAATCTTCGGTTAGCGCTCCAGCTGCCATGGCTTGTATAAGGTCTCCGGCTTCGCTTAGGGCACCTTCCAAGGTATCTACATATACATCGGCCTTGGCAAAAGTTTCGGTGTCGGCCTCGCACATATCGGGTTTAAAGGCACCGATTAAATCGACATGCATCGTGGAGTGCAGCATGCTCCCTTTTATGATCGGGCTTGTCGCCATGGTTGCAGACGAGATGATATCGGCCTCACTGATTGCGTGATCGAAATCATCCACGCGGTTAATTGAGGTACCAATTTTTTGCATGGCCTCAACAACTGCATTTGCTTTTTCGCGATTACGCCCCCAGATGTGAATCTGTTCAAAAGGAAAAATGCTGGTATAGGCCTCTATTAAAGGCGGGATGAGGGCACCGGTTCCAATCAGGAGTAAGGATTGATGCTTTTGCGCAAGTATACTGGCGGCTAACGCCGAGGCGGCGGCTGTCCGTCGTTTGGTTAGGGTGGTGCCATCGAAAAGCGCGCAAGGCATCCCTGTCTTTTGATCCATCAAAAGGTAAGTAGCCTGTATAGATGGGCGACGCTGCTGATCAATCAGCGTGATTTTAGTGCCAAGCGTTTGCGCTTCATCCCATGCTGGCATTACGAGCAGAGATTGAGTTGTGGAAATGTCAGCTGCCAGCCGTTTTGGGTAATGATGGCTATCGCGTATGAATGCATCGCGTAGCGCGTTTATAAGCGCTGGCATTGGTGTAGCACGAGCAACATCATCAGCATTAAAATAGGGAATGGAACTTTGCATGTGATTGATATGATGATTTGCTATGGCTGGCGTAAGTTTAGGATTTCACGGGTTTCGGCGGGCGTGGCTACGCTATATCCGCCGAGCATTTCAACAATGTTATACGCGCGTTCTACCAATTGCCCGTTGGTCGCCCAGCGTCCACGGGAGAGGTAAAGGTTATCTTCCAATCCAACGCGGATATTACCGCCTAAAAGTAAGGTATGAGCTAGCATTGGCATTTGTTCGCGCCCAATTCCGAAAGCGCCCCAATGTGTATCAGGTGCCATTAAATTCTTTTGATACAGTATTGTTTCTACGCCATGAGGCGCAGCCCATTGGACGCCAAGGACCATTTGCATCATGGCAGGTCCGTCCACTAGGCCTTCTTCGACAAGTTTATTGCCGAACAAAATGTCACCCGGGCCAAATACTTCAAGTTCGGGTTTGACACCAGCATTCTGAAACCGTTTTGCCATTGCGCGAAGTGTATGCAATGGGCTGAAGTAAATATACTCCGTACTGCCCTCAACCTGATTATTGGTGACTATGTCCAATGTTGCAATTTCAGGTAATAATTCCTCCACATGTGCCACGCGTTCATCGACGCCAACGACATCGCTCTCAGGCAGCATATGGCCTTCACGGTGGGGGTCGGGTAAAAAATATGCACCCATGCCACAGGTCAAATTCAAAACAATATCAACGCCAGTTTGACGCACGCGGTCGACGACTTCTTTGAAATGTTGGCGGTCACGGCTTCCCTGGCCTGTTTCTGGATCGCGGACGTGAATGTGAACAATGCTCGCGCCAGCCGAGGCGGCTTCGATACACGCATCAGCAATCTCTTTTGGCGTAATCGGCATGGATGGGTGTTTTGGATTGAACGGAGCACCGCCGGTAACTGCGCATGTCAAAATCGTCTTTTTAAGGCTCATGTCTATTCTTCCCATTCCATATTGCCGCTTAATGCCATCAATTCTCCGGTGATCTTTTTTCCCGCATCGGATGTGATAAATTCAACGAGATCCGCGAATTCGCTGAGTTCGATTTTGCACCGTAGAGAAACATATTTGAGGTAGTCATTTTCGATTTCTTCAAAACTGCGGCCCGTAGCTTCGGCGTTGCGCTGAACGATAAAATGAAAGCGTTCGTTATTTATAATGCCCGGCAAAATTGCATTGCATCGTATACCAAAGGGGCCAAGCTCTCGTGCTGCATTTTTTGTAAGTCCCTCAACACCCGCTTTGGAAGCAATGTAGGGTGCGCGATATGGATTGCCCGTGCGTGTGGAGCAAGTGGAGAAATTGACAATGGAACCGCCACCATTGCTTTTTAACATCGGGATAGCCCGTTTCATGCAGTAGAACATACCGCTTAGATTGACGGCGATCGTTTTATCCCATTCGTCTTCGTCGATGTCCTCGATAGCGGCACGTGGACCGGCCATACCTACAACATTCACGAGAATTGTTAGGCCCGTAAGAGAATTCATCACGTCCTTAAAGAGCTTGTCCACATCGGTCCGTATCCCAACATCAATGACGCTGCCTGACATGCCCGCGTTTTGAGCAAGTGTTTCTTCAACTGCTGCGCCACGAATATCGCAGATATGAACCTTTGCACCATTGTTGAAAAATCGCTCGGCTATTGCTCGGCCGACACTGTCGCCTGCACCGGTTACCAAAACCCGTTCCATGGTTATGTCGTTCCTTTACTCATCAATTTTGTTAGATACGTCCGAGGTGATTAAGCGTGCTGCCAAAGCACGGATATCATCAGACAGGGTGGTCGATTTTCTTCGATCAAGGTCAAACCGAACAGTTACGCTGTCCATGACAGTGCAGGCCAATTCGTCACTGCGCCGCGAAAGAACCGTTCTGTGCCTTATAGACGAAGACCCGATGGCGATTATCCCTGTGCGCAGGATGAGGAGGTCGCCAACAACGAGTTCATGTAGGTAACTGATTTCCTGTTTTACATCGGCCCAACCAAGACGGCGATTATTCTCCTCGGTCACTGAAGCGCCGAATTCACCGAGTAAGTGGTAAACGGCGCTATCAAGTAATGGCATTTGATGCTGTACGGACATATGGCCCATTGCATCACAATGCCATGGAAAGACGACCCCTCTAAAAGTTTCGATACCGTTTTGCATAATACCTTCCATTCGTATCGAGCTCTCTCATATCGGGGTGCGGTTGACTTGTCTACATAGATTATACAATATGTTCTTTGCGATACTCTGAAAAGCAGAGGGCGGCAAGAGGGATAAAATGAAAAAGAAACTATTATCTGGGGTTACGTTAGCGGGGGTTTATGGTTTTGCAGGATTGGTCGGAGGCTTGGGGCAGGCCTCTGCGGCGGACGAGATTGTTGTAACGGCTCAAAAGCGTGAGGAGCGTCTGCAGGATGTTCCTATATCCATAACAGCGCTTAGCGGTGAAGAGTTGGATGGGCAGCCGGTTGGTGGCGTGAGTGATGCGTTACGCGTGGTGCCGGGAGTCTCGATTTCAAGTACGCCACAGGGTGGTGCTACGCAATTGACCATACGAGGGGTTGCGTCCGGAGAAGCGACGCTAAACGGTGCAAGCACTGCTGCATATTATATCGATTCAGTTCCGTTTGGTCTGGTTAAGTCAGCAATTCTGCCAGATACAAATGCTTACGATATGCAGCGTATTGAGGTGTTGCGTGGTCCGCAAGGCACTTTATATGGCGCAAATGCACTAAATGGTGTGGTGCGGTTAATCACCAATGATGCTGACCCTGAAGCCTTTGACCTGAAGATGCGTACTGGGCTTGCCACTACGAAGGATGGTCAAGAAAGCTACCGCGGTGACGTAGCGGTTAACATCCCACTCATCGAAGATAAAGTCGCGATTCGCGTAGTGGCGGGATTCGAAAATGCTGGCGGATGGATCGACCAACCAAATCGACCTGCGGAAGATGTGAACGATTCTCGCTCGCGCAACATCCGCGTTAAACTGAATGCGCATCCGACTGATGAGCTTAGTATTGGTTTGTCGGCGTGGGTTTCAAGAATAGATCAGGATACTGCGAGTTATGGCGATGATGATCGTAATCAGAGTAGCCCGATACCACTCCCGCAAAGCCTAGACTATGATGCATATAGCATGAATATTGGTTACGAACTTCCAGGAGTTTCGATCAGTAGTGCGACGAGCTATTTGGAATTTTCCAATTCCAGTCAACGCGATTACACCGCTTTTGGTGACGGTATTACGTTGTATTCAGATTTCGGATCGTCCGTTTTTACTGAAGAACTTCTTGTTAATTCAACTAATGAAAGTAATTGGCGGTGGTCGGCAGGGGCGTTCTATAGGGACGCTAGCGATGTATTATATCAAACACTGCCTGCATTCATTCCGGCACCAATCAATAATCGTGATGCCTCGCGATCTTATGCGGTCTTCGGAGAGCTTACGAGGGTTATGTTTGATGGTCAGGTGGAGTTGACGGGCGGTCTACGGTATTTTCATGATAAGGTATCGCAAATAGAACGCACACCTTCTTCCGGAGACCCAACTCAAATATTAGCAATGCGTACGGAGAAGTTTGATGCGTTGACACCACGTGTGGTAGTTAATTGGTTGCCTAACGACGATCTCACACTCTATGCGTCATATTCGCAAGGTTTCCGAAGTGGATTCAATCAAAGCCCGTCCATAATTCGTAGTGCGCCAGGCATTGCGCCTGTTGAGGCAGATCGACTATCGAATTATGAGATCGGGACGAAGGGTTCGCTTCTTGATGGCGCGCTTAGTTTCAATATGGCGGCCTATTATATCGACTGGAAAGACATTCATCAGAATTTGAATGTGGATTTAAGCGGTGTAATATTCGCAGCAACTGTCAATGGTCCGTCTGCATCTGGTTTTGGTGTTGACCTCGGCCTCACAGCACATCCGGCGGAAGGGTTTAATATTGGTGGGACATTTAGTTGGAATGACCTAACGCTACAAGATTCCATCATTACCCAAACCGCGAGTGGCCCGGTTACCATTTATGATGAAGGTTCTCGTTTGGCGTTCTCACCCGAATATACGGTCGGCGGATTTTTAGACTACACAACTTCGATTGGAGGGGGGTACGAAGCCCAACTATCAGGATCTGTGAATTATCGTTCGGAGATCACCTCTCGACTTTTGGCTGGTGGTGCTTCGGCGCTTTTTGTGAGTGATGATCCGCTTATTGCTCGTGCACGTGCTTCAATAATTTCGCCCGATAATTGGACATTGTCCTTGTATGCTGAAAATATTTCAGATTGGAATGGTGTCATCCAGCCTCCAACAGATGGAAGTAGGCATTTCCGTTTGCGACCGCGTACTATCGGTGTGCAATTTGAGTTCCATCTCTAGAGTGGAAAGTGTTCGGGGAGGGTAACCCGCCAATATGCGGAATGCGCATCGCTCCTAGAGGGGGGATGCGCAAGAAAGTCGTTCATGCAAATAAATCATTATGTCACCACTTTTCTTGTTTGGTTTCTTACAACGATCAGTGGTTCTGTTTTAGCGGAAGATCTACCGTTACCCACCGAGGAGCAGGTGTTGGCGGGCTTGGATGAGCCCGCTGAACTATTTGTAGATCAGTGGGGGGTAGCCCATATTTACGCTCAAAATGAGCGTGACGCATATTTTATGCAGGGCTACAATGCTGCACGGGATCGGTTGTGGCAGATTGATTTATGGCGAAAGCGCGGATTGGGGCGGCTTTCTGCAAGTTTCGGTCCCGATTACGTGAAGCGAGATCGAGCAGCGCGTTTATTTTTGTATCGCGGTGATTTGGACGCAGAATGGAAACGTTACGCGCCAGGCACGCGTCAACGTTTTGATGCTTTTGTCGCCGGCATAAATGCATATATTGAAAATATACAAGCAAACAAAGAACCTTTGCCGATCGAGTTTCAGTTGACTGGAACGCAGCCCGAATACTGGCGCGCGAACGAAGTGGTTCGTATTCGAAGCAACACTTTGATTTCGAACGCAAGTAATGAAATTAAAAGAGCGCGAACCCTTTGTGAAGACGGGGAAGTGGCTGAGAGATTGCGTCGTCGTCTATACCCGGATCGCGCCTATATCCTTCCTGATGGTTTTAACCCTTGTACTATTCCGCAAGGGGTATTGGAAGATTATCAACTTGCAACAAGTTATCCTAAATTCTCACATACAGCGATGGACGAGCCGGAAGTAGCACCAGACGGCTCAAATCAGTGGGTTATTGCTCCGTCAAGAACGAAAACGGGCCGACCAATTCTCGCGAATGATCCTCATCGTGCCTTCAGTGTGCCGAGTTTAAGGTACCTTGTTCATGTAAATGCGCCAGATGTTTCGTTTATCGGAGCTGGTGAGCCAGCATTGCCCGGAATTTCGCTTGGCCATAATGGAAAATCGGCATTTGGATTGACGATTTTCAACGCTGATCAAGAAGACATATATTATTACAAATTAGATCCGGATAATCCGACACGTTATCGCTATAAAGGGGGATGGGACGACCTGCGGATCGTGCGTGAAGAAATTCCCGTCAAAAATAGCGCGCCTGTCGTTGTGGAGCTTGCCTTTACTCGGCACGGCCCGGTGCTTTATTTTGATAAACAGAATAACCGTGCATATGCTTTACGCAGTGTTTGGTTTGAACCGGGTGCGGCCGGTTATGCGGCGGCGTCTTGGTTGACAGCGGCCGATCATTGGCAAGATTTCATTGTTGCAGCTAAGCATTGGGGAACGCCGCCTCTTAATCTTATATGGGCAAACAAAGAGGGGGAGATTGGCTGGACAGCGGCCGGACTTATCCCCTTGCGAAAGAACTGGAATGGTCTTTTGCCGGTCCCGGGCGATGGTCGTTATGAGTGGCAAGGTTTTAGAAAACAAACGAACCTTCCTCACGCGCGGAATCCGGCTTCCGGTTGGTTTGCCAACGCCAACGAACGAAATGTTTCTGAAGATTTTGAAGTAGACAGTGCAATCGCATCTGAATGGTTTGATCGTAGTCGCGTGGATCGTATCAATTCCGTTATTAGCAATAATCCTAAGTCTTCTATTGAAGATTCAATGCATCTACAGGTGGATACACATAGCTTAATGGCGCGCCGGTTGATTGCATTGACCAACAGGTTGGAGCCAGATGACACACGGGAACGCGAAGCTCTTCGGTTATTACGAGATTGGGACCTAAACTTAACTGTGAATAGTGTTTCCGCCACAATTTATGAAGTTTGGTTGAACCGACATTTAGGGCCCACGCTCATAAAGCGCGTGGTTCCAGAAGGAACGCATAAGTATCTCGGCGCGGGTTCGCCGGATGCGGTGCTTCATATGTTGGAGAAGGAGGATCCGTTGTTGGGATCCGCCCCCCAAGAGTTAATAGCTGAGGTCCTCCATGAGAGCTTAACAAAAACGCTCAGGGATCTGCGTGCGAGGTTTGGCGATGATATGTCTGAGTGGCAGTGGGGGCGTTTACACGGTGTTAATCTCAAGCATCGTTTGTCAGGTTTAGCCGATCCGTCCTTAGCAAAGAGAATGAATATTGATCGGATTCCATTTGGAGGATCAGCCTCAACTCCGGCAATGGCCCTATATCGCGGCGATAGTTTTGATGCCGTTCATGGTCCGTCGGTGCGGCTCGTTATTGATGTTGGCGATTGGGATAAGTCGAAATTTATCAATATGCCTGGTCAGTCGGGTGATCCCAATAATGCGCATTATGCTGATTTATTTCATCTGTGGGCCAATGGGGAATATGGACAACTCGCTTTTTCTCGTGAAGCGGTTGAGAACGTCGCTGAGAAAAAAATAATATACCGGCCAGAACAATAATATCCTTATTGCGTCGATTGAAAAAACAAAGTTTGAAGGAAAGTCCTGATGATGGCAAAAAAATCAAGCGATACCATTAAAAAAATGGTGGCGCAATATTTTGCTGATTTATACCGTCCGGGTGAGGGGCGCATTTCTGCGGTTGTTTCGGCCACTGAAAACCCTAGAAACGGTATTGTTGCATTTTCGGGGCCAGTTTACGAAGCCCATGGTGGGTTCCCCATATCCCGCATTGGTTTTGTCGAAAAGGGTGGTACCCTCCGTATGCTAAGCAATGATACGTTTAGTGACGCGGATCCACAATGGGCACCCAATGGTAGCAGACTGGCCTTTCTTTCCGACAGGGGGCGAGTTAGCGGTAACTTCCAACTTTTTGTTAGTGTGACCGATAGAGTAGCCGAGCCAATCGCAGGACCGATCTTTGACGGAGAGGTTGTCGAGGATTTTGAATGGTCGAGGGATGGAAAAAGTATTTTAATTTTAACTGCTGATGCTGGCGCGGATGCTGCCGGTTCAGCTGCGACAGCGCGGGTCGGCGCGCGGGATAGCACTGAACGTGAATCTTGGATGCCAGACGTCGAAACAGGATCATACGATGGCATGTGGCGCCGCGCACGAATTTGGCGCATTGATGAAGATGTGGTTGTTAAGCTTGGTACCGATGGGCAGAATATTTGGGAGGCGACATGGTGTGGCGAAAATGAAATCGCTGCTATTATGTCATCTCGTCCGACCGAGGGCGGCTGGTATGATTCGGAAATTGGAATTGGGCCGGTTACGGGCGGACCCTTCGCACGAATAGCAATGCCAGATCTAGAGTTGGCGCAAATCAGCGCTTCACCAGATGGTAAACATATAGCTATTATTCAAGGCCGTTTTCACCGAACTGTGGCTTTGGGATCGCTCGTCATTTTTAGCCGTGATACAGGCCAAGTCCACACGCCGAAAATTGATACCGAAGTATCAAGCGTTTGCTGGCTGTCAAATGACCAGGTATTCTTTGCCGGTATGCGTATGCCTGAAACCGTGATCGGAACATTTAATCGATTGACCGAAAAAACATCAATCATTTGGTCGTCAACGGGAACCGCAGGACGAAAAGTGCCCGCCGCATGGCCCGGCATTAATGGTAATTTTTTAATTCCTGCACATTCTTTTGATACTTACGCCAAACTATTACGTATGGATCATGAGGGCGGAAAGGAGACCATCATTGATCTCGCTCATGATGGTAGCAGGGCACTTCTCAACGACATTGCACCCGCAAAGTCAGTATGGTGGCGCGGCGTCGATGGGCTAGACATTCAGGGCTTTCTGGTTTTGCCAAAAAACGTAAAGAAAGCACCGCTTGTTACTTTTATTCATGGGGGGCCATCGCATTTATTCCGCGATAGTTGGACCTTTGATAATCCATTAGCGGCATGCCTCGTTAGAGCGGGGTATGCCGTGTTGTTTCCTAATCCACGGGGAAGTTCTGGCCGGGGGTTGAGCTTTGCCTCTCATGTTATCGGTGACTGGGGTGGCTTAGATCATAAGGACATACTTGCTGGAGTTGATTATGTCACTTCCAACTATGATGTAGACGGAAAAAAACTGTTTGTTTTGGGCAGCAGTTACGGTGGATATATGACGAGCTGGCTGGTTACGCAAACCAACTGCTTTACTGCGGCGTGTGCTATGGCACCCCTAACGGATATGCGTTCTTTTTATTTTACCGCACATCACCCAGAGTTTTTACCAATCTACACGCATGGGGATCCTTATGAAATCGACGGCGCTTTCGATCAAAGGAGCCCTCTGCGCTATGCAAACAAGACAGCAACACCTACGTTGCTTATCGCAGGTGGGCAGGATAATACCACGCCGGCTAGTCAAGCGTATCAGTTTCACCGTGCTCTTGTTCTTAACGATATCCCTTCAGAGCTTGCGACCTACCCAGAAGAAGGCCATGCGGCGGCGCGTTTAGAAGCGCAAATGGACCAGGCAATCCGAGTGTTGAAATGGTTCCAGCGATGGGAGGGACGACATGGAGAAAACGCTTAATGCACCTGTCCCCGCAAGCGAACGGTGGCGTTTTTATTCGTCAACGCAGCGATGGACATTCCTCTTCATCTTATTTCTCGTGGGAACATCGAGTTCAATGGATAGAGTGGTTATTTCCATTCTCCTAGAACCAATTAAGCAGGAATTTGATGTCACTGACACTCAGCTTGGTTTGCTTAGCGGACTATCTTTTGCGATATTCTATTCAATTCTGGGCATTCCGATTGCACGATTGGCGGATCATGGGGATCGGCCTTTGTTGATCAGTATATCAATTACCATATGGAGCGGCATGACGATGCTCTGCGCAGCGGCGGCGGGGTATTGGCACCTTCTGCTTGCCCGAATCGGTGTGAGTATCGGGGAGGCGGGGGGAACGCCGCCAGCCCAATCCTTGATTGTCGATTATTTTCCTCGGGCCAGCCGGGCGCGCGCTATTGGTATCTTTACGACTTCAGGGACGGCGGGATATTTGATTGGGCTCTCCGTCGGATCACAAATTGTTGTTGCTTATGGTTGGCGGGGGACGCTTATCGCTTTTGGCTTGCCCGGTTTGCTAATTGCGGCGGCGGTGTTTTTAATTTTGAAAGAACCCCGCAAAGCGGGTGGAAATCAAAATATCGCACAAAAGTCAGAATCGTTTAGAATCTCTATTCGGTGTTTAATGGCGAAACCAGCATACATTAAACTCTTAGTCGCCCATACGGTCTATGCCTTTGCAGCTTATGGGTCGCTTTTGTTTGTTCCGTCATATCTTGTTCGGGTTATTGGTAGTCCAATTGAACAATCAGGGTTTTATTTTGGAATTACATCTGGGATCGCTGTTTTAATTGGAAGTCTTGCAGGGGGATCGATATGTGATGTTCTTTCAAAACGCGATGCTCGGTGGGTTGCGTGGTTTCCTGCGGCAGGATTTGCTTTGGCCACTTTACCCAACGCACTCATGTTTCTGGTCAATGATCTTTTTGTCTTTTTAATCGTCAGTTTTTTTGGTGGGCTGCTGTTGTACGCGTCTTTGCCTGCGGCCTTTTCTGCGGTTCATGCTGTTTGCGGAACAAAAAGACGTGCGACTTCGATCGCGTTGGTGTTGTTTTTCGGTAATTTGATTGGGTTTGGTTTGGGGCCGGTTGTGACCGGAGCGCTTAGCGATATGTTTAGCAAAACGTATGGACAAGAAGGGCTGCGCTATGCCCTCTTGATTATCATGTTACTGACTTCCGTAGCGGCTGGATTGTTTTATAGTGCAGGGCAGACAATTCGTAAGGACATGGAAGATTAGCGTGGCGCGAGGGAAATGTCTTTGGTAGACACGCCAGAGACATAGGTTTGAATTCGTTGGCGAAACTCATCGGAGTGTTGATAAATTAGCTGCTCAGACAGATCGACATTTTTTTCTCGAATGGCCTCAATCATATCGTCATGCTGTCCTGCGAGTTCATCGTAGCTCGCTAACTTTGCATCTTCTTGGAGAAACGCGAGCAATGATAAACGCATCACACTACGCAACATTTTTGAGCAATCATCCGCAAAATAACGATTTCCGCATGCCTGGTTTATTGCGTCATGGAACTTCCAATTAGCTTCAACGATTGCGCGGGGGTCTTCTGTGGCGCAAGCGTCTGCGAATTCCTGGTTGGCACTTTCTAAGGCGATAAGGTGTTCGGGGCGATGTCTCAGCGCGGCCCAACGCGTTGTGATTCGTTGGAATAGCTCAAGCGCTTCGAGAATTTGCGGTACTTGATCAAGGTCAATTGGTGCGACTCGTGCACCACGATTTTGCGCAAGGACTACAAGACCATCTGCCGCGAGACGGATCAAGGCTTCTCGAACGGGCGTTCTGGAGACGCCAAAATGTTGGCTGAGTTGTACTTCATCTAACTCTGCACTTGGCGATAATTCCAAACTCAGAATACGCTCACGCAAAATCATATAGACTTTTTGTCCACTTGATTGCCTTACCCCATCCTCGATTTTTTTAGGTTTAGGGGCTTGTTTTACTCGTTTTCTAGCTTGTTTCGCCATGACCGCTTTCAATGTTTGACCACATATTCAATCATACGTGCCATGAATCGGGCCCCTTCCTCAATCTGATTAATTTCGATGAATTCGTCTGGCTTGTGCGCTTGCGATATTGAGCCGGGCCCGCAAATGACCGTAGATAGACCCGCGTTCTGAAATTGTCCTGCCTCGGCGCCATATGATACGGCAAGGCCATAGCTGTTAGCACCGCTTATCATCGTTGCTAATGACTCGGCACCCCCTTCGGGTTCTTGTCGCAGTGGCGGAATGGAAGCAATTTCCTTTACAATGACATCGGCCTGCTCATTTATGGATTTTAGCCTATTTCGAACGTTATCAATGGTTTCCCAGAATGGCTTGAGCACTACGTTAATGTCCCGGTGAGGAAGGCGGCGTAAATCAAAAGTAAACCGGCATTCGCGGGCTAAAATATTCGATGCGGTTCCGCCAGAAATCGTGCCCACCGTTAATGTTGACCACGGCGGATTAAAACGGGTGTCATTATGATTGCTACGTTCATCGCGCGCAATTTTCGACAAAACGCTGAGGATTTCGATTGCTGCCATATTTGCTGAAATACCTTCGTGCGCTAGGCTAGAATGGGCCTCTATTCCGATTACAACAACTTCAAATATTGCCATTCCTTTATGGCTATTCACGATTGTCATATTCGTCGGTTCACCGACAATGACCGTTGAGTTTCCAAGCCCGTCATCCACCAATGCCCGAATTAAATCTGGTGCACCAAAACAGCCGATTTCTTCGTCATAGGAAAATGCAAGCGTTATTGGTCGGGAGAGGGTATGTTTCTTTAATTGAGGTATGCATGCAAGTGATAAGGCAAGAAAACTTTTCATGTCACTCGTGCCGCGACCAAAAAGTTTGCCATCTCGTTCGGTTAGTTCGAATGGATTAGAACTCCACGTTTGACCGATCACTGGGACAACATCTGTATGGCCAGACAAAATGATCCCACCTGCATTTCTGGGACCTATTGTTGCTAGCAAATTGGCCTTGGTGCCGTCGCTACTGGCTATTCGTTTTACGGCAACTTCATAGTGCGAAAGGTATTCCTCAACATATGCGATCAAAGACAAATTAGATTCAGAGGATGTGGTGTCAAACCCGACCAGCCTTCTGAGAATTGAGATTGCATCGCGCGCTATAGTCTCTGTTGAGGCATGAGTGTCGTCCGTGGGTATCGAGGGAAACAAGAGTAGATGCTCCAGTGTTACTTACAAAGCCGAATGCCAAATTAGTATTGATGCTGAATTCGCACGCATATAGCTTCGCGGGTTGAGTTGTTTGAATTATATATGTATACATGTTGTATTATAGCAATGAAAGATCAACTGAAAATTTATTCAGTTGATATCTCGAGAAGCTTCTAGATGAGGTAATTATGGAACTAATGTTCTCAATTAGCCTGGCTATCCGTTCGTTAGAGTTATGAACATAAGATAAAGAAGATGTCCTCTCGAAAATCTCGTAGTCGTCACCTTATTGACCCGCAGCTATTGCCGCTGCTGGATATTTTTCCAACCGTAACTATTACTAAAGAAAACCTAGCCGAAAGAAGGTCGCGGCGTCTTCCTTATGCGGATGTAGATAGCGGTACAGTAGTTCTTCATAAAAAATTTGTACAAGAAAAAAAAGATAAGCCGCCCATCGAATTGTATGTGTATTCTCCTGTGAATGCAGGTCAGTCACTGCCGACTATTTTTCACATTCATGGCGGTGGTTTTGTCGCTGGATCAGCAGCCCAACTAGAAACTTTGCACCGAAAATTAGTGGAAACGCTAAACTGCATTTTGATTTCAGTTGAATATAGGTTAGCGCCTGAAACAATTTTTCCCGGCGCGATCGAAGACTGTTTTTCGGGGCTTTGTTGGGTTTTTAATAATGCGAATGAAATTGGTGTTGATAAATCTCGCATCGGTCTTCTAGGCGAAAGTGCCGGCGGTGGTCTTGCGGCTGCGTTAGCCTTAATGATCCGTGATCAAACCGCTTTCAATCTTTCTTTTCAACACCTAATATATCCAGCGCTTGATGATAGAACATGTTTGCGAGATGATTTGAATCCCTTTGTAGGCGAATTTCTTTGGCACAAGCCGAACAATTACTTCGCATGGAAAGCGTTGCTGGGTACTGAGCCAGGGCAGGCCAATATTTCGTGTTACGCTGCGCCTGCAAGGGCTACCAATCTAGAGGGATTACCGCCAACCTTTCTTTCTGTTGGGGCGTTAGACCTATTTGTGGAAGAAAATTTAGAGTATGGGAGGCGTTTGATGCATGCAGGTGTTCCTGTGGAGATGCATGTTTGGCCTGGGGCGATTCATGGTTTCGACTTAATGCGCGAAGCCCATATCGCAGAAAAGGCTAACCGTGTAAGCCAGAACGCACTTCACAGATTTTTATGGCCTCGTGACGACTAAAAACCTGCCGGTTGCGAACGCTATTCAAATCGGGAATCTGCCTTGGGGTATGTATTTGTGTCGTGCATAGAAGACATTTTCTCTGTATGCACATTGACCTTTAATCCGTAATCACCCGACTGATTCTCTCGACAATCTCTGTATCGCGCCGGATATCGTCTTTCATCAGCTTCCGGATT